>CAWFQI010000014.1:0-104575 GCA_963817985.1 uncultured Acidimicrobiaceae bacterium | reverse complement strand
TGCCTACTGCCTCAGTGCCCTCTTCAGAGCATCTGTATCAGCATCGTGAACTTGTCCATCGCTCATTTACCCATGGTCTCCAGTCGGTCTCGCCGCTCATCTTGGCGCCGAATCCTCAAATGTAATGGCGCTGTCACCGGGCAAACGATGGCGAGTTATCCACACGCCCAGATGTGCCGGTCGGCCAGAGCCAATAGCCGACATCGACCCGGCCTTAGCATTCACCAAGCGAGCGGCGAGGGCGGAAAATAAGGTGACCATTTGTGGACCGGCGACTGGACTGGTTGACTCAGCATGTCACCCACCTGGGCAAAACGGTGGCAAGTCGTTCGGGGGTGCAGCACAACCTCGCCGGGTGGCAGGAGAGTACTGGCGTCGCCACGACGATGCCTTAGCTACGGCCAGCCAGGGAACCCAGATCCTCCTTACGATGGCCTACCAGGAACGGGCCGAGCGTGGCGCCAGCCTTCCTAGCTTCGATGATGTCGAGTTCAGGATGTACTCACAAAATGGCGAGGACGGCATCCTCTTGTACCTGTTCTCTTTGCTAGGGCCAGGAACAAGACGGCGGTTGAGATCGGCGCAGGCAATGGGATCGAGTGCAATGCCGCCAACCTCATCATCAACCGTGGCTGGCGTGGGCTTCTCTTCGATGGCGACGAGACAACGTCTCCGTAGGGAAAGAGTTCTACGAATCCGGTCCGAACACCTCCTGAATCCCCCGACAGTCACCCAGGCGTGGATCACTGGGACAATGTCAACGGGCTCATAACCGGCTACGGCTTCGCTGACGAAGTTGACCTGTTCTCGTTGGATCTCGACGGCATTGATTACTGGATCTGGGATGCGCTCGACTGCGTCCAACCACGGGTCGTCGTGACCGAATACAACTGGACGTGGGGACCGAACGAAGCGAGAACCGTTCCCTACGCCGCCAACTTCTCCCTTCCACCGTTGGAGGGAAGATCGCATGCGGACAACATCTACTTCGGTGCGTCACTCAGCGCCCTGGTGAAGCTCGGGCGGTCAAAGGGGTATCGACTGGTGGGCTGCAACCGCTGGGGATTCAACACCCTTTTCGTAAGGAACGGAGAAGGTGAGCAATGGTTTCCTGAGGTCAGCCCAGATTTCTGCTTTGACACACCGGTCGTGCGGAGCCGCTGGAGCCCAAGCTTCCTTGACGAGCACCGCTCTGGTGAGTGGGTCTCCGTCTGATGAGCGAGATGGAGGAGGCAGTTCAGGGCAAGAGGTGGTCCTGACTGCGCTACTCGTAGGGGCACTGACAGGGCAGCACGATCTGTCTGAAGCTGACCGCCAAGCGGTCGGAGAATGGCTGGTCGATCATGCGAGTGAATCTGCAGTCCGTGACCTTCTCATCAAGATCGTGAGGACTCAGATCACCGATACCAGCGAGTTCCGAGTCAAGGTGGCCGAAGCGATACGGGAGAAGTTCCGGTCGGATCACGCGACGAGACAACGGAGCAGGATCGCTGAACTCCAGTCTCAGTCTCAGCGGACTGGGTTAGATCCCCCTGCCACCGAATCCGCAGTGGGTCACTATTCCAGCGTTGAGGTACAGGGGGAGAGGCCTTGGTTTCGCTTCGAAAGGTATATCCGGGGCACATAACGGCGCTTCAAACGGGTGCCGTGGCAACCAGCGTTTGCCCTCGTCCGCATCGCTGATGCGGACGCGTTCCACAACCCTTCGCTTTGGGCGCAACGACCTTGGCTCAGTTCGCACGCGGGCCAGAAGCCGGCCTCAGATGCCTTCGTTCGACCACGCTGGTCCCCGTCACGACGCTCATAGGTGGTACGTCCTTCGCCACTACCGTTCCCGCTCCAACAACTGACCCACGACCGATGGTCACTCCGGGCGTGATTGTGACGGCAGCGCCGATCCACACTTCGTCCTCAATAACGATCGGGGCGTGAGTGATGCCGTCGTAGCGCTCATCGAGTTCGACCGGATGTCCCGCAGTGCTCAGCGTTACCCGGGGACCGATCAGGACTCGATCACCGATCGTGATGCCACCAAGGTCGAGGAGGAAGCATCCCTGGTTGACGAACACTCTCTCGCCGAAGGTAGTCCCGAGGCCGTAGTCGCAGTAGAAGGGCGGCAGAATCGACAGTGAGTCTGGAATGGGCTTACCGAAGATTTCACTGAGTATGGATTTCTGGGCGTCGAGGTCGTCGAACGGCAAGACGTTGAGGCGTGCAGTCAGATTCATGACGAGCTGCACACGCTCCACAAAAGCTCGGGATTCAGGCGTTTTGCCGCGTAGGAGTTGCTCGTTGCGCATGGGCTAGCACTCTAGAGTCGCTGCGTCTCGTCACGGTCATTATCCACACGCCCCGAAGTGCCGATCAGCCCCGGTCAATAATGGCCATCGACCCGCCGGTTGGGGGCACCCGCCTATCGGTTTGGGAGCATCCAGCGATCGCCAGGCGAAAAGACACCTTCCAGTGTCGTTGGGTTCCAACTCGCCGTTGTCGCAAATGAATCATAGAAATGGACGCATTTCCCCGCCTCAATCGAATCGCTCGCTGGAAGACCAGAAATGGGAGGTGCGGGACCGGGAATGCCGCCACCATCGACGGCTTGAAACAGATAGTTGGATCGGATCTCGTGTAACTCTCTGGACCCCACACAGAGTTCGACAGAGGCATTGAAAGACCCATGCCCGGCCACGATGGGCTTGTTGGTGATGCTGATGACCTTGACTCGTCCCGTGCTGGCACCTCCAGGCAGGTCGTACCAATGACCGACGGATCGGACTGCAAAAGTAGGAGGGGTGGTCTCCTTGGCGAGGCTTTGCCTGCTGTGATTTCAGAGGATCAAGCGGCCGATGGCGCTAAGGAGAACGACTGCCCCCGCAATCTCCAGAGGACGGGTCGCCCTGGGGGGATCGGCTTGCGCAGGACGGAACCTATGCCATTCCCCATGTCTAAGTATCGACGGACCGACTAGGGGTCTTTCGGCCCAGCCCCAGGGTGCGACACGTATCCCGGAAGCGCCGATGAGCCACAGGCGATAACCGCCATCGACCCGGTATGGGCTACTCAGACGCCACTTGGGCGATCGCTTCGATCGATATCTGGATGCCCCGTGGCAAGGCGACATTCGCCGGCGCCGACCGTGCGGGTGGAGGGTCGGGCATGTGACGAGCGTAGACCTCGTTAATCGTTGCGAACTCGTCGACGTTGGCGTAAAAGATCGTCGTCTTGACGAGTTGGCTCATCGAAGAACCGGAGGCCTCAAGAATGGCGGCCAAGTTCATCAAAGCCTGTTCTGTCTGCTCTGCGATTCCTTCGGCTAGCACTCCCGACTGGGGGTCGATGCCGACCGTACCAGAACAGAAAACGAAGCCACCGGCGACGATTGCCTGACTGTAGGGGCCTAGGGCCGCAGGGGCACTGGGCGTTGACACCTGAACTCTGTTCACTTGGTACCCTCCTGAGGTCTGGAGCAAATCTTTGTCTCCTGAACGGTATCCGTAGGTCCTGTCACACGCCCGGCGATAGGGGACACCCACCGATGAGTCTTCGCCTGGTAGCCGTGGGAGCGCCGCTTGCAAGAGCGCAGGCAAGCACCTGCTTCCACGACGGCGCACCTCCTGCCGGACGGTCGGGAAGCCGACACACGCCGTTCGGCCGTGCTCGTACTGTGAATCCGAAGAAATTCGGTGATCGATGTCGAAGAATGGCATCCCCGTTCGACTCATTGGCGAGAAGTTCACCAACCACAAAGGAAAAGGAGTGATCGACATGCCCCGATTCATGGGATTCGTGAGGATGGAAGAGGGTGTCGGGACACCGCCACAGGCGTTGTTCGACGCGATGGACGAGTACATCGGTGAGCGGGCCAGCAAGGGGATCTTCCTCGACGGTGGCGGTCTCTACGGGACGGAGGACGCGGTGAACTACGTCGTCCGCCAGGGCGAGGTCACCCGTGTCGACGGGCCATACTCCGAGGCCAAGGAGGTCGTCGGCGGTTGGGCCATCATGGAATACCCGAGTCTCGAGGAGGCCGCCGAGGACCAGCAGTCCTTCGCCGAGCTCCATGCCAAGCATTGGCCCGAGGTTACGGTGATCTCCACGCTGCGCCAGATCTCGACCGGCCCGGAGGCGCCCGACGCCTGACGCCGCATTCGTCCGTGCTCAGCCTGCCAGCGGCGGCAGTGGGCGGAAGGGCGGGAGGTCTGAGCCGGTATCACTACGCTGAGGTGGTGCCGGCCCGGACCCGTCCCGACGACCCCAACGGGGCCGTCTATGCCGCCTGGCGGGCCGAGTCCGCCCGGCTCGTAGCAGCCCTCACACGGATGACTCGCGACGTGAGCCTCGCCGAGGACTTGGCCCAGGACGCCCTGGTCGCCGCGCTCGAGCAGTGGCCGGAGACGGGCGTGCCGGACAATCCCATCGCATGGCTCATGACCGTGGCGAAGCGCCGAGCCGTCGACCACTTCCGGCGCACCGAGACCATGCGCCGCAAGCTCGCCGAGCTGGGACATGCCAGCGACAGGCAAGCGGCGGCGGTGCCCGACGTCGAAAGTCAGGTCGACTTCATCGAGGACGACGTCCTCCGCCTCGTATTCCTGTCCTGCAATCCGGCGTTGACGCCCGAGTCACGGGCGGCGCTGACCCTGCGGCTCGTCGGCGGCCTCACCACGGCCGAGATCGCCCGAGGTTTCCTCGTCACCGAGTCCACCATGGGGCAACGGATCTCCCGGGCGAAGAAGACGCTGTCTGAGGCCCACGCCGAGTTCGAGCTGCCGGTGGGAGCCGAACGGACCGAGCGGCTCGACGACGTGATGGCGGTCATCTACCTGATCTTCAACGAGGGGTACACGGCCACCACGGGTGAGGACTGGATGCGCCCGGACCTCGTGGACGAGGCGATCCGGCTGGCGCGAATGCTGGTCGACCTCACTCCCGACGAACCCGAAGTGCTCGCTCTGGAGGCCCTCCTCGAGATCCAGGGCTCGCGGATGGCGGCCCGCCTCGACGAGCACGGGATCCCGGTCCTGCTGGAGGAACAGGACCGTAGCCTCTGGGATCAGGTGCGCGTCCGGCGGGGCCTGGCGGCACTGGAGGGAGCGGAAGAGTTGGCCGCGGCCGGGGCCCCGGTCGGGCGTTACTTCCTGCAGGCCCTGATCGCGGCACAGCACGCCCGCGCGAAGCGCGCAGAGGAGACGGACTGGCACCGGATCGCAGCCCTCTACGACGTCCTGTCCCGCACCGTGCCGGGACCGGTCGTTGAGGTCAACCGGGCGGTCGCCCACGGTCGGGCCTTCGGTGCCGACGCCGGTCTTGCCGTCCTGAATGAGGTACGCGACGACGTGCTCGGCGAGTCACCCTTGGTGCCGAGCGTGCGTGGAGACCTGCTTGAGCGGGCTGGTCGGCACGATCAGGCGATGGCCGCGTTCACCGAGGCGGCGGCACGTTCGGCGAATGCAGGTGAACGCGCCGTACTGGTGCGCCGGGCGGACCAGAACCGGCCGCCTTCCTAGTACTGCGCCTCCGCGTGGCGTGGAAGCTGGGATCGACGTCCGGACGTGATGCCTACCCGGCGTTTGGGGACAGGGTGAGTTCGACTAGTACGAGGTGGATTGAATCGAGACCACGCACTCTGTTGGCTTCGACCCTGGTTTGACTGGCGCCGTGATCTTCCAAGAGGTTGCGCCCAAGTCCATGGGCAGATTCTTAACCCCGAAAACCTTGGCGTTGCCGTTCTCGACCATCAGGCTGAGCTGAAAAGGGGCGAGGTCGGGCGTGGTTGAGCTAGGAGTGGCCTGGCTCGGGTATTCCAGGGGATGAGGAAATGTCCCTGTCGCCACGACCTGAGTGCCGGAACTATTCAGAGTGCAGGTCGTCAGATTTATCGGAACATCACTTGGCCAGACATCGCCAGCTCAGTCCCAGTCGGTGCGGATGAGCAGCTTGCCACCGCCAACGACGTTGCCAGGACAACGAGCACGGATCTAGTGACGACGCCGAGCCTTGACATCGCCACACACTACGCAGCGGTCGGGATGGGCGCTCTGTCGGTTGCTGATTCTGGTTGCATCTATCCGGCGTTCGGGGACGCTCGGAAGTATTTAGACGACGGACTTCCAAAATCCGCCGAATACGAAGAAGTCGGTAGGCGTAGTAGGAGGAAACGAGCCCCGACGCGTACCCGATCACGAAGACGACATCGATCAACAACGTGTGGTTGCGGAGTTGCGGGATGAAGATCCCGCTAACAATTGTCTCGAGATAAAACACGGCTTCGACCAGCAGGTAGGAGACGAGGAGCCAATAGCCCCAGCCCTTCTGCCGCGATAGCCAACAAGTCCGATGACGAACCACGCCAGTGTCATCCCAAGAAGCGCGACGGCTCTCAACCCGGGCAGTGGGTGCGCCGACGTGAAGTCGTTATGGGAGTAGTAGGGAACTTGCGCGAACATAGTTAAAGAGCGTGATCACCACGAGGGGACGCAACTCCGGTGCCTTAGCACTGTCGTGTACCTCTTGGGTCTCGGTCAGGGTGTCGGCTCGAGGTACGTAGAAACCATCGGGCGGCGACTTTGCTGATACCAGCCTCCTTCCAGTGCCAAGAAGCGCCGCTCGCCCGGCATTTTGAGGCAAAGACGACCTGCTTAGAGATTGGCGATTACGGCGCAACGGACCGAGCGGGTAGGCCTTGACGGTCTCATTATATTAGTGAACACTAACGGTTAGTGATGACTAACACCAATATATTTGCCGCCCTCGCCGATCCGACCCGTCGTGCGATCTTCGAGCACCTGGGAGAGCATCCGGCTGCCGTGGGCGAGCTGGCGGCGAAGGTACCGGTGAGCCGCTCGGCCGTTTCTCAACACCTGAAGGTGCTGAAGGATGCTGGGTTGGTAGGGAGCACCCCCGAGGGCTCTCGGCGGGTCTATGCAGTGGATCCCCGTGGCGTCACTGAACTGCGCGACTACCTCGACCGGTTCTGGGGCGTCGCTCTTCTCTCGTACAAGAACCGAGTCGAGTCCCAATAGGAGCTAGTGATGCCTGACATTCAGAGCCCCCCCGTCCGGTCTTCGATCATCGTCGACGCGAACAGTCGACCGGGCGTTCGCCGTGTTCACCGACGACATCGCCGGCTGGTGGCCCCCGGACCACCACATCCTTCAAGCGGAACTGGCTTCCATGGAGTTCGAGCCCAGAGTGGGCGGCTCGATCATCGACCGGGGAGTCGACGGGTCGGAGTGCCGTTGGGCTCGTGTGCTCGCCTATGACCCCCCACACCGAGTTGTGTTCACTTGGGACATCAGCCTTGCGTGGCAGGTGGAGTCCGATCCCGGACGGACCAGCGAGATCGAGGTGACGTTCACTGCAGACGGCGAAGGACGAACCCGGGTAGAGCTTGAGCACCGGCACATCGAGCGGCACGGTGACGGCTGGGAGCAGATGCACGGTGCGGTGGGCTCTCCAGATGGATGGGACGTCGGCATGAAGCGGTACGCAGACAGGATTGCGTCTCGGGGTTGAGGCGGATCGACGCAAATCGAAAACCGCGCACATGATGACGCATCAGGGGGGCAGGTAGGCCAGGCTGTGGCATTCCGAAGTGCAGCCGCCGATAATCGGCTGCGCTCCAAGCCGGCGGTCAGGGCGACCAGATGCGTGATGCGCTGTCCGGCAGCGGAATGACGTCAATGCGTTCGTCGCGGCACATATCGAGTAGGTGCGGATCTGCCGAAGCGAGCCGACAGTCCAATTGTCGTGAGGTTTCGGCCGCCACGCAGTCGGCCAAGCTGACGGCTCGGTTCTTGCGGTGATAGTGGCGAGCGTGGAGCAGTCCGGCTTTGGCGCCTAGATCGGCTTCGACTGCCGCCGGCGACATCAGTCCGAGCTGAGCTAGATCGAGTACGGCCTCATCGTCCTCGGCATCGGCGAGGCGCACGAGGTGATCGAGCACTTCAGCGACACCGAGAGACGTCAGCAAAGCATCCTCCTCGTTCTCCACGAGGTGTTGGACCGGGATGGCCGCCGGTTCACCATTGAGTAGGGCGAGAACGGCATAAGAGTCAAGGACGATCACTTCTGGCGCTCGCGGGCTGCGTCGTCGCTCTTCGACTGGCGACGGCTGCGCTCACTGCTCGGACCGCGCCTCTTGTACTTGCCTCGGAGTTCCCCCACAGGGTCAGCCGGCAGCGGCCGTAGGACCACTCGGTCCCCGAGGTCAACGACGACGACCTGATCGGCGTTCCAACGTGCCCGCGCTTCGGCGGGTATCGAAACCTGTCCGTTGGTGGAAACCTTCATCACGTAGTTGGTGGCCATGATCGCACCTCCTATATTGTATGAATTTGCTATTTCATCATATACGCCGAGGGCGGCAGGGGTATCCCCGAGGGTGCCGGTCGGGGACAGTCAAAAGTCGGCCAGCCGGATATGCCGATGGCCAACGCGGCCGTGCGGGAGCTCGTGTGTGGTCCGGCTACCAGGCAGCAGCTGCAGGCAGCCTTGTTCGCCGGGGTTTCGGAGACGTTCTGGGGACAGAAGGCGCTCTCGAGGAAATGCTCAGGTCAGAGACCATCTCGAAGCGCGTCCCGCCTACATTCCGGCTTGCGGCCCCAGAGAGGAGTGTGAGTGGTACGAAGGCGATCAGGCTCCGCTAGCGCAACCCTTGGGCGATAGGGCGAGGAAGGCAATAGCACTCTGTCTGTGAGCAGGCGGCACCTTGGGCGCCTCAATCGTTGCCGGCACGCCAAAGTCGAAGAGTCGAATCGTGCTGGTGATCGTGGTCCGCACAGGCTCTGATCCTGTTGGGCTTATGACCCGCACAACGTTTCTCACCTGGACGAGCCGGCCGTGCCTGTCGACCCAGAGATCCACTGGACCGATGGTGTCGCGGAACCCCATGGAGGTGTTCTTCGTCGGACATGCAGGGAGCGACACTCGGTACCTCGTTGCCGATTCCTCTCCCACTATCGCTGTCCCGGTGGACTGGACCTTCGTTCCACGAACCCCGACGTCATTCTCAAATGAACCAATGGGATCGATTTCATCGAGTACGCCCAACGAACCGTAGGAGCCTGGGGGAAAGTGACCCTCGACCCACGGACTGGCGGAATACTCACCTTCGAGTCCGAGGCGAGCAAAGAACGTTCGTCCGATGAATGTTTGGTCGTCCAACATGGTCGTCGAACCAGCTTGGGGTCCTGCGCCGCCACGCCCGGAGCTGTCCGCGGTCCTGATCTCGCTGGTCGGTACTCATGGAGTTGGTACGAAAGTTGACCACCCCCCTACCGAGCGAGATGGAACGGTGCTGGGGGTTTGGACTGCTGCTCACGGACGAAAAGGTGAACCGGGCGGTGCCGGCTGCACGGGTGGCGGCGATGACCTCCGACAGGTTCGTTTCACCCGGGGTGATGGTTGACCCCCCGGAAAGGCCCAGGCCTGCACCGATGGCTCCGGCCACAATCACGAGTCCCAGCAGCGCCCAAGGAAGCACCCGCCTCATGGACTCAGTCTGACATGGATGCCTCGAACCTCAGCTGGCCGCACTCAAGGGCGGGGTGCCGCCCGCCACCGGGAGACTCAGCGTTGGGCGAGCCGTCGCTGAAACCAATGAAGACAAACTCCGAGCCGATGCTACGGTCCCTCGGATGGCCCGTACGGTTGCGACCAACACGGTGGTCGATCGAGAACACCTGGTCGAGTTCATGCGTCCAAGACACCAGGCCGTTCTCGCCACCCAGCGGGCCGACGGGACCCCGCAGATGTCACCGGTGACCATGGGCGTCGATCCGCAAGGGGCGATCCTCATCGCCACCTATCCCGAGCGGGCGAAGACGCGTAACCTGCGCCTCCGGCCTGAGGCCTCGGTATGTGTCCTCTCCGACGGCTTCAGCGGGGAGTGGGTCCAGGTATCCGGACAGGCCACCGTGAGCGATGTCCCCGAAGCCGTCGAGGGCCTCATGCAGTACTTTCGATCGATCAGCGGTGAACATCCCGATTGGGACGAGTACCGACAGGCCATGGTCGATCAGGACAAATCGCTCATACGCATCGATCCTGTCCGATGGGGACCGATCAGCAGGGGTGGATTCCCCGCCCGACTGGTTGACTAACCGCGCTCGCCCAGGTTCCGGCCGCCGTAGGGGCCGCTCGTCAGAACGGCAAGCCCGGGAACTCGATAGGCCCGGCGGGCAGGGAGACCCCCTCGGCGAGCGGAAGCCAGCAGGTGCGAAGGGGCATGACGATCGATCCACCGGGCTGGCCAACAGTCACATCCTCTGCGACCGGAGTCCATCCGAGATTCCCATAGAACCGCAGCCGCTCCGGCCGGCAGAACAACACGGCAATCGTCTCCGCCTGTGCCCGCATGCGATCCATCGCCCCGGCCACAACTACCCGGCCCAGGCCATCGCCCCGATAGCGACGATGGAGCATCACACCACCCAGTCCAAGTACCTCGGAGGTCTCCCCACCGCCCATGCGTGCACCGGTCGTGAGCCACCCCGCATGAGCAACCAGGCGGCCGTCGTCTCTCAGCCCAACATGGTGGTCCTTGGGACCCCACTCGATACCAAGATGTTCCGTTCCGAAGGGGTCCTCTTCACCATCGACGATCTCGGCATAATCGTCAGGCCCGAAGTCCGGCAGGTCGACCAGCTCCACGCAGGTGAGGGTAACCGATCGCCCTCGAGTGCGCCGTGCCCTCGCTCAGGGCGGTGCCTCCACGACGTCCGACGATCACGACAACTCCTCGATGATGCGCACGACCTCATCGGGTCGGTAGCCCTGGCTGCGACAGAACTCGACCATGTCCCGAATCCTCTTGACCACGGCACCCCGTTCGGGTGTCCCGGCCACGGTGATGCCACGGCCTCGTTGGAAATCGAGGAGGCCCTCATCCCTGAGGATCCGCAGGGCGCGGAGCACGGTGTTCTTGTTCACGCCCAGAATGGCCCCCATGTCCTTGGCCAGGGGCAGCCGTTCTCCCGGGCCGGCCTCACCGTCAGCAATTGCCCGCCGGATCTGGGCAGCCACCTGGTCGTGGAGGGCCAGGGGTTCGGAACGGTCGACCTTGACAGGGAACATGGTGCTAGTCATAGTAGTCCCATGGACCGTCCCGGGCCACTCCGATGACCATCACGGACCTTCCCCACCACCGCCCAGAGGTCGACGGCGCTCAACTCCTCTTCGAAGAAGCCAGGCGTCGCCGTCGACGTCGCTGGTTCATCACGGGTATCACCACCGCGGTCGTAGCGGTTCTGGTGGCGATCACCGGCTTCGTCGTGTCCACGCACGGCGGGGGGACAGTCAGGCCGGCTACCCCTCCCCCGCTGCCCGCCGCCTCGACGGCAGTCGATAGCGCTGCAGCCTTCAGCCTCCGACCCGTCCTCTGTTATGCGCCGGCCTACTCGGTGCCCGCAGGGCAGTCGCCGGCGCCCGGGCCGCCGCCGGTCTGCGCGCCGGACTCGCGGTTGACGGCGACGAATATCGGGGTCGTGCCCGACTCGATCAACGTGAACGGTTACTCCTCGGACACCAACGTCCAACCGGACCCACAGTTCGCCACCTATCCGACTACGCCCTCGTCGACCACCCACCCCAAATGGGAGGCCCTACTCCCGGGACGTCCCGGCGAGACAAGCGTCCGCTACGTCGTGGGCCCGGTAGGTCTCGATCGGGGTGCCGTGGCCGCGGCCCGGGTCACCCACTCCGGCGGGCAGTGGTCGGTCGACGTGACGCTGACCGCCCGGGGCTCAGCCCAGTGGGACGCGCTGGCCTCTGACCAGTTCCACGCCATCGTCGGCGTGGTCATCGATGGTCAGGTCGTCTCGGCCCCCATCACCGAACCCACCCAGCGGTCCTTCACCTCGTTCGACGGGCGGTTTCAGATCAGCGGTTTCACCGAGCACCAGGCAACGGTGATTGCCTCCCACCTCTGACGAGTCAGCCGGCTTCTTCACCGGTGGACGAGGTGGGCGCTGTGACCAGGGTGTCGAGGCGGGCCAGGGTGAGCTCCATGTCCCGGCGGGTCTTGCCCGACCAGAGGTCACCCAGTTTCAACAGCGTCCGCTGATGATCCGTGGTGATGTCCCAACTCTCCCGCACGAGCGTGCTCTCGCCTCGGGGGTCCAGTTCGTAGCGCCAGATTCTGCCGGCCACATAACGCTCCAGCCTGCCTTTGGGCCCGGTCTGCCAGGCGATGAGCCGGTTCTCCTCGAACTCGACCACGGTGCTCACGGTCGAGTAGTGGACGCCCATCTTCATCGACATGCCGAAGGTCGTGCCCAGGGCCAGTCGCTGCGACGCCTCACCGTTGGCCCCCTGCAGCATCCCCGAGCCGTCGATCAGTGAATGGTTGGCCGGATCGGCCAGGACATCGAAGATCACCTCGGGGCTCGCCCGAATCAGCCGTTCGACGGTCAGCACCGTTCCGTCCATGGTGTTCGCTCCCTGTTCGCTCGTCGCCGCGCTCTGTCTGATCGCCCCTCGAACTACCACAGCCACCTTCAGCTCTGCGGATGCGGCCGGCTCGCGGGCAACCCTACGTCGTCGTGTCCTGGCGACCGAGCGTGGACGACTCGGCCCGGAAGAATCGACCCTGGACCGTTGGATTTGCAGCCCGCCCTGCGCCCATCAGCTGTCGGTCCTGGCCTCGCTCCACTGGTCGGCATCTACGGCTCTGACCGGCCCGTATGCCGCTTTCGAGCACGGTTTGTCGACGCGGCGTGAACACATGGCCACAACCCGTGCCGAATGGCGGAGGCGCCGTTGACACCCTTCCCCATCTCTGCCTGAGATGGCTCAACGAAGGGTCCCGTGCGGGCGCAATGAAGCGCTCCCGCGTCTAGCGGGTACTGCGTGCTCGGTGCACGCTGCAGGAACGAGGGGTAGGCAATGAGGCGACGGAAGCGGATCATCTGGTGGGAGTCTGGCGTGGCTGGGCGCCCGGGAAGCTCTTCGAAGCGTGTGCCTCAGTACGAGGAGTGGGCCCGGCATCACGTCGATGACTACGTGGCGCCCCCGGTCCCTCAGTGGCCCAACGAATCCCGCGCCGTCGGCCCCACTCCGGTGAGACTGCAGACCCTCGGCGAAGCCTTGACCTTGGCGATGACCGAGCACGGCCACTCGGTGCCTCAGGCAGCCTCTTCCTTGGGAGCAACCGCCGAGCAGTTCATTGACTGGGCCCTCGATCGGGCCGACACCGGATCGACGTTCGACAGTGCAGTCATGGCCTACCTGGGCGTCGACTACTACACCCTCCGGGGCCTCACCCTACGCTCACAGATGCGGCGAGTGCAGCTGCGCATCCATCAACTGCCCGTCTGAAACGCCAGTTCGCGCGCCTACTGCTCGTAGCCGCGTCGGGACCTCCCTGATTCGACCCTCAGGTCTCCACCGAACGGCGCTGACCGGCCCGGTCCCGCACGAGTAGCACTGACGAGGTGACCACCCCCACCAGCGGGAGCCACACGATGTCGAAGCGACCAGTGGCCAGAGCCCCGATGGTGGCGACGATCCACACCAAGAGCAGGACCCTGTTCCACAGACGGCGCCGCGGCGTGAGGATCACGGGACCCAGATAGTTCCGCCACGTCGTTCGGGGTGGATCGTCGGTGGGCACGGGATCCACGCTAGCCATCGTCGTAGCCCACGCCGCCGGAGACCGGTCACTCGACGGAGGCGTGGAACTCCCGAAGCAAGGTTGCAGCATCGTCGGGCGCCTGGAGGGCCCACCAGTGTCCCACTCCAGACACGAGCTCGTGCCGGGCACCCAACGTGTCGGCGACTTCTCGGGACAAGAGGGCATCGCCGAAGGGATCGTCGGTGGGACAGAGCACGAGACCGGGTGCGGTCGTGATGCACCAGGCGTCGCTCCAGTCGGCATAGGGGTTCGGCGTGGCCGACCGGTAGAGGTCCAAGATGCACTCGCCCATGGTCTCGTCGGCCCACCTCGCCATGGCCAGAGCATCGTCGTGCTCCACCCCCAGGGCTTCGAACACCTGGGCCTGTCCCTCGAGCGGGGAGCTCAGCTGGTCCCGAAAGAACGACTCACCATCACCTGGGCTCTGCCAGATCTTGGCGAAGTCGTGCCACTCGTACCTCGGATGCATGACATTGCCCACGTCGGCAGCCCACGATCGGAGACGGTCGCCGTGAGCTGTGGCCACCCGGTAGGTCAGTCCCGCACCCCAATCGTGCCCGACCAGATCGATGGGGCCGTCGATCCGGTCGAGTTCCCCGAGCAGCCAATGCACATAGTCGTCTTTGGTCGCGCCGAACCCTTCGGGTCGTTCACACCCGAATCCGGGCATCGAGAGAGCTATCGACTCATCGTCCATCAGCGCCCTCACCTTCGTCCAAAGGTCGGCGGTCTCGGGAACTCCATGGACGAACACCAGCACGCCGCCACGCTACCCATCCGCTAGGTCGAAATCATCGAAACGGTCGAGGCCATGTCATCGGACCCGACCGAGTGCCGACGCGTCAGCTGAATTGCCGGTGACGGCCTCGCCGCTTGACGACGTTGAACTGGGATTTCGTAGTGACGGGTCTGCGTGGGTCCATGCCCTCTCGAGGTCAGCGGACATGACGAGACCCACCTCGACGAGTCGGAATTCGCTACCGTGAGTTGCAAATAACCTCTAGACGGCAGCACCAAACCGACCTAGCGTCCCGTAGGGGCTTGACCGAAGGGATGCGGATCAAGTGACCAGATTCGAGGACATCGATCTGTGGGAAGCGCAGGTTTCCCCGATATTCCAGCGGATGTTGGCCAGCTTGTCCGTAGCCGAGCAGTCGGCCGCCAATGGGCCATCGGCACTGCTCTCGGCCAGCGATCAGCTGGCCTCGTCGGAGCGAGATGCTCGTCTGTGGATGGCGGACAACCTGTGCCCGCTGGCCGAGATCGATGAGCGCCTACGCCGTACCCTTCGTTCCACCCGAGTACTGGCCCGTCTCTTCGAACTGGAGTCGGGAAATCCCAATGGTCCGAATCTGAGGGTCATCTTCCAGGAGATCGATGGGCTCGTCGGTCTGATCTCCACGACCTTTGCCGTCCTAAGCGATCAGCCACGCAGTTAGGCCGAGATGCTCCTCGGAGTCGGTCCGAGCTCCCTCGGATCTCCCTGCGCCTCGGATGCCAGAGGACCGGTGACCATCTTGGACCCGCACCCGCCCGGTGAGCTCCGGCACCGAAATGGAATCGGTTTCGTCCATGGGGGTGTCGAGCAATCCGGATCTCGTGCGAGTTCCCGTCGGCCGAAGGCCGGTGTCATCATGTCGTCCGTAGTACCAACGTCCACCCGCAGGCACCGAAGCGGCCGGTGAAGAGAGAGTGAGGCTCGACCATGGTCACTGAAGCAACGCCACTCCCAACCACGGAGCGCCAGGAGAAGGGGCTGAAGTCGGGAGCCCTCGGTCTCATCTCCAGCACGGTGGTGGGGGTGGCCTCCACCGCGCCGGCGTACAGCCTGGCCGCCACGCTCGGCTTTGTCGTCGTCGCCATCGGCCTGCAGTCCCCGATCGTCACGATCATCGCCTTCATCCCCATGCTGCTGATCGCCTACGGGTACAAAGAGTTGAACAACGCCGACCCGGACTGCGGCACTACCTTCACCTGGGGAGTTCGAACATTCGGGCCGAAGACGGGCTGGCTGGGGGGATGGGCCATCGTGGCCGCCGACGTGCTGGTCATGGCCAGCCTGGCCCAGGTAGCTGGCCAGTACGTGTTTCTCCTGTTCAATGCCAACGGGATCGGCCAGAACCCCAGCAGCGGCTGGGTCCTTCTCGTCGGCATCATGTGGATCGTCATCATGACAGCGATCTGTTACGTCGGGATCGAGGTATCGGCGAACTTCCAAAAGGCCCTCTTGGGCATCGAACTGACCATGCTGCTCGTGCTCTCGGTATGGATGTTGGTGAAGGTGGGCAACGGCAGCGCACCGCTCGGCCACCTGACGCCGTCGGCGAGCTGGTTCAACCCGTTCAAGATCCCTTCGGCATCGGCATTCATCAACGGCGTCCTGTTGATGCTCTTCATCTACTGGGGCTGGGACACCACGGTGTCGGTGAACGAGGAGACCGCCGACCCGGCGACGGTGCCGGGTCGGGCGGCGGTCCTCTCGACCCTGGTGCTGCTCGTCACCTACGTGATCGTGGTGCTCTCCACCCAGTCCTATGCCGGCATCGGCACCACGGGCATCGGGCTGGGCAATCCCGCCAACTCCAACGACGTCTTCTACGCCCTCGGGCACTCCGTCTTCGGGACCTCCACCTTCGGCAGCGTCCTGTTCCATCTCCTGTTGTTGATGGTGCTGAGCTCGGCCGCCGCCTCGACCCAGACCACCATCCTCCCGACGGCCCGCACCACCCTGGCCATGGGCGTCTACAAGGCCATCCCGGGTGCGTTCTCCAAGATCCACAAGCGCTTCCTCACCCCGACCGTCTCGACGGTGGTCATGGGGGCTGTGTCGATCATCCTCTACGTGATCATGAACTACATCTCCGCCGGATCGGTCATTGCCGACGCCGTGTCGGCGCTCGGCGTGATGATCGCCTTCTACTACGGCCTCACCGGGATCTCGTGTGCCTGGTACTACCGGGCGACGCTCGGCGAGAGCGCCCGGAACCTGTGGCTCCGGGGAATCCTGCCGGTGGCCGGAGGCGTGATGCTGTGGGCAGCGTTGGGCTACAACCTCTGGTTCTACTGGCAGCCGGTGAACAGCTACACCGGGTGGCAGATGACCTTCTGGCCCCACTGGCATATCGGCGGTGTCTTCCTGATCGACTTCTTCGCCCTCGTCTTGGGTCTGGTCCTCATGTTCGTCTACGCCGCCATCAGGCCTCCGTTCTTCCGTGGCGAGGTGCTCAACCGGGACACACCGACCCTCGTACCCGAGGACCTCGGGGCAGAGGTGGGGCTGTTCGGGATCGATCCGAAGACCCCAACGGCTACCAGATGACCCGAACGCCCGACTCGGAAGTGCTCGCTCGGATGCGACGAGCACTGGACCTCGACCCGGCAAGCCCCGGGTCTCGTGTGGCTATCAACTGGTCACCAGGGTGACAGCGATATTGCCCCGGGTGGCGTTGCTGTAGGGGCAGACCTGATGGGCGGCCTCGACCAACGCCGTCGTAGTGGCATCGTCCACCTCGGGGATGTGCACCTCCAACTCCACGGCCAGGCCGAACGCCCCACCCTCGGCGGTTCCGATGGTCACCTTTCCGGTCACGGTGGATCCCTCCACACTCACCTTCTGCCTGCGGGCCACGACGGCGAGCGCGCTCTGGAAGCAAGCGGCGTAGCCGGCGGCGAACAGCTCTTCGGGATTCGTACCTCCTCCTGCCCCACCCATCTCCACCGGTGGTCGGACGTCCACGTCGAGCTGGCCATCCGCGCTCCGCACGTGACCGTCCCGCCCGCCAACTGCCGTTGCCGAGGCCGTGTACAGCGGCTTGATCAACTGGGTCACCATGATGCGCCTCCTGCTCTCCGACACCGGTCCGTCGTGAGCGGCCCCAACGGCCGCGCCTTGGACAACGGCGGGAACGACCAGGATGTTCCCCTGGCCACCTGGAGCCCGTTCGAGACCACTCCCTATCGCCGTCCCGGCACATCGCTGGCGTCGGCTGTTAGCTTGCAGGCCGTGACGGGACGCGGCCAATGAGACCGACCGGAGGGCCCCTAGGGCTGGACCAGTTCATGCCCACCCGCCGCCACCGACGCCAGGGGCCGGCCCGCCCACTGGCCGTGGACACCTAGCGGGATGCGGGGCGTGAAGAACACCCCGGACGGGGTACGGGTGCTGGAGATCCCGGACCCCGTCACCACGGGCACCCGGGTGACCGTGGCCACCTCGGGTATCTGTGGATCCGATCTCCACATGCTCTCCTTCGGTCCCTCGCCGGTGACGCTCGGCCACGAGTTCTGTGGTCGTTTGGATGACGGATCACCGGTGGCCGTGCTCCCAGCGGTCCGCTGCGGTCGGTGCGCCCGGTGCCGGGCCGGGATGCCCCAACAGTGCACGTCGGTTCTCGGGGCGATGTACGGGACGACCCTCGACGGTGGCCTGGCCGACGAGGTCTGGGTCGATTCCTCCTGTGTCGTTCCCCTCCCCGACGCACTGGGACTGGACGTGGCTTGCCTGGTGGAGCCACTGGCCGTGGCCCTCCACGGCGTGCATCGGGCCGGTGTCGGACCCGGTGCTCGGGTGCTGGTCATCGGAGGCGGGCCGATCGGACTGTGCGCCATGGCCGCGGCGCGCCGTCTCGGCGCCACGGTGGAAGCACAAGCCAACCGGCCCGAGCGCCAGGTGGCCGCCGACCGGCTCGGTGCCCGGCAGGCTGCCGGTACCGATTACGACATCGTGCTCGACGCCGCCGGGACACAGAGCTCGGTGGACCAGGCCACCTCCCTGGTCCGGCCGGGAGGCACCCTGGGCATCCTCGCCAGTTTCTGGCAGCCGGTGACGATCGGGATGGCCCTGTTGATGAAAGAGGTCATGGTGGTGCCCGCGTTCACCTACGGCCACCACCACGGCGTCTCCGAGTTCGACGAGGCGGTCGGCCTGCTGAGCGAACTCCCTGATCTCGCTCGGGTCCTGATCACCCACCGGTTCCCGCTGGACGAGGCACCTGAAGCCTTTCGGATCGCCTCCGAACCCACGTCGGGGGCGATCAAGGTGGTCGTGGAACCGTG
Source organism: uncultured Acidimicrobiaceae bacterium (assembly GCA_963817985.1). Classification (GTDB taxonomy): domain Bacteria; phylum Actinomycetota; class Acidimicrobiia; order Acidimicrobiales; family RAAP-2; genus Bog-756. The sequence goes on along the minus strand of CAWFQI010000014.1, from coordinate 85,887 downwards.
AGTCGTCTGGTGCTCACCAACGCCATAGTGGTCGACGGCGACCGCACGGTGCTCGATCACGCCCACGTGGTTGTGGACGGTACGCGGATCACCGAAGTCGGAACCGGGCCGGCCCCCGCCCCCCGACCCGACGATCGGCTGGTCGACGCCTCGGGATGCACGGTGATGCCGGGCATGGTCAACTGCCACTTCCACGCCACGTATCACAACCTCGGAAGTGTGCCCGCGCCCTTCGGGCTCGAGGAGCCGATGGGGCTTCAGGCCGTGCGCGCCGTCAACAGCCTCGCCCTCTTGGTCGAGAGTGGGTTCACCAGTGCGGTCTCGGCCGGTGCGCCCTTTGCCATCGACGCCTCCATGAAGGTCGCCATCGAACGCGGCCTGATCCCCGGTCCCCGCCTGGTTCCCTGCAGCCGCGACGTCAGCACGACCGGACACGCCGGCGACCGGAGCTTTCCGCCCCACTGGGAGATCGGCGCCCTCGGTGCCATTCGGCCCAGTGACGGCCCCGACGAGTTCCGCCGGTCGGTGCGGGCCGAGATCAAAGAGGGCGCAGAGATCATCAAGATGTTCGTTACCGGCGGCCACGGCACCATCGGTCCGAAAGAGCAGCTCGAGATGTCCCGGGAGGAGATGGCTGCAGGGATCGAGGCAGCCCACCTCCGTGGTGTGAAGGTCCGGGGCCACATCGCCAACACCGAGGCCATCCACATGGCTCTCGACCTCGCCATCGACGTGATCGACCACGCCGACGGTATGGATGACGAATGCATCGAGCGGATCGTGGCCTCGGGGACACCCGTGGTGCCGTCCATGCTCTTCCCGTCCCGATTCCTCGAATCGATGGGCGGGGTGTCGCTCGGGTTCACCGACAGCATGAAAGAGGACATCGACGCCATGGCCGAGATCCTCCCCCGGGCCAACGCGGCCGGCATGTGTCTCGTCCTCGGCGACGACTACGGAGCTATCGGGCTGCCCCACGGCCGCTACGGCGAGGAGCTCGGCTACTACGCAGACCACGTCGGGATCCCGGCCCTCGACGTCATCCGGTGGGCCACCAAGCACGGGGCCGAGCTCATGGGCCGGGGTCACGAACTGGGCACCGTCACGGCAGGGAAGCTGGCCGACCTGCTCGTGGTGGACGGGGATCCTCTGGCCGACCTCAGCCTGTTGGCCGACCGGGACAACCTGTTGGCCGTGCTCAAAGGCGGGCAACTGGTCAAGGACCACCTCCCCGATCGGCCTCGTCCCTCATTCTGAACGGCGTCGCAGATACCCCTCGACTTGCCCTTTCTGCGTTCTGACGCATAATTTCGCCGGCGACGAGCTAGACCACCGAGTCGGCGTCGGAAGGGCAGAGGGGCATGGCAGTCCGACGGACGGCAGGACCTGACGACCGCGGGGTCGCACCCGCTCCGGAGCCGACCCCTGATCGCAGGCTGGCCCGAGGGAGTCGGACCCGCAGCTTCCTGCTCGACTCCACCATCGAGCTGATCGACGCCGGCAATCCGTCGCCGACGGCTCCCCAGGTGGCGGCCCGCGCCGGCGTCTCGAACCGCCTGATCTTCCATCACTTCACCGACGTCGACCAGCTGTTCACCCTGGCCGTCGAGCGCCAGGCCGCCCGCTTCGAGCCACTGACGACGGTGCTACCCGCTCGTGGTCCAACCGAGGTCAGGATCCGGGTGATCGCCCGCCAGCGACGCCGGCTGTTCGAAGCCCTCGGGCCGGCACTTCGGGCTTCCTACGCCCGTCTGCCGGCACGGGCGGCCCTCAGCGAGGTGCTGGCTCGGCAGCGACGCCTGCTTCACCTCCAGCTGGAGGTGAGCTTCCGGCCGGAGATCGTCGCACGAGGCGAGCAAGCCTCCGAAGCGCTGGAGACGTTGCACGTGATCACCGGTTGGCAGTCCTGGTCAGCGCTCCGCTTCGAGTCGGGGCACTCGGCCGCACGGGCCGAGCAGATCACCGTGTTCACCGTCGACCGGGTACTCCAATGAGCTGACCCGGCATGAGCTGACCCGGCCCCCACTCAAAGGGACAGGTGCGCCATCATTCCCGGCCCAACCACGGCGTCTCGTTGAACCGGGCCAGTACCGGCCCCGACGCACCCCAGGAGATGCAGGTGACCGAGGCGGTGGCCAGGTAGAGGCGCCAGGCGCCCTCATCCCCGAGGCCGAGGGCCCAGCAGGTCGCCGCTTTGATGGGCGAGACGTGGCTGACCACCACCACCGCGCCCGGCCCCCGTGCGCCCTCCCCATCGGTGGCAAACAGCTCCTCGCACGCGGCGCGCACCCGGGTTCCGGCCTCAGCCAGGCTCTCACCACCAGGAGGACAGTAGGCCGGATCTGATCGCCACCGGACCCACACCTCGTCGGGGACTGAACGCAGCGGCCGTCCGTCGAACTCGCCGTAGTCCACCTCGATCCACCGATCGTCGATCTCGACAGGGAGGCCCGTGTCGAGCGCCTCGGCCGTCCGGCGGGCGCGCTGCAGCGGGCTCGAGATCACCCGCATGGCGTCAGCGACCAGTGGGGCGACTGAGGCCGCCTGGGCGAGACCCCGCTCGGTCAGCGGTGCGTCGATACGGCCGAGCAGGAGCCCGTCGGCATTGCCCGTCGACTCACCGTGGCGGACCAGAATCAGCATCGCTACCTCTCCGGACGCTCAGGCTCAGTGCACAAGGATGCGGTCGCACTGGGGACAGGTGGCGAACTCGTCCGGGGGCAGCCGACGGATCCGCTCCACCTCCACCGACGGCAAGGTCAGGTGGCAGCCGTCGCACCGGTTGCCCACCAGGCGCGCCGCCCCGACCCCTCCGAGATGGGATCGGAGGACCTCGTACCGCTCGGCGAGCTCGGGCGGTAGATCGGGGAACAGCTTGTCACGCGCCTCGACTTCGACGGCTATCGCCGTATCGATCTCCTGTTCGGCCTCGGCGATCACGGCCTGGAGACGGGCTGCCTCGACCTCCAGTGCGGCCAGGGCCTTTCGGTCCTCGGCCAATCGGGCGTCCAGCGGGTCCTGCTCTTCCAGCAGCACCAGTTCGTCGTCTTCCAGGTTCGACTGGCGTTCGGCCAGCTGGACGACCTCGTGATCCATGGCCTGAAGGTCGCGTGAGGCGGTGATCGCGCCTGACTGCATCCGCTGTTCGATCTCGTGGCGCCGCTTGGCCGTGGCGGCGATCTGTTCTTCGAGGTGGCGCTGCCGACCGGCCAGGTCCTCCACGTGGGACAGGACCTCGGCCATCGACCGGTCCAGACGCAGCCGACCGTTGGCGATCTCGGCCAGGGCGGCCCGCTCGGGCAACGCCTCTCGCCGGTGGCGCAGCTGGTCGAGGACGGTGTCGCGATCCTGCACCTGCATCAGGATGTCGAAGGGTTCGGCCATCAGGGATCCTCTCGTTGATCGACCGCACCCGCGTTCGCGCCGGCCCCGGCCTCGATCAGCCTACGGGCCGAGCGCAGGCCCCCTGCCAGCGCGTCGTCCGCCATCTCAAAGGCGGCCTCCCAGCTGAACCAGGCCACATCCTGGCTCTCCCCCGGCCCCGGCGACGGAGGAACGTCAGGGGCCAGGACCAGGTACCGGAGATCCAGGTGGACGTGGCTCCTCGCTGCAGTGTGCACATCGACATGGACGAGCGTCGGGCCGCTCCGGGGATGGGCTCCGGGGATCCCGGTCTCCTCGGCGACCTCGCGCAGCGCAGCATCCGAAGGCATCTCGCCTGCCTCGACATGCCCACCGGGCTGCAACCACCGGTGGAGCCGCCGATGACGGTGGAGGACCACCCCGCCCGGCCCGACGACGATGGCCGAGGCGGTGACGTGAGTCAGATCGGCAGCCTCGTCGAGGGGATCGTCCAAGCGGACCAGTTCGGCCAGGATGATGGACCGGGACAGCTCCTCCCGCTCATCGGCCGGGGTGTGGGCCGCCACGCTCGCCACCACCGGGCCGATCCGCCGGTCAGCCCCCGGAGCCGGGAGTTCGGCCCGGTCGGTAGCTCTGCCTTCGGGCTCGAGGTGCCCAGCCCGCACGGGATCGCCGGCCTCGCCTCGCTCGTCCGAACCGACGGGGTGCCGCCTCAGGCAGACTTGCGCCGCTGGCGGTGGATCCGGCGACGCTCACGCTCGGTGGTACCGCCCCAGACCCCCTCGCGCTCCCGGCTGGCCAAGGCGTGCTCCAGGCACGACTCCCGTACGGCGCACTGATCGCAGATGGCCTTGGCCTCATCGGCCTCCTCATCGGAGACCGGGTAGAACACATCAGGATCGATGCCCCGGCAGGCTGCGTGCTTGCGCCAGGTGGCACTCATGAGAACGTCACTTCCTAAATTGCGGTTGGGGTCCGGTAGTTGCTCGCCCGTCGTAATCTCCGGTGACCTGGGGAAATGCGGCCCCCCGGCAAATACAGGCGGAACATACAGTATGGCTCAGCCGGAACAGCGGTGTCCACAGCGGAATGCCTCGATACGCGCCCGGTCGGGGTGGCCGAGCGCCGGTCCGGACTCTCTCGGAGGCCCGCGCCGGGCCCCTTTCGCCACCGGTGCGCGGTCCCTCAGGTGGGCCGGCTCCGGGCAGACCGAGGGCGATCCAAGGTGTCTAGTATCGGCCCCACGCCAGGTCCGGCCTTCGATCCATCGGTGCCGGACCCTCTCGCGCCCGCCCTGAACCGGCCGTCCTCTGAAGGAGTCAAGCCATGCCCACCGCCCCCCTCGACGGAAAGACCATCGTGATCACCGGCGTCACCGGACAGGTGGCCGAGCCCGTCGCCCTCGCTCTGGCCGCCCGGAACGAGGTGGTTGGCGCCGCCCGGTTCAACGATGAAGGGGCACGGGCCCGCCTCGAAGCTGCGGGAATCCGGTGCGTCCCCATCGACCTCGCCGCCGGCGACGTCGCCGCCCTGCCCCGGGACGCCGACTACGTGGTCAACTTCGCCGTGTCCAAGACCAACGACTGGACGCTCGACCTCCAGGCCAACAGCGGAGGGCTGGCCTGGCTCATGGAGCACCACCAGGACGCCACGGCGTTCCTCCACTGCTCGACGACGGGTGTGTACAAGCCACTGGGGCATCATGTCTTCGCCGAGGAGGACCTCCTCGGCGACAACCACGGGGTGTGGCCTTTCCTGCGCACCTACAGCATCTCCAAGATCGCCGCCGAGGCCACGGCTCGGTGGGCGGCCGAGCGATTCGACCTCCCCACCACCGTGGCTCGCCTGTCGGTCCCGTACGGGGACCGCGGCGGGTGGCCGGCCATCCATCTCGAGATGATGATCAACGGAAGTGAGATACCGGTACACATCGACGCGCCGAGCGTCTACCACCCGCTGCACCAGGACGACATCATCGCCATGGTCCCCAAGCTGCTGGGGGCCGCCACCACGCCGGCCACCACGGTGAACTGGGGAGGTGACGATGCGGTGAGCATCGAGGAGTGGTGCGGGTACTTCGCCGAGCTGACCGGTCTGCCGGCCAAGTTCGCCCCCACGGCGGACACCATCGACAGCGTCCAGATCGACCTGACCCGCATGCACGACCTGGTGGGCACCACCTCGGTGGCCTGGAAGGACGGGATGCGCCGGATGGTTGCCGCCCGCCATCCCGAACTCATCAGCGATTGACCCCACCGCTCCCCCAGGCGTCACCGCACCCGGTCGCCCAGGGACGAGCGCCTCAGGTAATCGGCGCCTGAGGTCCGGGGCCGCTGGTCTGGGCGTAGACGTTCCCGACCGACCACGCCGTCGTCGACGGGTCGGGTGAGACGCTCAGAACCGCGCCATGGTGGAAGATCACCTTCAACTCGCCGGTGGGCGAGGTCCACAGCCACTTCACCGAACTCGGGTACAACGCCACCAACGGGCCGAGACCATCCCAGCGCTGCGGATTGAGGTGATGGATGGTTCCGCCCACCTCCAGCACGAACGGCCCCCCGATCATCACCTCGGTACGGCCGAACCGGAGCCTCGACTGATGGTCGATACGGATGAACGAAAGGGACGTGTCGTCGAGTACGAACTCCCTACCCCCATCGGGCAGCTCTCTGATCCGGCATCCCTCGACCACGACGCCATGTTCGCACGTGCACCTCGAACCCGCACATTGCCCGGGCCCGGGCAACGCCGCGAACCGATCACACTTCGGCCGCACCGGGATGCCGGCCCCGATGACCCTCAGACGGACGGAGTCTCGACGGGCGGGGCGGACTCCCCCGGCCACAGCAACGACGCCAGTCGAGTGGTCAAGTCGGCCAGTTCCGCTGCGGTGGCGCGGTACTCGGCCACGGGTCGGCCGATCGGGTCAGCGATGTCGTCGGCCCGGGAGCGGTCGACCAACGACTCGCGGGTCCGACCCCCGTGGGCCAGGTCGATCCACGACCGAACACCCTGATCGGCCCGACGAGGCCCGAGCTCCTCGCCCCGCCGCACCAGCTCTTTCAACATGAAGGACTTCGGCCAACTGGGCGGGTCGAGCAGGATGGCCTCTTGGACATGACGACGGCTCATGCCGATGATCAGATCGGCCCCCTCCACCAACGGCTGGACGAGTTCGCGGCTCCGGTGGGCGCTGAGGTCGATCCCGAACGGGGCCATGACCTCGAGCACCTCTGGGGGTACGGCCCGGTCGGCCAGCTCGCCCGTGGCCCTGGTCCCGGCCGACGACACCTCGACGGGGTCGGACAGAAGTGCCGTCCGCTCGGCGAAGAGCGCCGCTGCCATGGGAGACCGGCACATGTTGGCGGTACATACGAAGAGGAAGTGAACGAGCGGAGTGTAGCCCCCACCCGGTGCTCGCCGGTGGCAGCCAGGACGGCTCGGTGCGGCCGTCGATCCTGCTCATCGCCGCCATGCTCCCCCCAGCCGCGTACGCTCACCGAGAGGACTCCACCGTCAGCCGGGCCCCACCTCCACCTGAGGTGGCCGGCCGCGACCGGACCGACCCCAAAAGGAGTGAGGTGTGTCGACCCGCACCGCCGATGCGATGACCGACAGGGGCAGCAGCGGGCCGTCGCACCGTGGACGGAGGTCTGACCTCCGTGTGTCATCGACATGAGGGGCACCCATCCGGTCGCGCTGGTCCATGACTACCTGACCCAGCGCGGCGGGGCCGAACGGGTGGTCCTGTCCCTGTCTGATGCGTTCCCCGGCGCCCCGGTGCACACCTCGCTCTTCGACCCCGACGGCACATTCCCCGAGTTCGGCGCGCTCGACGTCCACACCTTGCCCATCGACCGGATAGGCGCGCTCCGATCCCACCACCGTCTCGCGCTACCCCTCCTGGCCCCGTCGTTCTCACGGCTCACGGTGGATGCCGAGGTCACCGTCTGTTCATCGAGCGGATGGGCCCACGGCGCCCGGGTCACCGGGAGGAAGGTCGTCTACTGCCACACCCCGGCCCGGTGGCTCTACCAGACCGACCGCTACCTCGACGGCTCACCATCATGGACGTCGACCGCCCTGTCGCTGATGGCACCGTCACTGCGGCGATGGGACCGGAAGGCCGCGGCCTCTGCGCATCGCTATCTGGTCAACTCGACCGCCGTCCGCCAGCGTGTGGTCGAGCTGTACGGCATCGATGCCGAGGTGGTGCCACCGGCGGTCGAGGTGGATCCGGACGGGACCCAGACCGAGGCGGCGGGCGTGGAGCCCGGATACTTCCTCTGCGTCTCCCGACTGCTCGCCTACAAGAACGTCGAAGCGGTTACCGAGGCGTTCCGATTACTGCCCGATCAGCGGCTGATCGTGGTGGGATCGGGGCCCCTGGCCGACCCCATCCGGGCCAGTGCGCCGCCCAACGTCACCGTGCTGGGGCGGGTCGATGACGCCACCCTCCGGTGGCTGTACCGGTCGTCGTCCGGGCTGGTGGCGGCTTCCCACGAGGATTTCGGCCTCACCCCGGTGGAGGCGGCGAGCTTCGGCAAGCCAACGGCGGCCTTGCGGTGGGGCGGTTTTCTCGACACCACCGTGGAGGGAACCACCGGGGTGTTCTTCGATCGTCCCGAGCCGAGGCTGATCGCCGAGGCCATCGAGGTACTCACGGCCACCACCTGGAGCGCGGAGGCACTCGAAGCCCACGCCGAGACCTACTCGGCGGCGAGGTTCACCGCCAGGATCGACGAGGTCGTGGCCGAGGAACGCAGCCGTCTGTGACGCCCACGGGCCCCGGGACCAGTCGCCGGCGGAAGGGTCTCGGTAGCCATCCGGGGAGCAGGCCGGTGGCCGTCGAGGGTCAGGAGGCCCCTCGGCCCCGGAACACGGTGACCGGCGTCTGCCACAGAATCTGCATGTCCCACCAGAACGACCACGAGGCGACGTAGAGGTAGTCGAGGCGGCACAGCTCGAGATGGGAGAGCTCGTTGCGTCCCGAGACCTGCCACAGTCCGGTCATTCCCGGTCGGGCCTCGAAGCGTTTGCGGGCCCAGCCCTCGATCTCCATGGCCTCGGCGACCACGAAGGGACGGGGGCCGACCAGGGACATGTCGCCCTTCCAGACGTTGATCAGTTGGGGGATCTCATCGAGGCTGGTCCGTCGGAGGAACCGGCCGACCCGGGTGACCCTCGGATCGTCACGGACCTTGAACAGCGGTCCGTCCATCTCGTTCAGGTGCTCGAGCTCGTGCCGCCGGGACTCGGCGTCGTGGTACATGGTCCGGAACTTCATCATGGAGAACGGCTGCTCGTTCCGCCCGGTCCGGACCTGGCGGAAGAAGACCGGACCGCTGCTGGTGGCTTTGATGAGGATGGCCAAGACGGCGATGGCCGGCGACACCAGGGTCAGGACCAGTGACGAGATCACGATGTCGAAGCTGCGCTTGAGGAAGCGGGCCCCGGCGCTGAGGGACGCCGGCGCAATGTCCAGCATGGGGAGCCCCGAGAGATCCTCGACGTGCGACCGGCCGGTGATCAGCTCGTAGTAGCGCGGGACGATCGACACCCCCACCTGCCCGGTCAACGACTTGAGCATCTCGGTCGTGCGCTCAGGATGGGTCCGGGAGAAGCACACCACCACTCGCGCCACCTGGTACGTGCGGCACAGCTCGGGGAGCTCGTCGAGTTGGCCGATGACGTCGTTCGATCCGAGCGGGTTGTCATCCACAAAACCGACGAACCGGACCGCCTTGTGGGCCCGAAGGTGACTGGCCACGGTCTGGGCCAGCTTGCCCGTACCGACCACGATCACGGGGACCGAACCTGTCGCGCCGCGCCCGAGCGGCCCGAAGGCCAAGGCCCGGGCCAGAGGGACGGTGATCACCGCCGCCACGCAGAGCGCGGCGATCTTGGCGGCGGTCACCTCTTCCACCTGCCATCCCCGGCGGGCGACGTAGGCCACGATGGCGAAGACGAACCCGCTGATCATGAGGGCGTGGACGATGTTGCGGAGGTCGGAGAAGAGGCTGATGGAGATTCGGCGGGTGGTCCCCCGGTACAGGCCGTACAGCGCGAACACGGCGATGAACACGGGGATCATGGCCAAGTTGAAGAGGTAGAGCTGTCCACTGTGGCTGGCCGAGCTGTCCGGGTTGTTGGAGAAGGCCGACAGGGTCAGGGGCCCGAGAAACCCAGCCAGGGCCAGACCGATGACGTCAGCCGACAACAGCCTGCGCAGGGTGTGACGCCGAACCCGGGCGAACTCGCCGTCCCGGCGTCGTTCGTCCGCTCCACGGCCGGTGCCGGGGACGGCGGGATCCAGCGGATCGTGGACCCGCAGTTGCAGATCAGGATCGAGGATGGCCATGCCGGCATGGCGAATCCGTGCCGGACCGGTGTTCAGCAGCTGCTCGGTTGCGTCGCCCGGCGTGTCCGACCCCTCCGAGCGCAGGCTTTCAGACACGACGGATCCGCCCCGTCATCTCGGTCGTCGTTCCGGCACCGTCGTGCCCGGTCGGGAACTCCCCGCCCGGGTGGCCGTAGCCGTCCGGGCGCCGGACGCCCGCACCGGTCGGGCCGGGCGCGTCCGTTTCGATACGCACGGGGTCCATAGCCTGTATATCGACCGCTTGACCAGTCGCCTGAAGCCCGATTTGGGGTCGGGGGGAGCGCCGCTCACCCCCCGGAGGGGTGGCCTGATCCCGGGACCATCGGGCTAGTCGCACCTGCTCCTCGTCGTCACCCGGCTGGCCTGGGATCAGGCTGCCTGCATCAGCGAGACACCGGCTCGGATGGCGGCGATGGACTCGAAGGTCGACTTCCTCAGCATGTTCTCGGAGAACTCGATGTCGAAGGCATCCTCGAGGGCCAACATGACATTCACGCTGGCGTGCGAGGTCATGCCGGCAGCAAACAGATCGGCGTGTTCGTCGATCGACTCAGCATCGACGGCGAGATGCCCGTGCTCGGTGAGTACCTCCCGGATGGTTTCATCCATGACTGCGTTCCTTCCTGTTCACGGAGCGAGCACCGACGACACGTCCCGTCGGCTCCCGCCCCTGCTCATAGCCACGACGCAGGCGGCCGCCATCATCGGTTCGTGCGTCACACTCACCGCCAGGGTGTCGATTCCGGCATCGGCAGCCAGCCGGGCGGCCAGTCCCGAGAGCCGCAGCTCGCACCATCCGCCGCCGACTCGGTGCACCTCGATGCTTCGCCACTCCGGTCGGGCACCACGAGGGCGCAGCACTTTGACCGCCGCCTCCTTGGCGGCGAACCGACCGGCTAGGGACTGCATCGAATAGACCGGAGATCCGCTGGCGACATCGATGGGGACGGGGCCGTCGGCATCCACCGGCAGCACCGGATCGAGCGCGCCGATCCGGGCGCAGGCCCGCTCGTGGGCCGTGAAGACCCGATAGAGATACCGACGTCCCAGTCGCGCCACCGATGCGGCCACGTCAGCGACGGGGACCAGGTCCATCCCCACTCGCAGCGAGTCCGAGGACGTGATCGGGGCCGTGTCGCTGTCTCGAACGCGGTCCGGCAGGACCCGGTAGAGCTGATCGAGGGTAGCGGCGCGCAACGTTTCCGCCATGCGGTCGAGGGCGTCGGCTGCCACGACGACCGAGCTCATGGAACCGACTCCCCCTGGGGAGGCGACGTGAGCTCGGGCTCGGGGTGGGACTCGACCGGGGTTCGGGTGCACAACGACGAGTACACGGCGCGATAGCGCTCGGCAATGGTCGGCCAGGCGAACTCGCTCACCCGGGCCTGACCGGCGGTGGCCACGGACCGGCGCCAGTCGCCATCCGAGACCAATCGGGCCAATGCGGCACTGAAGGCGGCCGTGTCGAAGGGATCGACGAGCACGCCGTCCACGCCGTCACGGACGAACTCCGGTGGGCCTCCTTGCGTCGTCGCCACGACGGCTGCCCCGGCCCGCCATCCCTCGAGGACCACGATGCCGAACGGCTCGAGGCGACTGGGCATCACGAAGATCTCCGCCTCGGCCATGAACCGGGCCACCTGGGCTCGGCTCAGCCGGCCCACGAAGTGCACCCGGTCGGCCACGCCGAGGTCCCGAGCGCTCTCCTGGAGCGATTCGAGCGCCGGTCCGGATCCCCCGATCACCAGGTCGAAGGCCCGGCCCGGGTCACCCATGCCGGCGTACGCCGACAACAACAGGTCGAATCCCTTCTTCTCCACCACCCGGCCCAGCCCCAGGATGTAGGGACGGTCGGGCGGCGCCGGATCGGACGGCTGCCCCGAGCGAGATGCTGGGTCGGCAGTGTCGGGCCCCGTATGGGTCCCCTCCACATCGACCCCGTTGAAGATGACCAGCCCCCGGCCGGGCTCGAGGCCGAACCGCTCCTCGGCGTCGGCGAGCGTGAACGCCGAGCACCCGGTCACCACCGCAGCCGAGCGGATGCCCCGACGCAGGGCCGACTGGAGCGTCCGCGACGTCTGGAAGATGTCCGAGTCGTCCATCACCGTCTCCCCCTGCAGGGTGATGACGAGCGGCAGTCGGGTGAGTTTCGACACCATGGTGGCGTAGGCCCCGTTGGGGCCGAAGCAGACCACGTGGATCACGTCGGGACGGAAGGCGTCAACGGCGTTCCGCAGCGAGAACAGGGTTCGGGGCCCGATGGTGGCCGAGCGGTAGAGCGACGACCACTTGCTGGCCGGCAGGGGCATGGCGAACCGACGGACGACCAGGTCGTCGCGCACCTCGACGGTCTCGGGGGCGGCATCGTCCCCGTGCATCGTCCATACCTCCACCTCATCGCCCGCGTCGACCAGAGCCAGGGCCAGATGGCGGGTCAACTCCTCCACACCCCCGAGCGCGGGCGGGTAGGCGCTGGGCATCGAGCGCGATGCGGGTCACGGCGCTCGCCTCCGCCCACGGTCGGCCGAGCCCGGTCGACGGGCGGCGAGGAACGCCGGCAAGGCATCGGTGTGGTTCGGGAGCGTCGCCATGTCAGGGGATGGTGGGATTCAGCCAGGGCTCGACGGCCGCCAAGGTGGCCCCGGTGGGCAGCGGGGCCAAGGCGCTCCAGTTGCCCACGCCGGGTGACCAGTAGTTGGAGAACGCCGCGGCGTACCAACCCGAGAGGAACCCCTGCTCGGCACAGTCGCAGTTCGGGGCCCAGCTCGACGGGTGGATACCGAGGACACCCTCGATCTGGGTCTCCCCTCCCTGGGGTTGTACGGCTGCCGCATCAACCTCGTGGGCGATCTCGAAGGCGGTGATACCGGCCAGGCGCGACACCGTTTCGCCGGGATAGACGTAGAGCACCGAGGTCCCCCCGGTGTGGCCCCACGTGAATGTGGTGTTCCCGTAGAAGCCCGGAGAGGGCGCAGCCGAGATGGGCTCGAACTGGATCGTGTAGCCGGGGATCTTCTGCCACGGATAGCGGACGAGGGCCAGGGCTTCGGCACCCATCTGGTCGGGCGTGAGCGCAGCCGTCGACGCCGACGAAACAGCCGGCGCCAGCGGCGTGGTCGGCGCCGGAGCGGCCACCGGAGTGGTGGCCGGCGGTGTGGTGGTCGACGGTGCCGGGGCCGTGGCCGGCGGGGTGGCCGCGGCTACGGGCGCAGTGGTCACGGTCGGAACGGCCGGCACGGCACCGCGGGCACCACCCGGGGTGCGTTCGGCGGCAGCCGTCGGCGTGGAGGTCGGGTGATCGGACCGCACCATGAGCAACGTTCCCGCCACCACCACGGCCACCAGTGCGACCACCGCGGCCTCCAGCCGGAGGATCGACCTGCGAGAGGGGTAGGTGACCCGGCCCAGGCGGTCCCGGAGTCCGGACCCTCGGCGGTCCGGGCCGATGTAGCCCTCGGACAGCACCAGCGACGGATCGTCGAGGTCGGCCAGGAGCCCGTCGGGCACCTCGGTCTCGGTGACCGGGGCTTCGGGCACGGCGGGTGCACCGATCCAGGCGTCGGGCCGCGTGATGTCAGTGGGAACTGCTGGGGCGGAAGCATCTTCCGTCACGATCGACGCCATGGTCATTGATCGGCAGATTGCCCCGAGACCTGAAGTTCCCCCGGGGCCAGGGGAGCGGGGACAAGGTGGGGCATTCCCCCCGGTAGGAGCGGTCTGGCGCCGCCGCTCAGTGGGCCACGAGGTGGGCCACCAGCAGGGTCACCGGCGCCACCACCGCCGTGGTCAGCGCCACCGTGGCCACCAGGGGCCGGATGGGGGACGGACGTCGGCCCCGGGTCCGACGCCGAGCAGCATCGGCGTGTCGTCCCCGGTGACCCTCGGGGCCGCCGTCGGTGGGCCTCCGGCCGCCACCGTTGGTCGCCCGACGGGGTGGCCCCACGTACTCGGGGGTGATGATGAGGTAGGGATGGTGGAGATCGGCCAACATCTCGGCCGGGACGTGGACGTCCTCGGTACCCACACCGGTCCGTCGGGCGTGGGCGGCGTGCTCCCCGGGCCGCACCAGGAGGTCGTTGGCCGTGACCATGGTCGTCGGCCGAGCCCGCACCCACCTTCGCACCACGCCCCGCATTGACAGCACCACCAGCTATCGGCAGGTGCGAGTCCGGACTGAAGGCCGGGCGGGAGGCGTCGAGTCGGTCAGACGGCCAGGCCGAGCGACCGGTAGGTCGCCGCGGTGGCCCGGGCCGTGTCGCGCCAACTGAGCCTGCTCACCTGTCGGGCTCCCTCCCGGGCCAGCTCCTGTCGACGTCCCTCGTCGTCCAACAGCTCACGCAGCGTGCCCGACAGGCCGTCGACGTCGCCGGGACGGAAGGTGGCGGCCGCCTCGCCGACCACCTCGACCACCGCCGGAACCGGTGTGGTGACGACCGCCGCGCCGCAGGCCATGGCCTCGAGGGGTGGGAGGCCGAACCCCTCGTAGCGCGAGGCGTAGCCGACGAGGGTGGCGGCCGCGTACAGCGGGGGGAGGTCGGTGGTGGGCACGTGGCCGATCTCGATGACACCGGCCGGAGACTGGTGGTTCCACAGACTGTGGCCGGTGAGGACAAGGGGAATGCCGACCCGCCGGCACGCCTCGGCCAGCGTGGCGATGTCCTTCCTCGGCTCGATGTTGCCCACGTGCAGCACGAACCGCTCGGGCAGGCGGTAGAACGAGGCGACCCGATCCCGCTCCTCGTTCGTCGCCGGCACCATCTCGGGCCCCGGCGCTGAGTGCACCACGACGGAGGGTCGGCCGATGAGTGCACGCACCCGTTCGGCGGTGAACGCCGAGACGGCCACGATGACGTCGGCTCGGTGGAGGGCGTGGCGGATGAGCAACCGCTCACCGGCCACCCGGAACCGGGGAAACGCCCAGGGGGTGTCGAAGATGGCCATGTCGTGCACGGTGGCGACGGTCGGCGCCGAGCGCCGGAGGGGCAGGTCGACGTCGAGTCCGTGGAAGAGATCGGACGGACCGAAGCCGAGCGCACCCGTGAACGCCCGGGCCACGCCGCGCGACTCCCGGGTCACCATCGGCCTCACCCCGGCCGGGAGCTCGGTGCGGCCGGCCGGGCGCACCGCGGCCACCAGGTCGGCGTCGATCTCCTGGCCCAAGGCGGTGAGCAGCTGGCGCACATAGGTGCTCACTCCCCCACCCCGGGGGTCGAGGGGGAGGGCGTTGAAGAGGATCCGAGGGGGGGCCGAGGTCACGACGAGCCGGGGGTGGGAGCGGGGAGCGAAGGCCACCGGAACCGGGCGATGACCACCGAGCGGGCCTGACCCACGGCGGTCCTCACCGTCGAGGGCGACCGGGTGGTGCGGGTCGATCCTGACCTGCGGCGGGAACCCTCACCGAGGGCCCCCGTTCTGTCACCGGCACCCGGGGCGAGGTCGCGCTGCACCCGGTCGGCATCGGCCACCCCGAGGGACATCCCAGCGATCAACAGCGGTGGGATCATGTTGGCCCCGATCCAGAAGATGTCGAACAGACCGTCCACGTAGTGGCCGAGCAGGATCACCAGACCGAGGGTGCCGAACGCCCTCGGGAGCCGGTTCATGGTCCGCATCGTCATGACGACCAGGTAGCAGAAGGCCAGGGAGCCCACGAGCCCGGTCGAGGCCAAGTTGTCGATCACCACGTTCGGAGGGGCGGTGACCGAGAGGTACTGGGGAAGGTCGTAGAAGCGCATCCCCTTCCCGAGGAGCGGGCTCAGCTGCCACACGTGCAGCGCGTCACCGATCTGGCTGAATCGGATCGAGACCGAGTTGAACTTCGGGTTGTTCCGGGCGGCCAGGGAGAAGCTGTAGTACAGGCCGACCACGAGGGGGAGGCAGCCGATCAGCACCATCTTCGACCGCCGCCGCACATCGGGGTTGAGGAAGGTGGCCACCGCGATGGCCAGGATCAACGAGATGACGGCCTGGCGCGACTGCGACGCCAGCAGCCCGGCGAAGCACAGGTACTTGGTCACCCGGGCCTCGGTGCGCCCGAGCCCGGTCCAGGCCGGCCTCAGCTGGGCCACGACCACCGCCACCCACATGATCGCCCCGATGGCGTTCTTTTGGTACGGGCCCCACTGCGCCGGCTGGAAGTGGGTGGACAGGGCCTGCTGGATGGAGATCAAGGCGACGACCGAGGACCCCCACAAGAAGAGCCGGAGGGCGGGGCGGGCCCGGCCGTAGTTGGCCACGGTCCAGCCCACCAGCACGCTTCCGCCCAGGTAGGAGAGCCGGTGGAACCACTCGACGATGTCGTAGCGATTGGGGTTGGCCACCACGACCAGGATCAAGATGGCCTGGTACCAGAGGATGCCCCGGAAGAACTGACGCAAGAACGGGGCCTCGCTCCAGCGCACCTGGAGAAGGCAGACGAGCGCGCCCATGAAGACCAGGAGGTCAGCCACGCTGAGGTTGGTACTGGCGCCCCCCACCCGCTGGAGCAACAAGGACCCGGGCAGGACCAGCACCGCCAGCACCAGGGGGTCGACCACCAAGATGCCCACCATCAACAGGACGCCACCGAGGGCCAGTGCCACCCGCTCACCGCCGTTGGCGGCCACCCCGACGACGATCCCGACCAGGACGACGGCGGCCCATCCGAGGGCACCCCACACCACCTCGCGGCGCTCGCGGGGTTCGGGGCGCGACGGATGGTCCGGACGGTGCCGCTCCGCTCGGTCGCGGCCGAGCAGGCGATCCAGCCCGAACGTGGGAATCTGGCTCATGGATAGCTCAGGGGCGCGCTCATCGGACCATTGGTCCATCGGCCCAGGCGGGTGGGCGACTTGAGGAGGCGGACCTGGCCCTGGCCTCGGTCCGTGCCTGGGTCGATTGTTCCTCAAGGTGTTCCACGACTGTGACGACTCTCTTTACGACCGCTACTTCACCCCTCGTGACGTGCCGGCGTGGCACCGAATCGGCACAGACCTTTCAGGCACCAAGGAACGGACATGACAACGCAACTACCGGGCGAGACGACAAGGACCGGGGCCACTCGCCCACCGGCCCGGTCGGGTAGCGCCGGTCCGGTCTGCCCTCGCGGCCTCGGGATCACCACCCGGAGCGCCTCCCGGTGACCGTTCACGAGTTCCTCTCGACCATGTGGCGTCGCCGACTGACGATCGCCGTCAGCATCGTGGTGGCCGTGGTGGCCGCCCTGGCCTATTCGAAGATCCAGACGCCCAAGTACGAGTCGACGGCCACGATCCAAGAGAGCGGCATCAGTGGCTCCTCATCGGGCACCCCGTCCTCGACGGTCACCCTTCCCGACCCGGTGCAGGAGTTGGGCAGCACGGCGGTCCAGCGGCGGGCCGCCACCCTCCTCGGCGACAGCGGCACCGCCGGTGTGGCTGCCGACGTGACGGGCACGGTCGATCCCACCACCGGTCAGCTCCTCATCACCGCCACCGACGCCAACGCCGCCCGGGCCCAGGCCGTGGCCAAGGCCTACTCGCAGGCCTACGTCGACCAGATCCAGTCACTGGTGCAGGCTCAGATCGACAAGATCAACACCGAGCTGGCCTCGCTGCAACAGCAGATCGCCCTGCTCGAGCAGTCCAATCCCAGCGGCACCAACGCGGTGATCAGCGCCCAGATCACCGGTCTCACCACCACGTTGAGCACCCTCCAGTCCGAGCTGTCGAGCGTCCAGTTCGGCGAGCCCTACGCCAACGTCCAGGTGGCTGCCGGCCTTCCGGGTGCCCCCTCGGGCATCGGTACCTCGAAGTTGGTGGCCATCGGGATCGTGGCCGGCCTGCTGGCCGGCTGCGGCATCGCCCTCGCCCGGGACCAGCTGGACACCCGGCTGCGGACCCGCCCCGATCTCGGTGACATCACCGACGCCCCGATCCTGGCCGAGCTCCCCCAGGACAGCGAAGTCCGGGGCGGCGACGTGACCATCGCCATGGTGCAGGCACCCCAGTCCCAGATGGCCGAGGCCATCCGCGAGCTGCGCACGAGCCTCCGGGTCATCCTCGACGACACGCCCTGCCCGATGATCACCGTCACCAGCCCCGAGCCCGGGGACGGCAAGACCTTCGTCACGGCCAACCTGGCTGCGGCCTGGGCCATGAGCGGAAGCAAGGTCATCGTGGTCTCGGCCGACTTCCGGCGTCCCCGGCTGGAGGAGATCTTCGGTCTTCCCCTGGCCGGCCGGCCCGGACTCGCCGACCTGATCCGGTCGAACTGGAAGACCCCCGAACCGACCCGGCGGGCCACCGAGCTCCAGGACTCCCAAGGACTCCCGATTCTGGCCTACGAGCGGCGGCCGACGTCCGGCGGTCCGACCGGGCCGAGCCGTGATGCCCGGTCGTCGGCCAACGAGACCGATCCGTCGTCGGTGGCCGCCCACCTGGTCGACAGCGGGATCTGGGGACTCCAGATCCTGCCCGCCGGCATCCAGCTGGAGAATCCGAGCGAGCTGTTCGGAAGCCCGGGCATGCAGCCGGTCATCGACCAGCTGCGCCTGCTGGCCGATGTGGTACTGGTGGACACCCCCCCGGTCCTCGTGGTTCCCGACACCGCCATCATCGGGAGCTTCACCGTGGGCGCGGTGGTGGTCGCCGCCGAAGGAAAGACCGAGCGGAACGAACTCGAGCGCACGGTGCAGCGCTTGGAGGCGACGAACTGCCGAGTTCTCGGGGTAGCCCTCAACCAGGTGCGTCGCTCGGCGGCCAGCTCCTACCAGGCCTACGCCTACAAACAATGATCCGGGAGGGGACGGGGGCCAAGCCACCGACCCCCAGCCGACCCACCCGGCGCGCCGATCCCATGCCCCAGCCGACGCCCGCACCGCCCGCACTCACGACGACCACCTCGTCGGAGGCCGGGCCACCCCTCCGACGGGGCGTGGACGTGGTGGTGGTGGCCTTCGGTGCCCCTGAGCTTCTCGAGGGCTGCCTCGCTGCCCTGGACGGAGAGTTTCCGACGGTGGTGGTGGACAACTCGTCACGGCCCGACGTCCGACTCGTGTGCGAGCGACACGGGGCCCGCTACGTGGACCCTGGCGTCAACCTCGGCTTCGCCGGCGGGGTCAACGCAGGGCTGAGCTATCGGCCGGGCGGTGCCGGGGACGTCTTGTTGCTCAATCCGGACGCCGAGATCACCCCGGAAGACGTCGCCCGCCTGGCCCGTTGCCTCCACGACCGTCCCGGGTTGGCCTGTGTGGGACCCCGTCAGGTGAACCGACGGGGAGGGGACGAGGACCGGGTGGGTTGGCCCTTCCCGACGCCCGCCGGCGCGTGGCTGGAGGCGGTCGGTTTCGGCCGGCTCCGCCGGAAGGTGGACTTCGTGATCGGGTCGGTGCTGCTCATCCGGGCCGAGGCCCTGAACGAGGTGGGACCGTTCGACGAGCGTTTCTTCCTCTACGCCGAGGAGACCGATTGGCAGCGCCGGGCCGCCGACCACGGTTGGGCCAGCGCAGTGTGCCCCGAGGTAACCGCCGTGCACATCGGGGCGGGCACCGGTGGTGACACGTCGGTCCGGGAGGCCCACTTCCACGCCTCCCACGAGCGCTATCTCCGCAAGCACTTCGGGTCGCGCGGTTGGGCGGTCTACCGCTCCGGCGTACTGGCCGGTGCCGCACTCCGGGCCCTGCTCCTTCCCGGCCCCCGCGGACGGATGGCGGCCGACCGGTTCCACCTCTACCGCCGGGGCCCCTGCCGGGTCGAGGCAGAACGGTGAGGGCCGGACTCGGGAGGACCGAGCCCCTCACCGACGACGACCGGTCGCGGTCTGACGAGCTGCCCGGTCGGCTGCTCGACGTGGTCCACGTGGTCGTGACCGACGGATTCGCCGGCGTCGAGCGCTACGTCTGCCAGGTGGCCGGGGTGTTGGCCGGCCGTGGCCACCGGGTCCGCACCATCGGCGGCGACCCCGGGCGGATGCGGTCCGAGCTCCCCGGTGAGGTGGCCAACCGACCCGCCCGCCACCTCCTCGGGGCCGCCGGTGCCCTCGCCCTCACCCGGGACGCCGACATCGTGCATGTGCACATGACGACCGCGGAAGGAGCGGCCTGGCTTGCCCGTCCACTCCAGCCCGCTCCGATCGTCGCCACCCGCCACTTCGCCGCCGGCCGCGGGTCCACCGCCATGGCCCGGTTCCTCGCCGGGGTGACCAGTCGGGTCATCACCCGCGACATCGCCATCAGCCAGTTCGTGGCCGACGCCATCGCCTCGCCCACGGTGGTCATCCCGAACGGCGTGCCCGACCGACCCCAGGCCCCACTCGACGCCCCTACCGTCGTGATGCTCCAACGCCTCGACACCGAAAAGGCGCCCGACGTGGGGATCCGGGCCTTCGCCCGCAGCCGGCTGGCCGATGAGGGATGGCGGCTCGTCGTGGCGGGGCAGGGCACGCTCGGTCCGTCACTGCGGTCGTTGGTGGACGAACTCGGCCTGGCCGAACAGGTGGAGCTGGTCGGTCACGTGGCTGGGACCGATGACCTGCTCGCCGGGGCGTCGGTGCTGCTCGCCCCGGCACCCCGGGAGCCCTTCGGCCTCTCGGTGGTGGAGGCGATGGCCCACGGACTCCCCGTGGTCGCCGCCGCGGGTGGCGCCCATCTCGAGACGGTGGGCGACGACGGACTGCTCTTCCCGGTCGGAGATGCGGCCGCGGCCGGGGTCGCACTGCGCCGGCTGGCCGAGGACCCGACGCTGCGCCGGGCCGTCGGGTCGGCACTGAGGCGGCGACAACAGGGCCGGTTCTCCCTGTCCCGGCATGTCGATCAGCTCGAGGGGCTCTATCTCGAGGTGGCGCGACCCTCCCGGTGACCACGGGATCTGAGGGACGGCTCACGTGATTGGGCCATCGGCCCGACCACGGCCCCTGGGTCAGGCTGACGCCGCGTCCCGGTAGAGGGCCATCTGGGCCTCGGCCACGCTCGTCCACGAGTACCGACCCACCCCGGCCAGTCCCGCATCGCGGAGGCGGCTCCAGAGCCCGGGCTCGTCGAGGAACCTGCGCAGGGCGCCGTGGAGCGCCTCGGGGTCGTTAGGCGGCACGAGGAGGCCCTCCTCCCCGACCACGTCAGGGAGGGCACCGCTGGCGCTGGCCACCACCGGGATGCCGGAGGCCTGGGACTCGACGACCACCCGCCCGAACTGCTCCAGCCACCCGGGCGTGGGGATGGACGGCACGGCCAGCACGTCGACGTGACGGTAGGTACCGGGGATGTCCTCCTCGGCCACGTGACCGTGGAAGGTCACCCGGTCGGCGATGCCCAGTCCGGCCACGGTGCGGGCCAAGACCTCGGACTCGGGGCCGGCCCCGAAGACCTCGAGGCTCATCTGCTCGTCACCGGCCACGGCGTCGATGAGGACGCCTACCCCCTTGTGGGGGATCAAGCGGCCCACGAACCCGATCCGAAGTCGGCCCTCGGGCGGCGGCCGGTCCACGGGACGGAACCGGTCGATGTCGACGCCGAGGGGAAGGAGCACCGGGGCCACGGACAGCCCTTTTCGCTGCAGGATCTCGCCGGCCTCCACGTTGCAGGTGTAGGCGCCGGCGGCCCGTCGCAGGGACCATCGCTCGAACCAGCGGAACGGGGGCGGGTACCGCTTGTCGATGTTCTGGGCCGAGGCAACGACGAACGGAGCGATACGGCCGCGCAGCCGGGCGAGGGCCAGGACCTCGGCCACCGCCAGGCCGAAGGGCTCCTCGTGCATGTCGATCACGTCCCAGCGCCCCTCACCCAGGATCCGCCACAGCGCCACCGGGTCGTAGCAGAAGAGATTCGGGTGACGGCCGAGCGTGCGCACCGGGACGGCGAACCCGTCCCCGTCGTCACTGAAGGGAACCATCGACCCGCCCTCCTCCCAGCGGACCGCCGTGACCAGGGTCAGGTCGGCCCCGAGGGAGCGGAGCAGCCGTTCACGTTGGCGCCAGGCCGTCACCACCCCGCTGTGGGACACCCGGAGCACCCGCAGCGCGCCGGGGTCCGGTGCCCCGCTCACCACGAGATCGTCCTCGGTGCGCTGTCATCGAAGGTCGCCCCGTTGGCGGTCCACTGTTCGGCCGGGACCCTGGCCGAGGGGACCACCGTCATCGAGCCGTGGTGGCCCGGCATCACGAACCTGACCACCACCGTCGAGGTTGTCCCCTGCGGGATGACGACCGGCGCGGCGAGCACCCAGGTGGGCCCCTCGGCCCCCTTCACGGCCAGAGGGCCGGCTCCGGTCATGGTGATGTGCGAGGCCAGCGCGGGAAGGTTGGTCGAGATGAGGCCGCGGTAGCCGCCGTAGCTCACCGGTTCGCCGGGGAACGGTCCGGCGATGAACTGGGACTGGCCGTCCGGGGTGACGTTGTCCATGCGGGTGGTCAGGCTCACGGTGGTGTTGGCCCCGGTCGCCGCGGTGGTCACCGCCACATGGACCGGCAGGTACTGGTCCAACTTGTTGCCCCCCAGGTTGATCACCGAGACGTCCACCGAGCGCGGGGTGAGGCTGCCGCTCACCCCGGCCACGACCCAGGCGGCCTGGTCGACCGGGTTCTTGGACCACACCATCAGATGGCGGCCGGCCACGGCCGAGGAGAGGGCGGTGGAGAACGTGGTGATGTCCAGGTTCTGTCCCTGGAGCTGGCGCAGGATGGCACCGGTCAGCGCCCCCAACGCATCCAGACGGCCGCTGTCGGCGGTGGCGTTGTCGGTCAGCCCGGCGTACTGGTCGTGGAGGAGATACTGCTCGACATTGTCCGCACTGATGGTCTGGCCTCCGGCCTGCACGGGCCCGGTGACCTGGAGCAGGGCGCGCAGCCCGGCGACGTCGAGGGACAGGACGCCGTCGACCGGTTGGCCGGTCAGTTTGGTCCACATGGCCGCGGCCAGCGGAGCGGTGACGTCGAACTGGGGCGTCCAGCCCAGGTTGCGCATGTCGAGGCTGGGGTTGAGCCAGCCCCAGTTCTTCTCGAACTCCCCGGTCACCGGCACCGCCCCGACCGGAAGGGTCTTCTCGCCCGAGGGCCCGAGGTCGGCCAGCTGGACCGAGCCGTTGGCGGTGGTCGCCGCGCCCACGTCGAGAAAGGCACCCGAGCCCGATCGCATCTCGGCGTTGTTCGACGCCAGGACCACATAGGTCTGGGGCCCCTGCAGGATCGAGGCCACGGCCCCGGAGACACCGGCGGCCTTGGCCAACCGCAGCCGGGCGTCGTTGAGCTGGCTCACGAACTCGTTGCGCTTGGAGGCGAGAGGGGCGATCAGGGCGGCCGATGGCCCGGTATCGATGCCGGCCAGCGACCGTTGGGCCGATCCGGCGATGACCGACAGCTGGCGCAGCGCAGCCACCCGGTCGGGGCCGGCCGTGTGGGGCTCGGCCAGCACGGCATGGGCCTGGGACAGGAGCGTCGCTCCCACCTCGGACACCGTGACGGCGGCGGCGCTGAGGGCGCGGACCGACCGGATCTGCCTGCCGAGCACGGGAACGAAGGTCATGGGGGTGAACAACGGGGAGGAGAGGTCGGCCTGAGCGCTGGCGAACTCGGCCCGGGCCTGGTCGAGCAGGTGCACCGAGCCGGCCGAGGTGAGCTCGCCGGGGGTCAGCTGGTTCTTCACCAACTCCAGGCTGGCCAGGCCGCTTTTGTCGTGGCGGTAGGCCGACCACGACTTGACGGCCAACAGCCCGATCCACGCCACGAACAGCACCACGATGACGGCGATGATCAGCCACGTGCGCCGCCGCCAACCGACTCTCTCGCTCACGGCAACCACTCGCTGACTCCAGGCGCCAGGACCGTGGAGGCCACAGGTTGGCGGGCCTCGGGTCGACGCGGCGGACAAGCGTCTCGAAGACCGATCGTACCGGATGGTGGCCGCGATCCCTGGTCAATGCGCCTGTCGGCGGAGTAGCCGCGGCGCCGGCCCGGGCCCGGCTCGCCCTTCCTGCTCCTCGGTGCAGAGCTCCGTGTTGGACCGGGGCTCGGACCGCTCCCCGGTGGTGCCGGGGTCGAACCAGCCTTGGCCGGTAGCATCCGGGCGTGTCGTTCACGACTATCCGTGTGACGGTCGGTCGGGTGGTTCTGGTCGCCGGGATCCTGATCCTCTTGTTCATCCCCTACCTGTTGTGGGGGACCGGTCTGATCACGGCCCGCAACCAGTCGGCCCTGACCCAGCAGTTCCGCGAGGCGCAGGCCAAGTCCCACTCCCATCCGGCCACATCCATCTCGGCCCCGTCCCACACGGCTCCGGCCGCCCCCCAGGTGGCGCCGACGATCGCCGCACCGGCCATCGGCAGCCCGGTCGGAACCATCCAGATCCCGAAGATCAACCTGTCCATGACCGTGGTGGAGGGGACCGACGAGCCTCAGCTGGCCCAGGGCCCCGGCCACTACCCCACCACCCCGCTGCCCGGACAGGCCGGCAACGCGGCCATCGCCGGCCACCGGACCACCTATCTGCACCCCTTCTACAGCCTCGACGCGTTGGTGCCGGGGGACCTCATCTACGTCACCACCCTGCAGGGCACGTTCCTCTACAGCGTGTTCAAGAGCCAGGTCGTCCTGCCAACCGATGTGGCCGTGGTGGCCCCGACCCCGACGCCGCAGCTCACCCTCACCACGTGCAACCCCCGCTACAGCGCCAGTCAGCGCCTGGTGGTCTCGGCCAACCTGGTGGCCAGTGAGCTCGCCCACCCGACGAGCACGCCGGTCGCCGACGTGAAGCACCCGGCCACCCCCTCGGTGGCCACGGACACGACCAGCAAGGACTGGCTCCCGGCCATCTTGTGGGGGGTACTGGTGGCCGCCCTGGCCACCGGGGTGTGGGTGCTCGCCCTCCGCACCCGGCGGGGCCGGCGGGCCCTCGCCGTCGTGGGCGGAATCATCGTGTGGCTGATCGTGGTGTTCTTCTTCTTCCAGGCCGTGACGCCACTCCTGCCGGCCAGCTACTGAGGCCGGTGGCGCCGGCGGCCCGGCCGCGCTCTCGACGGATCGAAGGAGCGGCCGTAACTACTGCCTGAAGCCGGCCGCACCGAGGCGCGCCCTGCCCTTGGCATGGCCCCGATGGGGTCGGCTCAGGTCAGTAGTCGACGTTTCGCCGGATCAGGCGATGGTCCGACGGCGACGGCGCATGAGCACGCCCCCGGCCAGCACCGCCCCGGTGCCGATGACGGCCAGCTCGGCCACGTCGGCTCCCGTGAAGGGAAGGCTCGAGGTGGTGGCTGTCGGCGTCGGCGTCGGCGTGGATGCGACCGCGACCGGTGCCGTGACGGCCCCGTCGTTCCCGTCGTTCACCGTCGGCGTGGTCACACAGTTGCTCGGCTCGGTGACCGAACCGGCTGTCGTGCAGTTCGTGCCGGTGTCGGCACTGGCGATGCCCGGGACCATGGCCACCGAGGCCACGGCCAGACTTGCGCCCACAATCAATCGTCTTGCCCACATGATGGTTGCCCTTCTTCCCGTAGAGGCACCGCCTCCACGTTCACCCAAAACTCGGATCCTGGCCACACGTACGGCGCACGACCCGTGAATCCATACTGCAGGGTCCCCGCGCGCTAAGGCAACGCGCGTCGTGGCAACTCCCCAAACTCACCACTATGGGTGGTTATGAGATCGCTAGCAGTGGTCAAACGGCGGCTTTGGGCCTTCCGAACAGGGAATTCCCGGCTTCTCCACCCTCGACGGTGTGAGGCGAGACGAGGGCTCGACCATCCCCCGGGGAGCTCAGGCCGGGACGAGCTGACCGAACGTGCTGCAGAGCCCGAAGGCCTCGATGATGACGAAGGCGGCGACGATGGCCACCACCACGGGGATGCGCCACCGCTGGGTTCCCCGCACCATCGGCGAGGGCATGTACCACGCCGGCAACAGCCCACCCGGCTGCCCCAGGAACTCAGCGACGGACACGGCATCGTCGTCGATGGGACCGTCGGGATCGGCGGCCAAGGCGAGGGCGGTCAGTTCCGCCTCGGTGAAGGGCCCGTCCCCCGCCGCCCTGCCGTCATCGTCTCGGTACTCGACCATCGGACTCCCTCCGTGCCTCGTGTCCGACCCTACCCGGCCCTCGGCTGGGTCCACCGCTACAGCAGGTGGACGAGCAGCTCGAGCAGCACGATGAGGACGCCGACCAACACCAGCCCTCCGACGTAGAGGAGCCGGCGTCCGAGGGGCCGGCCACGGCCACCGGCCGTCCCGAACCCCACCACGGCCAGAGCCAGGACCCCCACGATCTCGGCCAGGTTGAAGGCCGTTGGCTTGATCTCCCAGGCACCGAGGCCCGACAGGAGGAAGATGATGCTGGCCGGGAGGGCCGCGGCGACGATGGTCCACGACCCCCGCAGCTCGGCACCCACATCGACCCGGCGGAGCTCCAGGTTCTGCCAGGACCGGAGGATGACCAACTGGGAGAGCACGTGGGCGAACCAGATGGCCACGGCACCCACCACGACGACCCCGGCCGTCGTCAGCGCCTCGGGGTGGGACTCGAAGGTCAGCCCGGCGATGGTCACCAGCGTGGAGATGGTCCCGTAGACGTAGTCGGCCAGCCATACCACCGAGCGGTCCCTGTCCCTCCGCATCCGCCGGGGCTGTCGCCCCCGTGGCGGGGGTGCCGTGTCCTCGGCATCGACCGGGGCGTCGTCTGGTCCTCCGGTCGGTGGAACCGTCACCGCCCTGCCCCACGCCGGCCGGTGGCCCCCGGGTCCAGGTGGCAGGCGGCCCTCGGCGGCCTGACCGACGCCGGTCCGATCCCGCTCCTACTCCGCAAGGAACTGTGGAGTCGGGATGGGGAGACCTCCGTGTCGGTGCCCGGATGCCCGGCCGGTGCAGCGCAGCCGGACGGCGTGGAAGCTCCAAATGTAGCCCAGCCGGGGTCGTCGGCTGGCCGTTGGGAACCCGGTCGCAGCCCGGTGATCGGGGCTGTGCGAGTTAGTTATATAATCATCACTATTATGGTTGTAGAACAACTAACGCGGGAGGCTCCGCCCGGGACCCAGCTGAGCCGCCAACGGCGCATCGGCGTTCTGCTCATCTGTTCGATGAGCCTCCTCATCGTGGGACTCGACGTCACCATCGTCAACGTGGCCCTCCCCTCCATCGGCCACGACTTCGGGGCCTCGGTCTCCGGTCTGCAGTGGACCGTCGACTCCTACACCCTGGTGCTGGCCAGTCTGCTCATGCTCTCGGGCTCGACCGCTGACCGCCTCGGTCGGAAGCGCACCTTCGTGACCGGGCTCCTCGTCTTCTCGGCCGGCTCCCTCCTCTGCAGCCTGGCCCCCAACCTGGGCCTGCTGGTCATCTTCCGCATGGTCCAGGCGGTCGGCGGTTCGATGCTCAACCCGGTGGCCATGTCCATCATCACCAACACCTTCACCGATCCGAAGGAACGGGCCCAGGCGGTGGGGGTGTGGGCCGCGGTGGTCGGGGTCAGCATGGCGCTCGGCCCGGTGATCGGCGGGCTCCTGGTCGGCTCGGTCGGCTGGCGGTCCATCTTCTGGATCAATCTCCCGGTGGGCCTGGCCGCCGTGGTGCTGACCGTCCGGTTCATCCCCGAGTCGCGGGCCCCCAAACCCCGACGGGTCGACGGGATCGGACAGGCCCTGGTGATCGTCCTGCTCGCCTCCCTGACCTACGGCATCATCGAGGCACCGGACCACGGGTGGACCTCACCGATCATCGTGGCGTCCTTCGTCCTGGCCGGGATGGCACTGGTCGGCCTGATTCTCTGGGAGCGCCGCCGCGACGAGCCCCTCATCGACCTCCGCTTCTTTCGTTCCGTCCCGTTCTCGGGAGCAGCCGTCATGGCCGTGGCCGCCTTTGCCACCCTGGGTGGATTCCTCTTCCTCAACACCCTCTATCTCCAAGACGTCCGCGGGTTCTCACCCCTGCGGGCCGGCCTCTACACCCTGCCCATGGCGGCCATGACCATGATCCTCCCGCCCATCTCCGGTCGGATCGTCGGCACCCGGGGGTCCCGGATACCCCTGCTGATCGCCGGCATCGCCCTCACGGTGAGCTGTGTCATGTTGAGCTTCCTCGGGGCCGACACCCCGGTGGCCTGGCTGTTCGCCTCCTACGTGGTGTTCGGGATCGGCTTCGGGTTCGTGAACGCCCCCATCACCAATGCCGCCGTCTCGGGCATGCCCCGGGCCCAGGCCGGCGTGGCCGCGGCCATCGCCTCGACCTCCCGCCAGGTGGGGGCCACCCTGGGCGTGGCCGTGGTCGGCGCCCTCCTCGCCTCATCGCTGGCCGGCACACACCACCTGGCCGTGGCCACGGCCACCCACGCCGGCTGGTGGGTGCTGGCCGGGTGTGGCGTCGTGGTCCTCGTGCTCGGCCAGATCGTGACGACCGGGTGGGCCCGCCGCACCGCCGATCGGACCGCCCACGAGCTCAATCCCGAGTTCCTGGTCGGACAGAACCGCTGACCATGGGCACGCACGACGACGGGCGGGGCACCCGACCGCCACCGAAGAAGGCGGCGGGCAACGAGAGCGGGGCCGATGCCGCCCGGCGGGCCTGGGCCGCCATGTGCGACCTCGTGCTCGACAACGAGCGCCGTCGGGACGTCAGCGATGCCGTGGGTCTTCCCTTCGGCCGGATCCGGGCGCTCCGACGCGTGGCGGGATCGTCCGTGCCCCTCCCCATGGGCGAGTTGGCCGCCATGCTCGGGATCGACGCCCCCAACGCCACCCTCGTCGTCGATGAGCTCGAGCGCCAGGGCCTCGTCGAGCGGCGCCCCCACCCGACCGACCGTCGGGTGAAGGCGGTGGTCACCACCGCTCGCGGCACGGCCCTGGCCCGGAAGGCCAATGAGATCATGAGTCGTCCCCCGGCTGCACTGGTCGCCCTCTCCGGGCCCGAGCTCGAAGCCCTGGCCCGGATCCTCGAGGCCGCCCGCACCCCGCCATCGGACTGAGCCGGGCGACGCTCCCTCGGCCCACACGGGTCGGCGATCGGAACCGGCGTCGGCAGCCATCGGCAATCCCGCTCATACCTCACGGTGGTCGGTGTTCCCACAAAAACGGAACGGTCTCCCTGCGGCCGTGGCCGGAGGGAGACCGTTCGTGGTCACCGCATGGTCCTGTCGACGGCCCGTCCGGCTACTGCACGCCGGCGGGCGGGACGTCCCGGAGACTAGGAGCAGCCGCTGGTGGTGCCGCAGCTCCCGCAGACGTAGCACGACCCGGCCCGCTGCATGGCGTTGCCACACTGGTAGCAGTACGGGGCGTCCCTGGGCTCGGCCCGGGCCAGCAGCTGGTCCGACACCGAGGGATCGACCTGGGGCACCGGGGCGGGGTGCATGGTCGGCTCACCGGTATCGAAGAGACTGGCCTCGATCACCGCACCGGACCCGGCACCGGTCTCGTCCAGCGCACTCTCGAGCGCCGCGGACGTGACCGGGTCGATGGGCTCGACCTCGACGACGCTGCTCGACGCGGTGGCTGTCTCCTCCACGCCGGGCAGGGTCGGCTGCATCCGCTCCACGGTCGAGAGCACGCCGAGTTCGGCCCGCTCCTCCAAGGGCAGGTAGTCGACGGCCAACCGGCGGAAGATGTAGTCGACCAGGCTGGTGGCGATGCGCAGCTCCGGGTCGTCGGTGATGCCCGCCGGCTCGAAACGCATGTTCGTGTACTTGCGCACGTAGGTGGCCAGGGGCACGCCGTGCTGGAGGCCCAGGCTCACCGAGATGGAGAAGGCGTCCATGATGCCGGCGAGCGTCGAGCCCTGCTTGGACACCTTCATGAACACTTCGCCGGGCCGGCCGTCCTCGTACTCACCGACCGTCACGTAGCCCTCGCAGTCGGCCACCCGGAAGGCGAAGGTCGAGGACTTGCGACGACGGGGCAGTCGCTCGCGGACGGCACCGATCATCACCGTGTCGGCCGTGCGGGTCTGCTCGTGGGCCAGTGCCGCCTCGAGGCCGGCGATCTTGTCACTCAGCTCTCGAGCGTGCGCCTCGGCCTCGGACGCCGCCGGGAACGCCCCGTTGGCGTCACCGCCGGGAACACCCTCTTCGGCCCCGTCCTTCTTGGTGGTCGAGAGGGGCTGGGCCACCTTGCAGTTGTCCCGGTAGATGGCGACGGCTTTGATCCCCATGCGCCAGGCGTCGATGTGGAGCTGCTCGACGTCTTCCACCGTGACGTCCTCGGGCAGGTTCACCGTCTTGGAGATCGCGCCCGAGATGAACGGCTGGACCGCACCCATCATGCGGACGTGGCCGAGGTAGTGGATGGTGTTGTCACCCATGGAGCAGGCGAACACGGCCAGGTGCTCAGGGGACAGGTAGGGGGCACCCACGATGGACTTGTGCACGTCGATGTAGGTGATGATCTCGTCCACCTGGTCCGGCGAGTACCCCAGTCGGGCGAGCGCCCGGGGCACGGTCTGGTTGACGATGGACATGGTTCCCCCGCCGACCAGCTTCTTGGTCTTGACCAGGCCCAGATCGGGCTCCACCCCGGTCGTGTCGCAGTCCATGAGCAGTCCGATGGTGCCGGTGGGGGCGAGCACGCTGGCCTGCGAGTTGCGCACGCCGTACTGCTCGCCGAGCTCGACGGCCGACTCCCACGCCTCCTGGGCGGCCGAGAGCAGGTCGGTGGGCACTTCCTCCTCGTCGATGGTGGCCACCGCATCGCGGTGCATGCGCAGCACGTTGAGCATGGGATCGACGTTCTCGTGGTAGCCGGCGAACGGCCCCATCCGCGCCGCGGTGCGGGCCGAGGTGGCGTAGGCGTGCCCGGTCATGAGGGCGGTGATGGCACCGGCCCAGGCCCGGCCCTGGTCGGAGTCGTAGGGCAGGCCCTGGGCCATCAGCAGGGCGCCGAGGTTGGCGTAGCCGATGCCCAGCTCACGGAAGCGGCGGGAGTTCTCGGTGATCTTCTCCGTCGGGTAGTCGGCGTTGCCGACGATGATCTCCTGAGCGGTGAAGACCACTTCGACCGAGGCCCGGAATCCCTCGACATCGAAGGACGAGTCGTCGTGCAGGTACTTCATCAGGTTGAAGCTGGCCAGGTTGCAGGCCGAGTTGTCGAGGTGCATGTACTCCGAGCACGGGTTGGAGCCGTTGATCCGACCGGTGTTGGACGCCGTGTGCCACTTGTTGATGGTGGTGTCGAACTGCATGCCGGGGTCGGCGCACTCCCAGGCGGCTTGGGCGAACTGGCGGAACAGGTCGCGGGCCGGGACCGAGCGGATGGGACCACCGTCGCCCCGGCTGGTGAGGTCCCAGTCGCCGCCGGCCACCACGGCGTCCATGAACTCGTCGGTGACCCGGACCGAGTTGTTGGCGTTCTGGTACTGCAGGCTGATGGAGTCCTTCCCGTCGAGGTCCATGTCGAAGCCGGCGTCGCGCAGCACGCGTGCCTTGCGCTCCTCGATGGCCTTGCACCAGATGAAGTCCTCGATGTCGGGGTGATCGGCGTCGAGGATGACCATCTTGGCCGCCCGGCGGGTCTTGCCCCCGGACTTGATCGTCCCGGCCGACGAGTCCGCACCCCGCATGAAGCTGACCGGCCCTGAGGCGGTGCCCCCGCCCTTCAAGAACTCCTGGGACGATCGGATCCGCGAGAGGTTCACCCCCGCCCCCGAGCCACCTTTGAAGATCACGCCCTCTTCGGTGTACCAGTTGAGGATGGAGTCCATGGTGTCGTCCACCGAGAGGATGAAGCAGGCCGATCCCTGCTGGGGCACACCGGCGACCCCGATGTTGAACCAGACCGGCGAGTTGAAGGCGGCCATCTGGTGGATGATCAGGTACTTGAGCTCGTCGGAGAAGATCTCGGCCTCCTCCTCGTCGGCGAAGTAGCCGTCCTTGATCCCCCACGAGGTGACCGTGTCGACCACGCGGTCGGCCACCTGGCGCAGCGACCACTCGCGCTCGTCGGTGTTCGGGGTGCCGCGGAAGTACTTCTGGGCCAGGATGTTGGTGGCGTTCAGGCTCCAGCTCTCGGGCACCTCCACGTTCAGCTGCTCGAAGGCCACCGCTCCGTCCCGGTAGTTGGTGATCCGGGCGTCGCGTCGCTCCCACACGACCTGGTCGTAGGGGTGGACACCGGCGGTGGTGAAGTGGCGGCGAATGCCGATGCCGACGCGCTGGGGAGCAATGGCCATGTGGTGAACCTCTTTCTGGTCTGGATGGTCGCTGGTGCGAGGTGCTGCTGATCGTTGGCTGATGCTGCGGTGGTCACGTGGAGGAGCCGATGGGTCGCCGATCCGGGAGAGCACTCGCCGCCCGACTCCCGGTTGCCCGGTGCTTCTGGAGCTTCTGACCGTCCCCCGTCCGGATCTTCCGAACCACCTACCGGTCTGTTGGCTGCATCCGACATAGACAGCCTAGTTGCCCGACAAACACAATATGTTGTGGTTAACCCTCCCCCGAGGTACGAGATAGTGGGTCTATTACAGCAGCGTAGTTACACACCTGTCAACGAATAACGACTGTTTCGGGTGGCGGCCGAGCGGCGAAATCCCTGTTGAGAGGGCGCTCGCGAAGAATTGCAAATGATTGCTGGCAGCTAGCAGCTTTCCGGCCCGCCGGCGGGCCACCCACCGGTCCCCTCTGGTGCCCTCGTCGGGCTCCCCCTCCCCCGCCTCTGCGGCGTGACCGTCCCTGGGCATGTCGCAGATGATGCCCCAGGGGTGTCACTACAGTCCGGGTGTGGCCTCCCGCTCCCCTGTGTCCATCGCCATCGACGCCGGGACGACCGGGGTCCGGGCCCTGGTCGTCGACGAGCGGACCGAGGTCGTGGACGTGGCCTACCGCGAGTTCACCCAGTACTACCCACGGCCCGGCTGGGTCGAGCACGACGCCGACGAGATCTGGAACGCCGTGCGGTCCACGCTCGACGAGGTGGGCGCCCGGCTGGCCGAACACCGGCGGGTGGTCCGGGCCGTCGGGATCACCAACCAGCGCGAGACCGTGGTGGCCTGGGACCGGCGGACGGGGGCGGTCCTGCACCGGGCCATCGTCTGGCAGGACCGCCGCACCGCAGCCGCCTGTCGGCGCCTGACCGAGCAGGGCCACCTCCCGCTCATCCGGGAGCGGACCGGACTCGTGCTCGACCCCTACTTCTCCGCCACCAAGATGCAGTGGCTTCTGGACGAGGGCGGCGTGCCTCGGAGCGAGGGACTGGCCCTCGCCACCATCGACTCATGGCTGCTCTGGAACCTGACCGGTGGGACCGAGGGCGGGGTGTTCGCCACCGACGCCACCAACGCCTCGCGGACGCTTCTGTACGACATCGTCGTCCGGCGATGGGCCCCCGAGCTCGGTGAGCTCTTCCGCGTACCCGAGGAGGCCCTGGCTGAGGTGCGCCCCTCCTGTGGCCGCTTCGGGCGCATCGCCGAACGGGCCCTCGGCGCCGACTCACCCCTCCGGGGCGTGCCGATCAGCGGGATCGCCGGCGACCAGCACGCCGCGCTGTTCGGACAGGCCTGTTTCGACCGGGGCATGACCAAGGTGACCTTCGGGACGGGCAGCTTCGTCCTCATGAACGCCGGACCGGTCTGCCCCGAACCCATCGACGGACTGATCACCACCCTGGCCTGGGACCTCGGCCCCGACGGGGACATCGCCATCGGGGCCGACGGCGGGCCCACGGCCGACCGGACGTCGGTGGCCTACGCCTTGGAGGGCTCGGTCTTCGTCTCGGGCGCGGGCGTGCAGTGGCTGCGCGACGGCCTCGGCGTCATCGAGAAGGCCGCCGACCTCGAGCCCCTGGCCCGGTCGGTTCCCACCAGCGAGGGCGTCGTCGTGGTCCCGGCCTTCACCGGGCTGGGCAGCCCCCACTGGGACCCCGCCGCCCGCGGCACCATTCTCGGGCTCAGCCGGGGCCTGGGTCGCGCCCACCTGGCCCGGGCCATGGTGGAGGCCATGGCCTTCCAGGTGCGCGATGTCGTGGAGGCGATGGCCGCCAGTCCCACCGCGCCCACGCTGCTCCGGGTGGACGGTGGGGCCTCGGCCATGGACCTCCTCTTGGAGCAGGTGGCCGACCAGACCCGACGTCGGGTCCTCCGACCCCAGTCGGTGGAGACCACCGCCATCGGCGCCGCCACGCTGGCCGGCCTGGCCGAAGGACTGTGGGGATCGATGGACGAACTGGCGGGCCTGTGGACCGAGGATCGCTCCTTCGAGCCGACCGGCGCAGAAGAGGACACCGCCGCCGCTCGTCAGGCGTGGCTGCGGGCCATCGAGCGGTCCCGGCACTGGGCCGCCGAAGCCGACTGATTCCCGCCCACCCCGGGGCATGGCCAACTCCGGCTTAGGCCAGTTCCTGCCAGCCGTGGTCGGCCAGCTCGGCCATGATCGAGATCCATTGGCGCTCCCGGTCACGCAGGACCGGGTCGCTCCGCCCGACCACCAGGATCAGATCGGCCGAGACCATGACGGCCGTGGCCACGGTGTCGTCGATGGCCACCGAGTCGGGCGGTGGGCTCATGCCCTGGAGGGCCAGCGCGGTGAGCTCCTCGGGCGGGGGGAGCTCACCCTGTGCGGCGGTGACCTTCCAGGCGTCGGTATCGAGCACGGCGGCGAACGTGGCCGCCAGGCTGCGGCACACCCGACCGGTCAGGTGCTCGAGCAACCCGGCCGACGAGGGCTGTTTGAACAGCTCGGTGGCCACCTCGAGGAGCTCGGTGTGCCGGTCCGGCAACGCGCCGTCGACCGCACGGACCGATTCGATGACCACCCCGTCCACTTCGAGGATCTCGTCCCGGAGCAGGTCGATGAGGTGGTCACCGGCCAGGCCGACCCCCAGCTCGTCGACCACGACGCCTTCGTTGCGCTGCAGGATCTCGATCGACACCACGTCCCCGCCGACCGACCCGATGCGGCTGGCCACTGCGCCGAGGGCGCCGGGACGATCGGGAAGCTGCACCCTGATCAGGTAGTTGCACACGCCCTCAGGCTAGGCGGCCTCTGTGTACAGACTGTTTCCGGCTGATTACGACATCGGGTGGACTGATCGCGGCCATCCTGACAACCGATATCGGGGAGACGAGCTCAGCTGGGCTCGGACGCGCCGCTCCGGGCCCGGCTGGCGTAGCGGTC
This sequence comes from uncultured Acidimicrobiaceae bacterium, assembly GCA_963817985.1. GTDB lineage: Bacteria > Actinomycetota > Acidimicrobiia > Acidimicrobiales > RAAP-2 > Bog-756. The sequence continues at coordinate 51,121 of CAWFQI010000014.1, read as the reverse complement.
GACGTACTCCTGGCCCGAGAGCCGGGCGATCTCGGTCATGAGGGTGTCGGTGAGGCAACGGAGCTCGCTCTGGTCGAGCTCCCTCGAGAGGGGCTCCGTGCCGGGGAGGGCGGCCTCCCCGCACTGCCCGGTCACGACGGTCTGTCCGGCGTGGAGGTAGGTGACCGGTGGGCCGAAGCGGATGGTGACGGCGTGGAAGGGACGCATCAGGTTGCTCCCCGGAGGCTGGACGGCCCGCGTCCCCACGATGCCCACCGGGATGATGGGCACGTCGCAGCGCAGGGAGAGTCGGGCCACGCCGGTGTGGCCCTTGTGCAGGCGGGGGTCGGGGGCCCGCGTCCCCTCCGGATAGATGCCGAGGATCCGTCCGGCGTTGAGCACCGCGGTGGCCGTGTCGAGGGCGCGCTGCGACGCGTCGCCGCCGCTCCTGTTCATGGGGATCTGTCCGGCCGCCCGGAAGAACCACGCCGTCTTCCAGCTGTCGAAGTACTCGGCCTTGGCCACGTAGGTGACCCGTCGGCGCAGGACCAACGGGAGGAAGAAGGAGTCACAGAACGACTGATGGTTGGCCGCCAGCACGGCCGGGCCGTGTTCGGGGATGTGCTCGCGCCCTTCGACCTTCACCCGCCACAGCAGGAAGAAGACCGGGCTCAGCACCACCTTCAGGATCCAGTAGGCCACGAGCCACGGTATCGCCACGTGTGCTGTACTGCACTCCATGGCCACCTCGACCACCGCCTCGCCCGGCCGGACACCGGACAACCCCCCTGGTGAGACCGGTGAGGAGCCCCGCTCGTGGACCGTCCTCGGCCGCACCATCAGCCTTCCCGTCGAGGTCCGGCGCTCGGCCCAGTGGGGTGTCCAGTACCTGGTCCCCGCAGCGGCCGCCCAGCGGATCGTCGACCCCTCGGGACTCGAGGTCACCGGTCCCGTGCCCGGACGGGCCCTGGTCGCTCTGGCCGTGTGCCGCTACGACGACACCGATCTCGATCCCTACCACGAGGTGGCGGTGAGCTTCGTGGTCCGACCCCACGACGCCCCGCCCCTCCGGACGGCGGCCCAGCGCACCCGGGAGTTCTTCGCCGGCACCATCGGGGCCTACATCCACCGGCTCCCGGTCGACCAGGAGTTCACCTGTGCCGCCGGACGGGACATCTGGGGCTTCCCCAAGTGGGTCACCACCATCGACATCGACGAGCCGTCCGCACCGGGAGCAGGTACCGGGACCACCGTCCGCCTGGTCGATGACGGGGTCCACGTGCTCACCTTGACCGTGGCGTCGGGCGGGCGGCTCGCCCTGCCGTCCCAGGCGCCCCCCAGCTATGCCTTTGCCGACGGGGTGCTGCGGCGGACGCTGTGGACCACCTCGGCTGAGGGGACGGCGGGCCGGATCGGCGGAGCCTCCCTCGTGCTCGGCCACCATCCCATGGCTGACGAGCTCCGCTCGCTCGGGTTGCCCAAGCGGGCCCTCTTCTCCTCGTCCGCCTCCCAGATGCAGGCCACCTTCGGCGCCGCCGAGATCGTCACGGCCGAGCCGGCGACCCGTTGACCCCCGTCCGACCCGGCCCGTAGCGTCTGATGACCATGGACCGCCGCCTCACCCCCCGGGGGGCCCGCCGCCGAGCCGAGCTGATGGACGTGGCCGCCCACCGCTTTGCCGCCGAGGGCTACCACGCCACCTCGGTGACCAGCCTGGTCGACAGCATCGGGGTCGGGAAGGGTGTCTTCTACTGGTACTTCAGTTCGAAAGAGCAGCTGTTGGAAGAGATCGTGGTCGACGCCCTCCACTCCATGCGGCTGGCCCAGCGCGACGCCATCGCCGGCGAGCCCGACCCGGCCCGGCGTATCGAGTGGGGCATCCGGGCCTCGTTACGGTGGCTCTCGGACCACCGCCACCTTTACACCCTGATGGAGTTCGCCCGGACCGAGGAGCGCTTCGCCCCCATCGTACGGAAGGGTGACGACCAGACCGTGGCCGACGCCCTGCCCCATGTGAGTGCGGGCATCACCGCCGGGCTGCTCCGGGGAGAGGATCCCGAGGTACTGACGATGGCCATCTTGGGGGTCACCGCCCATCTGGCCCGCGAGCTGGTGCTCGGACAGGGCAAGGACGCCGACCGCGTGGCCGAGGCCGCCATCGCCTTCTGCCGGCAGGGCTATCTGGCCACCGATCGCGCTCGCGGCCCGGCGCATCGCATGAGCGATCCGGGCGTGGTGGTAGCCGAGCCGTTCGTCGACGGACTGCGGTTCGGTGAGTGCCCACGCTGGCACGAGGGCCGGCTCTGGTTCGTCGACTTCTACGACGGCACCGTGCAGTCGGCCGGGGCGACCGGTGATGTCCGGGTCGAGCTCGAGGTGCCCGGCGAGCCGGCCGGCCTCGGATGGCTGCCCGACGGGCGCCTCATCGTGGTGGCCCGCAAGGCGCGCACCCTCCTCCGCCTGGAGGAGGACGGCAGCCTCGTCCACCACGGCGACCTCCGGCCGTTCGCCACCTTCCACGGCAACGACATGGTGGTCGACGCCGCCGGACGCGCCTACGTGGGCAACTTCGGCTTCGACCTCGACCGGTTGATCGACGAACGCGGCCCACGGGCGCTCATGCTCCCCCCGGGACCACCCACCACCGTCCTCATCCGGGTGGACCCGGACGGATCGGCCCATCGGGCCGCCGACGACCTCGCCTTCCCCAACGGGGCGGTGATCACCTCCGACGGCCGCACCCTCATCGTGGCCGAGACCCTGGGGGGCCGCCTCACCGCCTTCGCCATCGCCGCCGACGGCACGCTTTCGGGTCGCCGGGAGTGGGCCGTCCTGCCGTGGTGCTCGCCCGACGGCATCTGCCTCGATGCCGACGGTCGGGTCTGGGTGGCCAACGCCCGGGAGTCCGAATGCCTCCTGGTGGCCGAGGGCGGCGAGGTCGTCAGCCGGGTGACCACCTCACAGAACTGTTTTGCCTGCATGCTGGGCGGCGAGGACCGAAGGACCCTCTACCTCGTCACGGCGCCGACCAGCGTCGAGTCCGAGATCAGCGGGATGCGGGCCGGCCGCATCGAGCAGGCCCGGGTCGAGGTGGGTGGGGCCGGACGGCCCTGAGGTCGATCGCCGGGTCAGAGCCGGCGGGGCCAGAGCCGGACGGTCAGCGCAGCCGGGTGAGGGACTTGCGCAGGCTGCGGACCCCCTGGCCGATGCGTTGTTCGTTCTCGATGAGGGCGAAGCGGACGTGGTTGTCGCCCCCCGGACCGAAGCCGACCCCGGGCGAGGTGGCCACGTCCGCTTCGGTCACGAGGAACTTCGAGAACTCGAGTGAGCCCATCTCGCGGTAGGGCTCGGGGATGGGGGCCCACACGAACATGGTTCCCCGGGGCGGGGTGATCTCCCAGCCGATCCGGTTGAGTCCGTCGCAGAGCGCGTCCCTGCGGGCCTGGTAGGTCTCGTTGATGATCTTGGGATAGTCCGGTGCCTCGTTCATCGCCACGATGGCGGCGATCTGGATGGGCTGGAACGTCCCGTAGTCGAGATAGCTCTTGAGCTTGGTCAGGGCCTGCACGATGGCGGCGTTGCCCACGAGGAAGCCCACCCGCCAGCCGGCCATGGAGAACGACTTGGTCAGCGTGTAGAGCTCGACGGCCACGTCCTTGGCCCCAGGGACCTGCAGGATGGACGGCGGTGTGTAGCCGTCGAAGGCGATGTCGGCATAGGCGAAGTCGTGGACCAGGACGATCTCGTGCTCTTTGGCGAACGCCACCAGCCGGGCCATGAAGGCCAGGTCGACGCACTCGGTGGTGGGATTGTGCGGGAAGGACAGCACCACCACGCGAGGTTTGGGCCACGCCGACTCCCACGCCTCCATCAGGTTGTCGAAGAAGGCCTCGCCGGGACTGGCGCTGTTCTCGGTGCCGGGCGCATCGAGGCGGACGTGGCGGACGTCGGCGCCGGCGAAGAGCGGTGCGTAGATGTGGATGGGATAGGAGGGCGAGGGCACGAGCGCGGTGTCGCCCGGGCCGACCAGCACCCACATCAGGTGGCTCAGTCCCTCTTTGGCACCGATGGTGGTGACGACCTCGGTATCGGGGTCGAGCTCCACCTCGAACTTGCGCAGGTACAGGTCGGTGATGGCCTGGCGGATCTTCGGGATGCCCCGGCTGGCCGAGTAGCGGTGGTTGCGCGGGTTGCGCCCGGCTTCGGCCAACTTCTCCACGGCCACGTCCGGCGACGGCAGGTCGGGGTTCCCGAACCCCATGTCGATGACGTCGCGACCACCATGACGACCAGCGTCGCGGAGCTCGTTGATGGTGGCGAAGACATAGGGCGGGAGGCTGTTGATCCGGCGGAACTCCATCGCCCAAGGCTACTGCCGGGGCCCGGCCGGTCTGGACACCCCGGGGGGCGCCCGGTCGGCTGGCGCCAGCTACTCGGGGTCGCGCACCGCCCGGGCCGCCTCGGCCACCACCGCAAGGGACTCGGGCCAGGCGCACACGGCCCAGGTGGCCCCGGCCCGGGCCACATCGGTGAGCCGCCGGGTCGCCTCATCGACCGTGTCCCCCACCGGGCCGCCCCACGTCACCTCCACACCGCTCGTGACCAGCTCGGCCACCCGGATCACGTCACCCTCCCAGAGGTTCACCGCCACCGAGAGGGTGCGGGCCAGCTCCACCGTCTTCGGCACGCCCCCGCCGATCCAGACCGGGATGCCCTGGTCCCGCACCGAGGCGGCCACCGAGGCCAGTCGGACCCGACGTTCGGAGGCGGGCTCGAAGGGGATCCCGTAGGCCTCGTTCTCGGCCCGGCTCAGCTGGTCGCCGGTCCCGAGGCCGGCGATGAGCCGACCCCCGCTCATGGCGGCCACGCTCGAGAGCACCTCGACCAGCACCTCGTCGGGCAGCAGTCCGATCCGGGCCACGAGCGGGCCGAGGGCGATGGTCGACGTGGAGGCGGCCAGGGCGCCGAGCAGCGGGGTGCTGGGGATGGCGGGGCGGCCGGGCTGGCCCATGGGCCAGAGGTGGTCGAAGCAGAACACCCCATCGAGGCCGAGCGCCTCGGCCCGACGGGCCGCGGCGATGGCCGAGTCGGACTCGTGGCGGAACTGGGGAAGGGTGACGCCTACCCGCACCGGCGCACCCGGGAAGGAAGCCGTGCCGATACCGGCAACGGTCCGTGCACCGTCCGGAGCCCGACGCGGGGCCCGGCCGTCACGTCTTCGACTCGACCCGGGCCTTCAGCTCCCGCAGAGCGATCGACATGATGCGGCTCTGGGCCCGCATCTTGATGAACCCGGGAAGCGGCACCTTCATCTCCACCTCGAGGTGGTAGGTGACCTCGGTGCGCCCGTCACCGTTGTCCACAAAGACGTAACGGCCGTCGAGCTTGGAGGTGATGTCACCTCGCGTCTGCACCCACGAGAGCACCCCGGGCGCTTCGCTGTAGTCGTAGGCCAGGGTGTAGCTGGTGCTGCGACCGAAGGCGGCGGCCCGGAAGGTGACCAGCTCCGGTCGACCATTGTCGTCCCGGGACTCGATGGTCACCTCTTTGATGTCCGAGGCCCACTGGGGGTACGCCTCGATGTCGGAGCTGACCTCGAAGCAGCGCGTCGGCGTGGCCGACACCACCATTCGCTCGGTGGCTTGTTCCGCCACGATCAGCCCTCCTCTTCGATCAGTGTGCCGGCCGGGCAACCTGGCCGGGCGGTCCTTCAGCCTTCCACGTCAGCCAACGCCGCGGCCAGCCTAGGGGCGAGTTTGTCATAGTCGAAGGATGCCTCGGCCCGCTGGCGGGAACCCCGGCCCATGGCCAGGCGCAGGTCAGCGTTGCCGAGGAGGTCACCGATGGCCCGAGCCGCGGCGCCGGCGTCGGTCGGTCGTCTGACCACCGTGCCGGTGATGCCGGTGACGACCGCCTCGCCCGCCCCTCCCGAGCGTCCGGCCACCTGGGGCACACCGGCCGCCGCCGCCTCCAAGAAGACGATGCCGAATCCCTCTTGCTCGAGACCCAGCCACCGGTTGCGGCACAGCATGACGAAGACGTCGGCCGCCCCGACGAGACGGGGGAGGTCGGCGTCGGACACCCCGCCGAGGAGCCGGACCGGAGCCGAGTATTCGGCGACGCGGCCGGCCAGGCGGTCGGCGTCCCGCCCGCGTCCGGCGATGGCCACGACCAGATCGGGATGGTCGGACCGGAGCCTCACGGCGGCGTCGATGAGTACGTCCATGCCCTTCCGGGGCACCAGGCGGCTGACACTGACCACCAGGGGCCCCTCGGCCGGCAGGTCGAGGTCGGCGCGGGCCTCGGCCCGCTCCGCCGCCGTCATCGGGACGAAGCGGGCCAAATCGACCCCGGGCGGGACCTCGACCACCGGCGGCATCCCGCCGCGCCGGAGGGTGCGGGCCGCCTCGGCAGCGGGGTAGCCACCGGCCGAGACGGCCAGCACGCTGTGGCGCAGGACGTGGGCCACCATCTGGTGCGTGGCCGGCAGCCGGCCCGGGATGGCGACCTCGGCCCCGTGGAGCAGTACGGCATAGGGGAGGCCGAGTCGCGGCCCGAGCAGGCCGAGGGGAAAGACCGGATCGAGCACCACCAGTCCCGCCCCGACCCGCCGGGCCGTCTCCCGGATGCGCCGGGCCAGGCCCGGGGTGGGGGCCAGCACCCGGCTCGGCACCCGCTCGATGCGGATGCCCCGCTCGGCCTGGGCCCGGTCGAAGGCGGCCGCGTCGGGGTGGGATCGGGCGGTGAGGACGACGAAGGAGTCGGGGTCCATGCGGGACCAGAGCTCCCACAGGTACGCCTGGATCCCACCCACCTTGGGCGGGAAGTCGTTGGTGACGAGCAGGTGGGTCACGGGGCCGGTGGGATCAGGTCGTCCCGGCCCAGGCGGCGCGCCGCCCACCGGGCGTGCTCGGCGAGCAGGGGATCGTCGGCGTCAAGCCAGCGCTGCAGAGCGCGGGCGGTCCCGGGCTGTCGCCCGTCGCCCACGTTGCCGAGGGCCACGAGCGCGTTGCGTCGTAGGTAGCGGGGATCGCGTTCGGCGACATACCACCGGCCATGTCGCTCCATCAGCTCCTCGTCGGAGGCTTCGAGCAGATCGAGCAGATCCACACCGGAGGCGCCGGCGGTCAGTGGTGGTGGGTCCCGGCGGTCGGCCACCTTGTTGATCGGGCACACCTGCTGGCACTCGTCACAGCCGTAGATGCGGTCCCCGAGGGCCACCCGATAGGCCTCGGGGAACGAGCCGGGAGCCTGCACCAGCCAGGCCAGACACCGCCGGGCGTCGACGACCCCGGGGGTCTCGAGCGCGCCGGTGGGGCACGCGCCCATGCACCGGGTGCAGCTCCCGCACCCCTCGGCGTGGGGGCGGACAGGACCGGCGAGGGTCGGGGTGAGCGGCGCGTCGGTGACGACGGATCCCAGCACGAACCAGGATCCCGCCCCGGGTACGAGGAGGAGGGAGTTCTTGCCGAACCATCCGATCCCGGCCCGGTGGGCGGCGGCCCGGTCCACGAGGGCGTTGTCGTCACAGACCACCGTGGCCCGCCATCCCTCGGCACGAAGGTGTCCGGCTACCGAGGCGAGCGCGTCCCGGAGCTCGCCGTAGTGGTCGGTGCGGGCGTAGCGGGCCACCCGACCCTGGGGCCGCTCGTCGTGAGGGCGGTCGGCCTCGCCGGGGTGGTCATCATCGCGGGCCGGCGGCGGACCCTCACGCCGGCGGTAGCTCCAGGCCGCGACGACCAACGACCGGGCCCCGGGCAGGATCCGGGTCGGGTCGGTCGAACGCTCCGGGTTCCGGTAGGTGAACTGCATGGTGGCGTGCAGGCCGGCCTGCCTGCGTGCGAACAGGTCCTGTCGGGTGGCCTCGAAGACCTCGGCGGTGGTGATCCCCACCGCGTGGAGGCCGGCCGACCGACCCATGGCCAGCACGCGCTCGCTCAGGGCAGCTAGGTCGACGGATCCCGGAGCCGCGGACGAGCGGGATCCCGCGGTGCTGGTTGAAAGGGAGACCGCGGCTCGGGACACGCCCCAATCGTCGCACGAGCCGGGGGCAACTCGGGGATCGACCCCGGGTTCAGCCCGCGTCCCGGACGTGGCGCATACCGGGCACCAACCCGGCCTGGGCCAGCAGCCGGACGGCCCGGGCTTCGGCCACGTCGACGACGACCGCGTCTTCGGGCTGGCGGTCGACGATGAACGAGACCACGCAGTCGTCACAGACCGAGGTGTGCTGATGCCTGCAGTCCGCGCAGTCGATGGTGAACGATTCCGGCGGCGCGACGGCCAACCGCGACTTGACGCTCGGCAGTGCGACGGGAACGGCGGTGAACGGCATGGCGCGGTCTCCTGGGCTCGGGATGGTTTCCATGACAGGACCATCATGAACCCGGGGTGTGACACCCCGACCAGGACGGGGCCGCCGATCCCACACCGTTGCCCACCGGGTGCCGAGGCCCGACGAATCAGTAGCCGGCGTCGGGATCGACCAGTCCCACCAGCTCGTCGCCGGCGGCGAAGCGGTTCACATTGGTGCGGATCCGTTCGGCCAGTAGGGGCATGATCATCTCGATGGTGTCAGCCGTGTGGGGGGTGATGATGCAGTTGGGTAGCTCCCAGAGGGGATGGCCGTCGGGGAGGGGCTCCGGATCGGTGACGTCGAGGGCCGCGCCGGCAATCGATCCCGCACCGAGGGCGGTCACCAGGGCGTCGGTGTCCACGTGGGGCCCCCGGGCCACGTTGACCAGCCATGCCGTCTCATCCATCAGGTCGAGCTGGCGCGCCCCGATGATCCCGGTGGTGGCCGGGGTGAGGGCGAGGGCCAGGTAGACGACCAGGGAGCCCGGGAGTACCTCGTCGAGTGCGTCCACCGAGACGGTCCTCGCCGCTCCCGGCATGGGGTCTGGCTTCCGACGGACCACCGTGGCCTCCACCCGGAACGGGGACAGCTGCTCTAAGAGCATGGAGGTGATCCCCCCGCCCCCGAGGATGGTGACCTTCTGATCGTAGAGACTGGTGCCGGCGGCCTTGCCCCAGGTTCGGGCCTCGATCCGGGTGCGTAGGTGACGGAGCCCGGCCAGGGACAGGGCGAGCGCATGTTCAGCCACCGGTTCGGCGTAGGAGCCCTTGGCGCACGTCCAGATGTGGTCGTGATCGATGAGCCCGAACGCCAGCACCTTCTCCACGCCGGCGAAGGGGAGCTGCACCCATCGGACCGACGGGGCCCCGTTGACCTGGTCGGCCAGACCCTTGACGTCGGCCGGATCCAGCCAGACCAGGGCGTCCGGCTCCTCGGTGATGTCGACCAGGGTGCCGCCGCCGGTGGCGACGGCGTCAGTGGCGAACGAGGCGTGTTGGGGGCCGACGGCGATGCGGGGCGCGGACATGGGCCAAAGAGTAGCGAGCCGGTCGTCGGATGGAGCACCCGCCGTTGCGTCCGGGTATTTGATTCAATGGGGTGGCCGGTGGCCGATCGCCGGGCGGCCGGACCATGGGGGGACCGATGATCGTCGAATTCAACGTCCGTGACTTCCTCGACCGGGCCGAGCGGGCCTACCCGGAGCGGATCGGACTCGTCGACGAGCCCGACCAGCCGGCCGAGGCCTGGGAGCCCCTCACCTTTGCCGAGATGGCGGCGCGGGCGCGTGGCCAGGCGGCCGCCCTCGACCGACTGGGCGTGGGGCGGGGCGAGCGGGTGGCCATCGTGTCGCACAACTCCTCTCGCCTGCTCACCTCGTTCTTCGGGGTCTGCGGCTGGGGTCGGATTCTCGTGCCGGTGAACTTCCGGCTGGCCCGGGCCGAGATCGAGTACATCGTCGGCCACTCCGGAGCCTCGGTGCTCATGGTCGACCCCGAGCTCGAAGAGTCCCTTGCCGGCATCGACGTGAAGCACCGCTTCGTGCTCGGAGCCGGCTCGGACCCCGAACTGTTCCCCGCCGAGGTGGATCCGCCCGAGGAGTGGACGACCGACGAGAACGCCACCGCCACCGTCAACTACACCTCGGGGACGACAGCCCGGCCCAAGGGGGTCCAGCTGACCCACCGGAACTGCTGGGTCAACGCCACCCTCTTCGGTTGGCACATGGGCCTGTCCGACCGGGACGTCTACCTCCACACCCTGCCGATGTTCCACGCCAACGGATGGGGCATGCCGTGGGCCACCACGGCCATGGGCTGTCCCCAGGTGGTCCTGCGCAAGGTGGACGGCACCGAGATCCTCCGCCGGGTGGCCCGCCACGGCGTCACCCTCTTGTGTGCGGCCCCGGCCGTCGTGGCCGCCGTGCTCGACGCCGCACCGAACTGGGAAGGGCCGATTCCCGGGGAGGGCCGCACCCGCATCGTGGTGGCCGGTGCCCCACCCCCGAGCCGAACCATCGAGCGTGTCCAGAGCGAGCTCGGCTGGGAGTTCAACCAGATCTACGGGCTCACCGAGACCTCCCCCCTGCTCACGATCAACCGGCACCGGGCCGAATGGGACGAGCACGACGGCAGCCAGCGGGCCCGGAACCTGATGCGGGCCGGGGCGCCCGCGGTGGGGACGGCGATGACCGTGGACGAGCAGGGGGAGGTGCTGGTGCGGTCCAACACGGTGATGGACGGGTACTGGAACCAGCCGGCCGAGACCGAAGCCGCCCTGGCCGGGGGTTGGTTCCACACGGGCGACGGTGGCCTCATCGACGGGGAGGGCCACTTGAGCATCCTCGACCGGAAGAAGGACGTCATCATCACCGGCGGGGAGAACGTGTCGTCCATCGAGGTGGAAGACGCCGTGTTCTCCCTACCGGGCGTGGCCGAGGTGGCGGTGATCGGGATCCCCGACGAGAAGTGGGGTGAGATGGTCATCGCCCTCGTGGTGGCGGCCGAGGGCTCCTCGTTGACCGAGGACGATGTCATCGCCCACTGCCGTACCAACCTGGCCGGCTACAAGTGCCCGAAGCGGGTCGAGCTCCGTGACGAGCTCCCCCGCACGGCCACCGGCAAACTCCAGAAGTTCCGGTTGCGCGCCCCGTACTGGGAGGGACGGGACCGGCAGATCAACTGACCGGGCCGAGCGGGACGGGGGCCGGGACCGAAGTCGTCCCCGGATTGGGCCCGGACCACCCGTCGGCCAACCACTCGGTGACTGCCGACCGCGTCCACTCCGGCGCCTCCAGCATGGGCACATGGCCGACATCGGTGGCCACACGGAAGTGCCAGCCCGGGTGGGCGGCACTCATCCGCTGGGCCGAGGCCAGGGGTACCAGCACGTCCCGGGAGCCGTGGACCAGCAAGGTGGGCTGGGTGATGCGGTCCAGTCGGGCCATCGTCTCGGCCGGACGGGCCACCAGCGCCGAGAGCGACCGGGCCGACCGCAGGTAGGCGGCGTCCACGGCCGCCCGATCCAGCCGTTCGGTCAGCTCGATGTGGGCCTCGACCACATCCTCGGGCACCCGTGAGGGATCCACACAGCAGACGCCGAGCACCCGCCGCACGGTCTGTTCGGCCGTGGTGCGCCGTCGTCGCTGGCTCAGGTAGGTCTCCCCCACCCCCGGCACCGAGCAGAGCAAGAAGTTGGCCACCACCCGAGGGTGGACGAGGCCGAGGCGGGAGGTGGGTAGCGCCGGGTCGACGAGGATGAGCCCAGCCACACTGTCGGGCTCATCCGCCGCCTGCAGGGCAGCCACCAGTCCCCCCATGGAGTTGCCCATCAGGACGGGCGAGGCTCCCGGGGCCTCGGCGGCCAGGACCCCGAGGACGTCACTCACCAACCGGCGGTGGCCTTCGATGTCGGGCGTCCGCGAGCCGGTCGGCGTCAGCCCGTGGCCCACGAGGTCGAGGGCCATCACCCGGGCGTGGCGACACAGCCCGGGCCCGATGGCCGACCAGTTGAGGTGGGACCCGCCGAGGCCGTGCAGGGCCACGATGACCGGGCCGTCCGGGTTACCTCCCAGGTCCTGGAGATGGGCCGGGCCGTCCACATCGATCATGCGGGAGACCGCACCGGTGGGGAACGACGATTCACTCACCCGGTCGAGGCTACCGGCCCCGAACCGTCCGCCGGCCTCGGTGGATCCGACCTGCATCAGGCCGAGGCCATGGTCACCAGCTCGTCGCGGGTGACCGATGAGGCCCGCACCGGTGATGGCGATCTTCACGGCCCTCCCTTCGCACTTCCCTACTGGACCGCACCGTTGCGGGTTGCCGCCCTCCTTCGCGTTGCACCCGTACCAACCGGCGGCGGCGCCCCCTACCGGCGGGGCGCCCTCAGCGGTTGTCGCCCGACGGGAAGTGCAGTTCGACAGTTCCCGCGCCGGTCTGCTCACCGGTCCGGCCCTCGGTCGGCCCGGGCCACCGGGTGGTCACCGCCTTGAGACGGGTGTTGAAGCGGACCCCTTCCATCCCGTGGATGTGGGTGTCGCCGAACAGCGAGTCCTTCCACCCCCCGAAGGAGTAGTAGGCCATCGGGACCGGTATGGCGACGTTGATCCCGACCATGCCGACCTGTACCTCACGACGGAACCGCCGGGCCGTGTGGCCGTCTCGTGTGAAAATGGCCGTCCCGTTGCCGTAGGGGTTGGCGTTGACCAGCTCGATGGCCTCGTCGAGTGTCGCCACTCGGAGCACCGAGAGCACGGGGCCGAAGATCTCGTCGCGGTAGACGGCCATCGACGGGGTCACGTGATCGACCAGCGTCGGGCCGACGAAGAAGCCGCCGTCGCCCCCGGGCACCTTGACCTCCCGGCCGTCCAGCACCACCGCCGCCCCCTCGTCCTCGGCCGAGCCCACGTAGCCAGCCACGCGATCTCGGTGGGCCGCGGTGATCAGCGGTCCCATGTCCGATCCGGGATCGGTGCCCGGTCCGGTAGTCAGAGCCGCGGCCCGCTGGGCCAGGGCCTCGACCAGAGGGTCGGCGTCCCCCACCGCCACCACCGCAGAGACAGCCATGCAGCGCTCACCGGCCGATCCGTAGCCCGCCGCGGTCAGGGCGTCGGCAGCAGTGGCGAGGTCGGCGTCGGGGAGCACCACGGCGTGGTTCTTGGCGCCGCCGAGGGCCTGACAGCGCTTGCCCGTGGCGTTGGCCCGCTCGAAGACGTGGCGGGCCACCGGCGTCGAGCCGACGAAGGACACCGCGGCCACGCCGGGATGGTCGATCAGTGCGTCCACGGCCACCGAGTCACCGTGAACCACGGTGAATACATCCTCGGGTAGCCCGGCCTCCCGCCAGAGGTCGGCGATGAGCAGGGACGGGGAGGGGTCGCGCTCGGACGGCTTGAGGATGAAGGCGTTGCCACAGGCGATGGCCACCGGGTACATCCACATCGGCACCATCACCGGGAAGTTGAACGGGGTGATCCCCGCCACCACGCCGAGCGGCTGGCGGACCGACGAGGCGTCCACCCCGTTCGACACGTCTTCGGAGAACTCCCCTTTCAACAGATGGGGGATGCCACAGGCGAACTCGATGACCTCGATGCCCCGAGCCACCTCACCTCGTGCGTCCTCGACGACCTTGCCGTGCTCAGCGGTGATCAGACGGGCGAGGTCGTCCCGATGGCGGTCAGCCAACTCGCGGAAGGCGAACAGGACCCGGGTCCGGGCCGTGAGCGACGTCTCCCCCCAGCCGACCGAGGCGGCGCGTGCCGCCAGTACCGCCCGGTCGACGTCACGCGCCGAGGCCAGCACCACCGTTCCGGTGATCTCCCCCGACGCCGGGTCGAACACCGGTGCCGTCCGCGCGGCATCTCCCTCGAGCGATGCACCGATCCGCTTCATGAGCTTCTCCTCCCGTCGGTCCCGCAACCGCTCGATCCCGGGGACCGACCCCTCGCCACGGACCACCCTCCAGCCCGGGGCCTCCATGACAGACTTGGTCCGTGCCCGATCCCCGCCCCCGACGCCGACGGGCGTCTCCCGATGCACCGATCGACGGAGTGGCCACCGAGCGGACCCGGCTGCGTCGCCTCCCCGAGCAGGGTTCGCACCGCACCGAGGACCTCTACGCCGTGCTGGACTCGGGCTTCATCTGCCACCTCGGGCTGGTGGTGGACGGGACCCCCATGGTGGTGCCGACCAGCTACGCACGGAGCGGAGATGCCGTCTACCTCCACGGCTCGGTGGCCAGTCGCAGCCTGCGGGCGGCCCGGGAGCCGGTTCCGGTGTGCGTGACGGTGACCTTGGTGGACGGTGTGGTGTTGGCCCGGTCGGTCTTCAATCACTCGGTCAACTACCGGTGCGCCATGATCTACGGCATCCCGGCGGTGCTCACCGACGTGGAGGAGAAGCTGGTCGGCCTGCAGGCCATCAGTGAGCACATCGTCCCGGGACAGTGGGAGTACGCCCGAGCGCCCTCGGCCAAGGAGCTGGCCGCCACGACGGTCCTGCGCCTCGGCCTCGACGAGGCGTCGGTGAAGGTCAGTGCGGGTCCCCCCGACGACGGTGAGGGACCCGACGGGGAGCTCGACGTGTGGGCCGGTGAGGTCCCACTGGTCACCGTCCGACTCGATCCCGTGGCCGACCCTGATCTCCGAGCGGGCATCACGCTGCCCGCCCACCTCGGGGCGGGAGCCGTCGCCCCGGGGGCCACGCCGTGGCCGGACATCGCTCAGTAGTCGGTACACCGGTCTCGCCTCGATCAGGTGAGGAAGGAGGCCAACGGGGTGGACTTCATCCCGTGGGCCTCGGCCACGGGCAGATAGACCACGGACCCCTCCACGACATTGACGCCCTCGGCCAGGGCGGGGTCGGCCCGCACGGCGTCCTGCCAGCCGCGATTGGCGATGTCGAGGACATAGGGCAACGTGGCGTTGACCAACGCGTGGGTGGACGAGTGGGGAACGGCCCCGGGCATGTTGGCCACGCAGTAGAAGACCGACCCGTTCACCTCGAAGGTCGGGTTGGAGTGCGTCGTGGGTCGGGTGGACTCGAAACAGCCTCCTTGGTCGACGGAGATGTCGACCAGCACCGATCCCTCCCGCATCCGAGCCACCAGGTCGTCAGAGACGAGCTTGGGGGCCTTGGCCCCGACGACCAGCACCGCGCCGATCACGATGTCGGCGTCCACACACGTCTCCTCGATGGCGTGGGTGCTGGAGGCCACCGTCTCCAATGCGCCGCGGAAGTGATGGTCGACCTGGCGCAGGCGCTCGAGGTTGCGGTCGAGGATGTATACCTCGGAGTGCATGCCGACTGCGAGGGTGGCGGCAGCCATACCGGCCACACCGGCCCCGAGGATGACCACCTTGGCGCAGCGGACGCCGGGGACGCCACACACGAGCACGCCCCTCCCACCTCCCGGGCTCATGAGGTGGTGGGCACCCATGAGGGGCGCCATGCGGCCCGCCACTTCACTCATCGGGGTCAACAGGGGCAGCGAGTTGTCGGCCAACCGGACCGTCTCGTAGGCGATAGCCGTATTTCCTGCGGCCAGGAGCGCCTCGGTGCACGGCAGCGAGGCGGCCAGATGGAGGTAGGTGAACAGGACCTGCCCGTTCTTGAGGCCGAGGCGCGGGTACTCCTCGGGCACCGGCTCCTTCACCCCGAGAATCATGTCGGACGCCGCCCAGATCTCGTCGGGGTCGGCCACCATGGTGGCGCCGGTGGCGGTGAAGTCCTCGTCGGGGATGGACGAACCGACACCGGCCCCTGCCTCGACGTAAACGGTGTGGCCGGCCGAGGTCAGCTCACGCACTCCGGCCGGCGTGATGGCCACCCGGTACTCGTCTACTTTGACCTCTTTGGGCACGCCGACGATCATCGGGGCGTCCTCACTCGTCGATCTCGGTGTAGGCCACTAGCGGCTGCTTGAAGAAGTCGCCTTTGGTGACGAGCTTGGCGATGACAACCAGCGGGATGCCCAGGCCCATGGTGATGAGCACCGGTGCCGATGCGCTCAGGCCGGCCTGCTTGATGACCTGGTAGCCCACCCACAGGAGGAACACCCCTCCGAGGAAGGGGAGGAGGACCCCGGTGAAGAAGAAGCCGACCCGCTGGAAGGCCACCTTGCGGAACGACCAGGCACAGGCCAGCCCGGTCACCCCGTAGTAGAAGGCGATGAGCACACCGATGTTGTCGATGAGGTTGCCGAACACCGTGGCCACCGAGGACGACTCGGTGGTCAACAAGATGCCGAACAGCGAGATGAAGGCCAGGATCACCGTGCCCAGCGCGGGGGTGAGGAACTTGCCCTGGATCGAGGCGAACACCTTGGGGAAGACCCGGTCCCGGGCCATGGACAACGAGATGCGGGCGGACGGCAGCAGCGTGGTCTGGGTGGTCCCCACCGTCGAGGAGAGCACCGCGATGATCATGATGTAGCCGATCCACTTACCCCCCACCTGCTGGGCGAAGTAGAAGAGGATGTTGGAGCCCTGGCCGGAGAGCTGCTTGGCCGGAAGCAGCATCTGGGCGGCGATGATGTTGAGCAGGAACACGGCCAGCAACAAGAACATGGAGATGAGGCCGGCCTGACCGGGGGTCTTCGATGCGTTCTTCGACTCTTCGTTCAGGTTGGCCGCCGTGTCCCAGCCCCAGAAGAAGAACACGCCGAGGACCACGCCGGCCGCGATTCCTTCGTAGCCGTGGATGTTGAAGGGGTTGAGCCACCCGGCGTGGAACCCGGTGGAGCCGGCCGGATGCTTCACCAGCACCTTGATGATGCCGGCGATGGAGATCCCGATCACAGCCACGTACTCGATGATCACCATGACCCACTGGAAGTTGGTGGTCCAGCGGATGCCGTAGACGCAGATGAAGGTGATGAAGGCCAGCCACAGTCCGCCGATGATGGCGGTCAGCCCGGTGCTGGAGGCCGTGCTGGCGCTGATCCACCCCACCGAGTTCAAGAAGGCCAGCGTGTTGGTGCCGGCCAGGACCGGTGCCGACACGCAGAACAGGATGCCGGCGGCGATCTGGACCCAGCCGTTGAACCACCCCACGGTGGGGTGGACCAGCTTGGAGAGCCAGCTGTAGGAGGCCCCGCACGTCGGGTCCTTCCGATTCAAGTAGAAGTAGGCGATGGCGATGAAGAACACCGGGATGAAGCTCACGATGATCACGGCCGGGCCGGCGTAGGCCACGCCCACGGCGGCGAAGAGCAGACTGATGGTGGCGGCCAGGCTGTAGGCCGGAGCCACCGATGACACGGCAACCGCCGTCGAGTCGAACAGGTTGAGCGTGTCCGCCCGCAGCGTGGCCTCCGCCTCACTGGCCGGTACCGGGGCCCCAAAGGGTCCGGGTACTTCGGGCGGCGTGCCTCCGGCATCGATGACATCAGTACTCATGTGCGCTCCCCTTGCGGTGGTCGGATGTGGACTGGCCCCACAACTGGCTCGGCGTGGGTCCCACGGTGACGGTGCCCTCGTTGGTGGTGGTTCAACTGCCGATGTAGCTCATGACGTGCTTGATCCGGGTGTAGTCCTCGAAGCCGTACGAGGAGAGGTCCTTGCCGTACCCCGAGTGCTTGAAGCCGCCGTGGGGCATCTCGGCCACGATGGGGATGTGCGTGTTGATCCAGACCGCACCGAAGTCAAGCCCTTTGGCCATACGCATGGCCCGGCCGTGGTCCTTGGTCCAGACGCTGGAGGCCAAGCCGTAGCGCACGCCGTTGGCCCAGGCCAGCGCCTCCTCCTCATCGGAGAACCGCTGCACGGTGATGGCGGGACCGAACATCTCGTCTTGGATGACCTCGTCGCTCTGGTCGAGGCCGGCGATGACCGACGGTGCGAAGCAGAAGCCGCGGGCACCCACCGGTGTGCCACCGGTGACCACTTCGGCATGGGAGGGAAGGCGGTCGAAGAAGCCCTCCAGCCGGGTGAGCTGGGCGGCGCTGTTGAGCGGGCCGTAGTCGGCGTCGGGAGTGTCGAGCCCGCCCACCGTCTGGGAGGTGGCCTGCTCGGTGAGTGCCGCCACGAAGTCGTCATAGACCTTCGGGCCGGCGAGGACCCGGGTGGCCGCAGTGCAGTCCTGCCCGGCGTTGAAGTAGCCGGCGATGGCGATGCCCTCGGCGGCAGCGGCTACGTCGGCATCGTCGAACACGACACACGGCGCCTTGCCCCCCAACTCCAGGTGCACCCGCTTCACGTCGGCCGCAGCCGATGCCGCCACCTCCATGCCGGCCCGAACGCTGCCGGTGATCGACACCATGGCCGGGGTGGGGTGCTCCACGAGAAGTCGACCGGTCTCCCGGTCGCCGCACACTACGTTGATGGCCCCGTCGGGAAGGAACTCCGACATGATCTCGGCCATCAGGAGCGACGAGGCCGGCGTGGTGTCCGAGGGCTTGAGCACCATGGTGTTCCCGGCGGCCAGGGCCGGGGCCCACTTCCACACAGCCATCATGAGCGGGTAGTTCCACGGGGTGACTGCGGCACACACCCCGATGGGCTCCCGCCGGATGAACGAGGTGTGGTCGGCCAGGTACTCCCCGGCCGACTTGCCTTCGAGATGGCGGGCCGCACCGGCGAAGAACCGGATCTGGTCGACCAGTTGGGGGATCTCCTCGGCCAGCGTGACTGCCACCGGCTTGCCCGTGTTGGCGGTCTCGACCGCCACCAGATCGTCGGCCCGTGACTCGAAGGCATCGGCGATGCGGAACAGCGCCAGACTCCGCTCCGAAGGCGTGGCATCACGCCACTCGGGAAAGGCGGAGGCGGCGGCGGCCATTGCCGCGTCCACGTCCTTGGCCCCCGACACGGGGGCATCGAGGTACCCCTCACCGGTGCTCGGATCGATCAAGGTGGCCACTGATCCATCCTCAGTGGCCACGTAGGAACCGCCGACGAAGTTGGCGAGCCCACCGTCGTTCGTGGTCCCGTGCTCCGAGTTCTTGCTGCTCATGGTCCCTCCCCGGACTCTGCGAACGCAACGTCGGCAGCGGGCGCCCAGCGGGGTGGCCGCCGTCGACTGCACACCAACGACCTCATAGTTACCGATGGATCCCCCGCCGACAAGTTTTTTCTGCCGGCAGGTGCGACCTTGCCACGGATTCCATCGCATTATGGCCCTAAATCTGCGTGAACTGCTATAACTGGGCGGGTATGGATCCGTCTCCCAGCCGACCCCCGGACCGCCTCGGCCACCCCACTGTCTGGGCAGTCGAAGGAGGACGATGAGTTCCTCGGCACCGTCGCCTGGGGCCAGCGGACTGCTGGACGACGTGAACAAAGCCATCGTGGAGGAGCTGCAAAAAGACGGCCGTCGCACCTACGGGGCGATCGCTGAGGCGGTCGGCCTGTCCGAGGCGGCCGTGCGTCAGCGGGTCCAGAAGATGCGGGATGCCGGGGTGATGCAGATCGTGGCGGTCACCGACCCCCTCCAGGTCGGATTCCGGTGCCAGGCCATGGTGGGCATCCGCGCCGACGGCGACACACGGGTGGTGGCCGAGCGCCTCGCCGCCGTCGACGACATCGAGTACGTGGTTCTGTGCACCGGCTCCTTCGACATACTGGTGGAGTTGGTGACCGAAGACGAGAACACCTTGCTCGAACTGCTCAACGGGGTCATCCGCGAGATCCCCGGCGTGCGCGACACCGAGACCTTCATGTACCTGAAGTTGACCAAGCAGACCTATACCTGGGGGACCAGATGACCGAATACACCAACGAAGCCCTGCAGGAAAGTGCCCATCGCCACCTGTGGATGCACTTCACCCGCATGTCGGAGACCAACACCATTCCGACCATCGTGCGGGGCGAGGGCGTCTACGTCTTCGACCAGTACGGGAAGCGTTACCTCGACGGGCTCTCGGGCCTGTTCACCAGCCAGGCCGGCCACGGTCGGACCGAGCTGGCCGAGGCGGCGGCCCGACAGGCCAACACACTCGCCTACTTCCCCATCTGGAGCTACGCCCACCCCATGGCCATCGAGCTGGCCGACCGGCTGGCCGAGCTCACCCCGGGTGACTGCAACCGCATCTTCTTCACGACCGGAGGCTCCGAGGCGGTGGAGTCGGCCTGGAAGCTGGCGCGCCAGTACTTCGGGATCATCGGCCAGCCTGACCGGAAAAAAGTGATCAGCCGGAGCATCGCCTACCACGGGGCCACCATGGGAGCGCTCTCCATCACCGGGGTCACCGAGATCAAGACTCCCTTCGAGCCCCTGGTGGGTGGGGCCATCAAGGTTCCCAACACCAACTTCTACCGGGCTCCGATCCACGGCGACGACCTCGAGGCCTTCGGACGGTGGGCGGCCGACGCCATCGAGCAGGCCATCGTGATGGAAGGCCCCGAGACGGTGGCCGCCGTGTTCTTGGAGCCGGTCCAGAACGCGGGCGGGTGCTTCCCGCCTCCCCCCGGTTACTTCCAACGGGTTCGGGAGATCTGTAATCGCTATGGCGTGCTCTTGGTGTCCGATGAGGTGATCTGCGCCTTCGGTCGGCTGGGCCATTACTTCGGCGCCGAGCGCTACGACTACGAGCCGGACATCGTGACCATGGCCAAGGGACTGACCAGTGGGTATTCGCCCCTCGGGGCCATGGCCGTCAGCGACCGGCTGGTGGAGCCGTTCCTCGCCGGCGAGAGCTTCCTCCACGGCGTGACCTTCGGAGGCCACCCGGTGAGCACGGCCGTGGCGCTGGCCAACCTGGACCTGTTCGAGAAAGAGGGCCTCTTGGAGAACGTGCGCGAGCACGAAGCCGAGTTCAAAGCGGCGCTCGACACCCTCTCGGATCTGCCCATCGTGGGTGACGTCCGGGGGGCGGGCTACTTCTACGGCATCGAGATGGTCAAGGACAAGGACACACGGGAGACTTTCGACGACGACGAGGCCGAGCGTCTGCTCCGGGGGTTTCTGTCCGGTGCCCTCTACGAGGCGGGCCTGATCTGTCGGGCCGATGATCGGGGCGACCCGGTCATCCAGCTGGCTCCTCCGCTCACCTGCGGTCCCGAGGAGTTCGAGATCATGACCTCCATCTTGCGGTCGGTGCTGACCGAGGCGTGGAAGCAACTCTGAGCCCCTCGGCGGGCGACAGGTACCGACGCCTGTCCCTCTGGTGGGACGGGCTCCCCGACCCGATCGGCGTCCGGGCACCGCTGCCCGGCGACCTCGACGTGGATGTCGCCGTAGTCGGTGGAGGCTTCACCGGCCTGTGGACGGCCTACTACCTGGCCGAGGCCGATCCGACGCTCCGCATCGCGGTCGTGGAGCGGGACGTGGCCGGTTTCGGAGCCTCCGGACGAAACGGTGGTTGGTGCTCGGCGCTCTTCGCCGTACCCGAGGAACGGCTCAACCGGGAGGTGGGGCCCGGGTCGGGCCCGGCCATGCGCGCCGCCATGGTCGAGACCGTCAGCGAGGTGGGGCGGGTGGCTGCCGCCGAGTCCATCGAGTGCGGGTTCGCCCACGGCGGGACCGTCGTACTGGCCCGGACCGGACCCCAGTGGCAGCGCACGCTCGAAGAGGTCGAGGCCGCTCGTTCGGCTGGGGTAGCCGAGGAGGACCTCCGACTGCTGTCCGCGTCGGAAGCGGCCTCCATGGCGCGGGCCACGAGCGTGCTGGGCGGCACCTACACCCCGCACTGTGCCGCTGTGGACCCCGCCCGGTTGGTGCGGGGCCTGGCCGAGGCGGTGGAGCGCCGGGGGGTCACGATCTACGAGGAAACCGAGGCCCTGTCCATCGGGCCCGGCGTGGTGGAGACCGTGCGCGGCACCGTCCGGGCCACCACGGTCGTCCGGGCCACCGAGGGCTACACCCGTACCCTCCGGGGCGAGGAGCGCACCCTCGTCCCGGTGTACTCGCTCATGATCGCCACCGAGCCCCTCCCCGACGCCTTCTGGGCCACGGCCGGGCTGGCCCGGCGGGAGACGTTCGCTGACCACCGCCACATGATCATCTACGGCCAGCGGACCGCGGACGGACGGATGGCCTTCGGCGGACGGGGGGCGCCCTACCACTTCAGGTCGACCATCCGGCCGGAGTACGACCGAGACGGCTCGGTGCACGAGGCCCTCCGGCACACGCTGGTCGACCTCTTCCCCGCCTTGGGCGATGCGGCGATCACCCACCGGTGGGGCGGCCCACTCGGGATCGCCCGCGACTGGTTCACCTCGGTCGGGCTCGACCGGTCCACCGGCATCGGATGGGCCGGTGGCTACGTGGGCGACGGTGTCTCCACCACCAACCTGGCCGGTCGGACCCTGCGCGACCTCATCCTGGGTCGGGATACCGAGCTGACAGCACTGCCCTGGGTCGGCCACCGGTCCAAGCAGTGGGAGCCCGAGCCGCTGCGCTATCTAGGGATCAACGCCGGACTGCGCCTGGCCGGACGGGCCGATCGCGCCGAGGACCGGTCCGGCCGCCCCACCTGGCACGCGGGCGCCCTCGACCGGGTGCTGGGCGGCTGACGACACCGCTCGGACCGCTTTGGGCGTGGTGACGGGCAGTCGGTCAGTCCTTTTCGGGGTGCAGGATCTCGGGGAAGAGCGTCCCTTGGGCGGCCAGCGAGCCGGTCCGGCCACCCCCCGGTCCGCGCAAGAGCCACGCAGCGCCCACCGCCAGGACGGCCCCGATGAGCGGGCCGACGACGTAAACCCAGTAGTCGGCAAAGTGCGCACTGACGAGGTCCGGCCCGAACGTACGCGCCGGGTTCATCGACCCGCCCGACAAGGGGCTGGCCCACAGACCGGCCAAGGCCACGTAGCCGCCCACCCCGATGGCTCCGAAGAGTCCCACCTGCTGGGCCCCCGAGGCCGTGCCCAAAATGACACTGACCAGTCCCATGGTCAGCGCAGCCTCCAGCAACAGGGCGTCCCACGACGAGCTGCTCGGGGCCGGATAGTTCGACCCGTACTGGGCCGAGACGTGGAGGATGGCCTGGAGGAACCACGCGGCCAGCGTGGCCCCGGCCAGCTGGACGATCACGTAACCGGGGACGCGTCGCCAGCCGAAGTCACCCCGCAGGGCGAAGCCGACACTGGCCGCCGGGTTGAGGTGGGCACCGGAGACCTTGCCCATGAAGAGGATCACGGCCATGACCATCAGGCCCGGTGCCACCACCGCCGCCGAGCGTCCGATGCTGCCGGGGAACGCCTTGTCCATCATGCCGCCCCCGGCGGCCACCATCACCAGCAAGAAGGTGCCGAACAGTTCGGCGAACAGCCGGCGCCACCACTGCCTCGGGTCGTTGAAGTCCCGGATCGTCTCGATCAGCCGCTGCTCGGCGGTCTGGATCGGGAAGTGGCCGTCTCCCGCGCTCTCGCCGGTGAAACGAACGGCGGGGAGTTCGCCCTCTTTGGTCACAGACGGATCACCACCGTGCAGCGTACCGATCGGCTAAGCGGTCTCGAGGGACCTGAGGGCCGGACGGCCGTGGCCGTCGGATCCACCAGCTCCTTACGACTTAGGCGGCCTCGACGGGCTGGTTGTCCTCGTCGACCACGATGACCGAGGGGTGGTGGCTGTCGAGCTCACCGTCCTCGAGATCGACGAAGGTCACGATGATCACCAAGTCACCGACCTGGGCCAGGCGGGCGGCGGCGCCGTTGAGGCAGATCTCCCCGTCGTTGCCCTCGATGGCGTAGGTCTCGAACCGGGCGCCGTTGTTGATGTTGTAGACCGACACCTGCTCGTTGGCCACGATGTCGGCCGCCTTCATGAGGAGGGGGTCGATGGAGATGGATCCGACGTAGTTGAGATCCGCGTCAGTGACCCGGGCCCGGTGGATCTTCCCGTTCATCATCCTTCGGCGCACGGTCCACTCCCCTCTCCGACGAACGCACCATGGACCCGGGACGGGCCCTTCGACGCCATCCACTCTACTGCACGCCCTCGAATCCCCGGCCCGACCAGGGCAGCGGTCGCCCGGCACCGGTCGTCCCGACCCCCGAGATGACGACCACCCCTCCAGTGCTCCGACTGGGTTACTAGCGGAGTTGGGCGTACTCGATCACCCGCGTCATGACGATGTCGTCGGCCTTGGGCAAGGCCCCGCAATCGAAGGGCGGTTGGGGGTCGTACTCCACCATCAGCTGGGCTGCCTGCGCCGCCGTGGTGTCCACGAGGAGCTCCACCAACCGCAGCGCCATGTCGAGTCCGCTGGACACCCCGGCCGCGGTGATGATCCGTTGGTCGAGGTGCTCGACCACCCGCTCGGCTTCAGGGTGGGCCCCGGTGGCCGCCAGTTCGGGATAGCACGACCAGTGCGTGGTGGCGGTCAGGCCCTCCAGCAGGCCGGCCGCCCCCAGTACCAGCGATCCGGTGCACACCGACGTGGTCAGACGGGTGCCACGGTGGGCGTGTCGCACCCACTCGAGCACCCGCTCGTCGTCCATCAGCTCACGGGCGCCCACGCCGCCGGGGAAGACCACGACCTCGGGGTCGGGGTGGTCCTCGAAGGTGGCGTCGACGGTCAGTCCGAGCAGTCCGTTGTCGGTCCGCACCTCGCCACGGCGGTGCCCGAGGAAGACCACGTCGACGGTGGGCACGCGCTGGAGGACCTCGTAGGGACCGATGGCGTCGAGCGCGGTCACCCGGGGGAAGAGTGGGATGGCCACCTGGATGCGTCCGTTCATGCTGATCTCTTTTCGGTAGTGCCGGTGCGAAACCGACGGCGGTAGCTGTCCGGGGTGATGCCCAGTCGGCGTTGGAACAAGCGGCGCAAGGTCTCCGCCGAGCCAAAGCCGACGCGCTCGGCCACCACCTCGAGCGTGTCGGTGGTCGACTCCAGAGCACGACGCGCCGCCTCCAGACGGACCCGCTCGACGAACCGGCCCGGGGTCTCCCCCACCTCGTCGGTGAAGACCCGGGTGAAGTGACGAACGCTCATGGCCGCGGCGGCGGCCAGGGCCGGCAGTCGGTGATCCCCCGCCGGGGCCGACTCGACCAGG
The DNA here is from genome assembly GCA_963817985.1 of uncultured Acidimicrobiaceae bacterium. GTDB lineage: Bacteria > Actinomycetota > Acidimicrobiia > Acidimicrobiales > RAAP-2 > Bog-756. The sequence goes on along the minus strand of CAWFQI010000014.1, from coordinate 26,351 downwards.
GTCTGGACCGCCCGCACGGTGGACCGCTCGGCCCGGGGGACCCACACCGGCGAAGCGAACTGGGTCTGGCCACCGGGCCGATGGAGGAACATGACCAACCAGCGGGCCACGGTCTGGGCGACGTCCCCACCCAAGTCCTCGTCCACCAGAGCCAGGGCCAGATCGATACCGGCAGTGACCCCGGCACTCGTCCAGTACTTCCCGTCCCGGATGTAGATCGGGTCGGCGTCGACCTCGAGCTTCGGGTAGTCAGCGGCCAACAGGTTGGCCGACGCCCAGTGCGTGGTGACCCGGCGTCCGTCGAGGAGGCCAGCCTCGGCGGCGATGAAAGCTCCCGTGCACACCGTCGCCACCCGGCGACAGCGGGGGGCGGCGGCGGCGATCCACGACATGAGCGTGGCGTCGGAACGGGCGGCTCGGGCCTGGTCGCCACCCGGTAGCACGACGGTATCGATCCTGCCGGCCGGGTCGGGGAGGACCGCCGTGTCCACGGTCAGCCCGCTGCCCGAACGCACCGGACCACCGTGGACGGAGACCAGCCGCACCGAGTAGCCGGCGGCGCCCCTGCTCTCCGCCACTCGAGTGGCACCAGCGAAGACCTCGAAAGGTCCGACGACGTCGAGGGCCTGCATCCCCGGGTAGGCCACGATGACCACGGATCGGGTGCGCATGCCGACCAGCCTGATCGCTTTCCGTCATGGCGTCAATGACACAATTCCCACGATTTAGGCCATAGCCCGATCCTCCGGGAGCAGGCAGGGGACAGGGACCGGCTCCTCCTATCCTGTGGGCGCGGTGCCGATCGGCAGCGGGAAGACATAGGGGGAAGACATGGCGATCAGGGTCATCCAGTGGGCCACCGGCGGAGTCGGGCGAGCCGCGGTGGCGGGCGTGGTCGCCCACCCCGAGTTGGAGCTGGTCGGATGCTGGGTCCACAGCCCGGACAAGGCCGGACGGGACGTGGGCGAGCTGTGTGGGATCGGACCCATCGGGATCGCCGCCACCGACGATGTCGACGCGCTCGTGGCGCTGGAGGCCGACTGCGTCATCTACTCACCGATCATGGCCGACCCGGCGGTGGTGGCCCGGTTGTTGGCATCGGGGAAGAACGTGGTCACCCCGCTCAATTGGTTCTTTCCGGGCGGCCGTGATGAGTCGACGATCGAGGAGGCATGCCGCCAGGGGGGATCGAGCGTCCACGGCACCGGCATCCACCCCGGTGGGATCACCGAGCGCTTCCCGTTGGCCGTCTCCGCCCTCTCCCAGTCGATCACCCACGTGCGGGCCGAGGAGTTCTCGGACATCCGCAGTTACGGCGCGCCGGCCGTGGTGGGAGACATCATGTTGTTCGGGCGCACACCCAAAGAGGCGGCCGCCAGCATGATGCCCACCATCCTCGGGGACGGATTCCGCCAGTCGGTGGCCATGGTCGGCCATGCCCTCGGGTTCGCCCTCGACCCCGAGCTCGCCGTGTCCCATGAGGTGGCCGTGGCCACCGCCCCCATCGACTCCCCGATCGGGCCCATCGCCCCGGGTCGGATCGCCGCCCAGAAGTTCTGCTGGGAGGCGACAGTACGGGGGACACCGGTCATCACCGTCCGCACCAACTGGTTCATGGGACAGGCCCACCTGGACCCGGCGTGGACGTTCGGTCCGAAGGGCGAACGGTTCGAGGTGGAGGTAACCGGCGACCCCACCAGCACTGTCACCTTCCATGGCTGGCATCCCGCCTCCATCGAGGCCGGCTTGGAACGGAACCCGGGCATCGTGGCGACCGCCACCCACTGCGTGAGCGCAGTGCCGGCTGTGGTCGCTGCCCAACCGGGGATCCGGAGCTACCTCGATCTCCCTTCGTACTCCGGACGCGCCGCTCCGCACCTTCGCTGACCAGTCAGAAGTGCCGGCGGGAGATCACGGCAGCGTCGGGCGGATCCTGTCCTCGAGAAAGGTGACCACGGCCTCGGAGAAGGCATCGTTGCGGTCGCCGGCGATCATGTGGGCGGCACCGTCGACGGCCACCACCGTCACCTCGGGGATCCGGGCCACCAGGTCGTCGACCCCCTCTTGGGATACCACGTCGGAGAGCACGCCGTGCACGAGCATGGTGGGCACGTGGATGTTGCTCATGGCCACGTCGAGCAGCCCGATGAGCCGGTCCGGCACTACCTCGGTCCGGTCCTGGAAGATGAACTTCGGATCCCAGTGCCAGTACCAACGACCGTCGCGCTGGCGCAGCACCTTCTTCAGACCTTCGGGATTGAAGGTCCGGGTCCGGTTGGGTGTGTAGCCGGCGATGGCGGCCGCCGCGTCCTCCAACGTGTCGAACCCCTCGACACCCGAGCGCATGAACGTGGCGATCCGCTGAATGCCTTCGTCGTTGGTCTTCGGGGTGATGTCCACCAACACCAGACCGCAGGAGACGACCCGGTCACTCGTCCCTTCGGCCAGCATGGCCGACATGCCACCGAGTGAGGCACCCACCAGCACCGGGGGCCGCCCCAGGGTGTCGGCCACGGCCACACAGTCGGCACAGAAGGCGGTAAACGAGTAGTCCCCGTTCGGGGCCCAGTCGCTCTCACCGTGGCCACGCAGGTCGAGGGCGACCGTCCGCCACCCGTGGGCCGCAACCGTCTCGGCGGTCCGACCCCAGGCATGACGGGTCTGTCCCCCGCCATGGAGGAACAGCACCGGCCAGGCGTCGGGATCGCCCCGGACATCCGCCACCAGGCGCACGCCTTCGAAGCCTTCGAACACGACGCGCTGGGAGTCCATGGCCCCATGGTCGCAGAGGCCGACCCGTCGGTAAAACGTGAGGACCTCGACCCGGCCGCACGTGGGCCGCGCTGCTCGCGGGATACTGTCGCCTCTTGAGCCTGGCCATCACCTTCGCTGCCTACGCCATTGGCGCGCTCACCGGGTTGGCCGTACACCGGTCCGGTCCCCGCCTCCGCGCCGGTTGGCCCATCTACCTGCGGGTACAGCTGGCCGCCACCGCCGCACTGCTCGGCTTATTTTCCGCGTGGCGCCTCACCGCTCCTCGACAGATTGTGGCCCCGCTGGTCATGGCGGGCGCTGGCGGCGTGCTCTTGGTGGCCGCCTATCTCATCCGTCGGGACCGGAGCACGGGCCTCGCCCAACTGGAGGGGTGGGCGGCCTTCCCCAACTCCACGTTCTGGGTGCTCCCCATCGGAGGCGCCCTCGTCGGACCGACGGCGAGCGTGGTAGCGGGCCTCACCAACGCCGCCTACGCCGTCCCCACGGCCGTGTGCGTCCACCTGCTGCGCCGAGATGCCCCGATCCCCCAGCGGCACTCGACCAGCTGGGTCGACCAATCCATGCTGGTGGCGGTCGGCGCCGGACTCCTCTTGCACCTCACCGGCCCGGCCCCCGCCGCGTCGCATTGGGTTCTCGTGGTGGCCGGGCCCCTGTTGGCCTTCGTGGGAGCGGCCCTGTACACCGGCTCGGTCTTCCACCCTCACAACGCGGCGGTCGACCGGGCCCGGGACGACGGGTGGCGGTGGCTCTTGCTCACCGGCGTCCGGGTCGTCGTGCTCACCGCGGTGGTCGTCGTCACGCAGTCCACGGCGGTGGCGGTCGTCGCGGTGCTCTCGGCCTTTGGCCCGCCGGCCTTCAACCCGCCCCAGCAGGCCGTCCTCTACGGCTATCGGTCCGGCGTGGTCATGGTGGCGGCCCGCTGGGGTTGGCTCTTTCTGCCGGTCGGGCTGGCCGCCGCGCTGCTCTTGCGGTGACACCCACACGACCATCGGTGACGCCACCCGGCGCCGTGTGGTTGGATGCCGGTGCCGGTCAGCCCGTCGGACGCACCGTGATGTGCTGCAGCTCGATCATCAGCGGGAGGAGAAAACCGACGTAGGCGTTGGTCAGCGTGTAGTCCGAGGTCGGACCGTGGGTGACCATCTCGTCGAGATCGATGACGGTGACCCGGTCGTCCTTGGCCCGGTAGGCCTTGGCCCGGTCGAGAATGGACACCAGCTCGTCGAGGGTGCCGACCTCCAGGCCGAAGTGATCGAGCCGGGGTGCCCGCAAGAAGTCGTCAGCCGCCGGCAGCAGGTAGAGATACTGACGCAGTTCGCCCGTGTAGAGGATGAGGGGATTGCCCCGCTCGGTGCTGTTGTCGCCCTCGACCCATCCGAACACCTCACCGAAGAAGTCGATGAGCGAGGCTCGGCCCGCCTCGTCAAGCACCTCGGCGTCCACACTGATGGCCACGTGGTTGATGACGGGACGCACGGGGTCGGGCGGAGTCATGCCACCTCCGGGCTGACGAGGACCTTGCCCGGGATCTCGCCCCGAGCCAGGCGTTCCATGGCGTCCATCACCCCGACCAGGGGAACGTCTTCGGGTTCGATGAGCAGGTCGACGGGCAGGGTGCCGCTGTCCAACAGGTCGATGGCGGGTTGGAAGCCGCTGGCGCTGTAGTTGTAAGTACCGAGGGCCTCGAGCTCGAAGATGATCATGCGGTTCTGGTTCACCGGCACCGGATCGGCCCCGGTGCCGACGAAGACCAGCGTCCCGGCCCGGTCCAGCGTGGCCAACGCCTGCTCTCCGGCCCGGGCGCTGCCGGAGCACTCGAAGGCGACGTCCGCCGGTTCAGCGGCCAGCGCGCCGATGGGCGGCACGGCGAGATCCTCGGGTCGAAGCGCCCGATCCACGCCGACGGCGAGGGCCCGCTCCCGGCGCAGGCCGGAGGGTTCGCTCACCGTGATATCCCCCACGCCTGCCGCCATCAGGACCGCGGCGATGATCAGGCCAACCGGTCCTCCGCCGGTGATCAGAATCCTGTCGTCGGGTCCGACGCCGGCCAGTTCCACGGCGTGCAGGGCGATGGCGGTCGGCTCGGCCAGGGCCGCGACCCGGAGATCGAGTGAGTCGGGCAGGACCAGGGTGCTGGCCTCGGGCACCGTCGTGTAACGGGCGAAGGCGCCACGCATGTCGCGCATGTCCGATGCGGGCCGCCGGATACACACTGAAGGTCGGCCCCGCCGGCACGGTCGGCAGGATCCACACCCCGGGGTGGGTGACGAGACGACTCGCGTTCCCGGTGAGCGTCCTGCGCCGACGTCGTTGCCCCCTACCACCGTTCCCGACCACTCGTGCCCGAGAATGGCCCCGGGGCTGGCATACCGGCTGAATACGAGGTGCAGGTCCGACCCGCAGATCCCGCACTCGGCCACCTCCACCAGCAACTCGCCGGGGCCCGGTTCGGGAACCGGCACCTCCCCCACGGCGATCCTCCCATCGCCCTGGTAGATGGCTGCATTCATCAGATCAGATGGCACTCGGTCATCGTATGGCACCGGCCGGTGTCAAGGCTCGGCGGCCAACCTGCATGCGGGCCAGGTGCGCCCCGACGTCACCGCTTGGTGAAGACGTGGTTGACGGCCTTGGCGACCAACGCGGGCAGCTTCGCCTTGATGGTCGCAGCCTGCGCCGACGTGAGTTTCTGATTGGACACCGCCTTGTCGACCCGTGCATCGGCCGCACTCACCAGTGCGTCAACCACCGTCTGGGTGCTGACCCCGTGCTCACCGGCCACCTGGGCCACCGACTTTCCGGATCGCAACTCCGTGACCAGGGCCTTCGTCGTGACACCGATGGTCTTGGCACTGATCGCCGCCCCGGCCCGACGGAGCTGGCGACGGTGATTCCGCAGCCAGCCATGGGCGCCTTGCTTGCCGGCGGTCGCCGGCGTGGCCGCCGGTGCTGCGGTGATGGAAGGGGATGCGGTACCGGGGGTTGCGGCCGAGGCCGTGCCCGCGGCCAGCGCACCTCCTAGCAACGCGCCGACGAGAACGACTGGGGCGAGGACCTTCTTCAACACGTGACGACTCCTTTTGAATGAACCATGAGGCCACTCTGGACTGTCAGCGTGGGAATTCGGTAGTGAAAGTGTGAGGGTTGTGTGAGGGTCGCCGGCGGGACCAGCATCATTTGAGATAGATCCCCCTCAGATTCGCCCGGCAGTCACCGATGGGCGCAACCACCTTCCCGCCGACCTTCTGCTTGTTGTAGGCGACTGCGGACGGGATGAAGGCCAGAGGCACTTCGAGCCCCTGCTTCATGACGATGGCCCCTGCCTTCTGCATCAGTGGACCCTGAACCGCCGGACTCAGTGAGACCAGCGCCTGGTCGATGAGCGGCGTCAACTCGGCGTTCACATCGCCGAGTTCAATGGCCTGGAAGCCGATGCTCGTGTACTCGGAGGCGAAGATGTTGGCCAGGTCGGGTCCGGCCGTGCCGTTCTGCGTGAGAATGGCATCACCGACGTGGTTCTCATAGACCTCGGTCAAGAAGTCGCCACCGGGAATCTGGTCGATGGTGACCTTGAAGCCGGCCGGGGCCATCTCTGCTTGGAGGATCTGAGCCGACCTCGAGAAGGTGGCGTTCCCGGCCGGCACGACCAGGTTGACGGATACGGTCGCCTTACCGGCCTTTCTGAGGAGGGCTTTGGCCTTGGCCGGGGAGTACTGGTAGGCCGTCCCCAGTCTCTTGTTGTAGCCAGGCGAGGTGCTGGAAAAGGGTTGGTAGGCCGGGGAGCCCAGTCCGTCGAGGACGGTCTTGTTGATGGCCGACCGGTTGACGGCGTACTCCAGGGCCTCACGCACGTCGGTGTTGTCGAAGGGGGCAGCGTTCTGACGGAGCTCGATGGTGAGGTACTGGTTCGAGGGCGTTATGGCGAGACCAAGGTCGGGATCGGCCTTGACCGCGGCGTAGTCCTCGGGGAGCAGGTCGGTCATGTCCACGGCGCCCGTCTCCAGTGCGCTGACCGCTTCGGGTCCCTCGGCCAGGTCCACGAAGTCGACGCCGCCCAGCTTGTACTGCGAGGCCTCCCATGAGCTCTTGTTGGCCACGAGCTGGATTTCCGATCCGGCCGAGTAGCTCTTTAGTCTGAATGGCCCTGATCCCACCGGATCGCTACCCGACGTCGCAATGGCGTGGGGAGCCATGACCATGCCGTCGAGGTAGCTGAAGGCCAGGAGGAGATCGCCCGGGGTGGCCGGCGTCTTTAGTGTGAGCTCCAGGGTGGACGGATCGGTCACGCTCATGGCCTCGATGTCTTCGAGTGAAGTACGCAGTGGACTCGTTTTGAGGTGCGCGATGCTCTGCATCACGGCATCAGCGGTGACCGGCTCACCGTCGGAGAAGACGGTGTTCTGACGGATATGCAACGTCAGTGTGGCTCCGGCAACCTGCCAACTCTGGGCGATGCCGGGAAGCACCGATTCGTTGCCGGCCGCACCGGGCGGCTCGGTTGTGATGCTGTCGTAGATCTGGGACAGTTCGGCGTAGGAGCAGTCGTTGGTGCTCTTGGCCGGGTCAAAGGTGTTGGAGAAGGCGTTGTTGAGGTCCTCGCCGTAGGTGAGCACACCTCCACCCTTCCCCGTCGGGCCCGACGCGAAGGATGAAGCTCCACCAACCCCCGCGACGAGAATCGATATGGCGGCCGCCACCACGAGGAGACCCTTGCGTCCGAGGAGCCACGGGGACCAGGCGGCCCGTTGACGCCACACCCGCTCCCCTCGCCAGCCGACCGAGTCTTGGTCCATTAGGTCCCCCTTGCGTCGGCCTCGAGGCGCTGAACCGGTTGGGTTACTCGCACACAGGGCAAAATGTCACTGTAACGGCGAGCCGTGGCCATACGAAATTGGACACGGTACGCTTCGCGCATGGACACCAAAGAGATGTGGGGCGTGCTCGGCCCCGACGTGCTGAAGCGGATCGTAGTGGTCTCGCCCCACTTCGACGACGCAGCGATGGGAGCCGGGTTTCTGCTGTTGTCCTACCCGGGGAGCACGGTAATTACCGTGTTGGCCGGAGAACCGCCGGCCTATCCCGACGAGGTCTCGCCGTGGGATGCCCTGGGTGGTTTCGAGAAGGGCGATGATGTTGTTGCGGTCCGTCGCCAGGAGGACAAGGCCGCCATGGCGGTGCTCGGCGCCGCGCACGTATGGCTCGACTTTCCTGACCATCAGTATCTGGCCGTCGAGGACCGTCCGACCCCCGACCAAGTTGCACCGGTGCTCGAGGAGGCCATCCGTGCCGCCAACGCCACTGCGGTATTCCTCCCCATGGGCATCGCCAATCCCGATCACGTGCTGAGCCATGATGCCGGCCTTCTTGTTCGCGAGGCGCTCGGCGAGGGTGAAGGAAGCCCGAGTTGGTTCTGCTACGAGGACCAGGGCTACAAACACCTCCCCGGGATGCTGGCCTGGCGAATCACGAAGCTGTTCCGCGGAGGCCTGTGGCCAACGCCGGCCATCGTCCCGGTGGCGTTGGACACGGCAGGTAAAAGAACCGCCATCATGGAGTACGTCACCCAGGTGGCGCCGCTCGAGCAGGATCACATGCTCACCGAACGACTCGACGGCAACGTGCCCGAGCAGTATTGGCGCATCGCCCCACCGCCCTCGGGTTGGGAAGGTCTTACCGACGCCTGACGAAGGCGGTACCCGATCCCTCGTCGGTTCGGGTCATCTATCAGTGACCAGCGCAGCTCACCCGCCGAGCGTCTCCAGTTGGTTCAACGGAATGACCTGATCGGCCGGTGGGGCCGTGATGGAGACCGGGGTGCCGTAGTCGCTGAAGCCCATGGACTCGGTCAACGTGACGGTTCCGACGGAGCCGGCGGACTCGACAAGCGAGAAGGTGGCCCCGGCCAGATGGCCCGCGCTATCGACATAGACCTTCTCTTCGCCCTCATGGACCGTCACCTGGGAAACGGCCTGCTTCAGCCACGCCGGAAGATTGGCACTGTCCACCTCATTTTGGATGACCGTCGGATCGAGCGTGACCGAGTAGCCGTGTGCCGGCTGCCCGTCGAAGGTGGCGTCGCCGAGATCGCTCACCGTATTGCCCTGGAGGGCCAGTGCGTGCAGCATGGCCAGGGGGTTACCACCAAGGCCGCCGGCACCCTGGTTCGGTGCCTGCGCCAACGACGACAGATCAACCGAGACCCACGATTTTCCTGGAGCGACCTGAGCGACCCCGGGCACTTGCTCGTAAATCACACCGGCCAGGTAGAGGGCCTGCTCGTCGGCGTGCTGCCCAGCCTCATCGATCTCCAGGGCCAAAGCGACGGCGTTGTTGGTGAAGTCGACGGATCCGGTGCCGTTGAACGTGGCCGTCTTGTCGCCCGCATCGACCGATCCACTGACGCTCACGTTGGCAGATTTGCCGGCGATGGCAGTATCGACCGCGTTGATGACGGCAGCGTCGGCGCTGGTGCCGCCGCCCTCGGTCACCACCAGGATCGAGGCGAGAAGGGCGAGCACCGCCACGGCCACCACGGAAAGAACCAGAGATCGCCTCGGTCTCGTTCGTTTCGAAGTCTGAACGGTCGGCGGAGCGTAGGCGACTCCATAAGAGGCTGGTGGTGATGCCATCGGCGGCCTGCCAATCCCAGGGTGGAGGTCGGGCGGGTACCACTTGCCGTCAGACGCCAGCCACCAACCGGGTCCGTTCGAAACATCACTCATCGCTGGCCCCTCCTGCAACGACACCGAGGCGATCCGCACCGCTCGGTTCCCTTTACCGAGAGTAGTTCCGATGAACGCGACGAGGCCAGGTCCAATTTCCCACTCCCAGCTGCAACTCTGGGAACAAGCAAGCTCGATTGGCGGACTCGTCGAGTACCCAACTTGGAGGGGATCTTCTCTTAGGCGCCGGCACTCCACGTCGTAGGTCGCCGCTCCCAGGTGTCTAGACACCCATGAGAACAAAAGAGCACCGGTCGCCCGTCTGCATCGACGGCGTGCTCCTCAGCCGTCTTCTCCGAGAGCGGCAGACCGCAGATGGGATCAGGCTGATCCTCACCCGGCGCCGTCACGATACCGATGCTGGTCGCCCGGACCGGGCGCTCCACACCTCGCAGTGCGATGTCCCGGTGGGCAACTGCCACGCCCCAACGTGGCAGTTCAAGCATCACCGACGGCACCGCGAGGGCTTCTCCCCCCTGGGCCAGATCGCAGAGTCGGGCGGCGACGTTCACCGAGTGGCCGATGTAGTCGTCTCCTTCCATCAGGATCACGTCACCAGAAGTTATCCCCGACCTGATGGAGACGGTCTGGACGGGTCCGACGACCTCGCACACGACGTAGTGCAGTTCGAGAATGGTGGCCAGCAGTGGTCGGGTCTCGACGCACACCAGCATCACCCCGTCGCCCAACCATTTGGCGATGCGCACCCCTCGTCGTGCACAGATCTCTCGAAGTAGCGATCTGAAGGCAGTCAGGACCTCTACCGCATGCTCGTCTCCCTCAAGCTCGGTGAGCGTTGTAAAGCCTGAGACGTCGACGAAAGCAAAACTGCGATGGACTCTCACGACTCGATCGTTTCACGTTTCGTCCCGGCGGCGGGGCTCATCGGGTCAACGGGAACAGCCCCGGTCCCGAAGGTCCAGGCACCCCTCAACACTCCGGCGGAGGTCTGCCAGGACTCGGTAGCGTCAGTCCCACCACACTGGTCACACCCGCGACGGCGTCTCACACGATCAACTCGACCGCGGATTCCCCACCGTACTCACCGACGGACCGACCGCTTCGCCATGACATCGGCGAACTCCGTTCCCCCCAGGGCCTCGACAAAAGCCGCCATCTCTTCACTCATGCGACCGCGGACCGTGCGCTCTTCGGACCGCAGCAGCGTCTTCGATGCCCGGGAGGCGAGCGGTGGAAGTCCGGCCACTCTCGCTGCCGCAGACATGGCGAAGTCGAGTACTGGGCTCACCGCGCCGTTCGCCAGTCCCCACTCAGCCGCCGTGGAGCCGGTCAGGTGCCGACCGGTGAGTAGGAGATCTGCGGCACGCCGCTCACCGATGACCCGCGGAAGCAGCAGGCTCGATGCCGCCTCCGGCACCAGTCCAAGTTCGACGAATGGTGCCGAAAGGTCTGCGGTAGGTTCGACATAGACCAAGTCGCAGTGGAGCAGAAGAGTCAGCCCGACGCCGATGGCCAAACCGTTGACTGCGGCTATGAGCGGGACTCGCACGGAGGAAATGGCCTCCAGAAACCGAACCGTCTCATCGAGGCTTCCTCCAGAGGCGAAGTCAGTAAGGTCGTTTCCAGCCGTAAAGACATCACCGACACCGGTAAGCACGACGGCGCCGATATCTCGGTCGGAATCCGCCTCAAGCAGTTCATCTGCCAATGTCTGGTACATGGCTTGAGTCAATGCGTTCCGCTTGTGGGATCGGTCGATCGTAATGAGCATCACGCGTTCAGCGACCCGGACCCGGATGTCTCCGGACTTCTGGTCGACGGCGGACTCTTTCCGAACTTCGCTCACGGTCCCTCTCATTCCTGACTGATTGTGACGATCAAATACGCTAATAGGAATGCGGGTTGGCAACGCCCCTCCGGTCACATAAGGCAGATCGAAGGACCACCGCGTATCAGGAGAGTCCAGCACGGCCACTACGAACCCCTGGGAAGTGGTCTCGTGTTCCAGCTCGGGAGCCCTGACCACCGTGGCGGAGATGCGAAATCCTGATTCCTCCAGATGACCGACGACATCGCTGAGGCTGTGCCTGTAACTGGTCAGCGGTAGGCCGGAGCCGAAGGCATCGTCTCGGTGGACCGGCTGACCCCCCTCCTGAAATGCAAGCAGTAGGCACCCTCCCGGGATCAAGACCCTCGCCAGCTCCTCGAACGCCTCGACGAGCCGCGACTGAGGCGTGTAAATGATCGAGTACCAGCAGGCAGCGCCAGCAAGTGCTCCCGATTCGATGGGAAGCGCGTCGAGCTGACCCCCTACGAACTCGATACGCGGATGGGCCACACGAGCGATTTCAAGCATGGCCCGGGATACGTCCACCCCGAGCACGCTGAGACCTTGATCGGCCATGAGGGCCGCGACCCGGCCTGGTCCACAACCAACATCGGCGACCCGGCGCAGTGGTTGGCGCTTGATCAGCTCGACGAACGCCCCGAGCAGGGTCCGGTCGATGGGGTGCTCTGTCGCCGAGTTGATGTCGGTGCCAGCGAACTGGACGTACGTCGGCCCAGCCACCTCATAGACGGCTCGGGCGGAGGACACGTGTTCTTCGCTGGACACGCCGCGAGGCTAGGTGACCGTAGGCCCATGAGGGCACAACGGAGGGGCGGTTGCCCCGTCCCATGCCGCCCGGAGAGTTGTACTTGTCGACCGTCCTCCACCGGCACATGGGGATACGGTGAACGCCGTGGATCTCCCTGAGCTGATGGTCAAGGACGCCGGCGAGTGGCGGCGATGGTTGAGCGCCCATCACGCTGATTCAGTGGGCGTCTGGCTGGTGCTGGCCAAGAAGGGAACGGTCGATCCAACAACCTTGTCGTACAACGAGGCGCTCGACGAAGCGATCAGTTTCGGCTGGATCGACGGTCAACTAGGGCGTCGTGACGGCGCCACGTTCCGACGACGATTCACGCCGCGAGCCGCTCGGAGTTCCTGGTCCCAACGTAACGCCGCCATCGCTGAGAGGCTGATCGCCACCGACCGAATGCATCGATCCGGCGAAGACGAGGTGCGACAGGCAAAAGAGGACGGCCGATGGGATGCCGCCTACGCCGGGCAGGCCAGCATCGAGATGCCTGAGGATCTAGCTACCGCCCTGCGTGCCAATCCTGACGCAAAGGCGATGTTCGAGACACTCACGAGTGCAAATCGGTACGCGATCCTCTACAGGATCGGAAACGCCAAGAAGCGCGACACCCGGTCCAGGCGCATCGGCCAGTTCGTCGAAATGTTGGCCCGAGGTGAGACGATCCACCCCCAGGCACCATGAACACCCCAAGAAGTAGCTCCGCGGACGGAATGAGCCACATCGCTGAGTAAGTGGGACGCTTCGACCTCGATGCTCCTCAGCCCATGCCGGTCATGACTGGCTGATCGTCGCCCTCTCCAGTGGAGCTCCTTCCGGGCGGCTGCCACGCAATGCCCGGAGCGTGGCACTCGTCAGCTGAGTTGCCAGGTACAGCTTGGTATCGTCTCCGCGGTGACGACAGGGGACTCAGCTCGCACTGCATCGGAATACGACGCCATGGCGATCGAGTACGACGCTCACAATGTCAGCGGCGCAGCCAATAGTTACTACGAACGCCCTGCAACCATTGCCCTGCTCGGCGACGTCTATTCCAAACGGATACTGGAGGTCGGCTGCGGTTCTGGACCGCTAACTGAGTGGCTCGTCAACCACGGGGCAGAGGTGGTGGCATGCGACGTGAGCGCCAACATGCTTGCACTCGTCCGTTCACGGGTCGGCGATAGGGCAGAGCTGCATCACCATGACCTGGCTGAGCCCTTGACGTTTGTGGACGACACGAGCGTCGACCTGGTGGTGGCGTCGCTAGTGTTCCACTATCTGCGCGACTGGGTTGCGCCACTGCGTGAGCTGCACAGAGTGCTCCGACCGGGCGGCTCGGTGGTGATGTCGATACATCACCCGTCGTGGGACTGGAGGAATCATTGCCCTGAGGACTACTTCGCCTTCCTTCAAGTCTCAGAGGTGTGGGTCAAGCCACATCCGGTGACTTTCTGGCGTCGCCCTCTCACGGCCGTTACGGCAGCCATCAGCGAAGCAGGGTTCCTTATTGATCGGCTGGTAGAGGCCAGGCCGAGTCCGGACCTGAAGGTTCGAGACCCAATAGCGTTCGAGGAGCTGACGACTGGACCATTTTTCATGCACCTGCGCCTGAGACCTGCACAACCGGACGGCAGCGTGGCTGGGCTCGGGAACGCCCGGCAGTTGACCAAGGGCGCGCGGGAGACCGACCAACTCTCGTCAGAGGAGCAACGCCCGTTACACTGAGACCGAGGCTGTTCTAGCGATGGGTGGCGGAGACCAACCAGGCCGAGGCTCCTTCTGGGCTCCAGGTGAGGTCGATGATGGCGGACTCGATGGAATCGATCGTCCAGCCGGATGCAAATGCATCCCGAATTTCGGCCTGTGCAACCCGACGTGGACCCCAATCACCCGGCTGGCGATCACTGAAACAGAGCATATGAAAGCGCCCGCCTAGGGGCACCACTTCGTCCAGACTGCTGAGGTAACGCCTCCGTTCACCATCGTCGAGGACGTGGAAGAGTCCGCAATCAAGCACTGTGTCGAACTGACCGCCCACATCTTCTAAGGCAAGGGCATCGGCAACGACGAACGTAACCTCCACCATTCGTTCTGACGCCTTCACCTTGGCCAGCTCGATGGCACGCGGCGCCATGTCGATTCCCACGGCCTCGTAGCCCAACGAAGCGGCCATGAGGGCATGCTCGCCGGTGCCACAGCCGACGTCGAGGACCCGGCCGACGAGCTGGCCCCCCTCAGCCAGGAGCGCAAATGCAGGCTGGGGTCGCCCGATGTCCCATGGAGGGGTTCCGACCTCGTATATGGCGTCAAAATCGTGGGCGGGTCGGGGCATCCCAGCCATGTTGCCAGGGATCGCCCCGAAGTGCCCCAATCGCCGGGACCCGGTCGTTTATTCCGAGAGCGACAGAATCGGTCAAAGCGACAGAATCGGTCAAGGGGATGCCACGACATGCCGATTCGATGGTCATGTCGCCTTTCGTCGACCCGCCGGCACTGGTGGAGCTTCGGACGCTGCACCGCTGCCTGATGTGCCGAAAGCAGTGCCTCACGCCGTGCAAGTTCACGGCAGTTGAGTTTCAACAGATGCTGCGGGACAGGCTCGCCTCGCAGGCTCGTGACGGCGCTGAGAGTGGGGACGGTCCGACGGTCTCGGTTTGATGTTTAATCACCCTTCGATGACCCGAGCATCGGGTCAATCGGGCGTGCGGGGGGCAGGCTTTCAGATCAGCTGAGTCGAAGCAGGCGTCCTGTGGCTACCGGACGGTTGCCGCAGCAATGACTGACCCCTGGGTATCAGAAGTAAACGACGGCCACGATCATGACCGGGCGGCCAGCACGCCAGCGCACTAAGACCGAACGGGATTACGAGCAAAAGCAGACCATGCGCCGACCCATTCATTCCATACAGCAGGCGGATAGTCGTGACCCATTCCCTCGATCTCCACGTAACGGGCCCCCGGCACGATGTCGGCGGTATGGCGTCCACCGCTGGGATTGATCAGCGTGTCTCGACTTCCGTGAATGACGAGCATGGGCACGCTCGTCTTCCGCAACAGTTCATCTCGTGATCCATCGACCATCGCCGCATGCATCTGCCTGGCCACTCCTGACGGATGGAAGCAACGATCGAAAGCCAGGCCCGCACGGGTCCGGATGGCATCGTCGTCGAGCCATTGAGGCTTGGAGCCGTACACATGCTGCGCGGCAACCAGACGATCGATGTTGTCGGCACGTGAGGTTGGGGCTGGTTCGATGAGGAAGGCCAATGCTTCTTCTGAGCTGTCGCCATAGCCCGGTTCCCCGGTTCGCGACATTGCCGACGTCACGGTGAGTACACGATCCGGATGATCGATTGCCAAGCGTTGAACAATCATTCCTCCAAGCGAACACCCCATGACGTGCGCCCTATGAATGGTTAGCTCGTCCAACACCGCGACCGCGTCATCGGCCATGTCGGCTAGCGAGTAGGTACTGCCATCCATCTTCGAGGACAATCCGACGTCGCGATTGTCGAATCGGATCACC
Source organism: uncultured Acidimicrobiaceae bacterium (assembly GCA_963817985.1). Taxonomy (GTDB): domain Bacteria; phylum Actinomycetota; class Acidimicrobiia; order Acidimicrobiales; family RAAP-2; genus Bog-756. The sequence goes on along the minus strand of CAWFQI010000014.1, from coordinate 10,747 downwards.
CGGAATCCCTCGTCTCCGAATTGTTGACACCACTCCGTCGAGAAGTTGATGCACTGGGAGCCCAGACCGTTGACGAGCAACAGGGCTGGCTGGTCGGGATCACCGAGCGATTCGAAGTAGATCTCAACGTCACCATTCCGCGCCATACCACCCACGAAGTCCATGAGTCGGAGATTAGTGCTACCAATCTCGTAGCTGCCTAGTCCGGACGGAAGTAGTGCTCTCTGATTGCCCAGAAGCCTGGCAATCGGGTTGCTTCTTGGGGACCACCCAAGATGGGTAGCGGGTCCATCCGATCTCACTGAAGGCGATCGGAACTGGACCGCCTGCTCGGGTGGTCCGTGCATGTGGCTGGGACGCGCGGGTCCAAGCAGTGGCGTTTGGCAGGAAGCCCAAGCCGGTAAGGACCCCGAGCCGGGGATCAGACAGCCTGCTATTAGGGTTTGTCGCCGACGCACGAGGTAATGGGGGTAACGGTGAGTGACACCTCGCAGGGACCAGGCTGGTGGTTGGCGTCTGATGGTCGCTGGTATTCCCCTGAAGCTCGGCCGGGCTACGTCATCCAGAACAATCCAGTCGCCAGCCGTCCCAACCGGCCTCGGGGATACGGCTACCAGCCGCAGACAGCTCCTGGAGAGGCAAACGGTTTCGCCATTGCGTCACTGATCCTGTCGCTGCTGTGGCTCATCGGACTCGGATCGCTTGTGGCGGTGATCTTCGCCCTGGTGGCGTTACGCCAGATCGGGTCAGCGCGCGGCACCGAGCGAGGAAGGGGTCTGGCTACTGCAGGCCTTGTCATTGGTGTGTGTGGCCTCATCGGTGCGGTGGGGTTCTTTTTGGCTTTACGAGACTTCTCGCTCACAGGGATCGAGCCGAAGGGCAATCAAAATCCTGTATTCCAGCCGGCACCCGCAACTCAACCGCCATTGGCCCAGCCTCCAGCGTCAGTTACTCAGCCATTAACCACGCTCCCCCCGGCCACCAACACACAGAATACGGTCAACCCCTTGGGCACCACGTTGAACGTGGCCAACCCGTCGGGAGTCGGTTTCGCGAAGGTGCTTGTGTTGGACGTTGCGTACCCGGTTGCCGTAGGCCACTTGTCATTCGCCATCGCCAGCGTCGGAGTTTGTGCTGGGCCCAAAGGGTCCCAGACGGGCCCCAGCTCCTACCCGTTTGTACTCGGAGTCAGCGGGGGCCGGGAGATGCATACGTCGACGGACGCGATCCCAAGTCTGGGTTCCAACGCCTGTACCGATGCCGAGTTGTATCTGGAGATCCCTCCCGGCTCCAGGCCAATCTATGTGGCCTACGGGCAGTACCGCTGGCTGGTACCGGCTCGCTGACCTCCTGACCTCCTTAGTGGGCGCTATCGGACTCGAACCGATGACCTGCTGGTTGTAAGCCAGCTGCTCTAACCAACTGAGCTAAACGCCCGAGCGCATCACGCTACCTGCGCAGCAGCCGCAGACAGGGCTGCAAGAAGGTCAGGGGTGGAACCAGCCACCGGCGTTCGGCGTGCCGTGTGGTCCAAGGTGACCAGCTCCCGGCCCTGGAGCTCGCCGATTACCGCACCTGCCTCCGCACAGATCAACATCCCCCCGAGATAGTCCCAACTCCCGAGCTGCGATCCGCCAACAACGGCGTATCCATCGAGTACCCCCTCAGCGACGGCACACAGATCGAGAGCGGCGGCGCCGAGCATCCGGCACTGGGACCACCCGAAGTACCGGAGCGGATAGCCGGAAAATCCGATAATGGCTTCGTCGAGGGATCGGCAGCCCGACGGTTGGATGAGAACGCCGTCCTTTCGAGCACCACCGCCACGGACAGCCTCGAAGCGGACTCCCGAGGCCTGATTCACCACTACGGCCACGCGCGGCCCTTCGGCATCCACTACACAAAGACTGGTGGCATACCAGGGGATTCCCCGCGCTGCGTTGGTAGAGCCGTCGACGGGATCGATTACCACGATGAGCGGCGAGTCGGGCCGGTGGACGCCCGACTCTTCGGACATCACCCCGAGTCCCGCTCCTTCGAGGATCGAGAGCGCCACCGCATCAGCGGCCAGATCGGAACGGTACTGGCCCGGCAGGGTACCGGCGAGGCCCCAATCGCCCAGGTCACCAAGGGCGTCGGCCACAGCCGATGCCGTGGCGTGGAGCACCGCCAGCAGCTCGTCGTCGTCCATGGGTCGACGATACCGGACCTCCGGTGTCCCGGTAGGCTGAGCCAACTGTGGCAGTCATCGATGTGGCCGGTTACGTGGCCGACCTCAAGGATCACTCGGTGGACCATGGCTTCCACGTGCACGACGAACGGCATTTCGTGGAGACCTACTCCCTCCGCCAGGTCTGGGAAGTCGATCTCCATCCCGAGGACGGCTGTGGCGGACCGCTCGACTTGCACCTTGCTCTCGAAGTCGACCCGAGGACGCTGCTCTCCTTTGAGGACGCTGTGTTCGGCCTGCCCGAGGACGACGAGCCACCCGATGACTTCCACTTCCCCCTGACCTTCACCTGGGCCCTACCCCCGCTCCCCAACGGTCCGGATCTGCTGCGACTGGCCATCGACCTGGCCGGCGTGGGGGGTATCGAGCTCCCGCTCGAGGTGTCGGCGATCGACTCCTATGCATCGGCCACCGACGCGGCCGAACGACGCCTCAATATCGTGGCCCGGTCGCCGGTCTCGCTCACCAGGATCCTGGCCGGCGAGGAGATGATGTGCGAGGTCTTCGACCGGTGTCTGGCCGTCAGCCGGTACCTCCTCGACTCATCGGGTAGCTGGCTGGGGTGAGGTTCGCCACGATCCCGGTCCGGTTCCGGCGTCTGGCCGTAGGGACCGCAGTGGTTGTCGGACTCGGCGTCACCCTGAGTGCGTGTGGCAACAGTGGCACGTCGCTGGCCCAACAGGCCTGCGGCCACATCGACCGCTCGCTCACCCTGCTGGCCCGCTCAACCCACGAGAGTGACCCCACGACGGCCAGCCGACTCAAAGAAGACGCCTACCAGCAACTGCGCCAGGCGCTGCCCATCGCCGCCGAAGCGGCCTACCACGACGGGCAGTGGCAGGCCCTCATGACCACCGTGTCCGAGAGCAATCGCGTTCCGGAGTCCACCCTGGTCGACTCCCTCCGGGTGCAGTGTCAGCAGGCCGACAACACCACCTTCGGCCAGCCGTCACCACCCTCTTCGATCCCTCCTCCCGCGCCGGTGTCCAGCTCGCCCTGACCCACCCGGTCCATCAAGCCAGACGTGGCTGGGCTTTCCACGGTCCGAGATCAGGGACTGGCGCCGCTGGCGGAGAGCGACGGGGTCGGCGAGGTTGCCTCGGGCGACCCCGGGAGGAGACTCTGGCCCGCCATGGCCAGCCGGCCCACCCGGATCACCTGGGGGAGCACCCGGGCATCGAGCCACTGCCCTGCCGCAGCAGTGGGAACGATGTGCATTCCGTCCCCGTCTCGGATCTGGACCCCATCGAGGGATTCCTGGTAGGCACCGCCCGGACACAGTTGAGACTCGAAGTCGTCGAGCTGCACCGTCGCTGGATGTTCAGCCGCCACCTCACGCACGATGGCGTTGTAGGCGTTGAGCCTGGCCGGGGTGTCCTCCGGCCACACCTGGCCGTTGGGTTGCTCATTGGGGGCAAAGCAGGGTGATGTCATGAGCTCCATGAGTGCTCCGGTCGACGTGCCCACCTGCACCGCCTGCTCGAGTGACTGCTTCACGGCACTGTCGAATGCCGGCTGGCCGATGTGCAGCCACCGGCCGTCGATCATCCGGTCGGAGAGCTCCCAACGGCCGGCCAGTACTACAACCACATTGGGTCGAAACTGCTCCAGGTCACCCTGCCATTGGGCCGGCCACTGATCGGCCGCCAGAGCCGACGAGTTGCACGCCGGCACCTCGGGGTGGTCGACGCCGTAGAGGCGGTACTGGGTACTGCGCAGGAGCCCACAGCCGATGATGGCCCCGTTGTCGATGCTCACGTCGTAGCTGTCCTGGGGCTGACTGGCCAGCATGGCAAAGGCCATCCGCCACGCCACCGAGTCGCCGAATACCATGACCTTGACCGGCGGTCCGACATAGGCCGCCCCCTGCACACGAAGCGGTCCGGCGGCTTCGGCCGCCGTCGGGACCGTGGCGGCCACGGTGACCACCACCACACCGAGGAATGCTCCCGTGGTCAAGAGCCAAGCCCGCCACTCCGAGAAGGTCCTGGTCTTCCTGCGCCGGATGGGCTCCTCGACCAGGTAGAACGAGGCAGAGGCCACAGCCAGGGTGACAGCCACTCGGACCACGAGCAGTGGATAGCCCCCGAGGTGGAGCCGCTCGGCGGTCAGCAGTGCGAACAGAGGGACGTGCCAGAGGTAGGTGCCATAGGAGATCTTGCCGAGATAGCGGAATGCAGGGTTGCCGAGCGAGCGGGACAGTGAGTCCCCCTGGGTGGTGACCACGCAGAAGATGACCAGGGCCACGCCCAGGGCGAAGACGAAGAAGCCCCCTTCGAACAGTGCGGCACCCGGTCCGGTGATCCGCCAGCACAGCACCGCGCCGACCAGGAGGGCCAGCCAGCCGGCGGCCTGGAGTGCGGCGCGAATCGGCCTCGGGGTGATCTCCCAAGCCGTGATGGGTCGGATGCCGAGGCCACGCCGACGGTGCAGATCCCGCCGGTGAGCACGGGGAGGGACGGCGCCGGCCGTGCCGGCCGCAGGGTGAGGGCGTTGGACGGGCGTGCGATCGAGGGCGGTCGAGGAGGGCAGGCTCGAACGGTGTTGGGCCCACATGGCCATCCCGATGGCAAGGGCGGCACCGACCAGGATGTCTTGGCTACGGGTGTCGGTGCCTTCGTAGAGGCGCATGACCGACGCCCCGCTCTGGTACTGGAGCCGCATATCGATCGCCGAAGCGATGGCACCGACGACCGCCACTGACAGGACGGGCCAGAGACGCCTCGAGGGCCGCAGCCTCCGTCCGAGGTGCAGCATGACCAGGACGACTGGGGGCCACACGATGTAGAACTGCTCCTCGATGGCGAGCGTCCACATGTGCTCGAGCATCGAGGGCTGGGCCGTTGCGGCGAAGTAGTTTCCCCCGCCCACGATGAAGTGCCAGTTGGCCACGTAGAACAAGGTGGCCAGCGAGTCGAGGCGGAGGCCGGCGAACTCCCCCGGTCCCGAGAAGACCTTCACGATCAAGGCCACCCCCACCAGCATCACCAAGAGGGCGGGCAGGAGGCGGCGGGCTCGGCGGGCCCAGAACTGTCCCAGGCGGACAGTGAGGCTCCTCGCCCACTCCCCGAGGAGGAGTGAGGTGATGAGGAACCCAGAGAGCACGAAGAAGACATCCACGCCGAGGAACCCCCCGGCGGCCACCGGTGCGCCACCGTGGTAGAGCATCACGCCGAGCACGGCCACGGCGCGGAGCCCGTCCAGAGCCGGGACATAGCTGAACACGATGGGACGACCCCGGCCGTGGCCGGAGTCGAACGGTGACCTGCGCTCCCGCCTGGGAGCGGTGTGGACGCCAGTACTCATCGGGTTGCCTGCCTCCACGCACGCCGGACCGGTGCGGCCTGGCCCCAGGGCCCGGCACCGTCACTACCATCTTCGCAGGTCCAGGGGTCTTTACGCACGCGCCAGCGGCCAAAAAGGCCCGGCAAACCGTCCAGCCACGCCTAGGACCCGCCTGGGATGACCTCGGGGTTGGACCGAGGTCCCCGGACGGGTGCGGCTACAGGCTCGGGGTGTAGCCCGCCGGCAGGCTGATCGACTTCTTCTCCAAGAACAGCTCAAGGCCGTCCTCGCCGAACTCGCGCCCGACCCCGGAGGCCTTGTAGCCGCCGAAGGGCGAGGAGAAATCGATGGGTACGTTCGAGTTGACCATGTACGTGCCGGTTCGCACCTGGCGGGCCACGGCGAGGCCCCGGTCGTTGTCCCCGGTGTAGACCCCTCCGCACAGTCCGTACTCCGAGTCGTTGGCGATGCGCACGGCGTCGGCCTCATCGTCGTAGGGAATGACCGAGAGCACCGGCCCGAAGATCTCCTCTTGGGCGATACGCATCGAGTTGTCGACGTCCACGAACACGGTGGGCTCGACGAACCAGCCCTTGTCGATCCCCTCGGGACGACCGCCGCCGACCGCGACCTTGGCCCCTTCATCCTGGCCGATACGGATGTAGTTCTCGACCCGGTCACGCTGCCGCTCGGCCACCAGGGGACCCACTTCGGTGGCGGGGTCGAGGGCATCGCCCACCTTCATGGCTCGGACCTGCTCGACCAGGGCCTCGGTGACCTCGCTGTAGCGGTCCCGTGGGGCGAGGATCCTGGTGAGGGAGATACAGGCCTCGCCGTTGTTCATGATGGCGTTGGGAAGCAACAGCGGGATCGACTCGGCCAGGTCCACGTCATCGAGCAGAATGGCGGCTGACTTTCCTCCGAGCTCCAAGCTGACCCGCTTGAGGTTCTGTCCACAGGCCGCACCGATGGCCCGCCCGGCCACGGTCGAGCCGGTGAACGACACCTTGTCGACACCGGGATGGCTCACCAGGTGAGCTCCGACCTCACGTCCGGCGGGCACCACGTTGAGCACGCCGGCGGGAAGACCGGCCTCGGCGAAGATCTCGGCCAACACGTTGGCGTCCAGCGGAGTCTCCGGGGCGGGCTTGAACACCACGGTGCTCCCCGACAGGAGAGCCGGGGCCAGCTTGGCGCAGGCCAGGAAGAGCGGGACGTTCCAGGGGGTGATGGCAGCCACGACGCCGACGGGCTCCTTGGACACCAGCACCGGTCCCATCAGCCCGTCCTTCACCGTGTCGAAGGCAAAGGTGGAGCTGAGGCCCGCGTAGTAGTCGAGGATCATGGTGGGCGCGAACACCTGGGCCAAGGTTCCCCACGAGATCGGTGAGCCCATCTCGTTCGAGATCAGTTCGGAGATGCCTTGCATGTCGTTGCGGATGGCGTCGGCCACCTTGGTCAGCACGGCCCCACGCTCCGCCGGGCTCAGGCGTGGCCGGGGCCGTGCTCGAAAGCCTCCCGGGCGGCGGCCACGGCCCGGTCCACGTCGGCCACCTGGGCCTCGGGGACCCGTCCGACCACCTCCTCGGTGGTGGGCGACACCACGTCGAACACGGCGGTCGAGGACGGCTCGACCCACTCCCCCCCGATGAACAGGCGATCGTACGACTTCATTGCGTCCTCCCAGGCTCGAGACAGAAACGGGTTAGGTGGCCGAAACCTGACGGTGCACGTCGACGGCCGACCACGCTGACGAGGAAAATCGTAGCCGGATCGAACATCTGACGCACCGTCACCTCGAACCTGGCTACGCTCGCCAGGCACCCCGGTGCGGACGCGGATCGGCCCCGCGACCGACTGTCGCTGACGACGACGGGCGGTGATGGCCGAACACCCGTGACGTTTGCGACCAGGAGGCTGCCAAATGCTCTCACCGCTGGATGACTATCCGGTCCACCAGATATCCGAACCGATGCGGTTCGTCGGGCCCTCGGACCGCAATTTCTACGACCGCTACTACTTCAACATCCACGGCGCGGCCGGCGTACACGGAACCGAGGACGAGCTGTTTGCCGTGATCGGAGTGGGCCAGTACCCGAACCTCAGCGTGGCAGACGCCTTTGTTTCGGTGATGTGGGGAGGCGACCACCGGGTGGTCCGGTCGTCCAAGACCCTCGGGGCCGATCGGATGGACGCCTCGGTGGGCCCGATCCGTGTCGAGGTGGTGAAGGGCCTCGAGCAGGTCCGGGTCATTGTGGAGCCCAACGAGTGGGGAATCGAGTTGGACGCCGTCTACGACGGATTCTCCCAAGCCCACCTCGAGTCTCGTCACTTCGACCGTCAGTTCTCCAGGGTGACCTTCGACTCGACCCGGTTCGCCCAGCTGGGCTCCTGGACAGGGACCCTGACCGTCGGCGACCGCCAGCTGTCGTTGACCCCGGACCGCTTCTGGGGCTGCCGTGACCGCTCGTGGGGCGTACGCCCGGTGGGTGAGCCCGAGCCCCCCGGTATTCGGGCCACCGAGACTGGGGCTGGCTTCTTCTGGATCTATGCGCCCGTCCGGTTCGAGGACCACGCCATCGTCACCATCATTCAGGAACGTTCGAACGGCGAGCGCATCATGCAGGACGCCCACCGGGTGTTCCCCATCGGGTCGGGACGCGAGGCCGAGTGGCTCGGCCGTCCCGAGCACGAGCTCCGCTTTGCCCCCGGCTCACGGTCGGTGACCGGCGCCACCCTCACCTACTACGGAGCCCGGGGCAAGAAGACGGCCGAGATCGAGGTCGAGACGCAACTGGCCTTTCCGCTGCTGCTCGGCAGTGGCTACGGGCTCGAGCCCGATTGGAAGCACGGGATGTACCAAGGGGAGCTCGTGGTCCAGGGCCAGAGCGTGCCACCGGCCGACCCGTCCTATTCGACCTGGGCCTTGACGGAGTACGCGGCCGCATTCTCCTATGACGGCCAGGTCGGCTACGGCATGTTCGAGAACGCCGTGATGGGCCCCCACGAGCAGTACGGGTTCAGCGGCTGGGAGTGAGGCGCCGGTCGATACCGTCCCAGTCGGCACCGCGCTGCGCACCATGCCCACAGGTCGGCGCCGGCCGCGGCGAAGGCGTCCCCACTCAGGTGGGTCCACGGGACCTTGTGCTCCCACCGGGGCCGGCGGTCCAGCCAGAACCGACCAGTGGCCGTGGCCGCCTCGGGGGCCGAGGCCAGCCACACGGCCGTGTCGGCCCCCTGGTCCGGCGTGCGCAGGATCGGGCCCATGACCTTGGCGAAGCCCGGCAGCCCGCTGCGGATCCCGGGGGTATCGGCCCAGCCTGGATGCATGGCGTTGAACACCACGCCCGTGCCGTCGAGGCGTCGAACCCACTCGTGCATGAGCACCAGCTGAGCCCGCTTGACCTTGGCATAGGCCACGGTGCCGTCGTACCCGTCCGGGCCCATCTCGAGGGTGGCGAGGTCGAACCTCTGGGTGTACATCCCTCCCGACGAGACCTGGATGACCCGTGAGGGGATGGCGGCGCGCAGCCGCTCGAGCAGCAGCCCGGTGAGGAGGAACGGGGCTACCAACTGGGTGGCCACGGTGACCTCGGTCCCCTCGTCGGTCGCCGTGTACCGACCGGTCAGTGCCCCGGCGTTGTGGACCAGCACGTCCAGGTGGTCATGGTGGGCGATGAACTGGTCGGCCAGGGCTCGGACGTCATCGAGTCTGCTCATGTCGGCCAACAGGAAGTCCACGTCGCTTCCGGGCGCAGCGTCGGTAATGGCTGCCCTGGCTTGAAGGGCCCGGTCCCGACTCCGGGCCGTGAATCGGACGGTGGCACCTCGACGGGCCACGCCGATCGCCGTGGCGAGGCCGAGACCCGAAGTCGCACCGGTGACGAGCACCACTGCCCCGTCCATCGCCGGAGGTTGGGTCCATCGAGCCAGACGGCTGCGCACCTCGGGTCCGATGGAGGAGAAGCTTCCCACTACGGTCGCTTCCAGGGCCTCATCGACCAATCGGGCCGGCAGCCCACCGAACGGACCAGACGCCGGTTGAGGTCTGGCCGGGGCACCAAGCACCTCCCGGAGCCCGCCGAGGCCCCGGTCCCCGATGCCGCGGAACACCGGGCTTAAGAACACGTTGCAGTGAGCGAGCGGGCCGAGCAGCGTGAGGTCGGCGTCGTAGGTGAGGATGGACCCGCCACCGGGTCTCGGGACCACGGTGACGGTGTCCTCGGAGCGCACCGAGGCGCTTTCGGCCAACAGGACGACCCGGTGCGGACGTTCGTAGGAGACCACGCGGTAGTCGAGCGGAAAGGTCCTCGACGAGAACTTCACCTGCAATCGGAACGAGCTGCCGAGACCCACCGGGCCCCCGTCCAACCGCTCAGCCCCGGCCACACCGGGATCCCAGTGGCCTGCGTTGGAAAACTCGGCCAGATAGTCGAATGTCTCCTCGGCCGATCGTTCAGAGACGACGGTTCCACGGTAGCGGGACATCGCTGGTCCTTCCGTCTGCGCCGACTCACCCCGGCTGCACGACCCCTTAGGGCCAATATACTGGGAGTTCTCCCACGCCATACCGAGCTCATCCAAGCCCGGGCGTTGCTCCGAACACCTACTGTGGGGTTGAACGAACAACTGAGGAGCTGTCCACATCCATGAGGATCGCCATCGTGGGAACAGGCGTTTCCGGCCTCGTCTGCCCCATCTGCTGAGCAGGCGTCATGACGTCACGGTGTTCGAGGCGGATGGTCGGCCCGGGGGCCACGCCCACACCGTGCGCATCGACTTGGCCGACGAGACTTACGAGGTGGATACCGGGTTCCTGGTCTACAACGAACGGAACTATCCGGGCCTCGTGCGGCTGTTCGACCAGCTCGGAGTAGCCACCAAGTCCAGCGACATGAGTTTCAGCGTCTCGGATGACTTGAGCGGTGTCGAATGGCGGGGTACCTCCCTCTCACCACGCTGTTCGCCCAACGACGCAACGCCCTGCGCCCGGCATTCCTACGCATGCTCTCCGATGTCGTTCGGTTCAACCGGGTGGCCCGAGCACTCCTCACTGACGACCATCCCACCGACCAGTCACTGGCCGAACTGCTGGCCGCCGGCCACTGGTCTTCCCGGTTCATCGAGTGGTATCTGATACCGATGGGTTCGTCCATCTGGTCGGCCGACCCCCAGACCCTCCTCGACATGCCCGCAGTCACCTTTGCCCGCTTCTTCGACAACCACGGGCTC
>CAWFQI010000013.1:0-34804 GCA_963817985.1 uncultured Acidimicrobiaceae bacterium | reverse complement strand
AACCCGAGAGGGAGAGCTCGATGGCGTCGGGGTCGCGCCCGGCTGCCTCGGCGGCCTCGCGCATCTGGCTGAGGCGGACCGCCAGGACGTCGGCCGCCAGGCCGAGGGGCTGGAAGCCGTCCCCCAGCCGACCGGCCCGGACGGCGGCGGCCTCGCTGTGTCCGCCGATGTGGATGGGGGACGCCTTCAAGGGCCGGACCCGGTCGGGTAACGAGTGGGCATGACGACGAGCTGCCACTCGCCCTCGAAGTCGGCACCGGCCGGGCCCGAGTCCGCCCCACAGGGCGCGCATCGCCGGTACGGTCTTGTCGGTGCGACGCCCACGCACGGCGCGGGTCGGCCCCGGTGGCGGCGCAGCTCCTCGTCCATCCAGCCCACCCCCACGCACATCCGTACCCTCCCCCCCGACAGGACGTCGACGGTGGCGATGCGCTTGGCCAGGACCACCGCCTGGTGGTTGGGCACGACGAGCACCCCGGTGGCCAGGGTGATCCGGCTCGGTCACCGTGGCCAGGTAGGCCATCAGGTCGAGGGGGTCGGGTATCCGGCAGTTGTTGGGGAGGGCATCTTGCCCGACGAGGCGTAGGGGTAGGTGCTCTCGTAGTCCGAGATCACCACGGCGTGCTCGACCAGCACGATCGACTCGAACTCGCACGCCTCGGCGTGACGGGCGAACGAGGTCATCCAGTCGGGGTCGGCGGTGACGCCCAATCTGACCGGAGGGATGATTCCGAACTGCATGGCCTGCTCGCTTTCACTCATCGACCGGACCCGGCCGGCCTGGCGCCGGATCCGAGGTGGGTCGACCGAGCGTAGTTGGCCCTGGGCTGGGCGCCAGGGCCGCTGGGCCAACACCGAATCGGACCTACGGCTCACTAGGGTGAGTGGATGACCATCGACGGACAGGCCTCTCCTTCCGGCGAGGCCGAACCCGATCACGCCTCCCCGGCATCCCGCCCGACGATATGGTCCATCACCGCGACGGCGTGTCGCCCGAAGGAACCGACGGTGCCGCGGACCGCCCCGAAGCCAACGCCGTCGGGGAGACGCCACCAGCACTCGCCACGGCCCTCCCGCCGGCGGTTCATCGGCTGTCGTGGCCGGCGCCGCCGTCACCGCCGCCGCAGCGGTGGCCATCACCCACGCGGTGTCCGAGGACGAACCCGGTTGGCCCAGGGCGGTCGGCCGCCGGCCCGGGCCGCCAGCGAACGCGGCGGACCACACCTCGCCACCGGTACCACCGCCCCGATCGGCGACACCGTCACGGCCACCCATCGGCCAACGGCGTGCCCCTCCCCACCTCGGAGGCCATCATCGCCGAGAATGCCAACACCCGGACACCTGGTGGGTCACCACCCCTCAGGCGGCCGGCGAGATCGAGGGGTACGCCGACCAGGTCAGCACCACCACCGGGGCCACCGTCACCCTGTTCGTCAGCACCAAGGCCGCCTCGTTCCACGTCGAGGCCTACCGCATGGGGTACTACGGCGGTATCGCAGGCCGCCTGGTGCGGCAGTCCGATGAGCTCCCCGGCTCCCGCCAACCTCCGCCGACGTTGCTGCCGTTCACCAACACCATCCAATGTTACTGGGCGCTGTCGCTGGCCGTGCCGGTGGACGCCACCCGGCCGCCCGGCACCTACCTCCTCAAGCTGGGGGCGCCACCGGGGAGCAGCAGTTCGTCCCCCTCTCGTGCGCGACGACGTGTCCAAGGCCGCCATCGTCATCCAACAGAGCGTCACCACCTGGCAGGCCTACAACCGCTGGGGCGGCTACAGCCTCTACTACGGCAACCGGAACGGCGCGGTCTCTACACCCACATTCCCTCGGGTGGCAGTTTCGAGGAGCGCTCCCGGGTGGTCTCGTTCGACCGTCCCTACGACCACGACTGGGCTAGTGGGGCAGCCGACTTCGTGGGCAACGAGCTCCCGGTCATTTACCAGGCCGAGCAGCTGGGCCTCGACGTGACCTACTGGACCGACAGCGATCTGCACGCCCAGCCCCAGCGCCTCACCTCCCACAAAGGCTCTTCATCAGCCTCGGCCACGACGAGTACTGGTCGGCCCCCATGCGTGACGGGGTCGCCCAGGCGCTGGCCGCAGGGGTCAATCTCGCCTTCCTCGGAGCCAACGCCGCGACCGCCAGATCCGCTTCGAGCCCTCGCCGCTCGGAGCCAACCGCCTCCAGGTCTGCTACAAGTCGGCCGCCGAGGACCCCATGCTCCGACAGAACCCGGCGCAGGTCACCGTCAACTGGCCGCAGGCACCGGTGTCCCGACCCGAGTCCGAACTCATCGGCAGCACCTACCAGGACATCGGGGCCAAGGCCGATCTGGTCATTGCCGACCCGACCTCATGGGTACTGGCCGGAGTCGAACTCCCCCTCGACCATCACTTCGCCGGCGTCGTCCAAGGTGAGTTCGACCGCTACGTCCCCGGCGGCGGCGGTCCGACCAACCTGGACATCATCGCCCACTCGCTGGTGGCCAACCGCGGCGGCAACTACTCCGACATGACCTGGTACACGGTGCCCGGCGGGGGTGGCGTCTTCGCCACCGGCAACGCCAACTGGCTCAACGTCATGTCGAACAGCTCACTGATCCCTTCCAACGTCATTCCCGATGCCACCCCGGGGGCCACCGCCGAGGTCCTGCGCATGATGGAGAACGTCTACTCGGTGATCGGTGGCGGGCCGGCCAGTGTGAGCAATCCGTCCCAGGGGAACTGGGCGACGACCTACGCTGCCGGATCCCCCTCGAGGGCCGCCCCGGACACCGTCAACGCCGCGTGATCCGAGCGATCAGGCCACCGTTCGGGCAGGGCCAAGGGTCCAAGGAACGCAGCAGCCCGGGACGCAACGTTGCGTCCCGGGCCGGCGAAGGTCGATGCACGACCGATACGTTCTCGTCACAAATCCCACAGGACTGAAGGACGAGTTCGACCTCAGTTCCGACTACTCGCTGAGGGTGATGGGCTGATCGTCGAGGTCCAGATCCCGGGCGTCGTCCGGTAGGGCGGCCGACGCCTCTTCGGCCTCCACGGCGTTCTGAGCGGCCAGGTGCTCGCGGATCCGCTCATCCACCTCGGCCATCAGCTGAGGGTTCTCGGTCAGGAAGGTCTTGACGTTCTCCCGGCCCTGACCCAGCTGTTCCCCTTCGTAGGTGAACCAGGCGCCGGACTTCTTGATGAAGCCCAACTCCACACCGACATCGAGCAACGAGCCTTCTCGGCTGATCCCCCGGCCGAAGGTGATGTCGAACTCGGCCTGCTTGAACGGGGGCGAGCACTTGTTCTTGACCACCTTGACCCGGGTCCGGTTGCCTACCTGGTCGGCGCCGTCCTTGATGGTCTCGATACGCCGGATGTCCAGCCGCACCGACGAGTAGAACTTGAGCGCCCGACCTCCAGGGGTGACCTCAGGCGATCCGTACATGACGCCGATCTTCTCCCGCAGCTGGTTGATGAAGATGGCGATGGTCCGCGACTTGGACAGCGTTCCGGTCAGCTTGCGGAGGGCTTGGGACATGAGCCGGGCCTGCAAGCCGACGTGGGTGTCCCCCATCTCCCCTTCGATCTCCGCCCTGGGGGTCAGCGCCGCCACCGAGTCGATGACCAGCACGTCGAGGGCCCCGGACCGGATGAGCATGTCGGCGATCTCCAGAGCCTGCTCGCCGGTGTCGGGCTGGGAGATGAGGAGATCGTCGATGTTCACGCCGATGGCCTTGGCGTACACCGGGTCCATGGCGTGCTCGGCGTCCACATAGGCGCAGATACCACCGTTGCGCTGAGCCTCGGCCACCACGTGCATGGCCAAGGTGGACTTGCCCGAGGACTCCGGACCGAAGATCTCCACGATCCGACCCCGCGGAAGGCCGCCGATGCCCAGGGCCAGGTCGAGGGCCAGCGCACCGGTCGGGATGGCCTCGATGTTCATGTGCAGGTTCTCGCCCATGCGCATGATCGACCCCTTACCGAACTGCTTCTCGATCTGCCCCAGGGCCATGTCGAGTGCCTTGTCGCGTTCCATGTCTTCTCTCCTCGGTGCTTGTCGCTCGTTGTGACCGTGCCGACCCTAGGAAGGGGGTGTGACACGTGCTCTGGTGGTCCGAACCGGGTCCGGGCCGATCACTGCGGGGTGGTACTGGACGACGAGATCACTCTAGACCCGAACGCATGTTCGATGATGGATCCCCGGGGAGCTAGGGTGGCAGCGAGGGCCGGGTGGCCGCCGCAGCCCGGGGACCGGGGTCCAGAGCCACCGACCAGGTGCTCCATCGACCTCCGGCGGATGGGCCCGCAGTAGCCTCATCCATCAATGCCCGATGATCAGATGCCCCCCGGATCAGGCACCGGCGACGCGCCGCGCGGCGGGTCGGGCACCGGTCCCCCCGTGCTCTCGCGACAGGAGCTGCGCCGACAGGCCAGAGGGCGGGGTGGAGGCTCACGCACCTGGTGGTACGTGCTCGGTGCACTCGTGGTGGTCATCATCGGCGTGGTGATCGGCGTGGTCGCCACCCACAAGGACGCCAAGGAGGCGACCGCGGCCAAGGTGCCCGTCACCACCACGACAACGACGGCTCCGGCTCCCACCTGTCCGCTCACCGGAACGCCGGCTCCCGGGGGCACCGTCCCCGCCCGTCCGGCCCTCGGCGTGAAGATCGGCAACTACCCCGGTGACCGACCCTCGGCCGGTCTCAATCAGGCCGACATCGTCTTCGAGGAGCCCGTGGAAGGGGCCATCACCCGCCTGCTCGCCGTCTTCCAGTGCCAGACCGCGCCATTGGTGGGAGACCTGCGCTCCGCCCGTCAGCCTGATGCCGGGATCATGTCCCAGTTCTCCGATCCCCTGTTCGCCCACGCCGGTGGGATCGACCCGGTCATCGCCCTCATGCAGTCGTCGCCCCTCATCGACAAGAACCTGCTCACCGGCAGTGGCTCGGCCATCATCGAGCAGCCCGGCCGGGTCGCCCCCTACGCCACGTTCGCCAACACGGCCACCCTCTGGGCCCTCGACCCGACGGACACGACAGCGCCGGCACCCATCTTCCAGTACTCGACGGCCCTGCCCAAGGGATCGGTCCCCGGCTCCGGTGCGAGCGTGCACATCCCCTTCTCCTCCTCGTCCGATGTGACCTGGCAGTGGAACGCCGCCACGAGCAACTACCTCCGTCTCTACTCCGGTCAACCGGACAAGCTCCTGGACGGGTCCCAGACCGCCGCCACCGATGTGGTGATCATGACGGTGCCGACCGCCACGGGCCCGTGGGTGGAAAACAGTGAGGGCGGCCACGAGGTGGACGTGACCGCCACGGGAACCGGCCCCGTCGTCGTCATGCGCAACGGGGTGGCCATCACCGGCACCTGGACCCGCAGCGCACTGACCCAGCCGGCCACCCTCACCACGGCCGGCGGTGCCCCCATCACCCTTGCCCCCGGCAACAGCTGGGTCGAGCTCGTGCCCGTAGGCATCCCCGTCACCCCTGCTGCGGCGGCCACGTCGACTCCCACCCCGACCAAGGCGCCCTAACGACACGACGCGTCGGTCCCGGGTGGCGACGGTGGTGGCCAGTGGTTCGTGTGCTCCTGGGTCTGGCCGTCGTCGCCCTGGCCGCCTGGGTCCTCTCCGCCCACACCGACGAGCTGTCCGGCCTCGGGACCGTGCTCCGACGCCTGAACTGGTGGTGGCTGGTCGCCTCGGTGGTGGCCGAGTTCCTCTCCTTCGTGAGCCTCGCCGCCATGCAGTTCGGGCTCCTCGGGTTCGGCGGGCTCCGGGCGCCGAGGGGGTCGCTCCTCAAGACGACATTCGCGGCACAAGCCCTGGCCAACTCGTTCCCGGGGGGCAATGCCGTCTCTGCTGTGTACAGCTTCCGGTGGTACCGACGCTTCGGCGCGGGGAACACCCTGGCCACGTGGGCCATCACCGGTACGGTGATCGCCTCCATCGTGTCGTTGGCCCTGGTAGCTGCCCTCGGCCTCGGACTGGCGGCCGAACAGGGGGCATCACTCGACCTGGTCCCGGCCATCGTCGGCGTCCTGGTGGTTACCGTCGCCATCGGCACCCTGTTCGTCCACGAGCGACCGCTGCAGTGGATCACCGACGGGCTCATCCGTTGGGCGCGGCGCACTCACCGGCCGGCCGTCGACGGCCACCGAGGCCCGGATCCAGAAGAGTTTCCAGTGGACCACCTCGGTACACCTCGACTGGCGCCAGGTGGCAGCCACGCTGGCACTCGGCACCAGCAACTGGCTGTTGGACTGCGCCTGTTTCGCCATGATGTTCCCGGCCATCGGCGCGCCCGTCCCGTGGAAGGGTCTCCTGTTGGCCTACGGGGCGGGCCAGCTGGCCACCTCCCTGCCCATCACCCCCGGCGGCCTGGGTGTCGTCGAGGGGAGCATCACCATTGCCTTGGTGGCGTTCGGGGGCGTGGAGTCCACCACCGTCGACGCCGTCCTCATCTACCGGTTCATCAGCTTCTGGTTGGTCCTGGCCGTGGGCTGGGCCCTCTGGGGCGAGCTCGCCCTCGAAGTCCGCCATGGCCGGTGGAGCCGCCACGCCCTGGAGGCCCCGATCGAGGCTACGGATCCCGTGGGGTCCGTTGACGAACAGGACCCGACCGCCCCTGAGCGTTCGGAGGTGACCCCACCATGAGCATCAGGCACGTCGCGACACGAGCCGCACCTCGGCGACTCACCGGCGGGCTGGCCGCCTGTCTGGTGGCGGGATGCATGCTGGTCGGCTGCTCCTCGGCCCACAGCGACCTCGGTACGTCCGACAGCCCGTGCTACCAGGCCCTGCCCGCCGCCTCCCGGGCCGTGCACGGCCGAGGGGCCCTGGCCGGTGTGGAGCTGCTCACGCTCGCCGCCCTCCACCATCGGGCGCCGAAGCCCTTCTCATCCCTCACCGGTTCCCGTCGCCCGTCGGACCGAGTCTGTGCGATCGAGTTCACCGGCACCTTCGTGGCGTCCTCGGTGGCCCGACCCCTCGGATCACCACGCGGACGGTTGGCTGTCGTCGTGCTGGACACCCCGTCCAATCGGCTGCTCGGCACGGTACTCCTCGACCATCCGCCGCTGTCCTTCGGACATGCCCACGTGGGGTGAGATCCGGAAACCGCCCGGCCTACGTCAGCCGCCCACCGTGCGTCGCAACAGATCGAGCGCGGCGATCGTGGCGTACTGACGGACCCGATCCCGGTCGCCGGGCACGTTGAACGAGAAGGCCTCGGTCTCGTGGCCGGCGTGGGACAGCCCAACGAACACCGTGCCGGGAGGTTGGTCGTCCTGGGGATCAGGACCCGCCACCCCGGTCATGGACAGGCCCACGTCGGCACCGAGGACCGTGCGGGCCCCGTCGGCCATGGCCCGGGCGGCGGCCTCGGACACCACCGGACCCACCGGTACCCCGAGCACGTCGAACTTGACCTCCGAGGCGTACGACACCACCGAGCCGCGGAACCAGCGGCTGGCCCCGGGCACGTTGACCAATCGGGAGGCGGCCAGTCCCCCGGTCAGCGACTCGGCCAGTCCGAGGGTCAGCCCCTCGCGGGCCAGACTCCGGGCGACAGCGTCCTCGATGGCCTCGTCGTCGATGCCGAAGACCACGTCGCCGGCCGCCTCGGTGAGGATGCGGCGGATCTCGGCCTCTTCGGTGTCGAGACGTGCCGAAGCGGTGGCGTCGTCGTCGGCCCGAACTGTCACCCGCACCTTGATCCCCTCGATCCCGCTGGCCAGAAACGCGATGGTGGCCGGGGCGGGCGGGGCCCCACCGCCGTCGGCTCCATCTGATCCGTCGGGGGCGGACACCGCCGCGTCGAGCTGATCGATGTGCCCGGCCAGGGTCTCGGCCAGTCCCGACTCGCTCATACCCCAGGTCCGGATGACCCGGCTGGCGATGACCCCGGTCGTCTCCCCCCGATCGGTCATGCGCTGGATGAGGTCGGGCGCTATGGCCCGGTCGAACATGTCGGACATCTCGTAGGGAACGCCGGGGACGGCATAGATCACCTTGTGGCCTACGGGGCAGATGAGCCCGGGGGCCGTGCCCTTGGTCTGGGCGATGATGGCCGCGCCTTCGGGCACGTCGGCCTGTCGGAGATTGGAATCGGGCATCTGACGTCCCCGGGCGTTGAACATGGTGCGGATGTTCTCGACCACCTGTTCGTCCCGGTACAGGGAGACGTTCATCACCTCGGCGATGGCGTCTCGGGTGATGTCGTCGTGGGTGGGCCCGAGTCCCCCGCAGACGATGATCCCGTCGCTGCGGGCCAGGGCGGTCCGGAACGCCAGAACGATTCGCTCGTGGTTGTCCCCGACAGCCTGATGGAAGTGCGAGGCGACACCGATGGCGGCCAGGTGCTCCCCCATCCACATGGAGTTGGTATCGGCGATCTGCCCGAGGAGCAGTTCGGTGCCGACGGCGACGATCTCGATGCGCATGTGCTCAGGCCGCCGAGCTCGTGCCGTCGACGGCTCCGGTCGTGGGCATCGTGGCGTCGGTCGAGCGGGCCCGGGCCGCCTTTCTGCCGTCCACGTAGTACTGGGCCCCGGTGATCACGGTCATGGCGGTGGCCACCCAGATGCCGGCGTCGAGGAGGGACGTGTGGCCGGCCAACGGTGGGGCCAGGCACATGCCGATGGCGATGTCCTGAAGCAAGGTCTTGAACTTGGCCGAGTTCCGGGCCGGGATGGAGACGCCGTGACGGCCCACCACCGATCGGTAGACAGACATGGCGATCTCCCGCACGGCGATGATGGCCACCGGCAGCCACCAGATGATGCCCTTGGCCACCAGGGCCACGAGAGCGCCCAGGACCGCCACCTTGTCGGCCAGGGGATCGAGAAACGCCCCCGAGCGGGTGGTCCCCTGTTTTCGGGCCACCCAGCCGTCGATCCCGTCGGAGAAGGCGAGCAGCCCACCGAAGACGAAGGTGAACCAGCTGGCCCCCCACAACATGATGAGGACGATCAGTACCGGGGTGGCGAGCAGCCGGATCACGGTGATCCCATTGGCCGGGGTGAGGAGGGCGGACGGCCCGAAGGTGGTGGCCCCGGTCACGGGAGCAGCTGGATGGACGGCACCGTCACTCATCATGCCGCTCCAGTAGCCGGGAGGGGCCGGGGCTCAGCGACGAGGTCGGGCCCGTCGGCGCCGGTGACCACGACGTCGACGAAGGCTCCGACAGGCAGGTCGACCGGGAGGGAGACGATCCCGTCGATCTCGGGCGCCTCCCGATAGGTGCGACCCTCACCGGGTGCGTCGACGAGCACCTCGACGGTGGAGCCGATCATCAGGTCCCGGCGACTGGCCGTGATGGCGTCCTGTAGTTCGGTGCACTCTCGCAACCGTTCCGACACCAACTCGTCGGCCACGTGGTCCCCGAGTCCGGAGGCATAGGTGCCGGTCTCGTTGCTGAAGGGAAAGAACCCCACCCAATCCAGCTGGGCCTCCTCCAGCCACTGGAGGAGCTGGTCGTGGTCGGACTCGGTCTCCCCGGGGTAGCCGATGATGAACGAGGAGCGGAAGGCAGACGTCGGGTCGGACCGACGGATGGAGTCGATCCTGTCGAGGAACCGATCCCCCTCACCCCATCGACGCATGCGCTTGAGCAGCGGCCGCGACACGTGCTGGAGCGAGAGGTCGAAGTAGGGAACCCCCGTGGCCAAGATGGCATCGACCAGCGCATCGTCGAGGGTCGACGGGTAGAGATAGAGGAGACGCACCCAGTCGACCCGTCCCGCCAGGGCCTCCACCAGTCGGACGATGGGACGGGCCCCGCCGACCGCCGGACCGTCGAGGCGCGGAACCGTGCGGCCGGTCGATCGGTCGAGGGCGAACGAGGAGAGGTCCTGGGCCACCAGCACCACCTCGCGGAGCATCCCGTCCGACCCGGCCAGCTGATCCACCTCGGACAGGATCGACTCGGTGGTGCGCGACCGCTGTTTGCCCCGGAACGACGGGATGGCACAGAACCCGCAGTTGCGGTCACAGCCCTCGGCCACCTTGACATAGGACCACGGCGCCTCTGACGCCGGTCGGGGCAGATTGAGCAGATCGAACGAGGGGACCGCGGCCCGCTCCTCCGGCTTGCGTCCGAGCAGTACCGGGGTACCCCTCGTCGCCGCCTCGGGGAGAGCTCCGACCGCCGACGCTGCGCCGGTCGACCGGCCGGTCAGCGCCACCCCGAAAGGAGCGACCAGGTCCACCTCGGGCAGGGCCTCGGCCAGCTCGTCGCCGTACCGTTCGGCCATGCAGCCCGTCACCACCAGGCGCGCCCCATCCCGGCGGGCATCGGCGAGGGCCAGCACGGTGTCCACCGACTCCTGCCGGGCCGCCTCGATGAAGGCGCAGGTATTGACCACGACCAGATCGGCCTCGCCGGGCGCACCGGCCTCCTCGAATCCGTCGGCCACCAGCGTTCCGACCAGCTTGTCGGAGTCCACCTGGTTCTTGGGGCAGCCCAACGTCTCTATCCAATACCGCTCGGCCACCAGGACAATCTACCGGGGGACCGGCACCCGGGGCTCGGCAGCCCGTCGGGTCGCCACCCACCGCGCTCGGTGCCGGGCCTGAGGGCTGTCAGCTGGGGTCCCTGCCGCAGTGAGACCATCGGTCGCACCTAGGCGAAACGGCCCCGCCTTGGTAGGGTGGCCGGGCCCACACCCGGGGGGAACGGCAGCACGCGCCGCTCGGTCAGGATCAAGGCGCGCAACTCACATTGGACACGCACACGGCTACAGACCGCACCTCGGGCGGCGGGTGGAGAGCGCTGGGCGAGGCGGCGTCGGCATCCTGGCTTCCGTGGTTGGCCGGAAGGGCGATCGTCCTGGCCGCCCTGGCCATGGCCAAGTTCGAGATCACCCACTTCGCCATCCGGGACCCACGGGCCCTGGCCACCGCGCACGACGGACTGGTGGGATGGGATGCCGGGTGGTACGCCAACCTGGCCGCCCACGGGTATCACGCCGTCGGACCCGAAGGGCTCCGGTTCTTCCCGCTCCTCCCGGTAGCGGCCAGTGCCCTGCACCATGTCACCTTCCTGCCCGTCGATGCCGCCACCGTGCTCATCGCCAATGTCTGCGGCTTTCTCGCCACCGGCGCCCTGTTCCTACTGGTGCGATCCGAGTTCGGCGATCCCGTCCCGGCCCGGACGGCGGCCTGGCTGGTCAACCTCGTGCCGGCAGCCTTCGTCATGGTCATGGGGTACTCGGACTCCATCTTCATTCTGCTTGCCGTGGTCTGCTTCTACTGTCTGCGCCACCAGCGGTGGCTGCTGGCGGCGGGGGCGGGCTTCCTGGCCGGAACGGACCGGCCCATCGGGTGCCTCCTGCTCATCCCCGCCCTCTGCGAAGCAGCCCGAGGACTCGGCTCGACCCACTGGCGCCAGCGGTGGGCCCGGCTCGTGGCGGTGCTGGCCCCCGCTGCGGGCCTGTTGGCGTTCCTCAGTTGGACCAGCGTCGAGTTCGGCACCTTCACCAAACCCCTGACCCTCCAGACCAGCTCGGCCCGCCACGGAGGTCTCACCGATCCGGTGGACACCCTCTACCACGACGCCACCAACCTCCTGCGGGGCCACCATGTCGGGACCGACCTTCACTTCCCCTGGGTCGTCATCACCGTGGCACTGCTCATCGTCGTCTTCCGGAAGCTGCCCCTCTCCTACGGGTTGTTCTCCGTGGCCATGGTGGCCGTCGCCGCGTCGGGGTCGAATTTGGACTCCTTCGAGCGCTACGCCCTGTCGGCGTTCCCCCTCCTGATCGCCGCGGCATCGCTCCTGCGGTCCCGTCGGGTGGAGATCACCGTGCTGGTGCTGTGCGCCGTCACCATGTTCGGCTACGCCCTGTTGGCGTTTCTGGCCGCGTACGTGCCCTGACCGCGCTGACGATGACCGGTCCTCCTCGCTAATCCCGCCGCGATCCACCCGAGCGACCTGGGCGTGGCGGGGCCGGGCTCCAGGGCTCGGAAGTCCGTTCCCCTACCCATTGTGTAGTGACAAGGGCCACGGATACATTGGAGATAGCGCGACTGTGCCCTGGACCCCGGCGACCGCTGCTCCGATAGAAGGGCATGCCGCAATGGGTCCGAAGACGAGTCGATCCCGGTATCCGTCAGGTGGGTACGAGACAAGGTCACCGTTGGGAACGATCGCCGTCAACGGCCCCCGAGCCCTGCGGTCGGACGAACCGTGACGAGGACCATCGAGTTGCGTCGTGGCCGCCCTAGACGGCTCTGGCTGCTCACCGCTCTCGGGATGGTCGTGGCGTCGACGGTGGTCATCGACCTCTTGGCCCACCAGAGCCCGGTGGTACTTCTCACCGGAGGTGCGGCGTTCAGCCTCCTGATCGGTGCCGCCATCTACGCCCTGGGAGCGGGTGGGTCCCGAGCAACCGCATTGGCTCGGACCCAGGCGGACGAACTCCTTGCCTTGGCGCGCTACGACCCGCTCACCGGCCTGCCCAACCGCACCATGGTGCTCGATCGGCTCGCAGAGATGACGGCGCGCACCCAGAGACAGGGTGGAGCGATCACCGTGCTTCTGGTCGACATCAAAGGATTCAGGGACGTCAACGACACCATGGGCCGAACCGCCGGAGACGATCTCCTCTGTCAACTGGGAGCTCGGTTGTCCGACGGGCTCCGCAAGAGCGACCTCATCGGCCGTCTGGGTGGGGATGAGTTCGTCGTCCTCGTCGACGGGAGCAAACCTGCTGATGAACCCGCTGTCCTGGCCCAACGGGTGGCCGAGCTACTGGCCGCCCCGTTCATCGTGAGGCCGGGCGACACGGATGCCACCGTCGATGTGAGCATCGGAATAGCAGTCGGCGGACGGACCCATCCCGAGAACCTGCTGCGTGATGCCAGTATTGCGCTCTGCCAGGCCAAGGCCTCCGACTCACTCGATACCGTGGTGTTCGCGTCGGCGATCCTCGATGACATCGACAGCCCGCACAATCTCAGCTTGAACCTCCATGACGCCTTGGCCGCCGGCGAGTTCTTTCTTCTCTATCAACCCACCATCGACCTCGCCACCCAGTCGTTTACCGGTGCCGAAGCGTTGCTGCGCTGGAACCGCCAGGACGAACGGGTCGTGGGACCGGACAAATTCATCCCCCTCCTCGAAGCCAGCGGACTGATCGTCCCGGTGGGTGCCTGGGTGCTCGCCGAGGCCTGTCGACAAGGGGCGCGATGGGCCGACCAGGGTCATCCGCTGATGATGTCGGTGAATGTCTCTGCACGACAGCTCGAGGGCAGCCAGCTGGTCGACGATGTCACCACCGCCCTCACCGAGAGCGGTCTTGATCCTGGTCTGCTGATACTGGAACTGACGGAGACGGCCCTCATGCGTGACGTTCAGACCACCGTCGAGCAGCTGCTCCTCCTCAAAGAACGCGGTGTCCGCATCGCCATCGACGACTTTGGTACGGGTTACTCATCCCTGGCGTATTTGAGCCAGCTTCCCATCGATGTGTTGAAGATCGATCAGTCCTTTGTCTCTGCCATCACCGAATCTCCTGGGGCAAAGGCGATCGTCCACACCCTGGTGCAACTGGGCAAACTGCTCGGACTGGAGACCACCGCGGAAGGTATCGAAACCCACGATCAGTGGATGATGCTGCAGCGCGAGGAGGTGGACAACGGCCAGGGGTTCCTGTTCGCCCGTCCGCAGTCCGTGGCGGCCATCGACCTCTTGTTGGGCGCCGGCCAAGGGCGGGTGGCGGGCTCCCTCCTGCAGCGGTAGGCGATAGTTGGCCTCACCACTCGGAGTCCGCCCCATACCCGGGTGTCGGCCGCGCCGCCGTTTCGGTCAGAAATCCCTGTATGGGACCTATCGGCATCTTCATCAATAAACTTGACCAATAGTCCACAATGGGCCTTACGGTCCTGAAACAACCACCACCCGCCTCTGACCCTGAGGGTGACTCGTACTGGGCTTTCAGTGCCCACCAGGAGCCTGCTTGCCACCCAATCGCTCCCACAGGCATCGGGTCCTCTGCCATCATAAAAGGGTCTAAAAATATTTCTATGCGATCTATTGTGCTAACTACGGAGCCACCGATATAGTTATCGAAGCGCATTAGCTGCTCTGGACCCAGGCGACCAATGCTCCCAAGAGAAGGGAGATTCGTCATGGGAATTCGGAGTGAGCGCACCGACGAACGACGTATGACGTCGCTCGACCGCGATCCGTTGCGAGTCCTGATTGTCGATGATGCGGCATCGACTCGCACCTTCCTGCGAGCGGTGCTCGACCACTGCGATGAGTTCGACGTGGTCGGTGAGGCCGACGACGGCGACACCGCGATCGACCAGGCCGATGCATTACAACCCGACGTCGTCCTGCTCGACGTCTCCATGCCCGCGCTCAGCGGTGCTGGTGCGCTGCGAGGGATACTCGAAGTCGCTCCGAGCACGATGGTGATCATCGTTTCTGGAGCAAGTCGGGATCTGGGCCAACCCCTTCTCGATGCCGGAGCCACCGCCTACGTACCCAAGGGAATCGCCCCGTTCGATCTCCTCAGCCGTCTCGGGGACATCATGGGCCGGACCGTCAGCCTCGACGGTCTCGATCCACTGACCGGCCTCGAAGAATCTGGACGCCACGGTGGTATCAGTCGGTCATCACGGGGAACGTCGGTCCCCTGCGCCGTGGTGTTCGTCATGGATCCGCTCGAACGCCAAATGATCCACAGCGTCATCGAACTCTGCCACCTCTCCGTACTGGCCGAGACCGAAAAAGCCGAGATCCTGCAGGCCGTGGTCGAGACCTCCCACCCGGAGGTGGCGGTGATCGAACTTCTGCCCGGTGGCTCGATGGATCTGTCCTTCCTGCGTGAGGTACACCGACGATCGCCGGGCACGACACTGATCGCCTATGCCGACAGCGGCGAATGGCGAGAAGGAGCACTGATGGCCGGTGCGACGGCATTCGTCCTGAAGCCGCGGATCGACGAGCTCGTCGATCAGATCCAGCTCGTCACGGCGCACGTATGAGCACCGTCACCGCCCGCGGCGGACACAGTCTCGCCCGGGTCCCACCGGTGCGACGGAGTCTCGAGGTGGGCGATGAGGGAGCTGGCACTGCCTCCCGCAGCTGCTTCATCGCCCACCTGGAGTCGTCCATCCGACCGGACAACGACGTAGCCAGCACCGACACCGACCACTACTGGAGACCTCCCCATGCCTGAATCCCCCACGGAAACCATTGACGATGTCATCGATCCGAAAGAGCTGCTGAGCGTCCTGGCCCGCGTGAAGCAGGGAGATTTTGGCGCCCGGATGCCCGTCGAATGGACCGGTCTCGCCGGGAAGGTCGCCGATGCCGTGAACGACGTCATCATGGGCAATCAGGCTCTGGAGACGGAGCTGGTCCGCATCAGCCAGGTCGTGGGTCGCCAGGGTGAGCTCTCGCAACGGATGTCCCTCGGTGCGTGGTCCCAGAGCTGGCACACAAGTACGGACTCCATCAATCATCTGATCGACTCGCTGGTGCGACCCACCGTCGAGATGCAGCGCGTGGTCGGCGCGGTGGCCGATGGTGACTTGAGCAAGAAGGTGACCGCTGACGTGCGCGGCGACATGTTGGAGCTCAAGAACACCATCAACGACATGGTCGACCAGCTCAACCGATTCATCTCTGAGGTCACCCGGGTGTCGAGGGACGTGGGGACCGAGGGCAAACTCGGTCAGGCAGCGGCCGTGACCATCGAGGTGGGAGGGGTCTGGAAGGACCTGACCGACAATGTGAACCTCATGGCCGGCAACCTCACCGGTCAGGTGAGGAACATCGCCGAGGTCACGACGGCAGTGGCCAAGGGGGACCTGAGCAAGAAGATCTCCATCGACGTGAAGGGTGAGTTTCTCGAGCTGAAGAACACCGTCAACGGCATGGTCGACCAGCTCAATGCCTTCGCCAGCGAAGTGACGAGGGTGGCACGCGAGGTGGGGGTCGAGGGCAAGCTGGGCGGACAGGCGCAGACCACCGAGGTCGGCGGTGTCTGGAAGGACCTGACCGACAACGTGAACCAGCTCGCCGCCAACCTCACCAATCAGGTGCGCGCCATCGCCGATGTCGCCACGGCGGTGACCGACGGAGATCTGACCAGGCAGGTCAAGGTCGAGGCCAGCGGCGAAGTAGCCATCCTGAAGGACAAGCTCAACGAGATGATTCGAAATCTCAACGAAACGACGAAGTTGAACATCGAGCAGGACTGGTTGAAGACCAACCGGGAGAGCTTCACGAGAATGCTCCAGGGCCAGCGGGACCTGACCACGGTCTCCGGGATGATCCTCTCTGAACTGGCTCCTCTCGTGCTGGCCCAGCACGGTGTGTTCTACGTCATGAACAGCGCAAACGAATCAGGACCATCCCTCGATTTCCAGGCCGGCTACGGATTCGAGGAGCGCAAGAGCATTGCCACGTCCTTCAAGCTGGGCGAGGGCCTGGTCGGACAGTGCGCCATGGAAAAGAAGCGCATTCTCCTCACGGAGGTCCCGAGCGACTACGTACGGATCAACTCGGGCCTCGGCTCGTCGTCCCCCCTCAACATCATCGTGCTTCCCATCCTCTTCGAGGGGTCGGTCCGTGCCGTGGTCGAGCTGGCCTCCTTCTCCCCGTTCAGCCCCATCCATCAGACCTTCCTCGACCAGCTCACCGAAAGCATCGGGCTCGTACTCAACACGGTCGAGGCCAACACCTTGACCGACGACCTGCTCCAACAGGCGCAGTCGCAGGCCGAGGCCCTGCTCGCCCAGCAGAACGAGCTTCGCCACTCCAACGAGGACCTCGAGCTCCAGACCAAGCAGTTGGCCGAGCGGAATATCGAGGCCGAGGAGAAGAAGCGCGAGGTCGAACAGGCCAAGCTCCTGGTGGAAGAGAAGGTGGGCGAACTGGCCATCTCCTCGAGGTACAAGTCCGAGTTCATCGCCAACATGTCCCACGAGCTCCGCACCCCGCTCAACAGCCTCCTGATCCTGGCCGAGCAGCTGGAGGACAATCCGGATCGGAACCTGAGCGACGCCCAAGTCGAATACGCCAGCATCATCCGGGCATCGGGTCAGGACCTCCTGAAACTCCTGAACACCATTCTCGACCTGGCCAAGATCGAGTCCGGCACCGTGTCGGTCGAACTGGTCGACGTCGACGTCGCCCGCTTGCGCAACGACGTCATGCGAGAGTTCGAGCACGTGGCCCGGGACCAAGGGATCGGCTACTCGGTCGAGCTTCAGGGACAGTGTCCGGCGACCATCTGTGACCGACTCCCAACGACTCAGTCAGATTCTCAAGAACCTCATTTCCAACGCCTTCAAGTTCACCGAGCGAGGGGGGATCGCCGTCACGCTGGCCGTCGTGAACTCCGGGTGGAATACGGACATCGAGTCCCTTCGGACCGCCCCTTCCGTGCTGGCTATTACCGTCGCTGATTCGGGTATCGGTATCAGCGACGATCAACAGCGTCGCATCTTCGAAGCGTTCGCCCAGGGTGACGGCACCACGGCCCGACTGTACGGCGGAACCGGTCTGGGTCTCTCGATCAGCCGGGCCTTGGTGGCCCTCCTCGGCGGCGAGATCACGCTTACCAGCGTCCTGGGCCAGGGCAGCACGTTCACCGTCTACCTGCCGCTGGTTCCGGCGTTCGAGTCCAGCATGCCGGCAGAGATCTCCGGGGCGCCATCATCGGGAGCCGCTTTCGATCGGCTGGCGCCGGCCAAAGAGGTCACAGGCCAAGGTGGCCACTGAGCGACCGGGTGACCACGCAGCCTCCGGGCTGGACGAATACCCGTTCGCCGGCACGAAGGTCCTCGTCGTCGACGACGACTTTCGGAACATCTTCGCCCTCGAGCGCGCTCCTCGAGCGTGGAAAGGCCGAGGTCTCGGTGGCCGAGAGTGGCGCAGAGGCGTTGGCCCTCGTGGGCGGTGGGGTGGCCATCGACCTGATCCTGATGGACATCATGATGCCGGGGATGGACGGCTACACCACCATCCGCGCCATTCGGGATATCCCCGAGCTGACCCATCTGCCCATCGTGGCCGTCACCGGAAAGGTCGTCGCCGGCGAACGTCAACGCTGCATCGACGCGGGCGCCAACGACTACGTGCCCAAGCCCGTCAATAGCGTCGAGCTCATTGCCGCTATCGCACCGTGGGTCCGAACACCCCAGAAAGTCGCCTAGTGGTCGACCTCGGTACGGCTCCAGCAGATGGACAAACGGCGATAGCCATGGCTCCAGACAGTCCGCCGGTCCACATCCTGATCGTCGATGACGACCGTGCCAAGCGGGCGGCTCTCAAGGCTGCGCTGAGGCCCCTCAATGTCACGGTCGTCGAAGCGGACTCGGGGGTGGCGGCCCTTCGCTGTCTCATGAAACAGAACTTCGCGGCCATCCTCCTCGACGTCTTCATGCCCATCATGGATGGCTTCGAGACGGCGTCGCTGATACGACAGCGCCGCGAGTCGGAGTTGACGCCGATCATCTTCATCACTGCTTCAAATGTCGACGAAATTGCTGATCTGGACCGATTTGCTGAGGGGGCCGTGGATTTCATCTTTGCTCCCGCAGACCCCGGCGAGATCCGCGCCAAGGTATCGGTGTTCGCCAATCTCTTCGTCACTGCCGACCTCTTGGCCGCACAGGCGCTCGCCGTTCAGATCTCGGCTGACCATCTGCGGATGGTGACTGACGTCGCCCCCATCGGCATCTTCCAAACCGACGCACAGCGGCGCTACGTCTATACCAATCCTCGCTGGTCCGAGATCACCGGCATCAGCCACGCCGAAGCGGTGGGCCAGCCGCTCGAGAGCATCATCGCCTCAGAACTCAGGCCCGATCTCGTCCGCCGGCTCGACGACCCCGAGAATCAGGGAGCCGAACTGACCTACCGGTTTGAGATTCCTGACTTCCGCTCGGCCCGCCGGACGGCCCTGATCACGGTCGCCCCGATTCCCGACGTTGCTGGGGGTACGGCCGGACTGATCGGGACGGTGGCCGATGTCACCGCTGAAGCGGAAGCCGAAGCGGCGATGTCAGAAGCCCACGACGCTGCCACCTCGGCCTCACAACTCAAGTCCGACTTCCTGGCCAACATGAGTCATGAGATTCGGACACCGATGAACGGAGTGATCGGCATGGCCGATCTGCTTCTCGAGACCGACCTCGATCCCCGCCAACACGAGTACGCCCAGACCGTACGCAACTCAGGAGAGGCGCTCCTCATCATCATCAATGACATTCTCGATTTCTCCAAGGTCGAGTCGGGCACAGTCGACGTCGAGGACACGGAGATGCGCATCCACTCCATCGTGGATGACGTGGCGGACCTCCTGGCCACGACGGCACTGGCCAAAGGCATCGAACTCGTGACGATCATCGACAGCTCACTGCCCAGGGTGGTCAGAGGCGACCCGGGTCGCCTCCGTCAAGTCCTCATGAACTTCATCGGAAACGCCATCAAGTTCACCGACGCCGGTGAGGTGGTCGTCCGAGTGACGAGGGATGCGACCAAAGACTCCGCCTTCGCCGTTCGCTTCGAGGTCACCGACTCGGGCGAGGGAATCGCCCCGGAGAAATTCGAGTGCGATCTTCCAGCCGTTCGTCCAGGTCGACACCTCGACGTCTCGGCGCCACGGAGGGACCGGGCTGGGACTGGCCATCAGCGGCCAACTGGTGACACTCATGGGTGGGGAGTACGGGGTCTCCAGCCAGATGTCGACCGGAAGCACCTTCTGGTTCACGGTACGTGTCGGCGACGTACGGTCGCCCGAAGAGCCTGGGGAGGCGTCCCAGGTCACGGCGCTCGCCGGGCTGAAGGCGCTCGTGGTGGAGGACAATGCCACCCAGCGTTCCGCGTTGACCGACCAACTCACGCACTGGGGCATGAAGGTCACCGGTGAGGGCTCGGGGCCGCCGGCCCTCCTCGTCCTGCAGAAGGCTGCCGCCCTCGGCGAGCCGTTCGCGGTCGGACTCGTCGACAAATCGATGGAGGGGATGAGTGGACTCGAGTTCGGCCGGCACGTCACCGACGACCTGGGACTCAGGACCCCGCTCGTGCTCATGGTCGGTGTGGGGCAGGACGAGGTGCTCGAGGCGAACTCGGCCTTTCATGCCCTCCTGGCCAAGCCGGTACATCTCGACAACCTCCTGAGCTCGGTCACGACCGCCCTGGAGTGCAAAGTCGTCGAACCAGGTCGGCTCCAGTCACCTCAGCCCCCGAGCACCTCCCGGCCACCTACCAGAAGGGTTCTCCTGGCCGAAGACAATCTCATCAACCGCAAGGTGGCCCTGGCCATGCTGGAGGGCTCTCGCTATGCCGTCGAGACCGTCTCCGACGGCGAGCAGGCGGTCGAGGCTCCGCACTCGGGCACTACGACGCCATTCTGATGGACTGCCAGATGCCCGGCATGAACGGATTCGAGGCCACCAGCGCCATTCGGGCCCGGGAAGCAGACGGCCGTCACACGCCGATCATCGCACTCACCGCCGGTGCTCGAGCCGAAGACCGTGAGCGCTGCCTCCGAGGGGGCATGGACGGCTACCTGTCGAAACCGGTGAGCAAGATCCAGCTGCTGGAGCTGTTGGCCTCGTTCACCGGCGATCGGGACCCTCCAGAAGAGGCGGCGAGCCTTCTGGCCCCGGATGACGGCATTCGAGAGGGCGACCCCGCCGCCCCATCGGATCGACCGGCCTTGGACGAGAACGTCCTCGCCCAACTCGATCATCTGGGAACGATGTCCGGCGAGGACCTTGTCGGGAGACTAGGGGCACTCTTCCTCGAGGATGCCGTCGCTCACATCTCGAGCATGCGCAGAGCCATTGCCGACTCCGACGTGGTCGCCCTCGGTCGATCGGCCCATACCCTCAGCGGGTCCAGTGCCAACCTCGGAGCAGCCGAACTTGCCCGCCTGTGCGCCACCTACGGTTCGGTGGTGGGCGAGGTCCTGCCCGCAGAGATCGAGTGGTTCCTACCCGCCGTCACGAGCGAGTTGGAACGGGTGCGAGCCGCACTCGACCTCAGGAGTGCAGACCGGTGAAAATCCTGGCTGTCGATGACGACCGCACGTCATTGGCGATCACTGAATCAACCCTTCGGCGACTGGGCCACGACTGCAGCACCGCCACGGACGGGACAGAGGCGTGGGACCTCTACCGAAGCTTCGGCCCCGATGTGGTCGTGAGTGACTGGACCATGCCCGGTCTGACCGGGGTCGAACTGTGTCGCAACATCCGCTCCAACGCGGCTGAGGCCTACACCTACGTCATCCTGGTGACCGCCCGCGGCAGCGTCGAGGACATCTTCGCGGGCATGGACGCCGGGGCCGACGACTACCTCGTCAAACCCATGCACGTCAATGACCTTCGGACCAGGTTGATTGCCGCCAAGAGAATCACGGATCTCCACGTCCAACTGGGTCAGCAACGAGCGGAGATGGCACAGCTGAACGACCGCCTGAACGCGATGACCCTGCGAGATCCACTCACCGGACTGGGAAATCGTCGGGCGCTCGAGGCCGATCTCACGATGTTGGAGGCGCGGGTGGCCCGCTATGGGCATAGCTACTCGGTGGCGTTGATCGACGTCGATTGCTTCAAGTCCTTCAACGATTCGTACGGCCACCAGGCCGGTGATCGGGCGTTGCAGGCCGTTGCCGCTCAACTGGGCGATGAGGCCCGAAGTGGCGATGCCGTATATCGCTACGGGGGTGATGAGCTCCTCTGCCTCTTTCCTGAGCAGTCAATCGCTACCGCACGGGTCGCCGTTGAACGCATGCGCTCTGGCGTCGAGCAACTCCGTGTGCCTCACGCCGCCAATCCAGCGGGCATCCTCACCGTGAGCGCCGGCCTGGCCCGAATGGACCCCCAGTTCACCCGACGACCCAACGCAGTTCTGAAGGAGGCCGACGAGGCCCTCTACCGAGCGAAGATGCTGGGACGGAACTGCGTGAGCGATCTCAGCAGCGCCTGCGGATGAGATGCTCGACCCTCATGCCGTCCCGAGGCAATGGATGAACCCGACAGCATGGAAGGGTTCGTGTTCGCCTGCCAGGTCGAACACACTCCTACCGGAAGCCTGCCGGATCCGGAATCCACATGGTGACACGTGAACCTCGCCAGCAGGACCCGGTTGGCGACCGATCTGGATACAGCGGACGGGCTGCCTCCGACGCTGGCTTCGATCTGTCCAGGCATCGCCGCCCTGCTACCGATCAGCGGTGTGGCTCTGATCGTGATGGGAACAGCGCAGATCCAGGGGGTGGCGAGTGCACTCGACGGACGCGCCAAAGCCATGTTGGATCTCGAGTTCACCCTGGGTGAAGGACCGACGAGCGATGCCTCCCTGGGGGGGTGGCCCGTCAAGATCGATGATCTGACCCGTGCCCATCCGCCCTGGCCGCTCTTCACTTCAGCCGCGCTCGACCTCGGGGTGCGCTCGGTCTACGGCCTGCCCCTCCGGTCTCGGTTCATGACGATGGGAGTGCTCACCCTCAGCTCCGAGGTTCCCGGTGCCCTGTTGGGCAACGACTACGAGAGAGCGCTGGTCCTGGCCGACCTCGTGGGCAAGCTCGTACTCGTGATGCAGGCCAGCAGCACCTCGGCGTTCCTGGCTCCATCGCTCGAAGCGGGTGACCTGCTCGCCGTCGTACATCAGGCCACCGGCATGGCGTCGACCCAGATCGACTGCTCGGTGGAGGAAGCCCTCCTCCGACTACGCGGGCACGCGTTCTCGTCCGGTCAGACCCTTGAGCACCTGGCCAAAGCGGTGATTTGCGGCCAAGTCCGTTTCGTTCCGCCCCATCGAGAACGACCGTGATCGGCCTCACCTCAGACGCCATGGCAGGGCAACGGTCAATTGCGTGACAGACTGGCGGTGGCGACTGGCATGGGTCTGGAGAGATGGCTTCTCAGCGCCGCTCTAGGCGGAGGCACCATGACCGACACTCATGAAGAGTGGTTGGCGAGCACGTTCGTAGAGTTGGCGGACACGCTCGTGGCGGATTTCGATGTCGTGGAGTTCCTCACGATGTTGGTAGCACGATGTGTTGACCTGCTCGACGGACCAGAAGTCGGGCTCGCCGTCGCCGACCGGAGCGGCGAACTCCGGGTGCTGGCCTCATCCACCCAACGCATGAAGGTGCTTGAACTGGTCGAAGTCCAAAATGATGAGGGGCCTTGCCGGGACTCGTACCACAGCGGACTCCAAATCATCAATCAGCATGGTCCCGCGGCCGAGAGGCAATGGCCTCGGTTCACCCTCATGGCGAGGGAGGCCGGATTCCTGATGCTCCATGCGTTTCCCCTGCGGTTACGGGGTACCTCGATTGGGGCCATCAACATCTTCGACCCGAGACACCGCGAGATCACCACCCACGAGGCGGCCATCGTCCAGGCGTTCGCCGACGTGGCAACCATCGGGATCCTCCAAGAACGATTGGTTGCCGACAGTGCCGTCCTGACCACCCAGTTGAACAGGGCACTTGCCACCCGCGTGGTCATCGAACAAGCCAAGGGCATCGTGGCCGAACATCTGAAGACCACCATGGACGAGGCATTCGGCCTACTGAGAGGCTACTCCCGACGGGAGAATCAACTGCTCACCGACGTGGCTCGATCCATTACCGACGGGAGCATTGCGCCCACCACTTTGTCCACCCCGCGCAGCGCCTCGGACTCGACCCCTCCTCGCTGAGGAGGGGTCAGGGGCACCGCCGCGGAACTCGCCGCAGCGACCTGAGCCGAGGGTGCAGGCGGTCCTCTCGTCTCAGGACATCACAACAGCGGAGAGGGAGGGATTTGAACCCTCGGACCCAGTTACCCAGGTCAACTCATTAGCAGTGAGTCCGATTCGGCCGCTCTCGCACCTCTCCCTACCCAGTCAGAGCCTATTTGTACTGTGGCCAGCTCTGGCCCGGTCTTGCCATGACCCACTCCTGTTCTGCCATGTCACAACTAGGACAGGAGACGAGCGTGACGAGAGAAGCATACGGCAGCGGGTCGATGCCGGAGCGCGAACCGCGCTGCGGTCGGCGCTCGGTCATCGTTGCCGGGAGCCAGGCCAGGGGACTGAACCGGACAGAGGCTGTTTCGATGAAGCACCTCGATCCCTAGCTTCCAATCCGGTGCGGCTGGGTGCCCCGGCGACGCATCCACGAAGTGAGAGTCTCAGCGAGTGCCCGTCAACGGTTCCGGCAGCGACCACTCCTGACCTCGGGCCAGTCGATCCTGAACTCCTCGCCCGCTGCCGGTCGAGATTGTCGGCCAAATAGTTCGGTAGGGTGGGAGATGCCAACTTTGGCGGCGGCGCTGCCCATGAGCGATGAGCAGCGAGGCGAGCTGGCAAATATGGCGGAGTCACTGGTCTTGCCTCGCCGGGTAGTGACACAGGCGAAGGCGCTCTTGATGGCGGCCGACGGCATGGCCAACGAGCAGATCGCCCGATCCTGTGCAGTGGATTCGGACACCGTGCGCCGATGGCGGACTCGGTTCATGCAGATCGGCCCGGCCGGGGTCGGAGCAATCGCCAAGGGTCGCGGCCGCAAGTCGACGGTATCGGCAGAGATGGTCGCAGAGGTGCTGCGCATCACCGAGCACGAGCAGCCGCCCGGTGGAGCCACCTATTGGAGTACTCGGTCCCTGGGCGCCCGGGTCGGGATCGGCAAGGACGCGGTGGCCCGAATCTGGGCTGACCACGATGTGAAACCGAGGAAGGGTCCACCCGATCGTCAACAGGAACAGGTGCAGTTGCAGCTTGCACTCCTCCGCGGCGATGTCCAGGAGATCCGCCGGCTGGTGGACGTGGGGCTCACTGAGCATCATCATGCCCCCACCCACAGGGCCCAGCTGCTGGCAGGGCGGTCGTTCGCCTCCATCCTCGATTCAGAGTTCGCCGCCGCTCACGATGACGCCAGCGCGGGTCTGCACCTCGGCGTCGATCAGCCTTTGTTTCGAGCGTTGTGTGCACTGTCGTCTGGCATGGGCGGATTGGAGCGTCACGGGCCCGACATCGTGTCCGTCGAACGCTCGGTAGCAGGTGTCCTCGCCCTGGACGAAGAAGACCTGGCGAGAAGCGTCTGGACCGCCGCGCTCACAGCCGAAGCCGCGATGTCGGTAGGACGACTCGATCTTGCCGAGTCCGTGGCCCGCCGCGTATGGCTCGCGTCGATCAGGACTGACCCCCCTGAAGGTATCTTCGCCGGGCAGACACTCGTCCGCGCCCTGCTGTTTCAAGGCAGGCTTGAGGATGCCAGTGCCCTGGCACCGTATGTCGACCAGGGAGCCCAGCGCCATGGACTAGGTGCACTGCGTCTGGTCGTTGGCGGTTCCCTCGCCTACGTCCACGCACTTCGTGGCCGCCACGACCAGTTGACCAAGCATGCCGCCACCATTGAGGAGCTGGCATCGCAATGCCCGGCCAGTTACTTCGTATCGGGCGCCATGGTCCTGACGGCCTACGCCCTCGCTACGGCACAACGCGCCCAGGCTGCCGCAGACGTTCTGCTCCGTGGCGCCGGGGGGTCCGAGCTTCCGAACATTCAGTTGGTAGACCGCGCCTACGGATACGAACTGCTCGTAACTGCCGCGCTCAGCCTTGGTGACATCGCGGCTGCTCGGCACTGGGGGGCGCTCGCCACCGCCTTGACCGGACTGCCCCGTGACGGGATGGCCGAAGCCGCAATCGGTCGCAT
Organism: uncultured Acidimicrobiaceae bacterium; assembly: GCA_963817985.1. Classification (GTDB taxonomy): domain Bacteria; phylum Actinomycetota; class Acidimicrobiia; order Acidimicrobiales; family RAAP-2; genus Bog-756. Next base: position 9,132 of record CAWFQI010000013.1, on the reverse strand, counting down.
CAAAGCGCGACTTGCGGTCGCCGAGGGTGAGAACACGGTCGGAGTGGCCCTCGCTGAACAGGCCGCGACGATCGCCACCGACAATGCTGGCCACCTCGACGCGACACGAGCGACGTTGCTGGCCGGCTCAGCCCTGCTCTTCGAAGCCGATGACAACTTGCCTGCCCGTCTCACCCTGTCGAGTGCCAGCGAGCAGGCGTTGTTGTTGGGAGCCACGTCGCTCGCACTGTTGGCCCGCCGTGATCTGCGAAGTATCGGGTTGCGGCTCATCGGCGAACCGCAAGCACCGATGACGCCGCGCGAACGTGAGGTGACCGAGCTTCTACTGGCCGGTGCGTCCAACGCCCGGATAGCAGCCACGCTCGGGGTATCTCCACGTACTGTGCAAAGCCACGTCAGGCGAGTACTCAAAACGCTCGACCTGCCCTCACGGACGGCGGTGCCCCGGGCACTCCGTGACCATCCGGAGCCGGGTTCCCGCGCCCAACAGTTGACCCCCCGCCAGCTCCAAGTCGCCGAGCTCGTGAGTCGCGGCTACACCAACAAGGGAGCGGCTAGAACTCTGAATGTCTCGGTCAAGACGATCGAAAAGCACCTCGGGGACGTCTACCGTCGCCTCGGCATCGACTCCCGCGCCGCGCTTGCCGCGTACTGGTCCGGGTAACACCAGGGCCAAATCCGCCGTTCCCCCACTATCGCCTGGCACGTGCCCATGCCAGCATCCACCGTGTGGGGACCATGCACCAACCATGTGGCCAGGGCGATCGTCGCTCCCGTCGCCGGAGCATTCACCAAACGCCTGTGCTGACGCACTCCTCGTCGTGGTTCGCCGCTCACTCCGGTGGTTCGCCATTTGCGGCCGCGTGCCAGATCGAGACTGGGGATTCGGTCCTGAATGATCTGGACTGTGTCCTCCTCGGGGCAACCGGGCTCTCCCTGAAGAAAGGCTGACGATGAACACCTTCCCGATACGGCCCATGATTGGTCTGGCCAGTGTGACCTCAGCACTTGTCTTGTTCCTCTCGGTTCCGAGCGCAGCGGCGGCAACGGGTCTTCTCGTGTCCCAGAGTGGGCACGCGCCCAAGACGGGCTGTTCACAGCTCACCAAGGCCCAGATCCAGCCGCTGATCGTCAACCCGATCACGAAGGTCACCGTGAAAGCGGTCACCGCCGAGCAGTACACCGGGAGCACAAAGCGGATCGGCCAAGAGTGCATCTTTGCCGCCGGCTCATCGGATTCGGAGGCGCTGACGGTTACCGTGATCAGTGGCCCTGTTGCCGCCCGGGCTTACGGCTCCGACGTCCAGAGCCTCGACGGAGCCGTTGCCGTGCATGGCGTGGGGACCAAGGCGGTGCGCGCCCCGGTTGATTCCAAGGGAGCGGCCGGCACGACCACGCTGTCAGCGCTGAAGGGAAAGACGTATTGCTCGGTATCACCAGGGGACGGGGACATCCCGGGCGAGGGACAGCTCGAAGAGGCCGCTGGGGCCACGGCCGACATCGGCAACAAGGCCTATGCCGAGATTGCTGCCGCCGTCGGCACGGTCTGTAATCGCATCTTCGGCAGTGGTAACACCACCCCCGACCTGACCGCTCTTACCCAAGCCGGTGCGGCGGCAGCGGCGGCTCCGACGACGACGTCCGACGGTGGCCTCGACGTCCAACCTTGACCCATGGGTGGCTCACTTAACCCAACCCTCTCCAGCAGTCATCACCAATGAACCCGCCAGCCGCCGTGGCATCATCGACTGTCTAGGAATCGGTGAAGGCAGCCAAGGTTCCTGAAGGGCCACTCACCAGGGGTGTTCGTTGCAGGGGACCAGCGATCCCGAGCCGGCCGGAGTTCGGTCAGGCTCCCACGATCCCGGGCGTCGGTGTCCGGGGCGAGCCCTTCGTCTTGGACGGATCGGTGGATGCCTTGGCTACCGAGGAGAGGGGACTCGCCACGTCTTCGAGTGACTTCCCTTCCGCCGCCACTCCGAACAGGATCTCCACGACGCCACCAATGGCCATGACGCCAGCGCCGATCAGGTAGCCGATGAAAAGCTTGAAGTGGTCCTGCCCGTTACCGATCAACATGCCGTAGAGCCACGGACCTAGCGCTCCGAAGGTCTGAGCAATGGCGAAGAACACGGCGATGGCCTTGGCCCGCACCTCGACGGGAAAGATCTCGCTCACGGTGAGATAGGCAGCGCTGGCACCGGCAGAGGCAAAGAAGAAGATGACACACCAGCACGCGGTCTGGGTGACTGCGTTGAGGAGACCGGCATTGAAGAGGACCGCACTCACCGCCAACAGCCCTCCCGACAGCAGGTAGGTGCCGGCGATCATGAACCGCCTGCCGATGGTGTCGAACAGGTGCCCGATGGTGAGAGGCCCGATGAGGTTTCCGAGTGCGAAGAAGATGAAGTAGTACGCCGTGTCGGTAGCGGGGACGTCGTAGATCTTGGTCAGTACCAGCGCATAGGTGAAGAAGATGGCGTTGTAGAGGAACGACTGGGTGATCATGAGCGTGGCCCCCAGGATGGCGCGCTTGGGGTATCGGGCGAACAGGGTGCGGGCCAGAGTGATGAAACCGATGTTGGTGGCCGGTGTTACCTCGATGACCTTGGATTCGTCGATCTCGCCGAGCGTTCCTCCTGACTGCTCGGTAGCAGACTCGATGGCCTTCACCGCCGCCTCCGCCTCGTCGATCCGACCGTGCATGATCAGCCAGCGGGGGCTCTCGGGAAGGTTCTTCCGAACGAAGAGGATGACAAAGCCGAGGATAGGCCCGAACAGGAACGCCACCCGCCAGGAGTAACTCACCGGCAGGTGGTTGACCACCAGGAGGGTGAGGATGGTGCCCAGCAGTGCGCCGCCCCAGTAGGTGCCGTTGACGGCGATGTCTACCCGCCCCCGGTACTTGGCCGGAATGAGCTCATCGATGGCCGAGTTGATAGCGGCGTACTCGCCACCGATTCCCATGCCGGCGATGAAGCGGGAGGCATAGAGCCAGTACACCCAGAACGTCGAGTGCCCGAAGGTCAGCGAGGTGAGGAAGCCACCGAACAGGTAGACCCCCAGCGTGATCATGAACAGGTTCTTCCGGCCCCACTTGTCCGAGAGGCGACCGAAGAAGAGTGCCCCGAAGACCTCGCCCAAGAGATAGACGGTCCCGACGGCGAACGAGACCCCCGCCGACGACAGATTGAGGGACTGCTTCTGACTGATCAGCGCCGTCACGTTGCTGGCGATGGTGATCTCCAGCCCGTCGAGCACCCAAGCTACGCCGAGGGCCACCACCAACATGGTGTGAAAACGAGACCACCCGAGCCGATCGAGCCGGGCAGGAATCAGGCTCCTGATGGCACCGTCAGGTGCCGGGCTTGCGGTCACTCCGGTGTCGGCCTGCCGGGTCGGATCTGCATGCTCGAGAGCGGTCATCGGTTCCCCCCAAGGTCGTGGTGCGACGACTATTCCCCGGGGTGTTGCTGACTATGCATCGTCGTGGCCGACCGGCTGGAGCCCCACCGTCGCGGGACGTAGTCACGTTGGGCGCAGCCCATCAACGGCGTAACGGAACCCATGAACGTCGCGCCCGCACCTCATCGCTGCGGTCGACTACGAACTCCCTCACCACCGACTCCGCGGCGAATTACCGGCTCGTTCCCGGCGCCGCGTCGTGGCCTTGGTTCGTCAGCTGGCGTCTTTCACCCGGTCCACCGAGTCGGCCAGCTTGTCTTTGCCCTGGTCGGCCACTGCATGGGCCTTGTGCAATCCCTCAGAGACGACGGAGCCGACCTTCTCTTTGGTACCTCCAGCTGCTGCCTTGGTGCGCGCCGGGAGGTTGGCGCTGCGGGCGCGGTCGGCCACGACAGCCGACGCATCGGTGACCGACTGACGGAGGTGATCGGTCACCTCGGGGGCATGCCGAGCGACCGAGCCCCCCAACGCGCTGGCCCTCTCAGCACCACGTTCCCCGAGGTCGAGGGCCCGATCAGCAACGTCTGGAGCGAGGCGGGCCACGGCCCCACCGAGGGCGGCCGCCTTTTCTACGCCCTGCTCTCCGAGGTCGAGCGCGAGTCCTGCTGCTGCCCCGGTAAGCGCCCCGATGACCATGCCCTTCCAAACGTTCCTCATTACGAGCACTCCCGTCCGCGCCTATGGCGCCATCGACCAGTTCCGTTGCTCAAATGGCAACGTGGTGGAACTGTTCCCCGATGCGGGCATTCCACACATCGAAACTGGGTCTGCGACCGAACTCCCCGGAGAGGTGAAGTCTGGAGAGTGCCCGCCTGAGTCAATCGATCCGAGGCCGGGCCCGGGTCAGGGAGTCGGGCCGACCCGGCCCTCCCACAGGCGCTCGAGGCCTTTGCTGGAGGCGCGCAAGCCCTTCGAGGGCCAGTTCGTCGAGCGACGGTGGATCCGGTTCGAAGCCGGCCACATCGCTGAAGCCGTAGATCGCCACGAACCACATCGCCGACAGGGACGCCGCGATGATGCGCGGCTCGATGGCACCCGGCGGATAGCCCAGTCGTTGACGGAGCAGTTCGGTTACCCGGGACTGCATCCCGATGATGACCTGGTAGAGGCGGCCGGCGACTTCGGGCTCGGTCTCCGACAGCACCACGGCGGCAGCGACGGGAGGATAGGGGGCCCCTTGCCAGTCCCGCAGACGTTCCGACGAGAGGTAGCCCATCTTGGCCATGTCGGCGAGCGCCCCTTCGGCCATTTCGAAAGGTGTCTCCTCGATGGGGCGGCTCGCCATCGCCTCGTAGTGACGCTCCGTCCACTCCTCGAATTGGGCGAGCGCCACGTCGACCTTGGCGTCGAAGTACGAGTAGAAGGTCCTCGGGGCAACGTCGGCGGCCTCGGTGATGTCCTCGATCGTCGTGGCTTGGTACCCACGGACACGGAAGAGCGACGTGGCCTCCTCGATGATCCGGGCGCGTGTCGCGGCTTTCTTTCGCTCGCGGCGCCCGGGCGCCTCCACCTGGGTCATCGGACCTCCTCGTCCACTCCCAGTGAACCATGCGCGGACGGTTGCGGTCCATGGTCTGGTTTCCGAGCGGCCCACAGCTTCCCCAGCCCCGCCGTGTAGAGGTCAAAAGCGGCGATGCCGAGCTCGTCCGTCGAAGGCGGGTCCGCGTGGGTCGCCACGATCTCCGAGAAGCCGTGAACGGCGACAAACCATGAGGCGATGACGGCTCCCGCCACTACGTGGGGCTCCAGGCTGCCCTCAGGGAGCTGGAGCCGCTGGCGGAAGAGCATAATCATCGAGGCCTGCATCTTGGCGAGCATCTGGTAGATACGACCAGCCACCTGGGGCTCCGTCTCGGCCAACAGCAGTCCCACCCCCATCGGTGGGAACGATTGGCCTGACTCGTCTCGGAGGCGCTGACCGGTGACAAAGCCCCTGGCCTTCAGGTCGTCCAGTGCACCTACGTACATCTGATCGGGCGTGTCCCCGGCTGGTCTGGCCTGCATGGCCCGGATCAGCTCGTCCATCCAGAACTCCAACTGGACGATGGCCACATCCACCTTGGCGCCGAAGTACGAGTAGAAGGTCCGCGGCGCACGACGTCAGCGGCCTCAGCGATCTCCTCGATCGAGGTGGCCTGATACCCCTGCTGCTTGAAGAGCTCGGTGGCGGCCTCCAGGATTCTTGTCGGGTAGCTGCCTTCTTACGCTCACGACGGCCGGGTGGGTAGCCCTCAGCCATCATCCGGCGCCTTCCGTATCAGTGGCGCGGAAGGGCCGATCCGGGTCGGTTCCCGGAGAGCCGGCGCCCGCGAGGTTCCGCCCCGCCCAGTGCAGTCCTGACATTGCTGCCGTCATCTTCGGCACGTCGGACGTGCAGCTTGACGCCATCGCCATGTTTACCCCTCCTGGGACGGTCAACGGTCGATGCGTCCACCGATGACGAACGGGCTCCGCTGAGGCCACCCCAGGATGGGGACGGGCCCGTACGGGCAGAGGCGTCTCCTGAGCCTGCACGCCTGCCCCGATCGCCGCCGAGCCGACGGAATCAGCGGTCGCTGCAGCTTCGACGGCCCCCAGACCTGTCGACCAGAGCAGGATGGTGCCAAGAACTGGGCGTTGAACAGGGACTTTCGGATTCCGGACCTCTCGACCAGATGATCCCGATTCGGTCTAGATCGAAGCCCGCGGTTGCGCGCGGGCCCCACACGTGGTTTGCTGTTAGCACTCGACAGTGCAGAGTGCTAACCACACGGAGGAACACCAGATGGCCAAATTGATCACGTTCGACGAGGAGGCCCGCCGGTCCCTCGAGAGCGGAATGAACAAGCTCGCCGACGCCGTACGCGTCACCCTCGGACCGAAAGGCCGCAACGTCGTCCTCGACAAGAAGTGGGGCGCCCCCACCATCACCAACGACGGCGTCTCCATCGCCAAGGACATCGAGCTCGAGGATCCCTTCGAGCGCATCGGCGCCGAGCTGGTCAAAGAGGTCGCCAAGAAGACCGACGACGTGGCCGGCGACGGCACCACCACCGCCACCGTGCTGGCCTGGGCCATGGTGCACGAGGGCCTGCGCAACGTGGCCGCCGGGGCCAACCCCATGTCGCTCAAGAAGGGCATCGAGGCCGGCGTGGAGTCGGCGGTCGCCACCCTGCGGGGCATCGCCCGCGAGACCGACTCCAAGGAGCAGATCGCCCAGGTGGCGTCCATCTCCGCCGCCGACACCGAGATCGGCGGGATGATCTCCGAGGCCATCGACAAGGTCGGCAAGGACGGGGTCATCACCGTCGAGGAGTCCCAGACCTTCGGCATGGACATGGACCTGGTCGAGGGCATGCGCTTCGACAAGGGCTACATCTCCCCCTACTTCGTCACCGACCCCGAGCGCATGGAGGCGGTCCTCGAGGACGCCTACGTCCTGCTGGTCGGATCGAAGATCACCGCCGTCCGCGACCTGCTCCCCCTGTTGGAGAAGGTCATGCAGGGTGGCAAGCCCCTGGTCATCATCGCCGAGGACCTCGAGGGCGAGGCCCTGGCCACCCTGGTGGTCAACAAGATCCGCGGCACCTTCCGCAGCGTGGCGGTCAAGGCCCCCGGCTTCGGCGAGCGCCGCAAGGCCATGCTCCAGGACATCGCCATCCTCACCGGCGGCCAGGTGGTCACCGAAGAGGTCGGCCTCAAGCTGGAGAACGTGGGCCTCGACCTGCTGGGCACCGCCCGCAAGGTCGTGGTGACCAAGGACGAGACCACCATCGTCGAGGGCGGCGGATCCGACGACGAGATCAAGGGCCGGATCAACCAGATCAAGGCCGAGATCGACAACACCGACTCCGACTACGACCGCGAGAAGCTCCAGGAGCGTCTGGCCAAGCTGTCCGGCGGCGTCGCCGTCATCAAGGTCGGCGCCGCCACCGAGGTGGAGCTCAAGGAGAAGAAGCACCGCATCGAGGACGCCGTGTCCACCACCAAGGCCGCCATCGAAGAGGGCGTGGTCCCCGGCGGTGGCGTGGCGCTGCTCCGGGCCCAGACCGCCGTGCTCGACACCGCCGACAAGCTCGAGGGGGACGAGGCCACCGGTGCCCGCATCGTGGCCCGGGCCGTGGAGGAGCCCCTCAAGCAGATCGCCGTCAACGCCGGCCTCGAGGGTGGCGTCATCGTGGACAAGGTGCGCAACCTCAAGAAGCCCAACGAGGGTCTGAACGCCGCCACCGGCGAGTACGAGGACCTGTTCAAGACCGGTGTGATCGACGCCGTCAAGGTGACCCGCTCCGCGCTGCAGAACGCCGCGTCCATCGCCGCCCTGTTCCTCACCACCGAGGCGGTCATCGTGGACAAGCCCGAAGAGGGCGGCGCCGCCCTCCCCGGCGGGGGCATGGACGACTTCTAGGTCGACCTGTCCGCCGCCCCGCAGGCGGCCGGTCGAGGCAGTGAGCCCGAGTGGACGCTCTGTCGTGCACCTAGGGCGCCCGGGTCCGGGCGCCCTCTGTGCATTCTCTACACTGGGGCCGTGACCCGATCCCTTGCTCCCTCGGTCGGCTGGGGCGTGCTCCACCTGTTCTGCAAGCTGCCCGGCCCACGTTCCCGGTCGGGGGGGCGGGCTGTGACGACCAGGCGGTGATCCAGGCGGTCAAGTCGGCCGAGGCGGACGGCGTCCAGGTGGTCTCCGTGGCCATGCTGGGACACAAGGCGGACCTGGGGTTCATGGCGCTGGGCGCCGACCTGTGGCGACTGCGCCGCCTGCAGACCGATCTTCAGGCGGCGGGCCTGGCCGTCGTCGACTCCTACGTGTCGCTGACCGAGGTGTCGGAGTACGCCGAGGGGATCCCCGACGAGATGAAAGAGGCCCGGCTCCATCCCCACCTGCCCCCCGAGGGGATGCGTGCGTTCTGCTTCTACCCCATGTCCAAGCGGCGGGGGGAGAGCGAGGGCTCGAACTGGTTCTCCATGGGATTCGAGGAGCGCAAGGCCATGATGTACGGCCACGGCACGGCCGGCCGGGCCTTCAAGGGGCGCATCCTCCAGGTCATCACCGGTTCCACCGGCATCGACGACTGGGAGTGGGGCGTCACCCTGTTCGGCGTGCATCCCGACGACCTGAAGGAGTGCGTCTACACCATGCGGTTCGACGAGGGATCGGCCCGGTTCGCCGAGTTCGGCCCGTTCCTCACCGGGATGGTCGCCCCGGTGGAGGACGTGCTGGCCCAGGTGTCGGTGGATGGGTGAGCCCCCCCTCCGGGGGCGACCTCGAAGGGCTGCGGGCCGGACTGAAGCGCATCGGCCCGATGGTGGTGGCGTTCAGCGGTGGGGCCGATTCGGCCTTCCTGGCCTGGGTGGCCACCGACACCCTCGGGGCCGAGCAGGTCCGTTGCATCACGGCGGTGTCCCCGTCGCTGGCCCCCGAGGAGCTGGCTGACTGCCGGAGCCTGGCCGCCGAGTGGGGGCTCTCCTTCGGGGAGGTCGAGACCGACGAGCTGGCCGATCCGGCCTACTCGGTCAACGACGGATCACGTTGCTTCCACTGCAAGGCCTCGTTGATGGAGGCGCTCGGCCCCGTCGCCGCCGAAGGGCCCGGCGCGGGCCGGAGGCGTCGTGGTGCTCGGGGTCAACCTCGACGACCTCGGCGACCATCGCCCCGGCCAGCAGGCGGCGATCGAGGCCGGGGCACGG
>CAWFQI010000012.1:0-35873 GCA_963817985.1 uncultured Acidimicrobiaceae bacterium | reverse complement strand
CCGTGGAGCGTATCGGCTCGGCCTGCTCCCGCTCGACGACCGGTACAGTCCAGGGACCCTTTCGCCACCGGCGCTTTGACCCTGACCTCTTCGGAAGGTGGATGCGGCAGCCGCCGGGGCTGGAGGGGCGCCGTGTCCGTAACCGTGACCCCGGAGGGAGGGGATGTGCCAAACGAACTGGACAACCCGGTCTGGTGGGCCCTCACGGGCGGCCAACGCCACCTGGGACGGTCCGGATCCGGCCGCCCGATTCGACTCCGAGGTGTCTCCATTCGGGGCATTCGATGGGACGACGACGGAGGCGCACTGGGACGAGATGGCCAGCCTTAACGATCCGGGCGGTGCGGTGGCCATCATCAGCGACGGGCAGGGCGCCCGGCCCCTCGATCGGGGTGGTCGATGTCGTGGGGGAGTGGCGGCGTCCAGATGGCGCTCGACATGGACCAGCGGGCCTGTCCCAGCCCATGACATCGCCGAAGACCCGGTTATAGCTCTCGGAGTAGAGGACGTTTCCGACATGCTCGCCCTGGTGACTGAGGCTCGACCCGGGCCGTTCTCGGTCCGCACCATCGAGTTCGGGGGCTATGTCGGCGTACGGCGCCACGGTCGACTGGTGGCCATGGCCGGTGAGCGCCTCCGGACCCCAGGGTTCGCCGAGATCAGTGCAGTGGCCACCAGTCCTGACCACCGGCGCCAGGGACTGGCCGAACTGTTGGTCCGCTCGGTGGCCTCCAGCATCGTGGCCCGAGGCGATACGCCGTTCCTTCACGCGGCCGCCGACAACGACAATGCGATTCGGCTCTACCGGACGCTCGGTTGACCCTTCGTCGGACCGTGCAGTTCACCGTGTTCCAAGCCCCTGGGGTCGCATGATCGCCGTTATCCCCGAGAACAGGCAGCACCGGGTTCATCGACTGCCCCCTTCCACCCCGGCTGGTCGGTGACAGGGAAATAGTCTCCGGTGGCCCGGTCCTGCTCATAGGGGACGGGTGGGGCGAGCCCCCCGGCCAGGTCGGCCACCGCTCCCACCAAGGCGTCGACGTCTGCTCCCGAGGTGCCGAGACCGGCACTGGCACGCACGGCACCGGGGACGTTTCGGTGGTCGCCCCGGAGCACCTCGTCGCGATAGTCGTGCACCACCCGATCAGGCAGGCCGAGGAGGCGGATCACGTAGGGGTGGGCACAGAAGCACCCATGACGTACGGCCACGCCATATTCGGCGCTGAGGCGGGCGGCGACCAGGGCATGGTGCATCCCTTCGACGGTGAAGGTGGCCACCGGCAGCAGCTCGTTCCCACCGGCACCGGCGCGCTCCGGTCCGGACCGAGGGGGCCGAGCAGGTGCACGCCGTCGATCCTTCGCAGCCCATCAGCCAGTCGATGGCCCAGGGCCCGTTCGTGGGCCATGACGGCTTCCCAACCGAGGACGCCGAGCGCATCGATGGCGGCCTCGAGGGCGACGGCCCCGATCACGTTGGGGGACCCGGCCTCCTCCCGGTCAGGGGGTGAGGTCCACACCACCTCGTCCAGGCCCACCAGATCCACCGCACCTCCTCCGGCCAGAAACGGTTCGCCGGTCTCGAAGAGTGACCGTGGCCCGATGAGCGCTCCCGAACCGAAGGGGGCGTAGAGCTTGTGGCCGCTGAAGGCCACGAAGTCGGCGGTGGCTGGGAGGGGCCGGTGTGGTGCCAGTTGGGCGGCGTCGACCACCACCGGGATCCCACGGTCGTGAGCGGCGTCGATGATGGCGTCGATGGGGGGAAGCCATCCAGTGACGTTCGAGGCCCCGGTGACGGCCAGCAGCGCCGGCCGTGGTCCTCGAGCATCGAGAGCAGCGGTCACCGCCTCCACCGAGAAGGTTCCCGTCGGGGTGCAGTCGACATAGCGCCGGGTGGCCACGCGGCCCCAGGGGAGCAGATTGGCGTGGTGCTCGACCACCGTGGTCACGACCACGTCGGTGGCATCCAGACGGAGCCGGTAGGCCAGGTGGTTGATGGCCTCGGTCGTGTTCCGGCAGAAGATGGCCACATCAGAGCCGTCGGGATCGCGCCCGGCGAAGGCGAGTACCGTCCGCCGGGCCGACTCGTAGGCCGCGGTCGCCTGTCGGGAGCGGAAGCCCGCGCCCCGGTGCACGCTCGAGTACCAGGGCAGGAACTCCTCCACGCGGGCCGCCGCTCCGGGATGGGCCTGCGTCGAGGCGGCCTGGTCCAACTCGACGGCCGGCCGGTCCATACCGTCGAGGCAGGGAACCAACAGCCCGCTCCCGACCAGTTCGGCGAGCGGGGCAGTGCCGTCGTCCCCCGCGGTGACCGTGCTGCTCAGGGGAGATGCCACCGCTCCACCTTACGGGTGGCCGGGGCCGCCGCGGGTACGCTCGTACTCATGAATACCGACGTGGTCGAGCAGTCCGGCACGAGCACCTCCTTCGGCGGGGAGCAGACGACCGCCGGGGAGACGCTGGCCGGGGAGGTCGAGGCCACCATCGACGAAGTCGACCACCTCCTCGACGAGGTGGAAGCCGCGCTCACCCGGCTCGATGAGGGAACGTACGGGACCTGTGGGATCTGTAGCACAGCCATCGACGATGCGGCGTTGTCGTCCGACCCAACGGCCAGGACCTGTTCCGCATGCGATGGAGTGGTCGGCTCGTCCGATGAGCGCGCCGGTGACGAAGCGGCCGACGATAGGGAGGACGACGGGGACGAGGCAACGAGCAACGCTCAGGCCGACGCCCCCTGGGCCTTACCGGCACGTCCCGAGGACTGAGCCCGCTCAGACCCCTGGCGAGGGGATGGCCCGCCAGTCGTCATCAGGCGGTAGGGGGTGGCGAAACAGCCGGGCGGCGTTACCCGATGCCAGCTGGCGAAGCTCGGCTGGAGGTAGCCCGGCGAACGTCGCAGCGAGAACAGCCTGGGTGTCGGGCCAGGTGGAGTCGGCATGGGGATAGTCGGTCTCGAGCATCACGTGGTGGCGCCCGATGCGACCGAGAACCGGGATGATGGACGGGTCGTCGATCGAGCAGAACCAGAAGTTCCGGGCCAGGATTTCGCTCGGTCGCAGGTCCGAGGTCCAGGTCGCCGACCCGGTGCCCGACGCGGAGTGGTCGAGTACGTAGTCGAGGCGGTCCATCAGCATGGGAACCCATCCGATGCCCCCTTCGGAGAGGGCCACGTTCAGTCGAGGGAAGCGCACCGCAACGCCCGACCACACCCACTCCGCCGCGGCGATGAGGGCATTCACCGGGAACACGGTGGGGAGCAGTTCGAAGGGAGGGTCGGGTGAAGGCAGCGGTGCCCAAGAGGACGCTCCGGTGTGCAGGCAGACCACGGTGTCGGTGTCCTGACAGGCCTCAAAGAAGGTGTCCCAGTGCGCGGTGAAGATGGAGGGGAAGCCGAGCTGGGCGGGAAACTCGGGGAAACTGACGGCCTTGAAGCCCAGGGACGCGTTCTGCCGTACCTCCTGGGCCCCGAGGTCAGGATCGGCCAGCCAGGGCAGCTGGAGAGGGATAATGCGATCGGGGTGCGGGCCGGCCCAGCATTCCCGGTGCCACCCGTTCCAGGCGCGGATGCAGGCGAGTCCGAGCTCGGCATCGTCGGCCCGTGAGAACACCGCGCCGCAGAATCCCGCCACCAGTGACGGGAAGCACAGCGACGCCCAGACGCCGGCAATGTCCATGTCCCGTATGCGCTCATCGATGTCGAAGCACCCCGGGCGCATCTCGTCGAACCGGGCCGGTTCCATGCTCCACTGGTCGCGGGGCCTGCCTACCACGGCGTTGAGACCGATGTTGGGGTAGGTGCGGCCCTCGAAACGCCACGACTGTGAGCCATCCTCGCCTTCGTGGATGGCTGGCGCACGGTCGGCGAGACGAGTGGGCATCCTCCCCTCGAAGAGGTCAGGCGGCTCGATGAGGTGATCGTCGACCGAGATCACCGGGGCCACCATGGGGCGGGGATCGGGGTCCGGAAGCAAAGTGCTCACCACGGCCGCCGAGGCTATCGTCGCTGTCGCCCGGGATGCCGGGCCCGACCTTGGGGGAGGCCATCGTGGCAGTGCGAGCGGAACACCAGTTGGCCCGGTTGGGGGTGGGGGCGTGCACACCCCGGGTGGAGCCGACGCTGGCAGGCCGGGCTCATCTCGTTTCGGTAGGCGCACGATGCTGGACCTGATCATCCGGGGTGGCACGGTGGTGGACGGCACCGGTGCACCGGGGCGGCGCGTCGACGTGGGGGTGCGGGGAGGAAGGATCGTCGCCGTCGGCCCGATCGCCGAGGAGGCCGACGAGGTCATCGGCGCCGACGGGTGCATCGTGGCCCCGGGCTTCATCGACATCCATACCCACTACGACGCCCAGCTCTTCTGGGATCCGACGGCCAGCCCGTCGCCGCTGCACGGGGTCACGACGGTGTTCGGAGGGAACTGCGGATTCTCCCTGGCCCCGTCGGCACCCGAGCATGCGGCCTACCTCTCGCGGATGCTGGCCCGGGTGGAGGGCATGCCGCTGGCCGCCCTTGAGGCCGGGCTGGACTGGAAGTGGGGGTCGTTCGGCGAGTGGTTGGCCCGACTCGACGGGAACGTCGGGGTCAACGCCGGCTTTCTCGTGGGCCACTCCACCCTCCGCCGCTCGGTGATGGGCGAGAACGCTGTCGGTCATGAGGCCACTGAGGCCGAGGTAGCCGAGATGGAAGCCGCCCTCCACCTGGCCCTGTCCGAGGGGGCCATGGGATTCTCCACGTCACGCGCCCCCACTCACAACGATGGGGAGGGCCAACCCGTTCCGTCGCGCTCGGCCGCCATCGAGGAGTTGGAGCGGCTGGCCTCGGTGGTGGCCCACCATCCCGGCACGACCGTTGAGCTCATCGTTCCCGGCTGCATCAACGGCTTCACCGACGACGAGGTCGAGCTCCTGACCCGGATCTCGCTCCTGTCGGGCCGGCCGGTCAACTGGAACGTTCTGGCGGTCACGGCGGGCAATGCCGACGGCGTCTCCCATCAGCTGGAAGCCTCGGATGCCGCCACCGGCGCCGGGGGCCGGGTCGTCGCCCTCACCCTGCCCCACACCATGTCCTTGCGGCTCTCGTTCGAGCACGGCGCCATCCTCGACGGGCTTCCCGGGTGGCGGGAGTTCTTCGCCACCTCCATCGACGAGCGCATCCGGGCACTCTCTGATCCCGCGGTGCGACGGGCCATGGACGAACGTGCCCAGTCCGACGAGGCCGGAGTGCTCCGATTCCTCGCCGGGTGGGCCCGACTCGTCATCGCCGAGACGTTTGCCCCTGAGCAACGGGCGTTCGAAGGCCGGACGGTCGGCGATGTGGCCGCGGAGTGGGGGATGGACCCGTGGGATGCCCTGTGCCGGCTCATCGTGGCGGACCGCCTGCGCACCGGTTTCGCCGTTCCCATTCCCGAGTCCGACGCCGACTGGGAGGCCCGGGCCGAGATCTGGCGAGATCCCCGAGCGGTGGTGGGTGGATCTGACGCCGGCGCCCATCTCGACACGATGTGCGGCGCCGTCTACTCCACCTCACTCCTCGGTCACGGTGTTCGGGAACGCAGACTGATCACCGTCGAGGAGGCGGTCCGACTGCTGACCGATGTACCCGCCCGGCTCTACGGTCTCTGCGACCGTGGGCGCGTGGCCGAGGGGTACTGGGCCGACCTGGTGGTGTTCGACCCCGAGCGGGTCGGGCCATGCGAGTTGCGCACGCGGGACGACCTGCCCGGCGGGGCCAGCCGCCTCTATGCCGAGGCCACCGGGATGGAGCACGTGCTCGTCAATGGGACTGAGGTGGTCACGAACGACCACTTCACTGGAGCGCTGCCCGGGCGGGTCCTCCGGTCAGGGGTGGACACCGAGACGCCGGCACTGTCCGTTTTGGCCTAGCTCCTCTGGCGCCAGGGACCCCGGGGAGGCGCGCCACGGGTTCCCGCCCCCCACCGCCCTCCCCAGAATTTTGAGAAGGTTGTCGATTCGGGCCGTTCCCGTTCGACGTACAGGTGGGAGCGGGGAAGTCCCCCGTTCCCCGACCGAAGGAGTCACCAGTGCCGCGCTACCTCAGCATGATCCGTGTCGACGAGCAGAACGCCCCACCCGAGGGACCCAGTCCCGAGCTCCAGGCCCGCATGGGAGCCCTCTTTGAGGAGATCACCAAGGCCGGCGTCATGTTGGACACCGCCGGCCTGGCCCCGACCTCGCAGGGAACACGCATCACCTGGTCGGGGGGGAAGTTGAGCTACACCGACGGCCCGTTCACCGAGACCAAAGAAGTGGTGGGCGGCTACGCCATTCTCCAAGCCAAGGACAAAGCCGAGGCTCTGGAGTGGACCAAGCGGTTCCTCGAATGCCACGAGGAGACCTGGACCGTCACCGCTGAGCTGCGCGAGATCGCCGAGGCCTGAACCCGTCCGGGAGTCGGACAGTTGCCCGACTCCCGGACTGCTGGTCAGATGGGGGGCGGTGACACCATCGGCCGAGCGCCAGGCGATCGAAGCAGTCGTCAGGATCGAGTACCCGAGGATCATCGCCAGGGTGGCCCGCATCGTGCGGGACCTGGGCATCGCCGAGGAGTTGGCCCAGGATGCCGTGGTGGTCGCTCTGGAGGTGTGGCCGGCATCGGGCGTGCCCGACAACCCGGGGGCGTGGCTCATGGCCACCGCCAGGCACCGGGCCATCGACCTCGTGCGCCGCAAGGAGACCTACGCCAGGAAGCTCGCCGAGGTGGGCCGCACCCTCCAGGACGTCTCGCCTCACGGACCCGACGACGTCGATGACATCGACGACGATCTCCTCCGGCTCATCTTCACCGCGTGTCACCCCGTGCTGTCACCGGAAGCCAGGATCGCCCTCACCCTGCGGCTGCTCGGCGGTCTCACCACCGGGGAGATCGCCCGGGCCTTCCTCGTCACCGAGCCCACCATCGCCCAGCGCATCGTGCGGGCCAAAAGGACCTTGGCCTCCTCGGGGGTGGCCTTCGAGATCCCCTCGCCATCCGAGCGGACCGAACGGGTGGCCTCGGTGCTCGAGGTCATCTACCTGATCTTCAACGAGGGCTACGCCGCCACCGCCGGGGAGGACGCCGTCCGGCCGGCCCTGTGCGAGGACGCACTCCGTCTGGCCCGCGTGCTCGAGGCGTTGATGCCCGAAGAGGCCGAGGTCCACGGTCTGGCTGCGCTCCTCGAGCTCCAGGCGTCACGGATGGGTACCCGCACCGACGCGGACGGAATCCCCGTGCTCCTCGCCGACCAGAATCGCTCCCGGTGGAACCGGATGCTGATCCTCCGGGGCCTCCAGGCGCTGCTGAGCGCCGGTGACGGTCCCTACTCAGTCCAGGCGGCCATCGCCGCTTGTCACGCCCAGGCGGTGCGCTACGAGGACACCGACTGGGCCACCATTGCCCGGCTCTACGACCGGTTGGTGACCATGACGCCCTCCCCGGTAGTGGAGCTCAATCGGGCCGTCGCTGTCTCGATGGCCGACGGCCCCGAGGCAGGGCTGCGACTGGTCGATGCCCTGAACGCCGACCCCGCCCTCCGCAACTATCACTGGCTTCCGAGCGTGCGGGGCGATCTGCTCGAGCGCCTGGGCCGCCGTGACGAGGGCAGTGCGGAGTTCGCCCGGGCCGCGTCGTTGACCCGAAACGAGCGGGAGCGAGCCCTGCTGCTCGCTCGTGCCACTCGGGCCGCATCGGGACAACGGCCCTAGGTGGGCCGAACCCGAGCATGAGCGGCTGCTGGTCACGCAGAGGCTCAGGAACAGGTGGAACGAAGGTGGCCCTGGTGGAGGCCCGGTTGGTGGGGGTCGCCGGTGCTGTCAGACTCATGGTGTGGAAGACCAGCACGAGGGGAACCCGCCGTTGCAGCGGGCCGTCGAGCTGATGACCGCCTGGAAGGACAGCAACGACGCCTCCCTCATCATCGAGCTGGTCAGCTCCGACCTCGGCGTTGCCCTCGTCGAGGACCGGTTGGTCGAAAAGGCCGGTGAGCTGATCGCCGGGCTGATGACCCTCTCGGCCCTACTGCTCCAGGAGCTCGAGCAGGTCACGGGGGAGTCGGTGGCGTCGATCCTACAAGCGGCAGGGTGGCAGGCCGCAGGGGGGAAGGCACCCCCTGGCTGAAGCCGGGTCAGTCCAGGCGAGACGGGTGTGACGGGGCCAGGCGCAGCTTGGTCATGGCGGCACCGCAGGTCGAGCACATGTACGAGCGCAGGTGCCCGGTCATGTCGTCGACAATGTCGGTGGGCAGTCCCGACCCAGCACAGGGAACCATCTCCGTAGGGATCTCGGTCACGCACGCTCCTCGTGGAGTTGTTGACCGTCACACCTGACACTGACGACGGAGTACTCCCTGCATAGCACGGGGGAAGGGCTAAGGATCGGCCCGGCGGGGTTCCGGGCCACCGCGTCGTCGACAAGCCCGACGGTTGGAACGGACCTCCCTGGGTATCTAGCTGGGTCATGGGAACCTACGAGATCGTGGTCAAGGGCCGGCTCAGCGACACCCTCGTCCGGGGGACCGGTACCGAGCTGATCGACTGCCGGGAAGGCCTGTCGCACCTCGTGGCTCGTGATTTCGACCAGATTCGGCTGCACACGCTGTTCGAGCTGTTCCGTGACCTGAACATCCACCTCGTATCGGTCAACGGCGTGGTGCCGGACCCGGTCTCGAGGTAGCGCTCCAGCTGGTGCGTCACCACCCCTCCTGACGGACAACGGAACGGGCTGGGTCTGACCCGGTCTCTGCGTTGGTAGTGGTGGCCGGAAGTGCCGGCGGACACGTGGTCGGAGCCGGTTGCCCTCCGCCGTCAGTGGTCGGCCGACTGGGGGAGGGAGCCCATGAACGCGGCCCCGCCGAAGGTGAAGACCCCGCCATCGGCTGCTAGCAGCCAGTAGCCCCGACCGTTCTGGGTCGCCTCGATGCTCTCGATCGGAGCGTTGAGTGGGTGACCGGCCTCGGCTCCCTCGAAGGGGGCGTCACCGAAGGTGAACACGCCACCGTCGGCGGCCGTCATCCAGTAGCCCTTTCCGTCAGGCGTGGCGGCCACTCGAGAGCGAAGCTTGTCGACCACCCTTGTGACGTAGCGGACCTCTGGCTCGCCACCGGTTCACGGCTCGCCCGGTCCGTTCGCCAGTGTCGGAGCCCTAGTTGGGCCCAGGTCCGACAGACACGCACCGACCGTCAGAAGCACTGGTCGCGGTCGAGGGGACGATGTTCGGGAGTTGGCGTGGCCGGCGGCCCTGCCGTGAGCCCGATTTGCATATGGGTTAGTCTGGAGGTGCCGAGATGTGGTTCCGGCGCCGTACTGCCGTGCGTCGACGGGTGGGATTCCGAGTTGGCCGACGTTAGGTGGATGCCGGTCAGTCCATCCTCTGGCGCTGGATGAGGCCGGTGGTCGGAGCTGCGGTCGACGACGGTGGGATTGAGCCCCGTTGCGTGTCGACGATGAAGCGCCCCAGCGGCGGGATCACAGTGAAGAGGAGGAAACGTGGCTGCTGAACCCGGGGAAGATGAGACGTTCTGGCGATGGTCGATCATCGTCGCTGGCGCCGTGATCATTGCCAGCGTGAGCGCCATACTCTTCGTCGGGAAGGCGTCGACCCAGGACACCGCGGCGTCGGCGTCATCGACCACCGTGCCGAACGGTCTGCACGTCGTGCCCGGCTCGGCTACTCCCACGACGGAGCCGACGGTTACCGTCCCCAAAGTCAAGATCAAGCCCACTACGATCCCGACGGTCAAGCCCGCAAAAGTGAAGGCCAAGTCGACGTCGGCCCTGCCCACCGTTGCGCAACTGCCCTTCACCCCGACGGCCACCGCGACCTCTCCGACGACACCGGACACGACTCCTGTTACGACGCCTGACACGACGCCTCCGGTCACGACACCACCCGTGACCACGCCTCCGGTCACGATCCCGCCCGTCACGACGCCGCCTGTCACGATCCCGCCTGTGACCACGCCTCCGGTCACGATCCCCCCCGTTACGATTCCCCCCGTCACGACGCCCCCCTTCTGATTCAGGATCTCTGAAAGGGCCCCCGCCTAGCCGGATATCCAGCGCCATGCTGTGACTGGGGGCTCAGGCAGCGATTGAGCCGTGGCATGCCCGTTGGGCACCCCACGGCAACTGCGTACTCGGGGAGCCGGAAACGTAGATGCGCTCGTGATCCTGGTGGGTTTCGCCTGCGTCGCCGTGAACTGGTGATCTGACTGGGTGCCAGGGGCAGGGCCTCAGCCGGACGAAGCTACTGGATCCTGACCTCCAATGGCTCTGTGTTCCCATTCGGTGACGCAGTCCTCCATGGCACCGTCTCGGTCGGCTCCTCGGATCCGGCCAATGCCCTCTTCGCCACCTCGGATGGAGGTGGCTACTGGATCGGGACCGCGAGCGGCTCGGTGTTCCCGTTCGGCGATGCTCCGAACGACGGCAGCATGGCCGGGAAGCGACTGAACGCCCCGATCATCGCCGCTGTCGGCTGGTGATCAATCCCGAGAACTCGACCAGTCATCGTCAGGTCCTGGGCGTCCCTGTTCGTCGACGCACCCGACCTCGACCGAACCGGTCCACGGGTTGTTGCTTCCGCCCGACGACCGAAGGGAGGGTTGACCCGTCGGGCCCGACAACTGACGGACGAGCAGCACGAAGCCCTCGCTGTCCGACTCCAGGTCGGGTTCGCCTCGGTCGTGGCGCACCACCCCCATACGCAGCAAGTCGAGGCCGGACTCCTCCCGGCCGACAGCCCGGAAGACTGCATCCGCCCGGAGGAAGACCACGCCCTCGTGGATGTCTGCCTTGGTGGTACGGGCCGAACAGCAACCGAATCGGGACCCTGGAGATCCTCCGGGGAGCCAGCGTCCAGGGCTGGCCGAGTTCGCGCTCTTCGGCGCAGTCTCCCCACCCACAGTGATGACGATGGTCGAAGTCCCTCGGGCCGTGCCACCGTTAGTGGGGTAGGGGCGGATTGGAGATGGCGTGGAAGCTGGACCGAGTCGCGACGACGAGACTTTCTGGCGGTGGTCGGTCATCGTTGCTGGCGCAGTCATCATCGTCGGACTCAGTGCCATCCTCTTCGTCGGTAAGTCGTCGGGGCATGACACTGCGTCGGCCACTACGAGCACACTGGCCGAGGGGCTGACCGTCGTTCCTGGCTCGGCAACGCCGACGACCGAACCGGCCGGGACTACCCCGAAGGTCAAGATCAAAGCCACCACCGTGGTTCCTGCAGCGGCCCAGCCGTCAAAGGCGAAGGCGGCGTCGAAGCTGTCCTCCCTCATCAACCTGCCATTCACCGCCGGCACATCGTCGGAAAAGCCCACTACAACGACGACGACGCAGCCATCCGTGTCCGCTCCCGTTCCACCGACGACGACGACCAGTTCGACGGAAACGATCGTGACGCCACTTCCGCCGCCACCGACAACCACGACGACCTCGTCGACTTCGACCTCTACAACGACAACGTCGACGACAACCACGTCCACCACTACGACGACCCTTCCGATACCAGTCGTCCTAACCCGCTGACGGTCAGGCAGCCATTAGCTGCCGCCGGACCACAGGCCCCACCGTGAACGCATTGAACTCGGCCTGACGGGGTAGAGCGCTCACATGGGGCGATGGGTGGCTTACTCGGACGACATGACCAGCATCGGAACTGAGCCGCGAGGGCGCATTCACTACCTCGACGCCGAGAAGAACGTATTCCCCTGCGGGACCACCACGGCCTTCCGGGAATGGGATGACGAAACCGTTGAGGCCGTGGTCCGGCGAGGCGACGCCACCGTGTGCCAAGCGTGCCACTACACCCGAGAGGCTTCAGCTTCAGCCCCGAACGCGAGGGAGGAGCACGCCTAACGCCGGCCTACTGGAATCCCTCCGCGGGCCACAACCACCCGCTGCGGTGCCGGACGATCACCGCGGACACACTCAGCGGCTTGCGGACTGTGTGCGGACTTCAGGAGGCCTGCAGCGGGCTCCATCGCAGTTCAGATGGGGTGAAGCTTGCTACCTACTTCTTGGTCTCCCAGAAGATCTTGTCGATCTCCGCGATCTGGGCCAGAAGCTCGTCGGCCACGGCGACATCGTTCGTCTTCTTGGCCTCGCCGGCCTTCTTGGTGGCCTTCCAGAACAGGTCGTGCAGCTGGGGGTACTTCTCCAGGTGCTCGGGCTTGAAGTAGTCGGTCCACAGCACCCACAGGTGCTGCTTGACCAGGTCGGCGCGGGCCTCTTTGATGATGATGGCCCGGGTCTTGAAGGCCTCGTCGTCGGAGTCGTTGTACTTGGTCATCGTGCCCTTGACCGATTCGGCTTCGATCCGGGCCTGGGCCGGGTCGTACACGCCGCACGGCAGATCGCAGTGGGCGTGCACCGGGTGGGGTGCGGACACTCGGTCGATGGTGGCGAGCAGCTGGTCTACGAGGCGCATGCGCATGACTCCTTGTCGGATGCTGATTTCGTCTTGGTGGTGGTCATCGGGGACGCCGGACTGGTGCAGACTGGTCACGGTGTCCTGCCCGCTCACCTTACCCAGGATCTCGGGGTCCCGAACGTGGGACCCGCCGCCCGTCGGACGGCCGTTGTGATGGGGGCGGTCGACCCCGTGGCCGGTCGCTGGGGCCCGCTCCTGGTGCTGCTGGCCTCGGTGGGGCTGCTCGCCGTCGTCCGCTACCGACCGTTCCGTCGAGTCGAGGTGGTGGGGACCTCGATGGTTCCCGCCCTGCTCCCCGGGGACCGCCTCGTTGTCATGCGGCTGCCGTGGCGATCGCCGCTCCGACCCGGGCCCGGCCAGGTGGTGGCCCTCCGTGACCCTCGACACCCCGAGCGCATCCTCATCAAGCGGGTGCGCTCGGTGGACCGGGCGCTCGGCACCCTCGAGGTCGAGGGCGACGCCCGGGAATTCAGCACCGACAGTCGCTCCTTCGGTCCCGTCTCACGCTCGGCGGTCATCGGTACGGCGGTCTATCGGTATGCCCCCACAGGCAGGAACGGCCCTGTACCCGGGCCGGGGGAGTACGATCTGGCGTGATGACCAGCCACCAGGACGATCTCGACCGCATCCTGACCAGCAACTACCTCGACGGGATGAAGGACCGGAGCCTGGCCGATATCCGGTCCATGCGCACCGAGTGCCAAGAGGCCGAGGTGGTGCTGTCCTACCTGCGCCGCCTCATCCAGGGTCGCCTCGACATCGTCCACACCTACCTCGAGCATCCCGGCTCCGAAGCCCTGCGGGACCTCGGATCCCTGGTCAACGACCTTCCCGGGATCCTCTCGTCGGGACCCGGGCGCTCTACCTCACCGGCCCACCTCCCCCAACTGCTCTCGCCGGACACCGAGGAGGCCGGGCTCACCGCGGAGCTCGACGCGGTGCTCGACGCAGATGAGATCGGCAACCTCGCCGAGCTCGACATCGACCAGTTGAACAGCATCGCCGGACGGCTGGAGTCGATCGAGTCCCGGGTGTCGGCCGACAGGCGGGCCCTCCATGAGCGCATCGACACGCTCCAGGCCGAGCTGGTGGATCGACACAAGACGGGACGTGCCTCGGTCGACGGCCTCCTGAAGTGACCACGGCCGACTGAGATGAACGAGCCCGCCCACAGTGAAGGGGCGCAGCTGGTCAACGAGTTGGGCTCGTTCATCCGGGAACAGCGCAGTTCGGCCCGGCTCTCCTTGCGGCGACTCTCCGAATTGGCCGGTATCTCCAACCCCTATCTGAGCCAGATCGAACGGGGACTCCGCCGACCCTCGGCCGAGATCCTCCAGCAGATCGCCAAAGCGCTGCGTATCTCGGCCGAGACCCTCTACGTGCAGGCCGGCATCCTGGAACGTCCCACCGGGGACACCGACCTGTCTCGGCACATCTTCAACGACCACCACCTCACCGAAGAGCAGCGCCAGGCGCTGCTCCGGATCTACCTGTCGTTCCGCCACGAGAACGAGGATCAGGCGCCGTCCGCCGACGCTTCCCCGGCAACCGATGGTGGCCCTCCGTCACCACGGTCCGAGGCGGATCGGACTCCGGGCGAGGATTCCCAGGTGACAGGGCCAGTGGACCGTGGACCGGCCCCGGTGGCCGGCTGAGCGAGGCCTCGGAAACGACGGCGAGGGTGACCCGTGTCGACGTCGGGTCAGAGCGGCAGGCGGGTTCGCCGCCGACGGCCCTCTTCGGAGGGCCTAGTTGGACGATCACCATTAGGCTCCGGGTGGCATGAGGCGTCTGGCTGTCCTGTCCCTTCACACCTCGCCCCTGGCCCAACCGGGCACCGGGGACGGTGGCGGCATGAACGTCTACGTGCGCGAGCTGTCCTCGGCACTGGCTCGGGCCGGGGTGGCCTGTGACGTGTTCACCCGGGCCTGGTCCGAGGACCTCCCCCAGGTGGTCGAGATCGAGCCCGGGTTCAGGGTCCACCACGTCTCGGCCGGCCCACCGCGCCCCATGGCCAAAGAGGCCCTACCCGCGGTGGTCGAGGAGTTCGCCGAGGGCGTCCTCAAGTCCATCCAGGGATCCGAGGACCTCGGTACGGAGTGGGACGTGCCCGTTGACGCCGTGCACGCCAACTACTGGCTCAGCGGGGTGGCCGGCCACCTGATCAAGCACCGCCTCAACCTTCCACTCGTCTCTACCTTCCACACCCTCGACCGGGTCAAGGCCGAGGCCAGCCCCGAGGAGGTGGAGGCCGACGCGCCCCACCAGCGGGCCGAGGCCGAGGCCGCCGTCATCCGCTGCTCGGACACCGTACTGGCCTCGTGTTCGGTCGAGGCCACCCAGATCTCGGATCTGTACGGCGCCGATCCCTCCCGCATCCGGATCGTGGCTCCCGGCGTCGACCACGCCTTCTTCGGCCCGGGTGACCGCCGCCAGGCCCGCCGGGCCCTCGGCCTCGACGGGCCGGGGCCACTGCTGTTGTTCGTGGGCCGGATCCAACCACTGAAGGGGGTGTCGGTGGCGGTGCGGGCGCTCGCCGCGCTCCAGTCCGACCATCCTTCCGCCCGCCTGGTCATCGTGGGGGGACCGAGCGGACCCCAAGGCGATGTTGAGGTGTCGAGGACCAAGGCCCTCGTCGCCGAGCTCGGCCTGGGCGAACGGGTGATCTTCGTGCCGCCGCAGCCCCACGAGTTGTTGTCGACCTACTACCGGGCGAGCGACGTGTGCCTGGTTCCCAGCCGGTCGGAGTCGTTCGGCCTGGTGGCCCTCGAGGCCGCCGCCTGCGGGACCCCGGTGGTGGCCTCGGACGTGGGTGGGTTGCGCAGCCTCATCGACCACGGCCGTACCGGCTTCTTGGTGGAGGAGCCGTCTCCGGCCTCCTTTGCCGCCTGGGTCCGCCAGCTGCTGGCCGAGCCGTTGCTGGCCGAGCGGTTGAGCACCGGGGCGGTGATGCGGGCCCGTCGCTACACCTGGGCCCGCGCCGCCCATCTGCTGACCGAGATCTACGCCGATCTCACCGCGGGCCGACTCGTCGAGTGCTCGTGACCGATCGATGGAGTGGCCTCCTCGGTCCGGTCGAGCGGGACGCGGTCTGTGCGGTCATCGACCGTTGGGGGGAGCGGGAGTTGGCCGAAGGCGGTGCCCTCGTGGCTGTCGACCGGCAGGCGGGCGGGGACCCGATCACCGGTGCCCCCCGGTGGTACCTGCGTTTGCGGGGTGACGAGAAGGAGTTCGTCACCGTGTGGTTGACCCTGCGCCAGCGCACGCTCCACCACGAGACCCAGTTCATGCCCGCGCCCGAGACCAACATCGAGGCCACGTGGGAGTACCTCCTCAAGCGAAACGCCGACCTGCTCGGCATGTCGTTCGCCCTCGGACCCGAAGAGGCGATCTACCTGGTCGGCCGAGTCCCCGTGGAGCGGGTGGACGACGAGGAGCTCGACCGCATCATGGGGGCGTCGCTGGCGTACACCGATGAGTGCTTCCCCACCGCCATGACCATCGGGTACGAGGGCCGGTATCGACGTCGACCACCGTCGGCTCGGGCCGCGACGAACTGAGACCCGGGGACCAGAGCAGGTCCTGCAACGGGTCGGCGCACGTCGATGAGCCCGCGGTTCGACCACCGAAGACGTCGATGACCCGCTGGTAGCGTCTCGGCCCATGGCACCGAAACTCGTGGTCGTCGGGGGCGGGAAGATGGGTTCCGCCCTCCTCGCCGGGCTGGTCAGGGCCGGCTGGGCCCCGGTGGCCGACCTGGCGGTGAGCGAACCTGACGAGGGCCAGCGCCGGCGACTGGCCACTGACCACCCCGGGGTGTTGGTGTCCGACGTGCCGGTGGCCGCACCCGACGCCGTGCTGGCCGTCAAGCCCGACGTGGCCGAAGCCGTGGCCCGCACGCTGGCTGCGGTGGGTGTGACCCGGGTGCTCTCCATCGTGGCCGGCCTGTCCACCACCCGGCTGGAGGACGCCCTCGGCCCGGGCGTCGTGGTGGTCCGGGCCATGCCCAACACGCCTGCCCTCATCGGGGCGGGGATGGCCGGGATGTCCGGCGGGGTGGCCGCCACCTCGGCCGACCTCGACTGGGCCGAGGGCGTCCTCGGATCGGTGGGATCGGTGGTCCGGCTCCCCGAGCGTCATCTCGACGCGGTCACCGGAATCTCCGGTTCGGGCCCGGCGTACGTCTTCTTGGTGGCCGAGGCGCTCATCGACGCCGGTGTCACGGCCGGGCTCTCCCGGTCGGTGAGCCAGGAGCTGGTCGTCGCCACCATGCTCGGCTCGGCCCGGATGATGGCCGAGACCGGTGACGACCCCGTCGCGTTGCGCGCCGCGGTGACCTCGCCAGGTGGCACCACCGCGGCAGCCGTCCGGACCCTCGAGTTCAAGGCCGTCCGATCGGCCTTCATCGAGGCGGTGGCGGCGGCGACCGAACGCTCGAGGCAGCTCGGGCGCTGAGCCCCGGCCCGATGGGGAAGCGGCGGACGTGACCGGTACGCCGGATGGGGCAGGCGATCACGACCGGTCGGACCCCGTACCGGCGGTCTACTTCCTCTCCGACTACGGCACCGCCGACGAGTTCGTCGGCGTGGTGCACGCCGTCTTGTTCCGGTTGGCGCCGGAACTCCGGGTGATCGACCTCTCCCACCAGGTGCCTCCGTTCGACGTGGTGGCGGGGGCGGCCATGCTGGTGCGGGCGGCACCCCACCTCGGCTCCGGGGTGGTCTTGGCCGTCGTCGATCCAGGCGTGGGCACCGAGCGGAGGGGTGTGGCCCTTACCACCGCCTCCTCGGGGCCCCGGTTCGTGGTGGGTCCGGACAACGGGCTGCTCCTGCCCATGGCCGATGCGCTCGGCGGAGTCCGGTCCGCAGTGGCCCTCGATC
Source organism: uncultured Acidimicrobiaceae bacterium (assembly GCA_963817985.1). Classification (GTDB taxonomy): domain Bacteria; phylum Actinomycetota; class Acidimicrobiia; order Acidimicrobiales; family RAAP-2; genus Bog-756. Next base: position 18,569 of record CAWFQI010000012.1, on the reverse strand, counting down.
CCGCCCGAACGGTGGGCGACCGACCGGCAGGGGACGTTCGACGGTCGTGACCTCTTCGCCCCAGCCGCTGCCCACCTGGCCCGCGGCGGGGACCTTCGCTGACTGGGTGAGCCGGTCGACCCCGCCAGCCTCCGACGGGTGGCGACCGAGCGCGGGACGAGCGCCCCGGGAACGGGGGACCCCGAAGCGTCCGAGCTCGAGGCCCCGGTCACCTGGATCGACCGGTTCGGCAACGTCCAACTCGCCCTGGTGCCCGGGGCCCTCACCGCGGTCGGCGTGGCTCCCGGTGGGCTCGCCCTCGTCACGACCCGATCGGGGCCCGAAGGTGGAGACGACGGGGGAGGGGGTGGCGGGGCGGCCAGCCCGGCCGTCACCGCCAGGCGGGTCAGGGCCTTCGGCCACCTCGCCCCGGGCGAGTTCGGGCTGTTGGAGGACGCCAACGGCCAAGTCTCGGTAGTGCTCGACCGTGCCTCGGCGGCCCAGGCGCTCGGACTGTCGGGGACCGGGGCCATCGTCCACATCGCGGCCGTGGGCTCGCCCGGGACGAGGAAGCCACCCACCCCCGGCGGCTGACCACCGCTCCCGGTCGGGCCGCCGGCTTTCGGCCGCCGCCCACCTGGTCCTACGATCCCACCGTGGCCCGCCGCCCCCCGTCCCCGACAACCGTGCCCGCTACGGGATCCTCGGGGCCCGGTCCGCGGCGAATCCCTGAGGCCACGGTGGCCCGGCTGCCCGTGTACCAACGCATCCTGGAGGAACTGCTCCGGTCGGGCACGACCACGGTCTCCTCGGAGCTGCTCGCCTCCTCGGCCCGGGTGAACGCGGCCAAAGTGCGCAAGGACCTCTCGCTGCTCGGATCGTTCGGGACCCGCGGTGCGGGGTACGACGCCGCCTTCCTCATCGAGCAGATCGACCGCCAGCTCGGGTTGGACCGCGTCTGGCGGGTGGTCATCGCCGGTATCGGGAATCTCGGACGGGCCCTCGCCCGCTCCCAGGGCTTCGCCGCCCGGAACTTCGACGTCGTGGCCCTCTTGGACACCGATCCGGCCATCATCGGCGAGCGGGTGGACGGCGTCGAGGTGCGCCACCCCGACGACCTCCCGGTGATCGCCACCGAGTCCCCGCTGGCCATCGGGGTCATCACCACCCCGGCCTCGGTGGCCCAACGCGCCGCCGACACCATGGTCAGCGCCGGCGTCCGGTCCATCCTCAACTTTGCCCCCCAGGTCCTCGAGGTGCCGCCCGACGTGCTGCTCCGGTACGTCGACCTCAGCATCGAGCTCCAGGTGATGAGCTTTTACCAGTCCCGCATGGATGACAGCCCCGGGGGAACGGACATGCCCGGCATCCGGTCGATCGGCCTTCCCGGCTCGGCCGGCGAGTGAACGCCCCATGGGCCGACGTCGGGGTCCCGACGGCCACCGCGGGGCGGCGACTGGCGGCTGGGCCCTCGGCCCGCCATGCTGGTGGACCCCCACGGGCGACCGTGGGAACCTGGTGCGATCCCGCCTACGCTTGACGGGTGGACCAGTGCCCGCAGTGTGATTCCCCGACGTTGTTCCCGACCGAGGCAGTGTGACCGAGTGAAGCCCCACGTGCGCCAGGTGACCGAGGCAAGGGTGCCCCAGTGTCGGTGATCGTGGTGGGCCTCGAGCAGCGCCAGGCCCCCCTCGAGCTCCTCGAGCGGGTCACCGTCACCGAGAGCGCCCTCCCGAAGGCCCTCGGCCGTCTGCGCGACCAGTCCAACCTGTCCGAGGCGGTCATCCTCTCCACCTGCCTGCGCACCGAGGTCTACGCGGTGGTGGAGCGTTTCCATGACGGCGTGGCCGAGCTGCAGGAGTTCCTGGCCACCATCAGTGGGAGTCCGGTCGATGCACTGGCCGAGCACCTCACCGTCCGGTTCGACGACGACGTCACCAGCCACCTGTTCACCGTGGCCGCCGGACTGGACTCGGCCGTCCTCGGCGAGTCCGAGGTACTCGGCCAGGTGCGCAGGGCTTGGGAGCGGGCGCGCCAGCGAAGAGGTCTCCGGGCCGGTCCTCGGGGCCCTGTTCCGCCACGCTGTTGAGACGGGCAAGCGGGTTCGCTCGGAGACGGCCATCGCTCGAGGCATCACCTCGTTGTCCCACGGGGCGGTGGCCTTGGCCACCAACCGCCGTGCCGGCGGCCTGGCCGGGGCCCGAGTCCTGGTGGTGGGGGCCGGCGAGATGGGTGAGGGAGTAGCCCAGGCCCTCGATGGACACGACACGACCTCGGTGGTCATCGCCAACCGGACCGCCGAGCGGAGCGAGGCCGTGGTGGCCGGTCTCCCCGACGGGTTGGCCGGCCGCGTCGCTACGCAGTCGCTCGACGGGCTCGGCGCGCTGCTCGGGGAGGCTGACGTGGTCTTCGCCTCGGTGGGCACGACCCTTCCCCTCATGGATCGCCCCCTGCTGGAGGCGGCCACGGCGAACCGAGCCGCCGATGACCCACTCCTCGTCGTCGACCTCGGTGTGCCCCGTAACGTGCAGCCGTCGGCGGGCTCGCTCCCCGGCGTCGTCCTCTTGGACATGGACGTCCTGCGGGCGGCCGTCGAAGAGGCCCTCTCCGGCCGACAGGACGAGGTGGCCGGAGCCACCCGGATCGTGACCGATGAGGTCGAGCGGTACCGCGTGGCCTCCCGGGCCCGTGACGCCGCTCCCATCGTCTCGGCCCTTCGCTCCCAGGTGGAAGAGGCACGGTTGTCCGCGTTCGACCGGGAGCGGTCCCGGCGTTCGGACCTCACCGACGAGCAGTGGGAACAGGTCGACGCGGTCACCCGGGCCATGGTGGCCAAGCTGCTCCACCAGCCGACGGTGGCGCTGAAGGATGCCGCCGGGACGCCCCGCGGTGAACGGCTCGTCGAGGCGCTCCGAACCCTCTTCGACCTCTAGACGTGGTCGGGCCGCCCGCGCCGTGACCGACCGTCCCCCGCTCCGCCTCGCCACTCGGGGCTCGCCGCTCGCCCTGTGGCAGGCCCACCGCGTGGGTGACCTCCTGGCCTCCTCGGGTATCCCTTCGACGTTGGTGGTGGTGGAGACGACGGGAGACCGGCGCCTCGATGTCCCGCTGGACCAGCTCGGTGGGCAGGGCGTGTTCGTGAAGGAGGTGCAGGCAGCGGTGGTCCGGGGCGAGGCCGACGCCGCCGTGCATTCGGCGAAGGACCTCCCCGCCTCGGTGGAGCTGGCCGTGCCCGACCTGGTCCTGGCGGCACTGCCCGAGCGGGCCGATCCCCGCGACGCCCTCGTCGGGGGTGACGTCGACTCCCTGCCGACCGGATCCTTGGTCGCCACCGGTTCGGCCCGACGCCGGGCTCAACTGGCCAACCTCCGGAGCGATCTGCACTTCTGCCGGCCTGCGGGGCAACCTGGCCAGTCGGCTGGCCAAGGTGGGCCACGACGGCGTGTCTGCCGTCGTAGTGGCTCAAGCGGCCCTCGACCGGCTGTCCTGGTCGCCGCCGGACGGACTGCATGTGGCCGTGCTCGACCCCGAGGTGATGATCCCTCAGGTGGGCCAAGGTGCCCTGGCCGTCGAGTGCCGGATCGACGACGGGCCGACCCGCGAGGCCCTGTCCGCCATCCACGACGACCGGGTGGGGCCGCTCGTAGAGGCCGAGCGGGCCTACCTGGCCACGCTCGGGGGTGGGTGCACTCTGCCCGTCGGTGCCCACGCCGTGTGGTCCGAGGCCACCGACGGGATCCGCCTGACCGGGATGATGGCGTCGGCCGACGGGGTCGTGGTGGTCCGCCACGCCGCCGACGGGAGCGTGCCCGCCGACCTCGGAGCCACCGTGGCCCGGTACCTCCTCGACGAGGCCGGGGGCCGGGACCTCGGGGAGTGGCTGCCTTCGGGCGACGACGACGGGTCGCCGCAGTCGGTGGCCCGGTGACCGTGTCGTTGGTCGGTGCCGGCCCGGGTCATCCCGACCTGCTCACCCGCCGGGGGGCTGAGCTCCTCGGCCGGGCCGACGTGGTCATCTACGATCGCTTGGTCACCCCCGAGCTCTTGGCCCTGGCCCGTCCGGACGCCGAGCTCATCGATGTGGGCAAGGCCCCGGGAGGCTCGACGGCCCAGTCCGAGATCACTGCTCAGCTGATCGAGTTGGGCCGCGCCGGACGCGCCGTGGTGCGGCTGAAAGGTGGCGACCCGTTCGTGTTCGGCCGGGGGGGCGAGGAGGCCGAAGCCCTGGGGGCCGCGGGCGTCGACTTCGAGGTGGTGCCCGGCGTGAGTTCGGCGTTCGCCGCCCCCGCGGCGGCCGGCATTCCGGTCACCCATCGGGGCCTGGCCACCTCGGTGACCGTGGTGACCGGTCACGTCGGCGACCCTTCCGCTCCCGGTGGGGTGGACTGGTCGTCCCTCGGTCGGGTCAGTGGCACCTTGGTCATCCTCATGGGCATGTCCGAGCGGGGCCGGATCGCCGATGAGCTCATCGGAGCCGGTCGCCCGCCCTCCACGCCGGCCGCGGTGGTGCACTGGGCCACGACCGCACGACAGCAAGTGGTGCGCACCACGCTCGACCGGTTGGCCGCCGTCGACCTGCCCGCCCCGTCGGTCATCGTCGTCGGTGCGGTGGCCGGCCTCGACCTGGCCTCGAACGGGCACCGAGGAGCGGTGACCGTCTGGGTCACGGTGGCGGATCCGGAATGACCGACACCCCTCTGCGGGGACAGACGGTGGTGGTCACCCGCACCCGCACCCAGGCCTCCGAGCTGGCCGCCGCGGCTTTCCGGACTGGGGGCCGAGGTGGTCGAGCTGCCGGTCATCGCCGTCATCGACCCCGCCGACGGGGGTGAGGCCCTCGGACACGCCGCCGACCGCCTGGCGTCGGGCGCCTACGAGTGGGTGGTGTTCACCTCGGCCAACGCCGTCTCCCGCCTGGTGGCCCGGTTGGGGGAGCGGATCGTCCCGCCCACCACGAGCTGGGCCGCGGTCGGCACCGGGACGGCCCGGGCCCTGGAGCGGGCCGGGCGACCCGTCGATCTGGTGCCCGAGGTGTCGACGGCCGACGAGCTGGCCGTGTCGTTCCCCTCGGTGACCGGTCACCGGGCTCCCGGCGCCGCCGAGGGTGGGCTCGGAGCCGGGCACGTCCTCTTTCCGCGGGCGGAGACGGTTCGGGGGGCCCTCGGAACCGGGCTCGGAGCCAAGGGCTGGGTCGTCGACGAGGTGGTGGCCTATCGGACGGTCGCCGGGGACCCCACGGCCGACGAGCTCGACGCCGCGGCGAGAGCCGACGGGGTGGCGTTCACGTCCTCGTCCACCGTGGAGCGGGCACTCGAGCTGCTGGGCCGCGACCGTCTCCCGGCCGTGGTCGTCACCATCGGTCCGATCACCTCGGCCGCCGCCGCTACGGCGGGGCTCACCGTGGCCGCCGAGGCGCGTCCCCACACCATCGAGGGACTGGTGGAGGCGGTGGTCGCGGCCCTGGGCGGCCAAGGCGGCGGCGACCTGCCGTAGGCTGGCGGGAGTGCCGAACCACGTTCCCCACCAGGCCGGATCGAGGGCCACCCCGCCCGGATTCCCCGCCACCCGGCTCCGCCGGCTCCGCTCGACGGCTGCCATGCGGCGGCTGGTGGCCGAGGCCCGCTTGTCCGTCGACGATCTGGTGGCACCGTTGTTCGTGGCCGACGGGCTGGACGCACCCCGTCCGGTGGCGTCACTGCCGGGCGTGGTCCAGCACACGGTGGACTCGGTGGCCGCCGAGGTGAAGCGCCTCTCCGCCCTCGGGGTACCCGGGGTGATCCTGTTCGGACTGCCCCGACCCGAGGACAAAGACGCCACCGGCTCGTTCGCCCGCCGCCCCGACGGCATCACCCAACGCGCCCTCGCCGCCGTGCGGGACGCCGTGGGCGACACCGTGGTCCTGATGGCCGACTGCTGTCTCGACGAGTTCACCGACCACGGCCACTGCGGGGTGATCGACCCGACCACCGGGACCGTGGACAACGATGCCACGCTGCCCCTCTACGCCGAGGTGGCGACTGGTGCAGGCGGCAGCGGGTGCCGACGTCATCGCACCGAGCGGCATGATGGACGGTCAGGTCGGCGCCATCCGGGCCGGACTCGACGGGGCCGGATTCGCCGGGACAGTCATCCTGGCCTACGCAGCCAAGTACGCCTCGTCGCTCTACGGGCCCTTCCGGGACGCCGCCCAGGTGACCATCGCCGAAGGGGGCGACCGCCGGGCGTACCAGCAGGACCCGGGCAACCGACGGGAGGCCCGGGCCGAAGTGGCCCTCGACGTGGCCGAGGGGGCGGACATGGTGATGGTCAAGCCGGCCCTCACCAACCTCGACGTCCTCGCCGACCTGCGAGGTGACCTCGATCTTCCACTCGCGGCCTACCACGTGAGCGGGGAGTACGCCATGGTCAAGGCGGCGGCCGAGCGAGGATGGATCGACGGTCCGGCGGTGGCCCTCGAGCAGATCACCGCGGTGCGCCGGGCGGGTGCGGACTTCGTGCTCACCTACTTCGCCGGCGAGCTGGCCGAGGCGCTCGGTGGTTGACCGAGCGGCGTCGGCTGCCCTGTTCGACCGGGCCGTCCGGGTCATCCCCGGGGGCGTCAACTCCCCGGTGCGGTCGTTCCGCTCGGTCGGCGGCCACCCGTACTTCGTGGCCCGGGGCGAGGGGCCCTACGTCTGGGACGCCGATGGCCACCGGCTGCTCGATTTCGTCCAGTCCTACGGCGCCTCCATCCTCGGCCACGCCGATCCGCGGGTGGTCAACGCCGTGTCCGACGCGGCGGCGGCCGGCACCACGTTCGGCGCCCCGACCGAGGGCGAGGTACTCCTGGCCGAGGCCATCTGCGCCCGGGTGGCCGGCTGCGAGCAGGTCCGCCTGGTCTCCTCGGGCACCGAGGCGGCCATGAGCGCGGTGCGGGTGGCGCGTGGCCACACCGGCCGGTCCCGCATCGTCAAGTTCGCCGGCTGCTACCACGGCCACTCCGACGGACTCCTGGCCGGTGGGCGGCAGCGGGGTGGCGACGCTCGGCCTGCCCGACTCGGCCGGGGTCCCTGCGGGGGCCGTCGCCGAGACGATCGTTGCCCCCTACAACCGGGTCCCCGAGCTCGACGACCGCGTCGCCTGCGTGATCGTGGAGGCGGTGGCGGCCAACATGGGGCTCGTGGCGCCCGTCGGAGGGATTCCTCGCCGGCCTCCGGGAGGCCTGTGACGACGTTGGGGCGTTGCTCATCTTCGACGAGGTGATCACCGGGTTCCGGCTCGGTGAGGGCGGGGCCGTCGGCCTGGACCGGCGTGCGTCCCGACCTGTGGTGCTTCGGGAAGGTCATCGGCGGCGGACTGCCGGTCGGGGCCTTCGGCGGGCGGGCCGATGTGCTGGCGTCGCTGGCCCCCGACGGTCCCGTCTACCAGGCGGGCACGCTTGTCGGGGAACCCGTTGGCCACCGCGGCCGGCCTCGCCGTTCTCACGGCCCTCGATGCTGGCTCCTATGACGCCCTCTCGGCGCGGGTGGCCCGGTTCGGGGCCGCCCTCGCTGACGGCCTCAGCGCCGTGGTGCGCAAGGCCGGCATCACCGACGAGCAGGGCCAGCCGATCGAAGTCCAGGTACCGGTGGTGGGCCCGCTCTTCGGCATCTTCTTCGTGCCGGCGGGGAGCCCACCCGTCTCGGAGTACGACGGTGCGTCGGCCTCGGCGGCGACGGGTCTGTACGCCGGACTCTTCCGGGCCATGCTCGACCGGGGGGTGGCCCTCGCCCCGGGGCCCTACGAGGTGGGGTTCCCATCCATGGCCCACGGTGACGCCGAGCTCGAGCAGGCACTCGATGTGGCGACGGCGGCCATGGCTGACGTCGTCGCCTCCTGAGCCCCGGCCCCGGCCCCGAGCGCCCGGTCATGGAACAGCCCAGTGAGGATCGGCCGACGACGTCGGTTTCCGATCAGGTCGGTGCACCGGTGGTGCGGGAGGGGGGCGGCCCCGCATCGGTACCCGAGGCCCAGGTCTTCCGGTTCGATCAGGTCGACCGGGCCGGGGGCCGGCTCCACGGCCCCGGGGCGCGGCGGGGGCTGACACTCGATTTCGACGCCGGCGGCATCGAGGTCTTCGGACCGAGGACCGGGCGCCGCCAGACCATCGCCTGGTCGGAGGTGGCCTGGATCGCCTTCGATACGCCGGTCGTCACCCCGGACGGCCACACCGAGGTGCCCATCGACGTGGAGTCGACGCGCCGGGCTGGTCCGCTACGTGGTCAAGTCCGACGACTCCCTCGCCGTCGCGATGGCTGCCCTGGAGATCCAGGTGGCCCGGTGGACCTCGGCGGTGCGGGACGCCCCGGTCCGAGATGCTGTTCCCGAGTCGGAGGTGCGGCCCGTGCCGCCACCACCTCCGGGATGGACGCTGCTGGCGCCACCGCCACCTCCTCTCGGCGCACCGTCGCCCGGGGCGCCACCCCCTGCGCCCGTTTACCGGACAGGTCCCCTACCCGGTGCCCGGCGTCGTCCCCTCGGGGTACGGACCGGTGCCGGCCGGGTTCGACACGACCGGCCCCATCGCTCCCCACGAACTCGACACGCCTGCTCCCTTCGGGAGCTCCGGCGCACCCAGCTCTGCGGGGACCGCAACGAAGCGGACTCGTCGCACCGTGGTGCTGGTCGTGGCCATCGCCCTCGTGGTGGCCGGTGTCGGCCTCGGTGTCGGCCTGGCGGCCACGAGCTCCACTCCGTCGCCGAGCAAGGTGGCCGTCACTCCGGCACCGTCGACGGACCAGCGCCTGGCCGACCAGCTGTTGTTGACAAAGGACGACCTACCGGCGGGCTGGCGGGCCTCGACCAACCCGGGCACCAACCCCAACTCGCCCGCCCTCCGCCAGGGCGAGGCCCGCATCACCAGTGAGCTGGCCCGGTGCATGGGGATCTCGGATGCCGACGGGGCCATCGTCCTCGGTGGACAGGCCGCGGACCAGACCGCCCAGTCCTCCTCGCCGATCTTCGTCGCTCCGACGTCGGCGGCGGGATCCGCCGTCGAGTTGCAGACGGCGGCGACGGTCGTGCGCAGCCACCAGGACGAGCAGCAGGACCTCGCCCTGTTCGCCAGCCCGAAGTATCCCCAGTGCGCCGCCACCGCCTCGGCTGAAGAGCTCCAGCTCGGCGTCAACCAGACGTCGGGAGGCGGCGACCAGGCCGGGCCGGCTACCGCCAGCCCGGTCGATGTCCCCAGCGTCGCCGGCGTCCAGCTCTCGGGCGTGCTGATGAACTTCACCGTGGTGGACGGCGCGGCGACCGTCCACGTACAGGTGGAGGCCATCACACTCGGGGCCCACCGGGTGGAGGCAGGCATGGAGGTCTTCGCCCTCGGCGGCCAGATTCCCAGCCAGTCCCTTGCCGCCGCCGTCGCCACCTTCGAGCAGCGCGTGGCCTCGGGGGGAGCGAGCTCGGTGGTCTGAGCGAGCGGGCCGCACAGTGGTGTTGTACCTGAGTGCCCCGCCTGGGTAACAATAGGGCGCCACCGGGCCAGATCGGCGGCCTGTCACGACCGGGGCGGGGACGCCACGGCCGTCCTGAGAAGGGAAATCCTTGCTACCCGGTGGCGGCGACGGCAGGATGGCAGGACCGGAGGCACCGAGACGGGGACAGCCCTCGGCACGAATGAGGAGAAGTTCATGACCGTCGGAATTACGGAACTCCCCCCCGAGGGCATGCAGCTGGGCGGCGTCGCGCTCGCTGGCGACGCTGAGCGCGGGACGAAGACCACCGAAGGACTCAGCCTGTTGTTCACCACGGCGGGCATCACCGTGCAGGGACCTCAGCCGCAGATCGAGCGGCTCCTCGTCTGGTCGGGACTGGACTCGGCATCGTGCCGCGAAAAGGTCGTGCTTCCCGATGGGCGCAACGCGGCGGTGATGGAGCTGACCTCGGGTGGGCAGTCCATCCGCTTCCTCTTTCCCACCGAGTCGGTCACTCCTGGTCAGGCCGCCTACCTCGACCAGGCCCTCCCGCATTGGTTGGCCCGGTACAAGGGTGCGCCTCCGGTACCGGCGCCGACCAACGGCGCCGGTGGCGTGCAGGCCGCACCGCCTGCTGCTCCGTCCGGCAACGGGTCGGCTCCGCCGCCACCGCCACCTCCGGTGACGGCCGACCAGCCGTCCCATCTGGCCCCCGCCGCCGCAGCCGGTGCTGCCGCTGGCGCAGCCGCAGCCGGTGCCGCCGCCGTTGCCGGTGGTGTCGGGCCGACCGCACCGGCCCCCCCTTCGCCGGCTGTCGCCGCGGCTCCGGCGGCCCCGACGGCGCCGCCCCCTCCACCCCCGCCGCCCTCGGCGTACCAGGCCGGCCAGTCCTTCACCCCGCCGCCACCCGCCGGCGACCCGGCCGCCGGAGCCTGGGTGACCTCACCCGACCCCCAAGTCGACCCTTCGGCCTGGGCCGGTCCGGGCACCGGAACCGGAACCGTGGGCGACTCCGATATTCCCCCGCCGACCCGCAAATCCAGCCGTCGCCGGAAGAACAAGACACCCGACGCCGCCGCGGCACCGGTCTCCTACCCGGCCCAGCCCGATCCCTCGCAGCCGCCGTTCGCCCCACCGAACGATCCGGTGCGGCTCGAGCAGAGCACCCTGCCCCCACCTCCGCCCACCACGCCGGGCTACCCCGGAGCACCTGGGGCCGACGTCTGGAGTCCGCCGGTCGACCCGGTCACCGGCCAGCCGAACTGGGAGGGGCAGGCCGTCGCCGGAGCGGCGTCGCCGGAGCTGGCGCCCACCACGAAGCGGGCGAAGCGCAAGGCGGACAAGGCTGCCAAGGCGGCCGCTGTGGGAGGCGCGGCCGCCGCGGGTGCGGTCGGGGCCGAGGCCGCCATGGCCGGCGCCGCCGCCCGCCCCCGTCGACACCGGCTTCGGGGCGCCCCAGCAACAAGCGCCGTACACCGATCCGTTCGACCCGACGGCCGCCACCCCACCCCCGGGTGAGCCGGGCGCTGCCTACGGCGTCCAAGCGCCCGAGGAGCAGCCGCGCAAGCGCAACAACCGTCTGATGGTCATCCTGCTCGTGGCCCTGATCGTGGTCGTCGCCGCCATCGGGGTCGTCTACGTCAAGCGGCACAACAACACGACCGCCACGACGCCCACCGCGCCGGTCCTCCCGGTCACCACGGCAGACACCGCCTTGGCCGCGTCAGTCAATCTCCACCAGGCCGACCTGCCCGCGGGCTGGACGCCGAGTACCGCCACCGGCCAGCCGGCCCGGCCTCCCGTGGCCCCGGCTCCCGCCCAGCATCAGGCGGCGACGGCCCTGGCGCAATGCCTCGGATCGACCGTCCCGGTCGTCTCGGCGTTGTTCGACGGCACCCCGGCCCCCGGACAGACAGGCACGGCCACCTCGCCGTCATTCCAGAGTCCGACCGACCCCACCATCCAGATGCACTCGGTGACCCGGGTCATGAGCTCAGCGGCCGAGGCCCAGGCTCTCGAGGTGCCCTTCACCAATGCCAGCTTTGTGGCCTGCTACACCGCGTACCAGTCGTCAGTGGTGTCGGCGGCGGTGCCCGGGGCTACAGCGACAGTCCAGTCGGTGCCCTTGGCAGCCCCGTCGGGCGTGCAGTCGTTCGGCTTCCTCACGACGCTGACCATTCCCAACCAGGGCAGTGAGGTCGTCGGCCAGGCCTTCATCATCGGCGGCCGCATCCAGTCCACCCTGGAGCCCACCACCGGTGGTGCTGCGGTGCCCACCGACGCCTTCACGTCGGCGTACAACGCCATCTCCGGGCGCATCGGCCTCGACGTCAGCAAGTAGCCCACCGCGGGCCACCTTTCCCTGCGGGGACGCCCCGCGGGGATGGTGCCCCGGTCCGTGTCAGGCGGCTTCGGGGGTGATCCGGGCGATGGCGGCGAGGGCGCGGTAGGCGGCCTCGGCCGGTCCGGTCTCGTCGGGACGGAGCAGGTTGGCCATGATGCGCAGGATCCAGCTCATGAGGGGCTCGTTGCGAATGCCCGTCCCGACACACAGCTGCATGAGCTCGGGGCGGCTGATCACCCGCACGAAGGCCCGGGCCACCCGGTAGTAGAGGCCGTACGCGTCCTCGAGCCGTGACTCGTAGCGGATCAGGGCCTCGACCCCGTCTCCGGTGAGGGCCTCACCGAGCGACGCCGCGGCTAGCCGTCCGCTCTCGTAGCCGTAGGCGATGCCCTCGCCGTTGAACGGGTTGATCGATCCGCCGGCGTCACCCACCACCAAGGTGGTGGCTCCGACCCGGGGACCGACGGCCAGACCCATGGGGAGCTTGCCGCCGGTCGGTGCCCCGAGGGCCGTGGCCGCCGAAAGCTCCCACTCCGTCGGCGCGTAGGCCACGAACTGCTCCATCAGCGTGGAGGTGTTGATCCCCTTCCAGCGACGGTCGGTGGACAAGAGCCCGACTCCGACGTTGACCCGGCCGTCGCCCAACGGGAAGATCCAGCCGTAGCCGGGGACCACGCCGCCGTCGGCGTCCCTGATGTCGAGGTGGGATTCGATGAACGGCTGGTCGTGTCCCGGCGACGTGTAGTAGCCGCGCAGGGCCATGCCCATGGGCTGGTTGCGGTCACGGGCCGTGCCGAGGGCCCGTCCGAACCTGGAGTTGGCCCCGTCGGCCACGACTACGTAGCGGGCCCGGATGGATCGGGTGGCCCCGCTGGACTTCTCCTTGACCACCGCACCGACACAGGAGGGGAGCGGGGCGAGGGCGGTCCCCGCCGTGTTCGGCGGGCTGTCGTCGAGAATGGGTTCGACCGCCTCGGTACCCTGCCACACGGTGGCGCCGGCCTTGACGGCCCGGTCGTTCACGATCCCGTCGAGGTCGTGCCTCGTGATCGTGTACCCGTAGGAGGGGAAGCTCGGGTGCTCGGGCCAGGGAAGATCGAGGACCTTTCCAAAGGCGTGGGCCCGCAGGCCCGTGTACCGGTGGGCGCCGGCCAGGGCGCCTTCGATGCCCATGTCGGCGATCTGGCGGACCGAGCGCGGGGTCAGCCCGTCGCCGCACGTCTTGACCCGGGGGAACTCCTTCTTCTCCACCAGGGCCACGTCCCAACCCGCCTCGGCCAGCCAGTAGGCACACGAGGAACCGGCGGGCCCACCCCCGACCACCAAGACGTCGTAGAGGTGGCCCCCGGTGTCGGGGCCCGACCCACGGGCTGGTGTCGGGGCCGGAACGGCGGGCGACCCGCCGCCGCGAGGGGGGGAGGTAGTGGGGCTCACGACACCCAATGCTAGGTGGGCCCCGACCGCCACGGCACACCCGGGATGCACGGGGATCGCTGGGGGGCGGCCCCATCCCCACGGATGTGCTTGGACGAAGGGGTGCGTGGTAAAAACAAGTCCCTGTGGACGACTATCTGCCCATTCTGATCCTCATCATCCTCGGGTTCCTGTTCGCCGCCGTCTCCTTCGTGGCGTCGGCCCTGATGGCGCCCACCAAGCGGCCCACCGCGGCCAAGACGGCTCCCTACGAGTGCGGCATCGTCCCGGGCATCGATCCGCCCACCCGCTTCCCGGTCCGCTTCTACTTGGTGGCCATGATCTTCATCATCTTCGATATCGAGATCGTCTTCCTCTACCCGTGGGCGGTGATCTTCCATCAGCTGGGCAGTTTCGGCCTGGTCGAGGTGGTGGTGTTCGCCGCCGTGGTGTTCGTCTCGTTCCTCTTCCTCGTGAGCAACGGCGCCCTCAGCTGGGGCCCGGCCAAGCAACTGGTCGGCGCCATGCCGTCACGGACCTCGGAGTCGACCATCGCCCGCATCAGCGCCGGACCGGGGGGTCCCGGCACCTCGACGCGACGCGTGGGGACGAGGTCGCCGACGGATCCCGCGGCACCCGTCATCACCGATCCAGACGCCCCGACGACCGGAGAGCCGGCCACCGCGCCGAGCGGTCCCGGTCGCGCCGCGTAGAGCGAGAGAGGCGGCGGCCCATGGGTCTCGAAGACCTGCAGCACAATTTCCTGACCGGACGGTTGGAGGACCTCGTCAAGTGGGCCCGGACCTACTCCATGTGGCCGGCCACCTTCGGGTTGGCCTGCTGCGCCATCGAGATGATGTCGGTGGGTGCCGCCGACTTCGACCTGGCCCGGTTCGGCATGGAGGTATTCCGGGCCTCGCCGCGTCAGGCCGATCTCATGATCGTGGCCGGCCGGGTGTCCCAGAAGATGGCGCCGGTGCTCCGCCAGGTCTACGACCAGATGATGGAGCCCAAGTGGGTGCTGTCCATGGGAGTGTGCGCCAGCACCGGGGGCATGTTCAACAACTACGCCATCGTCCAGGGCGTGGACCAGATCGTCCCGGTGGACGTCTACGCCCCGGGTTGCCCCCCGACGCCCGAGACCCTCATGCACGCCATCTTGACCCTGCACGAGAAGGTCCGGACCAACGACATCACCCACCGCCAGCCTGTGGCGCTGCGGCCGGCCTCTGACGGCCCCCAGGACGGCTCGGAAGGGCACGACGAGGGTGTCGACACCGATGACGGCCGCACCCATGCGGACGAGACGACCTCGGGATGGACCCCGGACCGACCCGATGCCGTCCATCTCGGAACGCCCAAGCGCAACCCGGTGATCGCCCGCAGTGTGGGCGAGCCCCTGTGAGCCCCGACGCCGCCACCGAGGTGGTCGAGGAGCCGACAGGGACGAGCGGTTCGGGGGCGCGACCTCGCGGGCGCCGGGACGGCCGTCCCAAGAGGTGGTCTTCCCCACCCGTGAGCAGTACGTCGGGGTCGTCGAGGAGTACAAGGACGGCGGCTTCGAGATGTGCGCGGACCTGTGTGCGGTCGACTACCTCGCCCACCCGGGGCGTCGTCTGCCCGACGGCGTGCAGCCCGAGCGGTTCGAGGTGGTCGTCAACCTGTTGTCGCTGAGCCAGGCCCGACGGGTGCGGGTCCGGGCCCAGGTTCCCGAAGGCGACGCCGAGATCGACACGCTCTTCTCGTTGTACCCGGGCGTAGAGGCCATGGAGCGCGAGGCCTACGACCTGTTCGGGATCGTCTTCGTCGGCCACCCCGACATGACCCGAATCCTGCTGCCCGAGGACTGGGAGGGCCACCCCCTCCGCAAGGACTACGGCGTAGGCCGCGTGCCCGTTCAGTTCAAGGAAGCCCCGGGGCCGAGATGAGCGACGTGACCGCCACTCCGCCGACCGGCGACGCCGAGGTCGAAGCACCTCACCCCGACGCAGTGCTCGACCCCCCGCTGTCGGGGGACTCCTTCCTCGCCCCCGGCCCGAGCGGCCGGCCGGCGGGAGTGCAGGCCGAGACGTCCGAAGGCCCCCAGGAGTTGGCCAGGCGATCGGACACCGACCCTGACGAGTTGCGCCGTGAGGTGGGTGCAGTCCTCCGGCTGCCCGAGGGCGTGGCCATCGACCCGTCCGACATCGACATCGAACAGACCGACGACGAGACCATGATCATCAACATGGGCCCGCAGCACCCGTCGACCCACGGCGTGCTGCGCCTCATGTTGGAGTTGGACGGTGAGACCGTGCTGCGGACCAAGCCGGTCATCGGCTACCTCCACACCGGCATGGAGAAGACCGCCGAGGAGCTCACCTACGTGCAGGGTTCGACCAACGTCACCCGCATGGACTACCTGGCACCCCTCCACAACGAGCTGGTCCTCTCCTTGGCCGTCGAGGCCCTCCTCGGCGTGGAGATGCCGCCGCGGTCCGATTGGATCCGCATGCTGCTGGTCGAGCTCAACCGGGTCTCGTCCCACCTCATGTGGATGGCCACCAACGGCATGGACATCGGGTCCACCTCCATGATGATCTACGGCTTCCGTGAGCGCGAGATGATCCTGGCCTTCTTCGAGAAGACCACAGGCCTGCGGATGAACCACAACTTCATCCGTCCCGGCGGTACGGCTGCCGACCTCCCCGACGGATGGGAGGACGATGTCACCATCATCTGTGACACCGTCCTGCCCCGGACCGACGAGTACGACGAGCTGCTGACCGGCCAGCCGGTGTTCCGCCGCCGCTCCGAGGGCATCGGCGGACTGTCGGCCGAGGAGGCGCTCGCCCTCTCGCTGACCGGACCCATCCTGCGCTCGACCGGGGTGCCCTGGGACCTGCGCCGGTCGATGCCCTACCTCCGTTACGACGAGGTGGACTTCGACGTGATCGTCGGAACCTACGGCGACAACTTCGACCGCTACTCCATCCGCCTCAACGAGATCCGCGAGTCCATCAGGATCATCCGCCAGATCGTCGAGAAGATGCCGGCCGGGGACTACCGGGTCCAGGACAAGAAGGTCACCCCGCCTCCTCGTGGCCGCATCGACGAGTCGATGGAGGCCCTCATCCACCACTTCAAGGTGTTCACCGAGGGCTTCAAGGTCCCCGAGGGCGAGGTCTACGTGGCCGTCGAGTCCCCGAGGGGTGAGCTGGGCTGTTACCTGGTGGCCGACGGTTCGCCCAAGCCCTACCGCATGCACATCCGCGGACCGAGCTTCGTCAATCTGCAGGGCCTTCCCCTCATGATGCGCGGCGGCCTGCTGGCCGACGCCGTGGCCGTCTGCTCGTCGGTGGACCCGGTGATGGGGGAGGTGGACCGGTGACCGACCAGGCCACGCCCACGCCGGTCGGCGCCCCCCGCCGTGCCGGGGCCCAGCGGGCTCCCGAGCCCAGCCACCTCTCGGCCGAGAACCTGGCCGAGGCCCGACGTCTCATCGCCCTCTACCCCGAGCCCCGCTCGGCCCTGATCCCCCTCTGCCATCTGGCCCAGGAGCAGGACGGGTGGCTCACCCCCGAGGCCATGGTCGACATCGGGTCCCTCGTCGGGGTGACCCCGACCGAGGTGCTCGGGACTGCGTCGTTCTACGACATGCTGCACACCGACCCGGTGGGCACCCACGTGGTGGCCGTGTGCACCAACATCGCCTGCCTGCTGGGCGGGGCCGCCGAGCTCTTGGAGCACGCCGAGGCGTCGCTCGGGGTCAACGCCGGCGGCACCACGGCGGACGGGGCCATCACCTTGGAGGAGGCCGAATGTCTGGCCGACTGCGACCGGCCCCCCTGCGTGCAGGTCAACCACCGCTTCGTCGGGGCCCAGACACCGGAGAGCTTCGACGCCCTGGTGGCCGACCTGCGTTCGGGGGCCCGGTCGTCGGAGATCCCCTCCCACGGGACGCTCAACCGGGTCAGGCGGACCACCGGTCTCGAGGCCGATCCTGATCGGGTGGCGGCCGAGCGGGCGACCATGGCCGAGGCCCAGGCGGCCCGGGCCGCCGAGGTCGAAGCGGCCAAGGCCGCCGCGGCGGGTGGCGGGGGAGGGACCAACTGATGGCCGTCACCGATCCGCCCAAGATCGTCACCAGCCGACTGGCCCATGACGACTCCCACACCCTCGAGCGCTACCTGGCGACGGGAGGGTACGAGGGACTGCGCAAGGCCCTGACCATGACCCCCGAGGCCGTGGCGGCCGAGGTCGACGCGGCCAGCCTCCTCGGACGGGGGGAGCAGGCTTCCCTGCCGGCCGCAAGTGGGCCATGCTGCGGAAGAACCCGGTCACCTACCTGGTGGTCAACGGCGACGAGAGTGAGCCGGCCACGTTCAAGGACCACCTCTTGGTGGAGCGGGACCCCCATCAGCTGGTCGAAGGCGTGCTCATCGCCGCCTACGCCCTGCAGGTCACCCGGGTGTTCATCTTCATCCGGGGCGAGTTCGCCCTCGGTCTCGAACGGGTCCAGGCCGCCCTCAACGACGCCTACTCGCACGGCGCCGTCGGTGCGGACATCTTCGGGTCCGGGTTCTCCGTCGACGTGGTGGTGCACCCCGGGGCGGGGGCCTACATCTGCGGCGAGGAGACCGCCCTGCTCGAGTCCCTGGAGGGCAAGCGCGGCTTCCCCCGGATCAAGCCCCCGTTCTTCCCTGCCGCCATCGGGCTCTACGGCGAGCCGACGGTGGTGAACAACGTGGAGACCATGTCCAACCTGCCGTGGATCGTGAACAACGGTGGTGCCGCCTTCGCCGCCCTCGGCGAGGGGCGCTCGGCCGGAACCCGGCTGTTCGCCCTGGCCGGTCACGTCAACAACCCCGGCGTCTACGAACTGGAGATGGTCAAGACCACCTTCAACGACCTGATCAACGCCCCGGTGCTGGGTGGCGGCATCCCCCACGGCCGGGGCCTCAAGGCCTTCATCCCCGGCGGGGTGTCGGCCCCCTGGTTCGGACCCGACCAGATCGACCTGCCCCTGGGCCAGGACGAGGTGGCGGCGGCCGGCTCGATGCTCGGGTCGGGGTCCATCGTGGTCATGGACGACCACACCTGTGCGGTGCGGGCGGCGTGGCGGATCACCAAGTTCTTCTCCCGAGAGTCCTGCGGCCAGTGCACCCCTTGTCGGGAAGGATCGGGCTGGCTGGAGCGGATCATGCACCGCATCGAGACGGGACAGGGTCGCGAACAAGATCTCGACCTGCTCCTCGACGCGTGCGACAACATCGCCCCCGGGCTCACCTGGCCACCCCAGCAGACCACCATCTGCGTGCTCGGCCCGTCCATCCCCTCGTCCATCGGCTCGGCCATCGAGATGTTCCGCGACGAGTTCCTCGTGCACATCAAGGAAGGCGGCTGCCCCTATGAGTGAG
>CAWFQI010000011.1:0-117154 GCA_963817985.1 uncultured Acidimicrobiaceae bacterium | reverse complement strand
GCCGGGCCTCGGCGGTCTCTTTCATGCAGCTCGACGGGTTCGTCGACTGCCTCATCCCCCGGGGCGGCCCGTCGCTGCTGGCCTCGGTGCGGGAGCACGCCACGGTCCCCTTCGTCCTCGACGGTGCGGGCAACTGCCATGTCTACGTGGACCGGGCTGCCGACCTCTCGATGGCCGAGACGATCGTGGTCAACGCCAAGACGCAGCGGCCCGGCGTGTGCAACAGCGCCGAGACCGTACTCGTCCACCGCGACGTGGCCCCGACGTTCCTGCCCCGACTGGCCCGGGCGCTGACCGGGGTCACCCTCCTCGGCGACGAGGCCACCCGTGCCGTGCTCCCTGACGTGCAGGCAGCCACCCCCACCGACTTCGCCACCGAGTTCTTGGGGCTGACCCTGACCGTGGCCGTCGTCGACGACCTCGACGGGGCCATCGACCACATCGCCCGGTTCACCTCGGGGCACTCCGAGGCCATCGTGACCGGCGACCTCGCCACTGCCGACCGGTTCACCGCCGAGGTCGACGCGGCGGCGGTCCTCGTCAACGCCTCGACCCGGTTCGTGGACGGGGAGGAGCTCGGTCTCGGGGCGGAGATCGGCATCTCCACCCAGAAGCTCCACGCCCGGGGGCCCATGGGCCTCTCGGAGCTGACCTCGGTCAAGTACGTGGTTCGAGGGACCGGGCAGGTGCGGTCATGACCGGCGTCGCAGACTCCTCCCGGGAGATCACGACGGGGTTCCCGGTAGCCGGTGCCCCCCGTTTCGACTCCATCGACGCCGTCCGCCAGGGCCTGGCCGGGGTCGACTACCTGGCCGACGACGGGATCTCGGGCGTGGTCTTCTTGGCCGATCGCCTGGCCAAGCCGGTCCTCGTCGAGGGCCCGGCCGGCACGGGCAAGACCGAGCTGGCCAAGTCGGTGGCCCGCCTGACCGGCAGCCGGCTCATCCGGCTCCAGTGCTACGAGGGGCTGGACGAGTCCAAGGCCCTCTACGAGTGGAACTACAAAAAGCAGCTCCTCCGCATCCAGGCCGACTCGGGCCAGTCCTGGGAGCAGCTCGAAGAGGACATCTTCGCCGAGGAGTTCCTGCTCACCCGCCCGTTGCTCGAGGCCATCCGCTCGCCCGAGCCGGTGGTGCTCCTCGTCGACGAGGTGGACCGGGTGGAGCTGGAGACCGAGGCCCTGCTGCTCGAGATCCTCTCGGAGTACCAGGTGTCCATCCCCGAGCTGGGCACGGTACGGGCCACCCAGATCCCCCTGGTCTTCCTCACCTCCAACAACACCCGGGAGCTCTCCGAGGCCCTGAAGCGGCGGTGCCTCTACCTGCACATCGACTATCCCAAGCTCGACCGGGAGCGGGCCATCATCGAGACCCGGGTGCCCGGCATCAGCCAGTCGCTGGCCGACCAGGTGGCCCGGATCGTGCGGTCCATCCGGACGCTCGACCTGAAAAAGGACCCCTCGGTCTCCGAGACCCTGGACTGGGCCCGCACCCTGGTCGTCCTCGGGGTGGAGTCGATCGACGTCGAGCAGGCCCGCGACACCCTCCACATCCTGCTCAAGTACCAGACGGACATCGAGCGGGCCGCCAAGGAGCTCGCCGGGGTGGAGTCGCCCGACTGAAGTCGGGGGACCGCGCCATGCTCGATCTCCTGACCGGCTTCGTGGGCGAACTGCGTGCCGCCGGCATCCCCGTCTCCCTCACCGAGCACCTGGACGCCGCCGAGGCCCTGCGCCACGTGCCCATGGAGGACCGCGAGGCCATCAAGTACACCCTCGGGGCCAGCCTGGTGAAGTCCTCGGCCCACTGGCGGGCCTACGAGACGGCCTTCGAGATCTACTTCTCGCTCCGCGGCCCCGAGTACCGGATCGACGAGGACCAGGACGGCTCGGAGCTCGAGACCGACGACGCCGGCCAGATGAACGGCCAGGGCAGCCAGCAGGGCCAGGGCCGGGGGCGGGGCAGTGGCGGCGGGGAGGGCATGACCCCCGAGGAGCTGGCCGACCTCTTGTTCAAAGCCCTGCTCGGGGCCAACGGCGCCATGGTGTCGGCCGTGGCCCGCCAGGCGGTGACCCGTTACGCGGGCATGGAGGCCGGGCGTCCCGTCGGGGGGACCTACTACCTCTACCGGACCCTGCGTAACCTCGACCTCGACGGGGTGCTCGAGCGCCTGATGGCCGAGGCCCGGTCGTCGACCCGGTCCCTCAACGAGGGTCAGTCCGATGGGGACGGGGCGCCGGAGGTGACCCTCACCTCCTTGGAGGAGCGCCTGCTGCGTGACGAGTTCCAGTCGCGCATCGACGCCCTGCGGGCCGAGATCGAAAACGAGATCCGACGCCGGCTGGTGGCCGACCGGGGCAGTGAGGCGCTGGCCAAGTCCCTGCGCAAGCCCCTCCCCGAGGACATCGACGTCATGCACGCCACGCGTGAGGAGCTGGTGGCCCTGCGCAAGGCCCTCGTCCCCCTGTCCCGGAAGCTGGCCGTGCGCCTGGCCCGGAAGCGTCGCCACGGCCGGAAGGGCCCCCTCGACTTCCGCTCCACGGTGCGCCACTCCCTGTCCACCGGCGGGGTCCCCGTCGAGCCCAAGTTCCGCTACCCCCGGCCGTCCAAGCCCGAGATCGTGGTCATTGCCGACATCTCGGGATCGGTGGCCAGCTTCGCCCGCTTCACCCTGCACCTGGTGCACGCCATCAGCTCCCAGTTCTCCAAGGTGCGCAGCTTCGTCTTCATCGACGGCATCGACGAGGTGAGCCGGTTCTTCGACCGGGTGGACGATCCGACCGACGCCGTCCAGCGCATCAACACCGAGGCCGACGTGATCTGGGTGGACGGCCACTCGGACTACGGGCACGCCTTCACCGTGTTCTGGGAGAAGTGGGGCGAGGAGATCACCCCGCGTTCGAGCGTGCTCCTGCTCGGCGACGCCCGCAACAACTACCACGCCTCCCAGGCCTGGGTGGTCAAAGAGCTCAAGGCCCGGGCCCGCCACGTCTACTGGCTCAACCCCGAGCCCCGGGCCTACTGGAACTCGGGTGATTCGATCGTCGGGGAGTACGCCGTGCACTGCGACGACGTGGTCGAGTGCCGCACCCTCCGCCAGCTCGAGCAGTTCGTCGGCGAACTGGCGTGACCACCGGGCGGGACGGGTTCGACAGCCTGGCCGGCGCCGGAGGGGGCACCACCGGCGGCCCGACGGCGGTGCCGGCCGGCATCCGGACCATCGGGCCGGGATCGCCCGGGGCCACCCGCATCGTCCTCGTCCGCCACGGTGAGGCCGTGTGCAATGTCTCGGGGGTGTGCGGGGGAGTGGTCGGCTGTACCGGACTGACCGACCTCGGGCGCCGCCAGGTCACCCTGCTCACCGACCGACTGGCTACGACCGGCGAGCTGTCCGGGGCCGACGCCCTCTACGCCAGTCTGCTGCCCCGGGCCATCGAGACGGCCGAACTCCTGGCCCCGGCCCTGGTCGACCCCCAGGCGACCGGCGACCGGGCCACGCCGCTCCACCCGGTGTCCGAGTGCGGTTTCTGCGAGCTCCACCCCGGGCAGGCCGACGGCCTCAGCTGGGAGCAGTTCGCCGAGCGGTTCCCCGCTCTGGACTGGGACGCCGATCCCCATCAGCCCATCGCCCCCGGTGGTGAGAGCTGGGCCGGCTTCGTCAACCGGGTGGCCGGCGCGCTCGACGTCACCGCCGCCGACCACCCCGGCCAGTTGGTGGTGGTGGCTTGTCACGCCGGGGTCATCGAGGCGTCCCTGCTGGCCAAGATGCCGGTGGCCGGCGGGCTCGACGGGGCTCGTCTCCAGCTGCGCACCCGGCACGCCTCACTCACCACATGGGAGGTCGACCAGGCCCGCTGGCGGCTGCTCGGCTACAACGACGCTTCACATCTGTCAGGCGGGGAATCGCCGGATCACTGAGCTTGCACGATGTCCGGTCGGTGGCGCGCCGATCGGCACCGGGAAGGGAGCGGACATGGACATCGCCATCGTCGGCACGGGATTCATCGCCACCACGCTCGGCCGGGCCCTGGCCGGCGCCGGCCACCGGGTCACCTTCGGGTCCCGGCACCCCGAGGGCGCCGGAGACCTCGACGTCCCCGGGACCGAGGTGACCTCCATCGCCGAGGCCCTGTCCGGCTCGACGGTGGTCATCCTGGCCGTTCCCGGGCCGGCGGTGGCCGAGGTGGCCGCGGCCCACGGTGTCGGCCCTGGCCGGAGCCTTGGTCATCGACGCCACCAACACCATGGGGGCGGCGGTGGCCAACCGCCGAGCCGACCTGCCCCCGACCGTCCGCTACGCCCGGGCCTTCAACACCCTGGGCGGCGAGAACATGGCCGACCCCGTGTTCGCCGACGGTCCGGCCGACCTGTTCTTCTCCGCCCCGGTGACCGACCGTTCCACCGTGGAGACGGTGATCGAGGGCGTCGGCCTGCGCCCGATCTACGTCGGCGAGGACGAAGAGGCGGTGATCGACGCGCTCTTCCGGCTGTGGATCGACCTCGCCATCACCCAGGGGCGTGGCCGTCGCCTGGCCCTGCGACTGCTCGACCACTGACCACCGGGCCAACCGGTCCGGCCAGCGATGGCCTAACAGGCGTAGTCGTCGTCGTAGTTGGTGTTCATCCCGCCGTAGGGGGTGGCGAAGCTGGGTGAGCTGTACTGCACGATCTGGACGGGTCCCGACGGCAGGCCCGAGAAGAGCGACTTCACGTTCTGGCAGGTGGTGGCCGGGTTGGGCCCCCAGTCCGCCGCCCAGTAGGGAACGGCCGGGGTGTAGTTGCCGACGATGCCCTTCCACAGGCCGGGGCTGGCGTAGATGCCCACCCCGTTCAGGCCCTCGTAGTGCAGGCCGTCGATGGCTCCCTGGACCAGGGCCGCACTGGCCCCCGTCTGGTTCTTCAACGAGTTGTCCTCCACGTCCAGCCACCAGCCCACCGACGTGTTCACCCCGGCCGCCTGGGCCTTGGTGAAGGCGTCGATGGCCGTGTTGAAGCCGAAGTTACAGGCCTCGGGGGATCCGTTGTAGGGCGCCGCATTGGCGTTGCAGGCGGGGTCGCCCGACGCCACGTCCACCCCGTTGGTCAGATACACGTAGAGATTGAGCCCACCCCCGGCCCACGCCGCCTCGGCGCCCAGGCATCGGTTGACCCCTCCCTTGGACGCCCCGACCACCTCGACCACGCCGATGGTGTGGGGGGACGGCGGGAGCCCCGAGGGCGTGCCCGGGCACTGGAAGTTGGAGATGTCGTAGCCGAAGGAGCCCGTCGGATAGGACGAGCCGGTGAAGTTGCCACTCCCCGTCGCCTGGGCCATGCCCACGATGGGCCGGTTGAGGACCTGGGGGGCCGACCCCCAGTAGGTGGCATCCCCATAGGCGCTGACCGCGCCGTTGTTGTTGGCGAACCAGTAGCCGCCGCCGTCGGCCGTCGAGGTGATGGCGACGATGGGCCGGCTCTGGGGGACGTTGCCCAGTGATCCGTCGAAGGCCGCGTCGCCGAAGGCGAAGACCCCGCCGTCCGAGGCGGTGAACCAGTAGCCATGACCGTCCGGTGTCGCCGTCATCCCGACGATCGGGCGGTTGAGCCGGATGCCCCCGGTCGACCCGTAGAAGTGGGCGTCACCGAAGCTGAAGATGCCCCCATCGGCCGCCACCAGCCAGTAGCCCCCGCCGTCGGGCGTGGCCGCCATGCCCACGATGGGCTGGTTGAGGTGCGAACCGCCCATCGACCCGTAGAACGGGGCGTTGCCGAAGCTGAAGATGCCGCCGTCCGAGGCCACCAGCCAATAGCCGGAGTTGTTGGGGGCCGTGGCCATGCCCACGATGGGCTGGTTGAGGTGCGATCCGCCCATCGAGCCGAAGAAGGTGGCGTTGCCGAAGCTGAAGATGCCGCCATCCGAGGCCACCAGCCAGTACCCCGCACTGTTGGTGGTCCCGGCCATGCCCACGATGGGCCGGTTGAGGTGGATGTTGCCGGTCGAGCCGTAGAACGGTGCCCCACCGAACGAGAAGATGCCACCGTCCGAGGCCACCAGCCAGTAGGCCGAGACCGAGGTGGTGTGGGCCACGGGCGTGTCGGCCGAGGCGGGGGTGACATGGCCGGTGGGCAGTACCAACGACACGGTTACGGCCAGGAGGGCGGCGGCCACGACGCCGACCACCCGCCCCTGGGAGCCCCGCCGGGCGACCGGGCGGCGAGCAGGCAGATGACGGTGCGTGCGGAGGAAGGGCATGGTGGAGGGCAGCTCCCGGGATTGATGTGGCAGGGCGGGCCGTCGACCCACGGTCGTGGCAGGACGCCGGGGCGAGCGGCGTCCCAGGTGTCCCTGGACCGCCCCAGTCTCGTTGCTGGGCGGGGGTTGGTCAATGACCCCCCTGGGCCGAGGTACCGGTTCGGTCAGCCCCGGAGGAGCTCGGCGACCCCGAAGGCCAGGTCGAGGGCTTGGCGACCGTTGAGCCGGGGGTCACAGGTGGTGGTGTAGCGCTGATGGAGCTGGTCTTCGGCGATGTCCTCGACGCCGCCGAGACACTCGGTCACGTCGTCCCCGGTCAGCTCGATGTGTACACCGCCGGGCCAGGTCCCGACCTCGCGGTGAGCCGAGAAGAAGCCCCGGAGCTCGCCGATGATGTCGTCGAACCGGCGGGTCTTCTGGCCGCCCTCGGCGGTGAAGGTGTTGCCGTGCATGGGATCGCACACCCAGACCACGGGATGGCCCTCGTCCCGGACGGCGGTGAGCAGCGGGGGGAGGCCGGACTCGACGGCATCCACACCCATCCTGGTGATGAGGGTCAGCCGGCCCGGTACCCGTTCGGGATTGAGGCGCTCGCAGATGGCGATGACGTCCTCAGGCGAGGCCGTCGGGCCGATCTTCGACCCCACCGGGTTGTGGATTCCCGAGAGGAACTCGCAGTGGGCTCCGTCGAGCTGGCGGGTGCGCTCTCCGACCCAGAGCATGTGGGCCGAGCAGTCGTACCACTGGTCGGTCAGCGAGTCCCGGCGGGTCAGTGCCTCCTCGTAGTCGAGGATGAGGGCCTCGTGGCTGGTCCAGAAGTCCACCTCGTGCAACGTGTCCTCCGCCGTGAGGTTGATGCCGCAGGCGGCCATGAACCGAAGGGCCCGGTCGATGCCCTCGGCGATGTCCTCGAACTGTTGCCCCTCGGTCGAGGAGGCCACGAACTCCTGGTTCCACTGGTGGATCTGGGAGAGGTCGGCAAAGCCGCCCTTGGTGAACGCCCGCAGCAGGTTGAGGGTGGAGACCGACTGCTGGTAGGCGGCGATGAGGCGGCCCGGATCGGGCACCCGGGCGCTGCGCTCGGGGATGTCGTCGTTGACCATGTGGCCCCGGAACGAGTCGAGCACCTGGCCCCCCACCACCTCGGTGGGTGAGCTGCGGGGCTTGGCGAACTGGCCGGCGATGCGGCCCAGTTTGACCACCGGCACCCCGGCGCCGTAGGTGAGGACCACGGCCATCTGCAGGATGATCTTGAGCTTGTCTCGGATGGCGTCGGCGCTGAACTCGCTGAAGGACTCGGCACAGTCCCCGGCCTGGAGGACGAAGGCCTGGCCCGACCGCGGCCTCACCGAGTCCTCGGGTCAGGTGCCGGGCCTCACCGGCGAAGACGAGGGGCGGAAGCCCCGACAGCTGGGCGTGGACCCGCTTCAGTTCGCTCTCGTCGGGCCACACGGGCTGTTGGGCGGCGGGGCGCGACCGCCACGAGCCCGGGGCCCAGTCGCTGGTGCGGGGGTCGTGTGCCACCCCACCAGCGTATGGCCTTCGGGCATAGGCTCGGGCCATGCCCCCCTTCCGATTTGGTGTCCAGCTGTCCAGGGCCGAGACGGGCGCCGCCTGGCGGTCCACGGCGCGGACCATCGAGGACCTCGGGTACTCCACCTTGTTCATACCCGATCACTTCGAAGACCAGTTCGGACCTCTGGTGGCCCTGACCGTGGCGGCCGAGGCCACCACCACGCTCCGGGTCGGATCGCTCGTCTTCGGCAACGACTACCGCCACCCGGTCGTGTTGGCCAAAGAGGTGGCCACCCTCGATCTGTTCTCCGAAGGTCGGGTGGAGTTCGGTCTCGGTGCAGGGTGGATGACCACCGACTACGAACAGTCCGGCATCGTGGCCGACCCGGCCGGGCGGCGGATCTCCCGCATGGCCGAGAGCCTGGCCGTGATGAAGTCGCTGTGGACGACCGGTGAGGCCACCTATGCGGGCGAGCACTACCAGGTGGCCGGAGCGCTCGGCGCCCCGACGCCGGTCCAGCGTCCCCACCCGCCCATCATCATCGGCGGCGGGGGCCAGCGGGTGTTGGGCATCGCCGCCCGGGAGGCCGACATCGTCGGGGTCAACCCGAGCCTGGCCGCCGGCTACATCGGTCCCGAGGTCCTCGAGACCACCACGAAGGAGTACTACCACCAACGGATCGACTGGATCCGCCAGGCCGCCGGGTCCCGGTTCGACCACCTCGAGCTGCAGGTGCTCACGTTCCTCGTGCAGGTGGTGCCCGACCGAGAGGAGGCCACCGCCCGTCTGGCCGACGCCCTCTCGGTGACCCCCGACCAGATCGCCGGCTCACCCATCGCCCTCATCGGGAGTACCGACCAGATCGTCGACACCCTCCGTCAGCGGCGCGAGGAGTTCGGGTTCTCCTACATCGTGGTCCACGAGGCGGAGATGGAGGCCCTGGCGCCGGTCGTGGCCACCCTGGCCGGCACATAGGGGTGGCTCCGCCGGGACCGGCCATCGGCATCTTCGGAGGCACCTTCGATCCCATTCACACCGCCCACCTGGAGCTGGCCGAGCTGGTCCGGGTGGCCCTCCACCTCGACCGCATGCTCTTGGTGGTGGCCAACCAGCCCTGGCAGAAGGCAGGGGAGCGGGTCATCACCCCCGCCGAGGACCGATTCGCCATGGTCGAGGCGGCCGTCAGCGGGTGGCCCGGGCTGGTGCCGAGCCGGCTGGAGATCGACCGTGGCGGCCCGTCGTTCACGATCGACACCGTCCACGAGCTCCTGTCCGAGGAGCCGTCGGCCCGGCTCACCCTCGTCGTGGGCTCGGACGTCGTCGCCGGCCTGTCCACGTGGCACGACGAGGAGCGCCTCCGGGGCCTGGTCACCCTGGCCGTCGTGGGCCGACCCGGGGTGGACGCGGTCGATCCACCGTCGGGGTGGAGGTCGGTGAGGGTGCCGGCCGCCCCCTTCGACGTCTCCAGCACCGAGCTCCGACGGCGCCTCGAGCAGGGGGAATCCGTCGAGGGACTGGTGCCTCGGGCTGTGATCCGTTGCATCCGTCAGCGGGGTCTGTACGCTACGGACAGATGAGCGTGCGGCCGACGCAGACCAAGTCCGGGTACCCGAGACGGACGAGGGAGCCGTACCCGACCGACGACCAGCACCCGACAGAGGCAGGCCAGTCGAACCCGCCGGCAGTGCTCGAGCCGGCCCCGGGGACCGGTGAGGTGGACGCCGCCCCGGTGGCCGATCCCGAGGCCGGATCCCGGGTGGCCGACCGCCGGGCCCAGCGGGCCGCCCGTCGTACCAGGCGCAATGTGGCCATCGTGTGCGGACTCGTGGTGGCACTCTGCCTGATCATCACTATCCTGATCGTGAACATGGCACGCATCCGCACCTCGGGACCCCAGGTCGTGGTGGAACCGGCGGCGGCGTCCATCGGGCCTCCGAGGTCCACCTCGGTTCCGTTCCTGTCTATCCACCAATCGATCCCCGACGCCCCGGCGTCAGAAGGAGGCAACCCTTGACCACCCTCAGTACCGCCGCTGTCGTCGATGATGCTGCTCCGGGCGTGCCCGAGGAGTCACTCCTTGCCGCGCGTGCTGCCGAATCGAAATCGGGCGAGGACACCGCCGTACTCGCCATGGGCGAGCTCCTCGTCCTCACCGACGCCTTCGTCATCACTTCGGGGCGCAACTCCCGACAGGTGAAGACCATCGTCGACGAGGTGGAACGTCAGGTGGGTGAGGTGCACGGCAGGAAGCCGGTGCGGGTGGAGGGTCTCGATGACGCCCGATGGGTGCTGATGGACTACGGGGACTTCCTCGTGCACGTGTTCCTCGACGAGGCCCGGGAGTTCTACGACCTCGAGCACCTCTGGACCGACGCCCCCCGGGTGGCCTGGTCACTGGACACTCCGGCCTGAGCAGGCCCCTCCTCGTTCAGGAGCAGGTCAGAACACCGGCGCCTGGGGCAGGTACGAGGTTCGGTCGACCGGACCGGGCACGGTCGCCCCACTGGCCGTCGGCACCTCGATGGGTTCGCCCCCGATCTGGAAGACCACGCCGGTGACGCCGGCTACCTGGGTGGCCGTGTAGACCAGCTGGGCGATGGCCAGCGTCTGGTTGGCCCCCACTACCTGGATCGGGTTGGTGGCGAAGTTGATGGTGGCGATGCCGGCTGTCACCTTGGCCGACACCCGGGTCTTGGTCCCGGTGAGGAACGTCTGGAGGCCCTCGGCCGACTCGTTGCCCTTCGGTCCCTCGAGTAGCACCTCGATGACGTCGGTGAGCGTCCCGCTCAGGGTCGTCGAGACGGGGACCCCGCGGGTCACCGGGGCCACGGTCTGGGTGGGCGCCACGAGGAAGATGAGCTCGGGCACGGCGACGGCCGGGGGAGTGGTCGTGCTGGAGACGGTGGGGCCCGCCGGACTGAGCAGCTGGAAGGGCACGTCTTTTTTGTTGATGGCCGTCGGTCCTCCGGAAGTGGGAATGCCACAGGACATCAACGCCAGGCCTCCCACCACCACCAGGGCGAGCGCCGTGACGTGTCGCCCGACGAGCGGGCGGTCGGGGAGGCGGGACCGTTGCCTCACGCCGGCTCCGGTTGGTCGACCGGCTCGAGGGGCAGTTCGATGACGAAGCGGGTGCCACGCACCGGGGCCTCCTCGATCCAGATGGCACCGCCGTGCAGCCGAACGTGTTCGGCCACCAGGGACAGTCCGAGTCCGGTCCCCTCACTCGACTCGCGCTTCCCGGCCCGGCTGCCACGGTAGAAGCGCTCGAAGAGATGGTTGCGATCGGCCTCGGGCACACCGGGTCCGTGGTCCTCGACCACCACCCGGATGCTCTGCGGCGGGGTGTCGACCTCGGACGGGTAGCGAGCCACCACCACCCGCGTGACCCCACCGGCATACAGCGTGGCGTTCTCGACCAGGTTGGCCATCACCCGCTCGAACCGCCGTTTGTCCACCCGGAGGCGTAGCCCGTCCACCCCCGGCTCGACCTCGACCGGGAAGACCACCGGGGCCCGGTGGCCGTCCTCGCCGACGGGGGCCGAGGCGCCCACGGCTCGCCGCACCAGCTCCCCAGGATCTACTTCGTCGAGGGAGAGCTCGGCCGATCCGGCGTCGAACCGGGAGATCTCCAGCAGGTCGTCCACCATCCGGGTGAAGCGTTTGAGGTCGCCGTCCAACAGGTCGAGGGCGCTCCGAGCCCGCGGGCTCAGCTCATCGCGGTGTCCGTCGAGTACCCCCACCGTGGCGGCGAGGGTGGTCAGGGGGGATCGCAGCTCGTGGCTCACGTCCGAGGTGAACCGGGCCTCCCGTTCGATGCGCTCCTGCACGTTGGCCGTCATACGGTTGAAGGCGGAGGCCAACTCCAACAGGTCGACGTCCTCGCCCGCCTCCACCCGGGTGTCCAGCTGGCCCCCGGCGATGGCTACCGCCGCGTCGGTGACCCCGGCCAACGGTCGCAGGGCCCGGCCGCTGGCCCAGCGCCCGAGGAGGGCGCCGGCCAGGGTGGTGACGAGGGCCGCCGCCGCCAAGGCGAAGGCGAGCGTCCGCAAGGTGCTGGCCAACTCGTCGAGCGAGAAGACCTCGAAGTAGGCGGCGTCTTTGGCTGGGAGGGGCACGCCGATGACGATTTGGGGCGAGTCGCCCACCGAGAAGAACTGGGACGCCGGGGTGCCGTGGAGCACCAGGGTCCGCAGGTCGTCGGGGATCGCACTCTGGCCCAGCTGGATGGAGGTGGCGTACCACTTGCCCCCGGTGTGGAGCACCGACAAGGAGCCGGGCAGGGTGTCGATGGAGCCGATCAGCTGGTCGACCTGGGTCCCCGATGCCTGGGTGCCCGATGACGGCAGGGCGTTCTTGATGAGGGATGCGTTGGCGAAGGCCTGGCGCTGGTCGGTGCTCTGGCGTTCGTTTAGGAAGCTCTGGCGGGCGGCGAAGTAGGTGATGCCGGCCATGACGGTGGAGAGGGCGAAGGCTCCGATGGCAAAGGTGGCCGTCACCCGGGCCCGCAGGCCGAGATTGCGAGACAGTCGGGTCCGGTGGCGGCGACCGGTCGGGGTCTCGAGGGCGAGGGGCCGGCTGGTTGAGGGACCGGGCCGGTCACCGTCGGACTCGGTGGGGGGCTCGGCCGGTGGCACGGGTCAGACCGCCAGCTTGTAGCCCATGCCCCGGACCGTGAGGATGAAGCGGGGGTTGGCCGGGTCGGGCTCCACCTTGGTCCGGAGGCGACGCACGTGCACGTCGACCAGCCGCCCGTCACCGAAGTAGTCGTAGCCCCAGACCTGCTCGAGCAGGTGTTCCCGGCTGAGGACCTTGCCCGGGTGGTCGGCCAGTTCGCAGAGAAGGCGGAATTCGGTGCGGGTGCAGTGGACCTCCTCGCCGTGGCGTCGCACCACTCCGGCGTCCGGTTCGATCTGGACGTCCCCGAAGCTGAGGACCGAATCGCCGGCCGCGTCGGGACGCGATCGGCGCAGGAGGGCCCGGATGCGGGCGGCCAGCTCCTTGGCCACGAACGGCTTGGTCACGTAGTCATCGGCACCGGCTTCGAGGCCGGCCACGACGTCGTGGGTGTCGGATCGGGCCGTGACCATGATGATGGGGACCGTGCTCTGGTGGCGAAGGGTGCGACAGGCCTCGAAGCCGTCGATCCCCGGCAGCATGAGATCGATGAGGACCAGCTCGAAGGGTTCCTCGGCGAAGCGGGCCACGGCTTCCTCGCCGCTGGCCACGTCCTCCACGGTGTACCCCTCGTCCTCGAGGGCCAGGCGCATGGAGGACCGGATCCGCTCGTCGTCCTCGACGATCAGGATGCGACTCATGCGTCGATCATGGCACGGCCGTCCCCGGAATCGGGAACAGCCTGTCCGGGAGGATTAGGACTTGATCCAGATCTGGGTGGGATAGATGGATCCGCCGATCAGGGCGAACGCCTTGCCTCCGGCCGGTGTGGTCGGGTTGGCGAAGTTCTGCACCTTCGCCTCGGCGGCGACGGCCCAGGTGGACCGGTCGTACCAGACGTAGGGGATGTCCTGGCCCATCAGTTTGCTGACCTGCTGGTAAGCGGCGATCTGGTCGGATTTGGCCGATGACTGGCGCCCCTTTTGCAGCGCCGCTTCCATCTTGGGGTCGGTGTTGCGGGCCATGTTGATGGCGAACACCGGGGTGGTGG
Organism: uncultured Acidimicrobiaceae bacterium; assembly: GCA_963817985.1. Classification (GTDB taxonomy): domain Bacteria; phylum Actinomycetota; class Acidimicrobiia; order Acidimicrobiales; family RAAP-2; genus Bog-756. The sequence continues at coordinate 103,739 of CAWFQI010000011.1, read as the reverse complement.
CGTTGGTCGGGCTCCAAAAGATGTAGTTGAGGTCGGGCTGGACGGCCCCGAACTGGCGCCACAGCTGGGCCTGGTAGGTGCCGAGCAGGGCCGTGTTGATGATGTTGGCCTGTTGGATGGGGGCGAGCGCCACCTTCATCCCCACCGTCTGGAGCTGCTGTTGGATGTACTCGGCGATCTTGGTGGTCGAGGCGTCCGGGGTGTGGTTGAGGGTGAACGAGACCGGCTTCCCCGTAGCCTTCGCCACCTGCTTCACCAGGGCCTTGGCCTTGTTCACGTTGTACACCGGGTAGCCGTTGTTGGCCACGTAGTACGGGGAGCCCTTCACGAAGGGTCCGTTGGAGGTGCCGTTCACCCCTTTGTCGATGACCTCCACGTACTGGGCCGAGCTGGTGGCGTAGGCCACGGCCTGGCGCACCTTCAGATTGTTGAACGGCGCCTTGGACAAGTTGAGGAGGATGCAGCCCATGTCGGGCTCGCCGGCCACGTTCTTCGAGTCGTCGATGTAGGCCAGGGACGAGTCGGCGCGCAGCTGGCTGATCACCTCGGGCGTGCTCGAGTGCATGATGTCGACCGATCCGGACTTGAGGCTGGACAGCAGCTGGTCGGGGTCGGGGATGGGCTTGTAGGTGATGGAGTCGAGGTAGGGAAGGCCCGGACGCCAGTACTTGGGGTTCTTGGTCGCCGTGAAGTGGTCGTTCGGCGTCCACTCCTGAAAGACGAAGGGCCCGGTGCCCACCGGGTTGGTCTGGCTGTTGGAGGCGAGCCAGGTGGGCTCGGCCACGAAGGCGAACTGTCCGCCGATGCCCCCGGTCAGGTAGTAGTTGAACGGCACCCAGGGCGACTTCATGGTCAAGGTCAGCACGAGCGGACTGGTCACGACCACGGTGTCGAGGTTGGTGAGGGCCGGACCGGTGAGGGCGGAGGCCTTGTGGGCGTTGAAGTTGGCCGCCACGGCGGCGGCGTCGCACACCGCGCCGTTGTGGAACTTGAGGTTGGGCCGCATCGTGATGGTCCACACCGTGTAGTCGGCGTTGGGCGTGACCGACTGGGCCAGGTAGGGCTGGGGGGTGCCACTGGCGCTCAGGATCATGAGCGAGTCGAACACGGTGCGGGCGTAGATGATCCCCACCTCGTCGTACGTACCCTGGGTGGGGGAGAATCCCTTCTCCTCGGCGTCCACCCCGAAGATCAGCGACCCACCTTTTTGCGGCTTGGCCTTCGATACGCCGTTGGGATGGCCGGCCGCACTCGAGGATCCCGAGCCCGACCCCTTGGATGGTGTGGCCCCCGAGGCCGAGCCGCGACTCGCCAGTACCCCTCCTGTGGTGGCCACCACGGCGAGGCCTGCCCCGGTGGCCGTACCCCGGGCCAGGAACGAGCGTCGGTCGATGCGATCAGTCATGGTCCCCCCATTGTCCGCCGCCGGAAGCGTCCGTCATCGGCGGTGCCAGTATGTCATCGGAACATCCAGTAACCCGGGCACCTCACGCAGTGCACGGCATCGTCGACGGGGCGGTTTCCGCCGCCGGTTCCCGTCTGCGACGGCCCGACGTTAGCCCCAGGGACGTGCCGTTGCCGGGCACCCCTGTGGGTTTGCTGTGGGGGTGCCCCTCGCCAGATTCCGGCTCGAGGGTCAGGAGTTGAGCCAGATCTGGGTAGGCCACACCGTGCCGGTGATCATCCCGTAGGCCTTCCCGCCCGCCGGAGTGGTCGGATTGTTGAAGTTCTGCACCTTGGATTGGGCGCCGATCGACCACACCGACCGCACGGTCCACAGGTACGGGAGCTCCGCGGCCATCAGTCGACCCACCTCCTGCTACGCGGCCCGGCCGGCGTCAACTCGGCACTCTCCATCAAAGTGCTCTGGGTGGGGCTGAAGCCCTCCTCTTCGGCCTCGGTCCCGAACACGAGGGACCCGCCCCGCCGGGGCCTGGCCTTCGACACTCCGTTCGGGTGGGCGCCGGCAGTTGCGGCACCGGACCGGTACCGGGCCGGTCGTTGTGAGGCGATCACCCCTCCGGTGGTGGCCACCGCGGCGAGGCCGGCTCCCACCACCGTGCTCCGGGCCAGAAAGGCGCGTCGGTCCATGGGTTGGGGACGGTTGGTTCGATCGGACATGACTCCCTTTCGGACGTCCCCCTGCAGTTGCCACGCGACGATACCGCCTCCTCCCGGGGGTGGGGCCAATCGGGATGCCGGCGGGACCCCGGGCGGGCGAGGGTCGATGGGGCAGGGATACGCGGTCCAAAGGCGACCTGCCCGATACGCTGGATCGGTGCCCTGGGAGATCGATGCCTACCGCCGGTCGGTGGGCGGCCTGTCCCCGGCCTCGGTCCGTGCCTACTGCCACCGACGCCGGTCGCTTCGCCGAGTGGGCCGAACGCGGCGGAGCGGATGGGCCGGCCGACGTGGACCGGATCGTGCTCCGGCGCTATCTCGCCTTCCTCTCCACCCGGCGCTACTCCAAGGCCACCATCGCCCGGACCGCCGCCTCCCTGCGCTCCTACTTCGCCTGGTGCACCAAGCCGGGGCCTCATCGAAGACCGACCCGTCGACCCGGCTCTCGGCCCCGGCGCCCGACTCACGCCTCCCCCGGGTGCTCGGCCACGCCGAGCTGGACCAGCTTCTCGAGCCGGACTCGAGCCGGGAACCGGCCAGCCCGTCGAGATCGACCGGCGCGACGATGCCATCCTCGAGCTGCTCTACGGCAGCGGGATCCGGGTGGCCGAGCTCTGCGGTCTCGACGTCGACGACGTCGACCTGCCCCGCCGGGTGGTCACGGTCACCGGCAAGGGCAGCAAGGAGCGCCAGGTGCTCATCCACGACCGCTGTGCGGCTGCCGTCACCGCCTGGCTGGAGGCCCCGGGCCGCCCTGGGCACGACAGAAAGCCCAGTCCACGCCTTGTTCTTCAACCGGCGGGGCCACCGCCTCGGGCCCAGGGACGTACGGCGGGTGCTCGACCGCAGGTCGCCGGTGCCCACCCACCCCCATGCGCTCCGCCACAGCTTCGCCACCCATCTGCTGGACGGGGGCGCTGACCTGCGGGTTGTGCAGGAACTGCTGGGTCACGCCAGTCTCCAGACAACACAGGTCTACACTCATGTAAGCAAAGAGCGGCTGCTGACCGTGTATTCCGGAACCCATCCACGGGCCTAAGGGGACAATTGCCAACGAAATTGGACACGGCGGGACACGGCATCGAAGGGCTGTGGGCCGAGTACAAGAAAACCGGCAACCGGGCCCTCCGGGACCAGCTCATCGTGCACTACGCCCCGGTGGTCAAGTACGTGGCCGGTCGGGTGTCGGTAGGCCTGCCCCGCCACGTGGACGAGGCCGACCTCGCCAGCTACGGCATCATCGGACTCATCGACGCCATCGAGCGCTTCGAACCCCAGCGCAACATCAAGTTCGAGACCTATGCCATCCCCCGCATCAAGGGGGCCATCATCGACGAGCTGCGCTCCATCGACTGGGTGCCCCGGTCGGTCCGGGCCAAGGCCCGTGCCGTCGAGCAGTCCTACTCCAAGCTCGAGGCGACGCTGCACCGGACGCCGACCGACGCCGAGGTGGCCGCCGACCTCGAGATGACCGACGCCGAGTTCCAGACGGCGCTGCGCAAGATCTCCTTCGTCGGGGTGGTCGCCCTCGACGAGGTGTTCCGCGGTGGGGACCGGTCCGACCGCTCCACGCTCGGTGAGACCCTGCCCGACAGCACGGCCGGGCCCATGGACACCTTCGAGGTCAAGGAGACCAAGGAGGCGCTGATCAACGCCGTGGGCCAGATGGCCGAGCGGGAGAAGACCGTCCTCACCCTCTACTACTACGAAGGTCTGACCCTGGCCGAGATCGGCGACATCCTCGGCGTGACCGAGTCGCGGGTCTGCCAGATCCACACGAAGGCCGTTCTCCAGCTGCGGGCCAAGCTGGCCGACCGCCCCGAGGCGGCCGGCCGACGGCCGGCCACGGCCAAGGCCAAGTCGGCCGCCGGGACCGGCGGCGAGGGAACGTCGGGCGGCGCACGGCGGGCCACCAAGGCGTCCGGTGGGGCGCCGCGGGCGCCAAGGCGCCCAAACGGGTCCCGACGTCGGCCACGGGCTGACGACCGGCAGCCGCCGCCACGCGAGTGGAGCGGTGGGCCCGGGGCACTACCATGGAGGGGCCTCGCCAACCGGCGAGGCGCACGAGCGGTATCGAAGCCGTACCCGGCCGCGTCCAACGGTCGCCCCTCACCAGGGGTGTTGTGGTCGGGATGAACCAACCGTCATGAAGGAGCAGTCACATGGCCGTCGTCACCATGAAGCAGTTGCTGGGCGCGGGCGTCCACTTCGGGCACCAGACCCGACGGTGGAACCCCAAGATGCGCCGGTTCATCCTCGGCGAGCGCAACGGGATCTACCTGATCGACCTCCGCCAGACCATGAAGGGCATCGAGGAGTCCTACGGCTACATCCGTGACCTCGTGGCCGGCGGCGGCACCATCCTCTTCGTGGGGACCAAGAAGCAGACCCAGGGTCCGGTGGCCATCTACGCCGACGCCTGCGGGATGCCCTATGTCAACGAGCGCTGGCTCGGCGGCATGCTCACCAACTTCCAGACCGTCTCGACGCGGGTGAAGCGGATGAAGGAGTTCGAGGCCATGCAGAAGGCCGGCGACTTCGACGCCATGCCCAAGAAGGAAGCCCTCCGCCACACCCGCGAGCTCGAGAAGCTGCAGCGGAACCTCGGCGGTATCCGTGGCCTCGACAAGCTGCCCGACGCGATCTTCGTGATCGACACCAAAAAAGAGCACATCGCGGTCACCGAGGCCAACAAGCTCGGCCTGCCCGTGGTGGCGGTGGTCGACACCAACTGCGACCCTGACGTCATCACCCACGTGATCCCCGGAAACGACGACGCCATCCGCTCGGGTGCGCTCCTCTGCCGTGTGGTGGCCGACGCCGTCGTCGAAGGCCGCTTCATCGCCCAGCAGCGCCCGGCGCCCGGCTGCTCCGCGCCCGGCGCCTCCGCCCCGATCCGCCGCCGCCGCGCCGGTTCCGCCGCCGCCCGAGGCCCCGGCACCCGCGGTCGCCGAGCCGCCGCACCGGCCGAGGCCGGCTCCGGCGTCGCCGAGGCCCCGCCGCCGCGGCTCCCGCCCGCCGCCGCCCCGGCCGAGGCCGCTCCGGCCGCCGAGGCCCCCGCCCCGCGGCACGCCGCCCCTGCCAGCCGCCGCACCCGCCGCCGAGGTCGCCACCCCGACGGCGGAGGCACCGGCCACCCCGACCGAGGAGGTCTGACCGTGCCCGACTACTCCGCCAAGGATGTCCAGAAGCTCCGCCAGATGACCGGCGTGGGCATGCTGGACGCCAAGAACGCCCTCGTGGAGACGGGCGACATCGACCAGGCCGTCAAGCTCCTCCGTGAGAAGGGGCTGGCCAGCCAGTCCAAGCGGGCCGACCGCGACGCCTCGGAGGGTGCGGTGGCCATCGGCCGCGCCGACGGGGTGGCCTCCATCGTCCAGCTGCGTTCGGAGACCGACTTCGTGGCCAAGTCCGACCAGTTCGTGGCGTTCGTCGCCGAGTCTGGCCGACCTCGTGGCCGAGCGAGGGCGAGGAGCCCTGGCAGGCCAAGGCCGACGAGATCGACACGCTGAAGATCACCCTGAAGGAGAACATCTCCGTCGGTCGGGTGGTCCGCATCGAGGCTCCGGCCGACGGGGTGGTCGACTCCTACCTCCACCTCCAGGCCGGCCGTGGCGTCAATGCCGTGGTCGTGGCGCTGGCCGGGGGGTCGGCCGAGCTGGCCCACGACATCGCCGCCCACATCGCCTTTGCCCGTCCGCCGTACATCACCCGCGACGAGGTTCCCGAGTCCGAGGTGGACGCCGAGCGCGAGACGGTGGAGAAGATCGCCCGCAACGAGGGGAAGCCCGACGCGGCGCTGCCCAAGATCGTCGAGGGGCGGCTGAACGGTTGGTACAAGGAGCGGGTGCTCCTCGACCAGGCCTACGTGAAGGACGAGAAGCAGACGATCGCCAAGCTCCTCGGATCGGCCTCGGTGACAGCGTTCGCCCAGGTCGTCGTCGGCGACTGAGGCAGCGGTGGGTGAGCGTCGTCGCATCGTCCTGAAGATGTCCGGGGAGGCCTTGGCCTCGTCGGCCTCGGACGAGACCATCGACGCCGCCGTGGTGGAGCAGTTGGCCGTGGAGATCGCCCACACCCGGGACGCCTTCGACCTCGAGCTAGCCGTCATGGTCGGGGGCGGGAACATCTGGCGGGGCACCACCGGGGCCGGGGCCGGCATGGACCGGGCCACCTCGGACGCCATGGGCATGCTGGCCACGGTGATCAACGCCCTGGCCCTCCAGGACGCCCTCGAGCACCACGGCCAGACCACCCGGGTGCTCTCGGCCATCCAGATGGCCGAGGTGGCCGAGCCCTACATCCGCCGCCGGGCCATCCGCCACCTGGAGAAGGGGCGGGTGGTGGTGTTCGCCGCCGGGATGGGGAACCCCTACTTCACCACCGACACCTCGGCCGCCCTCCGGGCGGCCGAGATCGAGGCCGACCTGCTGTGCAAGGGCACCCACGGCGGAGTGGACGGCGTCTACAGCGCCGACCCCCGGATCGACCCTGACGCCACCCGGTACGACGAGGTCTCGTTCATGGAGGTCGTGTCGAAGGACCTGCGGGTCATGGACCTGACCGCCATCACCTTCTGCATGGACAACGGCCTGCCCATACGGGTCTTCGACCTGATGGAACCGGGCAACATCAAACGTGCCCTCGGCGGCGAGTCCATCGGGACGCTCGTCCGATGAATCCCAGGTGATGTCCGCATCCGGGTGGGGCACGACCCTGCTGGCTACGCTGGTCGGCTGATGGACGACGACCTGATTGCGCTGGTGGTGGGGGATGCCCGCGAGCACATGGGGAAGGCCGTGGACCACACCCAGGCCGAGTTCGGAACCATCCGGACGGGACGGGCCACACCGGCTCTGGTCGAGCATCTGAAGGTCGACTACTACGGGACCGAGACCGAGCTCCGCCAACTGGCCGGGTTCAGCGTCCCCGAGGCCCGCCTGTTGGTGGTCTCGCCCTACGACAAGGGCTCGCCTCAACGACATCGAGCGGGCGCTGCAGACCTCGGACCTCGGCATCACGCCCTCCAACGACGGGACGGTGATCCGGCTCTCGTTCCCCATCCCCACCGAGCAGCGCCGCAAGGAGCTGGTCAAGGTGGTCAAGCAGAAGGCCGAGGAAGGCCGGGTCACCGTGCGCAACCTCCGACGCTCCGCCCGCCACGACCTCGATGCCATGCAAAAAGACGGTGAACTCTCCTCCGATGAGCTGGAGCGAGTGGAGAAGGACCTCGACAAGATCACCCAGGACCACGTGGCCGCCATCGACCGACTCCTTGCCCACAAGGAGCAGGAGCTCCTCGAGATCTGACACCAGGCGGCCCCTGGCCGTCACGGTGGATGGAAGGAAACAACTGACGTGGACGTTCCAGACGGCGAGGATGACGTGACCCGGTCGGACGTGCCGGTGACGCGTCCCGACTCGGGTGCAGCCACCGGGCCGGCCACCGACCGCGTGCGCATCATGGGTGCCGAGCCGGCGGGTGAGATCACCGGCGAACTGCCCGTCGTGCGACGTGATCCGGACGACGAGGAGCACGGAGACGGCGGAGGGGAGCCCAGCCTGGTCCCGGCCGAGGCTCCGTTCGACCAACCGTCGGTGCACCTGATCGACGAGCCCGCCGGGCCCGCGGAGGGTGGACCCGTGGTCGACCCGGTGCGACCCGGGGAGACGGCGGTGCCCGGAGCTACGGCCACACCGACCGAGCTGCCCCACTGGACCGAACCGCCCACCGGACAGGTCCCGGCGGTACTCTCCCGGGACAACGACGACGACTCGACCGGCCCCACCATCGTCGCTCCGACCTGGCGGGAGGAGGACGCCGACTGGGTGGCCCACGAGGAAGAGTTCGACCCGGCCATGTTCGCGGCCGACCAGGATGAGGCCGCGCTCGGCTCCCTCGACGAGACCGACGACACCGACGCCGACCGCCGGCCCTGGGAGTTCGACCTCGACGCCACGTCCCCCCACTCCACCGGTCCCGTGCGGAAGGTGGGCCCGGCTTCCGCATCGGAGACGGCCGATGGCGACCCCATCACCGAGCCGACGGCGGTGGTGGCCCCGGCAGCGGTCGCCGCCTCCACCTCCGCTGCCGCTTCCAGCAGTCTTCGTCCGCCGATGGCCCGGTGCCCGAGCCGGACGCGAGCCGGCGACCCTGAGCCGACCATCGCCGTTCCGAGCGCCGCGGTGGCCGCCATGGCCGACGACCGGGCCGCAGCGGGACGGACCGGGACCGTGCTGCCGGGGGCGACGATCCTGCCGGCGATGAGGAGCTCTTCGCCGACAAGCCCCTCCCCACCGGCTCGACCCGTCTCGGACGCGCCCGCCGGGCCGGACTCCTCCCGGCCCGGATGCGGGCCAAGCGGCCCGAGGACGTCGATCCGGGCGAGACGCCACTGGCGGCCGAGCCCCCCGGGGCATCGGTCACCGAGGTGCCGGGTGCGGGGCGCAAGCGGGTCGGCGTGGCCGGCCTGGCTGCCGCCGACCGTACCGCCGAGCGGGCCCAGGACGCGGCCGCCGGTGAGGCCGCATCAGGCGGTGGTGTGGGAGTCGTCGAGGGTGCGGGGGCGGTGGCGGCCGCGCCGCCGCGGCCCGTCGGCTCTCACTGCGCCGACCCGGGTCGGGGCGCCCCACCCAGCGCTGTCGCCCCCGACGAGGTCGGGGCGCCTACCGGTGGCGGCCCCCCGGCACCTCGCTCGCTCCGGCGCCCGGGCGACGACGACCGCACGCCGGAGGAGGCTCGGCCGGCGTGCGGGTGGGCACGGGCATCGCCGTGGCTGTCATCGCCCTGTTGGCCTTCAAGCTGGGGACCGTGCCCTCGGTGGTGCTCAGTGCCATCGTGGTGACCTTCGCCGCCGGGGAGTGCTTCGGCGTCCTCCGCCGGGCCGGGTACCACCCGGCCAGCCTGCTGGGCCTGGTCGGGACCATCTCGCTGATGGTCGGTGCCTACGCCAAGGGCGTGGCCGCCCTCCCGCTCGTGCTCGTCCTCATCACGGTGTTCACCCTCGTCTGGTACCTCTTCGGTATCGAGCGGGGCTCACCGGTGGCCGGCACCGCAGCCACCCTGCTCACCGTGGGTTGGGTGTCGCTCCTCGGGGCCTATGCGGGGCTGCTGCTCTCGCCCTCGACGTTCCCTGACCGGCACGGCATCGCCTTCCTCCTCGGGGCCATCATCGCCACCGTGGCCAACGATGTCGGGGCCCTGGTCATTGGGGGTTGGCTGGGCAGTCATCCCCTGGCGCCGAAGATCAGCCCGAACAAGACCTGGGAGGGCCTGTTCGGCGGAACGGTCTTCTCGATCCTGTTCTCCACGGTGGTGGTCGGCTCCATCCACCCGTGGAGCGCCGTCCAACGCCGCCCTCCTCGGGGTGGTGGTGGCGGTCGTCGCACCCCTTGGCGATCTGTGCGAATCCCTGCTCAAGCGGGATCTCGGTCTGAAGGACATGGGGAGGCTCCTCCCGGGCCACGGGGGGGTGCTCGACCGGGTGGACGCGCTCTTGTTCGTGCTGCCGGCCACCTACTACTTGGTGCGCGCCCTGAACATTGCCTGAACTTCGGGCAGGCTAGGGGGATGAATCCCGCCAGCAGGGGCACCGAGGTGGAGGGCACGGCCGCCCTGTCCGACCCGGCCGAGAGGCGGCGCCGGGCTCGGTACCCGGTCACCGTGAGCCTGGTCGGCTCCACGGGATCGATCGGTACGCCAGGCCATCGAGGTCATGGAGGCGTGCCCGGAGCGCTTCGACGTGGTGGCCCTCGGGGCGTACCGCTCCGTCGACCTGCTGGTGGCCCAGGCGGCGCGGCTCCATCCCGACCGTGGTGGCCATCGGCGATCCGGACGGCGCGGCCGAGCTGATCGAGCGGCTCGATCCCGGGGTGGACGTGGTGGTCGGCACCGAGGGACTGGCCCACATCGCCACGCTGGCCGACGTGGCCGTGAACGGGGTGGTGGGCTTTGCCGGCCTCCGAGTCACCCTGGCCGCCCTCGAAGCCGGGCGCGCGGCTGGCCCTGGCCAACAAGGAGTCCATCATCGCCGGGGCGCCGCTGGTCCAGCGGGCGCGCGGACCCCCGGGGCGGAGCTCCTGCCGGTCGACTCCGAGCACTGCGCCCTCCACCAGTGCCTCCGGGCCGGCGATCCCGAGGCGGTGGCCCGACTCTTGTTGACCGCCTCGGGTGGACCGTTCCGAGGCCGGACGTCAGCCGAGCTGGCCTCGGTCACCATCGAACAGGCCCTGGCCCATCCGACCTGGTCCATGGGACCGAAGATCACGGTGGACTCCTCCACGCTCATGAACAAGGGCCTCGAGGTCATCGAGGCCCACGAGCTGTTCGGCGTGCCCTACGACGCCATCGACGTCGTGGTCCACCCCCAGTCGATCGTCCACTCCATGGTGGAGTTCGTCGATGGCGCCGCTGTGGCCCAACTGTCGATGCCGGACATGCGCCTGCCCATCGGCTACGCCCTGGCCTATCCCGACCGTCTGCCCGTCTCTACGGCACCATCGACTGGACCAAGCTGGCCAGCCTCGAGTTCGAGGAGCCCGACCGGCGGGTCTTTGCCTGCCTGGAACTGGCCTACCGGGCCGGTCGAACCGGCGATCTCGCCCCGGCGTGGCTCAACGCGGCCAACGAGGTGGCCGTGGCGGCCTTCCTCGACGGGCGCATCGGGTGGCCGGCCATCGCCGAGGTGGTGGAGCGCTCGCTCGACCGCTACGACCCGCCGTCCCCCTCGGGCCCCGACGGCCCGGGGCGCACGGTCGAGGATGTCCTCGATGCCGATGCCACCGCCCGACGGGTGGCCGAAGCGGCCGTCTCGGGACGGGAGGCGCCGTGAGCACGGTCGACCTGCGTCCCGCGCCGACCCCGCTTCCCGAGCCCGGGCCGGTCGGCGGCCTCCGGCCGAGAAATCACCCCGGCGCCTGGTCGGTGAGCTCGTGGCCGCCCTGGCCGTCATCGTGGCCCTGGCTGTGGTGACCGGCTACGTCGACCTGCTCATCGTGGTGGCGTCGATCATCGTCATCGTGATGCTCCACGAGCTCGGCCACTTCCTGGTGGCCAAGCGCAGCGGCATGAAGGTCACCGAGTACTTCGTCGGATTCGGCCCGCGCCTGTGGTCGTTCCGACGGGGTGAGACCGAGTACGGCGTCAAGGCGCTGCCTCTCGGCGGCTACGTGAAGATCCCGGGGATGACCAACCTAGAGGAGGTGGACCCGGCCGACGAGGGCCGCGCTCTACCGTGACAAGCCGTTCCACTCCCGGCTGGGGGTGGCCGTGGCCGGCTCCGCCGTCCACTTCTTGTTGGCCTTCGTCTTGTTGTGGGTCCTGCTGACCTTTGTCGGGGTACCCAACGGCAACCGGGTCCAGATCGAGGGACTGAATCCGGTTGGCGGCCTCACCAGTCCGGCCGCCGCCGGCGGCATCCGGCCCGGCGACGTGGTGGTGTCGGTCGACGGAAAGCCCATCGGGGGGAACGTCGACGCTCTGACCAAGGCCATCAACGACCATCCCGGCGTGCCGGTGACGGTGGTGGTGGACCGCAACGGCACCGACAAGACCCTCACCGTGACCCCGGTGAACGGCAGGACCCTGCACGAGAAGGGTTCGAAGCCCCCGGCCGGGTCCGCCCCCTACGGCCTCATCGGCGTGAGCCTCGGGTCCCCGGTGGAGACCCGCTCGGCCCTCCACGCCGTGGCGTCGACCGGCTCGGAGCTCGGGTCCGTGGCGTGGAGCTCGGTGACCGGCATCGGTCACCTCTTCTCGCCCAGCGGTGTGGCCCAGCGGTTCGATCAGGTCACCAGCGCCAAGGCGGCCAGCCAGGCGGCGGCCAACGGCACCCGGCCCTCGTCGATCGTGGGCATCGGGGCCACGGCCACCGACGCCCTCCACGCCAGCTTCGGGGATTACCTCTACATCCTCATCGTGATCAACATCTTCTTCGGCGTGTTCAACCTGTTCCCCATGCTCCCCCTGGACGGCGGGCATGTGGCCATCGCCGTCTACGAGAAGATCCGCACCGGGCGCTCCAAGGTGCTCTACCACGCCGATGTGGCCAAGCTCATGCCGTTCACCTGGCTGTTCATGGCCTTCCTGGCCGTGCTCATCGTGCCGGCACTGCTCACCGACATCCTGCACCCGGCGGCCAACCCCTTCGGGTAGCGCCCGGCCGACCGCCCGCCCGGAGGGTGCCCACCGGGCGCCGGTAGCATGGGGCCCATGGGACGCACGGCCTGGACGACGACGGAGCGGAGGCCCACCCGTCAGATCAATGTCGGTGGCGTGGCCGTCGGCGGCGGGGCTCCGATCACGGTGCAGTCCATGACGACCACCAAGACGGCCGATGCCGAGGCCACGCTGAGCCAGATCTACGCCCTGGCCGCGGCCGGCGCCGACCTCGTCCGGTGCACCTGCAACGAGGAGGCCGCCGCCGAGGGCCTGGCCCGCATCGTGCCCCGCTCCCCGGTGCCCATCATCGCCGACATCCACTTCCACCACGAGATGGCCCTGGCCGCCCTCGAGGCCGGCGTGCAGGGCCTCCGGCTCAATCCGGGCAATCTGCGCAAGGCCCACGAGATCAAACAGGTCGCCTCCGAAGCCAAGGACCGCGGCGTGCCCATCCGTATCGGGGTGAACGCCGGGTCGCTCCACCCCGACCTCTACAAGCGCTTCGGCGGGGCCACGCCTGAAGCCCTCGTGGAGTCGGCCCGCATGGAGCTGGCCTACTTCGCCGAGGTCGGTTTCGATGACGTCAAGATCTCGGTGAAGGCCTCCTCGGTGCCCCTCATGATCGAGTCCTACCGGCTGGCTTCTGAGACCTTCGACCACCCCCTCCATCTCGGCGTCACCGAGGCTGGTCCGCCACCCGCCGGACTGTTGAAGGGCACGGCCGGCATCGCCACGCTGCTGGCCGAGGGCATCGGGGACACCATCCGCTACTCGCTCACGGCCGACCCGGTCGAGGAGGCCCGGGCGGGACGACAGCTGCTCGAGGCCCTCGGGCTGCGCGAGCGCAAGGGACTCGACCTCATCGCCTGCCCGAGCTGCGGGCGGGCCGAGATCGACGTGATCGCCGTGGCCAAGGCGGCCCAGGAGGCGCTGGAGGACCGGAACCTGCCCATCCAGGTGGCGGTCATGGGTTGTGTGGTCAACGGCCCGGGCGAGGCCCGAGAGGCCGACCTCGGTATCGCCGCCGGCCGGAAGCGGGGCCACCTGTTCATCAAGGGCAAGATCGTCCGGGTGGTGCCCGAGGACGAGATGGTCGAAGCCCTGGTGGCCGAAGCCGAGCAGCTGGTGGCCGAGGGGGTCGAGGCCCGGCTGGCCGCGGCCGATTCGGGGGCCGAGGCCGAGGCCGAGGCCGATCGACGGGCCCTCATCGACGCCAAGGGCGAGGATGCCAACGCCTCGGAGACCAAGGTGGAGCTCATCCGCAAGAAGTACGGCACCGATCCCGAGGTCGGCTGAGGCCGTCGGCCGATCCGGTGTCCGGGCGGGCGGGCCGCCGGCCCCTGCCGCGGCCCACCGTGAGGGGCCGACGGGTACCGCCGAATCGCTCAGAACCAGGGGCCGTCAGCCGTCTCATGCGGGGTGAAAACCCATGTCAGGCCGCACGCGGATCGAGGCCGCCGCTGCTATACTTTTAGATCTGCCGTTCGGTTGGAGTGAAGTGACGCTGAATGAAGCGTGGGCGGACAGCCCACGCTTTTGTTTTGGTCGGGAACGCCCAGCCGAGGCGCAGGACAGCAGCAAATGCAGTGACAAGACATGAGATACACCCAGGTCGGGACCAGAGAGCACCGGAAGGAGGCAGCGCACATGACCGAGGATCTGTACGCCCAGCTCCAGCCGGTGGTCACGCGCCGCCAACCTGGAACTGGTGGATGTCGAGCTGCGCTCCGGAGTGCTGCTGGTCACCGTCGACCGCGACAGGCGGCGTTGACCTCGAGGCCCTGACCGACGCCAACCGCGCCGTGTCGGGCCTCCTCGACGAGCTCGATCCGATCGAGGGTCGCTACACCCTCGAGGTCTCGAGTCCCGGGGTGGAGCGGACCCTGCGCACGCCGGCCCACTTCGTGAAGGCGGTCGGGGAGACGGTGACGGTCAAGACCCGTCCCCAGGTGCCGGGCGACCGCCGTCGGCGAGGCGTGCTGGCTGGCCGCCGACGACGATGGTCTGACCTTGGAGGAAGAGGGTGGACCCGAAGGGGGCGTGCGCCTGGCCTACTCCGACATCGACAAGGCCCGCACCGTGTTCGTCTGGGGCCCGGACAAAACCGGTGGCCCGAAGAAGAAGGCGGCGACGAAGGGCGGAGCAAGGGAGGACGGGCAACAAGGCCGGCCCGTCGCCACGGAGCACCGACGCTCGAGACGCCAGCACGGCGGCGGAGACGACGGAGAACAGGACGACGGAGATGAAGAGGAAGCAGGTCGTATCCCCATGAGCAAGACCAATTTCGAATTCCTCGACGTGTTGGGTCAGATCGCGCGCGACAAGGGCATCTCGGTGGAGACGCTGCTCGACGCCCTGGCCAACGCACTGGTCGCTGCCTACAAGCGCCGGCCCGACGCCGCCGAGGAAGCGGTGGTGACCATCGACCCCGAGTCGGGCGAGATCCGCGTCTACGGACAAGAGCTCGATGAGGACGGCAACGTCACCCGTGAGTGGGACGACACGCCCGACGACTTCGGACGGATCGCGGCCCAGACGGCCAAGCAGGTCATCCTCCAGAGGATCCGCGAGGTCGAGCGCGACCTCAAATACGAGGAGTACGCGGGCCGCGAGGGCGACATCGTCACCGGCATCGTCCAACAGACCGACAACCGTTACACCCTGCTCGACCTGGGCAAGGTGGAGGCGCTACTGCCCCAGGCCGAGCAGGTCTCCTACGAGCGCTACGAGCACGGGGCGAGGCTGAAGGCCTACATCGTCGAGGTTCGCAAGACCACCAAAGGCCCGCAGATCGTGGTGAGCCGCAGCCACCCTGGCCTCATCAAGCGCCTGTTCGAGCTCGAGGTGCCCGAGATCTCCTCGGGCGCGGTGGAGATCAAGGCCGCCGCCCGCGAGCCCGGTCACCGCACGAAGATCGCCGTGTGGTCGAACGACCCCAACGTGGATCCGGTCGGCGCCTGCGTGGGCGCGCGGGGTTCGAGGGTGCGCATGGTGACCAACGAGCTCCGCGGCGAGCGGGTCGACGTCGTGCCGTTCTCGGACGATCCGGTCGAGCTGATCCAGTCCGCCCTCGCTCCGGCCCGGGTGCGTGAGGTCCGGCTGGATGACGATACCGGTACGGCCACCGTGATCGTCAGCGACTATCAGCTGTCGTTGGCCATCGGCAAGGAGGGGCAGAACGCCCGCCTGGCCGCCCGCCTGACCGGTTGGCGAATCGACATCAAGAGTGAGACCCAGCTGGCCGAGGAGGAGTCCGGCTACGCCGGCGAGGAGTGGGCCGAGGGCGAGTGGATCCAGAACGAGGCGGGCGAGATGGTGTGGCAGCCGGCCGAAGGGGGAACGGCGGTCTCCGCCACCGAGTGGTCCCAGGGCGCCGAGGGCGTCGAGGGCGGCGAGCCCACAGCGGCCGCAGCCGAGCCTGAAGCCGACGCCTCAGCGGCGAGTCCACCGAGGTATCCGAAGAGGACTCCTCCGGGGATGGAGGCACCACAGCCGCAGCGACCGAGGAGCCGGTGGAGGCCTCGGTGTCCCCGGCCGGTGAGGGGGGCGAGGCATAACGCCGGTCAGGACCTGCATCGGATGCCGCCGGGCTGGTTCGACCGACAGCCTGGTCCGGCTGGTGCGTAGGGAGGACGGCTCGCTGGCGCTGGGTCACGGCGACGGAGGCCGTGGGGCCTGGTTGTGCCGGGATTCGCCTGGGTGTCTGGACCGGGCCGTGAAGCGCAAGGCGTTCGACCGGGCACTGCGGGGCCGGGTCGACCTCGGAGGGTTGGATGGGATCCGGCTCTCGCTCGGGGGCGCGACCGACGCGTGGTCGGTGGAGGGCTCGGAAAGTCGGGCTCTGTGATGTGCGAGGATAGAGGGTCGTATGTGCGTATCGGCACCTACGACGTGTAAGGAAGGGCAGTAACAGCCGTTGCCGAAGAAGATCCGCGTCTACGAGCTCGCCCACGAGCTCGGATTGACGAACAAAGAGGCGCTCGACCTGTGCCTGTCCCTTGGGATGGGTGTGAAGAGCCATTCCTCGTCCATCGAGGATGCCCAGGCCGACCGCGCCCGCAGAAAGGCTGACCGCGAGGGTCTTCGACGCCCCGTCCAGCCCGAAGAGCCGGCTGCCCCGGCCAAGAAGGCCGCGGCCACGAAGAAGGCGGCGGCGAAGAAGGTTGCCGTCGACCCGACCGCCGAAGGCGAGTCACGCCAAGACCTGACCCCGACGGACGGACCGGCTCCGGCCACCACCGGTGGAACAGGTACGACCGACGCCCCGTCCGCCCCTCCGATCAAGCGGACCGGTGCCAGGCTGGTCACCAGCCGACCGGCATCCGAGCAGGTTTCCACGGCCCCGTCTCCGGCCAGGGCCCCGGCCCCCGCTCCGGTCGCCCCCCTACGACCCACCGCACCGGCGGCACCGGCCGCCCGGCCGGTCGCCCCCACACCAGTCGCACCTGCTGCGCCTGCGGCCTCGGCTCCGGCACCCTCGGCTCCTGCTGTGGCTCCAGCCTCACCATCGACGGCGCCCGGCGCCGGCCCCGGCGCCAGCGGCCCCGGCCGCCCCGGTGGCGCCCGCACCCACCACACCCCGACCTCCCAGCCCGCCTCAGACGGCGGGCGCTCCGGCCGCACCCCCGGTCACCCCACCCTCGGCCCCCGCTCACCCACCGACCAGCGCTTCAGGACGGCCCATCCCGCCGCCCCCGGGTGGTCCGCCAAGGTCGGTCACCGGTAAGCCCATCCCCCCGCCCCCAGGGGCCGGAGGACGCCGCCCCGCCCCGGGTAGCTCGCGTCCGGGTGGACCGGGCGGCTACGCCGGTCGCTCCGGTGGCCCAGGTTCGTCCGGCGCCCGTCCCGGTGGTGGAACCCGTACGGGTGGTCCCGGTGGTGGCGGTGGCTTCGGCGCCCGCCCCGGCGGTGGTTCGAGCGGTGGCTACGGTGGCCGTCCCGGTGGCGGACCCGGTGGTGGCCCAGGTGGTGGTCCCGGTGGCCCTGGTGGTCCCGGCGGGCGTGGTGGTCCCGGCGTCGGTCGTGGCCGTCCCAACCAGCGTCGGCCCCGCCGGCGCCGCCGCAACCTCGAAGAGCTCGAGCCCACCCAGCTGACCGCGTACGCCCCGTCGACGGCACCGGTGCCGGACACCGAGGTCATCATCGAGCGCGGGTCGACCGCCCGCGACCTGGGCCCCAAGCTCAACCGATCGGCCGGTGACGTCATCCGCTTCCTGCTGCTGCAGGGGGAGATGGTCACCGCCACCCAGTCCCTCACCGACGACATGATCGATCTGTTCGCCGCCGAGCTGGGCGCCGACGTCCGTCTGGTGGACCCGGGCGAGGAGCGCGAGGCGGAGCTCCTGGCCAAGTTCTTCGACGACGATGACGAGGAGGAGGACGAGGCGGACCTGCGGCCGCGGCCCCCTGTCGTCACGGTCATGGGTCACGTCGATCACGGCAAGACCTTGCTGTTGGACCGGATCCGGTCGGCCAACGTGGTGGCCGGCGAGGCCGGGGGCATCACCCAGCACATCGGGGCCTACCAGGTCGACTGGGATGGTCATCCGATCACCTTCATCGACACCCCGGGCCACGAGGCCTTCACAGCCATGCGGGCCCGTGGGGCCGAGGTCACCGACATCGTGGTCCTGGTGGTAGCGGCCGACGACGGCGTCATGCCCCAGACCATCGAGGCCATCGATCACGCCAAGGCGGCCGATGTGCCCATCGTGGTGGCCGTCAACAAGATCGATCGCGAAGAGGCCGACCCCAACCGGGTGCTCCAGCAGCTCTCCGAGTACGGTCTCGTGCCCGAGGCATGGGGCGGCGACACCATCACCGTCGAGATCTCGGCCCTCCAGAATCTGGGCATCGACGACCTCTTGGAGCAGATCATCCTGGTGGCCGAAGTCGAAGAGCTCGTGGCCTCACCCGAGGGGCGGGCCCGAGGTGTGGTCCTCGAGGCCGAACTGGAGATCGGACGCGGCCCGGTGGCCTCGGTCATCGTCGAGCGCGGCACGCTGCGGGTCGGCGATCCGATCGTGGCCGGCGCGGCCTGGGGCAAGGTCAAAGCGCTGGTGGACGACCACGGCGAGCAGATCAAAGAGGCGCCCCCTTCGACCCCGGTCCAGGTGCTCGGCTTCTCCGAGCCCCCTGAGGCCGGCGACGAGTTCCGGGTCGCCCCCGAGCTGGCCCAGGCCCGCACCATCGGTGAGGCCCGGGCCCACCGCTACCGGGTAGCCGGCCACGTGCCTGCGGCTACCTCAGCGCTCGGCGGGGCCAAGCTGGAGGACCTCTTCGAGCAGATCCAGCGGGGGGAGACAGCCACCCTCAACCTGATCTTGAAGGCGGACGTCCGGGGATCGCTGGAGGCGGTCACCGAGAGCCTCCGCAAGCTGGAACGCGAGGACGTGAAGCTGAGCTTCGTCCACCGAGGGGTGGGTGGGATCACCGAATCCGACGTGGAGCTGGCCCAGGCATCGGCGGCCACCATGATCGGGTTCAATGTGCGTCCCGACCGCCGGGCGCGGGAGATGGCGGCCAAGGTCGGGGTGGAGATCCGGCTCTACGAGATCATCTACAAGCTGTTGGAGGATCTCGAGGCAGCCATGCTCGGCCTCCTCTCCCCGGTCTTCGAGGAGATCGTCACGGGCGAGGCCGAGGTCCGCCAGGTGTTCCGGGTACCCCGCATCGGTGCCATCGCCGGTTGCTACGTGCGGGAGGGTGTCATCACTCGCGGCTCCAAGGTCCGGTTCCTCCGGGACGGGGCCATCATCTGGAAGGGCGCCATCACCTCGCTGCGCCGGTTCAAGGACGACGCCCGGGAGGTGCAGGCCGGCTTCGAGTGCGGGATCGGCCTCTCGGACTACCAGGACTTGAAAGAGGGCGACATCATCGAGACCTACGACGAACGGGAGATCCCCCGCACCTAGCGACGGTCGCCGCCCCTGTGGGCGGCCCGTCCGTGGGTGACCGGTGGGAGCACAGGGTCCGGTGTCCTCCCGTCGCAACGACAACCGGGGTGCCGCCCCGTATGCCCGTTCGCTTCGGGTCAACCAGGTGCTCCGCCAGGTGCTGGCCGAGGAGCTGGAGCGCCTGGCCGATGCCGACGAGCGTCTGCGGCTGGTTACGGTCACCTCGGTCGACACCGCTCCCGACCTTCGCCACGCCACCGTCTACCTGAGCTCCCTGACCGACGACTCGACGGCGGCCCTGGACGAGCGGCGCGCCCAGCTGCAACGGGCCCTCGGTCGCCAGGTCCGCATGAAGCGGACCCCCCAGCTGGCCTTCGCCGTGGACCCGGCCGTCGTGGCCGGGGGCAGGGTGGAAGATGTGCTCCGCCGGATCCGGGACAGTGAGGTGGTCCCCGAGGACCCGGACGGGCCGGAGGTGACCGGGCGGTGAGCCCCACCGAGTCCCCGACCCTGACCGGTCTGGTGGTGGTGGACAAGGAGGCCGGCTGGACCTCCCACGACGTGGTGGCCCGCTGTCGACGCATCTTCGGCCAGCGCCGGGTGGGACATGCCGGAACGCTCGACCCTGACGCCACCGGCGTGCTCCTGGTCGGCCTGGGCCGGGCCACCCGTCTGATGCGCTTCCTCACTGCCCTGCCCAAAACGTATGAGGGTGAGGTGGTGCTGGGCACGGCCACGTCGACCCTCGATGCCAGCGGTGAGGTGACCGGGACCTGGGACATGGACTCGGTGGGGCTGGCCGATGTCCGGACCGCGGCGGGCACTCTGACCGGAGCCATCGAGCAGGTCCCGCCCATGGTGTCGGCCGTCAAGGTGGGTGGCCGCCGGCTCCACGCCCTGGCCCGGGAAGGAGTCGAAGTGGACCGGGTGGCGCGCCCGGTCACCGTCCACCGCTTCGAGGTGGCCCCGGGTCTCGAGCCCGGCGTGTTCCGGGTCGAGGTGGAGTGTTCGTCGGGCACCTACATCCGGGTACTGGCCCAGGATCTCGGTGTGGCCCTCGGGGGCGGGGCCCACCTCCGCAATCTGCGCCGGACCCGGATCGGCTCGTTCAGTGTGGATGACGCCCGGGTGGTGGACGACCTCACCCCCGCCGTGGTGCTCTCGCCGGCTCAGGCCCTCCGGGACCTGGACCAGGTGGTGGTCACCGCCGAGATGCAACAGCACATCGCCCGAGGACTGCCCCTCGACCGGGTGCCCCTCGGGGTCACCGGTGACGGACCCTGGGGCCTGGTCGACGACGGCCACCGCCTGCTCGCCGTTTACGAGGCCACCGAGACCGACCGCATCCGTCCTTCCGTGGTACTCGAGGCGGCGGGATGACCGTCACTCCCCGCGGCAGGGGCGCAGTGGGTCCCAGCCCGTCGGTCCGCCGGGGGGATCGGGTGGCGGCGGTAACCTTCCCCGGGTGATGGACATCGTGACCGACCTCTCCACCAGCGTCCCGCCGGACCGGGGATCGGCGGTGACCATCGGTGCCTACGACGGGGTCCACCTCGGACACCGGGCCCTCTTGTCCGAACTGTCCGAACGGGCCCGGGCCGATGGCCTGGAGACCGCCGTCGTGACCTTCGACCGCCATCCGGCCACCGTCGTCCGTCCGGAGTCGGCCCCGCGCCTCCTCTGTGACCTCGACCAGAAGCTCGAGCTCTTGGAGGCGGCCGGCGTGGAGCGCACCGTGGTCGTCCGCTTCGACGCCGAGCGGGCCAATGAGACGGCCGAGGAGTTCGTCGAGACGATCCTGGTGGCCGCACTGGGTGCTCGGCTGGTCGTGGTGGGGGAGGACTTCCATTTCGGCCACGGCCGTAAGGGCAACGTGGCGCTGCTGGCTGAGATGGGAGCGGCGGACGGTTTCGAGGTGGACGGCATGTCCTTGCGCGCCGCGGCCGGTGGGTCCGGGGAGCCTGTCGAGCCCATCTCCTCCACCCGGATCCGGAGTTTGGTGGCCGAGGGCCGGGTGGAAGACGCCGCCCTGCTCCTTGGTCGGCCCCACCAGGTCCGGGGGATCGTCGCCCACGGCGATGCCCGGGGTGGCAGTGAACTCGGCTTCCCCACCGCCAACGTCGACGTGCCCCCGGCCATCTGTCTCCCCGGAACCGGAACCTATGCGGGCTGGTATGAGCGCCCTGACGGGTCGACCTGGCCCACGGCCATCTCGGTGGGGCGCCGGCCCACCTTCTACGGGGACGACGGCGAGCTGCTGGTCGAAGCGCATCTGCTCGACTTCTCCGACGACCTGTACGGGGAGCAGGCCAGGGTGTCGTTCGTGGCCCGTCTCCACGACGACATCGCTTTCTCCTCGGCAGAGGCCCTGGTCGCCCAGATCCAGCGGGACGTGGACCGCACCCGCTCCTTGCTGGCACCCCCAGACTGAGGAACCGAACCCGAAGGCCGGCTCACCGGGACCGAACTCCGTCGCACCGAGCTCAGGCGGTGGTCGTGTCGCCGAGGAGTTCGGATCGAAGCTCGCGCTTCAGCACCTTGCCGGCCGGATTACGGGGGAGGGGCTCGGCGCGGAACCAGAACCGGGACGGCACGTTGAAGGCGGCAAGGCGCTCGCCCACGAACCGGGCCAACTCGTCGGCCCCCACCTCTTCACCGGGCCGGAGCACCACCACCGCGCCGACCTCCTCGCCGAGTACCGGGTGGGGCACCCCGATCACCGCACAGTCGGCCACGGCCGGATGCTCGAAGAGGGCCGCTTCGACCTCGACGCAGTAGACGTTCTCCCCGCCCCGGATGATCATGTCCTTGGCGCGGTCGACGATGTAGACGAACCCCTCCGCGTCGATGCGGGCCACGTCGCCGGTGTGCAGCCAGCCCCGGGTGAAGGTGAGGGAGGTCTCCTCGGGTCGGTTCCAGTAGCCCCGCACCACGTTGGGCCCCTTGATCCAGAGTTCGCCGGTGCGCTCGGGATCGGGGAGCACATCGGTAGGCGGCTCGTCGCCGCTCCAGTCCTCGGGCACGACGGCCACGTCGCACACCGGGGCCGGGGGCCCGACGCTGTCGGGCTTGGCCACGTAGTCGTCCCCGGCGTTCATGGTGGTCATCGCCGAGGTCTCGGTCAGCCCATAGCCGTTGCCCGGGGCGCCTCCGGGGAAGTGCTCTTTGATCCGCCGGACGAGGTCGGGCGGGCATGGCGCACCCCCGTAGGAGATGGACTTGACCGACGAGGTGTCGGTCGAGGCGAAGTTGGGGGAGTCGATCACCTGCATGACCATGGCGGGAACGCCCCCGAAGATGGTGACCCGCTCGCGCTCGATCAGCTCGAGCGCACGCTCGGGATCGAAGTGGTGCATCATCACGAGCTTTCCCCCTGCCGCGGTGTTGGTCACCAACAGGGCGTGGCACCCGGTGGCGTGGAACAGGGGCACCGACAACAAGTTGGCATTCTGTCCCCCCGAGCTGGCGGCCGAATCGTCCTTGGCCCGTCGCATGGTGCCGACGACCGAGATGAAGAACAGATTCATGAGGTTCGAGGCGCTGTTCCGGTGGGTCCCGACCGCCCCTTTGGGCTTACCGGTCGTACCCGAGGTGTAAAAGATGGTGGCATCGTCGTCGGGATCGATGGCCACGTCGGGCAGCACACCGGGGCTCGGCACGTCGGCCACCAGGTCAGCGAAGGGGACCACCGGCACCGGGGTGCCCCCGGCGCCCTCCTCGATCGAGCCGGTCGTCGCACGTCGCCCGCCGTTCGGGTCGGGCTCCTCGCAGCAGACGATCATGGTCCTGAGCGCAGGCGCCTCGGCCAGCAAGGGGCGGATCCTCTCTCTGCGCTCCTCATCCACGAAGACGACCTTGGTCCCCGAGTCGCTGAGTCCGTAGGCCAGCTCGGCGCCGGTCCACCACGCGTTGAGCGGGACGACGACGGCCCCGGCGGCGATGGCCGCCCAGAAGGCGGTTACCCACTCGGGGAGGTTCCGCATGGCGATGGCCACCCGGTCCCCGGGTTGGATGCCGAACTCGTCGATCAGGGCGTGGGCCAGTCCGGCAACGCTACGGAAGTGCTCGGCGAAGGTGATGCGCTCGTCCTCGTAGACGAGGAAGGTCTGGTCCCCGTGGAGGGCGGAGAGCTCGAGCACGGCTCGCAAGGTGGCCGGGGCCTGCTTCCAGGTACGAGTGGGTATGCCCCGGATGGTCAGAGTCTCCATCTCGAAGCCCTCTCCCGGCGCGGTCAGACTGGCCGTGGCCTCGGCCAGGGTCGGTAGAGCCGACGGGGCGGACTCCTCCTCAGACGACACGGCCATCGATGCTCCTCTCGGTGGTGGCGGACCGGCCGGCGGTGACGACGCGTGATGCGTGACTGGCCCCCACGGCGTTCGGTGATCCGGCTGACGGTGTGGGCACTAGGCGGGAGCCACGTCCCGAAAGACGTGAGAGCGGTAGAAGGCCAGTTCGGCGACGCTCTCGCGGATGTCGTCCATGGCTCGGTGACCGCCCGCCTTGGTCGGCGCGTCCCCCATGACCGACGGATACCAGCGTCGGGCCAGCTCCTTGATCGTCGACACGTCGACGGACCGGTAGTGGAGGAACTCCTCGATCTCGGGAAGTTGGGCAGCCAGGAACCGGCGGTCGGTTCCGATGGAGTTTCCGGCCAGCGGTACGGTGCGGGCCTTCTTCACGTGGGAGCGGATGAAGTCCAAGGTGGCGTCCCCGGCCTCGGCCAAGCTGATGTCCGAGGCGGCGATCTCGGCCAGAAGGCCGCTCTTGGTGTGCATGTCCCGGACGAAGTCGTCCATGCCCTCGAGCTGCTGGGGGGTGGCGGAGACCACCAGGTCGGGGCCCTCGGCCACGATGGCGAGGTCGTCGTCGGTGATGAGGGTGGCCACCTCGACGATCACGTGTCGTCCGATATCCAGCCCGGTCATCTCGAGATCCATCCACACCAGCACGGTGTGACGCTACCGGCTGGGGCCAGGCCTGGTATCTGATGGTCTGTCAGCTACCAAAACTACGCGTGATGCGTCGAGCGGATTCCCCGGGTGGAGTCGGCGGGAGGTGGCGAGGAGCGATAGCGTCCGGATGGGGAGAAAGTGGAGGCGCCCGGTGGCCCCGGCAACAACCAACCGTATCGACGGGGCGACCGACCACGTGGCCGTCGCGCCTCCCGAGCCCCGGGCACCGCTCACCGTGGCGGTCGTGCGCCTCGACCCCGAGTTGCCCTTACCCAGCTATGCCCGAGAGGATGATGCCGGGGCCGACCTGGTGGCCCGTACCGCAGTGACCTTGGCGCCAGGCGGTGGCCGGGCACTGGTGCCCACCGGCATCGCCCTCGCCATTCCTCCTGGCTATGCCGGATTCGTGCAGCCGCGGAGCGGCCTCGCCCTCCGTCACGGGGTCACCTGTCTCAATACCCCCGGCCTCATCGACTCGGGGTACCGGGACGAGCTGGCCGTCCTCTTGGTCAATACCGATCCGGAGGTTGCCTACGAGGTCGAACGAGGGGATCGGATCGCCCAACTGGTCATCCAGCGCGTGGAGTCGGCGACCTTCATCGAAGTCGACGAGCTGGCCGACAGCCATCGGGGCCTCGGCGGCTTCGGATCCACGGGACGGTAGGGCATGGACCGACTGACCGGTCTGGACGGTGCGTTCTTGTCGCTCGAGTCACCCACCACGCACCTCCAGATCCTGGGGGCCCTCGTCTTCGATCCCACCGAGGTGGAGGGGGGCCTCGACTTCTGGACGGTGCGGAGCCTGGTGGCCGACCGCCTGCCCCTCGTACCGCCGTTCCGCCAGCGCCTGATGGCCGTCCCGTTCGGCCTGCAGCACCCCGTCATGGTGGACGACCCCGGGTTCGACCTCGACTACCACGTCCGCCGGGTCCGGCTCCCCGAACCGGGCGGTCGGGACGAACTGGCCGACCTGGTGGCCGATCTCGCCTCGCGTCCGTTGGATCGAGAGCGGCCCCTCTGGGAGTTCCACGTCGTCGAGGGCCTGGAGCACGGCCATCTGGCCATCGTCCCGAAGGTTCACCACGCCATCATCGACGGGGTGTCGGGGGCCCAGGTCATGGCCGCGTTCTTCGACCTGTCGCC
This sequence comes from uncultured Acidimicrobiaceae bacterium, assembly GCA_963817985.1. GTDB lineage: Bacteria > Actinomycetota > Acidimicrobiia > Acidimicrobiales > RAAP-2 > Bog-756. The sequence continues at coordinate 78,468 of CAWFQI010000011.1, read as the reverse complement.
GGTGCCGGCCCCGGTCCCGCTGTTCGGTCGTCCGGCTGCCTCCCGGATGCCCGGACCGGGCGCCGAGGGGGGTCCGGTGCCGATGGAGGGCGTCGAGAACGCCGGTGGTCCTTCGTCGTGGTCCCCGGGGCCGCTTCCCGGCGAGGTGGAGCAGTGGCGTGATGTGGCCGCATCGCTCCCCGGCCATGCCGAGGCTGTCCTGCGCACACTGTCCCGGACCTTCAAGACGGCCAGGGGCCTCCGGGACCGGGGACGAGAAGACGGAGGCCCGACCCCTCCCTCGCCGTTCGAGGCGCCCCGGACGTCCATCAACGCATCCATCTCTCCTCACCGGAGGGTGGCCCTGGCCCGGCTCTCCCTGGCCGACGTGGCACGGGTGCGCCAACGGCTCGGGGGGACGACGAACGATGTGGTGCTGGCGGTCACGGCGGGTGCACTTCGGTCGTTCTTCTCGGGCCGGGACGAGGAGCCCGAGTCCTCGCTGGTGGGCATGGTGCCCGTTTCGGTACGCACCGAGGCCGAGGACGGGACGCTCGGGAACCGGGTCTCGGCCATGCTCGTGTCGCTGGCCACCACGGTTGATGACCCGGTGGCACGGTTTCGTCGGATCGTCGAGGAGAGTCGCACGGCAAAGGAGCACAGTCGACTGGTCGACCCGGGGGTATTCGCAGGATGGGCTGAGTCACTGGTCCCGTCGGTGGCCACCCGCCTGACCCGCCTCATCACCAACCTGCGGGTGTTCGACCACGTGCCTCCGCTGTTCAACCTCATCGTGTCCAACGTCCCTGGACCCGACTTTCCCCTCTACCTGGCTGGCGCTCGGATGGTGGCGATGTACCCGATCGGTCCCATCATCGAAGGCGTGGGGTTGAATGTGACCGTCTTCTCCTACCTGGAGCATCTGTTCGTGGGCGTACAGGGTTGCCGGGTCCTCGTCCCGGATATCGACAACCTGGCCGGGGCCATGGAGGAGTCGCTGGCCGAACTGGTCGAGCGGGCCAATCTCCGGGATCGCCCGGTTCCCTGGTGGCACGCCGAACTCCCTGCTTAGGAGGGTAAGAGACCGGTAAACGTGGTGTCGGGCAGCGGCTGCTCTGGTCCTGTCTGCCGAGTCTTCCTCCGACCCGAGTCGGGGAGGTTCCAACCCCTCTGCTGATAGGGTGTGACCCTTACGCGGACGTGGCTCAGCTGGTAGAGCATCACCTTGCCAAGGTGAGGGTCGCGGGTTCGAATCCCGTCGTCCGCTCCACTGTGGGTCGTGAGAGGTCGGAGACCGATAGGTCACGACCTCGTCGACCAGGACGTTCCATCGAGCCATGGGTTTGGTGTCCTTCGTCGGGTCGAGGACGAGCCGTCGGAGTTGGGGAGCGGACCTCCATGTCGACCTGTCTGCCGGGTGGTCAGCCGTCGGGCCTCAACGCACCGAAGGTCTGGGTCCCCGTCGCATGGACCAGCAGCTCGGCGAGCTCTGCCGGCCGGCTCAGGAAGGGGGAGTGCGATGCATCGATGCTCAACGGTTCGACGCCGAGTCGACGAGCCGTCACGTCGGCCAGCCATCGCGGTTGAGCCCGGTCCTGCAGGCAGAGGACAAAGCTCCGCGGAAGGTCGGCCGCCCAAAAGTGGGGAACGGAAATGGGCGTCGAAGCCGTGTCTCCGGCGCGCTCCGGGGTCAGGTGGTCGAATGCCCAGTGGACGGTTGCGTCATCGCAGTCATGGTAGAAGAGCGCCTTCGCTCCCTCGGCGTCGACGAAGGCCATCGACCCGTCGTCCTCGAATCGCAGGTGTTCGAGCATCCCGGTGACGTCGTAGTCACCCTCGAGCCCTCCGTCGTCCCGGTAGACGAGCGCCTCTTGCATCAGGCGACCCTCGAGGGGAAGGGCGGCTGCCAGGTAGACCAGGTGGCTGACCAGCTCGGGGGCGGCGTTGGCAGCGAGCGTGATCTCCAGTCCGCCGCCGGAGTGGCCGACCAGTACATCCCCTGCCTGGAGGACATCGAGCACAGCGTCGAGGCGCCCCGGCATGGTCGCTTCTTCGTGGACGCGCTCGCCATGGCCGGGAATGTCGATGGCGATCGCCTCGTGGCCGAGCTTCTCGAGTTCGGGGATCGTCGGGCTCCAGCACCACGCGCCGTGGAATCCACCGTGCACTAGGACGAACCGCATGATGTCGAACTCCTCTGTTTGATTGAGCCGAGGGCTCGGTTCTGGCCGACCCCGTCAGCGCGGCGTGGACTGTCAACGGTGGGCTGCTACATCGCCCTCACCCGTCATGGGACGGCGAGAAGGCCGAGACCAATCCTTGGAGCATGCCGCCATCGACCAGGACATCGATCCCGGAGATGAACGCGGCCGCGTCGGACAAGAGGAAGGCAACTACCGCGGCCACTTCGTCGGGCTGTCCGAGTCGCTCGAGCGGTGTCTTCTCCAGCATCACCTTCATGATCGGCTGCTGTTCGGCCTCCTGTCGGCCCATCGGTGTGTCGATGAGGCCCGGTGCCAGTGAGTTGACCCGTCCTCCGCGCCGACCCCAGGCCACTGCGGCTGTCGCCGACACGGCGATCACGCCCCGCTTGGCCCATGCGTAGGCGAGGCCACTGTCGGGAAGACGTTCGGCCGCGGCATCGAGAAACCCTGGCGCACGAGGTTCGGACACTAGGGATTGCAGTGCGGGATCGATTCCGGCCAGACCGATCTGATAGGCCGAACTGGACGAAAAGCAGACGGCAGCGGTGCCGGGTTCGACGAGTGGTTCGAAGGCGTCGAGCAGCAGGGCGGTACCGACCAGGTCGACCTCGAGAACCCGCCGAGAGTCGGTCATCGTTGGTGAAACCCCGGCGGCGTGCGCCATCCCCTGGAACGGGCCGAGCTCCTGCACCCGTTCGACGAGGCCGTTCACGGCTCCCGGATCGGAGATGTCGCAGGCGACCCCCACCGTCCCTTCGATCCGCGGTTCTCGGAGGTCGACGGCGACCAAGTGGTCCGTCCCGTCCTTCAGCCGTTCGACGCAGGATCGGCCCATGCCGCTCGATGCGCCAGTCACCACTGTTACCGCCATCGTCTCTCCTCTTCTCGTCTCCGGGCCCAGGTCGGGCAGCGGCGCCAATCGGCCAAGAAGTCCTGCTCCCGGGCGTGGCCCCGGCGACGAAGGCACACACTCCGGACCGGCTCCTGGAGATCATCTTCTCCAAATGCGAGAACCGGACCTGACCTAGTATGGCAAGATGCCAGGAACCGATGCATCGGCCGAAAGCTACGACCCAGAAGCCGTCCGCGCCAAGTACCTCGCCGAGCGGGACAAGCGGTTGGTCCCTGACCGTGCCGCCATCCGTGACCTGAAGAGCGACGAACACTTCGCCCGGTATCGTGACGACCCTTTCACCCCTGTCGTGGAACGCCGGTCGATCATCGACGACGTCGATGTCGTCATTGTCGGTGGTGGGATCGCCGGGGTACTTGCCGGCTCGCAGCTCCGCAAGGCCGGGATCGAGCGCATCCGAATCATCGATCAGGCCGGCGGCATCGGAGGCACCTGGTACTGGAACCGGTATCCCGGGGTGATGTGCGATGTCGAGTCGTCGATCTATCTGCCTATGTTGGAAGAGCTCGGCTACGTCCCCACCCAGCGATACGCGTTTGGTGAGGAGATCCGGAGCCATCTTGAGTCCATTGCCGAGCGGTTCGACCTCGTGGACGGAGCGCTGTTCCATACCGGAGTGAATCGTGCCGAGTGGCAAGAGGATGCAGCTCGGTGGCGCATCACCACGGATCGTGGCGACGAGATCCACAGCCGCTGGTACGTCCTGGCCGTCGGCATCCTCAATCTGATGAAGCTGCCCGTTATTCCGGGCATGGAGGATTTTGCCGGCCACTCGTTCCACTCGGCCCGATGGGACTACGCCTATACCGGAGGTGGGCCCGGTGAGCCTCTCACCGGGCTGTCGGACAAAGTGGTTGGTCTCATCGGGACCGGCGCCAGCGGTATTCAGACAGTTCCGCATCTGGCCGCGGCGGCCAAGCACGTGTACGTATTCCAGCGCACCCCTTCGGCCATCGGGGAACGGGGCAATGGCCCCATCGATCCCGACTTCGCCCGGGATCTCGAACCTGGATGGCAGCGATCGCGCATGGACAACTTCCAGTCCATCCTGATGGGCAAACCGGTAGATGCCGATCTCATAGACGACGGCTGGACCCACCACTACGCAGCCGTTCAGCATCCGCCTCGGGAGGAGGGTATGACTCCGGCCGAGTTCATGCGGGCCGCCGAGGCGTTCGACTACGGGATCATGGAAATGCATCGCCACCGGGTCGAGGAGATCGTGGCCGATCCGATCACGGCCGAGATCTTGAAGCCGTACTACCGGTACCTGTGCAAGCGGCCGTGCTTCCACGACGAGTACCTTCCGGCCTTCAACAGCCCGAACGTCACGCTGATCGACTGTCCTGCGGGCTTCGACCGCATCACCGAGGCGGGGCCGGTGATCAGCGGGCAGCAGTACGAGGTCGACTGCCTCATCTACGGCACGGGATTCGAGGCCGAGCTGACCCCCCTCTACCGGCGAGCCGGCCACGAGATCGTGGGCCGGAGAGGGGTGACGTTGGCAGAGAAGTGGGCGGACGGGGCGGCCAGCCTCTTCGGAATGATGAGCCGCGGTTTTCCCAATATGTTCGTCATGCCGGCACCGGGGCAACAGGCGGTGGTGACGGTGAACTACACGCAGTTGGCCGTACTCGGAGCCGAGTTCATCGGTGGGGCAGTGGGCCAACTCGAGAACAAGGGTGTGGGCGTCGCCGAGGTGAGTGCCGAGGCCGAGGAGGCCTGGACCCGAGCAGTGGTTGAAACCCATGTCGACGGGAGTGCGGTGATGTCCGCTTGTACGCCTTCGCGCATCAACAACGAGGGCCACCCCGAGGCGTTGAACCCTCGAAACGGCAACTACGGACGTGGATTCGGCGACTGGTTCGCCTACCGGGAACTGCTCGAGCAGTGGCTCGAAGCCGAGAGTTTCGAGGGCCTGGAGCTCACGGTCCGGTCGACGGCATCGTGAGCGGACGCCAGCGGGTCGCCGTCGTCACCGGTGGTGGTGGCGGCATTGGAGCAGCGATTGCCGAAGAGCTCGGGCGTACCGGCTGGTTCGTAGTGACCGTCGACCCGCTGGTCACGCTCGACGGGTCTGAGCAGCTCCCTGAGCCCGAGGAGACCACAGCCGGCCGCATCGTGGCGGCCGGTGGTTCGGCTCAGGCGTCATCGGTGTCGGTCACCGACGGCGAGGCGGTGCGTCATCTCTTCGCCGAGGTTGCTGACGAGCATGGCGGACTGGACGCGGTCGTCAATGTCGCTGGTATTACCCGCCAGACCTACTTCGGAAAAGGCACTGAAGCGGACTGGCTCGCCGTGCTGGCCGTGCACCTCGAGGGCTATCTGAACGTGTTGGGCGCGGCCCTACCCCTGATGACCGAGGCCGGATACGGCCGTATCCTGGGCGTCACCTCGGGCTCGGGATGGCGTGCTGCTGATGCCGGGGCCTACAGCAGAGCTAAGCGGGCCGTTGCCGCCCTCACGTGGCAGCTCGGGCGCCACCTGCCGCCGGGGGTGACTGTCAACGCCATGTCGCCAATCGCCGCTACCCGGATGATGGCGTCGGCCCTCGAGCGGGCCCGTAAGGCTGGCTTGTCCGGTGGCGGTGGGATCTCGTTTCTCTCCGTGGCGGGGCCGGAGGACCTCGGGCCGATCGGTGCCCACCTGGTCGGTGAGGCCTTTGGATGGTGCAACGGCAGGGTGCTGTTCACGGGAGGGCCGGAGGTAGCAGTGGTCGAGGAGCCCCGTCTCCTCGAGGTGGTTCGAACCGATGGCGCCGCGTCGCTGGCCCGGGTGCTCGAAGCCGTCGTCCCTGGGGCCTTCGCCAAAGCTGAGGCCGGGCAGGCCACCGAGGGCGGGAGCAATCCTCGCTTCGGACCGATCTTCGACGAGCCGGCAAGTGAGGAAGCATCGTCATCCCAGGTGCGATCGTGTCTTGTGGTCAGCGACCGCCCATCGATCGGAGCAGCGTTGCGCAACGCGCTCGAGGCCCGCTCCATCGCCTGCCATCAGGTCGGGGTGGCCCGCAGCTTTGACGGAGCCGCCAAGGCTCTGAACTCGGTCATCGAATCGGCCGGGTTCATTGACGCCGTCGTGGTGGCGACGAATGTTGCAGAGCCGAGCGCCACGACAAACGATTGGGAGCGTGTGCTGGCTGAGCACGGGGCCATCGTCGAAGAGCTCCATACCGACGCCGGATGGGCCCGCGCCGTGGCCGACTATGCGGCCGATGCGGATCGTCCGGTCCAACTAGTCACCCTGACCGATGCCACAACCACCGGGGGGCGAAGTCGGGCCCAGTCCGCGGTCCAACAGGCGCGCATCGCCACCGCGGCGACCGACGGACGAGTGACTGCCTTTGCGGTGAGCGTCGAAGGAACCGAGGGGCAGGTGGGCGACTCGCCGGGTGAGCTCGTTGCCCACCTCGTCACCCACCCCGAAGCGGCGGCTCTAGCCGGTGCGGAGCTGGTGGTGGCCGACGGATGGATCGGTTTGCGCAGCCACCCACGCCCGTCGGGGAGCGTGACCTACGGGGGGCCTGCCGTTCCCCACTGGCTGGATGCCACGCTTCAGGAGGTGGTCGGAGCTGTCGGCCAACCGAATCCGGTTGGGGATCGATGACTGATCGGCCCATTCGCGTCGTCGATGCCCATGTGCATATCTGGGACCCCGCCCGTACGGAGTGGTATCCCTATCTCTCCCATCCTCCGGCCCAGAGCACCGGTGACGTGTCGGGCATGTACCGGCGTTTCGATGTGGAGACCTATCAGGCTGAAAGCGCCCGTTGGAACGTGGAGAAGTTCGTGAACGTAGCTGCGGCGACCGGTGTGTCATCGATCGAAGAGACGCTCGAGCTCGACGCCCACGCCTCAGCCCAGGGTGGTCCTGCCGCGGTGATCGGCGGCCTTCCGCCCACCAATTCGGTCTCGGAGGCCATAGCGCTCCTCGACCGACAGATGACCGCGTTGCGGTTCCGAGGAGTGCGTCCGATGGGCGTGCACCAGGGCCCCCTCCCTGAGGCTGGCGTGCTCGGTGCCCTTCAGGAGCGCAACCTCATCTTCGAGCTGATGACCCACACGGATCAACTCGAGGAGGCCGCCGAAGGGCTTGCCGGCTTCGATGGTCTCACCATCGTCGTGGAGCACACCGGGTGGCCCCACTCCGACGCCGACGAGGAGTACGCCCGCTGGAAGACCGGCATGATGGCACTGGCTCATGTGGGCGAGAACGTGGTGTGCAAGCTGTCGGGCCTGGCCATGCCGTTCGGTTCCATGAAGGCCGATGCCCTGACACGATGGATCGAGTACGCCATCGACGTGTTCGGTGTGGACCGCTGCATGTTCGCGAGCAACTTCCCGGTTGACTCGATGTATGGAACGTTCGACGATCTCTACGATGCCTTCAGTACCATCACCGCCGGCCTCGACACGGTCTCCCGACAGAAGCTGTTCGCAGACAATGCGGAGCGGGTCTATCGCTGCTAGCGGACCGGGCCGGCGCACAGGGGATCGCGGCGCTTGGGCCCCCTCGTCCCTGCTCCAGCGCTTGGGCGGGGTCCGATCAGGAATCACCACCGCAGGCGAGGAGGGGGAGATTCGACCAATGACGGAGTGGCGACGTCGGCAACCGCTACCATCCCCGGAGGCTTGTCGGACCCCCAGCCGGAGATGGTCGATGCACAGCTGTCCCGGCACGGTTCGCTCGTGAGGACTCACCACTGATGCCGATGGTGGCTGGGATCGACTCGTCGACGCAGGCGACCAAGGTGGAGTTGCGGGACCTTGAGACAGGTTCCCTCATGGGGGCCGGGCGCGCCGCACACCTCGGCACCACACCTCCGAAGAGCGAGCAGGATCCCCGAGACTGGTGGGACGCGCTCGTCCGCTCCATGCGAGAGGCATTGTCCGAGGCGGCGCCCCGAGGGGCCAAGGCCAACGATGTGGTGGCCCTTGGCCTGGCGGCCCAGCAACATGGGATGGTCGCCCTGGATGAGGGCGGTACGGTGCTGTGGCCGGCGAAGCTGTGGAACGACACCGAGTCGGCTGTCGATGCCGGAGAGCTGGTCGAACGGCTCGGGCCCATGGCCTGGGCACAGGCGTGCGGGAGTGTGCCGGTGGCTGCATTCACGGTGACGAAGCTGGCCTGGCTCCGCCGAACCGAGCCACTCGTGTTCGATCGCGTGGCCCAGGTCCTCTTGCCCCATGACTGGCTGACGTTCCGACTGACCGGCGTCAGGGTCACCGATCGAGGCGAGGCTTCCGGAACCGGCTACTGGTCACCCGAGGCCGGCCGGTACCGACCCGACCTGCTCGAACTTGTCGATGACACCGTCGACTGGCCTGAGCGGCTCCCGAGAGTCGATCGAGCCAGTGCAGTGGCCGGAGCCCTGCTGGCATCGGCCTCCGACGAGTTGGGATTGCCCCCCGGCATCGAGGTGGCTGTCGGGACGGGGGACAACATGGCCGGTGCACTGGGAATCGGGATGAAGACCGGCGATGTCGCCGTCTCGCTCGGCACGTCGGGGACTGTCTATACGCTCAGCGACCGACCGACGCACGATGCTTCGGGCGCCGTGGCCGGATTCGCCGATGCCACGGATCGCTTCTTACCCCTCGTGTGCACGCTCAACGCCACACTGGTCACCGATACCGTGGCCAGGCTGCTCGCCGTCGACCATGCCGGACTGGACACACTGGCCCTCGCCGCACCGGCGGGAAGCGGCGGGATGGTGTTGGTCCCCTACCTGGCCGGCGAGCGTACGCCGAACCGCCCAGGCGCCCGTGGTTCACTCCATGGGATCCGGCCTGACGCCACCCCAGCCCTACTGGCCCGATCGGCCTTCGAAGGTGTGGTCTGCGGCCTGCTCCAGGGCGCCGACGCCCTCCAAGCAGCGGGCGTGCCCGCTCCGGGAGGACGGTTGATTGCCCTCGGGGGAGGAGCACGATCCCCGGCCTACACCCAAGTCCTAGCCGGGCTGGCCGGACGGCCCCTGTCGATTCCGTCCATCGCCGAGCCGGTGGCCAAAGGGGCCGGCATCCTGGCGGCAGCGATGGCATCCCATTCGACAGTGGGGTCGGTGGCGGATGTATGGGGATCGGAGGAGTGGGGAACCATCGATCCTGGCATCGAAGCCGCGCAGGCGGGAGAGATCCGCAGTCGCTATGGCCGCTTCGTGGCCGGGGAGGAAGTCGTCGGTACCGCCGATTCGGGATAGCGGCACCCCAGCTCGTCCCCTGGGTGTCGACGGAGGATCCCTCCGGCTGCAGGCGCCGCCGAACGGTGACACGCTAGTGGGTGAGGCAGTTGCACCTGAGCCTGAGGAGGCCCGACAATGACCGACGCCTACGTGCCGGATCCGACCGATCACTTCACGTTTGGACTGTGGACGGTGGGCAACCCGGGTCGGGATCCGTTCGGGCACGAAACCCGTTCCCCGCTGGACCCGGTCGAGACGGTGCACCGACTGAGTGATCTCGGCGCCTACGGCGTGACGTTCCACGATGACGACCTGGTGCCCCCCGGCGCATCGCCGACCGAACGGGGGGACGTCGTCAAGCGGTTCCGTCGTGCACTCGATGCCACCGGACTCAAGGTCCCTATGGCCACCACCAACCTCTTCTCACGCCCGGTCTTCAAGGAGGGGGCCTTCACGGCCAACGACCCTGCCGTGCGGCGGTTCGCCGTAGCCAAGGCGCTGGACGCCATCGACCTCGGGGTCGAGTTGGGCGCCTCGGTATTCGTGCTCTGGGGCGGTAGGGAAGGGGTCGAAGCCGAGGCGGCCAAGGACGTCCGTGGGGCCCTCGACCGCTACGCCGAGGCCGTGAACCTGTTGTGCTCCTATGTCCGGGAGCGAAACTACGACCTGCGCTTCGCCCTGGAGCCCAAGCCGAACGAACCGAGGGGCGACATCTTCTTGCCCACCGTCGGTCATGCCCTGGCCTTCATCCATGAGCTCGAATGGCCGGACATGGTGGGGGTGAACCCCGAGTTCGCCCACGAGACCATGAGCGGCCTCTCGTTCACCCATGCGGTGGCCCAGGCGCTCTGGCAGGGGAAGCTCTTCCACATCGATCTGAATGCCCAGCGGATCGGGAAGTTCGACCAGGACTTCCGATTCGGGTCCGAGGGCCTTCGGGATGCCTTCTACCTGGTCAAGCTCTTAGAGGACGCCAGATGGGACGGCATGCGCCACTTCGACGCCCACCCCTACCGGACCGAGGACTCCGAAGGGGTCTGGGACTTCGCTCGGGGCTGCATGAGGACGTACCTCATTCTGCGCGAGAAGGTTCGCCAGTTCCATGAGGACACCGATATCGCGGCCGCGATGGCTCAGGCCGGCGTGCAGTCGATCGCCCAGGCCACCTCCCCGGACGGTCTGGGGTCCGATGCCATCGATGCGATCCGCACGTCGGCCGAGTCCACCTCCGAGGCGGATCTGGGAGCCATCGGCTATGGGCACGAACGACTGGACCAACTGGTGACCGAGCTCCTGCTCGGCGTTCGTCCCGGCCTCTGACGGCAGACGTCGTCGATGTGGCTGCTGCGGCCCGGCGTCGCCTTACCTCCAGCGTGACCAGCGATCTGACTGCCTCGGAGGCCGCCGCCCTGACCGGCGGCAGTTCGTACTGGCGAACCACGGGGGTGGAACGACTCGGGATCGAGCCCCTCATCACCAGTGACGGCCCCAACGGGGTGCGGGGGGAGCGGTGGGGCGACGTTTCGCTGTGCTTTCCCTCGCCCACCGCCCTCGCCGCGACGTGGAATCGGGAGCTGGTCGAGCGAGGTCGGTCGCCCTGGGCGCCGAGGCCCGTGACAGGCATGTCGATGTCCTGCTCGCCCCCAATGTGAATCTCCATCGTCACCCCCTCGGGGGTCGGAGCTTCGAGTGCTTCTCCGAGGACCCCTATCTGAGCTCGGCGATGGCAGTTGCGTACGTACGTGGTGTCCAGGGCACCGGGGTGGCGTGCTCGGTCAAACACCTGGTGGGCAACGACCAGGAGCACGAGCGGATGTCCGTCAATGTCGAGATCGACGAACGGGCCCTGCGGGAGATCTACCTCGCGCCGTTTGCCGCCGCTGTGGGGGACGCAGGGGTGTGGTCGGTCATGGCCGCCTACAACCGGTTCCGGGGAACCTACTGCAGCGAGAACGCTCCACTGCTGACTCAGCTACTGCGGGACGAGTGGGGATTCGATGGCGTCGTCGTCTCGGACTACTTCGGCACCCACGCCACCGAGGCCGTCGAAGCGGGGCTGGACCTGGAGATGCCGGGGCCTCCGGCATGGCTTGGCGACCACCTGCTCGCTGCGCTCGAGGAGGGGAGCGTGAGCCAGGCCGCCGTCGATGCTGCCGCCGACCGGGTGCTCGGGCTCGTGGCCCGGACCCAGACCCGGACTACGGCGCTGCCTTCGAGGCCGGAGCCTATCGAGTTGATTCGCACGCGGCGGCCGAGGGTATCGTCCTGCTTCGCAACACGGGCCTGCTTCCCCTCGTGGAAGTGGGTACCGAGCGGCTGCCGTGCTCGGTCCGGCCGCGGCGCGTCTCTGCCCGCAGGGGGGTGGTGCCGCGGAGGTCACCCCGCCCTATGTCCGCACCCCCCTCGAAGCTCTGAGCGAGGCCTTGGGCGATGACCGGATCCTCCACGAACCTGGTTGCGCCATTCCCGGCCCCATTCCCTTTATCGGTCCCGGAGGATTGCGCACTGAGGCAGGCGAGGAGGGGATCGAAGTCGAGTATTTCGCCGCCAAGGATCTGAGTGGGCCACCCGTATTCCGGGATGCCTTCACCCAGACCCGGCTCATCTGGTCTGGCCACCACACCCGGCCCTGAGCACCGGTGAGTTCTCGCTCGAGCCTCGACCTCGTTCACGCCCGATCACACCGGGACCTGGGAGTTCGGGCTCACTGCCATCGGTCATGCTCAGGTGTGGCTCGACGGCGAACTGCTTCTCGACAACAATGGTGCTTCCATCGGAGGATCCTTCTTCACGCTGGGCAGTGACGAGGTGTCGGTGACCCATGAGCTGAGCGAGGGCCGCCCGGTTCGCCTCGACATCGAGTACCGCATCGACGCACCCGGTCTTCCCGTCGCTGCGGTGTGTCTGGGCGCTCGCCTCAGCCCGTCCGCGGGTGCCCTGGACCGAGCCGTCCGGGTGGCGGAGCAGGCCGATGTGGCCATCGTCTGCGTGGGGACGAACAACAACTCGGAGTCCGAGGGCGAGGATCGTAGGTCACTCGGCCTTCCCGGTGATCAGGATCTCCTCATCCGTTCGGTGGCTGAGGCGAACCCACGCACGGTGGTGGTGGTGAACAGCGGGGCACCCGTCACCATGGACTGGGTGGAGGACGTCGCGGCCATTCTGCAGGTCTGGTATCCGGGACAAGAGGGGGGCGACGCCATCGCCGACGTTCTTCTCGGGAGGGTGGATGCCTCGGGTCGCCTGCCCACCACCTTCCCCAAGCGAATCGAGGACACCCCGGCGTACCCGACCTTTCCCGGAGCGGACGGGGTCATCTCCTACGCTGAGTCGATCTTCATGGGCTACCGCCACTATGACGACGCGGGTCCTGAGCCCCTCTTCCCGTTCGGCCACGGCCTCTCCTTCACGACGTTCGACTACCGGGAACTCTCGGCCGACCTCCGATACGATGGCGTCGACATCGGCCTGCAGGTGTCCAACACGGGGAGTCGGCGGGGCAGCACCGTTGTCCAGGTCTATGTCCGGCGGCCCGACTCGGTCATAGTGAGGGCCGACCAGGAGCTCAAGGGATTTGAGAAGATCGCCCTAGAGCCCGGCGAGACGGCGTGGGTGTCCCTGCGGCTCCCGCCCACTGCCTTCCGTCACTGGGACCTGGAGCGCGGGACATGGTGCATCGAGGAGGGTGGGGCCGAGATCGCCGTCGGAGCGTCCTCACGGGATATCCGCGTTCGCACCAGAGTCGGCCCGATCGGACCCGAGCTGGGCGAGGCGTGGGCCTAGTCGTCGTCGCAGGTGACCCGACGGTGCGTGGTCCGCGGGAGCACGAGATGCGCACCGGACCGGGTTCGGCGATCAGCCGGGGGAGGCACCCGGATCCGGACCGGTGATTTCGTGGCCTGCTCGTCCCAGCGGTCGAGGGCCACGACCTCGGCGAGTGGGCGGCGACGGACCGGGCCATGATTTCCCCGGGGCCAGCCAACGACGACGTGACCGGCCAGCATCCAGTCCTCGGGCACGCCGACCGCCTCACGGAGGAGTGGTTCGCCACCGTAGGAGGCCCAGCTGGTGATACAAGCCCCGAGACCCTGGGCCCGGGCAGCCAGGAGAAAGTTCTGCATGGCGGGGAAGATCGAGCCACCGAGAAGGAGCTCTGACGCCGTCGGGTACCGCTCTCTGGGTGAACAGCACCGAGGTGTAGTCGGCGGCACGATCGTGGATCTCGTAGGTGGCACGGTTGGTGCGGGCTGTGCGGCTGTGGTCGTCGTCGCCAGGACGGGCCATGCCGTAGACGGGCTCGATGACTTCGAGGGCGTGGGCTGCTGCTATCGCCACGACAGCCCGTTGCTCCGGCGATCGCAGCACGATGAAGCGCCATCCCTGTGCGTTGGCGCCCGAGGGTGCCCAGGTGGCGGCCTCGAGGCATCGAGCCAGGGTTACGTCATCCACCGGCTTGTCGCTGAAACGGCGGATAGTCCGAGCCGTCGCCATGGCTGTCCAGACATCGCTGGTCGGTTCGCTCATTCGGTCTTCTCCTGGTTGCCTGAAGCTGGCGATCGACTCTGCGCCGGCCGGTCGCCCGGGGCCCGTCCCGGAGTGGCCCACTAAGCGTCCCACCGCGCTGAACCGAGGTCGAGGACCAGTCTGATGCCGATCGCCGAGGGCGGGTGACTGACTCTCGGGCCACGCCTCGTGAGCCGCTTCGGTCCCGGGCTAGGCCGGCGTGAACTCGAGGTGCAGCTGGGTAAGGCCCCTGAGGATGAAGGTCGGAACGTAGTGGAAACGCCGCGCGCCAGGAGGCCCGTGGTGTGCCTCGGAGAGATGGATCTCTGCCGTCCTGTCCAGTATGCGTTCGAGGCTGACCCTGGCCTCCGTGCGGGCCAACGGCGCGCCCGGGCACGTGTGGATGCCCCGTCCGAAGGCCAGATGGTGGCGGGCGTTCTCTCGTTCGGGGTCGAACCGGGCCGGGTCGTCGAACCGCCGCGGGTCCCGGTTGGCGGCGGCGTTGACCAACATCACCGTGGTGCCGGCAGGAAGGTCGACGCCACCGACGGTGGTGGGCACCCGCGACAGTCGGAAGTCGCCCTTGATCGGGCTCTCCATGCGCAAGGTCTCCTCGATGAAGTTGGGGATCAGCTCGTGGTCCTCCCGCAGTCGGGTCTGAAGTTCGGGGTCCTCGGCGATCAGCTGGAGCGCGGAGCCGAGCAGCCTGACCGTGGTCTCCTGGCCGGCGGCGAACAGGTTGGCGGCCACGCGCACCACGTCGAGGACGTCGGGGATCGAGCCGTCGGGAAAGGTGGCGGTGGCCAATCCGGTGAGGACGTCGTCTCGTGGCGTGCGGCGTCGGTCCTCGACGTAGGCCGTGAACTGCTGATACAAGTACTCGAGGGGGGAGACGGCCAGGGTGTCCTCGGTCGTGCTGCCGACCGCCCCGTGGCCCGCCTGGCCCCGGAGTAGGGCCTCCACGAATCTCGGGTGGTCCTCTTCAGGCACCCCGAGGAGGTCGGCGATGACCAGCATGGCGAAGGGCCCGGCGAACTCGCCGATGTACTCGCACGAACCGCGTTCGAAGAACGTGTCCAACTGGCGATCGGCCAGTCGCCACATGAACTCCTCGTTCCCCCGGAGTCGCTTGGGGGTGATCAATCGCATGAGCAGGGCGCGGTGGTCGGTGTGCTTTGGGGGGTCGAGGGTAGGGAGCTGATCGCTCATCGGCAGTTCGTCCCGGTGCTCTTCGATCAAGGCCGTGACATCGTCTCCCTCGAGCGGAACCGGGAATCCCGGAAACGGGCCGGTCACCGCCGTGCACGAGGAGAAGGTGACGGAATCGTTGTAGACCGCCATCACCTCTTCGTACCCGGTGATCATCACCACATCGTGGTGGGGCTCGGAAGTCACCGGGCACTTCGCCCGGAGGGACTCGAAGTAGGGGTAGGGATCGACGAGCAAGTCGTCGTCCCGGAAGAAGTCGATGGCGTCGAATTCACTCACGGTCATTCACTGAACTCCTGGGTTGTGTGGTGACGCAGCGGGAAGGAGTCGTTCTGACTCATCCAGGTGCTGGCCTTGTATAACGGCACTGGTCAGAGGACCGGGCTTCAAATATGCAAGTGGTATTCTGCAAAACGATAAGCAGATTCTTCCACGGTAGCAAGTAGGCCGGCGAGGACAGGGACTGCTGGTCCGACGAGCCCGCCGACCGTGGTGCAGCCCTTGTGAGCCACCAGCAGACCTAGGAACAACCGGGCACCCGAACGGAGCACCCATGAGTGAGAGCGGCGACCTCGAACGAGCGGAGTCGAAGCGTCGGGCCATGCTCGGCGACGCCTATGTCGACGGCCAGTCCGCCGATCCGGACCCGGTGATGAGGGAGTTTCAGGAGTTCATCACGGCCACGGCGTGGGGGGTCTGGGCCCGAGAGGGAGCACTCAGCGCCCGTGACCGCAGCCTGCTGGTCCTGGCCATGACGGCTGCTCTTGGCCGCATGGAGGAGTTCCGGCTCCACGCCGGCGCCTCGACGCGGACCGGCGTCACCGACGACGAACTCAACGAACTCCTCTTCCAGGTGGCGGCCTACTGCGGCGCACCGGCGGGAATCGCAGCCAAACGGGCACTCCAGGCCGTGCGGAGCGAGCGGGAGGCCACCTGATGAACGAGGTCATTGGGTTCATCGGCCTCGGCAACATGGGCCGCGCTCTGGCTTCAAATCTGGTCGCCACCGGCCATGAGGTTGTGGCGTTCGACGTAACGTGGGCCGGACGCGTGCCCTGAGGGGGCACGGTTCGCTGTCGACGCCGCCGAAGTGGCCGACCGGGCTGAGATCGTCGTATTCAGCCTGCCCAACGGCTCGGTCTCCGAGTCGGTGGCCCGCGAGATCCTGAGCGCTCCTGGCCGGGCCACTCACGTGGTCGACACGTCCACGGTCGGTGTGGCGGAGGCTCGGTCGATGGACGAGCTGCTGGCCGCCGGTGGGGTGGGCTACGTCGATGCGCCTGTCTCGGGCGGGGTGGCGGGAGCCCTAGCCCGCACGCTTACGGTCATGTACGCCGGGTCGGATGCGGCGTGTGCCGTCGTGGAGCCGGTCCTGGCGGGACTCAGCGACCGCCGGAGGCGTGTCGGCACTCGACCGGGAATGGCCCAGGCGCTCAAGCTTGCCAACAACTTCCTCTCGGCCACGGCGCTGGCCGCCACTAGCGAGGCTCTGGCCTTCGGACTGTCCGTGGGAATCGACATGGGAACCATGCTCGAGGTCCTGAACGCGTCGAGCGGCCAAAGCGCGGCCACCACGGACAAGTTCCCCAACCACGTACAGAACGGTCGCTATGCCTCGGGGTTCGTCAACTCGCTCATGAGCAAGGACCTCGACCTCTACCTCGCCGCCGTCGAGACGGAGGGTGGCCCCTCGGTCATGGGACACGTGACGGCCTCGGTGTGGGAGCAGTTCGCCTCGGCCGAGCCTGGGGTGGACTTCACCCGGATCTTCCCATTCGTGCAGGGATCGTGACGCTCCGCTCGGGACGCCCTGGGTGTGGCCGTGGCTGAGTACGCTTGCCCGGTGCACCGAAACAGCTGTCCGACCATCTCGACCCGGGGTTCGTTCCGATGAGTGTCACCGTCGAGGACGTAGGGGGCGTGCTGGTGGCCTCGATTGACGACGGCAAGGCCAACGCGCTCGTCCTTCGATCTGGTCGAGCGCCTCCGGTCGGTAGTGAGGGCGGCGGGCGTACAGGGTCAGCCGTTGGTCCTCACGGGTAGGGACGGCTGCTTCTCTGCTGGGTTCGACCTGGCCGTGATGAACGGCGACGACCCCGTGCGCGCCTCGGCCCTGTTCGCTGAAGGGGCACGGCTCTACCGTGAGACCATTGAGGCCCCGGTTCCTGTCGTGGCGTCATGCACCGGGCACGCTCTGGCCGGTGGGGCCATTCTCTTGCTCTGTGCGGACCACCGGATCGGCCGGACCGGACTGTACCGGTTGGGCCTCAACGAAGTCGGCATCGGCATGGCCTTGCCTGCGTTCGCCGTGTCGATCGCCACGCACCGGCTGGAGCCCCGACACCTCACCTCGGCCACCATGTTCGCCGAGGTCTCGACACCGGATCGGGCCGTGGCCATGGGCTTCCTCGATGCAGTTGCCGACGATCCGCTACCCGAAGCGATCGCCTATGCCACCACGCTGGCGGCGTTACCCCATGAGGCGTTCGCGACCACCAAACGTCGGATCCGCAGGGGACTGACCGACGAGCTCGCCCTACTGGAGGGCCGATGAGAGCTGGCCGGACCGCCGGAGACTCGACTGCTCGGATCTGCCCACCGGGGGCCCTTTCCGTCGTTCCGGTGGGGCGTTCGGGCGACGTGGTGACTCAGGGGAGTTGGACGTCGGGTCGAGGTCCGAGCGTTGTTCGCCGAACTCGACGGCGAGGAAGGGGCTGATCGGTGGACCTCCACCCTTCTGAGGAACAGCGACTGCTGATCGAGGCGTTCGGTGCCCTCTACGGCAAAGAATCGCCCCCCGAGCGGGTTCGGGCCGCCGAGCCGCTGGGTCACGACGCCGAGCTCTGGGGTCGGCTGCTGGAGAATGGTGCACTCGAGATGGCGGTGGACGAGGGGTCCGGGGGATGGGGGGCATCGCTGCTTGACCTGGCCCTCGTGGCCGAGCAGCACGGTCGGTTTCTCGGGTCGGCGCCTTTGCTCGAAGCCCAGGTTGCGGCCCGGCTCCTCGCCCGCACCGACGGCACCGTGGCTCGGAGCGCCCTGACCGCCGTGCTGGCCAACGAGCAGCTCACCACCGTCGCCCTGCACCCGCCGCGGGCCGGTGTACTCACCATGGTGCCCTCAGGAGCAGTGGCCGACACCGTGCTCTTCTTCGACCGGGGCCAGCTGTGGTCGACGCCCGCGGCCAGCACGGCCGTGGCCAATCTTGGTTGTCTGCCGGTGGCTGACGTTCGGGTGGGAGACGACGCAGTTGTGTTGGCGGACCTGGCTGAGGCACGTTTTGAACAGGCCCGTGATGAGTGGTTGGTGCTGATGGCCAACGCCCTCGTCGGGGTGGGAACCCGTTCCCTGGAGATCGGGGTGGCCTATGTGAAGGAGCGGCAGGCTTTCGGGGTGCCCATCGGCTCCTTCCAGGCACTGGCGCACGGCCTGGCCGACGCCGCCACCAGTGTGGACGGCGGTAGCCTGCTGGCGCGTGAGGCGGCCTGGGCGGCGACCGAGGATCCTGAGCGGGCCTCGGAACTGGCTGCACTGGCCTGTGCGTTCACCGCAGAGGCAGCCCGCCAGGCCAGCTACCGGAGTCTGCACTATCACGGTGGCTATGGCTTCATGCTGGAGTACGACATCCAGCTCTACTTCCGCCGAGCGAAGGCGTGGCCGGCCCAGTTCGCCGAGCCGGCTGCCCTGTACGCCCGGGCCGAGGGCCATCGTCTGTCCGCCCTCAGCGGAAGGTCATGACCATGGATTTCCGACTGGGTGAACGCAGTGAGGTCTTCCGCCAGGAGGCCCGTGACTTCCTTGACGAGGTCCTCACCGACGAGGTCCGTGAGGAGATGGAACGGACCGGGGTCCACCACAGCTGGCACTTCCACCGCAACCTCGTGGAGCGGGGATGGTTGGCTCCCGGGTGGCCGGTTGAGCTCGGTGGCCAGGGCCGTGACCCACTCGAGATGTTGGCCTTCATGGAGGAGTTCCACCGGGCCGGGGCCCCGACCTACGCGGTGGGCACCACGTTGATGGTGGCCGGCATCATCCGTCATATCGGTACCGAGGAACAGAAGCAGTTGGTCATCCCGCCTGCCCTTCGGGGGGAGATCATCATCGTCCTCGGGTTCACCGAGCCTGAGTCGGGCTCCGACGTGGCCGCCGCCCAGACCCGGGCCGTCCGGGATGGGGATGAGTGGGTGATCAACGGACAGAAGATGTTCACTACGAACGCCCAGGAGGCCGACTACGTCTTCATGCTCACCCGGACCGACCCGGAGGCGGCCAAGCACAAGGGGCTCACTACCTTCCTCGTCCCCCTACGGCAGCCCGGTGTCGAGATACAACCGGTCCGCACCGTTTCCGGCGAGCGGACCAATCTCACGTTCTACGCCGATGTACGGGTGGATGACTCGCTCAGGATCGGCGAGGTAGACGGCGGCTGGGACGTCATGGGGGTTGGACTGACGCTGGAGCGAGCCGGCGACCACGGTGGCGAACTGATCCGGCTGCTCGCGGCGATGGAAGAGTGGGCCACGACAACACTGGACGACGACGGACACCCGAGGTCCGACGACCCCGCGGTCAGAGCCCGCCTGGGTCGGGCCGCTGCCGAGAACGAGGTGACCACGCTCCTGTGTCGCCGGTCGGCTTGGATCCATGCCTCTGGGGGGATGCCCGGGGTGGAGGGCTCGATGAGCAAACTCTTCGCCTCGGAGGCCCTCACGCGGCAATCGGCCGACTTCGTGGATCTCCTGGGCCCAGACGGGATCCGGAGCCAGGGCGATCCGACGGCTCCAGCCGGCGGAGCGGCTGATTACGACTTCCGCTTCGCCCTCGGCACCACCACCTACGGGGGGACGAGTGAGATACAGCGGAACATCATCGCCCAGCGGGGACTGGGCTTACCTCGGTCGCGGTGAGGAGCGCCTGACTGTCAGGCGGGCTGCTTCAGGCCCAGGAGCTCGAACATGTTGCCACCCATAATTTTCCTGACCGCCGGCTCGGGGTAGAGGCTCGAGACCTCCTCAGCCCATGCGAAGGGCTCAGCCAGTCCCTCGGGGTGTGGATAGTCCGATCCGAACATGATGTGGTCGGGCGTCATCACATCGATGAGGGCCTCGAGCGAGTCCTCCCAGAACGGATTGATGTAGATGTTCCGGAGGAAGACGTCCCGGGGATGCTCAAGGAAGGCGTACGGCATCTTGCCGTAGGTCTTTTCGAGTGACTTCAGGCAGGGGAGCGCCCAGCTGCCGCCGTTCTCGACGCTCATGAGCCGCACTGTGGGGAACCGACTCAGCATGCCGTGGCAGATGGCGGAGGTTACCGTGTCGCTGATGGGTCGGCCGGTGTTGACAGCGTCGCTGAACGGGCGAGGAGCAAATGGCTGCATGTCGCGGCCGTCACCCTCCCACTCGTTGGCGTGACGTTGGTACCCCGAGTCCGAGGCGTGCATCGCCACGAGCACCCCCGATTCGGCCACCTTTGCCCAGAACGGGTCGAACTCGGCAAGGAAGGGTGACTTCGTACCCTTCGTTCCGGCCACAGGACCAGGACGAAGTAGCACCACCTTCGCGCCGCGCTCGACCGCCCACTCGAGTTCGGCGATGCCACGCTCGGGGAGGCACGGATTGACCACCGGTGTGGCAAAGATCCGATGGTGGTAGTCGAAGGTCCATTCGTCGTGCAGCCACTGGTTGTAGGCGTGGATCAGCGTGCACGTCATCTCAGGATCATCCAGCAGATTGACCTCGATGAGGCTGGCCAGAGTGGGGAACATCAGCGCTGCGTCCACGCCCGTCTCGTCGAGGAGGGCCAGCCGCGGTTCGGCCGAGCGGAAGGCATCGATGGCCGGAATCGGCTTGCCGGCCATCTCACGCAGTGTCTTGCCTTCGGTGTTGTGTCCGGAGAAGTAGTCGGCGAAGGCTCCGGGTGCAGCCACCACCTCGAAGGTGGGGTTGGGAATGGACTCGCTGATGTGGTTGGCGATGGCGATCTTTGTTCGGCCCTTGACCTGCACGTACTTGATGAAGCCGTCAAACTCCTTTGGCAGGTAGCGCGTCAGCGCATCCTCGGTCTCGTACAGGTGGTTGTCGGCATCAAAGATGGGGCCTTCGTACTTAGCCACGGGAACCTCGATTCATCAGTGGGCGGCGGGAGTGAGCAGTGTCCTGGTCCATGTCTATCCGATCGGAGTGAACTCGAGGTACAGCCGGTCGTGGCCCCGTAGCATCCATGTCGGCGTGTACTCCCAATGGCGGTCGCCAGCCGGACCGTGGTGGGAGTCCGAGATGCGGATATCCGCCATCCGGTCGAGGATCCGTTGGAGCGAGACGTTCGTCTCCGCTCGGGCCAGTGGGGCGCCCGCACAGGTGTGGATACCGTGGCCGAAGGCGATGTGCTGACGTGCGTTCTCGCGATCGAGGCGCAGTGCATCCGGGTCCTCGAACTCGCGCGGATCGCGATTAGCAGCACTCGGTAGCACCATGACGGTGCTGCCGGCGGGAATCGTCGTTTCCCGTACCGTCGTGGGCGTACGTGACAGGCGGAAGGTGCCGTTGATGGGGGGCTCCAGACGGAGGGACTCCTCGATGAAGGCGGGGACGAGGCTGCGGTCGTCCCGGAGCCGTTGTTGGAGGTCGGGATCCTCGCCAAGGGTCTTGAGGGCCGTGCCGAGAAGTCGGGCCGTGGTCTCCTGACCGGCGGCGAAGAGGTTGGAGGCGATCTTCATAACGTCCTCCACCGGCGGGAGTGAGCCGTCGGGAAAGGTAGCCGTGGCCAGGCCGGTCATTACATCGTCCCGGGGCTCGCGGCGGCGGTCCTCGATATACCGGGTGAACTGGGCGTAGAGGTACTCGAGGGGGCTGTGGGTCATCTCGAGGTGCCCGGTGTGCATGAGCTTCTCAAGGAACTCCGGATGGTCCGCCTCGGGCACCCCGAGGAGATCGGCGATGACCAGCATGGTGTAGGGCTGGGCGTACTCTCCGACGAACTCGCACTCGCCTCGCGCATGGAATGTGTCGATCCGGTCGTCGGCCAAGAGCTGAAGCGAGGGTTCGTTCTCCTTCAGGCGCTTCGGGGTGATCAGTCGCATGAGGAGCCCCCGCTGTGCGGTGTGCTTCGGAGGGTCGAATGTGGGCAGCTGGTCGCCGAAGGGGAGGTCGTCGCGGTACGTCTCGATGATCTCGGTGACGTCGTCACCCTCCAGTGGCACGGGAAACTTGGCGAAGGGACCGATCGCCGAGTTGCAGGCGGAGAACGTGACCTGATCGTGGTAGACCTCGACAGCCTCGTCGTACCCGGTAACCATGAACACGTCGTGGAAGGGCTCTCGCACCACCGGGCACTGTCCTCGCAGGTGTTCGAAGTAGGGATAGGGATTGTCTACGAGATCCTTGGTACGGAAGAAGTCGATGGAGTCGAACTGCTCGTCACTCACGGAAGCTCCAGTGCACTGAAGGGCGGGTGCCCTGATCGGATGGGAAGGACGGTGAGGCGGCCACCTCGCGGGTTGATGACGCAGAGTATGTTCGGTGGCCGGTGCCCTTTGGGCGGGCTACCAGTGGCAAAGGGATCGGCTCGACCCGGTGTCTGACGCGAGGCGAAAGGAACGGACCAGTATGGGTCAGGAACTTGTAGGCAAGGTTGCGGTGGTTACCGGAGGTGCCAGTGGGATCGGCCGCGCCACAGTCGAGCTCTTCGCTGCCGAAGGGGCCAAGGTGGTGCTGGCCGATGTCGCGGCAAGCGACGGCGAGGCCGTGGCCGCCGGACTCGGCGATGCGGTGGCCTTCCGCCAGACCGACGTATCCGAAGCCGACGAGGTGCAAGGTCTGGTCGACTTTGCCGTGGACCGGTTCGGCGGTCTGCACGTGATGGTGAACAACGCCGGCATCTCGAGCTCGTTCCGTCGCTTCTTGCGAGACGACCTCAGGGACTTCGACCGGGTGATGGCGGTCAACCTGTTCGGCGTGATCATCGGCACCCAGCGGGCTGGCCGGCACATGGCCCAACACGGCGGGGGTTCGATCATCAACACCGCCTCCATCGGAGGCCTCACCGGCGGCGGGCCACCCATTGCCTACCGCACGTCGAAGGCGGCCATCGTGCAGTTCAGCCGCATGGTGGCCACCGATCTGGCCGAGTTCGGGATCCGGGTGAACTGCATTGCCCCGGGCCACATCCCGACCGGCATCACCAACTACGACTTGGGTCCTACCATCGAGGCCGATCAGCCGCTCCAACGTCGGGGTTCGCCTGAGGATGTGGCCGAGGCCGTGCTCTTCCTGGCTGGGGATCGATCGGCCCAGATCACTGGGATCGTTGTCCCCGTGGACGGCGGAACGGTGGCCGGCCGCCCGGTGCGTCGCATGGCACCGGACTCCGTGGGTACGTCGGGAGCTGGTGCCGGCTGAGGACAGCCCGCCGCCAACAGTGGTCAGTATCATCCCGGACCCCGACCGTCATGTACGGCCTGTTCGACCAGTCCGATCACCCAGGTGATTCCTTCGACCGCGCGGCTCATGGTCGACCCCCCAATCAACGACCAACCGCTCATAGGTGGCCACACTCCACAGTGCATCGAGGGCGGCCGCCGCCGTCTTCCGCTCCTCGGCCGACCACGATCCGGCCCGCTCGGTAACCGCGGTGAGTAGTGCCTGGTGCTGCCGCTCCTTGGCCGCGGTCAGCGTCGGATCGAGTGGTGGCCGCGGCTCGCGTGGGTACTGAGCCACATGGTTGAAGATCTGCGAAGCCACGGTCGCGACGTCCTCGAGCTCCATGCCCTCCAGGTCGATTCCAGCTTCCTCTTCGTTGCGGTGCAGCACCGCATCGCGCAGTCCGCGTTCGTTTCCGAAGTAGCGGTAGACGGTTCGCTCGTTGACGCCGGCCCGCTCGGCGACGGCGCGGATGGTCAACTTCTTCCAGTCCCGCACCGAGGTCCGGTGGATGAGCTCGGAGCCCGCATCAAGAATCCGCTCCCGAGTCTCGGCGGCCCGTTCGCGCCGGAGGGTGCCGTCGTAGGGTCGCCCAGCTCGTGTCGGCGCGTCCGCTGCCGGCTCTGTGGGGGTTGTCGCCACGTTCATCTTGTTAGGCCAGCTTGGCCGACCAGCCTCCATCTACTGGGATCACCGCGCCGGTGACGAACGATGCTCGGTCGGAGGCCAAAAAAGCGCCGACCTCAGCTACTTCGTAGGACTCGCCAGCCCGGTTGAGTGCCGCTTTGGCGGCGATATCGGGAATGAAGTCTTCAGCTCCCTGGGCCATGATCTCGGTAAGGATGAATCCGGGGCAGATGGTATTGACTCGGATCCCCTGCGTCCCGTATTCGATGGCTGCGGACTTGGATGCTCCGATGATTCCGTGCTTCGCCGCCTGATAGACGCTGGTGAAGGCGGATCCGTTGAGCCCTCCGACCGATGACCAGTTGATGATGGAACCGCCCCCCGTAGGGAGCATCGTGCGGATGCCGTGCTTCATGCCCAGCATCACGCCCCGCAGATCGACGTCCATCAGGCGGTCGTAGAACTCCATGGTCAGATCGGCCAGTGCACACCCGTCGGCGATTCCCGCCACGTTGAGCACGGCATCCACCCGGCCGAACTGGGCAACGGCCACGGCCATCATCGCCTCAACGTCGGCCTCCTGGGAGACATCGCAGTGGACGGGGAGGACACCTGTCACCCACTTCGGCTGCGGTGTCCTGTTCGGCACCGCTGATGTCGGCGGCCACTACCGAAGCGCCCTCGCGAACGAAGACTTTGACCGATGCCTTGCCCATCCCGGAGCCTGCCCCGGTGATGACCGCCACCTTCTCGTCAAGAAGTCCCATCATGGTCTCCGATCGGTCACGACGTGAGGACCGGAAGTGTTTCCCAGCCTCGAACGGTGGAAGTCGGGGCGAGGGCGGCTCGGCTCATATCGACCTCCCAGGTGGGAAAGCGGTTGAGCACCTCGTCGAGGGCCACTCGCCCCTCGAGGCGGGCCAGTGCTGCCCCCAAGCAGAGATGGATGCCGTACCCGAAGGTCAGGGGCTTTCCGTCGTCGCGGTGGATGTCGAAGGTGTCGCCGTTGGGGAAGCGCCGGTCGTCATGGTTGGCCGACGCCGGGATCAACATCATGATGCTGCCTTCCGGCACGGTGTGGCCGTGCACCTCCACGTCCTGGGTCACGTACCGGGCGGCATGGGGAGCGGGCGTCTCGAAGCGAAGAAGCTCCTCGATGGCCTTGGGGATGAGCGACCGGTCCTCAACCAGCTCGCGCCGCTGGTCCGGATGGTCAGCCAGCACCTTTCCAGTCCATCCGATGAGGCGACCGGTCGTCTCGTTTCCGGCTCCAGTGATGACGCTGATATAGGTCAGAAGCTCATCTCGTGTCAGTCGACGGACCGTACCGGTTTCGTCTTCGAACTCCGCCTGGAGGAGCTCGGTCATGATGTCGTCCGAAGGATGTTCTGCCCGCCAGTCGATGTACTCGGCGAACATGTCGGTGGGGACGAAGTTCTCGGTGACCTCCATCGGCTGGCCAGCCTCGGTGCGGAGGTTGGCGTCGACTTTGTCCCGCACGGACTCTTGGTCCTGTTCGGGGATGCCGAGCAACATACCGATGACCCGCATGGGCATCTGTGCTCCGAGATCGGCGATGAAATCGAACTCCTCGGAGCCGATCAGCGGATCGAGGCACCGGGCGCAGAACTCGCGGATCTGCGGCTCGAGAGCAGCCACCCGGTTGGGTGAGAACACCCGGGACATGAGCCGTCGATGGATGGTGTGCACCGGCGGATCCTCGAAGATGAGCACTCCCGAGGGCATCTCGATGTTGGCCCGGATGAGTTCGATGATGCCGCCACGCCCGGAGATGAAGGTCTTGTTGTCGAGGTAGCCACGTTCCACGTCCTCGAACCGACTCACGGCGTAGAAGTCGTGGGTCTCGTTGTAATACAGGGGTGCCTCCTCCCGCATCCTCTTGAAGACCGGATACGGATCGGCGTCGATGCCCACGTCGTATGGGTCGTAGTAGACGTCGCTCGTGCTCTCTATGGTCACGCGGCACCTCCCCTTGCTTTCATGTCGTACTGTGACACTAAGCTGTCGGACGGTCAAGCACGGCGCACTGGCGCTGGCCGGGAACGGCCCGAGGATGGGGGACGATGAAGACGCACGCTGCGGTCCTATGGGGCCGGGAACAGGACTGGAAGATCGAGGAGATCGATCTCGACCCTCCCCAGGCCCACGAGGTACTGGTCAAGTGGGAGGCAGCCGGTCTCTGTCATTCGGACGAACATCTCCAATCGAGCGAGATGGGTTCGGAAGCGGGTACCGGCCAGCCTCCGAGGGCAGGCCTGTTCCCCATGGTGGGTGGTCACGAAGGGGGAGGGGTCGTACTCGAAGTAGGCCCCGACGTGAGCAGTCTCGAGCCCGGCGACCACGTCGCAGCCAGCTTCTTTCCCATTTGCGGCCGGTGCAAGATGTGCATCACCGGACACTCCAACCTCTGCGACCTGGGGGCGGCCACCTTCGCTCCCGGGCAGATCGCAGACGGCACCATCCGGTACCACCTCGGTGATCGACCGCTCAACGTGATGTCAAAGCTGGGGACCTTCGCGGAACACGGCGTGAGTCATGAGGCGTCATTGGTCAAGGTGGATCCGGCCCTCCCCCTCAGCGCCGTGGCCCTGGTGTCGTGCGGTGTAGCCACCGGCTGGGGATCGGCCGTCTATCGGGCCGAGGTGAAGCCGGGCGACACCGTGGTCGTGGTCGGCGTCGGCGGAGTTGGGATGAACGCAGTTCAGGGGGCCAAAATGGTCGGCGCCCGGAACATCGTCGCCGTGGACCCGATCGAGTTCAAGCAGAAGTCCGCCCTCGATTTCGGGGCCACTCATACGACCGGCTCAATGGAAGAGGCGCTGCCCCTCGTCACCGAGCTGACCAGGGGTCAGATGGCCGACGCCGTGATCATGGTGCCTGGTGTGATGTACGGAGACTTGATGGCCGGTGCGCTCGCCCTGACCGGGAAGGGCGGCACGTGTGTAGTCACCGGAGTTGCCCCCCAGGTGCAGCTCCATGCCAGCGTGAACCTTTTCGACCTGGCCATGATGCAAAAGGAGATCAAAGGGGTCATCTTCGGAGCGGCCAACCCACGCTTCGACATCCCGAACCTCCTCGCCCTGTACACGTCGGGCCAGCTCATGCTGGACGAGCTCATCACCAACACCTATTCGCTCGACCAGATCAATCAGGGCTATCGAGACATGCTCGACGGCGTGAACCTACGAGGCGTGGTCATCTTCGAGTGAGCGTCCACCTGCGGTCGAGCATCCGGCGTACTTCGCCGACAACGGGCGCGGCCGACGCTCCACCAACTCTACGGGCCGGAAGGAACACCGAGTGTGGTCGTGGTCGGCGCCGGACTCGGTGGAATTGCTGCTGGGGTGAAGTTGACTCAGGCCGGCATCGACACCTTCACCATCTACGAGTCATCGCCCGGGGTGGGCGGAACTTGGTGGGACAACACCTATCCGGGTGCCGAGGTCGATGTCCACTCCAATCTCTACAGCTATTCGTTCAAAGCCTATGACTGGACGCGGACGCACGCCCGCCAACCCGAACTGCAGTCGTATCTCGAAGAGACGGTCAGCGAGTTCGGACTGGGCCCCCACCTCCGACTGGGTATGACGGTCGAGTCGGCCACCTGGGACGACCATCGGAACGTCTGGGGGGTCACGTTGGCTACTGGTGCCATGGTTGAGTGCCATGTGCTGGTGAGCGCAGTCGGATTTCTGAACGTTCCCCGCTATCCGAACTGGCCCGGCCTCGACGGGTTCACCGGCCCGGCCTTTCACACGCGCGCGCTGGGAGCACCACCATGACCTCTCCGGCAAGTCGGTGGCTGTGGTGGGCACTGGATCGACCGCCACCCAGGTGGTGCCCGCCCTGCAACCGGTCGTCCGCACGCTGTATGTGTTCCAGCGTGAGCCCGGATGGGTGCTCCCCAAGGGTGAACGCGCCTTCACCGACGCTGAGCGTCGGCGATTTGGCCGGCCGTGGCGACGGGCCCTCAACCGGGCCGGCCTCCGGTACTCCTTGGAGAAGGGTCTGCTCGGTGCGGCCACCTTCCGGCCGGGAAGCAAGCTCAACGCAAAACGGCAACAGACGTGCCTGGACTACATCGCCCAAGAGTTCGCCGGCCATCCCGAGCTGCACAAAGCCGTGACCCCCACCTATCCGTACCCGGGCAAGCGACCGGTGATCGCCAGCACCTTCTACCCCGCATTGAAGTCCGACAATGTGGAACTCGTTCCCAAGGCCGTCACCCGCGTCACCGACTCGGGCATCGTGGATGCTGACGGGGTGGAGCGGAAGGTCGATGCCATCGTGATGGCCACGGGGTTCGAAGCGGTCGACTATCTGGCCCGCCTTCCTGTCACAGGGCGCCGAGGTCAGACTCTCCACGAGCATTGGGCCGGTGAACCACGTGCCTACCTTGGCATCACCGTGCCGGAATTTCCCAACTTTTTCATGCTCTACGGACCAGGCACCAATGGCGGCGAACTGATCTCCATGCTCGAGGCGCAGGCCGACTACGTCGTGGGTGCGCTGAAACGTATGCAACGCCGTCGGGCCAGTGCCATCGAGGTTAAGCCGGCCTTCGAAGCCCTATGGTTCGTGTGGCTGCAGTCGCGCATGAAGGGCACGTCGTGGACCATGACGACCAACTACTTCCGTTCGGCGACGGGAAAGGTCGTCACCCAGTGGCCCTCGGGAAATCTGGTCTACCGGCTCCTCACCAAGATGCTCGGCCCCATCTCCGAGACCACCTACCGCAGCGAGGAGACGGGCCGCGTGGGAACTCTGACCGAGGTGGCCGCAGAGTCGCCGATCACCTGCCCCAAATCACCGAGGAGCTCATCATGACCCAACGTCCCGACATCGATCCCCTCGATCTGGTCGACCCGAAACGGTTCTCGCTCCACGGCTACCCGCACGATGTATGGACCCGATTGCGGGCCGAGGCACCGGTGGCCTACATCGAGCCTCCCGGATACCCACCCTTTTGGGCGGTAACCACCCACGCAGACGTCCAGTACGCCGCATCCCAGCCCCAGCTGTTTTCGAGCGCAGGCGGCATCACCTTGGACATGGACCTGTCCGGGATCGAGATGCCGGCTGAGATGATCGTCTATCTCGATCCTCCTGAGCATGGTCCCATGCGCCAGGTGGCGAACAAGGCGTTCTTACGGAGTGCGGTCCGGTCACGCAGCGAAGAGATCCATCGGATCGCCGTCGACCTCGTCGATCAGACAGCTACCGGGGGAGAGGTCCGGTCGTGTGACTTTGTCGATACCTTCGCCGCCCCATTTCCGGTGGCCGTGATCTCCTGGGTGCTGGGCGTGCCGCCCGCGGACTGGGAGCTCCATTTCCGGTGGACCAATGAGATCATCGGAAAAGATGACCCTGAGTACCGGCTGCCCGGCGAGAGCCCCGAAGAGACCTCCATGCGAGCCCGAGGTGAGTTGCACCGCTACTTCAAGGAGATGGTGGCGGCCCGCCGAGAGGATCCCCAGGATGATCTGGTCACCCAGCTGGTGCAGAGCGAGGTCAACGGGGAGCCCCTCACCCGCCAGCAGTTGGTTACCTACTGTGAACTCCTAGTCGAGGCGGGGAACCAGACCACGAGGGACGCCATCGCGGGCGGCATGCAGGCATTCTGCGAGTTCCCCGATCAGTGGGAGCAGTTGCAGAGTCATCCCGAGCTGCTGCCCAATGCGGTGGAGGAGATCCTGCGCTGGGTTACGCCGATCAGTTACTTCTCCCGCACGGCCACCGTCGACTGCGAACTCCACGGTCAACAGATCCGTGCCGGTGACAAGGTCGCGCTCTACTGGGCTTCGGCCAACCGCGACGAGACGGTATTCGAGAACCCCTTCGAATTCCGCATCGACCGGCCGCCTGGACAGCCAGTGGTCTTCGGTTTCGGTCCGCACCTCTGTATGGGGGCACACGTGGCCCGAGCTGAACTGACCTCAATGTTCGGTCTCCTCGTCGAGCGTATGGAGTGGTTCGAGCAGGCCGGGCCGGTCGAACGACTCAACTCCTCGGTCAACGGGGCAATCAAGCACCTGCCGATCCGATATCGACTGACCTAGCCGGTAGCCGGCCCTCACGGCCGACGATCGGCAACGAAACGGAAGGGACCACCACCATGGACGAACGAAGCATCTACTCGTGCGACGACCATCTCGACCTGCGTTCGGTGCCACCCGAGCTGTGGCAGCAACGCCTACCCAAAGGACTGCGTGAGCGAGGTCCGCGGGTAGTGCTGGGCGATGGTGACCCCATGTGGGTGTGCAACGACCGCGTGCTCGGAAGGAGTGGGCTTCCCAAAGGGGACAAGCTGGTGGTCCTGAGCGCGGTGAGTCGGGCCGGGCTGGAGGATGACGGATTCCGGGTCAGTGACCCAAAGCTGCGGCTCGAGGATATGGATCTCGACGGTGTGTGGGCCTCAGTGATCTATGGACCCATCCCGCTGACCCTCTCGATTCCGGAGCCCGACCTCCAAGATGCGTGCTATGCGGCCTGGAACGACTGGGCTATCGACGAGTTCAACGCCTTCGCACCCGACCGCCTCTGCGCGTTGCCGTTCCTCCCCAGCCACTCCCCGGAGGCGGCCGTGGCGGAACTCCAGCGGGCGGCGGCCAGAGGCCACCGGGGGGCAATCATCGACGTCTTCGACTTCGATGCCGGAGACCCGGCCTGGGACCGGCTGTGGGCAGCGGCCGAAGAAGCGGAGCTGCCGCTCAGCTTCCACATCAAAGAGGGGGCGTCGAAGCGGTTGAGCTATCAGGTGGGCAAGTGGCAGTCGGCAGCTTTTGCCTCCTTGTTGCCGCTGCAGCTCGATGAGGCCCTCGCCATCATGGTCTTCTCAGGTGCTCTCGAGCGGCATCCTGGTCTCACCCTGGTCCTGGCCGAGGCGGGCGTGGGCTGGCTGCCCTACTTCCTTGCCCGCATGGACATGGAGTGGGAGAACCTGAGAGACAAGATCGACGAAGCACCGAGTGTCGCTCCAAGTGAGCTGTTCAAGAGACAGGTCATCGCCACCTTCGAGGAGGAGTCCCTGGCCTACCAGTTCATTCCCCATCTCGGGGCCGACTCGTGCATGTGGGCTGCGGACTTTCCACACACCGACAGCACATTCCCGGAGTCCCAGCGGTCCATCAGCGAGACGTTGGGGATGCTTCCGGCCGAGGACCTTCGCAAGATCACCGCCCTCAACTGCGCCAAGTTGTACGGGTTCGACTATGTCGTCGCCTAAGCCGCAGGTTGAGTCGGGGGTCGTGGGCTTCGATCACGTAGCCCTTCCCATGCGCGACTCCGAGGCCATGGCCAGCTTCTACCGGTCGCTGGGCCTGTCGGTGTCGGAGAACCCGTCGGTGGTCCAAGTCCATCTCGGTGATCACATGATCAACTTCCATCGGCCCGAGCTGTGGCAAGGCGAGTTCCCGCTCCGAGCCTCAGGGGCTGTTCCCCCGTGCGGCGATCTGTGCATGATCTGGAAGGGATCGCCCGAGGATCTGGCTCAGACACTCCGTCGAGCAGGAGCAGCGGTCGTAGAAGGCCCGGTCGAGCGGGTGGGCGGACGTGGTCGTCCCGCGTCGAGCACCTATATCCGCGATCCGGACGGCAACCTCCTCGAGTTCATGAACTACGAGGACAATTCCAAGGAGCACTCCCATGTCAGCTGATCTGGTTATTCGAGGTGGCACCGTCGTGGATGGCAGCGGGGACCCCGGCATGCGAGCAGACGTGGCCGTGACCGGAGGACTCATCGAGGCCATCGGCACCGGCCTCGACGGGACGGTGGAGCTGGACGCCTCTGGATGCGTGGTCGCTCCCGGCTTCATCGACATCCACACCCATTTCGACGCGCAGGTCTTCTGGGATCCTGCCCTCAAGCCGTCGTCGTACCACGGAGTCACGACGGTCGTGGCCGGAAACTGCGGCTTCTCGATCGCCCCGTGCCGTCCCGAACATCACGACGTGATCGTGCGCACACTGGAGAACGTGGAGGGCATGGACGCCGACACCCTCACCGCCGGGATCGCCTGGGAGTTCGAGACCTTCCCTGACTATCTTGACCTGGTGGGCCGAAGAGGCACGGCGCTCAACTTCACCGCCTATATCGGGCATACCGCGCTGCGACTCTACGTCATGGGGGATGCTGCCTACGAACGTGCCGCCACCTCCGAGGAGATCCAGCGGATGTGCCAACTTGTGGACGAGGCCATGAACTTCGGGGCGGCCGGCCTCTCCACCAGCTTCTCGTTCGCCCACCGTGGCGTGGACGGCAAGCCGGTGCCCAGTCGATTTGCCGAGATGGACGAGGTGGAAGCGCTGTTCACTACCGTGGGGAAGGCAGGCAAAGGCGTTGTGCTGGCTACGCCCGGGTGGCAGTGCGAATATCCCGACGTCTTCACGTGGCAGGAGCGGATCGGGCGCCCATTCACGTGTCCCCTATTCGCTCTGGCCAGTGGGAAGCACCGAGAGGTCGTTCTCCTGCACGAAGAGGCCCTCGCCCGTGGGGCCAACGTGTGGCCGCAGGTCACGCCGCGTCCGCTCACCATGCAGTTCACCCTTGCTGATGCCTACAACCTCAATGTAGGCGCAGTGTTCGGCGAACTCATCAAGGTCAGTCCGGAGGTCCGCAAGGCCGCGTACCGAGATCAGGAGTGGCGTACCCGTGCCTTCGAGGACCTGGAGCAGAATGAGGGCGGCATGAAGCCGCGGTGGGAGACCTTCGAGGTCTCAGAATCGGATCGCTACCCTGAGCTGCTCGGCCGTAGGGTCACCGACATCGCCCGTGAGCGCAACGCTACGCCCCTGGACGTGATGTGTGAGCTTGCCCTGTCCGAGGACCTGGCCACGCGCTTTCGGGCGTACATTGCCAACGACGATGTGGTCGAAGTCGAGAGCCTCTTGAACGAAGAGCATGTCGTGCTGGGCCTGACCGATGCCGGGGCCCACGTGGATCAGCTGTGCGATGCGCCTTCGCCCACGGACCTCCTCGGCACCTGGGTGCGCGAGCGGGGGATTATGCCCGTCGAGCGGGCCGTCCGGAAACTGGCCGGTGAGCCTGCTGACATGTTCGGATTCGAAGGTCGGGGTTATCTGCGACCCGGATTCGCCGCCGATATCACGGTGTTCGATCCGGCGACGGTGGCCCCTGGCCCCCAGCGCCGCCTCCACGATCTACCCGCCGGGGGCGAGCGACTGACCAACGAGGAGCCCGTGGGAGTGCGCCACGTTCTAGTCAACGGCACACCGATCCGGACCGACGAGCTCCAACTCGACCTGGAGCTGCTGCCGGGGACCCGTCCCACCCTCATCTAGGGTCGCCCATAGCTCAGCGCACGGACCGGAAGAACTCCCGCAGATCCTCGGTGAAGAGTTCGGGCTGTTCCATTGCGGGAAAGTGCCCACCTCGAGACAGGTGCTGCCAACGCACCACATGACACTGACGCTCGACCCACGACCGTGGCCAACGGAGTACCTCTTTCGGGTACCGGGCCACCCCGGTGGGGACGGTGACGAACGGCGGGTTCCTGGCCGCAGCCCGCCTAGTCTCCCAATACAGGCGGGCTGCCGAGGCGCTGGTCTGGGTGACCCAGTACAGCATCACATTGGTGATGATCTGGTCACGGGTGAAGCAGCTCTCCAGATCACCGTCACAGTCGCTCCAGGACTGGAACTTCTCGACGGTCCAACCCAAGAGGCCGGCGGGTGAATCGTTGAGGGCCATACCCACCGTCTGTGGCTTGGTGCCCTGCTCGTTGGCGTACCCGGATTCTTCGGCGGCGAATTGCTTCATGACGGCCAGATCAGCCCGTTCCTCGTCATCCAGCGGGCCGGGACTCTCGGGTGGGATACCAGGCGCCATATTGAGGTGGATGGCCACACAGTGCTCGGGGTCGAGCGCCCCCATCCAGGTCGTGACCTGTGCCCCCCAGTCGCCGCCCTGGGCGAGGTAGCGCGAGTAACCCAGCCGGTCCATGAGTTCGATCCAGACCCGGGCGATTCGTGCGACATCCCACCCTGGCGATCGTGGGGGTTCGGAGAACCCGTAACCGGGCAGGGAGGGGACGATCACGTGGAAGGCGTCCCCAGGCTCACCGCCGTGGGCCTGGGGATCGACCAGGCGTGGGATGACGTCGAGAAACTCGACCACCGAACCGGGCCATCCGTGGGTGAGCAGTAGGGGCCGAGCACCTGGGTGGGGCGACCGTACATGGATGAAGTGGACCCGCAGGCCGTCGATGGAGGTTCGGAACTGGTCGAATCGTGTTGAGCCTGGCCTCCTCTGATCGCCAGTCGTAGGAGTGCCGCCAGTACCCGACGAGCTCAGCGAGGTAGTCGATCGAGATCCCGTAGGTCCAGCCGGTGTCGTCGATACGGTCAGGGAATCGGGTGTGTTCGAGTCTGCGGTCGAGGTCCTCCAGGACGGCCTCGTCCACATCGACGGCAAAGCGCTCGACCTCTCCGGTCACGGAGTCCCACCTCCTGACGGTGCTCCTCCAGCTCGTCCATGTGGACGCGCCGCGAGTCCGACCGATGACCGGTGACTCATGCCACGCTCATGCGCCGGACAGGTCAACGGTGATCAACCGGTCGGAGAACCGCCACCGGCCGTCGACCTTTTCGAACGAGTCGCTGTACTGGCCGGTCAATCCGATGGCCACGGGTTGACCGGGTTGGTGCCGCAGCACCGTCCAGTAGCAGTGGGAGGTAGCTGTCGCCGGGTTGACGGCCTGCACGTTGACGCTCAGGTTGGTGATCAGGTGTTTCGTCCGTACGCTTTCCTCGCGTGCCATAAGCTGCTCGTAGACCGGCCGCACCTCGAGGGCGCCCCGCAACGTCGACCCGTTGGGCTGCGACCGCCATGTCGAGTTCTCGAACAGGGCCACGACAGCGTCGACGTCGCCCTCGTCGAGCAGACGGGCGTAGATGAGCACGAGTGAGGTGATGTCGTCTAGGTCGGACATGACACCCAGGGCTCACGACGGTTGGAGGCCAGGGATAGCAGCGGGGGAGTGGGTCGCTCAGACACGGCCGATCACACTCTCACCGTAACGGGCGATTGAGGTCTCGAACTCAGTGCCGAACAGAACTGACGGTATGAGGACACGTGAGACGCCCGCCGTCTCCAAAGCCTCGACGGTGGCCACGGCATCGTCACCGGTGACGGCGGTGCACTGCATCGTTACCTCGACAGCATCCGGGTCCCGGCCGGCCTCGACCGCGCTGGTCCGGATGAGTTCGATCAGGGGAGGTAGTTCCTCGATGCTGACGCCGAGGGGGAAGAACCCGTCACCGATTCGCCCGGCGCGGCGGGCCGCGGCCCTGCTGTGGCCACCGATGTGGACGGGGATGGTGCCGCCTGGTGGTTGTGGCCGGAGGTAGCAGTTGGAGAACTTCGTGGTCAGGCCGTCGAAACTGGCCTGCTCTTCACCCCACAGGGCGCGCATGGCTCCGATGGACTCCTCCATTCGTACGGCGCGATCGACGAATGGAACTCCCAGAGCGTCAAACTCCTCCTCTAGCCAGCCGATGCCCGCACCGAGGATCATCCTGCCACCCGAGAGCGAGTCCAGCGTAGCGAGCTCCTTGGCCAGTACCAGGGGATTGCGTTGCGGCACGATCAGGATGCCCGTTCCGAGCCGCAGGGACGTTGTCCGAGCAGCGATGTAGGCCAACCAGATGAGTGGATCTGGGAAGACTGAACCTTCGCCGGAGGGAAGCCGTCCCGTGGGGTCGTAGGGATAGGTCGATTGGTAACCACCCGGGACGACCACGTGGTCCACTGTCCAGATCGATTCGAATCCAGCCGTCTCAGCGGCCACGGCCAATCGGATGGCCTCGACCGGATCGGTGAATGCGCCGATATTGGCGAAGGCGACGCCGTACTTCATGCCCTCCATGTCCGTCTGTCTCCCCAATGTCGGTGACGATCCGAAATCCGGCGTCAGCTTAGGACACACGGCTCGACGAACTGCCCTGTAGCGTTGGGACCATGGCCGAGGATGCAGCTGTAGCCGCGGGGGAAGCCCTCACCGGCATCGGTGTGGATAGGGACGCGTGCATGGGGTCGGGGAACTGCGCCTTCTGGGCTCCCGGCGTATTCGACCTCGACGAAGACGGAATCGCCATCGTCGTCGGCGATCCGTTGGGGCGCGAGGAGGAGGTCCGCAAGGCGACCCTCAACTGCCCCACCTCGGCGATTCGGTTCGACCGAGATCCTTCTTGACCATCGATCGGAGCAAGGCATGGCTATCTATAACCACACCGGGCATGTGGTCACTGACCTCGAACGGTCGAAGCAGTTCTACCAGGAGGTATTCGGATTCCGGCTGTGGTACGAAATCAACCCGCCCGACGTGCCGACGGCCCAGCTGACCAGCCTCACACCGCCGCTCGGGGTCACGGCTTCGTACCTTACCCTCGACGGGTTCGTCCTCGAGTTGATGTACTACGCGGCGGATGGCGCCACTGCCCCCTACCGGGCCAGGACGATGAACGAGCCAGGGCTAACCCACCTCTCCATCTCGGTGGACGACGTACATGCAGCGGCGGAGCTAGCCGCACAACATGGTGGGGAGGTCATCGAGGACAGCGACATTGGGGCCGCTCTCTTTGTCCGAGATCCCGACGGACAGTTGATTGAACTACTGCCAGCCAGCTACCGAGACCGGCTGCCCCCCAAGCCCTGACGGCGGGCCCCTGCGCCGAAGCGCAACTCGGTGACTACGCTGGTCGGGGCAGCTGCCGGAGGGCGCTAGACCATCAACGAGGAGAGTGCGCACGTGACCGTGACGAGTGAGACTGCCGTACCCCTGAGGCATGCCGATCGATTCTTCATCGGTGGCGAGTGGGTAGCCCCGTCGTCGGATGCCACCTTCGATGTG
This sequence comes from uncultured Acidimicrobiaceae bacterium, assembly GCA_963817985.1. Classification (GTDB taxonomy): domain Bacteria; phylum Actinomycetota; class Acidimicrobiia; order Acidimicrobiales; family RAAP-2; genus Bog-756. Next base: position 41,548 of record CAWFQI010000011.1, on the reverse strand, counting down.
ATCGACTCCAGCACCGAGCAGGTCTACTTCCGGGTTCCCGAGGCTCAAGCTGCGGACATCGACCGAGCGGTGACTGCGGCCCGAAAGGCCTTCGACGAAGGTCCGTGGCCGACTCTGCGTCATACCGAGCGAGCCGAGTTTCTCCGAGGGATCGCTACGGGACTGCGGGAGCGGGCCGAGGACATTGGGCAGATCTGGCCACGTGAATCTGGTGTGCTCCATGTCATCGCTCGCCACAGTGCCGGCGGCACGGCTGCCTCGTTCGACTACTACGCCGACTTGGCCGAGACCTTCCCCTTTGAAGAGCGGGCGACACCGCAGATGGGGGAGTTCGGCCTCTTGGTGCGAGAGCCGGTGGGGGTGGTAGGTGCCATTATCCCGTGGAACGCCCCAATCGGTCTCATCACCTACAAACTGGCACCAGCCCTGCTGGCGGGGTGCACCGTGGTGCTCAAGTGCTCGCCTGAAGCGCCCGGGGATGCCTACGTGATCGCCGAGATTGCCGAATCCATCGGCTTACCCCCTGGCGTACTCAATGTGGTCACGGCTGACCGCGAGGTCTCCGAGCTCCTCGTGAGGGACCCCCGGGTCGACAAGATCACATTCACCGGTTCGACGGCGGCGGGGCGACGGATTGCTTCTATCTGCGGAGAGCGAATCGCTCGCTGCACCCTCGAGCTTGGCGGTAAGTCAGCGGCGCTGATCCTCGACGACATGGATCTCGGTGTGGCGGCCAAGACACTGGCCGGTGCCGAATGCATGTTGTCTGGCCAGGTCTGTTCATCCCTGACGCGGATCGTGGTCAGCAGGAGCCGGCATGACGAACTGGTGGACGCCCTGGCGGGTGCCTTCTCTCAGGTCCGGGTGGGTGATCCTTTCGATCCGACCACTCAAATGGGTCCGTTGGTCTCTGGTCGACAGCGTGATCGTGTCGAGAGCTACATCGCCAAGGGGGTAGAGCAGGGCGCCACGTTGGCGACGGGGGGTGCACGGCCGAAGGATCTCGAGAGCGGTTTCTACGTGGAGCCCACCGTGTTTGGCAACGTCGACAACAACTCGGTCATCGCCCAAGAGGAGATTTTTGGGCCGGTGCTGACCGTGATCCCTGCCGACAACGAGGCACAAATCGTGACGCTGGCCAATGACACCATCTACGGGCTCAATGCCTCGGTCTTCACCCCCGACGTGGACCGGGCCCGGAAGGTGGCGCGCGCTCTGCGGTCGGGGACCGTCGGCCACAACGCCTTCCGCACGGACTTCGGTATCGCGTTTGGAGGATTCAAGCAATCGGGCATCGGTCGGGAAGGTGGAACCGAGGGCCTGCTCCCCTTCCTCGAGACCAAGACCGTGATCCTGAATGAGGTGCCTGCTGAGTACCGCTAGGGGGTTGGGTCAGGAACCACCTCTGGCGGGTCTCGCCGGCGCAGCCGACTAGGTATCGCCCCGGAGTTCTCGCTTCAGGACCTTGCCGGATGGATTGCGGGGCAATACGTCGATGAACGTGATCGCCTTAGGAACCTTGAAGCGGGCGAGTTGGGTGGTGCAGTGGTCGAGGAGTTCATCCTCGGAGGTCGTGGCGCTCGGACGCAGGACCACGAATGCGACGGGGACCTCACCCCACCGATCGTCAGGCCGCCCGACCACCGCCACTTCAAGGACAGCATCGTGCTCGTAGAGCGCCCGCTCGACCTCCGAACTGGCGATGTTCTCGCCGCCTGAGACGATCATGTCTTTGAACCGGTCCACGATGTAGAGATAGCCATCATCGTCACGGACACCGACATCGCCGGTGTGAAACCATCCTCCACGGAAGGCCTCTACCGTGGCGTCAGGATCCCGCCAGTAGCCCTTGAAGACCTTGGGCCCGCGCAGCACGATCTCCCCGGCTCGCCGGGACCCACCGACGCACCCTCGCCGTCCCAGATGTCGAGCTCCAGGTAGAGGCACGGACGTCCAACGCTTCCGAGTTTGTTGATCATGCTGTGGCGGTCGAGAAAGGTGTCCCCGGACACTGTTTCGGTGAGCCCGTAGGCGTCGGCAAACCAGGCTGAGGGAAAGGCACGCTGGATGCGCTCGATGAGCGGAATGGGCATTTTCTCACCGCCGTTGACGACCACTCGCACCGACGACAGATCGCGTCGTTCGATATCGGGCAGCGCCATGATGGCCATGACCATCGCCGGTGCCAACCAAACGGTGGTTACCTTCGATCGCTCGAGTTCGTCGACCACTTGAGCAGCATCGAAGGATCGGTGGATGATGGTCGTGGCGCCAGCGGCGATGAGTGATGTCGTGGTCAGGTCGAGCGCGCCCACGTGATACATGGGCCCACATGCCAGTCCGAGGTCCCCATCGTTGAAGCCGAACTCCACGATGTGGGCAAAGTTCTTCCACGCCAGATTGGCGTGGGTGATCATGACTCCTTTGGGCCGGCCGGTCGTCCCCGAGGTGTACATCAGACGGTGGATATCGTCGCCGTGTGCCGGAACCGGGCTCTCTGGAATCGTCCCACTCCGAAGGTCAATCAACCCGGTCCAGCCTTCCGAGTCCACGGGGGTGATGCAGACTCGCAGCAGATCGGTGCCAAAGTCCCTGGCCGCCTCGGCGGCCAGATCAAGGAGAAGGTCATCGCACACGAGTGCACGAGCACCCGAGTGTTCAAGGATGTAGCGGACCTCCGGCGCTGCGAGCCGCCAGTTGATCGGCATGGCGATCGCTCCGAGGCGGTTGGCGGCGAACACCACCTCGAGGAATTCGGGACAGTTGTAGGCGAGGATCGCCACGACGTCGCCACGGCCGACCCCGCGTTCGGCCAGGCCACCAGCCACCCTCGCCGCATTCTGCTCCATGTCGGCGTATGTGGTGGCAACCCCGTTGAACACGGTGATTGCCTTGTCCGGCGTCCGTGTGGCGTGATGGGCCAGGACGGCGAACCAGTTCAGGTCAGGGTGACTTGCGGGGTCAGGACTCACCGAGGTGCCATGCCCACTGGCTCGTGCTCATTGTTGGCTCCCTGCATCGTCCCCGACCCTTCGTGAGCCACATCGCTGCCGGACCCGTCCCGCCAACAATCTGCCACACCAAGCAGAGCGAGCACCCCGTGTGCAAAGTGGCCAGGACCACACCGACTCCATCTGCTGTTGGTGATCGCTCGAGCGAACGACGCCTGTGGTGGCCTCGGCGTACTCCCGTGCCCTATCGACAGAGAGCGGGGCTCTTCGGTGTGTGGCCCCCCAGCCGCTAACCTCGCTGTCCAATGGCACAGAGGGACGCGCGCGGGGAGTCGCCACGGAGATCGAACTGGGAGGCGCGTCGAGAGGTGATCATCGACACCTCGGCCCCCGTATTCGCCCGACGCGGCTACCACGCCACCGGCATCATGGAGCTCTGCGCCGCCAACGATCTCGGCAAGGGCGCGTTGTACCACTACATCGGCTCGAAGGAGGAGCTGCTCGCCGCCATCCACGACCGTGTGATGGACGAGGTGATGAGGGGTGCCGACCGAGTGGCCGAAGCGGGAGGAACGCCGTCCAGGCAGCTGGCCATGCTTGGCGACGAGCTCCTCGACGTCATCCACCGTTACCCGGACCATGTTTGGGTCTTCCTGCATGAGTTCCCGGCTCTCACCGGCGAGAGGGCCGCGCAATTCCGTGGGCGCCGCAGGGACTACGAACGGCGCGTCGAGGCGGTTCTTCAAGCGGGAGTCGATTCGGGCGAGTTCCGTGATATCGAACCAAGGTTGACGGCCATGGCTTGGCTCGGAATGCACAACTACACCTACCTCTGGTTGCGGGCGGGTGGGCGGCTGTCCGCCCGCGATGTGGCGAAGCCGTTTGCCGAGATCTTCATGACGGGGATCGTGAATCCTGGCACGGGGTCGGCCGACTAGCCGCGGTCACGGCGCCGCGTACCCGCCGTCGACCACCATCGCTGATCCCGTGGTCCATCTCGACGCCTCGCCGGCCAGATAGGAGTACGCCCCGGCGAGATCGTCGGCCGATCCCAACCCCAGGGGGTGCCGCTCGGCCATGGCGTCAAGGGCTTCTTGAGGAAGGTCGGTGTGGATGGCAGAGAGGAACGTCCCCGGGCAGACGCAGTTGACCCGGATGCCGTCGCGCGCATATTCCACGGCAGCCACCTTGGCCAACTGGATGACCGCCGCCTTGGTGGCGCAGTAGGGGCCGGCGTGCGACCATGCAGTCATGCCCGCCACCGATGCGGTGAGCACGATCGAACCCGAACCCTGGGGGCGCATGACGGCCACGGCGGCCCGGATGCCGTTGACGGAGCCAAGCACGTTTATCCTGAACGCCCGCTCCCAGTCCTCGGTGGCCAGATTGTGGATCCGGCCGTTGGGCGACAGCACGCCGGCGTTGCTGATGAGCACATCGAGACGACCGAACCGTTCGACGGCCAGGTTGGCCACCGACTCGACCTCAGCGAACTCGCTCACATCGGCGAGAATGGTCTCGACCCGAGCCGAGGCCGGCAGACCGGCCACGGTGCCTTCAAGCGATGATCCACTGACGTCGCTCAAGACGAGATCGGTAGCGGTCTCTCCGGCCAGTTGACGGGAGACGGCCGCTCCGAGAGCACCGCCCGCTCCGGTGATGGCTATGACCCGGCGTGACGTCATACCAGCAGGTATCCGCCGTCGACGCTGAGTACGGTTCCGGTTACGAACGCGGACGCATCCGAAACGAGGAACTGATAGGCCCCGGTGAGATCGGCCGGTGCCCCCCAGCGTTCCTGAGCCGTGTGGCCGGTGATGGCGGCGGAGTGTTCCGGACTGCTCGTCCATGCGCCGGCCAAGGGGGAGTCGAACCAACCTGGGGCGACGACGTTCACGGTGATGCCTGCCGGGGCCAGATCGAGTGCCAGACCCTTGGCCATGCCGACCATGCCGGCCTTGGACGCGCTGTAGGGGGTTAGTCCCTTACGCGGTCGTTCGGCCAGGACCGAACCGGTGAAGATGAGCCGACCGCCGTCACCCATTACTCGGGAAGCAGCCCGGGCGCCAAGAAAGGCACCCGTCAGGTTTACCTCGAGGATCTGACGCCACACCGAGGGATCGGTCCGACGTGGCCCGGCAACGATGGGTGAGATTCCGGCATTGCAGATCCAGGCATCGAGCCCGCCCCACTCGGACACGGTGGTGTCGGCGATCTCCTCGTTGAAGTCCTCATCGGTCACGTCTCCGCTGAGCACCAGTGAGGGCCCCGGAAGGGCCTCAGCCACCCCCTTGAGATCCCGTTCGGTGCGGGCCACCAGCGCCACCGAGGCGCCGGCGTTGGAGAATGCATGGGCAAGGAGGGCACCGAGGCCCCTGCTGCCACCGGTGATGACTATCCGCTTACCGGAGACGACACCGGGATCAGGAAACGATCCGGGGATCTCGATTTCGTCGATCATCGCTCTTCCATTGTTGTACCGACCGCCCGGTATACTACACCCTTCGTGACCGCACACTTATCCCCGGCGGCCGTATTCAGCCCGGCTGACCTCCTCGAAATGCACCGTCGAATGCTGGTGATTCGCGGGTTCGAAGAGCGGGTCTCCTCCCTGTATCGGGATGGCGAAGTCCCTGGATTCGTGCACCTGTCCATCGGCCAGGAGGCGACGGCTGTCGGCGCCTGTTGGCCTCTCGACCCAGCCGACGTCATCACCTCCACCCATCGCGGTCACGGACACTGTCTGGCCAAGGGGCTCGATCCTCAGGGGATGTTCGCCGAGCTGATGGGCAAGGACAAAGGCACCAATCGGGGCCGAGGGGGCTCGATGCACATCGCTGACCCGACGCTAGGAATTTTCGGTGCCAATGGGATCGTGGCGGCAGGTCTACCCATCGCCGTGGGTGCGGCAACGGCAGCCCAGCTGCGGGCGGACGGGACCGTCGCCGTGGCCTTTTTCGGCGACGGAGCCTCGGCACAGGGCGCCTTCCATGAGGCGATGAATCTGGCTGCAGTCTGGAAGTTGCCCGCAGTGTTCTTCTGCGAGAACAACGGCTATGCCGAGTTCTCCCCAGCAGAGACCCAGCACGCCGCATCGCTCGAGCAGCGTGCTGCCGGATACGGGGTGCCTCACGTCGCCGTTGACGGCAACGATGTCCAGGCGACGGCCTCGGCGATGGCGGATGTTGTGGCCGGGGCGCGGGCCGGTGGCGGCCCCGTGGTCGTAGAGGCCACCACCTACCGGTGGCACGGCCACTATGAAGGAGACCCGCAGCGCTACAGGACACCAGAGGAGTTGCGGGAGTGGGAGGCCCGTGATCCCTTGCTCATGCATGAACGTCGGCTGCGAGATGTTGGCATCGGCGATGACGAACTCAAGGCGCTCGAGGCGTCAGTGGCAACCGAACTGGATCAGGCAGTCGAACTGGCACGGAAACTGGAGAGCCCACGGGCATCCTCGTTGACTGACTTCGTGGTTCGGGCGAGGCCGGTGGTGCCGGAGCCGGTGCCGGCCGCGCCTGATGCGCCCGTGTTCCGCACGATGGATGCCGTTCACGCCGCGCTCGAGGCCGAGTTGGCTGCGGACGAGCGAGTGTTCGTCGCCGGCATCGATATCGGGGCCGGGGGCAACGTATTCGGCCTCACCCGTGGCCTCATGGACAGGTTCGGCCAGCGCATTCGTGACACCCCGATCTCCGAGACGGCGATCGTCGGCCTTGGCGTGGGCGCCGCGATGGCCGGCATGCGTCCGGTTGTCGAGATGATGTACCTCGACTTCCTTGGGGTCTGCTTCGATCAACTCCTCAATCAGGCGGCAAAACTCCCGTTTATGACGGGTGGTGCCGCCGAAATGGGGCTTACCGTTCGGACCCAGTTCGGTGCCGGACGGTCCTCGGGAAGTCAGCACTCGCAAAGCCTCGAAGTGCTGCTCGCCCACATCCCAGGTCTGACCGTCGTCATGCCCTCGACGCCAGCGGACACCTATGGACTGCTGCGAGCCGCCATCCAGGATCCCAATCCGGTCGTATTCATCGAGAACCGGCTGCTCTACGGCATGAAGGGGCCCCAGCCCCCCGCCGACCACATCGTGCCCATCGGTCGATCGGTCGTGGTCCGCCCGGGAACCGACGTGACGGTGGTGTCGGTCTCCCGGATGGTCCACGAGTCGACTGCGGCGGCGGAACAACTTGCCGCAGAGGGAGTGTCGGTCGAGGTCATCGACCTGAGGACGGTCGCTCCGCTGGATATGGGACCAGTCCTCGAATCGGTGCACCGGACGGGCCGGCTGCTCATCGCCCACGAGGCTGTCGTTCCCTTCGGCATCGGGGCTGAGATCGCAGCCACCGTTGCCCGGGAAGGCTTCTGGGACCTCGATGCACCCATCGAACGGATAGGGGCCGCCGCCACTCCACCACCGTATGCACCCGAACTGGAACAGGCGTGGCTTCCTGACCGGGACACCATCGCCGACGCCCTGAGGCGGCTGGCCGCCGTCTGATTCAGCAGCCCAGAGCGCGGGCGATGACGAGGTGCTGGATCTCGTTGGTGCCCTCACCGATCTCCAGCACTTTCGAGTCGCAGTAGAAGCGGGCCACCGGCGTCTCCAGCATGTAGCCGAGACCTCCGTGGATCTGCACGGCCTCCGAGGCGGCCCACGCAGCCACCCGACTTGCCTTCAACTTGGCCATCGCCGCCTCCTTCAAGAAGGGCTGTCCTGTGTCACGGAGATAGGCGGCTCGGTAGGTCAACCATCGTGCCGCTTCGAGCTCGGTGGCGATGTCGGCCAATTTGAACTGCACGGCCTGGAACGAAGCGATGGGCTGCCCGAACTGGACACGTTCGCGGGCGTAGGCAGTGGCCAGGTCGAGCACCGCCTGAGTCAGACTCAAGGACAGCGCAGCAATCGAGATTCGTCCCACCTCGAGGGTGCGAAGAAACTGGCTGAGACCCATGTTGGGATCCCCGATGAGGTGTTCGTCCGCCACCCATACGTCATCGAAGTAGAGCTGGCGGGTATCGAGGCCCCGCCACCCGATGCCTCGCATCTTCGGGCCCATGGTGAAGCCCGGCGTATCCTTCTCCACCACGAAGCTCCCAAATTTCGGCCTTGTCGCCTTCCACCGGATCGACGCGTGCCAGCAGCGTTACGCCGAAGGACATATCGGTTCCGGCATTGGAGATGAAGGTCTTCTGACCGTTGATCAGCCAGCCACCGTCCTGGCGTTGGGCCCGGGTTCGGATGCCTCGGGCATCGGATCCCGCATCAGGCTCGGTCAGACCGAAGGCACCGAGGACTCGGCCTTCAGCGAGGGGTCGCAACCACCGTTCACGTTGGACATCGTTTCCGAACAGGTAGAGGGGCAGCGAGCCGATCGTCACATGTGCTTGCCACGCCGCCGCCACTGACTGGTCGGCGTGGCCGATCTGCTCCATCGCCGCCACGAAGCCGATGGTGGACATCCCGATGCCGCCCCACCGCTCGGGAATCAGCATCCCGAGCAGGCCGAGATCGCCCATTTCCCGCAGAAGGTCGGTCGGGCACCGCGCCTCGTCCCAGGCCAGCGGTGCCCGGGGCCCGATCTGCTGCTCGGCGAAGTCACGGCAGAGGCCCACAAGGTCCTGCTCTGCTTCGCTCAGGGAGAGGTCCATAGTCAGCGATCGATCGGCCCACGGTGGAGCCCGGAGCTAGCTCGCATCAGCCGGGGCTCCTGTTGGGTCCGAGGTGGGCCATAAACGAGGTCGACCAGGACATGAGATCACTCGGGACGTAGTAGCCGCTCTCGTCGTTTATCGTCGCCCAGTGCTCGGCGACGTCCTCCACGGTGGGCTGCGACGTCGGATGTACATACCCTTCGGTCGAGGCGATGAAGATCCGTGCGAACCTACCGAATCCGGCGGCGTAGATTTCGCCGCTGACGGGGCAGTCCTCGTGGGCCAGATAGGCGACCATCGGGGCCACAAGATCTGGAGACATCTCCGTGGGCTCGGCTGGGCCGTCGGCATCCCCGGTGTCGGCTGCTGGCTGACCGGCCATGCGGGTGAATGCTCCGGGCGCAATGAGGTTCACCTTGATGCCGTGAGCCGCACCTGCGGTGGTGAGGCTGCGAGTGAGTCCGATGACCGCGCCTTTGGCCGTGGCATACGAAAGATTCTGGGGTAGGCCGAAGAGGCCTGAGGAGGTGGTCATCACGATGCGCCCATACCCTCGATCGACCATGTGCGGCCACGCCGCTCTCGTCGTGTTGAAGGATCCGGTTACATGGACGGCGAGGTGACTGGCCAGGTTGTCGCTATCGGCCACCGGCAGACCGGCCCATCGGATGATCCCGGCGTTGTTGATGAGGATGTCGATCTGTCCGAACTGCTCGATAGCGGTCGCCACGAGCGCCTCGCCACCCTCGACCGTCGACACGTCGCTGGCGTTGGCGACGGCCACGCCCCCGTCCGCGGAGATTCCTGAGGCGACCCGGGAAGCCACGGAAGCATCCTCTCCGTCACCAGCTATCGACCCACCGAGGTCGTTGACGACGACCCGGGCGCCGCGGGAGGCCAGAAGCTGGGCATAGGCACGGCCAATACCTCGTCCAGCGCCCGTGACGACCGCCACACGTCCATCGAAGTTGAACTCGTTCACGGGAGAACCGTCTTTCGCTGACGCTCGACCTGGCGTCGGGGTGGAATCACTTTGCCGAACCTGACACGGTCCGGTCGGCCGGGCACCAGACGGATGTCGACCGCCTTGCCCTAGCCCTGGGACGCCGCGGCTTGCACCGTGGACCTGAAGCCGAGGAGTTCGCCGAGCGTGCCCCCGACCATGGCCGCCTTTTCGTCGGCGGGTACACCGGCGAACAGCTTCTCCATCAGTTCCCGGCTGCCTCGGAATGTTCCCTCGGCGTGGGGGTAGTCGTTGCCCCACACGATCGTGGAGAGGCCCGTGATGTGCCTACAGGCAACGGCTACCGGATCATCCTGGAAGGACACGTGAAACTGTCGCCGCACGTACTCACTGGGCATGAGCGGATAGGGCCACTTCTCGTTGAGCTTGAAGAGCTGGGCCATGTTGGCCTGCTCTTCGGCCGGAAGTGCGTCGTCCCACACTCCCAACCACCAGTCGGGATCCTGGCCGATCCCCGTGACCCAGCATTTGTCCATGCTGCCCACGAGCGAACCGAGCCAGTGGGCATTGAACTCGATCGAGCGCGAAGTGGAGATCGGGATAGCGCTCGGGCACGCCGCCTCCGATGAGCTGGCAGATCACCTGCTGGGGGGCGATGGTGCTGTAGATCGCCTGCGTGACCATGCGCTTGGATGCCGACTTCTCGGTCACGGGCTGGTTGACTTGGGCCGCGTTCTCCATGACCACTTTGAGGGTGACGGCCTCGGGGTCGTTCACCTTGACGCCACCGGTCTGGGTGTGGATGAACACGTGGACACCGTTGGCCTGTGCTGCAGCCCACACCGGATCGAACTCCCGCGAGTAGTAGGGCTGCGGGGGAGTGGCCGGCAGCAGGATGGCCCGGAACCCGCTGGCCGCCACCCGTTCGATTTCGGCAACGGCGTCGTCGACGTCGGTGAGTGGGATGGGGGCGGTCGGAGCCAGACGTGAGAAGTATGGCGAGAACCGTTCGACGATGTAGTCGTTGTACACGCGGGCGTGGGCAATGGACAGCTCGTGGTCGTCCGAGTACAGCCCGAAGAGTGAGAGGTTCGGATGCATCACGCCGACGTCTACCCCGTCGAAGTCGAGATCCTCGAGGATGGTTTCGGGGTCGCCCTCGGGCATCCGTCCGCCGGTCTGGCGGTAGCGGGAGATCGTCCATCCTTCGAATCCGGGCGTGTGCAGCCGTCGAAAGACTCGTGCACCGCCCTCGACGAGTGGCTCGATCTCGAAGTCGTCCTCCCAGACGCCGCGATCCCGGAGATGTTTGGGCAGGCGGGTGGTGAAGAGATCGGTGGGTTCGAGAATGTGCCCATCGGCGGATATGACAAGTTCGTGGTCTGCCATGGTTGTGGCCTTCCTGCGCTTTGCCGCACGACGGCAATGACCGGGCGGGCGCGCACGCGGTACCCTGCGCCGAGGAGTGTAGACCAACCGGTCGGTACAGGCAACGCTGGACAGCCGGTCGCGGGCGTCCGCGACCAGAAGGAGATGAGCACATGACGAAGCGTTGGAAGCAGCGTCCGCCTGGCTCGACGTGGGGTGATTGGGGCGACGACGACGAGCTCGGTCGTATCAACCTGCTGACCCCAGAAAAGGTGCTGGAAGGGGTGCGGGAGGTCGAGGCCGGGGTCAGTTTCTGTCTCAGCCTTCCGCTCGACTATCCGGGGGGAACAGCCCTGAACCAACGGCGTCATCCGCCTGTGCTCGCTCCCACCGAGGACATGCAGGGAGATCCAGATCTCTTCTACAACGTGCACATGAGTGAGATGGAGAGCTGGGGGAACCCGAAGTACGTCGATGTCTGGGCCGACGATACCGTCACCCTCTCGCTCCAGTACTCGACGCAATGGGACTCCCTGGCTCATGTCGGCGCTGAGTTCGACGCGGACGGTGACGGTGTCGAGGAGGCCGTCTACTACAACGGCTATCGCGCCGGAATCGACCTGGTCGGGCCGAAGGCCGATGCGGCCGGAGATGGTGGGAACCACCGTTGTTTCGCTCATCATCTCGGCCTCGAGCACATGGCCTACCAGGGCGTGCAGGGACGGGGTGTTCTCATCGATCTCGCTCACCACCTGGGGAACGAGTGGCGAGGGGTCGATCTCAAGACGCTGCAGGAGATCATGGCGGCGGATCGGGTCGTCGTCGAACCCGGCGACATCCTCTTGCTGCACACTGGATTTGCCACGGAGATTCTCAAGTGGAATCGGGACCCGGACCCGGTGAAGATCCACACCCTGTGCACCTACCTCGATGCGCAGGACGACTCCCTCTTGCAGTGGATCAGCGACTCACAGATCGCCGGGCTGGTCGCCGACAACTACGCCGTAGAGGGTCTGACGGGCAGGGATCGCGACGAGAGTCGACATTCGTTCCTGCCGATTCACCACCTCTGCCTGTTCCGCCTGGGGGTGCCGTTAGGGGAGATGTGGTACCTCCACGAGTTGGCAGCCTGGCTGCGTGAGCACGACCGCAGTCGATTCCTGCTCACCGCGCCGCCACTTCGGATGCCCGGAATCGTCGGCTCGCCGCTCACGCCTGTGGCCACCGTCTGACCACTGCCTGTTCGGCCTAGGCCTCGGTCTGAGGGGAGACCCAGAGTGGGCGACGACGACTCCATCCGGAATGCCTTGTAGTCGTTTTCGATGACGCGATCGATCTCCCGGAAGAGCTTTGGCCGACCGCCCGAGTTGAGGAGGTACTTCCTCGGCTTTCCGGGAATGTTGGTCCCGAAGTAGTAGCTGCTCTCACCGAACGGGGAGAGTGCGGCACCGGTGTCGATCATCGCTGTCCATCGCGCTTCGGCCTCGGGGTCTACTTCGATGGTGTCATAGCCGTGGTCGCGAAGGTAGATCAGCGTGTCGGTGACGAAGTCCACCTGGTCCCCGTTGTACCGCGGGTTGTTGCCGGCAGCGGCGTGTGGGCCGCCGGGGAAAAAGAGGTTGGGAAACCCGGAGGTCTGTATGCCGAGGAAAGTCTTCGGACCATCCTTCCAGTAGTCGACGAGCGCCAGGTCGTCACGCCCGCGGATCCCCAAGCGGGCCAGCGCACCGGTACCGAAGTCGAATCCGGTCGCCCACACGATGATGTCGAACTCCCGTAGGCCTTCGGTTGTCTCGATGCCGGTCTTCGGTCACCCGCACCATGGGTGTCTGTTTGAGGTCGACGAGCGACACGTTCGGATTGTTGAACGTCTCGTAGTAGCCCGTCACGAACGGGGGCCGCTTTTCGGCGTAGAGGTGGTCTTTGGGGATCAGGCGCTCGGCGGTCTCCGAGTTCTTCACGATGCCCCGTGATCTTCTCGGCGATGAACTCGCACCACAAGGCATTGGCAGCATGATTGACCGTGAGGTCGGTGTAGTTGCTGGTCAGTTTCGAGAATCCCGGGCTGTTCCACATGGTTTCGAAGTAAGCCAGCCGTTGATCGATGGGGTCGTCGAAGGTCTGGCGATCATGGGCGGGGTGGAGGAACCCGGACGGTGAGGTGTTCAGGACCTCCCGCATCGACTCGAACTCCGACCTGAGTTGTGCCTGCTCGTCGGCGGTGATCGGCCGGTTGTTAAGGGGCGTGCACCAGTTGGCCGACCGTTGGAACACGGTCATGCGAGGCGACCTCACCTGCGATAGCGGGGATCAGTTGCACGCCGCTCGACCCGGTGCCGATGACGGCCACCCGCTTGCCCCTGAAATCGACTGGCTTGTTTGGCCACCTACCCGTGTGGTGCGACTCACCGCGAAAGTCTTCGCGGCCGGGGACCTCGGGAAAGTACGGGACCGAAAGGACACCTGTTGAGGCCACGAGATACTTGGCCCGGTAGGAATCACCTTCGCCTGTGGTCACCACCCACGTGGCCGACGGCTCGTCGTAGGTGGCCGACGTGACGCCCGCACCGAACCGCATGTGGCGGCGGAGGTCGAATCGGTCCACCACATGGTTGAGGTACCGCTCGATCTCGGGCTGTTCGGCGAAGTGTTCGCGCCACTCCCACTCGTCGAAGAGCTCCTTGGAGAAGAGATAGGCGTAGGTGTAGCTCTCGGAGTCGAACCGTGCTCCGGGATAGCGATTCCAATACCACGTGCCGCCCACGCCGTCCCCCGCCTCGAGCAGTAGCGCCGAGAACCCGGCATCGAGGGCGCGGTAGAGCTGGTAGATCCCAGTGATTCCGCCGCCGACGACCAGCACGTCGACGACTCCGGAGCTCCCGTTCGAAGACTGGTCGGTTCCGGCTTCAGAGAATGTTGTCATGGGCCTCCGCGGCAGTGAGCCCGCCAGGTAGGGGATGCCGCCGATGGCCAGCACGCCCTGCGCTCCTGGGATGTCGGCAGAACTTGTACCGACCGGTCGAGCGGTGAGTATACACTCTGCCAAACGCACGCTGACAGAAAGGGGGACCGCGTGGCGATCATGGATCGGCGATGGTCGGCGCTACCGGTGCCCCACGCAATGGAGCTCCCTGACCGGGCGCCAAAGGAACGCTACTTCGATCGGGACTTCTTCGAGATGGAGGCCGATCAGCTGTGGCCTCGGGTCTGGCAGATGGCCTGTCGGCTGGAGGAGATCCCGCGGCCGAACGACTATGTCGAGTACCAGATCCTCGACCAGTCGATCGTGGTCGTCCGCGGGGAGGATCTCGACGTCAGGGCGTTCCAGAATGCCTGCCGTCACCGCGGCGTGCGGATCGTCGAGGGGCGGGGGACCTGCGAGAACGGATTCGTGTGTCCGTTTCACGGGTGGTGTTACGGCGCCGACGGCAGGAATACGGCCGTCACCCAGAAGAAGACGTTCGCTGAACACAACCTGGAGTCCGAGGATCTCGATCTCACTCCGGTGCGGTGCGAGGTGTGGGGTGGATGCGCCTGGATCAATCTCGACGACAGTGCCCCACCACTCCGGCAGTGCATCGAGCCGTTCGCCACCATCCTCGACGCCTGGAAGGTGGAGTCCATGCGGGCCGAGTGGTGGTATGCAGCCCGCTTGCCGGTGAACTGGAAGCTCGCCGAAGAGGCGTTCATGGAGCAGTACCACGTCATCCAGGCCCATCCCCAGCTGGTGATCCCCGGCAGATTCCCACCGCGTCGCGGCGGTGCCTTCGACCCACGGACCTTTGTCGAGGCGGAGATCCACTACCTGCGGATGATGAGCGAGGGCATGGCCGGTATGGTCCACGCCAACGACGTGCGCATTGCCGAAGGTCTGGCCGACATCGAGCTCCCGTCCGACCCGAAACTCGCCATTGAGACCTGGAACCAGACGTTGAACGACGCCGTCGTCGACTGGCACCGGGCTCGGGGCTCGGACATCCCCGACCTCAACGCACTCGAAGCCCACCAGCTCAACGAGCCGATGGCCTACTGCTTCCCGCACTACTTCGTCCTGCCCATGTACAGCAGTGCCTCGGCCTATCGCTTCCGCCCCCTTGGTCCCGAAGAGACGCTCATGGAGATCTGGTCGCTGACTCGATTTCCGGAAGGCAGCGAACCGGAGACCCCTCCACCACCCGATAGGTGGGAGTGCGACGATCCGCGGTGGCCGCCGATCCCCGCTCAAGACTTCTCCAACCTCCCGAGACAACAGCGAGGTCTGCACGCCAGGGGGTTTGAGTACATGCGCCTGTCCGAACGGGCCGAGGGTGGAATCGTCAACTTCGAACGCACCATCGACGGTTTTCTCGCCGGTCGTCCCTATGAGACGCTTCTACCCGCGCTGAGGGCCGTAAATGTGAATCCACTCGAGAGCCCCATCGCCGACATCGACTTCTGACGATGCGGACCGAGGGCACCCCGAGTGGGGTAGGTAGAGGAGCCACGCCATGACCGAAACGACGAGAGCGGAGGTATCCGAGGGCGTCCGTGCCGCGCTCGCCGCCTACACCCAGGCCCTCGATGACGGACGCACCGACGATGTCGTAGCAACGTTTTGTGCCGACGGCGGCTGTGCCATCCCGGGTTTGGGCACCTACCAGGGCCACGATGCGCTGCGTGAGGCGTACTCGGCCTGGGCACCCAAGCGACCCCAGCGGCACCTCGTGCTCAACACCCTGATCACGGAGTGGGACGACACGGAGGCCACCGCGATCAGCGACGTGGTGTTCTTGCTGTTGGGATCCTCGGGCTGGTCGATCCAGCTGGTCGGTCGCTACCACGACACCCTTCGTATCGAACGCGGCGCCTGGCGCTTCCACCACCGAGAGGCAACATTCGTGACTGATCGCCAACCCCCGGAGGCGCCGGAGTGACCAGGGACGCTCTCGCCGATTGTTTCGGGTGCGCCATGGACCCCTACTTTCGGGGCTCAGAGCTCGCGGCCCCCTCCGTGATCGCCTAGGAGCCAGCATGCCTTCGGATCGCATTCCTCCGACATTCCCGACCTTCGACACCGTCGAGGACGAACGGAGGCACCGCAAGCAACGGCTCGCCGCCTCGCTGCGTCTGTTCGGATCATTTGGATTTGACGAGGGTGTGGCGGGACACATCACCGCACGGGACCCTGAACACACTGACCACTTCTGGGTCAACCCGCTGGGCATGAACTTCAAGCTGATACGGGTGAAGGACCTGATCCTCGTGAACGGCGAGGGCGAGGTGGTCGACGGGACGTGGCCGGTAAACAGGGCCGCTTTTGCCATTCACTCCCAGATCCACGCGGCCCGCCCCGATGTGGTTGCCGCCGCGCACGCCCACTCCGTGCATGGCAAGGCGTGGTCCTCGCTGCGAAGGCCGCTCGATCCCCTCACCCAGGATGCCTGCGCTTTCTACGGCGACCATGCGGTGTTCGACGACTACACCGGTGCTGTGCTCGAGATCGACGAAGGCAAGCGACTCGCTCATGCGCTCGGTTCGAACAAGGCGGTCATCCTCTCGAATCACGGGCTGTTGACGGTTGGCCAGACATCGGTGGACGAAGCGGCGTGGTGGTTCATCACGATGGAACGTACGTGTCAGGCCCAGCTGCTGGCAGAAGCGGCGGGCACGCCCGTACTCATCGATCGTGAACAGGCGGCGAAGACCGCCCCTCAGGTCGGACCACCCATGGCCGGATGGCGCGCGTTCCAACCGCTGTACGACTGGATCATTTCGGTTCAACCCGACCTACTCGACGAATGAGCACCCCGGTCCTGCAGTCCAGCCACCCATCGATCACGTTCCACTGAGGAGTTTCGGATGATCTTTATCGTTGTCAAGCAGCCGGTACGGGCCAAGTACTCCGACCAGTTTCCCGCCCTCGTAGCGGAGATCTCGAAGTCCACGCGCGCTGAGCCCGGCAACCTGTCGTACAACTGGTACCGCAGTGCCGACGACCCGAATCTGTGGGTCCTGATCGAGGCATACCGTGATCGTGAAGCAGGCGAAGCTCATGTCCAGTCGGACCACTTCAAGGCGGCCATGGCGGAGATGCCCCGTTGGCTGGCTGCCGCACCCGAGATCATCAACGTCGAGGTCCCGGGCGACAGCTGGAGCGCCGTGAGCGAAGGCGCCTGAGCAGGCCGACTGGGCCGGTATGCGTGGGGCGATCCGAAGTGATCGGCTCCGATCAGATGTACATGCCGCCGTTGACGCCGATCACTTGGCCCGTGATGTAGTCGCCACCCTCGGAGCACAGAAATGAGCACGCGGCGGCGATGTCCGCCGGGGTTCCTGCTCGTCCGAGAGGGACCATCGGCCCGACGACGGCCACACCGGGGAAGTCCCCGGCTGCCTCGGCTTGGTGGACCATCGGGGTGTCGACCAGGCTGGGCGGGACGGTATTGACGGTGATCCCACTGCGGGCCAACTCGACGGCCAGTGCCTTGGTGAGGGCAATGACGCCCCCTTTGGACGCCACATAGTGGGCCATGTTGGGTGCACCCGACTGCGCGCTCGACGAGGAGATGGTGACGATGCGTCCCCACCCGGCCGGGATCATGTCCACCAGCGCGGCCTGGATGCAGGTGAACGTGCCCGTCAGGTTGACCTCGATGATGCGGTCCCAACCCTCCCCGGTGATGTCGAGGACCGGGGTGAAGGACTCGATGCCGGCGCTGGTCACGAGGATCTCGACGGGGCCGAGTTCGGCTCGTACCCGGGCAAACCCGGCCTCGACCGAAGCCCGATCGGCCACGTCCACGTCGACGGCCAGGGCCGTGGCCCCTCCCCGGGTCAGCTCATCGGCCGCCGCCTCGGCCTCCCGGTAGTCGAGGATGGCTACGCGGTACCCGTCGGCCGCGAATGACCGGGCGACGCCCAGACCGATCCCTGATGCCCCGCCGGTGACCACGGCGACCCGGCTCACCGGCTCGCCCCGACGTCGTCGAACTCCAGGTACAGCTTGGACAGGCCGCGAAGGATCCAGGTCGGTTCGTACTGGAAGCGTCGATCTCCGGGAGGCCCGTGGTGCTCCTCGGCTAGGCGAATATTTCGGGTGCGGTCAAGTATGCGCTCGATGCTGATCCGTCCCTCCGCCCGGGCCAGCGGACCGCCCGGACAGGAGTGGGCACCCCGGCCGAAGGCCACATGTGACTGGGCGTTGGGGCGATCGGCACGAAACTCGGCCGGGCACTCGAAGTGCCGGGGATCCCGGTTGGCCGCCCCGTTCAACAGCATCACCGGTGTCCCAGCCGTCACATCGACGCCGCCGATCGAGGTTGTCCGGCGGGTCATGCGGAAGTCGGCTTTCACCGGACTCTCGACTCGCAGCACCTCTTCTAAGAAGTTGGGAATGAGGTCATGGTCGGCACGAAGCGCGTCCTGCTGTTCGGGGTTCTCGGCGAGGTGCTTCAACGCTGCGGCCAACAGGCGGGCTGAAGTCTCCTGGCCGGCCGCGAAGAGAAAGGTCGAAGTCCGAACCACGGATGACACCTCGGGGACCGAGCCATCGGGGTAGGTGGCCAGGGCCAGATCGGTGAGCACATCGTGGCGGGGTTCACGTCGACGGTCCTCGATGTACTCGGCGAACCACTCGTCCAGCCAGGCCAGGGGGTTCTCTCCCACACTGCCCTCTTCGCCCGCTCCCACCTCGCCGACGGTGGAGTTCAGGCCGAATCCCTCTCGGAATCGCAGATGGTCCTCCTCGGGTACCCCGAGCAGGTCGGCCACAACCAACATGGCGAACGGCTGGGTGTAGGCCGAGATGAACTCGCACTGACCGTCGCCGACGAAGGTATCGAGCTGCTCATCGGCGAGTCGCCAGACGAACGCCTCATTGTCCTTCAGGCGCTTGGGGGTGATGAGCCTCATCAGGAGCGCTCGCTCGCGCGTGTGGTCAGGCGGGTCCATCGTGACCATGTGCTCGAACATGGGCAGCTGGTCACGGTACTCATCGACGATGGCGCCTACGTCATCGCCTTCGAGGGGCACGGGAAAGGTGGCGAACGGGCCGATGACCGAGTTGCACGAAGAGAAGGTCTCGTTGTCCCGATAGACCTCGGTAGTCTCCTCGTAGCCGGTAACCGCCACCACGCCGAGGTGGGGAAGGAACAGCACCGGACACTCGGATCTGAGGGCTTCGAAGTAGGGATACGGGTCTTCGACGAGCGACTCGTCGAAGAAGAAGTCGGTCGTCTGCCAGTCGTTCAACGCTGTCTCGCTTTCGTGCCAGTGCTGCGCACTTGCACAGCAATACTGTGCAAGTGCTTAGCACCGGTTCAGGACTGTGGCAAGGTATCGGTGTGCCGTCCAGCGCCTCGCCCCGTCGCATCGGGGCCGTCGATTCGAAGACCCGCGCCCAGCTGCTCGACGCCGCCGAGCTGCTGTTGCTCGACGAGGGCTATGCCGCAGTTACCTCCCGCCGAGTGGCAGCCAAGGCCGGACTCAAACCGCAGCTGGTCCACTACTACTTCCGCACCATGGACGACCTCTTCTTGGAGGTGTTCCGCCGGCGCGCCGAGGAGAACGTGGCCCGCATCGAGCGGGCCATTGCCACTGATGGATCGTTGCAGACCCTCTGGGAGCTGAACGCCGACCCTCGGGGGGCGCGTTTCAACATCGAGTTCGTGGCGTTGGCCAACCACCGAAAGGCGATCAGGACGGAGATCGCCCGCTACGCCGAGCGCTATCGGGCCGTCCAACTGGAGGCGGTGAGGTCGGCGCTCCAAGCCATCGACGTGACCGAGGAGGATCTCCCGCCGATCGTCGCCCTACTCATGATCACCGGTCTCACTCAGGTGATGTCTCTGGAGGGAGCTCTCGGCGTGACCGCGGGGCATGACACCACTCGATCCTTCATCGAGGAGACGATCGCCAAATTTGTGGCGGATCCACCCAGAGGGGAGTGAGGGGGAACTTGCTCAGGTGCGGGGAACCGTGCCGCGGGGGAGGACGAGGCCCAGATCGTTGTACGTGACGATCCCGGGATCGGCGGCCACCACAGCGGGGATGGCGTTGATCGGTGGCATGGCCGTCAGGATGTGTCCAAGGACCATGAACTCCTCGATCGTCTCCGCCTCGAAGTCGGGCGGGGGGAGGAACCCGACGGTGGCGGTGACGGTCGGGCGGCCGTCGACCTGGATCACCCACCCGTCCTGAGCGATCTTCCAGTCGGGTTCCAGCGTCTGGCCCTTCCGCCACCGGACATTCAACTCCACGACGACCCGATCACCGATCAGTCCCTTCCAGCTGGCAGCGACGCCGGCGACGCAGCCCGCCCCGATGGTCCACGATCCGAGATCGAGGTCTTCGGTCGTCTGCGCATACTCGGCATCACAGCGGATCTCGGCTAACTCGACGCCGAGCGAGTCGGCCACCATCGAAACGGCCTCGCGGAAGACCGCTGTGCCGTGTTCGGTCATCGACGCGAGTTCGGGATGGTCGATGGGTTGACCGAAGCCGACAGGACGCTCGGTATCCGGTGAGTCGTAGAAGGTCGTATCCGCGGCCTCGTTGACGGTGACCTTGTCCACTCGATCGCAGACACCAGCGGCCACGATGGCCAGCAGCTCGGCAAAACCCGGGCTCACGCCGGTGCCGAACATGGTCGAGCCGCCCCGCCGGCATGCCTCGGCGATCCGATCCCGCCCGTCACCCAGGTTGTGTCCGGTAATGAATGCCGCAGTGGCCACGACGTTGACGCCCGCTGACAGGATCTGCTCCAACTCGCCCACGTCGAGCCACATCGGGTTGTAGACCACACAGTCAGGCTTCAACGCGAGCAAGGCACCGATGTCGTTCGTGGCGATGACACCCAGAGGCTCGATACCGCACAGTTCTCCCACGTCGCGGCCGACTTTCTCAGGGGACCAGGCGTACGCCCCAACCAGTTCGAGCGTGGGATTGGCCGCGATGGCACGAACGGAGCTTGTCCCGACGTTTCCCGTCGTCCATTGGATGACCCGGTACGGTGAATTATTGAGCACTCGCACAGCCTACTCATGCAGATCCGTGCCGCCATGGCTCGACCATGGGGAAACAGGGGAAGCCCGAAACCTCGACGGACGAGTGGCCGTTCTTCAGATCCGAGAATCGCTATTTCGCATGGTGTCGAGACGCCGCTGAATCCGCTTGCTACTGTCGCCGAGACCGGCTGACGGAGGCACGGCGGGTTGGGTCCGTGCCATGGTCTGGGCTTAGGGGAAAGGGGAGAACGGCGGATGAGGGGACCGGTCACGGGGGTCGACGGAGGCCGACGGCAGACTGCGTTCCATGCGGCACGTCAGAAGCCCTGACCTTCATAGACACCAACCAGAATCTCGTATACGCTCAACGCGACATTGCCGGCTCGAAAAGCGGAATGATGATGCTGACAAAAAGAGAACACGTATCGTGGCGTGCTCGATCAAGGGGGAAGTAATGAAGGGGGAACACATGAGGCGCAAGGTTCGGGTGGGGGCAGGCATCCTCGTTTCGGTACTTCTCTCCGCCTCCGCCATCGGGGTGAGTTCCGTGCAGTCAGGTGCGGCGACGGCGGTACGAGGATTCGACGGCAAGACCATCACCATCGGCGGTATGTGGGGTACGGCGAACTTCTCCGGTGCCCAAGTCGGAGCCGAGGGATACATCAAGCAGATCAACAAGACGAACTACCTGCACGGAATCAAGCTCAAGTTCGCCGGCTTCGTGAATGACAACAACGATCCTGCCACCGCCCTGTCCGGGGTACGTCAGCTGGTCAATCAGTATCAGGTGTTCGCAATCGTCCCCGACCTCTCGGCGGTCAACCCTGGTACGTATCTGGCGTCCCAGAAGATCCTCTATGTCGGCGGCGGCTTTGACTACAGCTACTGCTCCACATCGGTCACCACGAGCCTGTGGGGCTATTCGGCGGGGGGGTGTCTGGTTCCCCAGAACCCTCCGGTCGTGCCCAGCGTCTACGGCCAGTTCTACACCTACGTGAAGGCCAAGACGGGCAACGCCCACCCGACCATGGCCGTGTTCTCCAATGACAATGCCTCCGGCTCCAACTCGGCCAAGACCTCCACGGTGGCAGCCAAGGGTGCCGGCTTCAACGTCGTCTACAACAAGGCCAGTATCCCGACAACGGCCAGTGACTACACCCCGTACGTCCAGCAGCTGATGACCGCGGACAACGGCAAGCCGCCTCAGGCCATCGGTTGTCAGCTGACCGCCCAGTGCATCCCCATGTGGGCTGCGCTGAAGAACGCCGGCTATACCGGCTCGTACTGGTCACCGCTCGGTCCGATCCCCGCGCTGTACTCGTCGATGCAGGGGACGGTCACCATCGCTACGTACAACAATGCGCCCAACGCAGGGCTGACGGCGATGCAGAACGCCATGAACTCCGTCGTGCCCGGTACTCAGTTGGCTTCGTACTCCAATGTCCCCTCCTACATCGACACGGCCATGTTCGCCACGGCAGTGCACACCGTGCAGGCCAAGAAGCAGGCCATTACGCCAGCCAACGTCCGCAAGGTGCTGTCGACCATCAAATGGGGGATCCCGAACCTCGTGGGCCCGATCGCCTACCCGGCGTCGACCGTGGCAGGTACCCCCTACTGCACGGAGTTCCTGGCCTACACCGGAGGGTCGGCCCAGCAGGTGTACCCCTACTCCTGCAACGCCAAGGTCTACAAGGTGACACCGGCGGCCGAGAAGGCCAGTTGACGGATCGGTCGTCGTCCGACCGCACGCAGTAGCGTGCGGCGATGAACGAGTAAGGGTTCGTGTATGAGTGATGTGGATGTGCACCTGTCGGCGGTGACGCCGCCCCCGTCACCTTCCTCAACGCTCGAGCTGACCGACATCTGTGTCCGCTTCGGCGGGATCATGGCCGTCTCGAGTGTGAGCCTCCAAGTCCCGTCTGGCCAGATCTGTGGGCTGATCGGGCCCAACGGGGCCGGCAAGACCACACTCTTCGACGTGGTCTCAGGGGTGCGGCGGCCGCAGTCGGGTCGGGTGCTGCTGGAGGGGAAGGATGTCAGCGCCTCCGACCCGGTGAAACGAAGCCGGCTCGGGGTGCGCCGAACGTTCCAGCGGGTCCAGACCTACGGCTGGCTGACCGTCGAGGACAACGTGCTGGCGGCCACCGAATGGCACGGTGGCGGAGGAGGCGTAGTCGGGGACCTGGTGGGGTGGCGGGGTCGGCGTCGTCGGGAGCGTGAGCGCAGGCTCCTGGTCGACGCTGCGCTCGAACGCTGTGGTCTCCAATCGGTTCGCTCGGAGTTTGCCGGCTCCCTTCCTATCGGCACAGCTCGGATGGTCGAGTTCGCCCGGGCGACGGTCGAGGCGCCCAAGCTGCTGCTCCTCGACGAGCCGGCATCGGGCCTCCACGCTGAAGAAGTCGACCGTCTGGGCCAGCTGATTCAGGACTGTCGCACGGCCACCGGGTGCAGCGTGCTCTTGGTCGAGCACAACGCCGGCTTCGTCATGACGCACTGCGATCGGGTCGTCGTCCTCAATCTGGGTTCGACCTTGGCCGACGGGGCGCCCAATGAGGTCCAAGCAGACCCGGCCGTGCGCAGCGCGTACCTGGGCCACGTGGTCTGAGCGGAAGGCAGGCAACCGATCCATGGACAAGTTCCTGAGCCTGGTCATCTCGGGCACGGTCACCGGCGGCATCTACTCGATCATGGCCTCGGGCCTGGTGCTGACGTACACCACCTCGGGGATCTTCAACTTCGCCCAAGGCGCCATCGCCTTTGCGGTGGCCTACTTCTACTACCAGCTGAACTCGGGCGGTATGCCCATCGTCCCTGCGGCGATCCTCTCGATCCTGATCTTCGCCCCGTTGATGGGCTTCGCCCTCGACCGCCTACTCCTCCGTCGGCTGGGCGAAGCGCCGGTCTACGCCAAGGTGGTCGGAACGATCGGCCTGTTGGTAGCCATCCCCAACTTCATGCAGTGGGTGGTCGTCACCATCGGCAACGGCATCTTCCATGCCGGCTGGGTTGGCAACAAAGCGGACAATCAGGGGCTGTCGACCCCCGGCCTCGGACCGACCCCGGCCAAGGTCGTGCACGTCATGCACGGAGTCGCCCTCACCTCGGACCAGTTGGCCGTGTTCGCCGCAGCCCTGATCTCCGCGGGGGTCCTCTGGTTCGTGCTGCGCCATACCCGGATAGGCCTCGAGATGCGGGCCGTGGTCGACCGACGACACCTGGCGGGACTGAAGGGGGTGAGCATCGCCAAGACCTCGGCCGTGGCCTGGGTGCTCACGACGGTTCTGGCCGGACTGGGTGGAATTCTCATCTCCCCGCTGTTCAGTCTGGACCCCATCGTGTTCACCCTGGTGGTACTGGGCTCCCTGGCTGCCGTGGTCCTGGGCGGTCTGCGCTCGATCCCGATCGCCTTCGTAGGCGGCATCCTGCTCGGGGTGGCCCAGAACCTGGTAGCCGGCTACTCGACGGCCTATCCGGGGTTCATCGCCAACCTGAACGGCCTGTCCAGTGCCGTGCCCTACGTGCTTGTCATCCTGTTGGGGTTGGTCATCGGTCGTGACCGTTCGCGCCAGGCCGGTTCGGTGGCTGAGGACCGACCGCCGAGCGACCATCGGGCGGGCATGTCCCTGCCTCGCCGATGGTGGCCGTGGCTGACCTTCCTGTTCATCCTGCTCGGGTACTCCCTGCACTGGTTTCCCTCCTGGTTCCAGGCCACCAGCACGGCGCAGACCGCCGTCGCTCAGGGCTTGTCCATCTCGATCATCCTGTTGTCCTTCATCGTGGTCACCGGCATGGGGGGAATGGTCAGCCTGGCCCAGGCCACCTTCGTGACCGCGGGCGGCTTCGCTGCGGGGTGGGCTCTGAACCGCGATCTGGGGGGTCAACATTCCCCTCATCGCCTCGCACGGTCAGCTGAATTTCTTCTGGGCGGTGGTCATCGGCGGCATCGTGGCCGGTGTGATCGGCGCGCTCATCGCCTGGCCTGCGACCAGGCTCGGTGCCGTGTACCTGGCCATCTGGTCCCTGGCCGCCTGTCTGTTCTTCAGCCTGGTGCCGTTCGACACCCAGGCCATCGGCAACGGCGAGGCCGGCTGGAACATCCGGAGCCCCGCCCTGGACATCTTCGGCTGGCAGCTCAATTTCGCCAATTTGAACGACCAGATCGTCCTGTTCATCGCCGTCTTCGGCGTGATCACCGGTGTCATCTGGCTCTTCACGCACTCAGCCACCGGTCGGGCGACGTTGGCGGTCCGAAGTTCGCCGACGGCAGCCATGGCGGCCGGTATCCGCGCCAATCGGAACCGGATCCTCGTCTTCGCGCTCGCCGCGGGGATCGCCGGGATCGGCGGGGTCATGCTCAGCCTGTTCTCCTTCGCCGCCTCCAACTCGACGGCGCCGCCTCTCGACGGGCTGACCTGGCTGGCGTTTGTGGTGGTCTTCGGGGTCCGACGGCCGGGTGGTGCCCTTCTCGCCGGCCTGGCTGTGGCTGCCGGTAGCCCTCTGCTCAACCAACTGACCAACTGGCTTCCCGGCCAGACCATTAACACGTTGATCTCGTCGCCCTACTTCCTTCCCATCCTCTTCGGCCTCGGGGCCATCTCACTGGCTCAGGAGCCCGACGGGATCCTCGCCATGCAGGGCGGGAAGAAGCTGGCCAAACGCAGGGCACGGCTGCGGGCCAACGAGGAACAGGTCGTCAGCCAGGATGAAGCGGCAGGGGCGGTCGAGGCAGGTGGCCCCGAACCGCTCGTCGCCGTCGGTGCTAGCGCGACGGAGCCGATCGGCGCCTTCGAACCCGAAGCACCCCCGATCACGCTCGACGTGTCCCTCGACGCTGCCCTGGCGGTGCAGGGCGTGGTGGCCGGTTACGACGACGCCGAAGTGCTCCACGGGGTGGGCCTGGAGCTCCACGCCGGTGAGATCGTCGGTCTCCTGGGAGCAAACGGTGCCGGCAAGTCGTCGCTGTGCGCGGTCATCGCCGGCCTGTTGGTGCCGACGGCGGGCCGGGTCTATCTGAACGGCACTGACCTCACGGATCTGCCCGCCTTCCGGAGGGCCCGGGCCGGACTCGACCTCGTCCCCGAGGCACGGGGAATCTTTCCCGGGCTGACCGTCGAGGAGAACCTCACCCTCGCCCTTCCCGAGGCCGCGGAGCGCCAGCTCGCCTACGACCGGTTCCCGGTGCTCGCCGAGCGCCGGAGCCAGGTTGCCGGCCTCCTCTCCGGTGGGGAGCAACAGATGCTCGGCCTCGCACCGGCCCTCGCCCATCCCCCCACGGTGTTCGTGGCCGACGAACCGACCCTGGGGCTCGCCCCCATGGCCGCCGCCGAGGTGATCCGGGCCATCGTCGAACTCCGGGACAAGGGGAGCGCCGTCCTCCTCGTCGAAGAGAACGCCGAGAACGCCGTGGCGGTCGCCGACCGACTCATCTTCATGGAGCTGGGCACCGTCACCTGGGCTGGTCCAGCCAGCTCGCTCGACGTGGAGCAGCTGTCTGCCGTCTATCTGGGGGGCGGGAAGGCCACCCCGGTCGCGGTGACCGGCGGTCCCGAGGATTCCGCTCCCCGGGGATAGTTGTTCGGCGGTTCGTGCGACCCGCCTCCGCGGTGGCGGTAGGATCATTACGGACCTACAAGAACAGCATTCTCGGGAGGGCACCCATGCAGGTTGACGATCTCATCCTGATCAGCGTCGACGATCATGTCATCGAGCCGCCTGATCTCTTTGTCGGGCATCTCGACGCCAAGTATCTGGACCAGGCGCCCAAGCTCACCCGCAACGCCGAAGGATCAGACGTATGGACGTTCGGGCAGGTGGTCATGGAGACGGCCGCCCTCAACGCCGTCGCCGGTCGTCCCAAAGAGGAGTACGGCCTCGAGCCCCAGAGCCTCGACGAGGTACGGCCGGGCTGCTACGACGTGAACGAGCGGGTAAAGGACATGGACGCCGGGGGAGTGCTGGCCTCGATGAACTTCCCGTCGTTCCCGACCTTCACGGCCCGGGTGTTCGCCAGCGACGATCCCGACCTCTCCCTCGCCCTGGTGCGGGCCTACAACGACTGGCACATCGACGAATGGTGCGGTGCTTACCCCGAGCGCTTCATCCCCATGGCCGTGCCGGTGATCTGGGACGCCGAGCTGACCGCGCAGGAGATCCGGCGCACGGCGGCCAAGGGCTGCCACTCGCTCAGTTTTACCGAGAACCCCGCGGCGCTGGGCTACCCGAGTTTCCACGACGAGTACTGGGACCCGGTCTGGCGGGCGTGCTGCGATACCGGGACGGTGCTCTCGATCCACCTCGGCTCGTCGGGCCGGCTCTCCATCCCGGCGGTCGACTCGCCTCCCGACGTGATGATCACCCTCCAGCCCATGAACATCCAGTCGGCAGCGGCGGATCTGCTGTGGTCCCGGGTGCTCAAGAACTTCCCCGACCTGCGGGTGGCCCTCTCCGAGGGCGGCACGGGTTGGATTCCGTACTTCCTGTCGAGGGTGGACCGGACCTTTGAGATGCACCACGCCTGGACGCTGCAGGACTTCGGTGGCCGACTCCCGAGTGAGGTGTTCCGTGAGCACTTCTTGACCTGCTTCATCAGCGACCCGGTGGGGATCCAGCTGCGCGACGCCATCGGCATCGACAACATCGCCTGGGAGGCCGACTACCCGCACAGCGACTCGATGTGGCCCGGAGCGCCCGAGGAGTTGGAGACCGAGTTCGTAAAGAACGCCGTCCCCGACAGCGACGTGGCGAAGATGACGCACGAGAACGCCATGCGTTGGTACTCCTTCGACCCTTTTACCCGCATCGCCAAGGAGGACGCCACGGTGGGGGCACTCCGCCGTCGGGCGACGGGACACGATGTGTCCACCATGTCGCGGAGCACCCGGGTCCGCACCGCCGACGAGAAGCTCGAGGGCTACCGTGTCCGAGCCCGCCGCGCCGTCGCCGCTGCCGGCTGAGTCGCAGCAGCAGCGCGGTCGCCCCACCCTCAAGACGCTGGCGTACCGCCCGGTCCGACTCGAGGGGCCTGGGCCCGCAGCCAGTCGCCCAGAGCAGCACCGGCGTCGAGTACGTGCGACTCGGTGAGGCTGCGGGCGGTGGCCGCATCCCCCCGGTCGATGGCCTCGAGCAGAATGGCGTGATCGGCCCGGCTCCGGCGGACCTGCTCGGGGAAGAGTTCGAAGTAGCTGGTCGGCACCACCCGCACGGCCTGGCGGAGGTAGGTCATGAGCCGTGGCGATCCCGACGCCCGGTTGAGGGCGCGATGGAAGCTCCAGTTGGCGGCGACCACATCGTCGGCGTCGACCACGGCGAGGGCCAGGGCATGCAGGTCCTGGCGCTCGGACGCGGTGATCCGTTCGGTGGCCCACTCCGCTGCCTTGCCGGACAAGGTGGCCAGCACCGCGAAATTGTCGACGGCGTCCTCGGGCGTGATGCCGAGAATGGTGATGCCGCTACGAGGGTGCACGGCGACCAGTCCCTCGTAGGAGAGCTCGAGGAGCGCTTCGCGGACTGGCGTGCGGCTGGTGCCGAACTCCTCGGTGATCTGGTCGAGATCGAGCCGTGTACCCGGACGAAGCCGGCCGGTCAGGATGCGGTCCCGCAGCTCACTGGCGGCACGTGCCCGGACGGTTCCACCGATCGGCTTGAAATCTGACATATCAGATACTACATTTCAAATGTCCGAGGGCGCCAGCACCCGGGTGGTTGGGCGTCAGGACATGACCGCAACCAGCGGTAGGGAGAGTGGGGAGGTGGCGATGGCGAAGCGGCAGATGTCGTTGGTGGGGTTCATGCAGGCGGGGAGCACGACGGTCTACGCCGGATCGTGGCGGCATCCGGCCACCGAGCACGGGTTCCTCGATGCCTCGTACTACGCCAAGCTGGGCCGGACGCTCGAAGAGGGCTGTTTCGACATGATGTTCTTCGACGATCGCCTGGCCATGCCCGGCATCTACGGGGGCTCCGTGGCCGATGCCGTTCGACTGGGAGCTCGGCCGGTCAAGCTCGACCTCAGCATCGTGCTCGGGATCGCTGCGGCCGCCACCCAGCACATCGGGCTGGGGGCGACCTACTCCACCACCTACTACTCGCCCTTTCACGTGGCCCGGACCTTCGCCACCCTCGACCACCTGTCCGGCGGGCGGGCGGCATGGAACATCGTCACATCGGTCAACGACAGTGAGGCGCAGAACTACGGCCTGAAGGAGCATCTCGGTCACGATGCCCGCTACGACCGGGCCGACGAGTTCCTCGAGGTGGCGACCGGGCTGTGGGACACCTGGGAGGACGATGCGCTCATCCTCGACCGGGCGAGTGGGACCTTCGCCGATCCCGACAAGGTCCATGAGCTCGACTACGAGGGCGAGTGGTTCAGCGCCCGTGGACCGCTCACCGTGCCGAGATCGCCCCAGGGGCGTCCGGTGCTCCTCCAGGCCGGCTCGTCGGGCCGTGGGCGCGATTTCGCCGCCCGTTGGGCCGAGCTCATCTTCACCGGCGACCCTGGCCTTGAAGTCGCTCGTTCGCACTACCAGGAGCAAAAAGAAGCGATCGCTGCCGCCGGTCGGGACCCGGCCTCGGTGAAGATGCTGCCCATGGTGTACACCGTCGTGGGTGAGTCCCATGCCCATGCCGAAGAGCGCGAGGACCTGTTCCTCAACTCCCTGGTCGATCCCCAGGCGTCGCTCTGTCTCCTGTCCGAGCTGATGAACTACGACTTCTCCGGGCTGCCGCTCGACGCTCCGATCACCGACGAACTGATTGGTTCGGTTTCGGGCATCCGTGGACTGGTCCAGAACCTGAGGAAGCACATCGGCGGTGACACGGTGACCCTCGCCGATCTGGCCGGCCACCGGGCCACCTTGCTCCAGGGCCCCCGGTTCGTGGGCACCGGCAGTGAGGTGGCCGACCAGATGGAGGAGTGGATGGAGGCCGAGGCGTGCGACGGGTTCACCGTGGCCGCTACCCATACGCCGGGGGCCTACGAAGACGTCGTGCGACTGGTCGTCCCTGAGCTACAGCGTCGCGGCGTGTTCCGGGAGCGGTACACCGGACACACCTTGCGTGACACCCTGGGCCTCGCCCGCCCCGAGGTGGATCAGCATGCCTGAGTCAACGGGGCCGCTCCATGGCGTCCGCGTGGTGGATGCCGCCACCCTGGCTGCGGGGCCCCTGGTGGCGACAGCCATGGGCGAGTTCGGCGCTGACGTGATCAAAGTGGAGCAGCCCGGGGTGGGCGACCCACTGCGGACGTGGGGCGACCGGAAAGACGAGATCGGCCTGGTTTGGAAGTCCATGAGCAGGAACAAGCGCTGCGTGACCCTCGATCTGCGCCAGACCGAGGGCCAAGAGCTGTTCCACGGGCTGCTCGACAAGAGTGATGTCCTGATCGTCGGCAACCGACCGAGCGCCATGGCCCGCTGGGGGATCGACTACGACTCGGTCCATGAGCGCCATCCGGAGCTGGTGATGCTGCACGTGAGCGGGTACGGAAGCGGCGGCCCGAAGAGCGACAGTCCGGGGTTCGGCACGCTGGCCGAGGCCATGAGCGGGTTCGCCCATCTGACCGGGCAGCCCGACGGGCCGCCGACCCTGCCTCCGTTCATGCTGGCCGACGGCGTCGCCGCGCTGGCCGCCACCTACGCCGTGATGATGGCCCTGTACCACCGCGACGTGCACGGCGGCGGTGGCCAACTGGTCGACGTGAACCTGATCGAGCCGCTGGCCCGCCTCATCGAGTCGTCCACACTGGCCTACGACCAACTCGGCAAGATCACCGGACGGGTGGGTAACCGGTTCGACGCCAGCGCCCCACGCAACGCCTACCGCACCGCAGACGACAAGTGGCTGGCCATCTCCAGCGCCTCACCCAATATTGCCGCCCGGGTCTATCGGGCCATCGACCGACCGGACCTGGCCGAGAATCCCGACTACGTGGACTCGATTCCCCGTCAACGGCGGGCCGGTGAGGTCGACAAGTTGGTGGAGGACTGGGTGGCCACCCGCACGCTGGCCGAGGCCATGGCCACCTTCGAGGCCGCCTCGGTGGCTGCCGCCCCGATCTACGACGCCGAGCAACTCATGGCCGATGGGCACCTGGTGGCCCGGGGAACCTTCGTCGAGATCGACGATCCCGACCTGGGCACTATGACCGTGCAGGCCCCGGTGGCCGTTCTGACCGAGACTCCCGGGCGGATCGACTACCTGGGCCGTCCGCTCAGTGCCGACAGCGACGCTGTCTTTGCCGAACTGCTCGGGATCGATCCTGACCGTCTGGCCGCCCTCCGGGCGTCAGGCGTGATCTGACCCGCTCAACCGAGGAGAACCAATCGTGCCAGCACCCCGAGCCAGACGATCCGAGTTGGCCACGCCGGCGAGCAGTGAACGAATGTGTGAGAAGGCCGCCGGCTCCGGCGCCGACCTTGTCTTCTTGGACCTGGAGGACGCCTGCGCTCCGCTGGCCAAAGAAGCGGCTCGGGGAACCGCGGTTACTGCGCTCACGACGCTCGACTGGGGCCGCACGGTTCGGGCCGTCCGGGTGAATGGTCTCGAGACCCCGTGGTGCCACGGCGACATCATCGAGGTGGTCACCGGTGCTCGGGACGCACTGGACGTGCTCATCGTGCCGAAGGCCCGGACCGCACGCGATGTCTGGTGGGTCGACGTCCTCCTCACGCAGCTCGAGACCAAACTGGGCATGACCAAGCGCATCGGGCTCGAGGTGCTGATCGAAGAGGCCGAGGGCCTGTCCAACGCGCCCGAGATCGCTCGGTCCAGTGATCGGCTGGAGGCCATCATCTTCGGCGCCGGCGACCTGTCGGCTTCCCTGCGGTCCCGGGTGGACGGAAACTTCGATCCCGTCAGCGAGTACCCCGGCGATTTCTGGCACTTCGCACGGGTGCAGGTGCTGGCGGCGGCACGAGGAGCAGGCATCGACGCCATCGACGCCCCCCATCCGGCCTATCAGGACCCCGAAGGATTCCGGCGCTCCGCCGTGCACGCCAGCCTGTTGGGCTTTGACGGGAAGTGGGCCATCCATCCGGGCCAGATCCCTATCGCCCACGAGGTCTTCGCCCCGACCGCCCAGGAGATCGAGGAGGCCAGGGAGTCCATCGAGATCTACCGGAGCTCTGAGGCCGACGGGGTTGGGGCCATCGGCCGTGACGGGAAGCTGGTCGATGCCGCCCACATGCGCCTGGCCGAGAATGTGCTCTACAAGGCCTCACTGGCCGACGCCGGCGAGTCGGACGCCTGAGCAGACAGGGGGGAGCGGGAGCTATGACGACCGAGGACAGGACGTACCGGGTGGTCCAGTGGGCCACCGGAAACATCGGGACCCGCGCCCTGCAGGGGGTGATCGGACACCCGGATCTGACCCTCGTCGGACTGTATGTCTATGCCCCCGACAAGGTGGGTAGGGACGCCGGGGACCTGTGCGGGCTCGCCCCGACCGGGGTGCTGGCCACCGCCGACGTGGAGGAGATCGTCGAGCTGGGGGCTGACTGCGTGCTGTACATGCCACGGGCCTTGGATCTCGACGACGTCTGTCGACTGCTCGAGTCGGGGTCGAACGTCGTGACCACCCGCGGCGAGTTCCACCACCCGGGCAGCATGGACCCCGAGGCCCGAGAGCGAGTTGAGCATGCGTGCCGGACAGGGGGAACGTCGATTCACAGCACGGGCAGCAGTCCCGGTTTCATCTCCGAGGCCGTGCCCCTCGTCCTCACGTCTATCCAACGCGAACTGGACAGCCTCGTGATCGAGGAGTTCGCCGATCTGTCGATGCGCAACTCGCCCGAGCTCCTCTTCGACCTCATGGGGTTCGGCGCCGACCCCGGTTCGTTTGATCCGGCGCGGTGGTCCCATGGAGCGGAGAGCTTCGGCCCGTCACTCCGGTTGGTGGCCGAGGCCCTCGGACTCCCCCTCGATGGGGTGGAGGCCAGCGGGGAGGTCGCGGTGGCCCGCCGGACCACCGAGATCGTGGCCGGCCGTCTGGAGGCGGGCACCGTGGCCGCCCAGAGGATGCGGGTCACCGGTCTGCGGAAGGGTCGGGCCCTGCTCGCCTTCATGGCCAACTGGTACTGCACCACCGATCTCGAGCCGGCCTGGGACCTCGGGCCGACCGGCTGGCGGGTGACCGTGGCCGGAGACGCACCGCTCAAGATCGACATGCGATTCGACTTCCCTTTGGAGGAGATGGGGGCCTACACCCCCGGTTACACGGCCAATCGTGCGGTCAACGCCGTAGCGGTGGTGTGTGGGGCAGAGCCGGGCATCCGCACGACCGTGGAGCTGCCCCAGATCATCGGCACCCTGCGGGATCCCGTCCAGTGAGGCCGGACTGGGACTGACGCCGGTCACCCGTTGGTTTTGAACCTCGAGGCCCAGTGGCAACACCGTCGTGTGGCTGGAAGGGTTCGGGTGACCTTCGTGGCCGACGCCGCAATCGGCCGTGCCTCCGGTGGCTGCGGGTGGTCGGGGCGGAGCCACGGCGGTGGTCCGGCGGCTCCGGGTGCGTCGTCCGGCAGGGCGATGACGAAGGCCCACGAGGGGCTGCCTCCCTGGTCAAGGCTTCCTCTCTTTTTCTGAAAGCCACCCATTCACATGGACAAAACCTCATTTTCAGGGTAGCTTCGACGGTCGGCGTCGCGGCCGGTAAGCCGCTGATGGCACGGACCACCGATGACGGGGGAGTAGGACGAATCATGTTGCTGTCGCTGAGTTCCGACCAGGAGCTCTTCTCGGAGACCACGGCGAAGCTGCTCGACGAGCTCGCCCCCGTGGGTGAGATCCGACGCCTACGCGAGGACCCGGTTGGCTTCGGCCGTGAGTACTGGCGGCGGGGTGTCGAGCTCGGCTGGACATCCCTGCTGGTGGCCGAGGAGTACGGCGGCGGGTCCATCGGCGAACACGGCCTCGTCGACCTCTCCTTCGTGGCCTACGAGTTCGGCCGCCACGCCGCTCCGGGGCCGCTGGCCGTGACCAACGTGGTGGCGTCAACCCTGAGCGATACCGGACACGGCGACGATAGCCTGCTCGAGGGGCTGATGTCCGGGGCCACGTTGGCCACCTGGTGCCTGGCCGAGCCCGTTCCGGGAGACCGGCTCGGGAGCATCGCCTTTGACATCCAAGTGGCAGGTGACGAGGTGGTGCTCAACGGGGTCAAGCGGCCCGTCGAGTCAGCGGCCGTCGCCGATCATCTGCTCGTCACCGGCCGCACGGGCGACGGCCTCACGCAGGTCCTGGTCCCCTCGGGCACCGCCGGGGTGTCGGTCCGCCCCATGGAGTCCGTCGACATGACCCGCCGGTTTTCGGTCGTCAGCTTCGAGGACGTCCGGCTTCCCCGTACCGCTCTCGTCGGGAGTCCGGGTTCTGCCGACGAGCAGGTGGCCCGGCAGCTCGACGTGGCCGTCGCGCTCACCTGTGCCGAGTCGGTGGGGACCATGCAGTCCGCATTCGACATGACCGTCGAGTGGGCCTTCGACCGGTACTCCTTCGGTCGGCCCCTGGCCTCCTATCAAGAGCTGAAGCACCGGTTCGCCGACATGAAGGCGTGGCTCGAGGCAAGCCACGCCGTCAGTGACGCCGCCACCGGCGCGGCGGCCAGTGGAGCGTCCAACGCCGCCGAACTGCTCAGCACGGCCAAGTCCTTCATCGGCGACTACGGGAGCGAACTCCTCCAGGACTGCGTGCAGATCCACGGCGGCATCGGGGTGACCTTCGAGCACGACCTCCACCTCTACCTCCGTCGTCACACGCTCGACCGGGCGCTCTTCGGAACCCCGGCTGACCACCGTCAGCGGCTTACCGACATCCTCGAGACCCAGGAGAACGTGGCATGACCCCCGAGGGACACGAAGCAAGCGGTCACGCCGATGACACCGAGGACGTGGCGAGTTTCCAGGCCCGGGCCCGGACCTTCATCCAGGCCAATCTCCGTCCGGCCGACCCGGACCAGATGGTCGGTCCGCTGCGCAACGAACGCACCGACGAACAGGAGCTGGCCGCGGTGGCCCGGGAACGGGAGGTCCAGCGCATGCTGTTCGACGCCGGCTTGGCCGGCATCTGTTTCCCCAAGGAGTACGGCGGCCAGGGCCTGAGCCGAGACCACCAGCGCGCCTTCAACCGGGAGATAGCCGGGTTCGAGTACCCGACGCGGATCCAAGCACCGACCCTGTCGCCGTGCGCGGCAGTCCTGTTGGACTTCGGGACCGAGGAGCAGAAGCTGGCGCACATTCCGGCCATCCTGCCGCGGCGATGAGCTCTGGATGCAGTTCCTCTCCGAGCCCAGCGGCGGATCCGACGTTGCCGCTGCGCTGACCAGTGCCGTCAGAGACGGCGAGGAGTGGGTGCTCAACGGGTCGAAGATCTGGACCACCGGAGCATGGTGGTCGGACTGGGGACTCTGTCTGGCCCGCACCAACTGGGACGTCCCGAAGCACCGAGGCCTCACCGTGTTCATCCTGCCCATTCGTCAGGCCGGACTCGATGTCCACCGGATCGAGATGCTCAACGGCAGCAAAGAGTTCTGCCAGGAGTTCTTGACCGATGTCCGGGTGCCCGACACCGATCGTGTGGGGGATGTCGACGACGGCTGGACGGTCGGAACCCGATGGATGTTCCACGAGCGCATGCTGACCAACTCAGCCCTGGTCACCGTCCCGGCGGGTATGAGTCACGGTGGCAGTACGACGTCGCGGACGGCCATTGCCAGAGACGCCGGTCGGCTCGACGACCCCTATGTGCGTGACCTGGTAGGCGAGGCGCACATGCTCGAGGTGGTTGACCGCCATCTTCGAAGGCGGATCGGTGAGGGAGTGGCCACCGGTACCATGCCCGACCAGTCGGCGGCCATCGGCCGCCTGTTCGCCGGGGTCACGGCGGCTCGGATGCGCGACATCAACTTCGCCATTGCCGGGCCAGCCGGGGCAGCCTGGACCGAGGACGACGGCGAGCTGGCCTTCGCCGGAGCGGACTTTCTCATGCGCCAGGTCTCCTGTATCGGAGGAGGAACGACCGAGATGGCCCGCAACGTCATCAGCGAGCGGGTCCTCGGCATGCCTCGGGAGCGGGCCCAGGACCGGGACGTGGCCTTCCGCGATGTCCCACGCAGCTCGGCAGCCCGTTCGTGAATTACGTCCGTCACGCCGCGTTCGGTGGACGCCATCGGATCGGTGTGGCCCCCGCCACCTGTTAGCGACACCGGGGAGGCCGACTTGTCTGCAGCGAGACCGACGATGGGACGCTGGTTCGAAGAACTGGAGCCCGGTCTGGTCATCGACCACGCCGTGACCCGGACCATCACCGAGGCCGACAACACCCTGTTCTCGGTACTCACGATGAACGCCCAACCCCTCCACCTCGACGAGGAGTTCGCTGCCGGGACCGAGTTCGGGACCCGGCTCGTCAACAGCCTGTTTACCCTGTCCCTCCTGATCGGACTGTCCGTCTATGAGACGACGCTCGGCACCACGGTGGCCAATCTCGGGTTCGAGGAGATCGAGTTTCCGACCCCGGTGATCCCTGGGGACACCGTGCACGCCCAGACCGAAGTGGTGTCGGCCCGGGCCTCGGTCTCCCGGCCGACCCAAGGGATCGTGGTCTTCGAGCACCGGGCCTTCAACCAGCGCGACGAGCTCGTGGCCCGGTGCCGGCGATCCGCCCTCATGTCGCGACGTCCCACATGAGCGATCGCTGGCGGAGCGTCCTGTTCGTGCCGGGCAACCGACCAGAGCTGGCCACCAAGGCGCCCCGGTGTCACCCCGACCTCGTCGTGCTCGATCTGGAGGACGCCGTGCCCCCTGGAGCCAAAGACGAGGCCCGGGCCTCGGTCGTCCGGGCGGTGTCGAATCTGGTGGGGACGGTTGCCGTAGCGGTGCGAGTGAATCCGCCCGGTACTCCGTGGTTCGCCGACGATGCCGCCACCCTCCCTCCCGGACTCGATGCGGTGGTGGTCCCGAAACTGGACTCAGCGGACGCGGTGATGGAGGTGGCCGAGGCAGTGGCCGGTCGCCCGCTCGTGGCCGGGATCGAGACAGTGCGGGGCGTGGCCGACGCCCGTGAGGTGCTGCGTGCTCCCATCGTTGCGTGCTACTTCGGTGCCGAGGACTACGTGGCCGACTTGGGCGGCGTGCGTACCGAGCGCAACCTCGAGGTCGCCTCGGCCCGGGCGTGGGTTGCTATGGCCGCCCGACTGAACGGTGTCGCCGCGCTCGACATCGTGACTCTGGCCTTCGGCGATGACGAACGCTTCCGCCGGGAGTCGGCCGAGGCCCGGGCCCTCGGCTACGCCGGCAAGCTCTGTATCCATCCGGCCCAGGTGGGCCTGGCCAACGAGGCCTTTCAGCCGACGGGTGAGGAGGTCATGTGGGCCGAGCGGGTGCTCGTCGCCTTCGATGCGGCCGGGGGGACCACCATCGGGGTCGACGGGCTGATGGTCGACGAGGTGGTGGCGGCCCGGGCCCGGGCCATCCTCGACGGCCTGTCCGAGGAATCATGAGCAACGACACCGATGACGTGGTCTGGCTTCCCCCTCCAGACGTGCGGTCCTCGAGTGTGGTCGGGCACTACTTGGCCTGGCTGAGTCGGGAGCGAGGCCGCGACTTCACGGCCTACGAGCAGCTCTGGCAGTGGTCGGTGGACGACCTCGAGGGCTTCTGGTCGTCGGTCTGGTCGTTCTTCGATGTCCGGTCATCGGTCACCTACGAAGCGGTCCTGGACACCCGGGAGATGCCTGGGGCCCGGTGGTTTCCTGGCGCCAGGCTGAACTACGCCGAGCACGCCCTCATCCGCCGTGGGGACGAACCCGCCGTCATCGCCCGATCACAGTCCCGAGCGGAGCGCCGACTGAGCTGGGACGAGCTCGCCGATCAGGTGGCCCGGTGCCGGGCCGGGCTGGTGCGCCTCGGCGTCCGGCGTGGGGATCGCGTCGTCGCCTATCTTCCGAACGGCCCTGAGGCCCTGGTGGCCTTCCTCGCCTCGGCCAGCCTGGGTGCGGTGTGGTCCTCATGCCCACCCGAGTTCGGGGTGCGCAGCGTGACCGACCGGTTCGGCCAGCTCGATCCGGTAGTGCTACTCGTCGTCCGTGCCTACCGGTACGGGGGCAAACTGATCGACCGCTCCGCCGAGGTGACGGCCATCGTCGCAGCCCTTCCCTCGGTGCGGACCGTGGTGGACGTCGATGAGGAATGGGACGACCTGCTCGCCGAACCATGCCGAGCTGAGCTTCGAGCAGGTGCCGGTCGACCACCCGTTGTACGTGCTGTTCTCGTCGGGAACAACTGGCCTTCCCAAGGCCATCGTGCACGGCCATGGCGGCATCCTCCTCGAACACCTCAAATCGCTCGGCCTGCACCACGACCTCGGGCCCGGCGACCGCTTCTTTTGGTTCTCGACCACCGGATGGATGATGTGGAACCTGCTGGTGTCCGGGCTCTGTGTGGGGGCCACCATCGTGCTGTTCGACGGTGACCCCGGCTGGCCGGACCGCAGGGCCTGTGGCGCCTGGCCGCCGAGGTGGGCATCACGGTGTTCGGGGTGAGCGCACCGTTCCTCCTGGCCTGTCGCAGTGACGGGCTCGACCTCGCCTCGTGTGGTGACCTGACCGGTATCCGGTCGGTGGGGTCGACCGGAGCACCCCTCCCGGCCGAGGGCTACCGGTGGGTCCACGAGCAGCTCCCCGAGACGTGGCTGACCTCGGTGAGCGGCGGTACCGACGTCTGTACCGCCTTCGTCGGGGGAAGCCCGCTCCTGCCCGTCGTGGCCGGGGAGATCAGCTGTCGCTACCTGGGAGCACGGGTCGAGGCCTACGACGATGACGGACGATCGCTGGTGGGGGAGCAGGGGGAGTTGGTGGTCACCGCACCCATGCCCTCGATGCCGATCGGGCTCTGGGGTGACGACGACGGCAGCCGGACTGGCCGAGGCCTACTTCGAGCGGTTCCCCGGGGTGTGGTGCCATGGTGACTGGATCACCATCACCGACCGGGGCTCGTGCGTGATCACCGGGCGCTCGGATGCCACCCTCAACCGGGGCGGCGTCCGGCTCGGCACGAGTGAGTTCTACGCCGTCGTCGAATCGGTTCCGGGGATTGCCGACAGCCTCGTCGTGCATCTGGAGGACGCCGAGGGGGGCGCGGGACGCCTGGTCCTCTTCGTGCAGCTGGAGGACGGCGTGGCCCTCGACGGGCCGCTGACGGCCCGGATCGCCGGTGAGCTGCGTTCTGCGCTCTCGCCCCGCCACGTACCCGACGACATCCACGTCTGTGCCGGCCATACCCCGGACTCATTCGGGGAAGAAGTTGGAGGTTCCGGTGAAGCGCATCCTCGGCGGTGCCGAGGCCGCCGACGTCGCCAGTCCCGGTGCGTTCGCCGATCCGGCTGCTCTGGAGCCCTTCGTCGAACTCGGCACGACACCGGCCCTGAGCGCCGACGGCAGCGGGTCCGCCTGTCATATCGGTAATTCCGACCGACTTACTTGGGAATTGGCTATCGTTGGTGTAGTGGCCGAAGAGGAAGGTCGGCAACGAGCTCGTCGGGCGCCCACCCCCCATGGGTCCTGACCGTGCCAGTCGGGACCGGATTCCCCCCCGGTTCCGTGTCCCGGCTGGTGCACCCGCGAAGCGGACCTCGCAAGGTCGAGCCTCGGACGGCGACAGCTGTGGGGCTGTTGCGCTCAGCCGGCCGGCCAGGCCAGTGACTTCACCTCGAGGTACTGGTCGAAGCCGGCGGTGCCGTTCTGCCGCCCGATCCCGCTGTCCTTGAAACCGCCGAAGGGTAAGTCGGGTCCGTAGATCATCCCACCGTTGACGCTCACCGTACCCGTACGCATCCGGTTGGCGACACCGATGGCCCGCTCGAGCGAACTGGACACGACCGCCCCACCGAGGCCGTAGTTACTGTCGTTGGCGATCGCGCACCGCGTCATCGTCGTCCTCGTAGGGAATGACGACGAGGACGGGCCCGAAGATCTCCTCCCGGGCGATCGTCATCGAGTTGTCCACCCCGGTGAAGAGCGTCGGCTCGACGAACCAGCCCCGGTCCTGGTCGGCGGGCTTGCCGCCGCCGAGGGCGAGGGTGGCTCCTTCGGCGATTCCTTGTTCGATGTAGCCGAGGACTCGACGCTGCTGCTTCTCGGAGATGAGCGGGCCCATGAGCATGTCGGGTCGCTGCGGATCGCCGACCGGGACCCCGGCCAGCATCGGCTTCAACAGCTCGACGCCCTCCTCGTAGCGGGAGCGGGGTAGGAGCATCCGGGTGGGGATGGCACAGCCCTGGCCGGCGTGGGCGCAGACGGCGAGGCCGGACATCATGGCGGTGGCGAAGTCGGCGTCGTCGAGCACGATGGTGGCCGACTTGCCTCCGAGCTCCAAGAAGAGCCGCTTGAGGGTGGCGGCGCCCTTCTCCATGATGCGCTTCCCGACGGCCGTCGAGCCGGTGAAGGAGATGAGGTCGACGTGTGGTGAGAGGGTGAGTTGCTCCCCGACCAGGTGGTCCGAGGACGTCACCACGTTGAACACGCCGGCGGGGATATCGGTCTGCTCGGCCACGATGCGTCCGAGCAGGGTGCCGTTCCACGGGGTGTCCGGGGCGGGCTTCAAGATGACGGTGTTCCCCGTGGCCAGCGCCTGGGCCACCTTGGTAATGGACACTTCGAACGGGAAGTTCCACGGCACGATGGCACCGACCACGCCCACCGGCTCTTTGACGATGCGTCGTGTGTTGAGATTGCCGCGGAAGTCGACGGCATCGGCCAGGTCGTCCTCCCAGACGAACTCGTCGATGAGTTGAGCCGGGTAGGTGATGGACCCGTCGAGGGGAGCGTCGAGCTGGGGCCCGTAGGTGAGCATCCGTGGACAGCCCACTTCGAGGATGAGCTGTTCGCGCATCTCCTCGCGTTCGGCCACCAGCGCCTCGTGGAGCTGCTCGAGGCAGTGCCGCCGGAAGGAGCGGTTAGTGGCCCAGTCCGTCTCGTCGAAGGCCCGCCGTGCCGCGGCGATGGCCTGTTCCATGTCCCCGGCGGAGGCGTCGGCCACCTGGCCGAGCTCCTCTTCGGTGGCCGGGTTCACGTTGGCGAACGTCTTGCCTCCGCTGGCTTCGACGAGCTTGCCGTCGATCAGCATCCTCGGCTCGGGATTCACCTTCGTCGTCATCGGACGGACCTCCTCGTAGCGGGCCTCGGAGGGGTGTCGGTGGCGGTCGCCGGCTCCTGGCCGGACCGCCCGCCGCTCCGTGGTGACTTGCGGCCGATAATAGCGTTCCGTATGGCGCAACGCCCCCGGTAGGAAACGGGATAGCCAGGTTGTAGATTGGACAGATCATGATTATCGGCCACCTGTCCTACCGGGGGTCGGCTGGCCATCTAGACCGGCACGGGTGACCCGGCCAGACTGGTGGGCGGGTGGAGACCCGGCCTGCCGGTGGTACCCGTACGAATGCAGCAACCAACCAGAGGAGAATCTCAGAATGCCTGAAGCAGTGATCGTCTCGACGGCACGGAGCCCGATCGCCACGGCGTTCAAGGGATCGCTGGTGGACGTGGACCCCTTCGACCTGGCCACCCACGTCGTGGCCGAGTCGGTCAAGCGATCCGGCATCGACCCCCTACTCATCGATGACGTGGTGATGGGGGAGAG
>CAWFQI010000010.1:0-15616 GCA_963817985.1 uncultured Acidimicrobiaceae bacterium | reverse complement strand
GCGGCGCGACTTCACCGTCGACTGGGTGCACCTCAAGCTCAACGACCAGGCCCAGCGGACCGTGCTGTTGAAGGACCCGTTCAAGTCCAAAGACGAGCGGGTGGAGAAGCTCATCGCCGGACTGTGACGTTCGTCCCCGTCGGCGCCCGGCCCCGAGACCCCTCCGACCCAATCTCGCCCGCCGGTGCGGTAGCGTCGCCTGATTGTGGCGAGTCAACCTAGCGGCGAGGGGCAGCCGACGACCGTGCTGGACCCGTCGGCGGACGACCTGGGGGGCCAAGCACCCTACGGGCCGGTCAAAGGCCGCGGCTACCGGATGGTGGTCGAGTGGGTCATCATCCTCATCGCCGTGCTGTTGTGCACGGTGCTGCTCCGGACCTATGTGGTCCAGTCCTTCTACATTCCCTCGGCTTGAATGCTTCCACCCTGCAGGTGGGCGACCGCATCATCGTGGACAAGCTCAGCTACCCCTCCACGATGTCCACCGGGGGGACATCGTGGTCTTCGCCCGCCCAGCTCAGGACCAGCAGTATGCCGATCTGGTCAAGCGGGTCATCGGCTCCCCGGCGAGACCATCTCGTCCCAGGGCGGGAACATCTACATCGACGGGAAGAAGCTCGACGAGCCCTGGCTGCCGCCCGGAGCAGACAGCTACTCGGGCCCCCTGGCCGGTGACGACCCGCACCCGCAGTCCGACCTTCCCGGGCCCGTCCACATCCCGCAGGGTGAGTACTTCGTGATGGGGGATAACCGCACCGACTCCGAGGACAGCCGGCTCTTCGGGCCCATTCCCAAGTCGCTCATCGTGGGTCGAGCCGTGGCCGACATCTGGCCGCTCAGCCACATCAAGGGCCTCTAGGGATCCGCCCACGGACGCGGGGGCCGCGTCCCTGAGGTCCGAAGCGGGGGACCGTGGGTAGCCTCCCACACTGGTGGACCCCGACCTCCACAACGGCGATGTCGAAGTCCACGGCCCGCTGGGGCCCCTTTCCCACGCCATGGCCGTGCCCAGCATCGAGCTTGTCGTCCGGCCGGCACCCGTTCCCGGTCCCTACCGTCCCGCCTCCGTCCACGCCGGTGTCGGTCACCCCGCCGCCGGTCGTCCCGGTTGGGGTCCCGACGGGACGTCCACCCCGTTCCCGGTCCCGGCTGGCCCGTCCGGTGTCGGTCCACCGGGTCCGACGAACGAGGTCGTGGCGCCGCGACCGGAGCCGGTCTCGGGTCCGTCGCGAGGGCGGTGGTGGCTCGAGTGGATCGCCGTGTTCGTGGTGGCCGTGGTCCTGGCGCTCGGGGTGCGGGCCTATGTGGCTCAGATGTTCTACATCCCCTCGGGCTCCATGCTGCCCACCTTGCAGGTAGGGGACCGCATCGTGGTCGACAAGGTGAGCTACCACCTCCATGGCGTCCACCGCGGCGACATCGTGGTCTTCCGCCGTCCTCCCCTCGAGCACGACCCGTACTCGGACCTCGTGAAGCGGGTGATCGGCCTTCCCGGTGACACCGTCTCCAGTGTGAACGGCCGGGTCTACATCGATGGCAAGCCCCTGGCCGAGCCCTGGCTGCCCACCCCCGAGCCCGTCACCTCGCCGAGCCCGGTGGCCCAGGGCTTCAGCCTCCTCCACCCCTATACCGTGCCGGCCGGCGAGTACTTCGTGATGGGGGACAACCGCACCAACTCCGAGGACAGCCGGTACTTTGGGCCCATTCCGGCCAACCTGATCGTGG
This sequence comes from uncultured Acidimicrobiaceae bacterium, assembly GCA_963817985.1. Lineage (GTDB taxonomy): Bacteria > Actinomycetota > Acidimicrobiia > Acidimicrobiales > RAAP-2 > Bog-756. The sequence continues at coordinate 13,891 of CAWFQI010000010.1, read as the reverse complement.
GCCGGATGGCCTTTGTGGCCTGGCCCCTCGACGACTCGGGATGGCTCGCCGTGCTGCTGGCCGTGGCCGCCGTCTTGGTGGTGGCTCTCGCCGTACTCGCCGTCCAGGGCCGGAGCCGTGGGCACCGCCATGCCATCCCGGCCCGGGCCCCTCCGTTGGTCGGGACGCCCGAGGCTGGAGGCCCCCTGGTCGGGGCGTTACCGGGGGCCTGGCGGATGCCTCTGCGCCGGACCGCCGGTACACTGCTGATCGTGCCCTTCCTCAGCCCGGCGAAGCTGCTGGTCATCCTGGTGGTGGCCCTCATCGTCCTCGGGCCCGACAAGCTGCCCAAGATGGCCAAACAGATCGGCAGCCTGTGGGGCGACTTCCGCAATTTCCGTGAGCGCCTCGAGACCGACGTCCGGGGCTCGTTCCCCGATCTGCCCTCGACCGAGACCATCACCCAGGCCGTGCGGTCACCCCTGGCCTTCCTCGACAATCTGGCCGACACCCACAGCGCCGAGAACGGCACGACATCCGCAGGCGCCCCCGGCGCCGAAGAACCTGACGTGCAAGGCGATGCCGTCCAGCCGTCGTCCGGCTCCAACCGACCGGCCGGGTCCGTCCAGGCCACCGAGGAGACCCCCGGGATACCCGACGTGCTCATCGTCGACCCCGGTGGCATCGTCCACCAGGTCCGCTCGAACGGCCGTGCCATTCCCGACGATCCAGGGATGAACTGAGCCCGCCCGTCCGGCGGCCAGTCCCTCCCCAGCACAACCCGAGCAACCATGGCCATCTCCCTGAAACGACGAAGCGAAGCGAAGCCCAAGCCGGACTCGATGACGCTCGTCGAGCACCTGACCGAGCTGCGCAGCCGGGTGCTCGTCTGCGCGGTGGCCTTCATCGTGATGGCCACGGTGGCCTTCCTCTTGTACCCCCAGATCCTCTCGTTCCTGAAGCACCCCTACTGCGAGGTGGCGCCCCACCGGTGCGGGTTCTACATCACCGGCCCGCTGGACGGGTTGGCCCTGCGGGTCAAGATCGCCGCCTACGGCGGGCTGTTCCTCGCCTCGCCCGTCCTCTTGTGGGAGCTGTGGCGGTTCATCACCCCCGGCCTCAGGAAGAACGAGAAGAAGTACGCCATCCCCTTCATCGTGGCCTCCATCGTCCTGTTCGCCCTCGGCTGCCTGGTCGCCTACGTCACCTTCCCCCACGCCCTCAACTTCCTCGACCACATCGGCGGCCCGAGCCTGACCGAGATCCTCGACCCCACCAAGTACCTCAGCCTGATCGTCTTGATGATGACGATCTTCGGGCTCACCTTCGAGTTCCCGGTGCTGCTGGTGTCCTTGGAGTTGGCCGGCGTGCTCACGCCCAAGCAGCTGTCCTCCTGGCGACGGTGGGCCATCGTCCTCATCGTGGTGGTGGCCGGGGTGATCACCCCGAGCTCGGACCCGTTCTCGATGATGGCGCTCGCCGTCCCGCTCTACATCTTCTATGAGCTCTCCATCGTGATCGGGAAGATCCTCAACCGATGACCGCCGGGCGTGCCGGGGGCGCCCGGCGCGCCGGCGACGCCGGGTCGAGCGAGGGGCTGCGGGAACGGTTCATCGAGACGGTGGGCTTCCCGCTCGACGGATTCCAGCACCGGGCCATGGACGCCATCGACCGCGGGGAGTCGGTGCTCGTGTCCGCCCCTACGGGCTCGGGCAAGACCCTGATCGCCGACTACGCCGCAGCCCGGGCGCTCGAGGCCGGCGGCAAGGCCTTCTACACCACCCCGATCAAGGCCCTGTCCAATCAGAAGTTCGCTGAGCTCGCCGCCCGCTACGGGGAGGACCGGGTGGGCCTGCTCACCGGGGACGTCTCCCATCAGGCCCATGCCCCCATCGTGGTCATGACCACCGAGGTCCTGCGCAACATGCTCTTTGCCCGCTCGTCGGTGCTCGACGGGTTGGAGGTGGTGGTGCTCGACGAGGTCCACTACCTCCAGGACCCCTACCGGGGCTCGGTGTGGGAGGAGGTCCTGGTGCTCACGCCGGCCGGCGTATCGTTCGTCAGCCTGTCGGCCACGGTGAGCAACGCCAAGGACTTCGGGGCCTGGCTCACCTCGGTGCGGGGGACCACCCGGGTCATCGTGGAGACCCACCGTCCGGTCACCCTGCACAATCACTACGTGCTGGCCGAGCGGGGGAGGGACGGGCTCACGGTCATCCCGCTGCTCAAAGAGGGCAAGGCCAATCCCGACGGCGTGGCCCTCGACGACCGCCGGCGGCGCAACCCGCGCCACCGGCTCCGGGTGCCCCGCCGGGGTGAGGTGGTCGAGTACCTGGCCGCCTCGGGCATGCTGCCCGCCATCACCTTCATCTTCTCGCGGGCGGCGTGCGACGACGCCACCCGGCAGTGCCTCCAAGACGGGATCCGGCTGACCACCGGGGAGGAGCGGGCCCGGATCCGCCAGCTCACCGAGGCCGCGGTCGAACGCCTGTCGGACGACGACCTCCGCACCCTCGGGTACGGGCCGTGGTCGGCGGCCCTCGAGGCCGGGATCGCCCCCCACCACGCCGGCCTCGTCCCGGCCTTCCGCCAGGCCGTCGAGCAGTGCTTCTCGGAGGGACTGTTGAAGGTGGTGTTCGCCACCGAGACCCTGGCCCTCGGAATCAACATGCCGGCCCGCACGGTCGTCGTGGAGCGCTTCGCCAAGTTCCGCGGCTCGGACACCTCGGCCCTCACCTCGGGGGAGTACCGCCAGCTGACCGGGCGAGCCGGGCGGCGGGGCATCGACACCGTGGGGCACGCCATGGTGCTCTGGTCCCAGGCCACGCCCTTTGCGCTGGTGGCAAGGACGGCCCTCGCCCCGCCCCCCGACCTCGTCTCCTCGTTCCATCCCACCTACAACCTCGCCGTGAACCTGGTCCGCCGCTGGTCGAGGGAGGAGGCCTACGGCCTGCTGGCCGCCTCGTACGGGCAGTGGCAGGCCCCTCGGGGCTCCGAGTCGTTGGTAGCCCAGCTGGACCGACGCCTGGCCATCCTCGACGAGCGCGGCTTCCTCGACGGGTGGCGGATCACCGATGCCGGGCTGGTGCTGGCCTCGATCTACCACGAGGCCGACCTCTTGGTGGCCGAGGCCCTCCGCCGGGGGCTCTTCGACGGTCTGGACGGGGCGGCGCTGGCCGGGGTGGCCTCGGCCCTCACCTTCGAGGCCCGGCGGGTGCCGGACCGCGACGTGACCCCACGCCAGGCGGTGGTGGTCGAACGTCTGGCCCAGCTGGACGCCCTGGCTTCCGAGCTGCGCTCCGACGAGCGCCGGGTGGGCCTCCGGCGCACCCGGCGTCCCGACGGGGGCCTGGTCCGGGCGGTCGTGGCGTGGTCCAAGGGCTCCACCCTCGATGCCGTGCTCCGGGAGTGCGAGGTGGCCCCGGGTGACTTCGTCCGCAACGTCCGCCAGCTCATCGACCTGGTCCGCCAGCTCTCCCAGGTGGCACCGGTGGCGGCCACCCGGGACGCCGCCGAACTGGCGGTCGCCACCCTGCGCCGTGGCGTCGTGGGGGCCGACGACCCGGCGGGCATGGGGTCCGCGCCCCCGGTGCCATCTCCGTCGTAGTGTGATCGGGGCATGTTCCCCTATGCCGTAGAGACGTACACCGCCGACGAGGAAGATATCCTGCGCCGGTACGTCACGAACCTGGATCGACCGGTCTTTGCCCTGGTCAATCTGCCCGAGGTGGTCAAAGGGGCCCTCTTTGCCCGCTACTCCCGGTCGCCGAAGAGCCTCCGGCGGCTGTTCCTCGACGAGTTCGTCGGCGAGCTGGACATCTCCGGGGACGCCAGCGTGGACGCCACGGTGGGCCTGAAGCGGGCCGAAGACCTCTACGAGAAGGTCTTCTTCGAGTACGGCGACGACTCGGTGGCCCAGCTGGGTGGGGTCCACCTGGCCTGCGAGCAGGCCTCCAACGTCCTGACCAAGGTGCTCGAGTGGGGCCGGCTCATGGCCTACCTCGAACAGTCCACCCGCTACATCGCCTACAACCAGCGCCTGACCACCGGCCACTACCGGTACTACCGGGATCCGAGCCTGCTCGACTCACCCCTCGGCGCCCGGTACGTCGGGGACATGGACCGCATGTTCGACACCTACGGCGAGCTGTTGGAGGAGGCCCAGGCCTGGCTGGCCGTCCGCCATCCCCGCCAGCCCGGCGACTCGGACTTCGTCCACCGCCAGGCGGTGCGGGCCAAGGCCCTCGACGCCCTCCGGGGGCTGCTGCCGGCGGCCTCGCTCTCCAACGTGGGCATCTACGGCACGGGCCAGTCCTACGAGATGCTCCTGATGCGCATGCGATCACACCCGCTCGGGGAGGCCCGCGCCTACGCCGACCTGATGCTCGAGGAGCTGCGCAAGGTCATCCCCTCGTTCCTCACCCGCGTGGACCGGCCCGATCGGGGTGGCTCGTGGTCGGCCTACCTGGAAGACACCCGGGCCCGGACGGCCGAACTGGTCGACGGACTCTTTCCCGATCTCACCTCACCGGCCGACACCGTGGTCGGCGGACCGTCGGGTCAACCCTCGGTGACCCTGCTCGACTTCGACCCCGACGGCGAGGACAAGGTCATCGCGGCCATCTGCGCCCCGCTGGTCGACCGGCCCGAAGACGAGGTGGTCCGTCGGGTGGCGCTCCTCGGGGCCGAGGAGAAGCGCTCCCTCCTCCGGGCCTACGTCGGCGAACGGAGCAACCGGCGCCACCGGCCCGGCCGGGCCTTCGAGCGCACCGGGTACCGCTTCGACGTGGTGACCGACTACGGGGCCTTCCGCGACCTGCAGCGCCACCGCATGCTGACCCTCGACTGGCAGCCGCTCGGGACCACCCTCGGCTACGACGTCCCCGAGGTGGTGGCCGAGGCCGGGCTGACCGACCGCTACGTGGCCTCGATCGAGCGGTCGCGCCAGTTGGCCGAGACACTCGCCCCGACCTTCCCGGTCCAGTCGGCCTACGCCGTGGCCCTGGCGTATCGCATCCGCTACTCCATGCAGATGAACGCCCGGGAGGCCATGCACCTCTTGGAGCTTCGCTCCGGTCCCCAGGGACACGCCAGCTACCGATGGGTGGCCCAGGAGATGCACCGGCTCATCGCCGGACAGGCCGGACACCGCCTCATCGCCGAGGCCATGTCGTACGTCGACTTCGGCGCCGAGGACCTCGAGCGGCTGGAATCGGAGCGCCGTGCCGAGGGAAAAAGAAATTCGCTGTCGGCTGCAGGAAATCCGGTAATCCGCTGACCTGGGAAGTTCTGCAAACTCCCAGGTCGGGTGCGTTCCATGTCATTTGACGAAGGACCGTGTCGGTGGCCTATCGTTCGCCCAGTCCCAGTCGCCCCGAGAGGCGCACCCTGCGATCGACGATCGTGAGGTGCGACTGGAGGGGGGGATGCTGTGAGAGGCGGAGGGAGGCCCAGGGGATCGAGTAGAAAACACTTCCCCGAGACCGGCGACGTACGTCGAAGGTAGCGGGGGAGTGGTGCCAAAGACCCCTGGGTCCAACCGCCTGCAGTTTGGCAGTGCGGATGGACGGAACTTGAGACGACCATTCGGCCCGGCTCCACCCTTGGCGCCGCGGGCCGGGAATACCACCGCCGTCCCGGTGGTTCTGCGAGTGCCGGACGAGAGGTCCGGGTGCGGTCCCGTCGAAACGTATGGGGCCGATCGGTTCCTGTCGAATGCGAACGAAGCGGTGGCGGAACCGTCTATGCTCCCGCCCAACTGACCACGGAAAGACCTAGATGCCACAAGAACTCGACGAAGTCGAAGGGCCCGATGAACTGATCGAGGGAGACCTCGATGAACTGGCCGACGACGACGATCTGATTGCCGAAGACGGACTGGCCATCGCTGACGACGACGATGACGACGTCGCCATCGCCGTGGTGGTCGAAGAGGACGCGGCCGTCGTGGCCGAGCCCGCCGCCAAGCCGGCCAAGCCCGGCGCCACCGGCGAGGAGACCGAGGAAGAAGACGAAGAGGAGCCCGACGACGAAGACGTCGAGGCCAGCCTCGACACCATCTTGAAGGAGCGCCTCGTCGTCGAGGAGCCCGAGGACGACGAGGACACCCCCGAACCCGAGGACCGCACCGCCGACGGTGTCGAGCGGGTGCTGCCCAAGCAACCCGGCGAGTTCGTGTGCCGGTCCTGCTTCCTCGTCAAGCATCCCAACCAGCTGGCCGACCGGAAGAAGATGCTCTGTCGCGATTGCGTGTGACGGGAGGCGACCATGGCTGAACCCGACACTGACTCCGAGGATCCAACCGGCCAGCCCCAGCCCTCGGACGGCTCCTTCAACGAACGCCTACTCGACGCCTTCGTCTACGTCCCGGCCGGACTCGCCCTCTCGGTGGCCGAGGAGCTTCCCCGGTTGGCGGCACGAGGACGGGAGCGCCTAGGGGTGCGGGTGTCCTCGGCTCGGGCCGTCGGACAGTTCGCCGTCAAAGCCGGACACGACGAGTTCGTGCGGCGTTCCGAGGGACTGTTCCCGTGGTCCTCGGGACGGGACTCGGGCGACGGAGGACCGCCGTCATCGGAGACACCACCGACCGAGGTGCCGGCCACCGAGTCCCAACCTTCGCCCGTCCACGCAGATCGAGGGGAGGCCCCGACCCCGACCACCCCGGCCCCGGCCCCGGCCCCGGCCCCGGCGGCAGTCAACGGGCACATCCCCACGGTCGGAACACTGTCCATCCCTGGGTTCGATGCCCTCTCCGCCTCCCAGGTGGTCCAACGGCTCGACGGGCTGAACCGATCCGAGCTGGTCTCGGTGCGGGCCTACGAGGCCTCCAACCGGGGTCGGCGGACCATCCTCAGCCGGGTCGACCAGCTGCTCGACGAACGGTCCTGACCTCCGGGTCGAGGCCGTCGCACGAGAAGACCCATGGAGTCGGTGCGGCCGGCGACGGCGGACGACGAGGAGCGGTTAACGGCATTGGCCGACGAACTGGTGGCCTCGGTGGCCGCCCAGCGGGGCGGACCGCTGCTGGTGGGCTCGGCCCTGGGACTGCCCGACCCGTCCTTCGGTGCACAGCTGGTGCCCCTGCTCGACCGTTCCGATGCGCTGGTGCTCGTCGGGGCGCTCGACGACGTCGTGGTGGGATTCGCCGTCGCCACCTACGAGGTGGACGCACAGGGGACGCGGTGGGGCCGGCTGGGTGCCTGCTTCGTCGAGGTGGAGGCCCGTGCCGTCGGGGTGGGGCGGTTGCTGCTCGAGCGTTCCCTGGCCTGGCTGGCCGAGGAGGGATGTGCCGGCGTGGACGGCACCGCGCTCCCCGGGGATCGCGCCGCCAAATCCTTCTTCGAGTCGGCGGGGTTCAAAGCCCGACTGCTCACCATGCACCGCGAGCTGAGCTGAGCCCACGGGCCGTTCCGCCCGCTGAGCCCGTGGCGGGTCAGCCGCCCCGTCGCCCCGGGGAGGACCGGGCCGGTACCGGCCGTCGCGGTCCCGGTGGAGGGGGGATGGGTATGCCCATGAGGCGGGCCAGTTCGGGCACGTAGCCCGACGCCTGGCGCGCTGCGGCCAACACCGTCTCGTCGGCGTCGGTCGGCAGGCCGGCGGGCTTGACCGTCCGGCGCACGGGGGACTCCACGACCACCTCGAGGAGCGCCAGCCACTGGTCGGCCGGGGTGTCGGCCGACATGGCCTCACCGGCAGCGCCGGCCAGGCGGACGGCCAGCTCCGAGGAGAGCCTGGCCGCGGGTTCGGGGGGTCGGATGGAGGCTCGCACCGCCTCGACGATCCGTCCGTCGTCGAGGGCCGAGGTGATCCGCTCGACCCAACGCTCACGCAGGGCGGTGACCCGCTGGTCGAGCGCGGTCCGCAGGGCGGTCGCCATCTCGGTGCCCTCCTCGTCGAGGGTGACGGTCGAGGCCGAGGCCACGATGGAACGCAGCTCGCGGAGGGGGACGTCCTTGCCGGCGGCACGGGCGGCCGCGGCCCGGTCCTTCCAGGAGGCCAGGTTGATCTTGGGCAGCAGCTGCTCGGCCAGGGACAGCAGGGGTCCCGGTGTGACCTCGGGGCGGCTTTCGGCGCGTGCCCTCGTGTTCTGCTCCTCGAGGGCCTGGCGGACGGCGGGGATCCCGCCCTTCAAGAGCTGTTCGGCCACGGGTAGCTGCTCGGGTGGCAGGTCGGCCAGGGCCGCGTTGCGATAGGTGCTGGACGGGGTGAGGCGCCCACGGTTGTCGCGACCGCCCGAGTCGCGGCCACCGGGCCGGGCCGGGCCGGTGCGCTTGCGTCCGCCGTCCTCGGAGGGCCCGCCCGAGGACGGACGACCGCGGGAGCCACTGTCGCTCCGGGGGCCTCGGTCGGCGCTGTCCGAACGAGGTCGGCGATCGGCCGGCCGACGGGAGCCGTCCCGCGGACCGTCGCCACGGTCGTCGCGTCGACGCTTGCCCTTGGAGGCCAGCACCACGTTGACGTCAGGCCCGCTCTTCGGGGTCCCGATGACCTCGATGCGCTCCACGTTGCGTACGTCACCTTTTCCCTTGAGGGGAAGGAGGGCCGTCACCGTCGTGCCGTCCAGGGTCGTCTCGACCTCGGCCCGCAGGATCGTCCCCACACCGGACCCCTCGGGCACGAGGGATGCCTCCACGGTGCCACGGGGCTGCTTGGCCCCGGCGGCGCGCCAGGTCCACGTGGTGTCCCCGGTTTGACTGGTGAGTTCGACTTCGATGCGATGGGCCATACCGGGCGACAGGCTACTGCCGTCGACACCACCCGTCGGCACGGAGTGCCCAACCGGCCGCTAAGAAGGGGGTAAGAACCCCCTGAAATGCTCGTTTACCGATAGGTGGCCACCCTACGATGGCTCGATGGAGTGGCCCCGGCTTCGGCCGGCGGCACGGACGAAACGTGGGGATCGTCCGCCGTTGGAGGAGACAGGCGATGGATCAGTCCGATACAGACGGTCAGATGCCGGACGACGTCGCCTCTGACGATGGTCCCGAGCCGGGCGCCACGGCCGCCGAGCCGACGGTCCCGGACACCCGGGACAGCGAGTCCGGAACGGACCAGTCAGACCCCGAGGGGACCGAGACCGAGACCGTGTCGCCCGTCCATGCCATCGCGCTTCCGGCTAGTCGGGATTCGGCCGCCGGCCTGTTGGCACCCACTCCGGCGGCCACCACAGCCGGTCTCGAGCCGGCACGGCCGAGCACTCCGGTGCCCGTGTGGGGACCTGTGGTGCCCCCGCCCATCGATCCGGGGGCCGGCGGGCCGGCCCAACACGAGCGGCCGCGCCGCGGCCCGGGCTGGGTCTGGGGTGCGGTCGTGGTGGCCGCGGCACTCATCGGGGCCCTCATCGGCGGCGGCATCGTGGCACTCACCAACTCCGGATCGACGGGTGCCACCGTGAAGGAGATTTCGGCCGGGCCGGCGCTGCTCAACGGGGTGACCAATGTCGAGACGGTCATCGGCAAAGTGCTCCCGGCCATCGTCTCCATCGACGCCAAGGGCCCCGCACCCGCTTCCCAGTCCATCTTCGGCGACGGTTCGAGCAGTGTGGAAGAGGACCAGGGGACCGGGATGATCATCACCCCGTCGGGCGAGGTGGTCACCAACAACCACGTGATCGCCGGTGCCACCACCATCACCGTGACCCTCTACGGCAGCATCAAGCCCCTTCCGGCCACCCTGGTCGACACCGACGCCACCAACGACGTGGCCCTCCTGCAGATCACCGGCCAGTCCAACCTGCCCACGGTGACCTACGGCAACTCGGACAACGTCCAGGTGGGTGACGCGGTGGTCGCCATCGGCAACGCCCTCGGCCTGTCGGCGGGCACCCCCACGGTCACCCAGGGGATCATCTCGGCCAAAGGGCGGTCGGTGCAGGCCAGCGACTCCTGGGTGGCACCAGCGAGAGCCTGACCAACATGTTCCAGACCGACGCCGCCATCAACCCGGGGAACTCGGGCGGCCCACTCGTCGACAGCTCGGGCCGCGTCATCGGGATGAACACCGCCGTGGCCTCGAGCGTGGACGGCACCTCGCAGGCCCAGAACATCGGGTTCGCCATTCCGGCCAACAAGATCGGGAAGCTGCTCCCCGCCCTTCGGAGCAAGTCGATCGGCAGCCAACCGGCGTCGGGAACCGGCTTCCTCGGCGTCTCGCTCGAGACCCTCACCTCCCAGATCCGCAGCGAGTACAACTTCGTGCCCAGCCAGGGCGCGGTCGTCCTCCAGGTCCAGAGCGGTAGCCCGGCCGCGGCCGCCGGTCTCCAACAAGGGGATGTGATTACCTCGTACCAGGGCAAGGCGGTGACGAGTGCCGACCAGCTGGCCACGGCCATCCAGGCCGACAAGCCGGGCCAGAAGGTCACCATCGGCCTCTTCCGGGGGCCGGAACAAAAGACGGTGACGGCCACGCTGGCCAGTGGTCAGGCCCAGGCCACCGCAGGCTGAGTTCTGACGTCGGACCCGCGGAGGGTGAGACCCGCCACCATGCTCCACCGGCCCCGACTTTCCCCTACCCTCAGGGCATGGATTCTGCAGACGCGGTGACCGTCGCACCCGCGGGCCCGGTCTTGTCCCTCGAGGGCCTGGCCGCCCCCCGTGTCGAGCCGGCCCGGGACGGACACGCCCCCGACGACGGCGACGTCGCCCGGATACTTGCGGCCGCCACCACCGTGCCCGACCACGGCGGGCTCCGGCCCTGGCGTTTCGCCGTCATCAAAGGGACGGGACGCGACCGGTTCGGCGAAGCACTGGTGGCCGGGCTGCACGCCACACGAGGCGACGACGTACCCGAAGGGGCGGTCACCAAGATGCGGGGGAAGGCGTTCGCCGCGCCGTGTGCCGTGATGGTCGTGGCCTCCCCCAAGCTGGAGTCGAACGTCCCCGAGTGGGAGCAGGTGGTCTCCGCCTCGTGTACGGGCTACGCCATCGTGCTCGGGGCCACCGCTCTCGGACTCGGGGCGGTGTGGAAGAGCGCCGCGGTCCTCGATGCCGAACCGGTGCGAGCGCTGTTCGGCGCGGCGGACCACGAGCGGTTGCTGGGCTGGGTCAACCTGGGGTCGCCGGGTCAGCCGTCCCGGAAGAAGGGCGAGTATGCCAACGGTGCCATGCCCGATCCACCAGTCACCGTGGTGGGGGAGTGACTGGATCGGCCACCCCTCCTGCCCGAGCGGCAGCCCGTTCGAACGTTTCGGCCACCGACAGCGACAGCAGCGAGTCGACGACCACATCCGCCGAGCTCAGGTCGAGGTCCCGGGTCAGGTCGTGGGGGACCGCCACCGTGTAGAGCCCGGCCGCCGCGGCCGCCGAGACACCCGTGGGGGAGTCCTCCACGGCGACGGAGCGGGCCGGATCGGCACCGAGCTGCGCACAGGCCAACCGGTACGAGGTGGGTTCGGGCTTGGCCGGGACATTCTCGCCGGCACAGACGACCGCGGTGAACCGGTGGGCGATACCCAGCCGCTCGAGGTGGCCGGCCACCCACCAGTGGCTCGACGACGAAGCCACGCCCAGGGGTACGCCGAGGGACTCGGCTTCCGTCATCCAGGCGAGGACGCCGTCCCGGAGGGTCTCGTCAGCCTGGATCTCGTCACGTCGGCGGCGCTGGACGTCCTTCAGCTCCGGAGCAAGGGGCCGACCGAGGCGGCGTTCGAGCTTCGCCACGGGTCGAACAGGTCGACTCCACCGATGTTGCGCTGCCACACCTCCCGTTCCAGCTGGTGACCGTGGTCGTCCCACAGCTCGACCCAGGAACGGAAGAGCGAGTCCTCGGTGTCGAGGATGGTGCCGTCGAAATCGAGAACCAGACAGGCTCGCAGGAGTGCAGCGGTGCGCTCAGCGGCCACGGAGATCGTCGACCGCCGGTGCCATCACGAGCCGCAGTGAGCCGATGAAGTGGGCCTGGGTGCGCAGCGCACCGTGGCGTTGGTCCCAACGGCCGGACTCGAGATCGGCGGCGAGGGCCGCCACGGCCGGGACTGGCTTCGCGGATTGACGAAGCTCCAGGCCGACTGCGACCGGCGCACGGCGGGATCGAGGAATGCCTGGGTCGACCGTAGAAGGCCTCGGTGAAGCCGTCCCGGCAGTCAAAGGGCACGGGCACCGGTATCGAGGTGGTGCCCGGGCCGAGCGCGTCGGTCACCGAGGCGATGGTCGGATAGCGCCGGGACTCGGCGGCGTACAGTTCGGGGGAGTACTCAACGAGCCAGAGGGCGTCGAGGGCGTCGGGGTCGAAGGTGAGCACAACCACTGGTCCCCTCGTCACCCGGCGCATCTCGGCCAGGCCGGCCAGCGGGTCCGGCCACTGATGGATGGTCACCGTGGCCATGCTGGCCGCAACTGAACCGTCGGCCAGAGGAAGCGCGCCGGCCACGGCCCGCACCACCCGGGCGCGGGGTGGGGGCCGCTGGGCCACCATCGCCTCGGACGGCTCGACGGCGATCACGGCGCGGTCGTTGGGCTCGTAGGAACCCGCTCCGGCGCCCACGTTGACCACGGTCCGGGCTGAACCGAGGGCGGCCAGAATCAGGCTGGCGATGCGGGGGTCCGTCTGCCGGCTCACGGCGTAGCCCTCGCCGTAGCGTGCGTAGTCGACGTCGCCCGCCGGCTCGGCCACTACCCCCACCGGGCCATGGGCGGTCCGAATCCGGCGTCGGCGGCACAGGAGCCGCAGAGGTCCATCCGCCGGGCCCCGGGCCGGTCCGATGCCGCCACCCGCCGCCAGCCGTACCGGCGGGCCTCTTCGAGGCAGGCCGACTCCGACCAACGCGGTGAGGTCCGGGCGCCGCACTTACCGCAGGTCCGGAAGAACACCTCGTCGTCGTAGAGATCGTCGAAGTTCAGCTCGTCGTCGGGGTCGTAGTCCATGGGGGAGTCTCGACTCCGAGGATACCGCCGCGTTGCGTGGTGCGAGGCGGCCTTGCCCACCCCTGTCGCACCCATGTGACCGGCCTAGGATGCAAGCCAGGGCCACACCCTTTGGCCCCCGGCGGCCGACCTCGGAAGGACCAGTGGGAATATGACGGAGATGAGCGATTTCAACACCAAGATCATCGAGGAGTTCCGAGCGAACGACGGGGTAGTCGGTGGCCAGTTCGAGGGAGCGCCCCTGTTGCTCCTGACCACCACCGGTGCCAAGTCGGGACAGCCCCGCACTGCGCCGATGATGTACCGATCCGAGGGCGAACGGGTGTTCGTATTCGCCTCGAAGGCAGGAGCACCGACCAATCCCGACTGGTACCACAACCTCGTGGCTAATCCGGAAGTCACGGTCGAGGTGGGCGTCGAGAAGTTCACCGCCCACGCCAGTGAAGTCACGGGGGCGGAGCGGGACCGGATCTACGCCGCACAAGCGACCGAATACCCGGGGTTCGCCGAATACGAGGAAAAGACCGACCGGGTCATTCCGGTCGTCGAACTCAAGCGGGACTGAGCCCTCCCGGACTCGACCGGACCGCGACGGTCCCCACGACGGGCCCTGCAATCCCCCTAATATCGTCACCGTGACGAAATCAACCGATACACCTAGGTGCGGCTGGTGCCACCGTCCGCTGCCGCAATTTCCCGGAGCGGGGCGTCCCCGCCGGTTCTGCAGTGCCGCTCACCGTCAACGGGCCTATGAGGCCCGCCGTCGGGCCGACTCACTGCAAATCCCAGCCGGCCAGGTCATCGTCGCCGAAGACGATCTGCGTCGGGTGCATGACCGGCTGTACCTGTTGGAGTCGGCGCTCGAGGATGTAGAGGCTGACCTGGAGGGAAGCCCTAAACCGGTCGCCTACAAAGAGGCGTTCAACCACCTCTACGAAGCAGCAAAAGACCTGGTGGGAGTGGTCGTGGAGCCTGTCCGGCAGTAGTGGCCCTCTGGCCAGACCCCTCTCCGGTCCCCCAACCAAACCGCCGATAATGTATATTATGTCAAG
>CAWFQI010000009.1:0-220813 GCA_963817985.1 uncultured Acidimicrobiaceae bacterium | reverse complement strand
GGGTGCTCCCGACGGAGCGGCCCGACACCTGGGAGGTCCAGGGAAGGGGCGAACTCCAGCTGGCCGTCCTGGTCGAGACCATGCGCCGGGAGGGCTTCGAGCTGACGGTGGGCAAGCCCCAGGTGGTCACCCGTGAGATCGACGGCAAGCTCCATGAGCCCATGGAGCGGGTGGCCATCGACGTCCCCGACGACTACCTGGGTGTGGTCACCCAGCTGATGGCCCTACGCAAAGGGCTCCTCATCGAGATGGTCAACCACGGGACCGGATGGGTGCGCATGGACTACCGGGTCCCGGCCCGTGGACTGGTCGGATTCCGGACCGAGTTCATGACCGAGACCCGGGGCACGGGCATGCTCCACCACGTCTTCGACGGCTGGGAACCCTGGCACGGCGAGCTGAAGACCAAGCGCAACGGCTCGATGGTGGCCGACCGCCGGGGCATGACCACCGGCTACACCCTGATGAGCCTCCAGGAGCGGGGCATCCTCCTGGTCGGTCCGGGCACCGAGGTCTACGAGGGCATGGTGGTCGGGGAGAACGCCCGGGACGAGGAGATGGACGTCAACCCGACCAAGGAGAAGAAGCAGACCAACATCCGCTCCGCCTCCGCCGACGAGGCCATCCGGCTCACTCCCCCGCTGCTCCTCTCCCTCGAGCAGGCCCTCGAGTTCATCTCCGACGACGAGTGCGTGGAGGTCACCCCGGAGTCGGTGCGCCTGCGCAAGGTGATCCTCGACGGTGCCACCCGTGGCCGCCAGCGCAGCCGGGCCCGCAAGTCCGGGGCCTGACCCAGCTGGTCGATCCCGGCCCGACGCTCGCTAGGAGCGCGTAGGCGGCCGACGCCGTGAGCACCCGGTGCTCCGAGGGGAGGGCTCGAACCTCCAACATCTGGCTCCAAAGGCCAGCGTTCTGCCAATTGAACTACCTCGGAATAGTGTCGCCGACCCCACCAGGGCGACCGCTCCAGGGTACTCCCGGGCGTCGGTGCCCCCGTGCCCACGACCGCAGGTAGGCCCCGGTCCGGCTGCGCCCACGGCGGAGGCCAAGGATGGCATCCGGCCTGCGTGCCACGGCATCAGAGCACGACCCCGATAGTCTTCGGCCCCGATGAGAGTCCTCGTCGTCGATGACGATCCCGCAGTCAGTGGAGCCCTCAACCGGGCGCTCCGGCTGGAGGGCTACGAGGTCTCCCTCGCCCCCGACGGTCCCCAGGCCTTGGAGGAGATGGCCATCCGGCCGCCCGATGCCCTGATCCTCGACATCGGGCTGCCCACCATCGACGGGCTGGACGTCTGCCGCCGGATCCGGGCGGCCGGCGACGACACCCCGGTGCTCATGTTGACGGCCCGGGACGCCATCAACGACCGGGTCCAGGGACTCGACGCCGGAGCCGACGACTACCTGGTCAAGCCCTTCGCCCTGGCTGAACTGCTGGCCCGGTTGCGTGCCCTGCTCCGGCGGCGACCCGACGACGCCGACGAGGAGCTCCGCTTCGCCGACCTCCACCTCGACCCGGTGACCCGGGAGGCCTACCGGGGCGATCGCCCCTTCACCCTCACCCGCATCGAGTTCGACCTCCTCGAGCTGTTGTTGCGCCACCCCCGCCAGGTGCTCACCCGCGAGCTCATCCTCGACCGGGTGTGGGGCTACACCTTCGACTCGGGGACCAACTCCCTGGCCGTCTACGTCGGCTACCTCCGGCGCAAGACCGAGGCCGACGGCGAGCCGCGCCTCATCCACACCGCTCGCGGGGTGGGCTACGTCCTGCGCGAGCCCTGAGCCGTGACGAAGGGTTCGGACGGACGGCCGTGACCTTCCGGGGGCGACTCGTGCTGGCCACCACCGCCGCCGTCCTGGTCGTGGTCATCCTGGGCTCGATCGCCACCTACCTCGTCGCCTACAACTCCCTCGTCGGCTCGGTCGACGTCAACCTGGCCGCCCTGGCCCGCCAGTACGTCCCCAGCCAGGGCCTGCTCCCTATTCAATACCTGCGGCACGGCCAACGGCCAGTGCATCCAGGTGGTCGACCAGAACGGCAAGACCCTCCTCCCCGACGGACCCGCGGTGCTCCCCATCACCCCGGCGGTGAAGTCGGTGGCCGGCAGCGGGGGTGCGGCCCACAACATCTACTTCTCGACCACGGTCGGGAGCGAGGACACCCGCGAGGTGGTGGCCGCCCTCCCACCGGGCTTCCAGTATCGGGGTGGGCAGGGTCCGGTGGAGCTGACCGCCGGCGGCGCCCTCCAGATCACCACGCCGCTCACCGGCGTCAACCAGGAGCTCCGCCATCTGGCCCTCGCCCTGTGGATCATCGTCATCGGGGGCGTGGCCGTAGCGGTGATCCTCGGGCTGGCCGTCGGGCGGACGGCCCTGCGACCCCTCAACAGTCTGACCGACACCGTCGAGGAGTTGGCCGAGACGACCGACATGTCCAAGCGCCTGGACCCGGGGGGACCCGACGAGCTCGGCCGTCTGCGTCGGGCGTTCAACCGTCTGCTCGAAGCGCTCGACACCTCCCGGGAGAGCCAGCGCCAGCTGGTCCTCGACGCCTCCCACGAGATGCGCACCCCGCTCACCAGCCTCCGGACCAACATGGAGGTGGCCCGACGGCTCGAGGAGTTGGACCCGGCCGACCGTGAGGTGCTGATCAGTGACGTGGTCACCCAGATGGACGAGCTCGCCGCCCTGGTCGGCGACATGGCCGAGCTGGCCCGGGGGGCCCAGCCCGAGGTCACCCGGGTGCCCATCCGGCTCGACCTCATCGTGCTCGAGGCCGTGGACGTCGCCACCACCCACGGCCGCAGCCGCAGCGTCGTGTTCGATGCGCGGGTCGCCCCCACCTGGGTGTCGGCATCGTCGGCCCGGATCGAACGGGCCGTGGACAACCTGCTCGACAACGCCCTCAAGTGGAGCCCTGACGGGGGGTCATCGAGGTGGCCTGCTCCCAGGGGACCCTGATCGTCCGGGATCACGGCCCCGGGGTCGACGCCAGTGACGTGGACTACATCTTCGACCGCTTCTACCGGGCTCCGGGGGCCCGGGGCCGGCCCGGGTCGGGCCTAGGCCTCGCCATCGTGGCCCAGGTGGCGAGGGACGAGGGCGGGAGCGTCAACGTCTACCAGGCCGAGGGTGGAGGGGCGGTCTTCCGGTTCAGCCTCCCCGAGGTTCCCCCGCCCGACGAGGACGAGGACGAGGAGTGACGTAAACGACTACGGCCCTCCATCCTCGATCGTGATCGGGGTACTCCTGCTGAGCGCGTGTGCACCGAACTCGTCGTATCACGCGACTCTGCAGTGCGTAGGTGCCGGCGGGCACGCTCGACGTCCTCCACTTGGCCAGCCACCCGAAATAGGAGGGAACCCCAGTGGCGATCACCGTGGTCTGGTGGAGGTCGTTCGTGAGGAGAAACTGCACTCTCGTAATGGGGTAGTAGCCCGACCCAGTTCCGACGAGGGCCACGGTGCCCGGACTGCTGGCTTCGTGGACCGGCGGGTGGACGACGGCCGTGAGGTCATGCCCGAAATCCTGATGACTCGGTCGGCCGTGCCAACCAGTCCACATCGAAAAGTGACCGGACGAGACCGCTGGCGGTCCGAAGGCATCGTCGAACAGTTCCACTGCCGGGCCGCTGTGGCTTGCCGAACGGTCAACGATGACCACACGAATCCCGTATCTGGCCGCGGCGGACCGGGTGGCGGCGACCAGCGTGGGACTCACCGGCCGAAGCGCTCCGAAGACGGTCGTGTTGACCTCACTCTCATCGGCCAAGAAGCGCTGCAGGTCCGGTGGGCTCATGGGGTTCGGGAGGAGCGACGGATAGTTCTGACCCTGATAGACGTGATAGGCGTAGCCCCCGAGGAGGCGAAACTTGAAATCGGTCTCGGCCTGCCAGAGCATCGGGGCGTTGTTATTGAACGTGTCATAGGGAAACGTGATGGCAACGGGATCGCCCGACGGAATGGCCCTGGACAGTGCCGGAGGTAGGGCTGCTGCACGCTCGGCGGAGTACGACCCGGGCCAAACAGGAAGTTGCGTGGCCACCACTACGGCGAGGATCACGACTCCGAGGACCACCCCCCGGCGGCTGCCAGTGCGTGTCCCCACTACGCCTTGACGGGCATCGTCCACTCCGAAGGCCAGGATCGCAGCGATGCAGGCACCCACCTCAAAGGAGATCCGGCCGGGCAGGAGACCACTCAGGAGGGGGAGGTGGTCCAGACCTAGGAATGGGAGTGGGATGGTCGTGAGCCGACCGTCGATGGACAGGTGCGGTCCGAGGGACAGGACCCCAGCAACGAGCAGGAGCACCGTCGCCAGCTGCATCCGACGGCTTCGCCGGGAGCGCCACACGAGAAACACGGTGGCGAGGAGAACGGGGATACCGATATAGCCGTCGCCCTCGGCAGTCGTAGAGATGAACCGGCTCCCGAGCGAACGCATACCAAAGGACAACCGCTGATGGGCGGTGGGCAACACAAAGCTGAGCACGTCGGAGTGATACGGGTTGATCGTCGATCCAGGGGGGCCCGTGAAGTGCTGGGGTCCATAGGACATCATCCAAAAGGGATAAGCCAACGCCACGATCACCACCCCCCCGGCGATGATGACCGCCCTCGAGGCGCTGCGCATGGCCGTAGTTACCTGCCCCCGATCCCGGATGGCCACATAGGCCAACGCGACGACGGTCAGGAGTGCCACCGTGGCCAAGATCTCGGGCGAGATGAGGAATTGCGCCACCACCAACAGCCCGAGCTGCACCCCGAGCCGTCGTGGCGAGCCTCGACCTTGCACAATCGAGGCGACGGTCAAGGCGATGAACGGAGGAAGCGGAACGAAGATCAACCCCAAGTGAGCGACACTCTGGCTCACCATGTACGGCGAGAAGCCGTAGGCAAGCCCGCCGAGCGCGGCCGCAGGGCCCCACAGCCCCCACTTTCGCAACACCACGAAACCCGCCGTGGCCGAGAGGGGCATGGCCAGGACCATCATGAGGTTGGTACGAACGACCGGGCTGAGTAGCGGGGCCAACGGAGCTGTAAGCCAACCGAGCAATGGCGTGGAGGTGTTCTGCGCCAGGTTCACGCCGGTCGGAACGTAGAGCCAGTTGCTGAAGAACGGGTTGAGGCCATGGGCCAGGGCGTGCGGGACCCAGTCGAGGAACCAGATGGTCTGCGTGAAGTCCTGCTCGTTACTGAACAGGTGGGTGGAGATCCCCGGGTACGCCGGCCAGAAGGCAAAGGAGCCGATCACCAAATACAGAACGAACATGAGGACGGCGAGGGCGCCTCCCGACATCACCCGGCGCTCGGTGCCCACCGCCGATCGCGGCTCCGGAGGGTGCTGGGGGGCGTCGATCTCGTCGGCGGCAACGTCGATCCCGTCGGCGGCTACCGAACCCCGGCCATTGCTCGCGCCCACTTACCGCACCCCCTCGCCTGGACGCGGCAACGCTACCGTGGCATCCCAGGCCCTTCCACTGAATCTTGTGCCGAACCGGGATGGTGGCGGCCATGCCAGGTGTCCGAACGACACTGACAAGCGGGGGACGTCCGTTGGGGCCGACGAGCGGGCAAATGCCCCTTCGACGTCCGAAGGGGCTCCCGTACGAGGACTCACTTGGAGCTGAGAACGCCCCGAAGGAAGCCCCCAGAAACGATCGGGCGGCACCACAACCCGACCTACCGGTCGGACCGGGATGCCACATGGCGAGAAATGCCCTGGTCGACTAGGGTGCCGAACGACATGGGATCCCTGATCAAGAAGCGCCGTAAGCGCATGCGCAAGAAGAAGCACAAGAAGATGCTGAAGGCCACCCGGTGGCAGCGGCGGGCAGCAGGCAAGTAAGCCCGCGCTCCGACGGTCAGCCGCTTGAACGGGTCGGCCACCTACCACGCGCCTCCGTGCCGGTGCTGGGCTGGGCTCACTAGTCGCTCACGGCCTGGTGGGCCGCTGCATGGGTCTGACCGGGGTCCTGTTGTGGACCTGACGGACACCGCAACAGGAGCCAGCCGTTCCGGCCCGATTCTCGATGCGCCTCTAATTGTTCACCGTCACGGTGATGCCGGCGCTCGAAACCGTGGTGCCACCGACTTGGGTGGCGACGCTCTTGAGGGTGTAGCTCCCGTTGGGTACGGAACTCGTGTCCCAACTGACCAGCCACCCGTAGAGGGTGGGGCCGGCTATTCCGACCACGTGGTTTGAGAGCACCCCACCGGTAACCACGAACTGGACGCCAGTGATGTCGCCCGTACCGGCAGCCGAGGCGTCGAGCACCGTCGAACCGCTCAGGGTGGCCCCATCCGAGGGCAGAAGGACCTGGGTATGGAGCGGCATATTGTCGACCGTGACGCTCACACCAGGACTGGTTGCCGTATTCCCCTGGGTATCGGTGGCCACGCTCGTCACGAGGTAGGTGCCATTGGGCACGTCGGTAGTGTCCCAGGCCCCGATCCATCCGTATCTGGTGGCCACCGAATGGCCAACCGTCAGGTCCGATACCGAACCACCGCTTACTTCGTAGCTCACCGAGGCGATGCCCACCACGCTCTGGGCCGTGGCGTCGAGCCACGTGCTGCTGGTCAGGCTGGCACCACTCCCAGGCAGTACGACCGTCGTCGTGGGTGCGGGGACGCTCACCGTAACGGTGGCCGCGCTCGTCGTCGCCGATCCCGCCGGGTTGGTGAAGACCGCTCGGGTCTCCCATCCATTCTCAAAGAGGGTCACCGGCCCGCTGGTGAAACTAGGAGACGTCAGCCCGGCGACATTGGTCCAGGTCGATCCCCTGTCGACCGAGAGTTGCCATTGGACCGTCGGGCTCGGCACACCACTTGCCGCGGCGGTAAACGTTGCGCTTTGACCGTAGCCCACCACTTGACTCTGCGGGTTAGTGAGAACGACAGGAGCCGTGTCCGGATTCACGGTGAGCGTCACTGCGTTGGTCACGGCGTCTCGACCGGTCCCGTTGGAGAAGACGGCCTCATACTCCGCACCGCTCTCGGACAAGGTGGTGCTGGCAATGGTCAACGTGTCAGACGTCGCTCCGGACACCGGGGCGAACGTGCTCACCACCATCGGTCGACACCTCCCACTGCACCGTAGGGGTCGGAAACCCACTAGCCGCCGCGTTGAAACTCGCCGGAGCGCCGGCATCGACGGACTGGGAGGTCGGCTGGGTGATGATGGCCGGCGCCACGTCCGGCGCGTTGGCGATGAGCAGCGGAGCTCCCATCGAACCCTGACCCATCAGCTCAGGGGTGCTCCCTGAGGGAAGCCGAACTTCGACGGGAGTATCGCTCCGGTTGTTCGGACCGTAACCGACATAGCCCCAGTCATAGACGTTCCCGTCTGAGCCGAGCGCGGCAGCGCCACCACCGCCGTCACCGTCGATCTGCAGTGCTGTCACCTCTGACGGCAGTGAGACACGGACCGGGAGCGTGGCACATGCCTCCGATCCGGTTTGGACCCCGGTGACCGGGTCGTAGGTGGGACATTGATTGGGGCCGGACGTGGTGCCGTCGCCAACTTCGCCGTAGACGTTGTAGCCCCAGGCGTAGAGATTCCCGTCCGAACCGATGACGTACCCATCACCGTCCTGAGAGCCGGAAAGGGCCACCGGGGACACCCCGGCCGGCAGGGTGACCCTGACCGGGGTGTTACTCGTAACCGTTGTGCCGTTGCCCAGTCCACCCAAGCCGTTGAAGCCCCAGGCATAGAGATTTCCATCCGACCCGATGGCATAACCGTCGTATCCGCCTCCGGACACCGCAGTCGGATGCACACCGGCGGGAAGCTCGACGCGAACCGGCGTGTCGCTCGGCGTCGTTGTCCCGTCACCGAGTTGGCCAGAGGTGTTGTCCCCCCACGCATAGAGATTACCGTCCGATCCAATGGCGTACGCGTTGCCCGGCTGCGGTTCTCCGGCAGTCGAGAGTGCCGTTGCCGTGACCCCGGCGGGTAACGAGACTCTGACCGGCGACCAGGAACAGTTGTCCGTGCCGCTGGAGCCACAGAGGTTTGGACCCGTCGTCGTCCCGTCGCCCAACTCACCTTGTCCGTTCCACCCCCAGGCGTAGACGTTGCCGTCCGAGCCGATGGCATAGCCGTTGTCACTACCGCCGGCGACCGCCTTCGCCGTGACTCCAGCGGGCAGGTCGACTCTGACCGGAGTGCTCGAATAGGTCTGAGTCCCGTCACCCAGATCGCCCTGGGCGTTGTCACCCCAGGCGTAGGCGTTGCCGTCGGAGCCCACGGCATAGGTGGATCCATGCCCGGCCGCCACAGCCACGGGCGCCACCCCTGACGGGAGCGGCTCGGCCGTTGGCGTCGCTCCCAACAGTGAGAGGATGGTCAACGAATTCCCTGCCGCCCCCGCAGGAACCGTAGGACCCACTACGGCGAGGGCCAACCCGGCCAACCCACTCAAGGCAGTGATCAGCGGCCACGAGACACGGCGCGACAACCCGGCCGGGGCGTCCTTGGACCACAGCCAACAACTCAGGCCGTCGAAATGTCATCATGACCCCCTGGTGAGCCCCTCCGGGCACCCTACGCCGTCTGGGGCGAGGGTTCACCTGGCGCCACAGGACGGTCCTGTTTGGGCGAGAGAAAGCAGCAAGGACCTGGTCGTTCGCCCATCACCCGTAGCCATGCAGGCCTGGTGCCGAGCTCGAACACGGCCTTCGACGGGTTGGAGAGCACGGCTCCCACCCAACAGACGTTCGTCACAGCCGTAGGCCGAGGTCGGCGTTTCGATTCCATACCGAGGGGAGGTCCGACGACGGTTCGGTGAGGCCCACGGCTGGCTGAGAGTAGGGCCAGAAGATGGGTTAGCCAGAAGAACCCAGTTAGGTCGTCGGCCCAAGGCCCCGCACCGTCCGCACCGGGACCACTGCGGCCGCCTCGGATCCGAGCCAGCACTGACCGAGCGCCCAGTCAGTCCGAGCTCGTCCGGGCTCCCCTCCACGAACCAGGTCGAGCCGCTGCCGGCCAGCCAGGGTGGCCGACCAACCGCGGCCGCCAACTGATCCCTCCAGGCCGCCAACCGCGGCTCCACGGAGACGGCGGCGCCTCGAGGTCGTTGAGGCCCGCCGGCGGGGGCGCTCAGAGGAGGGCCCAGATCCCGATCCGGCCGGGTGCAGGCGGTCCCAGGCGGCGTAGACGGCGGCGGTATCCATGCCGAAGGGGAGCAGGAACAGGGTGAACCGGCGGTCCTCGAAGGGCAGTGGCGTGACGTCCTCGCCGACCCCCTGCACGAGGGCGCGCCCCCCGGTCAGGCAGAACGGGACGTCGGAACCGAGGCCGGCGGCCAGGGCCAGGTCGGTGCATCCCGACCAGCGAAGTACGGCCGCGGCGTCGGCCGAGCCCCCGCCGAGCCCGGCGCCGGGGGGGATGCGCTTGGTCAACCGCACCGAGGCGGTGCGGTTGACGGCCCGGAGCGCCCGGACGACGAGGTTGTCGGGCCCAGCACTGATCCCTGCCGTCCGCCCGGCCCCCCGTGGGGCTGTTCGGTCGAACTCCTCGTCGATGGTGAGTCCGTCGCCAGATTCGACCACCAGCCGGTCGGCCAGATCCACGGTGACCATCTCTGACTCGAGCAGATGGAACCCGTCGGGCCGCCGCCCGGTCACCCGGAGGGAGACGGTCAGTTTGGCCGGGGCGACGAGGGAGACCGATCCCGTGCTCGTCGATCCGGTGCGTGTCGATCCCCCGCTCATGGCCCGACCCCGGGCGTCGCTGGTCCCGGCCCGGTAGCGACCGGGTCCGGTGGGTGCCACGTCGGTGGCGGCCGGGTGGGCACTGCTGCCCGGATGGGGGGCAGCGCCCTCGGGCCGCCACCGGGCCAGGCGCTCCCAGTCGTCGAGGGTCAGCTCCTCGGCCCGGGCGGTGGGCAGGATGCCGGCGGCCTCGAAGGCCTCGGGTCGGACCAGGTCCTCGAGCGAGCGACGCAGCATCTTGCGCCGATGGGCGAACCCGCCGCGCACCACGGCGAACAGCCGGTCGTAGGCGGGATCGCCCGGCCCCGGCCCGGGGCGGGCGCCGATCCAGGCGGACCAGGACCGACTCCACCTTGGGCCGGGGGATGAACACCGAGGCCGAGACCCGGCCCACCACCTTGGCCGTGGCCCAGTAGGCCACCTTCACCGACACCGCCCCGTAGGCCTCGTCCCCGGCGGCGGCGGCCAGTCGCTCCCCCACCTCGCGTTGGACCATGACCAGGAGCGAGGCGACTTGGGGCGCCTCCTCGAGCACCCGGATGACCAGGGGCACGGCCACGTTGTAGGGGAGGTTGGCGACGAGGGTCCACGGACCGCCCGTGGGTGAGCCGTCCGGCGAGGTCGAGAGCAGCTCGGCCCAGTCGAGGACGAGGGCGTCGGCCTCGACCACCCGCACCCCCAGCGGCTCGACCTGGGCCCGGAGGACCGGGAGCACATGGCGGTCGATCTCGACCGCGGTGACCTGGGCACCGCCCTCCACGAGGGCCAGGGTGAGCGATCCCAGGCCGGCCCCGATCTCGACCACCGGTCGGCCAGGGGTGACCCCGGCCAGCCGGACGATCCGACGCACCGTGTTGCCGTCGGCCACGAAGTTCTGGCCCAGGGCCCGACTGGGCCGCAGGTCGTTGGCCAGGAGCAGTTCGTGGATCTCCGCTCGCCCGTGGGTCACCGGCTCAGTGTGCCACCTTCCGGTGAGGGCACCTCCATCGCGGCATCGTGGATCCAGGTGTCGCCGCCCGACGGCGTCGACCTAGGTGGTCACCAGCTCAGTTGGGCGTTGATGACGCCCTGGGAGAGCGGGGCCAGCTCGGCGAAGGTGGCCGTGGCCAGGTCGATCGACCGAGCCGTGTCGGCCTCTCGGTCGTTGACCAGGCAGGTCACCGAGGCGCCGTTGGCCGGGTTGGTGACCCGGACCACCGTGCCGAAGGGCAGATACGGGCTGGCGCACGTGCCGGCGGGGTGGGCGTAGTAGGTCACCTGCCCGTAGTGGCCCGTGGACGCCACCGGAGGCGTCGTGGTGGTGGTGGTCGGTGGCTCGGTGGTGGTCGTCGGGGCCGCCACCGACCGCTCGGCCACATCGGAGGCCGGCAGCGAGGCTGCCGGAACGGTGGTGGTCGTAGTGGTGGGTGGGGCCGTGGTGGGCGGGGTCGCCGGGGCCACGGGTGCCGAGGTGTTCACCAAAGACGCCGCCGCCGACGGCTTGTTCTGGGACGCGAGCTCCCAGGACGGCGAGTCGGACCGGCCCGTCGATGCGGCCGCTGTGCCCGACGCGGTGCCCGGACGGTGAGGCGGTGGGGCTGCTCCCGAATCACCGTGCAACAGCACGAGAGGCACGATCAGCAGTGCTCCACACAGGAGGAGGGCGGCCCCGGGCCGTCCACCTCGTTCCATTCTCGTCCTCAGGACTCCACTCTCCTTATGGGACCGCGTTGTGCTCCACCCTCGGGACCGGGCCCTCAGGTGCAGATCCATCCCCGCCGGGATGGTTGGGGCCGACTCCTCCAGCCGACCCTCGCAATGCGTCCGACAAGCGCACTGAGCACGAAAAGCAAAACGACCGCTGTAACGGCGGCCGCGACGCAAAGGTTAGACAGGCCGGGGGCCGAGAATCAAACCGGGAGGGGCCAGCTCCGGGTCCGCGACGGCCCCAGGGCCACCCGGATCGGCCCGGCTCAGAGGGTAAAGGCGGC
Source organism: uncultured Acidimicrobiaceae bacterium (assembly GCA_963817985.1). GTDB lineage: Bacteria > Actinomycetota > Acidimicrobiia > Acidimicrobiales > RAAP-2 > Bog-756. Next base: position 209,127 of record CAWFQI010000009.1, on the reverse strand, counting down.
CCGGGCGTTGGCCGTCGTAGCCTCGGCCACCTCGAGGGTTCGCACCCCTTTGACCTGGGCAATTGCCGCCCCGACCAGGGGAACCCTCGAGGGTTCGTTGAGGGTTCCGCGATGGGGGACCGGGGTCAGGAACGGTGAGTCCGTCTCGACCAGGAGCCGGTCCCAGGGACAGAGGTCGGCGGCCTGGCGGACGTCGTCGGCGTTCTTGAACGTGACCACCCCGCTGAAGGAGAGCGAGGCCCCGAGATCGAGGGCCCGACGGGCCTCGTCGGGCCCGCCGGTGAAGCAGTGCACGATGGTCCGCTCGGGCACCCCGGAGGCGCCCAGGATGTCGAAGGTGTCGTCCCACGCCTCCCGGGTGTGGATGACCAGGGCCAGCCCGTGGCGGTGGGCCAGCTCGATCTGGAGGGCGAATGCCTCACGCTGGTCCGGCCGGGGTGAGTGGTCGTAGTGGTAGTCGAGGCCGCACTCGCCGATCCCCACCACGACCGGTCCCTCCGGCCCCACCGTGCCCGACAGTTCAGTGGCGAGGAGGCCGTCGAGTGTGTGGACCCCGTCCTTGGCGTCGTGGGGATGGAGGCCCACCGTGGCCCAGAGCTCGATGCCCTCGGCCACGGCCGCCGAGCCGGCCTGGCGCATGGATCGGGCCAGCGCCACGGCCTCGGCCGAGGAGTCGGCACCCGTCCCGACACAGACCATCCTGGTCACTCCGGCCTCGGAGGCCCGGGCCATGGTGGCGGCCAGGCGGGTGGCGTGGGGGCCGGTGGCGTCGATCCGCTCGGCCTCGTCGGACTCGGTGAACTCGTCTTGGAGGTGGCAGTGCGAGTCGAACCACTCGATGACGGCGTCGTCCACCTCGACCCCGATCAGGCCTTGCGTCGGGGGAAGAGCGGGGGGCCCTTCTCGACGGGCAGGCCACCCGGGTAGCCGCCCCATGACGCGGCGGCCGGTAGGCGTTGCTCGGCCGGTGAGCCCGGGAGCCCGATCCGGGACCAGAGCGCATCGGCCGTGTTGGGCATGGCCGGCACGATGAGGAGCGAGACGATGCGCAGGACCTCGAGGGCGCTCCCGAGCACGGCGTCGACCCCCGGTCCCGGGTCGGCCTTCCACGGCTCGGCCTGCTCGAGCTCGGCGTTGGTCTCGCGTATCAGGCGCCAGGTGGCCTCGAGGGCCGAGTTGGGCTGGCCGGCGTCCCACGCCTCGGTGGCCTCGGCCAGCACCTCGGCCGCCACCCCGGCCAGACGGCTGTCGGCCTCGGGTGCCGGCCCGATCCCCCCGCACTTCGAGCCGACGACCGTTGCCACCCGCGACAGGAGGTTGCCCAGGTTGTTGGCCAGGTCCGTGTTGTAGCGGCCGGTGATTCCTTCGGCGGAGAACTCGCCGTCGCTGCCGAGGGGGATGTCCCGCAGCAGGTGGTAGCGGACCGGCTCCACCCCGTACTCCGCGATGAGGTCGGCCGGGGCGATCTGGTTGACGCTGGAGTTGGACATCTTCTCGCCGCCGAGCAGCAGCCACCCGTGCACCTGGACGTGGGCCGGCGGGTCGATGCCCGCCGCCATGCACATGGCCGGCCACCACACGCAGTGGAACCGGATGATCTCCTTGCCGATCAGGTGGTGCACGGCCGGCCACCACTGCTCGAACCGCTCGGGCTGGTCGCCGTAGCCGATGGCGGTGAGGTAGTTGATGAGGGCGTCGTACCAGACATAGAAGACGTGGCCTTCGTCCCAGGGGACCCGGACCCCCCAGTCGATGGAGGTGCGGGTGATCGAGATGTCCTGCAGGCCGCCCTTGATGAAGCTGAGGGCTTCGTTCCGCTTGGTGGCGGGCACCACCGCCGTCGGGTTGGCCTCGTACCACTCGATGAGCCGCTGCTCGAAGGCGCTCAACGCGAAGAAGTAGTTCTCCTCTTCGAGGTGCTCGACCGGGGTGCGGTGAATGGGGCACAGCCCCCCGGGGAGGAGCTCGTCCTCCGCGTAGTACTGCTCGCACGAGACGCAGTAGAGGCCGCGGTAGGTGTCCTTGTAGATGTAGCCGTTGTCGTTGATGGTGCTGAGGAACTGCTGGACGGCCTGGCGGTGGCGGGGCTCGGTCGTACGGATGAAGTCGTCGTTGCTGATGTCGAGCTCCGCCCAGGCCGCGGCGAAGCGCGGCGCCAGCTGGTCGGTCCACTCCCCCGGGGTCAGGCCCTGCTCCTCGGCGGCCCGGGCCACCTTCTGTCCGTGCTCGTCGGTGCCGGTGAGGAAGAAGACCTCATCGCCCCGGAGCCGGTGCCACCGGGCCAGCGCGTCGGCGTTGACCGTCGTATAGGCGTGCCCCACATGGGGCGCGTCCTTCACGTAGTAGATCGGGGTGGTGATGTAGTAGCGGGACACTGCCCGGTAGCGTACCGACCGGGGGCCATCCCACCGGCACAGGCCCCCTGGTCCCTCGAGCCCAGGCCCGCGGGCAACCACCCCGGGCCGAGGTAACCGTGGTCGCGCTCCTAGGATGCCAGCCATGACGACCCCCGAATCCGCCCCGGCGCCGGCCGCGCCCGACCCGGCGGATCCGTTGGCCCGCCAGCAGCGGGTGGCTGTCTACGGCATCTGCGAGGACGGGGCCGGCCAGGTGCTGTTGGTCCGGGCCGCCCCGTACCTGACCGTGGCCGGGCAGTGGTTCCTGCCCGGCGGCGGCCTCGACCACGGCGAACGCCCGATAGACGGGCTCCGACGCGAGTTCCTCGAGGAGACCGGTCTCGCTGTCACCCCCGGCCCCCTCCTCGGAATCATCTCCGACGTCTTCACGCTGCCCGATGACGTCGGGACCAGCCTGCACACGCTCCGGATCATCTACGGAGTGGAGGAGTACTCGGGCCAGCTGACCGACGAGATCGGAGGCTCATCGGACAGCGCCCGGTGGGTCCCGTTGGCCGAAGCTCTCGAGCTACCCCTCCGGCCTTACGTACGAGAGGCCCTCACCACGCTTCGAGGGTGACGCGCACGCTCAGACGTGGTCGACCTTCACGAACGAAGATGCTCCGATGACCACGGACCCTCAGCTTCGAGGATCTCCGGATCGCCGGTGAGGAGAACGGCGTTGTGGGCGAGGGCGGTGGCCACGGCGAATGCGTCAGCAAACGCCATCGGGTAGCGGGCCTTGATGTGGGCTGCTTCGAGGATGCGGAACTCCGTGGTCAGGTCGAGGTCACTCCGGTGCCGTAGATGCTGAACGACCTGGCGAGCACGACCCTCGCCGGCCATCCTCTCGACGTTGTCGGCCGTCTGGATCCCAGGGGCGTTGGTGGGGCCCCGAAGCAAGCGCTACGACTGGGGTTCGGTAGAGCCGTCGGCCCGGAGGGCCAGGGCCAGCTCGTAGACCCGGCGGCGGGGCACGCCGAAGGTGGCGGCCACGTCGTCGACCACGCCCCGGGTGCGCTCACCCGCGCCGAGCCGCTCCGCCAATACCGCCGACAGCGTCTCGTCTTCCACCCCGGGGTCTTCGACGAGGGGAGCACCCCCGACCACGAGGACCACCTCGCCACGCAGGGGGCGCTCCTCGGCCCAGGTCACCGCCTCGGCCAACGACCCCCGGAAGAACTCCTCGTGCACCTTGGTCAGCTCACGGGCGACGGCCACCGGCCGGTCGGCGCCGCACGCCTCAACCAGGTCCGCCAGAGTCCCGGCCACCCGCCCGGGCGCCTCGAAGAGCACCGTCGTCCGCGGTTCGGCGCCCACCGTGGCGAGGGCCGAGCGGCGCTCTTTGCCCGACCGGGGCAAGAAGCCCTCGAAGCAGAAGCGCTCCGTGGGCAGTCCGCTGCCCACCAGGGCGGTGAGCACGGCCGAAGGCCCCGGGACCACCGTGACCGTGAGCCCAGCCGCGGCCACGGCGTGCACCACCCGTGCACCGGGATCCGATACGCCGGGCATGCCGGCGTCCGAGACGAGCGCCACCGTCCGCCCGTCTCGGACCGCTGCTGCCACCTCGTCGATGCGCTCGTCCTCGTTGTGCTCGTGGAGCGACCGGAGCGAAGTGCCCGAGATGCCGGCGTGGCTCAACAGCTTCCGCGAGTGCCGGGTGTCCTCGCAGTAGATGACGTCGGCGGCAGCCAGGGCGCTTGTCGCCCGCGGCGAGAGGTCACCGAGATTGCCGATGGGGGTGCCCACCACCACCAGGGCCCCGTACGTGTCGTCACCCCTCGGGACCACCGATGCTCGTACCACCGCCACTGGATCGCTCGGACCATCCCGTTCCCCGGTGTCTGTGGCCTCCCGCTCCTCCTCGGCCCGGTAGTCCGGCTCCCCCGCCTCGGGTCCCTCGTCGTCGGGCCCGATCCAGAACTCCAACTCCTCGAGGATGTCGGGGTCGACCGCGTCGTCGGGGCCCCCGGGGGGGCCGGTGCCGGGGGTGCTCATCCCCGGAGCTCGAGCCGGTCGCCGACCCGGAGTCCCCAGCGCTCGAAGGCCCCGGCCTCCGCCTCGATGACCGAGCGACCGCCCCGGCGGGGCAGGCTCATCCGCCACGGACGCAAGGTGGTCACCCCCACCACCACCATGTCCTTGTCGCACACGGCCACGTCGATGGCGAACCGCATGCCGACGGTGTGGACCGAGCGGCTCCGGGGCAGGACCATCGCCCCCTCGTAGCTGGTCTTTCCGAGCAGGCCACGGCTCCGCTGGGCGAAGGTCTCGGCCACCTCGGCGGTCGCCAGCACGTCGCCCTGGCGCAGCAGCCAGGTCATCGACCGGCCCCCGTTGGGTGCCCGGGCCCGTGAGCGACTAGCATTTCCGAACTGTGTCGAAACGAACCAACAAACGCAAGCTCAGGGCCAAGAAGAAGGCCAACCACGGCAAGAAGCCGAACTGCGGCCGCGGCTGAGGCCTCCCCGGCGGTCCTGATCGCCGACCGGTGAGCCGTCCGGCTCACCGCTGACTGCTCCACTCGCTCCCCTGCTGCACCTGATGCTGGCCGGGTGAGCGTCGGCCTGCCACCGGGCTGCTGGGCCCGATCGGCGACCTCGGAGCCGTGAACCCGAGGTGCTGTCGGCAGGAAGGAAGCCGTCGTCCTCAACCCCCGGGCTGCCAGGCCACACCGAGGCCGTCGAGCACCCCGACGAGGGCGGTCGGGCGGTCGGTGATGATGCCGTCCACGCCGAGGGCGCACAGGTCGCGCATCTCCTCTTCTTCCTCGATGGTCCAGACGTGGACGGCCAGGCCCTGGTCGTGGGCCACCTCCACGAATCTGGCGTCGACCAAGACCATCTCGCCGAAGCGGACCGGTACCTGGAGGGCTACGTGCCGCAAGGGAGCCGGGGTCTCACCGGCCTGGACGGCCTGGTAGAAGGCGGCCACCGCCACGGTGCCGGCCGACGTCGGGATCTCGGGGGCGAAGGTGGCAAACGAGTCGGTCGCCGTGTCGAGGAACGACGCCACGATCACGTCGTCGACCCGGCCGAAGCGGCGGAGCAGGGCGGCCAACGCTTCCTCGTAGGGGGCAACCACCGGCGCGGTCTGTTTGATGTCGAGGTTGAGGACGACGTCGGGGAAGGCCTCGAGCACCTCTTCTAAGAGGGCGATCCCGAAGCGGTGGTCGCTCGGGGCCCGGCCCCGGAAGGGGTAGGCCTCGGGCTCGAGGCCCGGGGAGACGTCGGCGCCGGGGGCCCACCAGTAGGCGTTGTCCAGCCGGGACAACTCGTCCCAGGTCAGATCGGCGATGGCGCCGGTGTGGTCGGTGGTCCGGTTGACGGTCGGGTCGTGGCCCACCACCAGTCGACCGTCGCTCGTGGCGTGGACGTCGAGCTCGATCCCGGTGGCTCCGGCACCGATGGCCGACTCGATGGCGTGGAGGGTGGAGGACGGAGCCTCCCAGGCGCCCCCCTGATGGGCGTAGGCGATGACCCGGCGCTCCGTCCACGGGGACGGCCGGGCCACGTCGGCGGAGGGGGGCATGGAAGAACGGTAGCCTCTGCCCCGCCATGCTGGACCACATCTTCACCCAACTCGTCACCTCCCATCGGCACGCCTTCGAGATGGCCCTCCTGCAGCGCCAGGCCGTCGAGGAGCGCTTCCAGGTGGACGTCTTTTTGGGCGATGTGAGCTTCGAGACCTCCTACAGCCTCCCGGGCGAGGAACGTCCGGCACGGATCCGGGTCGACACCAGCCTGGACTGGCCGACGTGGAGTCAGACCTCCTACCGCAGCTGGGCCATCGGCGAGGAGCCCGACGAGCTCCCCGAGGTCTTGGTCGAGATCGCCTTCCGGGTCCAGGGCCTCGACGGAGTCCCCGAGATCGGGCCGCTGCTTGCCGTGCTCCCCGACCACCTCGACGTCCTGGGCGACGATCCCCTGGTTCGGGGCTCGACCACGGTGGAGCAGCTCCTCATCGAAGGGGTCACCGACCCCGAGTGCGCCGTCGAGGTGTCCTACGAGGGCTCGTGCCAACTGGACGAGGCGGTGCTCGACGATCCGACCGGCCTCGACGACGCCCTGGCCCCGCTCGGGCGGTCCGTGGCCTCGGTCCTGGTGCGCATCGGCGACCTGCCCTTCTCCTTCCGGCCCACGCCCACACCCCCGGCCTGAGACCCGGAGCCGGCCGTCCGGGCCGGGGGCCAGTCAGCTGAAGAGGCCGGCCTCGACGGCCAGGGCCCGGAGATCGGCCAGCGGACGGGCGCCGACGTGCGAGATGACCTCGGCCGCGCACACCCCCCCGAGTCGGGCCGAGTCCTCCGGGGACAGTCCGTTGGTGATCCCGTAGAGGAAGCCGGCGGCGAACAGGTCGCCGGCCCCGGTGGTGTCGACCACCCGTTCGACCGGCGCGGCAGGCACGTCGATCGGCCCTGAGGCCGTGACCACCACGCATCCGGCCGCTCCCCGGGTGATGACGGCCAGCACCCCGGTCTCGGTCACCGCCTCGACGGCGGCGTCGAAGTCGGGGGAGCCGAAGAGCATCATGATCTCGTCCTCGTTGGCGAACAGCATCTCGAGATCGCCGGTGAGCAGCTCCAAGAACTCGGCGCGGTGGTGCTCGACGCAGAACGGGTCCGACACGGTGAGGGCGACGGCGGCATCGCTCCGGTGGGCGATGTCGATGGCCCGACGCATGGCCGCCTTGGCCGACGGCTGCTCCCAGAGATACCCCTCGAGGTAGACCACCTGGGCCGAGGTGAGGTGACCCTCGTGGAGGTCTCCCTCCCCGAACTCCCCCGACACCCCGAGGTGGGTGGCCATGGTCCGCTCCGCGTCCTCGGTCATGAGGACGAGGCAGTGCCCGGTCACCGCCGTTCCCGGCACTGCCGGGGTGGGCTTGGGGTCGAAGGCCACGCCGATGGAACGGATGTCGTGGGTGAAGACCTGGCCCCACTGATCGTCGGCCACTCGGGCCAGATAGGCGGCCCGGCCACCCAGGGCGGCCACACCGGCCACGGTGTTGGCCGCCGATCCCCCCGACGCCTCGGTGGTCGGTCCCATCGTGGCGTAGATCGACTCGGAGCGGTCGTGGTCCACGATGACCATGGTCCCTTTGACCAGGTCCAGTGCCACCAGGTCCTCGTCGCTGGCACTGCCCAGCACGTCGACGAGGGCGTTGCCCACCGCCACGACATCCAATCGGGGTCCGGGGCTCGGCTCCCCGGCGGGTCCACCGGTCGGCGCGTCGGAATCCGGTGATCCGGCCGGCTGTCCGGCGTCGGAATCAGGCTCTGTCTCGGGATGGGAGTCGGGCTGCACAACGCGACGGTAGCCTGCCCACCATGAGCGCTCCGACATCCGACACGGACTCCACCGGCACGGCCCTTGCTGCCGACGGGGAGTACCGGCTTCCCACCACCGTCCGGCCCCACGCCTACCGGCTCGTCCTGACCCCCGACCTGCCCGCGGCCACCTTCGCCGGCGACGTGGAGATCGACGTCACCGTCGAGAGCCCGACCGCCACCGTCACCCTCAACGCCGCCGAGCTCGAGATCACCTTCGCCGAGCTCAACGACGCCAACCCCGATGCCGGTTACGCCCTCGTCCCCACCGACATCGCCCTCGACGCCGCCGAAGAGCGCGCCACCCTCACCTTCGCCGAGCCGCTGGCACCCGGGCCGGCCACCTTGCACCTCGGGTTCACCGGGATCCTCAACGACAAGCTGCACGGCTTCTACCGCTCCACCTTCACCGACGAGTCGGGCACCGAGCACATCATCGCCACCACCCAGATGGAGTCGACCGACGCCCGCCGGGCCTTCCCGTGCTGGGACGAGCCCGAGCACAAGGCCACCTTCGAGGTGACCTTGGTGGTCGACGACGCGCTGGCCGCGTACTCCAACGGATCGGTGGTGGCCGAGACCCCTGAGGCCGACGGCAAGCGCCGGGTCCGGTTCGCGCCGACCATGGTCATGTCCACCTACCTGGTGGCGTTCATCGTGGGCCCCCTGGAGGCCACCGAGCCGCTCCCGGTCAACGGGGTGCCCCTCCGCATCGTCCATCCCCCCGGCAAGGGCCACCTGACCCAGTTCGCCCTCACCGTCGGGGCCCATGCCCTCAACTTCTTCACCGACTACTTCGGCATCCCCTACCCGGCGGACAAGCTCGACTTGGTGGCCATCCCCGACTTCGCCTTCGGGGCCATGGAGAACCTCGGCTGTGTGACCTTCCGCGAGTCGGCCCTGCTCGTCGACCCGACCCAGGCCGCCCGCGTGGAGCTCGAGCGGGTGGCCGACGTGATCTGCCACGAGATCGCCCACATGTGGTTCGGCGACCTGGTCACCATGAAGTGGTGGAACGGCATCTGGCTCAACGAGGCCTTCGCCACCTTCATGGAGGTGCTGGCCGTGGACGCCTTCCGACCCGAGTGGCAGCGCTGGGTCAGCTTCGGCGTGGAGCGCGAGGCGGCCATGGCCGTCGACGGCCTGCACGCCACCCGACCGGTCGAGTTCCACGTGGGCCGACCCGAGGAGGCCCAGGGGATGTTCGACGTCCTCACCTACCAAAAGGGCGGGAGCGTGCTCCGCATGCTCGAGCAGTTCATCGGGCCTGACGTCTTCCGCGAGGGGATCAACGACTACCTCACCACCCACAGCTACGGGAACACCGAGACCAGGGACCTCTGGGATGCCCTCGAACGCTCGAGCGGCCGGGCCGTGCGGACCATCATGGACACCTGGATCAACCAGGGCGGGTACCCCCTCGTCCGGGTGGGCGAGGACGGCTCGCTGACCCAGACCCCGTTCTCCTACCGCGGCGACCCCGGTGGGGCCATCGGCTCGGACTGGCAGGTCCCGGTGCTGACCCGTCCCCTGGAACAGGGCGACTACGACCCGCTGCCCGTCCTGTTGGACGGTGCGGCCACCGGGCCGGTCGGCCAGCTGGTGAACGCCGGGGGCTCGGGCTACTACCGGGTGTCCTATCCCTCGTCCACCGTCGAACTCCTGGCCGGACACCTCGGTGACCTCGCCCCCCTCGAGCGCTACAACCTGGTCTCCGACACCTGGGCCGCGGCGCTGGCCGGTCAGTCCCCCCTGTCCGATCTGATCGCCCTGGCCCGGGCCCTCGTCGAGTCGGCCGAAGGGGACCCGAGCGTCTGGTCGGTGGTCATCGGCGCCCTGGGCCTGCTCGACCGGATCGTGCCCGACGCCGACCGGCCGGTGCTCGCCCTCGCCGTGCGCACCCTGCTCGGTCCCCTGGCCCGCGACCTCGGATGGGACCCCCGTGAGGACGACGGCGAACGCACCCCGTCCCTACGGGCCACGGTGCTGCGCGCCCTCGGCACCATCGGTGCCGATGCCGACACCAAGGCCGAAGCCGTCCGCCGGTTCACCGAGGCGGCCACGGTCCCCCTCCATCCCGACACCGAGTCGGCGGTGCTCGACATCGTGGCCGCCGACGGCGGACCGGCCGAGTACGAGACCTTCCTCGCCCGCTACCGCGCCCCCAAGACCCCCCAAGAGGAGATCCGCTACCTCTACGCCCTGGCCTCGTTCTCCGATCCCGAGCTGGCCTCGCGCACCTTCGACCTCGCCCTCACCGAGGTCCGCACCCAGAACGCCCCGTTCGTACTCCAGTCCCTGGTGGCCAACCGCACGACCGGGCCGGCGGCCTGGCGGCGGATCACCGAGGAGTGGGACGCCCTGGTGGCCAAGTTCCCCTCCAACATCCTTCCCCGCATGCTCGACGGGGTCCGGGTGCTGTGCAGCCCTCCCGAGCTGGCCGCCGAGGTCACGTCCTTCGTGGAGGCCCACCCGCTGCCGGCCGGCGGCAAGACGGTCGAGCAGATCCTCGAGCGGCTGGCCGTCAACGTGGCCTTCGGCCAGCGCGAGGGCGCCGGACTGGCCGCCACCCTCAACGGAGCGCTGGCCCTGCCCACCCCCTGAGCACGCTCACCCATCACCATCGGTGGCCCCGCCGACGACCCTCGGATCCGTCGCCGGCGGGACTCCTGTCCCGCTTCCCGCCGTCAACCCCCCGGGGCGGGGTCCGGTTGGGGCTCGGGCGACGCCACGGCCGCACTCCCCTCGACCGGCCGGGACGTCCGGTCCCACCAGCTGATGCGCCGCTTGTAGCGGAGGATGGGGCGCTCGAGACAGAAGTAGCTGATCGAGGCGACGCGCTACCGCCAGACCGAAGCCCGACCAAGGCCAGGAGCCAGAACGGCTCCTGGGTCCTGTGCCAACCGACCCAATCCAGGAACTCGGTGATGAGATTCAGGTGCCAGAGATAGATGCCGTAGGAGATCACCCCGACGCTGGCCACCGGCCAGGCCTGAAGGAAGCGGCGGATCGAGGGAGCTGTCCTGGGGGCCGAACACGGCCGGTACCAGCAAGAAGAACGCCACCGCCCCGTACAGCGCCTGTTTTTCGAGGTTCACCCGAGGCATCACGAGGTAGAAGATCTCGTGGTCGGTCATCACGTGGGCGACACCACAGAAGGCGGCACCGGCCAGCCGCCCAGCTGAGCCAGGGAAAGATCCGCGACTGCAGCCAGGCCGGCTCCGAGTCGGTGCTCGACCAACCACACGCTCACCACGGCCAGGAACATGCCCGAGGGCGAACAGATCGAGATACGGCGGGCAGCCAATCGACCATGAGCGCCGGCCAGGATCGCTCGGTGGAGCAGTTCGGTGCGCACAGGGCGACCAGCTTGCCGTCCCGTCACGGTGAGGATGGGCAGGTGCAGCACCCAGTACCGGAACACGAAGCTGATGGCGTAGCAGCACGGCGAGGCCGATCAACTCCCGCACGAGCTGGGACGTGACTGAGCGCCGCCGCCGAAGCCGATCAGCCGTGGCGTACAGGGGCAGGAAGAGGTAGAAGCTCATCTCGGTGCACAGGGACCACGCCTGGGTGATGCCGAAGAAGATCTGGTTGGGCAGGTAGATCTGGAGGAAGAGGTACTGGGAGACCACGCCCTGCCAGCCCGGCCCCATGGTCACCCAGTGGAAGACGTAGGCCAGCAGGGTCAGGGCCACCCAGTAGGCGGGGACGATGCGGAGCAGGCGGCGCTGCCAGAACCTCCGGACATTCGGACCGGGTCGTCCGGTCAGGTGGGACACGGCGAAGGGCCGATAGAGCAGGAAGCCCGAGATGAGGAAGAAGACCGACACGCCGACCTCGAGCCGGCTGGTGTAGATGCCCGAGCGAGTATCCGCTCGGTGAACCCCGAGATCCATGCGGCGTGGAGCAGCAGCACCGAGACCACGGCGATGGCCCGCAGCCCGTCGAAGCACGGAAAGTGGCGGGGCGTGCCGACGGGCAGCTCGGGCACACCCACGTCGTCGCCGGCCGCGGCCACATCGGTCGGCGTGGGCGCCAGCATCTCCTCGTGTTCAGTCATCGTTGCCCCCAACCGCCCATGGCCCGGTCACCTGTGCCAGCGTCTGAAACTACCCGACGGCCTGAAGCGCGACGACAGTCCGGGCGCCTCGGTGCCTTCTGTTCGGGCCTCATTAGAGAGCGGTGGCACCGCCCGGTCCGGGGAGTCCGTAACCTGAGCCCGTGCAGTTCAGCGTCATCGCCACGGTCTTCGTGCTCATCTTCGTGGCGGAGCTGCCCGACAAGACCATGATCGCCACCCTGATCATGGGCAGTCGCTACCGCCCGGTGCTGGTGTGGCTGGGCGCCACCCTGGCCTTCGGCATCCATGCCGCCATCGCCGTGGCCGTGGGTCAGCTGCTCCAGCTCCTGCCGCACAAGTGGATCGAGGGGGTGACCGCCGTCCTGTTCGCCGCCGGGGCCGCCTACCTCCTCTTCGTGCCCGAGAAGGAAGAGGAGGAGGAAGGAGAGGCCGAGGCCGACTCCGCCCGCAAGGGGCTGAAGACGGTGGGGACCGCCTTCCTGGTGATCTTCGTGGGCGAGTTCGGCGACCTCACCCAGATCCTCACGGCCAACCTGGCCGCCAAGTACCACGAGCCGGCCGCGGTGTTCATCGGGGCCTTCGCCGGGCTGGCGTCGGTGGCCGCCCTCGGGGCCTTCGGCGGCCGGGCCCTGCTCCGGGTGCTGCCCCTGGCCGCCATCCGCAAGGGCGGCGGGGTGCTGTTGGCCGGATTCGCCATCTACACCCTGGTCAATCTGGTCCGGGGCTGAACCCACCCGCCCGGGCGCCCGGTGCCTCAGTCAAGGCGTTGGGCACGGCCTCCACGATGAACTGGTAGCCGAACATGGTGGGCCACAGGTCCACGAGGAGCCGTCCACCAGGCGGAGGAGGTGGGCCTTCGTGCCCTCCATGCCCAGGGCGTCGAGGGGCAGGCCGACCGACTCGATGCGGCGCACGGTGAATCCCTGGCGCTCGACCAGCTTGCGGATGCTGCGCCGGGTGAAGAACCGGAGGTGGGTGGAGTCGAGGATGCCCCGCTGGTCGTAGTCGAACATCCCGATCGTCGACCGCATCCTCGGATACCAGTGGGCGATGTTGGGCACGCAGAAGATGGCCACCCCGTCGGGGGCGAGGACCCGTCGCACCTCGCCCATGAGGTGCCCCGGATTGACCAGGTGCTCGAGCACGTCGGCAGCCAGGACGACGTCGAAGCCGGTCCCCACCTCGAGGGGGATGCCGTCGCTGAGGTCGGCCTGATAGAAGTCGGTGGTCCGCTCGCCCACCCCGGTGATCTCGATGATGTCGACGCCGGTGACGTGTGGCCCATCTCCACCAGCCGCTCGGACAGCAGGCCGCTGGAGCAGCCGAGGTCGAGGATCTTGCGACGGCTCCGGGACCTGAGCAGGGTGGAGATCCGGCCGTGCGAGCTGTCCTCGCTGGGCTTCAGCTGGTACTCCTCGTTGAGGGCGATGCGGCTGCCGTCGCCGAATCCGGCCTTCTGCAGCCGGTAGGCCACGACGTCCTTCGTGACGTCGGCGGCGTAGCCCACCCCGTCGACGTAGCAGATCTCGTCGCCGTAGTAGGTGGGGATGGGCACCTCGACGATGCGCATGCCGGCGTCGTGCATCTGGATGATGATCTGGGTGTCGAAGTTGAAGCCGTCGGAGTTCCGCTCGAAGGGGATCTGCTTGAGGGCGGCCACCGAGTAGGCCCGGTAGCCGGAGTGGAACTCGGTGAGCTCGGTGCCGAGGGCGGCGTTCTCGAACCGGGAGAGGACGCGGTTGCCGACGAACTTGTAGAGGGGCATGCCCCCCTTGCGGGCCGCCCCCTTGATCATGATCCGGGAGCCGAACACGGCGTCGGCCTCGCCGGCCAGACAGCGGGGCCACGATGTCGGGCAGCGACTCGGGGGCGTACTGGCCGTCGCCGTGGAGCATCACCACGATGTCGAGGCCGTGCTCGATGGCGAGGTCGTAGCCCGCCTTCTGGTTGCCGCCGTAGCCCAGGTTGGCCGGCTGGCGGATCAGGGTGATGGGCAGGTCGGAGACCTGCTGGTAGCCCAGGCCCACCAGGTAGGTCGAGTCGTCGCTGTGATCGTCACTGACGATCACCTCTTCGATGTCCTGGCGATCTCGGCGGGAATGCGGTCGAGCACCTTGGCCAGGGTGGACGAGGCGTTGTAGGCCACCACCAGGACGCCGATCCGCTTCTTTTCGATCGAACCCATCGGCCCTCCCCCTGCGGCAACCGGTCGTGGCACGGGCCATGGTACGCGGCCGATCCGCAAAGGGAAAGAAGAATCTGGCCGTCGGGGCCCGGTGCCCACCGGTGCGGGACCACCCGACTACGGAGCGTGCCCAAAGTGTCGCTCAGAGCACCGGCGTGGGAGCATCTGAGCATGAGTGCATCCTCGCCGCCCGCATCCGAGACCGTCACCAACGCAGCTGTCCGAGCGACGCCAGGAGCTGTTCACCCACGCCCGCCAGGCCACCGGATTCATGCCGGACGACGAGGGCGAGGCCCTCTACCTGGCCGCCCTCCGGGCCGGCGCCACCTTCGAGCGGGCCACCTTCGTCGAGATCGGGGCGTGGTGCGGGAAGTCCACCGTCTACCTCGGGGCGGCGGCCGAGGAGACCGGGGCCGTCCTGTTCAGCCTCGATCACCACCACGGGTCCGAGGAGAACCAGTCGGGATGGGAGCACCACGACGACTCGCTCGTCGACCCCTCGACCGGGCGGATCGACACCCTCCCCCACTGGCGCCGGACCGTGATCGGGGCCGACCTCGAGGCCTCGGTCATCGGCCTGGTCGGTGACTCGCCGACGGTCTCCTCCCACTGGGCCACGCCGTTGGCCTTCTGCTTCATCGACGGCGGTCACGGGGTCGAGCCGGCCTGGGCCGACTACCGGGGCTGGGCACCGCTGGTGGTGCGAGACGGCTGGCTGGCCATCCACGACGTCTTCCCCGACCCCGCCGACGGCGGCCGACCGCCCTATGACATCTGGCGGGCCGCCATCGACTCAGGAGAGTTCGTCGAGGACGGGGAGTGCGGATCGTTGCGGGTGCTGCGCCGCCTCTGAACCCGGCGGATGCAGGTCACGGTCCCGAGTGGCACCCGGCCACCTGCCGTCGGACCGGTCAGAGGCCCCCTGGTGCCCCCGGGGCCCGCACGGCCGGCTCCACCGGGGAGTCGGGTGCCGGCTCGGTGAGATCGAGATGGCTGGGCAGGCCCTCGCCCCGGAAGATGCCCGAGGCCGGCGTGGTCCGGCTCAAGGCGTCGGCGGCCAGGATCATGGCACCGGCCGTGTAGGACGACCGCTCGAGCGGCGGGTAGGTCGCTTCCTCGGGGTAGACCATGCCCGTCCAGTAGGAGCCGTCCTCGTTGCGCAGGGCCTGGACCCAGGTGAGCAGCTCGAGGGCGGACTCGTCCCGGCCGAGGACGTCGAGGGCGAGGACGCACTCGGCCGTCTCGGCCGCCGTCACCCACTCGCCGGTGGACACGCAGCGCACGCCGCGTCCTTCCATGACGAACTTCGACCAGTACTGGTCGATGCGGCGGTGGGCCGCCTCGCCGGTCAGCGCACCGCCGAGGATCGGGTAGTACCAGTCCATGGCGAACTCTTCTTTGGGGGCGAAGGCGTCGGGCCGGTGGGCCACGGCGTGGGCCAGCCGGCCGGCGGCGAGCTCCCAGTCGGGGCGCTCGTGGCCCAGGCGCTCGGCGCAGGCCACCGCACAGCGAAGGCTGTGGTACATCGACGACGAGCCGGTGAGGAGGGCGTACTCCTCCAAGAAGCCCGAGGAGTCGAGCGACCAGTGGATCGAGCCGTCGGGACGCTGCCACCGGAGCACGAAGTCGATGCCCGCCTCCACGGCCGGCCAGAGCTGTTCCAGACCGGCGAAGTCTCCCGTCGAGACGAACCGGTGCCAGGCGCCGGTGGCCAGGTAGGCGCAGACGTTGGTGTCGAGCCGGGCGTCCTCGATGCCGGTGGCCAGGTAGTAGTTGAACCAGCTGCCGTCGGGCAGCTGGATGTCGACCAGCCACTGGTAGGCCCGGTCGGCCTCGTCGTCCATGCCGGCCACGGTGAGGGCCATGGCTGCTTCCACGTGGTTCCAGGGATCGCAGTGGCCGCCGGGGAACCACTCGATCATGCCGTCGGGGCGCTGGAGCGCGGCGATGCACCGGGCCGTGGCCTCGATCTGGTCGGCCGTGATGACACCGGGGATCTCGGGGATCGACCTCATGCCACCGCCTCGCGGTCGGCTCCGGGCGCGGTCGCAACGGTGACGTCGTGTCCCTCGTCGGCCACCGAGTGCAGCTCGGTGGCGTCGTCGGGGACGGCCGCGTCGGCCGATGCGACGGGGGCGACCGCAGTCACCGGTTCGGCCGGTTTCTCCAGGTAGACGACCAGGCTCTTGCCCACCAGCGGGTTGAGCACCTTGTCGGCGTAGCGGGTGACCTTGGGGGCCTTTTCGATGTCCCACACCAAGAGACGGTGGTACGTGGACACGGCGGGATGGGAGTCGTTGGTCGGCCCCACCAGGCAGCGCAGCCACCAGTAGGGGGCGTGGAGCCCGTGGGCGTGGTGGCTACCGGTGGCCCGGAGGCCGGTGGATTCGAGGCGCCCCTTCAGCTGGCTCTCCCGGTAGATGCGGACGTGGCCGCCGGGGACGTTGTGGTACTCGTCGGAGAGGGCCCAGTTGACGAACTCGGGACCGCACCGGGGCACGGTGACGGCCATGGTGCCGCCGGGGCGGAGCACCCGGGACAGCTCGGCCATGGCCTGCTCGTCGTCGGGGATGTGCTCGAGGACCTCCGAGGCGATGACCCGGTCGAAGGCGCCGTCCTCGAAGGGCAGGGCGAGGGCGTTGCCCTGGACCGAGCCCACATGGGACTCCTCCGGATCGAGCTCGCCGTCGACGATCATGGCCCCGAAGGTGTCGAGCACGTTGCGCACCTCGTCGGCCCCGGCGTCGAACGCCACCACCTCGGCACCCAGGCGGGCGCCCTGATAGGCGTGGCGGCCGAAGCCGCAACCGAGGTCGAGCAGGCGGTCGCCGGGGCGCACGCCCAGACGGGCGTAGTCGACGGTCAGCATGATGAAGTCTCCATGGGTCGGTTCAGATCAATTCGAGCGCGCACTGGCCTGGCGCGTCACAGCCACATCGTCGAGCAGGGCACGGTATTGCGCGGCGGTGCCCGCCGCGGTCACCTGCCAGGTGAATCGGCCGAGGACCCGCTCCCGCCCGGCGGCGCCGAGTCGGCGGCGCAGGTCCGCGTCGTCGAGGAGCCGGCCGATGGCGGCAGCCAGGGCCCCGGGGTCGTCGGGGGCCACGAGGAGCCCGGTCACGCCGTCGGTGCCGACCACCTCGGGGAGGGCGCCGCCGGTGGTGGCCACCAGTGGGACGCCACAGGCCATGGCCTCGATGGCCGGCAGCGAGAACCCCTCATAGAGGGACGGCACCACGGCCACCTCGGCCTGGGCGTAGTTGCGGGCCAGCTCGGCGTCGGAGATCCCCGACACCACGTGCACGATGGGGGCGAGGTCGAGGCGCTCGATGGCCTTGGCCACCCGCCCGTCGGGCCGGGGCTTGCCGATGACCACCAGTTCGATCTCCCGTTCGGTGCGGAGTTTGGCCGCCGCCTCGAGCAGGGGCACGAGGCCCTTCATGGGCACGTCCGACGAGGAGGTCACCATGATGCGGCCGGGAACGGGGGCCACGTCGGCCTGGGGGCGGAAGACGGTGGTGTCCACGCCGACCGGCACCACGGTCATCCGCTCGATGTCCACGCCCATCTGGGCGGCGATGTCCACCTTCGACGACTCGGAGACGGTGACCACCCGGGGCAGGGATCGGGCCACCTTCACCTGCATACGCAGAAAGCCGAACCACCGCCGCTGGGTGAACTGCTGCCAGGGGTTGGTGGCGTGGCTGAGGGCCAGCTGGCGGTCGACGGTGATGGGGTGGTGCAAGGTGGTGAGCATCGGCCACCCGTCCTCCATCATCCCGAGGATCCCGTTGCCGAGGCACTGGTTGTCGTGGATGAGGTCGAACTCGCCCTGCCGGGCGGCCAGCAGGCGGCGGGCCCGGATCGAGAAGGTCCACGGCTCGGGGAAGCCCGCCGTGCACATGACCCCGAACTCGAGGGCGGCGACCGAGGTCGGATACGAGGTGCGGAACTCGCGGGGCCGGGGGATCCGGAAGGGATCGGGATCCCGGTAGAGGTCGAGGCTGGGCACCGGGGTGAAGCCCACACCCTCGTCGACCTCGGGCCACGGTGGACCGGCGAAGACCTCGACGGAGTGTCCCAACTCCGTCAGCTCGCGGGTCAGGTGCCGGGTGTAGACGCCCTGGCCCCCACAGCGGGGGTTGCCCCGGTAGACGAGAAAGGCGATCCGCAGGCCGCCCGGAGCCGGTGGGCGGGGGGCGATGCGCTCGGGAGTTGGCGGTGGATACTTCGGACCCTTGATCTTGTGCCGTCTCAGCCCGAAGCTAGGCATAGACATCCGGGGGCAGAGGGCACATAGAAGACAAATACTCCCCCAACCAGGTACTTCTGCGCAAACTGACCTGCCGGTAAGCAGAAAGACCACCGGTGACCTGGACGCCCTGTTCGCCGGCCCTCACAAGGAGACCCCGACCCAGCCGAGGACGCTGACCACCACCAAGAAGGTGGCGAAGGCCCCCACCACCATGACGGTGATCAGCCCCACCGTCCGAGCCAGCTTGCCGTTGGCCGCCGCCCCGAGCAGTGAGCGGCGGTTGGCCAGGATCAGGACGAACACCAAGGTGATGGGGGTGACCACCCCTTCGAGCACCTGGGTGTTGATGATCAACAAGAACAGGTTCCCCGGAATGAGCACCACGCCGGCCCCGACGATGATCTGGGCGGTGAACAGCCCGAGGAAGAGCGGGGCCTGGCGGAAGCTCTTCGACACCGAGCGCTCGACCCCGACGGCCTCGGCCACGGCGTAGGAGGTGGACAGGGGGACGACCGCGGCGGCCAGGGCCGACGCCCCGAGCAGGCCGATGCCGAAGAGCGTCTCGGCCCAGTGCCCGGCCAGGGGCTCGAGGGCCTTGGCCGCCTCGGCGGCCGAGTTGAGCGCCCCGGTGCCACCGATCACCGCGGCGGTGGCGATGATGATGCACATCGAGACGAGGTCGGACAGGATCGCCCCACTGACCGCGTCGACACGCTCGTACTTGTACTCGTCGGGCCCGATGCCCCGGTCGACCACCGCACCGGCCGTGTAGAGCTGGATGTAGGGGGTGATGGTCGTGCCGATGAGGGCCACGGCCACCAACAAGAACGCCTTGGAGCCGATGATGTGGGGGATGAACGTGTTGGCCGCCACCACCTTCCAGTCGGGGTGGCCGAGGAACATGGCCAACGGGTAGGTGATGAAGGCCAGGGTCAACAGGAGAAAGACCCGCTCGGCGTACCGGTACGAGCCCACGATGACCAGCATCCAGATGGCGACCGCGGCGATCGGGACCGACAGGTAGCGGGACACGCCGAAGAGCTCGAACGCCGTGCCGATGCCGGCGAACTCGGTGACCACCAGCCCGACGTTGGCCACGGCGAAGGCCAACACGGCGAAGGCCGAGAGGCGGAGCGAGAACTGCTCGCGGATCAGGGCGGCGAGGCCCTTGCCGGTGTGGGCCGCCAGTCGGGCCACCATCTCTTGGATGCAGACGTACCCCACGGTGACCAGCACCATGAAGAAGAGCGGCTTGTAGCCGAACTCGGCCCCGGCCGAGGCGTAGGTGGCCACCCCGCCGGCGTCGTTGCCGGCGTTGGCCGCGATGATCCCGGGTCCGGCCGCGGCCAGATAGATGAAGAAGCTGCGGAAGCGCAGCCGGGAGAGGGCCGACCTCTTGCTCGTCTCGACCAACGTGTCGCTCATGGGAACACCGATACCGCCGGGCGGACCGGACCTACTGAAGCAGTCTCGGGAAGTGGATGCGACCGCGCTCGGGCAACAACGCGTCGATCACGTCGTCGGCCAGGATCCGGCCCACGGGCAGATCGTCGTCGTCCACCACCACGACCGACATGCGACGGGCGTCGATCAGGCGCTCGGCCACCTCGTCCACGTGGGCGTGGATGTCGACGGTCACCGGATCCGCCTCCCCGACCAGGTCGGCGAGGACGGTGTCACCCGGGTTGATCAACAGCTGGAGGAGGGGGAGGTCCCAGACCATCCGACCCTCCTCGTCCACGAGGGCCACGGCGTCGAGCTCCTCGGGACAGTCCTCGTGGCCGGCCAGCCGGGCCGCCAGTGACGCCACCGTCTCGGTGGTCGGGGCGACGAGGAACGCCGTCGTCATGAAGCCGCCGGCCTCGTTCTCGGGGTAGCCCAGCAGTCGCATGAGGTCCAGGACCTTCTCGGCGGGCATGGCTGCCATCACCTCGGCCCGCTCGTCGCTGTTCAGGTCGCGGAGCGCGTCCACCGCTTCGTCGGGCTCCATGGCGTCGAGCAGCTCGGCGGCACGGGCCGGCTCCGCCTCGCGCAGGAGCGACGCCAACTCCTCGGGGTCCATCTCCTCCAGGGCGTCGGCGGCCTCCTCGGGGGTGAGGGAGTCGAGGAGCTTCTGGCGCTCCGGCCGCATCAGGTCCTCGAGCAGGTCGGCCAGCTCGCCGGGGCGCAGCCGCTCGAGCCCTTCGTTGGTGGTCCGCAGCCGGACTTCGGGGGCGGCCCCCTGCTCCGTCTCGCCGAAGGGCTGGATGGCGCCCCAGTCGATGACCCGGTCCGGCGTCGGGGTCGGCCGCCAACGGGCCGGGCCCAGTCGCCGCAGCAGGCTCTGCACCGAGATGTCCACGCCCACCAGTCGGAACTGGCCGAGCACCGGGGCCAGGTAGAGGTCGGCGGCCCGGATGACCTGGACGCCGTCCACGTCGACCAGCTGATGGTCGAGCACCTGCTCGGCCAAGGTGACCTCCCCGGGCCGGGGGGCGAAGTCGACCAGGTCGAGCCGGGCGCTCTGCAGCAGGACCTGGGTGTGCTCGATGGTCTCGATGGCCGAGGCGGGGACGAAGGCCAGGCGGTGGCCCACCCGGACCACCAGCCCGGTCACCGGCGGATAGGTCTCCTCGCCCGACCAGCGGCAGACCACGTCCACCAGTCGGCCGATCTCGGCCCCGCCCTGGTTGCGGACGGGCCGACCGACCACGCCGGCCAGCGAGACGATGGCGTCACGGACGGCCCGGTTGGCCAGCACCCGCTGGCTCCGCTGGCGGATGCGGGCCCGGCCGGCCTGGGTATGGGGTAGATGTCGGTGGATGGATCCGGTGGACGGCGCCGTGCCGGCGCCGTCATCGGGCAGCTCACTGGGGCTTCGGGTGGGCGGTGACGGCCACCGCTGGAAGAGTCGGGCCATGGGTTGCACCTCAGATCAGGACTCGCCCGGCCCTACCGGCACCCGGGCCCACCTGGTCCCTACGGGGACGGATCTGGGTTCACGGTGCCGGTAGCGGAGCGGACGAACTCGTACGGACAAACGAGCCCGCAACCTGGCCCGCCTCGCCCCCACGTCGTGCTCCGGGCGCCCGGGTGGCGCTGCGGGGCTCTCAGTGGGCGCAGGCGGGAGGATGCGGCAGATCTCCGGTCCTACTAGGGGGTTCTCCCCGTTTCATCGGCCACACCTCCTTCGTCGGCGATTTGCCGCGGCGTCCCCACGGACAGCCCCCACAGTCTACCCCGACGGCCCTGGTCAGGGTACCTTCGCCGGCCTCAGGGCCACGCCCACCCCCGGCGACGGTCCCGGGCAGGAACCACGCCGGCGGCTCGTCCCGCCGACCGGTGGGCACAGCTCCATCTGAGTGTGCCGGGTACTCTCGGACCATGGACCTGAGCTACCCCGCCGACACCGAGCCGTTCCGAGCCGAGATCCGCCAGTGGCTGGTGGACAACCTGCCCGACGGCTGGGGCACCCCGGGATTCTCGATGGCCAAGGACGAGAAGAAGGCCTTCAACCAGGAGTGGACGGCCAAGCTCTTCGCCGGCGGGTGGATCTGTGCCTCGTGGCCCAAGGAGTACGGAGGCAAGGGCCTGTCCCTCATGGAGTCGGTGGTGCTCAACGAGGAGTTCGCCCGGGCCGAGGCCCCGCTGCGGGCCGACTTCTTCGGCGACACCCTGGTCGGGCCGACCATCCTGCAGTGGGCCACCGAGGAGCAGAAGCAGCAGTTCATCCCCGGCATCCTGAACGGCACCATCTCCTGGTGCCAGGGCTTCTCCGAGCCCGATGCCGGCAGCGACCTGGCCTCGCTCAAGACCCGGGCCGAGCTGGACGGCGACGAGTGGGTCATCAACGGCCAGAAGGTGTGGACGACCCAGGCCCAGTTCGCCGACTACATCTTCCTGTTGGCCCGCACCGATCCCGACGCCCCCAAGCACGCCGGCATCTCCTACCTGCTCGTGCCCATGCAGCAGGACGGAATCGAGGTGCGGCCCATCGCCCAGGTGGACGGGAGCGCCGACTTCAACGAGATCTTCATCACCAACGCCCGGTGCCCCAAGGAGAACGTGGTGGGCGGGGTCAACAACGGGTGGAAGGTGGCCATGACCACCCTGGGCTTCGAGCGGGGCTCCTCGGCCACCACCGGCCACCGTCGCTTCCTGCGGGAGCTGGACCAGATCATCGCCGCGGCCCAGAAGAACGGGGCGAGCACCGACCCCCTGATCCGTCAACGGCTGGCCACGGCGTGGACCAAGGTCAAGATCATGGAGATCAACGGCTACCGCTCCCTCACCGACTCCCTCAACGGCACCCACCACATGGCCGCCCTCGGCGCCTGCAACAAGATGTTCTGGTCCGAGCACCACCAAGAGACCATGGAGCTGGCCCTCGACATCCTGGGCCTCGACGGCCAGATCCTGACCGGGGACCCGAGCGACGTGGTCGACGTGCGGGTCAAGCGGGGCCGTGACGACTACCCGGTCAGCGACCTGCAGGCCTCGTTCTTCTTCAGCCGGTCGGAGACCATCTGGGGTGGGACGGCCGAGATCCAGCGCAACATCGTCGGCGAGCGGGTGCTGGGCCTGCCCAAGGAGCCCAAGGCCGTGGCCGCGGCAGGCTGAGACGAAGGCGGCGACGATTGGAAGTGTTGCTGCCGATCACGGACGCTGCCACGATCCCCACCAGCAGGGGCCACCTGGCCGCGGTGATTGGGATCGCGTTGGACAGTCGCCGGGCGGTCCGTTTGAGCCGGCTGCTCCGGGCCACCAGCCGGGCGGCAAGCGAGCGGTACAGGACAGGACAGGACCGGTGGATCGACCGCTCGAACGGTGGTTCGCCGGCCCCTCACGCCACCCGTGACTCGACGTCCTCCACGGCCTGGCCTCAGCGGCCCGGCCGGCCGCCTCGTCGGACACGGCCCGGGTACGTCGGGCCCCGGCCTGGTGTCGCCACATGAGCATGCCGGCCGACACGATGGTGGCCACCGCCCCGCACCAGCAGCGACACCCGCGGGTTGGTCCACTGGGCGATGGCCCCGACCAGCGGCGCCCCGATGGGGGTGGTGCCGAGGAAGGCCATGGCGTAGAGGGCCATCACCCGGCCCCGCATGGCCGGGTCGGCGCCCAGCTGGAGCGAGGCGTTGGCCGTGGCGATGAACCCGATCGACGCCGCCCCCATGAACACGATGAGCACCGCCGCCGTGGCCAGGGTCGGGGCCAGGGCCACCGCGCCGAGCAGCGCCGCCGAAGATCGAGGGCCAGCACCTGCAGCAGCCGGGGGGTGGGCCGGGCCCGGTGGGCGGCGATCAGCCCCCCGGCCACGGCGCCGATGCCCATGCACGCGGTGAGCAGCGAGTAGGTGCCCGCCCCGCCGTGGAAGGTGTTCTTGGCCAGCAGGGCCAGGGTCACGGTGAAGTTGTAGGCGAAGATGCCGATGACGGCCACGGCCAGCAGGGTGTTGCGCAGGCTGGGGGTGCTGCCACACGTAGCGGAAGCCCTCCCGGATCTGTCCCTTGGCCCGCTCGCACCGTCCCGGTCGGGTGCAGTTCGGCCGAGCGCATCATGGACAGGCCGACGATCACCGCGATGTAGGAGGCGGCGTTGATGAAGAAGCAGGCCCCCAGTCCGACCAGGGTGATGATCACGCCGCCGATGGCCGGGCCCGACCACCCTGAGGCGTTCATGACCACGGTGTTGAGGCTCACGGCGTTGGGGAGGTCGTCCCGGCCGACCATCTCCATGATGAAGGTCTGGCGGGCCGGGTTGTCGAAGACGTTGACCATCCCGAGCAGGGCGGCCAGCACGTAGACCTGCCACAGCTGGACCTCGTGGGTCACCACCAGCACGCCGAGGACCAGGGCCAGCGATCCCACCCGCCGCCTGGGTCAGCGTAGAGCAGCCGTGCGCTTGTTCATCCGGTCGGCCACCAGGCCGCCGAAGGGCCCGAACAGCAGCATGGGGAGGAACTGCAGGCCCACCACGATGCCGAGGTCGACCCCGCTCCCGGTCAGGTGGAGGACCAGCCAGGCCTGGGCCACCGTCTGCATCCAGGTGCCCGAGACCGAGATGAGCTGGGCGGTGAAGTACAGCCGGTAGTTGCGGATCCGCAGCGAGCTGAAGGTCTGGTGGACGGCGGCCCGGACGGCGGTCATGGCTCGTCCCGGGCGACGAGCCGTTCGAGCAGCACGGTCAGCTCGCCCAGTCTCGGTCCGCTCCTCGGGGGTCAGGCCGTTGCATCTGCTCGGCCAGGAAGGCGTTCTTGAGGGACCGGCTCCGTGCGAGGACCTCCCGTCCCGACTCGGTGAGGGTGACCCGGGCCACCCGCCGGTCGGCCGGGTCGACCACCCGGGTCACCAGGCCCATCGCCTCGAGGGCGGCCACGATGCGGGTCATCGACGGAGGCTGCACCGACTCGCGGGCGGCCAGGGCCCCGAGGGTCGGCGACTCCAGCTGGTCCGATGCTGGCCAGGGCCGATCCCTGGGACTGGGTGAGCCCCCCGGCCGACTGCTGGCGGAGCCGGCGGTGCAGCCGGGTGACGGCCAGACGGCAGCCGGGAGGCCAGTTCGGTCTCGTCGGCGTCCGCGCACCGGTCCCCGGCGTCGGCGGTAGGTCACGCTCGGTTGCGGGGATCGGCTGGTCGAAGTCACGTCCCCAGTTTAGTTAGTTCGCCTAACTAATGCATCCCGACGGCGCTGGGGACGCTGGCCTGGCCGACCCGGCACCGACGACGGGGTTCCCCCGCTGCGCTCGACGGTGCAGCCCAGCGAGGCCACCGTGGGCAGGATCTTCGGGCTGGAGCAACTCACCCCCGGGCTGCTGATGTGGATCCCGTCGGTGGTGCGGGACCGCTACACCGCCGATGGTCGACTGTAGGTCCCGTACGGGTCGAGCATCTTGTTGACGTCGACCAGGGTGACCTGGCGCGCCGGTGGTCGGCCACCTCGGAGCACCGCGTTGAAGGCGTCCGCCCGGGCCGGGTCGTTCTCGCTGAACGGCTGGCCGTCGGCCGCCTCCTGGGACGGGTCGACATAGGGCATGGTGAACAGCACCACCTTGGCCCCGCGGGCCGAGAAGATGTCGATGGCCGGTTCGAGCTCGGCGACCAGGTGGGCGTCCCAGGCCGGCTCGCCGACGTGGACCCACTGACCGTTGTAGAGGTGGTCGCTGACCTCCCACCGCCCGATCAGCATGCCGACCACGTCGGGGTGGAAGTACGGTCATCCCAGGGGCCAGGTCGACCACCAGTCGAGGCAGCCGGGCGTGGCCGGGGTCACGACGCCCGACTGGTTGACGTCGACGTTGTCGAGGTCGCAGCCCAGCTCGCCCTCGTCGGCCAAGTCCACGTCGTACCGCTGGCCGACTGGTCCGACAGCCCGAGGCCCAGGGTCAGGGCCACCGAGTCCCCCAGCAGCAGGAAGTCGGTGGGCGCGGTCCCCACCGGGGCGGGCGTGGCCGCCGAACGAGCCGAAGTGTCCAGCGTTGGCCGGCAGCCGAGAGCCGGTCGGGATGGCCATCGACGGGCCGGCGGGAGCGATGGTGGCCACGAGCACCGCGGCCGTCGTGGCCAGCGCCGCCGCCCCGGTGGCCAGAACCCCGGCGGCCGTGGAACAGCTGGCCCGTCCGGATGGGCTCTTCGATCAGGTACTACGAGGCGGTGGCCACCGCGAAGGTCGCCGCCAGCCGGGCGGCCAGCAAGGCGAACCCAGACAGTCCGGTGTGGGCGTGGTCGATGACGAGGAAGAGGGGCCAGTGGTAGAGGTACAGGCCGTAGGAGATCCGCCCGACGAACACCAGGGGCGCGACGGAGAGGAACCGGGGAAGGGCGGAGGCCGGCATGGTCACCACGTCACGATGACCGCCCCGGCGGCCACCGACACCAGCAGGAATCCCCCGTGGTACAGGAACGGGTTCTGTCCGTCGAGGGCGTGCCAGGCCCAGAGCAAGAAGGCCGACCCGACCGCGCCGGGGACCACCCAGAGGTACCGGCTGTGCGGTAGCCGGCCCAGCGGGCCGGGACGATGGCGAACTCGGGCCCGGCGTGGGAGCCCGACCGCGCCGAGGAACGACCCCACCAGCAGGGCCTGGGCCCGGGTGTCGGTCCCGTAGTAGAGGCGGTCGACCGAGAAGCCGGCGCCGAACATGACCACCATCAAGACGGCCGAGGCCAGGGCCCCGACCCCGGCGGTCAGGGCCACCTTGGCCCGGCCCCACCGCCGCAGGACGAACAGGACGACCAGCGGCCAGACCAGGTAGTACTGCTCCTCGACGGCCAACGACCAGGTGTGGAGCAACGGCGAGGGGGCGGCGGCCTGGACGAAGTAGCCCTGGTTGGAGAGGATGAAGTGCCAGTTGGCCACGTACAGCAGCGTGGCCACGGCGTCGCTGCGCACCGCCGACAGGTCGATGGTGCCCCGGAAGGCGAAGGCGTAGGCCGCCACCCCGACCAACAGGACGAAGAGGGCCGGCAGCAGGCGCCGGGCCCGTTGGGCCCAGAAGCGGCCCAGACGGATGGTCGTCGGACCGGGAGAACTCGCGGCACAACAACGTGGTGATCAGAAAGCCCGACAGGACGAAGAAGACGTCGACCCCGAGCAGTCCGCCCCCCGATGCCGGGGACGCCGAAGTGGAAGAGCATGACGGCCAGCACGGCGAAGGCCCGCATGCCGTCCAGGGCCGAGAAGCGCCGCAGGCCCGACGAGTCCGGCTGGATCGGACCCTCGGGCAGCGACGGCACCGGGTGAGCGGTTCCGCGGCGGCCGCCGGCAGTCAAGCCGGGCTCGGTTTCCCTTACGGGGATCAACGTGCTGGTCATGGCGAACTCACATCATTTCACGACGTTCGCCCCGAACGGCCCGGACGACCGCGGAGCGTGAGCCCTGGTGCCTGGGGTCACCTCAGTCATCCGGCCGGGACGTGCCCGCGCCCCCTCGTGCGCCAGGCGATCAGAGGCTCGGGACGTACCCCCCACGGCCCTGGGACTGGCTCTCGAAGGGGTCGACCGACTCGTCGACCCCGCCGCGCACCTCGGTGACCCAGGGAAGTCGGTCGTGCAGGATCCGGTCGACCCCGCCCTGGAGCGTGGAGGCGCTCACCGCACAGGAGCTGCACGCCCCCTGGAGCTGGACCTCGACCACACCGGTGGCCACGTCGGCGAACAGCAGGGCCAGATCGCCGCCGTCGGCCTGCACGGCCGGGCGCATCAGCTCGATCAGGCTGTTGAGCTGGGCCAGCCGCTCCCCGCGCTCGGCGTCGGAGATGTCGGCCACCAGGGACTCATCGTGCTCGCCCGGTCTCTGCTCTGCTCGGCATCCACGGCTGTTCCTCTCCTCGGCACCCGGACCCGCCGGCTGCCATCCACGTCAGGCCCCCAGTCTGCCGCGTCGGCGACCACTCCCGTACATCGCCGCTCGATGGGTCGATCGGCGCCCACCCCGCCGGCCCGGGTGGTCGCCTGTGGGAACGGCGGAGGATACGATGCACTGTGCCCTTGGAGCCCTCCCTCACCAGCCTGGGGCCGATCGGGTTGATCCTGCCGACCTTCGTGCAGGACACGGTTCCGTCGTGGGCCGGCCCGTCCGACCCAGCCGCCGATCCACAGCCGCCGATCTGGCTGCGGTGGCCCGGGCGGCCGAGGAGGCGGGGGCCGACGCCCTGTGGGCGTGCGACCACCTCTTCTGGCACGGCCCCTCCCTCGAATGCCTGGTGGCCCTGACCGTGGCCTCCACCGCCACCGAGCGGGTCCGACTCGGCTCCTGCGTCATCCAGCTCCCCCTCCGCCAGGCCTCGGCGGTCGCCAAGCAGGCGGCCTCGCTCCAGCTGTTGTCCGGCGGCAGGTTGATCCTGGGCGTGGGGGTCGGCAGCCACCCCGGCGAGTACGAGGAGGCCGGTGTGGACTACCACACCCGGGGTCGCCTCCTCGATGCCGGCATCGAGGAGCTGCGCCGATCGTGGGCGTCCGGTGAGGGGATCCTCCGGGTCGACACCGACGAGCCCGGCGCGGTCCGCTACCGCCAGCTCCCCGCACCTCCCCCGGTCCCGGTATGGGCAGGCGGGTCCTCCGAGGCCGCCCTGCGTCGGGCCGCGACGTTGGCCGACGGCTGGATGCCGCTCTTCCTCAGCCCGAAGGAGTACGGCGACGCCGTCGAGCGGCTGGCCAAAGAGGTCGACCGCGCCGGCCGGCCGTCCGGATCGGTGGTTCCGACCATGGTCCTGTTCATCAGCATCGACGACGATGCCGGCGAGGCCAGGCGCAGGGGCGCGGCGTGGATGTCCTCGCTGTACGGGATTCCGGCCCGGGCCTTCGAGCGGCACCTGGTCCACGGCAGCGCGGCCGACGTCGCCGACGTCGTGGCCTCGTTCCGTGGGGCCGGAGCCGAGCACGTCGTGGTGTACGTCACCGCAGACCACCCGATCGAACAGTTCGAGCGCCTGGTTGCCGCCCTGCCGGCTTCCGGGACACCGGGTCGAGGGCACCAAGGATAAGAGGGTCACCGTGGACAAGAGCGCACACATCGTGGGCACCGGCATCACTGCCATGAACCGGAAGGACCGCACGGCGGTCGACATGGCCCACCAGGTCGTGGCCGACGCCCTGGCCAGCGCGGCGGTCGATCCGGCCGAGGTCAATCTGGTGGTGTTCGGCAATGCCACCGCCGGGCGCCTGCTCGACCAGGGGTGCATCAGGGGCCAGACGTTCCTGAAGGAGGCCGGCCTGCGCAACGCCGGCATCGTCAACGTCGACAACTCGTGCGCGGGAGGTTCGTCGGCTCTGCACCTGGCCACGTTGGCCACCCTCGGGGGCACCCGGACGGTGCTGGCCGTCGGGGTCGAAAAGATGTGGACCGGCGAACCGGGGCGAGACCCTGGCCGGCATCGAGGACGGGGTGCCCCGGGCCGACCGGATCCAGATGCACGCCGAGCGCGAGAACCCGTCGGGCTCGGTGCTGATGGCCCTCAACGCGGCCTGGGCCACCGACCTCATGGAGGAGCGGGGGGCGACCGTGGAGCAGTTCGCCGCCGTGGCCGCCAAGGCCCGACGGCACGGAGCCCTCAACCCCAACGCCCAGTTCCAGTCCGAGGTCACCATCGACGAGGTGCTCCAGTCGGCCCCCATCGTGTGGCCGCTGACCCGATTGATGTGCTCCTCGTTCACCGACGGGGCCGCCGCGGTGGTCCTCTCGGCCACCGGCCGGTCCGGCGCCCCCCGGATCCGGTCCACCACCATCCGGTCGGGCAACGGCGACATCGACTACCACGAGCGCATGGCCGAGACCGGGGCGGCGGCGTGGGACGACTGCGGGCATCGACCCGGCCGACGTGGACGTGGTCGAGCTCCACGACGCCACCAGCCCCGAGGAGCTCTACGCCCTCGAGGCCCTGGGGTTCTACAAACCGGGAGACGCCGGGCCCGGCCACCCTGGCCGGCGACACCGCCATCGGCGGCAGTGGCGTCACGGTCAACACCAGCGGTGGACTGGTGGCCCGGGGCCACCCCTTGGGGGCCACGGGCATCGCCCAGGTGGTCGAGCTCGCCGCCCAGCTCCGGAACGAGGCCGGTCCCCGCCAGGTCGAGGGGGCCCGATTGGCGGTGGCCGCCAATACCGGTGGCATGATCGGGACCGAGGCCGGCCGGGCAGACGCGGCCTTCATCGGTATCCACGTACTCGAAGCAGGCTGAACGATGAGGTCCCCCACGTCATGAACACCACCCGCGGCGGCATTGTGACCGGTTGGGGCATTGCCGTGCCCGACAAGGTGGTCACCAACGACGACCTGTCGGTGACCATGGACACCAACGACGCCTGGATCCGCGAACGCACCGGCATCCGGGAGCGTCGGATCGGTGGCACGACCTCGCAGCTGGCCATCGAGGCCGGGCTGGCGGCGCTGGAGAAGGCGGGGCGGCGACCCGACGAGATCGACGCCGTCATCCTCGCCACCACCACGCCCGACCAGATCGTCCCGGGTACCTCGGCCACCGTGCAGGACGGGATCGGCGTTCCCGGCGGCGCCTTCGACGTGAACGCCGCATGCTCGGGCTTCGTCTACGCGCTGACCGTGGCCCACGGGATGCTGGCCATCGGGGCCGAGCGCCTCTTGGTCATCGGCTCCGAGACGCTCAGCCGGATCACGGACTGGGACGAACGTGGCGTGGCGGTTCTGGTGGGCGACGGCGCCGGCGCCGTGGTGCTCGAGGCCGTGGACGGGCCCGGGCAGTTGCTCTCATGGGTGCTCGGAGCCGACGGCTCGTTGCGCCACCTGCTCAAGTGCGACCACGGTGGCTTCCTCTACATGGACGGCAAGGAGATCTTCCGCAAGGCCGTACGGGTGGTGGTGGAGTCGGCCGAACAGGCCATCGCCGAGGCCGGCCTCACCGTCGACGACATCGACCTGATGGTGCCCCACCAGGCGAACCTGCGGATCATCAATGCGGCCTGCCAACGTCTGGGCATACCCGACGAGAAGGCCGTGGTCGTCATCGACCGCTACGGCAACACCTCCTCGGCGTCCATTCCCCTGGCCCTGGTGGATGCCTTGGAGACCGACCGGCTCCACAAGGGTGACCATGTCCTGCTCACCGGATTCGGTGGCGGCATGACATGGGCCAGCGCCGTGCTGCGCTGGGGCGGGTGACCCGGGGCGTGGGCCCCTCCCTGGTGGTACTGGCCGCAGGCATGGCCCGGCGCTACGGAGGGTGCAAGCCGTTGGCACCGATCGGGCCGAACGGCGAGGCGGTCATCGACCTGTTGGTCAGCGACGCCGTGGCATCGGGCTTCGGTCAGGTGGTCCTCGTCCTCCACCCCGAGACCGGCCCGGCCATCCGCTATCACGTCGAGCAGTGCTGGCCCGTCCGACGTCGAGGTGGCCTACGCCGAACAGCGGCTCCCCCTCGGAACGGTCCACGCCGTGCTGGCGGCCAGGGGTGCCCTCGATGCCGGCCAGAACTTCGCCGTGGCCAACGCCGACGACGTCTACGGCGAGGTGGCCATGGGCCTGCTGGCCCGGCATCTGCTCGGAGCGGCACCGCCGAGCACGCCCTGGTCGGCTACCAGCTGCGGGCCACAGTGGCCACCGACGACCCCGTCACCCGGGGGATCTGCATGGTAGACGACGACGGCCACCTGGTCGGCCTGACCGAGCGGCGCCAGGTGTCCCGGCACGGACCGGACGAGGACCTGACCTCTGCCGACGGCCTCGAACCCATCCGAGCTCGACGGCTGCCTTCCCGCGTCGGTCAACCTGTGGGGCTTCCAGCCCGACATCTGGGACGTGTTCGGTCCGGCCATGGATGCCTCCGGGCTCGACGAGGAGGCGCTGCTGGCCTCCGTGGCTGCCGGCGGGGAGGTGCCCGAAGGCCGAGGTGCTGCTGCCCGAGGTGGTGGCCACCATGGTGGCCACCGGCGGCGGACTACCGGTGCGGGTCATCACCACCGACGCCAAGCTGATCGGCGTGACCCACGCCGCCGACCTGCCCGTGGTCAGCGCCGAGCTGTCCCGTCAGGTGGCCTGGGGCATCCGGCCCAGCCCGCTTTGGGGCTGATCGGTCGAGCGCCGGCCGCTCGGCGCGCCTCGGGTCCGGGATCCGGTGCCGACCGACGTCTACCGGGCCGCCAGGCACGTGCCCGCCACCGCGTGAAGCGGCCGTTCGACGAGAAACCAGCTGGCCATAGCCATCCCCAAGATGATGGCCAGACGGAGCAGTCTCGGTGGGCCAAAACGACCAGTGGGTACCGCTGCGGACCGGGCTCCAGGGCGAGATACACACCGAAGTGCACGAGGTAGATGGTGTAGGAGAGCTCTCCGAGGAACACGAAGACGCCGAGCCCGACGAACCGGGTTCCAAGACTCTGTGGGCAGAGGACGAAATAGACGATGATCACGGCGGAGGCCACGCGTCGACACCGGCTGCCACCAGACCAACGCCGACTCGGTGAATACGGGCACCGTGAACAGCACCCAGACGAGGAGCGCAGCGGCCGCCACTGCCGCCCCGGTGAGCACCCGGAGTGCCCACTCGGGCCAGCGCTGGAGATACCCGTCAGAAGCCAGCAGCCCCAGGAGACAGCCGAAAAACAAGGCGTCGGCACGGGTGTCAAACGCGTAGTAGGCGCGGTCGGCCACCACATCGTGTGAAGTGAGGCGCCGACAGCACCGTCCAGGTGCGGTCGGCGGCGCTGAGCACCAGACCGACCGCGGCCAGCCAGTAGGCCAGCCGGCGGCGTCCTCGAGCCACCACGACGGCGAGCAGCACGGCCCAGACGATGTAGAACTGCTCCTCGACCGAGAGCGACCACGCCTGGGCGAAGAAGCCGAGGAACGGGGCGTGACCCGAGGCCGACCGGTAGTCGGCGTAGTAGAAGAGGGCCGCCAGGCTGTCCCCCCACACCCGCTGGCCGAGCGTCCCAGACATGGACGAAGGCTGGCGTAGATGGCGACCAGGGCCACGGCCAGGAGGAGCGGGGGAAGCAGGCGGACCGCTCGGCGGCCGTAGAAGCCCTTGAGGCTGACCCGGCCGTGTGCGCCGGGCCTCGCTGGCCAGCATGGTCGTGATGAGGAATCCACTCAGCACGAAGAAGATCTGCAGCGCGGCCCAGGCGCCGGGCATGGCCCCAAAGTTGGCGTGGTAGACGAGCACGCAGGCCATGCCAAGCGCTCGGATGCCGGTCAAGGCCGGGCGGTTGCCCAGGCGGAAAGGGGGTCGGCCGCTCGGATCGGCCTCAGCACGGACTGGCCGACGGTTCTGCCGCTGTGAGATTCGGGTGTCGTCATCGGCCCCAACCTGATCGATCCTGGCGGCGGTCACTCGTACGCCGTCACCCCAGCACATCGTCCACGTCGCGCTTCCCGGCGGAGGTTACGGTAGCGGAAGCCGCACGTCAGTGCCTATCCAGGCTCTCGAACCACGCGACGGGTACTGCGCGTGGCACACGTAATCGGCGTGTCACGGGTACCGGTCAGGACACTGGCCCACCGAGGCCGTCTCCGTGGTCCCGATCATGGCGCGACCGCCTCGGCGATTCTCCGTCGCGCGAGGTCGGCCACTTTGACGTCATACGCGGCCGACCTATGGTGAGCGGCGGAGATGAACGCAACGACCGCTCAATCAACCCGGACGGAGGACGCTGCCTCCGGATCGGAATCCGACGACGCCCGGTCCGCACCGTGGACGGCGGGCTGCGTTCTGGGTCTTCGTGGCCGCCCAAGCGCTGATCTTCGCCGGCCTGCTCTGGAACTTCCACGGCCGCTGGTTCATCGCCGACGAATGGGCGTTCCTCGCCACCCGCACCGCCGGCAACATCGACAGTCTCTTTCGCCCGTACAACCAACACTGGTCGACCCTGCCGATTCTCTACTTCCGACTCCTGTGGAACCTGGTGGGAATCCGCAGCTATCTCCCCTATCTCGTCTCGATCCTCACCCTGCACATCGCCATCGCTTCCCTCTTCGGGCGATCATGGTCCGTGCTCACGCCACATCCCTGGTTGGCCACGCGTTGGGGCCCTCGTGTTCTCGCTCTACGGCGCCGGCATTCGCCGACATCTCCTACGCCTTCAATGTCGGCTTCGACGGATCGGTCCTCTTCGGGCTCATGTTCCTCATCGCTGTCGATCACCCTGGACGCCTCAGCCGGAGGGACGGGCTCGGCGCGCTCGCCGGTCTCGCCGCTCTCATGTGCTCGGGCATCGGCGTTGCCATGGTCGTCGTCGTGGCGGTGGCCTCTGTCATCCGGCACGGCGTGCGCCGGGCGCTGCTCGTCACCGCACCGCTGGCCGGCCCTGTACGTCGATCTGGTTCGCTCACCTTCGGGCACAGTGCCTATTCGACGCCATGCCTCGCTCGTCGGCTCTGGTCAGGTTCGTGGCCTTGGGGGCGGCATTTACGTTCTCCTCCCTCGGGCACTCGCCGATCGTCGGCGCTGTACTGGTCGTGCTCTTCGTCGTCGGAATCGTCGCCACCGTCCGTGCCACCTCGCCCGCCGACGTTGCGCTCCCGATACGCCGCACCAGGAGCGCTTCTGTTGGGGCGGCTGCCTTCTTGGTGATTGTCGGCTTCGGGCGGGCAGACGATGCACTTCCCGGCAGCGAGACCTACGCCGCCAGTCGGTACCTCTACATCGCCGCCGCCCTAGTACTCCCAGCCCTGGTCGTTGTGGCCTCGCAGTTAGCGACCACGTGGAAAGTGCTATGGCCGGTGGTGATTGTCGTGCTCGTGATCGGCGTCCCCGGCAACATCACGATCTTGCACCGCTCGAACTATCTCCACACCCTGGATGCGTACCGCCAGATGTTCTTGACCCTTCCGAGATTGCCTATCGCCTCCTCACTTCCGAGATCGATCCATCCCGACCCTGACTATGACGGATGGGTTACGATGGGTTGGCTCATCGATGGGGTCCGGGACGGGCGCATCCCGCCCCCATCGCCCGAGGCCTCACCAGGCCAGAAAGCCTTTTCGACACTACGGCTAGCTTGGCAGCCGAGCACTGCCGCCCCAGAGGATTCCTGCCATCCGGTTGCCTTACCCGCCGACGTTCGGGTCCACCGGGGTACGCGCTTGACGGTCAACGCCACGGTGACGATCGCCTACCAGTACGGCCCGCACCTGTGGTCGGCTCCCATCCAGCTGTTCGGCGACCCGCAATCGCAAACCTATATTTCCTACTGGCCGATGACCGTTCGGATCACTCCAACCGTGCCCGAGCAGACGGTATCGGCGTGCGCGGGTGGCTCTCGCTGAGTCCGATCGATGTCAGCTCGGCTTCGGAACCGTCGGTCTCTACCCGGGCGGTGGACTCCGCCATCGATGACCGTCGACGGACCCGCTTCGCCCACCAGCCCTGGTAGTCGCCTCTCTTCAGTCGGGACAGGCGAATGGCCGGTCGCTCGATGAGATACCAACTCGCTACGGCCAAGACGATGGTGACCGCCAGGGTCTCCGCAGTGATGACAAAAAAGTTGAAATGGGGAACCGCCGGTGTGAGGTGGAGTCGGTGGGCGATGATCGATGTTTCGTAGAGGACGGGCACATGCCAAAGGTAAATGGCGTAGCTGATGGTGCCGATAAACACGACAGGACGAAGCTGCAGCCCCTGCCGCACGGGGCCGCGGTCCTGTGGACCGAACACCATGGGGGCCACACCACAGAAGGCCACGACCACCAGGATCAGGCTGTATTCGAAGGCTGTATGCCCGGGCAACCGGGTAAAGGAGAGCGCAGAGGGGTAGTGCACGAGCCACACGATCGACGACCAGGCCAGTAGTGCGACCGCCCAGAAGGCCCAGGGCCGGGCACCCAGCCACTGGGACCACCGAGGCGGTTCGGATCGCGTCTTCGTCCAGCCATGGGCCACCGCCAGTCCCATGCCGACGGCGAACGGGGCGAGGTTGGCAGGAAGGACTGTGATGAACGACGGAGGGTTGCCGAACGAACTCCACAGGGCGAACCCCACGCCGGCCACTCCCAGTGTGAGGACTCCTAGGAACTCGGCGGCCGCCCGTCGTTGCGCTCCGAGATACCAGAGCGCCGAGGCGTAGATGGGCAGGACGGCGTAGAAGGTGATCTCGATGACCAGGGTCCAGGCCGGACCCAGCCCAGTGAAATCGACCGGGAAGTACGTCTGGATGAGCGCGTAGTTCTCGACGGTATTGGCCGGGCTACTCACCAAGATGACGTGCAGCCAAAGGATCCCCATAGTGAGGACCACCCAGTAGGCCGGGAGGATGCGCAGGAGTCTCCGCCGGAAGTAGCCGCCGAGACCAGGGCCGCGCGCGCCCGTCAAGTGGGCCTCGGCGAAGGGTCGGTAAAGCACGAACCCTGAAATCACAAAGAACACTTCCACGCCGGCCCGCAGCTGAACTAGGTACGAACCCCACAAGGAGGATGAGAGGCTCGACTCGCCGGCGGTGTGGCACAAGACCACGGCGAGCGCCGCAAGGGCACGGAGGCCATCGATGCCGGGGTAGGCGTGCGATGCCCTCGCTGCCCGAGGCGCCCTCGATGCGGACGCGTCCCGAAGATGACGGGTCTGCGACTCCACCAGACACCCCCTCACCCATCCCCACGTGATGGCCTCCCGAGACCGACTCGCCGAAGACTAGTGCTGGAACCGCCGCCAAAACACCTTGGCGCACCGGACCCGGGACGCCGGGCCCCTGGTCGGAGATCGCAGGAACCCTCGAGGCAGCCCACCGGGGCGCGACCAAGGTGCCGGCGATCGCGGGAACCGGTCAGCCCGACGTGCCGGTTCCTCAAGGCCCGTACTCGTCCATGGCCGCCTCGGCGGCGCCTCGGAGCCGCCTCGAAGGTACAGTTTCACAGCGGTGCAGGGGACAATCGATGGGGGGGTGGGGCGAGTACATGCAGCCGGTCATTCGCACCCACATCACCAATGCTCTGCGCTCGGCCCTAACCGCAGCCGCACCGGGGCCCAACTGCCCGTTTGTCGCCCGCGGCCTTCGTGGCCTGCTCCCGGCCACTGCCCAAAGCGCCCAGACCGGATCTCAGGGGTGACATCGTGGCCGGCCCCCGGGGCCCTAGGGCCGCACTGTGCTCCCCCACCAACCGACGCAGACAGCGACTGACCAGGACGTTCGGAAACTCACGCATCCTGGGGCAGACGGCCATGACCGAGATCTCGAGTTCCGATCGCACTGAGGTGGGCTCCCTCCTGCCATGCCGGCGGCCCCTGCCTCTCCTCCGTCCCGGAGCCTCGGGCAGATCCACGGCTTCGACGGCATGCGGGGCGTGGCCGTGCTCATCGTCTTCGTGGCCCACATGAACGTGATCCTGCCCATCCCCCACCTGCTGGTCGTCCCCGGCGCCACGGTCTCCCTGGACTCGTTCTTCGTCCTGAGCGGATTCCTGATCACCACCCTGCTCCTCAACGAGCAGGCCCGGCGGGGCAAGGTCAAGGTGTCCAACTTCTACGGCCGCCGGGTGCTCCGACTGCTCCCCGCCCTCTACGTGGTGGTGGTGGCCATCGCCCTCTTCGCCTGGGCCACCACACCTGGATGCACACCGAGACGGCCTCCATCTTCTCGGTGCTCTTCTACTACTCCAACTACTACTCGGCCACGGCCCCCAGCGTCTTCACCCCCAGCCTGGCCTCGGGCTTCCAGCACCTGTGGTCGCTCTCCTTCGAGGAGCAGTTCTACCTGGTCTGGCCGTGGGTGACCATCGCCCTCCTGACCATCCGGACCCGACTGCGCACGGTGGTGATCGTCCTGCTCACGCCTCATCGTCCTGGTCGGCGTCCACCGGGCCATCTCCTTCGAGCCGGGCGCCCACTGGTGGGCGCTCTTCCAGCGGACCGACACCCGGGCCGACTCGATCCTCTGGGGGACACTGCTGGCCCACCTCTGGGTGCGTCGACGGGAGCCCACCCGGGGCCTGATCGTGGCCGCCTGGATCGCCGCCGCCTTCCTCCTGGCCTGCCTGCTCTTCACCACCCAGAACGGCGCGTTCCTCTACCTCGGGCGGGTTCGATCTCATCGACGTGGCCTGGCCGTCCTGCTGCTGGCCATCCTCGACGGGAGCTGGGGCGGCAGTGGCTGTTCAATCTCAAGCCGTTCATCGCCCTCGGCCTCGTGTCGTACGCGCTTCTACCTCTGGCACCTGCCGGTGTTCTTCGCCATCCGCTACTTCGACACCCACTGGACGTACGTGGTCCGGGTGGTGGTGGCCTTCAGCGTCACCCTGGCGCTGACCCTGCTTTCGTGGTTCCTCCTCGAGCGCCCGCTGATGCGGTGGCGCAAGCGGCTGGAGGCCGAAGCGCATCGCCGAGGTCGTCAACCCGACCCTCCCGGCCGTGCCCGACCGGGGAGCCAGACCAGACCGGCGCCTCAGCGTGCACGCCCCGCTCGGAGTGAGCCCGCCGGACCCGGTCCAGCAGGGGTACACTGGTCGACTCAGCTCGGCGGCCACTTGCCGGCGGCCGCTCGGGCCAGGAACCGGACGTAGCCACCGGAGAGCACCGCGCGGTCCCGAACGAACAGCCCGGAGTCGTCCAGCTGACCGGTGCAGGACCCGCAGACCCCGGAAGGGGATGGTGGGCAGCACGTGGTGTTCGAAGTGGTACTCCATCCGGGCACCGATGAGGTGGTTCTGCAGCCGCCGGCGCGCTGGTGCGGGCCGTCCACTGGACATTGGTCGGGACCCGCAGTGCCGGCGTCGAAGTGCTCGGTGATGGTCTTCAGCCGCAGGATCATCGGGTAGAGGCAGACGATGGGGATCAGCCAGAACACCACGTAGAACAGCACGCCCCGGAGGATCCCCTGGAACAGCACGAACTGGCCGAGCAGGATCAGCTGGGTCACCAGCTTGCCCACCAGGAGCTGCGGGCGGGCCAGCAGACTGGCCGGGGCCCCCGATTCCTGGGAGGTGCCGGCGATCCGGGTGGTGGCCCGGCGGAAGGCGGTCACGCCGATCAGGTCCTGGAGCATGAGGAAGGTGAGGGCGCCCCGGCGGGCGGGCACCAGGTAGAAGCTCCGGTCCGGATCCTGCTCACTCCCGAGGTAGCGGTGGTGGAGTCGGTGGGTCGGTCGGTACTCCTCGACCGAGTTGACGGTCCAGAACGCCGCTCCGCAGTTGCACAGGCGGTCGTTGAGCCGCCGTGACCGGGCCAGCAGCCCGTGTGAGCCCTCGTGGAGGATCACCCCGAAGGCGTTCATCCTGGTGCCCATCAACAGGACGATGACCACGCCAGCGGCCACCGCCCAGCCCAGCGGCAGTCGTGGCAGGAGGTTGGCCGCCGCCAGCAGCACGATGACCTCGGTCCAGAGCACGGCGAGTGTGCGCAGCGTGTCGGAGAGTGACGGCACGGACAGCTCGCGAATGCGCTCGGCCCCGATCAGGGCATCGATCTGGTTACGCCAGAGGCGTTCGTCACCGGGGGGCGATTGTCTCCTGCCAGTGGTCACCACGATCCGAAGCCCTCCCCCACCTGACTGTACAGTCTCCTGCATCGGGCGGCAATCGCCTCGGCAGCCGCTCTGCTACCGAAAGAAGGTTCATCATATGGCGTCAGGGCAACCCGCTCCGGAGGACTCCGCACTGGGGCAGCCGGCGGGGAACGAGGGAGGATCGGCACCGTGTCCGATCTGCCGTTCGCTCGACACCTCGCCCTTCCGTACCGACGTCGTCGACTTCGAGTACTTCGTCGTCCCGCCGAGGCCCTTCATCGAGCAGAGGTGCGACCGGTGCGGCTCACAGTTCCTCGATCCCCGACCCACCGAGGCTGAGCTCCCCCCGTTCTACCCGAGCGACTACCACGCCTACAACGAGAACCACGGCACCGTGGCCCGCCTCCTGGTCGAGGCCCGGGCCCGTGCCCGGGCCCGGGCCTACGGCCGTCTCATCCCCGGGGGCCGAGGGCAGCATCTTCGACGTAGGGACCGGCGACTGCCGCCACTTCGACGAACTGCGGAAGTACATCGACCTCGAATGTGCCGGCGTCGAGATCCAGCCCGAGATCGCCGCCAAAGGACGGGAACGCGGGTACGACGTCATCGAAGGGACCCTCGAGGAAGCCGACCTCATCCGGCCATCTCGGGCGCTACGACGTGGTCTCGATGAACCACGTCCTGGAGCACGTGGTCCCTCCCGAGACCATGCTCGAACGGGCCCGGTCCCTGCTCCGACCCGGCGGCCACCTCATCGGACAGCTCCCCACCGTCTCCTCGTGGGAGAGCCGGCTGTTCGGCCGGACCTGGGGCGGCTACCACTACCCCCGCCATCTCCAGATCCCGTCTCGCTCCGGGTCTCGGCCGACCTGCTCGAGCACGTCGGCTTCAGCCAGATCACCATCAAGTCGGCCCCCCACATCCAGACCACCATCTCCCTGCAGAACACCCTGGTCAGCAGGGGGTGGCGGCCGGCCATGCAGTACGGCAAGACACCGGCCTACTCGGCGCTCCTGGTGGCCTCCCTGCCCTTTGAGTCGGTGGCCTGGGCCTGTCGACCGCGGCGGGATCATCGACTTCCGGGCCCAGGTCGCCGGGTCCTGACGGCCTGACCTCAGTGCCTGGGCCGCTCAGCCGAGAAGGCTCTGGCAGAGCGTGGGCTGCGGTGTCGATGCCGTTTCGTCCACCACCGAGAAGGCGGGCGAGGGGCCGGGCGACTGCGAGCTGCCCGCATCGACGATGGGCCGTCCGCCGTCAGCGAGGCCGTCATCAGGGGCTGCCCGTTGACCGAGGCGATGATCAGGTGCTTGGCCGGATCGG
This sequence comes from uncultured Acidimicrobiaceae bacterium, assembly GCA_963817985.1. Lineage (GTDB taxonomy): Bacteria > Actinomycetota > Acidimicrobiia > Acidimicrobiales > RAAP-2 > Bog-756. The sequence goes on along the minus strand of CAWFQI010000009.1, from coordinate 168,681 downwards.
TGACCACCACCACCTGGTAGGACGTGCCCGGCCGCACCGTGGTCGGGAACGCCGTAGACGGTCCGGCCCGGACCGGTCCGGGTCAGGTAGACGCTGAACACCTGGGCCGGTGGGTCGGGACGAGCGAGCACGGAGATGGTGCTGGACCCGGCGGTGACCAGCGGCTGGGTGACCTTCGCATCGGGTGCGGGCTGGTGGATGACGAGCCGGTAGGTGTGCTGGAACTGGTGGCCCCGCTCGACGACCATCCAGGTGTCACGCTGGTACTGCTGTTTGGGCACGGTGACGTAGCTCTCCCCGTTGGAGATGTAGAGGCCATCGCACTGGCCCACGACGAACAGCTGGTCCGCCGGTCCCCACGGAGGCAGCGTGAGCTCCCCGACGCACCCGGTTGTCGATGGGATGGCCGGTGATGTCGCTGAGCGCCTTCTGGGCGGCCACGTAGTGCACCGTCTCGGGGATGTCCCACTCCTCGTTGGGCGTGATGGCCATGGCCACGTTGGCGACGATGGTGAACAGGCCGACCACCCCGATCACCAACACCGACATCAGGCGCAGGCGATCGCCGCCGGCCCGTCCAGGCGACGCCAGATGTCGGCCATGGCCACTGCGCTGCGCCAGCACCAGGAAGGGCACGAAGTCGGCCAGGTAGCGGGGAGCGATGTACCCCCAGACGAACAGGGCCGTTCCGGCGACCGCTGCGGCGAACATGGGGATGCGGACGAGGGCGGTCCGTCCGACCGCACGCGGGCGGAAGGCGGTGATGACCCCCCAGCAGCTCAACAGGAACAGCAGCGGCATCGACGCGGTGAGGCTGGCCGTCCGGTAGCGCCGGTCGAACAGGATGCCGCCCGACCGAGGTGGGTGGGCCGGCCGGGCAGGGTGATGAACGGGAAGACGGACGGGAAGCGGAGGCCGTCGGGACGGAGGTAGGCCAGAACCGTGCTCGGGATGAAGTGGACCCCGAACTCGGCGTTGTGGTTGGAGGCCAGGAACCGTCGCCGGTAGGCGTTGACCTGGGTGAAGACCTGGTCGAAGTTGGACACTCCGAACGGAACGCCGAACTTTGCGTAGTTGACCGCGCACCCGACGACAAGGGGGATGAGCCCGGCCGCGGCCACCGGGATGGCCCATCGGCGCTGCTCGCCGCCCGCCCCGGCCCAGGCCGAACCACACCGGCGACCAGCACGGCGGCCCCGACACAGGCCCACCCGGTGGTCACCCGGTCGAGGTTGGCGCAGAGGATGAGGAACCCAGTCAGCGGTCACCCGGCGCCACGACGGCCGCTCGAGGACCCCGATGAGGCAGAAGAGGCTGCCGAGCGTGAGGGCCGACGCTCCAGGCCAGATCCTCTTCGAAGACGTCCGGTTCGGCGGCCAGCAGCATGAACACCGAGCCGGCCAGGATGGTGGCCATCAGCACGCCGTAGCTGACCGTCTCCAGCCGTGCCCATGGCGACGGCGCACCACGCACCAGGACCCGGACCCGCCACAGCAGCAGCGAGGCGAACAGGGCGGTGAGCAGCCAGGCCAGCGAGATGAAGGGGATGGTCAGCTTGCCGTCCAGGCTGGAGGTGAAGGCCAGGATCGGCATGCGCAGCATCGAGGGGAACAGGCCGAAGTAGGTGTACTGGTGCCCGCCGTGGACGAACGCCTCGATGCCCAGTGAGCCCGTTGGCCACCCACAGATGGCCGTGGAACATGGCCCGGGCCTGGAGGTCGTAGTAGTTGTTCTCGTGGATAGGCCCGCTGGCCGCACCGGCCGTCTGGGGCAGGTTCCAGTAGATCCACACCATGGGGACGGCACTCACGGCCGTCGCCACCACCGAGGACCAGATGAACCGCCGCCGGTTGGCGGCGCCGGGATCCTCCGGTGGCGGATCGGCCGCGGGCGGCGTCAGCGATCCGCTCGCCTCCCCGAGCTCGGGGTCGTCGGTCGGGACGTCACCCCCGTCCGGCGGAACGTTCTCCCCCGGGCCCACGGTAGCCAGGGCGGAGCCCCGCTGCCCGTCCTCCCCCGCGGCCCCCATGCCCGGGGAGTGTAGCCAACCTTCCCGACGATGGCGGGGTCGGGAGACGCCGTTCTCGCTCACCGTGCTGGACCGGGCCACCAAGACCCGGGTCCAGCCGGTCGACTCACCCGGCTCAGCGGCTGTCTCGACCATCGTCGCTCACCGATGGCTCCAGTTCGAATGGCGCAATGGCGGCATCCCCGGCGTCCGACCCGGATGCGGCGTCACCGGGGCTCGCGCCGGCCCGAGCCGTCCGGAGTGAGCGGTCCCACCAGACCAGACGGCGCTTGTAGCGCAGGATGGGTCGCTCGAGTCCGAAGTAGCTCGTCGAAGCGAAGGCCACCGTGATACCGAACACGGCCAAGACCAACAGCCAATAGGGGACCATCCCTTCGTGCCAACCGGTCCAGTCGAGGAACTCGTAGATGAGATTCAGGTGCCAGAGATAGATCCCGTAGGAGATCACCCCCAGCGCAGCCATCGGCCAGCACTGCAGGAACCGTCGGATGAGCGACCGGTCCTGGGGTCCGAACACTGCAGGGACGAGCAGTAGGAAGGCGAAGAGGCCGTAGAGCTCCTGGCGCTCCAGATTGACCCGGGGAGGCAGGATGTAGATGATCGCCGCGTCGTTCACCACCCGTGACACCACCCAGTAGACCACCAGCGCTCCCCCCCAGCTGGCCCACGGGCACCCACCGGCGGCTCAGCCAGGCGGGTTCGGACGCGTGCTCGGTGTACCAGGCACTCAGGAGGGCCAACAGCATGCCGAGCGCAAAAAGGTCGAGGTAGGAGGGAAGCCATGAGTACATGAGGGTCGACAGTGGTGGTTCGGTGGCGCAGTTCGGGGCACACACTGGGACGAGGTGGCCGTGTTTCACAACGGCGAGCGGGATGTGAAGGGCCCAGTACCGGAAGGCGAAGCTCACTACGAATAGGGCCAGCAGCCCGAGGAGTTCCGCCGCGGAGCTGCCGGCTCGGCGTCCGTGGCCTCCGGACCATCAGCCAGGCATACAGCGGCAAGAACAGATAGAAGCTGACCTCCGTGCACAGAGACCACGCCTGGGGTATCCCGTTGACGGACTGTGCGGGAAAATAGATCTGCAAGAAGAAGTAGTGGCTGACAAAGCCCTGCCAACCCGGACCGAGGGCCACGGAGTGGAACCCATAGGTCAGCACTGTCAGAGCGAGCCAGTAGGCGGGGACGATACGCAGGAGGCGCCGGGTCCAGAACCGCCGCCGATCAGGCTCAGGCAGACCGGCTAGATGGGACAGTGCAAAGGGCCGGTACAGCAGGAATCCGGAGATGAGGAAAAAGATCGAAACGCCGATCTCGAGTCGGCCGAGATAGATACCGAGCGATGAGCGCTGGGTGAAGCCCGAGACCCACGCCGTGTGCAGTAGGAGCACCAGCAAAGCGGCAATGGCCCGCAGTCCGTCGAAGCTGGCAAAATGCCGGGGCTTGTCGACGACCTGCTCGTCGACGACCAGCAACTGGCCGCCCTCGGCGGGTTGGACGCTCTCAGCCACTCAGGTGCTGCCCCTCGGCCGGGTCTGCGGTGGCCCCCGTTCGAGGGCACCGGTTATGGATGAACTCGATCGGATCTCCGGAACCGGCCGGAGGGGCACACCGACGCCCTCATGCGTGGCTGCGAACACGTTGAGATGGTGCTGTTCGAGGGTGGCGGCCTGCTGGCGGATGAACCGGGCGTTGGAGAAAATGTAGAGGTAGTAGACCACCTCAGCGTTGGGCAGACTTCGATAGTTCAGTAGGACCTTGGCCGCCGTGGTCTGGTACGTGTAGTTGCTTCGCGCACCCTTCATCCCATTCGGCAGGCTCACTGCGACCTGAGCCACGATGAGGAGGCCTATGAAGGCGCGTGCCACAGGTACGGCCCAGCGATCGGCTCCTCCCAACCAGCGTTCCACCGGCACCGCCGGTTCTCGGTCGCCAGGCGCCACGCCCTCCTGCGCACCCTTCGGGGGCCGACTCAGAAGCGCCAGATAGATCCCTGCGGGGATCAACAGTTCGAACGTGGTGTAGCGAGAGGCGCTGGCAGACCAGGAACCGAAGATGACCCTACCCTCGGTGATGAGGGCCACGAAGAGCAGGCCGATGACGATGAGCGTGACGGCGAACGGGCCACCACTGTGATCGTCTCGGCGGACTCCGTAGCGAACCACGACCCAGATCGAGGCGGCCACGATCACCAGACCCAGACCCACCAACCACGGGTTGTAGCCCTGGTGAAAACGGAAGGGGATGCCCAGTATGTCGCCGACTCCGAGGGCGAAGTACTCCATCGAGACCACCGGGTGGAGATGGCCGCCCCGTGCGGCGAGGTGGCTACATGGCTGTCGTAATTGTGGAAGTACCCGACCATGGTTACGCCGGCCACGACGATCCAGGTCACGACCATGGCCAGCTGTCGACGTCGGTGGTACAAGAGCACCAGCCCTGCCGGCCAGATCAGGAGCCCTTGCAGCGACGAGTAGCTGGCCATGACGGCCACAGCGACCGCCAGTGCGAACCAGGCCCAGCTACAGGTGATGCGATCCAGGAGGAACAAGGTAAGCGTGACCGACAGAGCACCAGGAACCACGCCATTTGAAATCCCCAGAGCAGGTTCCCGAACTGGACGATGGACAGCATGAGGATGGCCACTGGGCAGTAGTACAGCCAGGGGGTACCGGGCGATCGACGTCGATGGGTCAGAATGACCAGTGCCGTGGAGACGAACAGCATGACCATGCCGACGTACTCCTCGATTTGGATGTTGTAGCGGGTGGTGCGGGACAGCAGCAACACCACCAGGTTCGGGAAGAAGATCCGGTTCTCGTTGTGCTGGGACCACAGGGCGCCCCAACTGAAGAGGTGCGTATAGGAGGCCCGGATCACCGTCACGTCGTCGAACTGGTCCCCGGTCACCACATTGACCCCGTAATGGCCCACCAGCCAGATGCACAGCCCCACGGGGAGACCGAAGCCCAGCACGGTCAGAGCCCATACGATCCGACGGTCGAGACGGTCGATCCACCGGGTCGGCGATGGGTCCCCGGTCGAGGGCGTGCAGATCCGTTGCAGCTACGATGTCAGTCAGCGCCACTCGCCCCTCCCATCAGTCGATCCCCACGGCGTGGTTCGGGTGCCACGGTCCTGAGAACTGTAGCGAACTCCCCTCCGGACCAAGGGCCCGGCAGTGTCGCTGGGCTGCCCTCGAAGCCGGGGTAGTTCAGGGGTGGGATGCCCGAGCGGACGCCACGTACTGCCCCCCGAGCGGCAGGTGGGCCAGGGCGCTGTCGATCGACCGGCCGAGGGCACCGCCAAAGGGAGAGAACAGGTAGTCGAGGCGAGTCACCTCGGCGGCCCCAGCGTCTGCGAGGTACGTCGTCGCCTCCCGTCCGGCGACCAGAACCACGCCGTCGTCGAGGTCACAGGAGTTCACCGCGTAGCGGGTCAGAGGATTGATGGGGTTGTGCTCGAAGATGGCCACCAGGCCTCCGGCCCGCGTCACTCGGTGCAGCTCGGACACGAACAGCGCACGACCCGAGGTCGGCACGTGGTGCAGGACGCAGACGGTGAGTGCGATGTCGAATGACTCGTCGGGAAACGGCAGCTTCTCGCCGTTGTACCACTCGAAGTTGGCCGTAGGGATGGCTTCGGCGGCCAGCGCCAGCATCTCCTCGGAGACATCGACTCCGACGAGCGAGCCGACATGGTCGACGAGATGACGATCGGTAGTACCCGTCCCGCACCCCACATCCAGCACGGAGAGCCCAGCCAGCGACCCGACGGAACCGAACGTCAGCTCCTCGAGGATCTCGACCTTCCTCTGGGCGAAGAAGGCGGAGTCCTTGCCGGTGAACGAGACCGATTCGTCCACGGCCTCGACGTAGGAGTGGGCATGGGCGTCGAAGTCCCAGAGCGGCCAGTCGCCGTGCTGGGTGGAGTCGGGGACGGCGTGGACGACCGTACCCACCGATGGGAGGGTCGCGCCCTGGGCCTTCTCCCTCCGCCGGGCCCGCACCAGCCTGGACCACCCCCCGCAGGTCGTCGGTGGCCGTGTGGATGATCCTGACCCTCGAATCGCTGTCCTCGATCCACCGGACGGGCACCTCGTTGATCCTGAGCCCGCTCCACCACGCCTGCACGATCAGCTCGGTGTCGAAGAACCACCCGTCGTCCTCGATCCGGGGCAGGAGCGGCGCCACAGCGTCACGGCGAGCGGCTTTGAAACCACACTGTGCGTCGCGGATCGAGTACCGGAACGCCACCCGCAGCAAGACGTTGTAGGCCCGGGAGATCAGCTCGCGCCGCAACCCCCGGCGAACCCGAGCTCCCCGGGCCAGCCGGGATCCGATGGAGAGGTCGGCCGAGCCGGCCAACAGGGGGTCGATCAGCGCCCGCAGGGACTCGAGACCGGTGGACAGGTCGACGTCCATGTAGGCCACAACGTCGGCCGTGCTCGTCGACCAGGCCTTTTTCAGGGCCCCACCCACGGCCTCGCCGACCGAGACGGATCGCCCGGATCCTGGGATCCTCGGCGGCCAGGCCCTCGGTGATGGTCCAGGTCTCGTCGGTACTCCCGTTGTCGACCACGGTGATGGTCCACTCGATAGGGGCAGTCCGCACTCAGCCGGTCGGCCAGTGCGATCACGTTCCTCCGCACGCATCGCTCTTCGTTGAGCACCGGGATCGTGATATCGATCGAGGCATTGGCCACGAAATCCCCCCCTCAGCGCCCTCCGGGACCCGGCGCCCTTCTGCCTCGCCAATGCTATCCGGTCACTGACCGCTCGCCCAGTGGCGGCCAGGTACGCCGAGTGCATCCACCACGCTCCGTGACCCCGCTGCTCACCTATGCGGCGTTCGGCACCGTTGCATCCGGTGCCGGTGAAGTCGGGGCCCACCCGGAAGGTGTCGAGTGTGCCCGTCTTCGAGAGCACCTCACGACGGATCAGTGTGGTGCCGGTCGCATCGCGGGTCCACTGCTGCTCCTGGGGGAGAGGGTGATCGCGTAGTCGTAATGGCCTTGGCGGAGGGCCCGGAGCCAACTACGACAGTCGGGTTGGCCATGGCGCCGTTCGGCGACACCGTGGAGATGAACTGCACCCAGTTGTTGAGGTACTTCCCGTAGTACGGATACTGCAGGTTCATGAACGACCCACCGAGGGCGATCCGCGAGTTGGAGATGGTCTGGACCCACGCCACCGTCTTCGGCGCCACCGCGCTTCCGGCGCCGACGCTCTCGTATCGGTTGCTCAGATAGAACTGCTGGAGGGGATAGCCGGCGACAATCACCACCACAGACCGCGATGGCCCAACGGACGTCGGCGCATTCCGCGTGTCGACGGACCTAGCTCCTTCGTCCACCGAAGGCGCTCCCGGATCGTCGGCAAGTGCCGCCTAGCGAGCACGACCCCGACCACGAGAACGACGATGCCGATGGCCAGCCCGATCACCGAGTCGACGCCCGACGGCGGTTGGGCAAAGGGCCCGGAGAACAAGTGCCCCGGCCAGATCGTCGAGTCCAGCTGGGTCACACCGAGCGCGGCCAGGAGGCCCGCTCCCAACCAGACCGGCCCCCGACCCCTGCGCCAAGCTCGGCGCCACGGGAAGGATCACCAGGCCGACCAGACAGGGCCGGGGTCACGTAGCGAAGGTTGTAGACGAAGTAGAAGGGCGCGCCGGGATACCCCAGGAACTGGGGCGTGTAGACGAATACCACCACCGACGCGGCCCCGACGGCAGCCACCATCTTCCAGAGCGTGTTGCGCCGGGAGAAGAACACCAGGATCATGCCGAGGGCTGCGGCGCCAGCGACGACCACCCAGGCCGGCCCGAACGAGGAGCGGAGCCCGGGGATGAAGTAGTGGCGCCACAGCGCACTTTTGAAGATGTAATGGCCGAAGGTGGTGTTGGGCGACGTGATCGGCGGGCTGGGCAGGGTAATGGGACCGAGATGGGACAGCGACGGCAGAGGATTGCCGATGGCCACCCAGTTCCGCACGTACCAGTAGCCGCCGGTCAGGGCCACCAACCGCACCCAGAGGGCCCCGTGGCGTAGCCGACGACCCTTCGGACATACGACGAACACGCCCACCGTCAGTACCGCCACCGGACCCACCAGGGTGAACTTGGACCCGAACGCCAGGCCGGCAGCGAGGGCGGCAACGGCGATGCCCGCCAGCGCGGGATGCCCGTCGCTCCGCTCGGTGCTAACGAGGATGGCTATCGACGCCAGGAACAGGGCCAGACCGACGACGTCGGTATAGCCCCCGCCCGGTTGGGTGGCCACCAGACCGGGCGTTCCGAGCAACAGCGCTGCGGCGATCAGGGCGATTGGCGCCACTCCGAAGGGGCGACCGATGCACCAGGCTGCCAGCAGCACGAGCGGCCATCCATCCGAGGTTGATCATGGGCGACAGCAGATCGTTGCCCATGAACACGATCCCCACCGCGTGCAGGAGCTCCGAGTTCGCCGGGTAGAACTGCACTACGGGCTCCGTGTCCACGTAGTGCAGACTGGTGGTCGACCCCAGCTGCACGAATCTGGCGGCAAAAGGCATGTGATACCAGAGGGTGTCGACCGTGGTCATCCCGTGGTGCAGCGCATCGACGGTGCGGGTCACCCACTCGGCGGTCAGTATCGAGACGGCAGCGGCGGCCAGGATGCCCGTGACCGGCGCGCCGATAGTGGCAGGGGGCCGTGCGGGCTTCGGTGCCGGCGCGCACCTTCTGGCGGGGTGCACTGCGCCACCCCTGCTCAGCCACCAGTGCTCGGCGGCGTACCAGCCGAGACCACCCACGACGCCGAGGCCGATGGTTACCGGCGCCAATCGGAACCCGCTCACCGAGCCGAGGGCCTCGGCCACCAACAGGGTCGTCGCAAGGTCGATCACCGTGGTGGCCAGCACGCCAGGTGCACCGGTCAGCGTAGGCAGATAGACGACGTCGCCAGGACCGGGCTCCGAGCCCCGATGGGGACCAAGGCCACCCCGGCCAGGACGAGGGCCTCGATGTAACGGAGCACGGTCACGGTCGGGCGACCCCACGTGACGTCGGTAGGCCGGCCATGCCCCGGTCCGATTGCGCCGACGGCCGAGGGGTGTGGCCTGACAACCGCCCATGCAGGTGGGCCACGACACCACCAGGAAGTTGCGTGCCTGGGCACGGGAGAGCGGCGCAAGGACCGCGATAGTAGGTGATGGTGCCAGGGCGAGTCCGACCGCTCTGCGTGGGCCCGACCAGGACCGGCTGGGTCGTACCGAGGTAGCCTCTGCCGGGTGAAGCGAACGGTCCTCCGTCTCTGGCACAAGGCCCGCACGCCCGAGGGCATGAAGGTGGTCAAGTACACCATGGTCTCGGCCATCTCGGCCTTGACCTCACTGGTCGTGTTGACCTTCGTCTACGGGGTGCTCCGCCTCTGGAGCGAGGTACCGAGCGCGCTTGTTCGCCAACATCGTGGCCGGCGTGCCCTCCTACATCCTCAACCGGCGGTGGGTGTGGGGCAAGTCCGGACGCTCCCACTGGTGGCGGGAGATTCTGCCTTTCTGGGTGATGTCCCTGACCGGTATCGGGTTCGCCCTGTTCACCTCGACCCTGGCCCACAACTTCGCCGACACCCACCACCTCCACCACCTGGCCCGGACGGTCCTCGTGGTGGGGGCCAACATCGCCGCCTTCGGCATCCTCTGGTTCCTCAAGTTCCTGATCCTCAACCGCCTGTTCGCCCAGATCGCCGACGCCGAAGTCGGCGACGAGGAGGCAGCCCCCGCCAGGGCCGAGTTCGGAACCGAGGCCTGAGCCCGACCGGGATACCTGCGCTATCAATTTTGACGAGTGGTGCCGTGCCGATCCTGGTCGGCGCCGGTGGCCCGAGGCGGAAGTCGCACTATTCTTGGCCGCCACTGGGACGGGCTGGGTATCCTGCAGGCTGGGGAACAGAGGGGGTCATGAGTAGAGTGGGAACTTCGGATGTCACAGCAGGCCCTGTCGGGCCGCGGGTACAGGGGTGTGGTGACGACGTGGTGACAGGCAGCGGCCATGATCCGGCGGTCGATGGGACGCGCATGCGGCCGGAGTAGCCGCACACGATGACCGCCGATCCCACCTCCGGGACGAGCACGCCGGTGCTCGACCTCGAGCGGCTCGAGCGCGATGTGGAGAAGCTGGCCGCGGAGTACGCGGCGGCGGTCCCCTACCCGCACATCGTCCTCGACGACTTCCTCGAGAGCCGGGTTCGCCGAGGAGGCGGCCAAGGAGTTCCCCCCGCTCGACTCGCACCTGGAACAACTACCTGCACGTCAACGAGCGCAAGTTCAGCAATACCGACCCGGCCACGTGGGGCCCCACCCTCCAACAGATCCTCGACGTCCTGAACTCGCCGCGATTCGTCCGCTTCGTCGGGGAACTGGTGGGCTGCGATGGGCTCGTGGCCGATCCGTCGCTCGAAGGTGGCGGGCTGCACCAGTCGACCAGGGGCGGGTTCCTCAACATCCACGCCGACTACACCGTCCATCCGCACCACCGCAATTGGCTGCGGCGGGTGAACCTGCTGCTCTACCTCAACGAGGACTGGAAGCCCGAATACGGCGGTGATCTCGAACTGTGGACGGCCGACATGAAGCAGTGCGCCGAGAAGGTCAGCCCCATCTCCAACAGGGTCCTGATCTTCACGACGGACCCGACCTCGTTCCACGGGCATCCCGAGCCGATGGAGTGCCCCGAGGGCGTGGCCAGAAAGTCTCTGGCCCTCTACTACTTCAGCCCTGAAGTGGATCCCATGGTCCGGTCGACCGAGTACCGGGCCCGACCGGGTGACGGCGTCGCACTCCGTGTGGATCTACGCGGACAAGCAGCTACTACGGGCCTACGACTGGGCCAAGCGCCATCTGGGCCTCTCCGACCAGGCCGCCAGCAAGGCGCTCGCCTTCCGCGACCGGCTTCGGCGGAAAGGCCCAGGAGCCCCCTGATGGGCTCGGCCACGCTCACTCTCGAGCCGAGCGACCTCGACGACGAGCCACCGATCCCCGACCGAGCGGGGCAAGGAGCGGTCACCGCAGGAGGCGAGCCGGCGACGATTCACCATCGCCGTCGTCGTGGGCACCCTGATCGCCCTCCCGCTGTGTCTGTGGTGTCTCTGGGATCTCTGGTCGGGATCGATCGATCCTCTCCGAGGCGTGCCCTACGACAACTTCTACGACCTGCAGGCGCGAGCCATGTTCCACGGTCACTTCAACATCGCCCCGGGGAACATGGGTATCGAGGCGTTCGTCCACGACGGCAAGCAGTACACCTACTTCGGAATCTTCCCGTCGCTGATCCGGATGCCGATCCTTCTCGTCACCAGCAGCCTCGACCGGAAGCTCACCGCCCCGTCGATCCTGCTGGCCTGGATGATGACCGCCCTGGTCAGCTCGTTGATGCTCTGGCGCCTTCGCATCCTCATGCGCGGCGAGGCCATCGTCGGGAGGGCCGAAGCGGCATCGTACGGGGCGCTCCTGGCCACCATCATGGGTGGCTCGGTCATCCTCTACCTCTCGGCCACTCCGTTCGTCTACAACGAGGATTTCGCCTGGAGCGTGCCGCTGATGCTCGGCAGTCTCTTTGCCCTCCTCGGCATGATGGAACGCCCCTCCTGGAGAGGAGTGCTGGCCGTCGGGGTGCTGGTCCTGTTCACCAACCTGAACCGGACGCCGGCCGGCTACGCCTGTGTCGTCGTCGCCTTGCTTGGTGGCCGGGTGGTTCGCCCTGGGCAGAAAGGGCGCCGAGAACCGGCACTGGGCCCTGCCCTTGTTGGCCGTGGCCGTCATTCCCTTCCTCGCCAGCTGTGCCGTCACCTACGCCAAGTTCGGGATCCCCGTCGGCCTGCCCATGGCCGACCAGGTCTGGGCCACGGTCAACGCCCACCGACGGGACTTCCTGGCCGCCAACGGCGGCAAGGCGTTCAGCTTTGCCTTCCTGCCCAGCACGCTCTGGGCCTACCTCCAGCCCTTCGGACTCCATCTGACCGGACTGTTCCCCTTCATCACGCCACCCACAGCACCGGCCGCCTGGCGGGCCGGTGCCGTCATGGATCAGACCTACCCCACGGCCAGCATTCCCGCCACCATGCCGTTGCTCTTCCTGCTGAGCTGCTGGGGTGTGGTCACCGCCTTCCGCCGCAAGGCGGTCGGCCAGATCGGCCTCTCACGGATCATCGTCTTCGGGGCCGCCCTCAGCACCGCCGGCGTGCTGCTGTGGGGGTACATCTCCGAGCGGTACATGGCCGACTTCATGCCCCTGCTGATCGTGGCCAGCGCCATCGGCCTCATCGACATCTGGCGCCGTGTGGCCGACCGGCCGCGCCGGGTCCGGCGCGGGCGTCCTGGCGGTCACCGTCGTGCTGGCCGTCTACTGCGTGGTGGCCAACCTCGCCATCGCCGGCGGCCCGCTCCCCCAGTGGACGGCGGTGCAGAACCAGCGGTTCGTCTCGGCACAACAGTCCCTCAGCCTCGACTCCCTGCCGTCCACCGTGTGGCATCGCAGTTCGCTTCCCTACTGGGCGCCCGCCGGCCAGCTGATCGCCGTCAACGGCTGCACCGGCCTCTACATGTCGAGCGGCAACACCTTGAAGGATGTTCCCGGCCAACAGATCGAGCACTACACGTGGCAGCCCATCGAACAGAGTTCCTCGTTCACCCGCAACATCCAGTTCACCTTCAACCGGCCCGCGACCGAGCTGAAGCAGGCGGTGCCCCTGATGCGCTACGGCGCGGCGACCCTGGTCCTCAGGCCGGTCGGACACGGGCAAGCCCAAGTGGTCCTGGAGAACTCGGGAACGTCGATCAGCTGGCCACGGCCACCGGATGGGTGTTCCCGGTTCGCCTGCTCCACGAGAACTACCAGCTCGTCGTCACGACCGATCCCAATCTGAACACGATCAACGTGGAATGGTACGGGTCGCAGATGCTCAACCATTACGTTGCCGGAACTGGGCCTCCCGTGGTGCTCACCACGCCCCCTACGCCCGCGGGATCACCCGATCCCGTCGTCACTGTCGGCCACGGACCTCCAGTCCCGGCGTCGAACATGACGCTCTGCAGGAACCTGGACCAGGCGTCCTGAAGGCGTTGGTTCAGGCCCTCCTGACCGTTGCCCGAGTCGATGCCCCAGCTCATGTCACCCAACGATCAACCCGAAGTAGTCGTGTCCCCCAGTGACAGGGTTCCAGGACCTGCACCCCGTGAATCTTGCTGCCGCCCTCTGGTGGCGACAGGGCGGACAGAGCGGGTAGCGATCCGTCCTGCGGTGAGCAAAACTGGCGACCGATCAATGTCCAGTGGACGGGTTGGTGGCACCCCCCTATGTGAGATGGTCCCCTTGTCGCACCCTGCTCCCTTCCCGCTCGTCCTACGATGTCCCTTCACCTCCCAGCCGGAGAAGTAACGGCGATGACTGCTCTCCGGGCACTGCTCCTCCCCCGGCTGCCTTTGGGCGCCATTCAGGACACCTCTGCGGAGTACATTGTGACGCCAGGGCGTGGCGGCGGTGGAGGGGGGTGGGCGGCGGATGGTAGAGGTCCGGAAGGACGCCAGAGCAGCGGGCCGGGGCGCCATCGCCATCGTGGCCACGCAGACCCTCAGTCGGGCCATGTTGCTGGGGTTCGTCGTCATCTCCGCACGGAAAGTTGGACCTGACCAGTTCAGTCGTTACGCCACCGTGGCCGCGCTGTTAGTCGTCACCGGCTTCATCGTCGACTTCGGCACCACGTCGGCCACCACCAAGCTCATCAGCGCCGGTGAGGATTCCGACAAGGTGCTGCGCAATTCCCTCAGCGCCTGCGCCCTCCTCGGAGCACTCGGCTATGCCGTCGGCATCGTGCTGGCCGGCCTGATCGGTCGATCCTCATCGGCGATCATCGACTTTGCGCTGGCCGGGTTCTTCCTGCCGCTGGAAGGGATCACTCACCTCATTGACCGGAGCCCTCGACGGACGAGGGCTCATCACTCAGCGATCGATCGTGTCCCTGTTCCGATTGGGCCTTGGCCCCTTGATCGGAATCATCATCATCGAGACTCACCTACAACATTCGGCTGGCCATGGTCGGGTTGGCCATCGGGCCTACCGTGGCCACGGTAGTAGCGGTGATCATCACCTACCGGTATCGAGTCTGGTCCCTGCGAGTCCGTCTGAATCCGATGGCAGGGCGCTCCCTCATCCGACAGTCCATTCCCTTCGCCGTGATCGTGGGGGCCAGCGCCACGCTGGCTCGCATCGACGTCCTGATCCTGTCGGCCATCTCGATCCAAGGTGGAGACCGCCGACTACAACCTGGCCCTCCGGGCCGTGGAGGCCCTCCAGTACCCACTGTGGGCCATGCTGGGTCCGACGTTGTACCTGTTCTCCAGACGGCTGGCCGCCCGGGACGTCGAAGGGGCCGTACGGGCCTATCAGGTGGTAATCAAGGCCTTCTTTGCCATCAGCCTGCCGTTGGCGGCTGGAACCATCGTCCTCGGGCATCAGGCCGTCACGGCCATCTTCGGGCAGGCGTACTCGGGAGCGGGAACTCCCCTGGTGATCTTGGCCACGGGCCTCTGGCTCACCTATGTGATCGGTCTCGGGGGTATGTTCGTGACCTCCTTCCCGGTCATGCGCCCCGTCGTCATCATGATCGTCGTCGTTGACCTGGCCGCCATCATCATCCAGATGCCCTTCATCTTCCGGTGGGGTGCCATCGGCGCCTCGATCGGGCTTCTCATCGGTGAGGTCCTCACCGCCACGGTACAGCTCATGTTCGTTCGGAAAACCCTCCAAGTGTGGTTACCCGCATTTCCGTCGTGGCGACTTGTCCTCCCCGCCCTTGGTTGCGGCTGCCGCGGCGCTGTCGCTGCGATCGACCTCCCTGGTCGGGGCTATAGCCGCCGGCGGAGTGGCCTACGGGGCGTTGGTCATCATCACCAAGGGCCTTACCAGAGAGGAAGCTCGAGGCTTCGTGTCCCTGGTCCGTCGTTAGCCGGGCGACCGACTACGGTCACCGGGGGATGCCCACGCCGTCGGACCCGACCCCACCGCCTCCCGTCACTCGGCGCATGGCCCATCGACTCGAGTCGCCGCCCGTTGGCTGGTCGGCGAATCGTCCTCTACGCCCGGGAAGAAGACGCTCGGGGTTCTCCGGCGCATTGGCCGGAGTCATCGCAGTGATCCTCGTGGTGACGGCAATCGCCACATCGGGGACACCGACGGGATCGAATGCTCAGGCGCCGGCAACGACACGACATCCCCGGAGCGGCCCGAAGAAGGCCTCCCTCCCGTTCACACCCACAGTGCCACGTGACGCGCTGGTGGTGGCTCCGCCGACCACGATCGCCCACAACTGTTCACGCGATGTCGGCGTGGCATTGCGCACCTGGTTGTGGTCCCTTCCGCAAGGGACGACTGCACGGCCCATCGTGGTCAGATTTCCCCAAAAACGCCTGTTACACAGTCAATGAGGCTCTCTATCTCCGAGGCTTCACCCATGTCACCTTCAACGGGAATGGGACCGAGTTCCAGGAGAACGACCCCACGGTGAGCACCATCGGACCGCTGCCCCTCGATCATCCGTATTGTGGATCGTCCATCGACAATCAGTCCGGCACGACCATGTCCGCCATACCCATCATCTGGTGGTTCGAGGGTGGATGTGACATCACCCTTGCTGACGTGCGAATAGTCGGACCGAACCGGGACGGCGTGGTCGGCTCGGAGACCGACTCAGGAATCCAGCTTTCAGGCGTGCAACAGGCGACCATCGAGGGTGTAACGGAGCAGGATGTCGATGGTGACTTCGTCACGGTCACCGGGCTCCACGAAGGGAGTCCGGAGAGCGGTGGAGGCATAGCCATTTTCCCATCGCGCTACGTCGTGATCCGGAATAGCCACTTCACGCGGAGCGGACGGCAGGGCATCACGCCCCAGTACGTCGATCACCTCACCGTCGAGGACAACACCTTTAGTGACGTCGCATTCACCAACATCGACCTCGAGGCCGACGAACCGGGTGGATGCGCGTGCAACGTCGCAGTGGACCACAACACCTTCGTTGGACCCCTGGCCTACCTTGTGGCGGGACTGACAGGACTGTCCATTCAGAACTTCTCATTCTCGGACAACACGTTGACGGCCGGAGCCCAGATGAAGGTGCAGTTCGCACCCCAGCTGGCCTCGTCGAACATCGTGATTGCGGGCAACACCGGGCAGACTCCGTCGGACTGGCCCTGGCCCAGTATCGGCGTCGCCTACTCCGTAAATGGCGACAGCGGCGGCCCAGTCACCAATGTCGTGATCCGAGACAACACGATTCCCGCCCCACAGGGCGGTCGAGTGTTCGTACTCGCAGGGACCCAGGCCTCCGACGTCCACGTGATTCTCGAATCAGATAACCGGACTGGCCAGTACCGATCTGCTCGCCAACCAGGGAGCGGCCTCCAATGGGACGTGCGGGAACAGCGCCGGGGAGGACGGGCCCGCCCTCGACAATGTCTGTTGAGCTGTCCGGGGGTCTCGACCCGCAGGCAACGCCCCAGCTGCCCCCGGCCACCGATTTCCGGACTGATGACTAGATACTGACGGCGCCGGTACCAGTGTCCGCCGTGTCAGCTGGACCGTCCACCTCGGGAGTGGCCGTGGGCTCCTGGGACCGCCGGGCCAGCACGGCAATTCCGGCGGCGATGACCAATAGCACCACTCCGATCACGCCGGTGATGGCCGCCCGCTTGTGGTATGTCCCGCCTCCCGGATGTCCGCCCGGGATGAATCCCGGGAGCGAATGGATCGGAACGGTCGCATAGATCACTCCGACGATGACAAATATGACTCCGACGATGCCGATAATTCCGGCAATCACCCACTTGCCCGTGTTGGACACGTTGCCCTCCCTTTGTAGTTGCGCTGCCCTTCGTGGTTAGCGCTGCCCCCTGAATCCCAGATCCTACGTCGGTCTGGGATTCAGTGTCCTATGAACCAATCCAGAAACGAACCCAGCCGCCGAGCCGCACCGGTGTCCGTCAGCCAATGCAGCCGGCGGACTGATCGGGGCTCGGCCAACAAGATGATGCCGATCGCCACGGCTGCGAGCCCAGAAAGAAGCAAGGGGCTGATGTCCAACCCGGTGAAAGGCAAGGTGGTGGCAGTGGTGCGCCGAGGTGGCGGCGGTCGAGCTGTTCGAACTCGTCGTCGTTAGGTGAGCGAGGTGTCGGATCCGTGTGATCCGTAAAGCTCGACGTGTTGGTCGACGTGCCGACCGCGTCCTCACCCCCGCCGCTGCCCCCACTGGAGGGTACAACCGGCCCAGGACATGTGTGGATGCTTTCCCTGGCGCCCGTCTGGTATTTCCAGGGGGCCGGTCCGACCAACGCATCCGCCTGGATGACCCCGCAGAAGTTGGGGGGATAGGGAACCGACAGCGTTCCCGACGTGCCCGTCACCGAAGCAACGCTGGTCTGGCCGGCCCGACCGGGCTCGTTCATGTAGAGCATCCACGTACACGACGACCCACCCGAGGGGCACGAGCCGGTCGGGATGTTCATCTCGACCACCTGTCGGCCCGCGCTGAAGGTCAGTGTGGGCGACAAGGTGCCTGCTCCCGCCGAGCTCACTCCAGAAAATACCGGTCCCCAGCAGCGCCAGAATCGACAGGATCCCAACGAGTCGCCACCGCTTCACTTCTACTCCTCCTGTCGCTCCATCTACCGCCCGCGACTCTCACGCAGTTTGATCAATTTCAACACCAGTTGCACTATGTCGCAGTGCCCTGACAATGGCAACTGCGGGTGTCGCTTCCCACACAATTCCCCAGTTCAGGATGGGTGATGGCTCACGAACAGTGACACTACGGCAACCAACAGTGACCGGCCCGGCGGTCCTCTCGCTCTCGAACGCAGGGCCGTACACTACCGACGGCCCCCAGGAGCGCATCCGGGAGGCTGTGACAATTCCGCCGGAGGCAATCGCGAATGGACCCGAACCCACCGTCCGAACCGGTGCTTCGCGTCGGTACCGAAGCCGACGCCACCGGTGCGGCGTTGCTCCATGGCGGCCAGATCAGCGAGGGGTTCCTGTCGTCACTCGGTCCGGGTTTTCTCCGCCTGCTCTACCGCCGGATCGTACGCACGCCCGGCCTCCTTCCTCCTCGTTCTCGTCGAGGGCGATCGAACGGTCGGGTTCATCGCCGGATCCACCGACGTAGGTGGGCTGTACCGAACCTTCATGCTGAGGGACGGAGCAGCTGTCGTGGTCACCTCCGCGCTGCGCCTGGCCGCACCTGGCGATCGGTGTCGAGACCCTCGGTCACGGAGGCACCGGAATCGGCATCGGCGCCGAGCTGCTCGCCGTTGCCGTCGACCCGGACTACCAGGGTCACGGGGCCGGTCGACTTCTCGTCGAAGGCTTTCTGGCCGAACTGCACTCCCGACACGTCGATTCGGCCCATGTGGTCGTGGCCGCCCACAATCGGCGTGCCATCGCGCTTTACGAACGGTGCGGCTTTCGAACCTTGACCGAGTTCGAACTCCATGCCGGCGCTACCTCCCTCGACATGCGATGGCCATCGCCGGACGAGCGGCCACGTGACGACCACCACGGTCGTGGTGGCCGTCACCAGCTTTGCCGTGGCCTTCGTGGCCACACCGTTCTGCATCGCGGCTGGCCCGACGTTCCGGCACCCTGGACCACGCCGGTCCGCTGAAGCCCCAGACCGAGGCGGTCCCCTACCTGGGAGGCCTGGCGGTATTCGTCGGACTGGTGGTCGGGCATCGCACCTCATCGAGCGTCAAGCCTCATCCCACTTGCCGGAGCGCTGGTGTTGGTTTGGCCGACGACCGAAGGGATCTGGCACCAGGACTCCGGCTCATCGCCGAGGTGGCGATCGGTGTCTGTATCGTCGCTGACCCAACCGGTCCACGTCGCCGGGTGGGTGGGTGCCCCACTGATCGTCGGGGGTACGGTGCTACTCATCAACGGGGTCAATCTGCTCGACGGTCTCGACACCCTCGCCGCCGGAGTAACCGCAGCTGCGCGGGCTCGGCTTCGCCCTCCTGGTCACCGGCACGGCGAGGCTCATTGCCGTGTCGCTGATCGCCTCGCTCCTGGCCTTCTTCTGGTTCAACCGGCCTCCGGCCCGTATCTACCTGGGTGACGGGGGTTCCTATCTGCTGGGCACGGCGCTCGCCGTGCTCCTCACGACGGCGTGGGCACCCGGGGTAGGTACGGCCACCGGCCTGATCGCACTGGCGCTGGTGGCCATCCCCGTCGCCGAGTTGGCCTGTGCCATCATCCGCCGGGCCCGAAGCCGACAAGCGCTCACGGCAGGCGATCGTCAGCACCCCTACGATCAGTTGGTAGCGAGGGGGTGGCCGCGAATGGCAGCCAGTGGCGTCTACATAGGGATGGAGCTGATCGTGGTCGTGGCGGTGGCTCTGGTCCCCCGTCACTCCAACGGCGTGGCCTGGCGGTCGACGCCGTGGTCGGGGCCGTGGTGCTGGCGGCGGCGGCAGCCGCCGGCGGCATGTCACCGGCCGATCGAGGCTCGAATCATGAGCCGGCTCTATCTCTCACCCCCTGAGGTGGGCGATGACGAACGCCGCGCGCTCCTGGAGGCGTTCGACTCCAACTGGATCGCGCCGGTCGGGCCCGATATCGACGCCTTCGAGCGGGAGGTGGCCGAACGAGCCGGCGTCGAACATGCCGTTGCCCTGTCCAGCGGCACGGCCGCGCTGCATCTCGCCTTGGTTCTGGCGGGGGTCGGTCCTGGAGACGAAGTGCTCGTCCCCTCATTTACATTCATCGCCTCGGCGTCCCCGGTCGTCCACCTGGGCGCGACGCCGGTCTTCATCGACTGCTCCGAGACGAGTTGGAACCTCGACCCCCACCTGGTCGAAGAGGCGCTGTCGAACGGGCCGCCGGCGGGATCCGCCGGCGGCGGCGGTCGTCACGGTCGACCTCTACGGCGAGACCGCCGACTATGCGCGCCTCGAGGACCTGTGTCGACGTTTTGACGTCCCCTTGATCGAAGATGCCGCCGAGGCCATCGGTTCGACCTACCGGGGCCGTCCGGCCGGATCCTTCGGTGCCGCCGGCGTATTTTCCTTTAACGGGAACAAGATCATCACCACCAGCGGTGGGGGGATGCTGACCACCCATGCCGGCGGAGTGGGCCGGCCGGGCCCGGCACCTCGCCACGCATGCCCGGGAACCGTTCGTCCACTACGAGCACACCATCGGTCGGCTACAACTTCCGAATGTCGAATCTGCTGGCCGCATTGGGCCGGGCCCAGCTGCGGAGCCTCGACAGCCGCATGGCTCGCCGGCAGGCCATCGATCGAGCCTACGTCGACGCCCTCGGTGGTGCTCCCCGGCATCACCGCCATGCCCCGGACCCCTCGAGGGGACCTCCAACTACTGGCTGTCGTGCGTCCTCATTGATCCCGACGAGTTCGGCGCTGATCGCGAGCAGGTGCGACTGGCGCTCGAAGAGGCCGACATCGAGTCACGGCCCACGTGGAAACCGCTCCATCTTCAGCCCGCGTTCGCCCGGCGCCGAGCTGGTCGGGCCCGGACACTGCGCCGAGGTCTTCCGCCAAGGCCTGTGCCTTCCCACCGGCTCGGCAATGACCCCATCCGACCTCGACCGCGTGATCGATATCGTCAGGAATCTGCACCAGGCCTGAAGGCCGACGCGCCGTCACCGGCCCCGTCGGAGATCCCGGGTCCAGTTCATTAGGAGCAGCGGCCCCTTCTGCCCTATCCTGAGCGCCATGTGTGCGAGCAGGGGGGGACCCGCATCCAACCCGTCGGCGCCGTCGATTCCGAAGGCCCTGGCCTTCTATCTGCCTCAATACCATCCGATTCCCGAGAATGACGAATGGTGGGGCAAAGGGCTTCACGGAATGGCACAACGTCACCCGGGCCAAGCCACTGTTCCCGGGCCACTACCAGCCCCACCTCCCCGGAGAGCTCGGCTACTACGACCTGCGGGTCCCCGAAGTCCGCGCCGCCCAGGCCGAGCTGGCACGTGACCACGGAGTGTCGGGCTTCGTCTACTACCACTACTGGTTCAACGGCCGCCGCCTGCTGGAACGGCCGTTCGAGGAGGTGCTGGCTTCCGGAGAGCCGGACTTCCCGTTTGCTCTGTGCTGGGCCAACGAGGAGTGGACCCGGGGGTGGGACGCCCGGAGCGGCCACGTGCTGATGCGACAGGAGTACAGCGAAGCCGACGATCTCGCCCACATTCGGTGGCTGCTCAAGGCGTTTGCCGACCCTCGCTACATCACCATCGACGGGCGACCTGTGTTCCTCATCTACCGACCCATGCTGCTGCCCGACGCCAAGCGGACTACCGACCTGTGGCGGGCAGAGGCCCAAAAGGCGGGCTTTCCCGACCTCTATCTGTGCTGGGTCGAATCGTGGGGCCCTCCCCCGACGACAAGGGGCCCGAGGCCTATCGGCCTCGACGCGTCGGTCGGATTCATGCCGCTACACGGCGAGCAGCTGCACCAGCCCCTCGAGACCCTCCGCGGTCATCGCGTGCTCGACTACCCGTCGGCCGCCCAGGTCCACACCGAACTCAACCACCGGCGGTGGAAGCGATTCCCGTCGGTCATGGTCGGCTGGGACAACACGGCACGCCGGGCCCGGGGGGCCACGATCTACGACGGCGCCACCCCGGAGCGCTACGAGGCATGGCTTCGGGCCACCGCCGAGTCGCTCGCCGACGTGCGACCCGAAGAGAACTACCTGTTCATTCTGGCCTGGAACGAGTGGGCCGAGGGCAACCACCTCGAGCCCGACCTGCGCTACGGCCGCGCCTTCCTGGAGGCGACCCGGGCCGTGCTGGTGGACCCGGTCCACAGTCACCGGTCGCCGGACTACCAGGACTCGGTGGCGACGGCGTGCGGACCGCGCCGGTCCGGAGGAGTCGGAAGGCGATGACCAGCACTGACGCGGTTCGACGGAAATCACGGCCAACGCCGTTGTCACTGCTGAGCGAACTCCAGCTCGACCACAGGCGATGCCGGTCATCCATCTCGGGTCGGCCGCCGGTCGCAACCTCGACGCCGCCCTGCGCTCCCGCGGCATCGACGTGATCCATCGCCAGGTGACCGATCCGATCTCCCTGAAGGCCGAGCTCGATGACGTGGCCCGGCCCCAGCGCGATTCGTCGCTTCTCGACCTGCTGGAGCACCTCGACCGAACCACAGGAGCTGTTGTCCGCCCTCTCTGCCTGGTCGCTTGAGCACGGCGCTCCGGCGCTCGTCGTCGCCGTCCCCCACGTCGGCCATGTCGACGTGGGGCCTCGGATTGCTCGGCGGCAGATTCGACCCCGGGACATCAGGTCCGGACGCGAGTCGACTACCGTACGGTTCTTCACCGAGGAGAGCCTCCGTCGCCTGTTCGAGCGCTCGGGCTGGCGCCTCGAGGCCCGAGACGATGTCCGCCATCTGCATACCGATCGCCCATCCCACCGAGCTGCTCGACCGGCCTTCCCGAAGAGATGGTGGGAGCGCTCCATGCCACCGCCCAGGCGGTCAACCCCAACTGGTCGGTCACCCACTTCGTGTGGGCGCTGTCCCCGGTCCCGGTGGCGGCCGCCCCGCAATTCGTACCACGAGGCGGTGCGACCCTGGCTGACGAACCCGAAGGCACCATCGATCCGGAGGCCACGGCGGCCATTGCCGACTATCTCGCCTCAGTCGGGCTCGTGGTGAGCGAAGCCAACCGCCGTGTTGGCCGCCGCCCAGTTGCTTCATGGATCGTTGGCCGCCACCCATCCTCATTGTCCGTCTCCAAACAGGTGTTCCTCGGGATCGCCTACGGATCCCCCCGTCGGGCCGCCATCTTCAAGCGTGTCTACGGCTGGTTGCGCTGATCACTCTTGCTGCGCAGCGGAAGGAACTCACCATGACGAGCGTTCGGGACATCGAGTGCGAAATCAACGACGGGTGTCGAATCCTCACGGACAAGACACTGGACTACAGCGACGGCGCCGAGCAACGAGTGTTCGACATCCTGGCCGCGCGCAAAGGACCTGTCGTCCACCAGTGATGAGTTGGCCGACACAGGCCACCTCCTGGGCCGAGCGCTACCACCTGTCCACGGCACGGGGAAACCTCCTGCGTCCCTTCGCGTTCCCCCACGAGACGGTCGCCTTGGAGATCGGCGCCGGATGCGGGGCCATCACCCGGCTGCTCGGGGAACGCCTCGCTGCCGTCGATGCCCTGGAACCCGTGTTCTCCCGGGCTCGGGCCGCCCGTCTGCGCACTCGGGACCTCGATGGGTGTCGAGGTCTTCGTGGGATCCGTGGAGGATCTGCCCGCCGAACCCGTCTACGACCTCGTAATCGTGGTCGGCGTCCTCGAGTACGTCGGTGGCGGCTCGATCGGACCTCACCCCTCAGCGGGAGTTCCTACGAACGATCGAGACGGTGTTGAAGCCAGGAGGGACGCTGATCCTGGCCATCGAGAACCGCATGGGCGTGAAGTATCTGGCCGGAGCGGGTGAAGACCACACCGGCAGGGTGTACGACTCGATCGAGGGCTATCCCGTGGGCACCGTGGCCCGGACCTTCTCCCGGACTGAGTTAGGGGGTCTCCTGAGCGGAGCCGGGCTGAGCCCCACCTTCTACCAGGCCTTCTCCGACTACAAGCTGACGCGGGTGGTGATGTCGGATGCACTACTAGACGAAGAGCCGGCGCTGGCCTGGCGACTGCCTCAATTCCCCAGCGAGGATCGGGTGGGATCGTTCTCACAAGGCTATCGATGAGGAGCTGCTGTGGCGGGCTCTGGTGTCCGACGGCGTGGGCGGCCGGTTCGGCAACTCGTTTATCGTCACCGCCTCGAAGCAGTCGCCTGCCCACGAGTGCTGGCCGCCCGACCAACTAGCAGCCTTCTACCAACCCGACCGCCGTGCCGCGTTCGCCACCGAGACCCTGGTGTGCCGTAGGGATGGCGATGTGGTCTTCCGTCAGCAGCACCTGCGGCCGGAGAGCGAGACGGGGCGGCCCGCTACCCGAGCCGGCAGTATTCGAGGAGAGTGTGCTGGTTCGCGGTACCGACCAACTCGAGCTGCTGGAGACGGCCGATGATGCCGAGTTGCTGCGACAGCTGAAACGATGGATCGCCATCGTGGATCGGGAAGCGAAAACGTCGGGTCACTATCCGCCCGACCTACTTCCCCACAACCTTGTCGAAGACGAAGATGGCGAACTCCAGGCCATCGACCAAGAGTGGGATGCGCTCGGGCTACACCCGCGCCGACCTTCTGGCTCGGGGGGCGCTCATCACGGGCTGGAAACTTGCCAGCCGAACACCGGCCTAGCCGCTGGTCGGTCGCGACATTCGGCGAGCTCGTTGTTGCATCTTGGGGCTCTCATCGGACTGAGCCCGGGCGGGGCGTGGCTGGATGCCGCCATCGACCAGAGAGGCCGAGTTTCAGGCCCGGGTCCTGGTGGAGACCGGATGGGACGCAACCGATCCAGACCGGCTGGCGGCGGTCCAGTCCAGTCTGCGAGGAGTCACTGAGCATGCCGCTGACGGAGCTGCCGCTCGGAACCCGCGACCACGAACGCTTGGCCGAGCACGAGCGGTGGCTGCAGCAGGCGCTGGAGGCCAATACCCAGGCATTGGCAGCGGTCGATGGCGTGCTCGACGAGCGGAACAATACGGTCAACGCGCTGACCGTCGAACGGGACGCGCTCATCGCCGAGCTGGACCAGATGCGGTCATCGAGCAGCTGGCGTACTGACCGAGCCGGTGCGAGTCGCTGACCCGGTTGACTCAACGCCGCCAGCCGTAAGCCCGCCAGGCGCTGGTATTCCTCGAGACAACGGCCGACAATTCCCGAGCTCCGAGTCGGGCTCCGGACCTCCTGGCTGTTCAACCCGCGTTCGGTCCAAGGCACGCTGGGCACGGCGTCGCCGGCTCAGGGCCTGAAGCTCCCGAGAGGCAGTGCGCCATCGGCTTGTCGACGGCGACCTGGTCTGGCGCAGTTCCAGCAGTCCGATGTCGACATGAGTTCCCGGCCACTCCCGTACCGTCTCTTGGTGGACGAGCTCGAGGCCCACATCCGCACACTCGGCGACCACCCCCTCGAACGTGCCGTGTATGGCTGGGTCCTCGACCTCGACGCCGAGGTTGTGATTCCAGAGATCGTCACGGCCACGCTTGAGGTCGATAGTCAGGACGACGATTCCGTCCTTGCGGGTCCGCTCCGACATATCCTGCAAGAGAGTTCGGCGAGCGGCCGCCGGAACATGTTCGATGACGCTCACTGAATAGATGCCGTCCACCAACGGGCGGAGTGGCGCGTCAGCCAGTGTGCAGTTCCAAGACCGATTGGCCAAGCCCGCAGCTCGGTAATCCAGGAAGTGCCACTCATTCCACTCGAGGTGATCGGACCAATCTCGCTCGATCGGGGACGGATCGACGGTATCGATGAGGTAGCCCGCGACGGGTGAGGTATGGGGCCAACGGGGAAACCCGGCCCCACGTCGATGAGTCGGCTACCGGGTCCGAGGTGGTCGCCGATCAGCTTGGCCACCACCGGGTACTCCCATAGCCTCGGGGAATGGTCGGGGTAGAAACCGGTGGTTTGCCGAGCCTGCAATCGCATCTCCATCAATGCAACGGGATCGGGAACACGCCGTACGAGTGGTTCGAGTGTCTCAGAGGGATAGTCCCGGAGGGTGGCCGTGCGAAGGGGATCGCAGCACGACAAGCGTCGTCAGTGAGTCATCCCCGGACTACGGGATAGACCTCAGCATCCGGGGCAACAGTTTTGACGTCTGCGACAGCGGTTCGTGAAAGAACGTGTCGGGACCCACCGCACCAAAACTGTCCTCGTAGCCATCTACCATCATTGCCTGTGTGGAAGATGCCACAGGTGCTCGACGGTAGTCCGGTACTCGTCCTCGTTCCGCAGATGTGCAAGGACGCCGAGGCCGATGGTGATGCTCCGTCGGAGCGACCCGTCGCCCGATACCATCGACGGATCAACTCGTTCTGATAGCCAGGAAACTCCAACCCGGCGGTGGTACTCTCTGTCTGTCGCCTTGATCTCCGTGACCGACTCGGCCTCAAGCCTCGCGCAATAGGCAGATCACGCTCGCTGCCGCTCAGGAGGGACTACGGGGTTCGGCCTCGTCGGTCCCGGCCAACCACCGCTCGTGCGTGCCTCACGGATCCGCCTTGACCCAGATTCGTTGCACGGCGGCGTTGGCCATCTCGATCTGCCCGTCTATCGAGGCGTTCCCGACCGGGCGAATCATTCCGTTTGGCTCGACCTCTTGGTGGTAGTGCAGACACGGCCGGGCGGGGCGGATCGGCAGGAATCCGCGTCTTGTCATGGGTTGGCGTATTCCATCGGACTTCGAGCGGATGGGAGCCGATGCCCTCGGCCGCCAATCCCAGGGCCATCGCCACCTGATCGACATAGACCGTCCACTCCTGCAAGAGCTCCAATCGGTCGAGAAGCCACCCAGCCCATGTGGCCCAGGCCGATGCCACCTGGCGAGCAGTTCGCCGGGGACCAGGTAGATGCCGCCGTTGCTGTTCCCTCGGACCGTCCACTGATCAGGGCCCCAGGGCAGGGGCACCAGCGGAGGCATCGTCACCTCGGCGGCATCGAACACCGACGTGAGCACCTCGACGGGTGGGAGCGGCGTATCAACTGTCTTGGCCGCTATGGAGTTGGCGGGGATAGAAATCTGGACGAGGGTCCTCCAGGACGGCGGTATCGGCGTCACAGGCACGACCAACCCCGACGGACGCTCGTCCGCCAGCCGCAAAGCACCGGCGATCTTGTTGCAGTGGGGTGACGCATATCGAATCGGTCGACCGGACTGCACCGTCACCCCTTCGGATCGAGATAGCCGAGGACCTCGGAGCTCGTCGGACCGACCACGTGGACCACCAGCTGGTTGGGGTCGATTCCGGCAACCTCGGTGAGGCAGGCGAACCAACGCAGGGCCTCGAGGTGAAGTCGTGGCTGGTTGTCGACCACACAAGTGAAGATGCCGTCACCGAGTCTCTCCGGCGACTCGGGCCCGGAGCTGGCGCTCTCGGCTTCAAACATTGGCGTACCCGCGATCTCCAAGCAGGGTCAGACCGGCTCCGACGGTGACCATGCTCCATCCCGAGTGCCAGCTACTGGCCACGACTTGCCCCCAGTGTCACGGCGGCTCGCGGTCGCCCGCCCTTACTACCGGTCGTGAGAGTACCGGAACGATACCTGTATCGCTTGGCGTCATCGGCTCCAACGGTCAGTGCCCGTGAACCCAACGCTTGAAACGGACGTCGGGCCGATGGGCCACGTACGCCTCGAGTTGGCTCAATCGGTCCAGGGCCTCACCACTGTCTGCTCGAGGTATTCCTGGTACTCGCTCTCCAGCAGTTCGCCCGCACGGACACGCCCGGGCCTTAGGACCGGTCGACGGACGGAGGCGGGAGGGGCTCGGCGTTCGGCGGCCCGCCGCGCCGCCCGCGTCACCGCCGCATCGAAAGCCGCGGCCCTCGTCCATGGAGGGCGAGATTCGTACTTGTCCAGTGCCGTCCCCCATTTCTCCACCAGCAGCTCGGCGGTTGCGATCCAACAGAAAGCCGCGAAACGCCGGCGACGGTGCTCCGACTACCCAGGTGGACGATCTTCGCCTGTGGCTCGTAGCGCACCCGGAATCCGGCCTGGACAAGTGCCAGGCAGAGATCCACGTCTTCGAAGTAGGCCGGGTAGTAACGGTCATCGAAGCCGCCGACGAGATCCCAGGCGTCGTGGCGGACCAGCAATCCGTTGGCCGAAGCAAAGTCCACGTCCCGCGCGGATCCGCTCCCACGTAGGCGGCCGAGAACCCGCTCCCACATGGGCGGCCGACCCGTCGCGCCAGAGCACCGATCCTGCCTCTTGCACCGTTCCATCCTCGGACAGGACGCAGCAGCCGACCGCACCGATGGTCGGATCTGACGGCGGCACCTCGACCAGCGCTTCGATGCTCCCCGGTTCCACCCGGCTGTCGTCGTTGAGAAGACACGCAGGATGGGCCACCGGCCGACGGTTGCGGCCAGATTGCACCCGCCACCAAATCCCAGATTGACCGGGCTCACCACCAGTACCAGGTCGTCGCGGTCCCCCGAGTCGCTCCAACTGCTTTGCGGGCGTCCCGTTGGCCACCACGACAACTTCGGTGTCGGCCGGACAACCACCGGGCCGGCGCAGCGCATCCAGGCACTGCCGGACCAGATCGACGCCGTCAAGCAGCGAGGATGCAGACCGAGACCTCGGGGATGTTCGGGAACGAGCACCCGCGATGCACCGTCACCGACTTGGTGTCTACCCCCTACGGCAGGCCCGGATGTGCGTCGTCCGACAGCGCCGTTCTCGTCACCCCCGAGAGGTGCCGACTCCCTCGCTCCGCCCTCAGCCGGCAACGCGGAAGCTCACCAACTGGGCAAGCTGGGGATATTCGGAGCCCATGGCGAACTCGTCCAACCGAGCCAGACTGCCTCGGGTCGAGAACCCCTCAAATCCGTAGAGCTCATCGGGCACTCCTGCCACCAGCTCGGCTTCACCGAGGACCTTCTGAAGCCAGGCGATGGATACGTTGCTTCCCCACCGATTGGTCGACTCATCGGTGAACGGAACCACGTCCAAGAACAGATCAACGGTCAATACCACGAGTCCCCCGGGCACCAGGAGCCGCAGGGCCGCGTCCAAGGTCGCCTGTATCTGATCCGCCTCGAGGTGCTCGATAGTCGAGACGCAGATGACGGCGTCGAACTGCCCTTCCATGGTGGCCTCGGGCAATGTCGAGCGGTGGAGGGTGACATTGGTACGAAAGGCCCGGTTGAGGGCCGCATGTTCGACCACCGGGTCGATCCGGTAGCCACCGTCTCCGAAGTCGAGGAACGGATCGACATTGTGGACGTCATGCCCCTCGAGGTCGAGCACGAACTGCATTCCGGCCAGTGCACCTCCTACCTCGAGCACCCGTGCCCGCCCGAAGCGAGGCCAGCTGCTGATGGACCCACGGGTACTCGTAGGCCCGGGTCCGGGTGTTCCACTGGTAGGCAAATGGCCCTCGCCAGCGACGGAGCGGGACCGGACTGCAGCGAGGCAGTTCCCCGGCGCCACCGGCCCGTGCCAGCTGTTCGGCCAGAAACTGGTGTCGCCCGACCGGGGCGCCGTAGCGCTCGTTGAAGCGTTCGAAGTCGTCAGGGAGGATGCGTCTAGCCAACATGCCTGGTCCGTCCTTGGGAAGTGGGCTTGCGAACAGTATCGCGACCATCGGGCTCACCACCGAACAGTGGGGCACCATCGGTCACCCTCCGTGGGCCATCGACGGCATCCACCGGTCGATCCAGGCCTGGAGGACGAGTATGTCCCATAGCTCGTAGCCGAGATCACGCCGCCCGGACCGGTGGTCGGACCATGCCCGGCGGATGGGAGCAGGATCCAGAAGTCCCTGTTCACGGAGGCGCTTCTCGTCGAGTAGATGGTCGGCCCACGGTGCCAGCCCATGACGGAGCCATGATCCGATCGGGAAGTCCGAACCCCATCTTGGGCCGGTCCACCAACGCAGCGGGGACGTGGCGATCCAGCACCTGTCGCAACACCCATTTGGTGCGGCCGTCCCGAAGCTTGGCGTCGAGGGGCAGTCGCCAGGCCATATCCAGCACGGAGCGATCGAGGAACGGAACCCGTGTCTCGAGCGAGACGGCCATTGCGGCCCGATCCACCTTGGTCAGAATGTCGTCAGGCAGATAACCCACCAGATCCAGCCAGAGCATCTGCTCGGTGATACCCCCTAGTTCGGGCGCTTCCTCAAGCATTCCCGACTCCCCCACCAGAGCCCGGTCCCGGTCCGCCCCGAGCACCATCGCCATTGGATTGTCCCAGTGTGAGGTGAGCCCCAGGTAGGCAGCCTCGGGAGTCGAGGCTGCCAGGACCTTGGCCACTTTGGCCACCTTTGTGCCGGGATTGCGGACCTGCCATCCAGGTGCAATCTTCCCGATCGTCTCCCCCAGACGATCGATCACCGATGGGGGTATCCGGCCGAGTGTGCCCCCCACGGCACGACGGGCACCAGGGGGCACGCTCTGGCCCTGACTCCACAACCGATCCAGCCACGCATGCCGGTTGTAGCCGGCGAAACAGCTCGTCTCCTGCATCGCCCGACAGTGACACCGTCACCTGCTGACGGGCGACCTGGCTCACCAGATAAGTGGGAATCTGAGACACGTCGGAAAACGGCTCGTCCCAGATGTCAGGGAGGAGTCCGATCACTCCCATGGCCTCGGCGTCGCTGACCTGCACCGACGTGTGTTCCGTGCCCAGATGCTGCGGCCACGGCGGCAGCGTCGGCTGACTCGTCGAAGGCCCGGTCGGCGAACCCGATCGTGAACGTCCGTACCGGCCGGCTCCCGCCTGCTGCATGAGCGCAACCACGGTGCTCGAATCGATCCCGCCCGAGAGGAATGCGCCGACCGGAACATCGGCCGTCATCCGGGCCCTCACGGACTGGGACAGGATAGCTTCCAGGGCGTCCACAAGGTCGGTATCCGAAGCCACCAGCGGCCGGGAACGGGCGACCTCGACGGCATCGGAGGCGGACCAGTAGCAGCGCTGGATTAACGGGTCGCCTACACCGTCGAGGAGCCAACGGTGACGAAATGGCCGGGAAGCACCTTCCAGACGTCCCGATAGATGGTGTGGGGAGCCGGGATACAGCTGTGGCGCAGAAACTGGACGACCGCTTCGCGGTCCAACTCCGGCGCGAATCCGGGCAGCGCGAAGAGGGCTTTCAACTCGGAACCGAAACCGAGGAAACCGCTGACCCATCCCACATAGAGGGGCTTCTCACCGAACCGGTCCCTCACCAGGTGCAGCTGGCGATCCCTGCCGGTCCCACAGGGCCATGGCAAACATCCCCTCGAAGAGATCGAGGGCCCCGCCAATCCCCACTGCTCGACTGCGGCCAGCACCACCTCGGTGTCGGATCCAGCCACGGAATTGAACTCCCAGACCAGCCAGTCGGTGGTGCAGCTCGACATGGTTGTAGATCTCGCCGTTGTAGGCGATCACCCAACGCGCCCCGGGCGACACCATGGGCTGCGCTCCCGCAGCACTCAGCTCGATGACCGCCAGTCGCTGATGCCCGAGTCCGACTCCAGCCTCGGCGTCGGCCCAGACGCCCTTGTGCGTCCGGACCCCGGTGCGCGATCGTTGCGGCCATGGCTTGAGCCAGGGACGCCAGCCGATCC
Organism: uncultured Acidimicrobiaceae bacterium; assembly: GCA_963817985.1. Lineage (GTDB taxonomy): Bacteria > Actinomycetota > Acidimicrobiia > Acidimicrobiales > RAAP-2 > Bog-756. The sequence continues at coordinate 137,404 of CAWFQI010000009.1, read as the reverse complement.
GATGGCGTACCCCGACTGGGGTCCAGCAGCCCGGCAATGCCGCACACGACGTCAGTCCCCCTCGGAGTTCGGGCCGGGAGGGGCGAGCTCGCCGATTCGCCGTGAGTACTTCGGGTGCTCCCCGAACCGGCCCGAGTGCCCCGTCCCACAGCCCGGCGAGGATGGCGCGCCGCTCCTCCCACGTGTCGGCGTGTTGCACGTGGCGAGTGGAGTACGCCAGATGCCAGAGGTACCACGACGGGCGCCCGTAGCGACGGGCGAAATGAATCGAGTTTCGGGCGTGGTAGTACGCCGTCCACGCTTCGTCACGGTCGGTAGGGCGGCGGTCGCGGAGCGCCGCGTCACGACCGCTGGTGGTCTGTTGGCCGGCTACCGCTCGAGCGGAGCCACCGTCCACCAGCACTCGGAATCCTGCCTGATTCACCCGCCAGAAGAAGTCGAAATCCTCAAGTCCGAAGAACCACTCGGCATCCGGTCGGATCCCTGCGTCGAACACCGCCCGGGACAGAAGAGTGGCTCCCCAGGCTGGCCACATCGACGGGCTCGAGATCGAGAGCGTCGGCAGCGTGGGAGGGCACGACGTTGACGGTGTGGGCTCCACGTCCGACGAAACGTCCGACCGTATGCCACGACCGCGCCCGACCGGCTGACCGGGACGCGAATCGGCCTCGCGCGGCCCTGGCCACCACATCGGCAAGCGGGGGGCCGGCAGGGCGAACAGTCCCGACATCGTCCTCGCAGAGGTACACCCAGCGCACCGAAGGGTCGGCGAACGCCGCCTCCATGCCGGCTCGGAAACCACCGGCCGGCCCCAGGTTTCGGGGAAGTCTCACCATGGTCACGGCGGCCTCGAGTGCCGGGTCGTCCAGTCCACCGCTGCCGTTCACCACCACCGTCACTCGCTCGGCCGGCAAGCCCTCAACGTCGACGAGGGAGCGCACCACGCCGGTGGCCAATCGAGGTCGCGGAAGGTCAGCACCACAGCGGCCACCGCGGCCAGTAGATCTGCTGGGATCGGTCGACTCGGCGAGGCTCATCGTCGATCGATCACTCACCATTGCCCCACCTCTGTAGGCTACCAACGAAATGCGAACGACCTTGGGGTGACGATGGAGACGACGGCGGCCGCAGATCCGGCCGTGAGCGTGGTGGTGCCGGTACGTAACGGTCTCCCCTGGATCGGCGAGCAGCTGCAGGCGTTGGCCGATCAGGAGTGTGCCGTGCCGTGGGAGGTGGTCATCGCCGACAACGGCTCTCAAGACGGAACGCTCGCCGTGGTGACCGACTGGGCCCGTCGATCATGCGCGATTCCGACTGGTCGATGCGCTCGGCACGAATCGGGCCCGGCGCCGCCCGCAACATCGGCGTGGCTCAGACCAGTGGTCGCCTGTTGGCCTTCTGCGATGCCGATGACGTGGTGCAACCGGGCTGGATCTCCGCCTCGCGTCGACGCACTCGACGATAGCCGAAGCGGCCTGCGGCACGTTCGATTTCACCCTGCTCTCGAGCGGGCGCCGCTCCCCGCCGACCGTGGCGGCCACCAGCCAGCTGGCCTTCCTGCCCGCCGGCCTTGGGCGCCAATCTCTGCGTCCGAAGAGAGGCGTTCGATGCGATCGGTGGATTCGCCGAGGACCTCATCGTGGGCGAGGACATCGATCTGAGCTGGCGGCTCCAGATCATGGGCTACGGGCTCACCGTGGCCGAGAACGCCGTCGTGGCCAAGCGAGAACCGGCTCACCCCCACCGAGGTCCTCCGGACCAACTGGGCCTACGGCAGGAGTGGGCCGGTCGCTCTACCGACGATTCCACTCCTTGGGTATGGGACGCGACTTCGAGGAGCAGCTAAAGGAGTGGGCGTGGCTGGCGTTGGCCTTGCCCACGTTGACCTATCGCCAGGGTCGAATCCGCTGGGCGAGGACTTTTGGAATGCGGACGGGTCGACTCTTCGGATCGCTGGTCCTGCGGACCTTCTTTCCGTGACCTCTGGACCCAGGGGGCTCGAATCAGTTGGCTACCGTGACGGAAACCGATGGACTGGCGGTCGAGGTTCCGTCGAGATACTGCATCACCGCGGACCGAGTATCTACCGTTGGCCACGGTGCTGGTGTCCCACCGATTGGCCCAGAGGTAGGCCACGGGTAGGCCACGAAGGATCAGGGGGGTCGTGAGCGTCGGACCGGTAATGACGAACGAGACGGATGCCAACCCCTCCGCATCACCACTCGAGGCGAGGAGGACCGCCTTGTCGGACAGGACCTGTCCGGGCTTAAGTCCGATCTTGGGAGTGGCCGTCCGGCGGTGCACCAGCGGCTTGAGGCTGCCGGGGCCGGGACGCTCCATCAGAATGACGTCGTTCTCGGGACCGACACTCCACTCCCGTACGGCCCGATAGCCATCAACGAATGCGGCCGCCTGCACCTTCCCGACGTCGACGGTTTGAAAGTTCTTGATCGAGCCACCGGTCAGAAGTGCATCCGCATGTTTGAGATCGGCAATGGCCGAGGCGGTTCCCGTCGACCCATAGGGCGGAAGGATCATGTGGGTCGCCCTGCCTCGCAAGGCCCACGAGAGCCCGTTGACGTTGACCAAGGGATCGTTACGAGCCATGACGGTCCGAGTCGTGCCGATCGCCTGTGCAACCTGGTCAGTCAGCTGTTCGACGTTCGTGGTCCGAGCGGCCCCGGCCGCCATGATCTGCTGACGATACGGGGGGCCGAGCCACGCCTGGCTGTCGCCTCCCCACACCAGTGAGGCGAGGCCAAAGACCAACACCGCGGCAACGAAGCCCGCCACGGCGCCTCTCGCCCATCGGGGCGGTGCCGGCGGGGCCAACAGCCCCACACCCATCATCACGATGGCCACCGCAAGCACTGGGGTGCCGAAGCCGGTCCCCGTGTTGGCCCGAACCGAAAGGGCGACGAAGGTGATCACGATCCATGCCACGGGAAACCACGCCCGGCCCCAGTTGACTCGGCGCCACCGAAAGGCCACCGACACGATCGAGACAATGAAGAGCAAACGAAACGCATCTTGTTGGACTCGTCCCAGATCGCCGAGGGTCGTGTCCAACCTGTTGGCCACGGCCGAATACGAAAAGGACAACCCGGTGCTCGTCTGGGTGGCTGTGCCGGCGTGGCCGAAGTGGTAGCCGGTATTGGCCAGGTAGTGGAGGGCCGTACCCGCCGACACCGACCACCAGGGGCCGGCCAGAACCGCCACCACGGCAGCGGCCCCGATCACCGGCCCCAGGGCACGGTGACGGTTACGTACCAGGTCAACGACTAGATCGATCGCCACGAGACCGATCAATGGGGCCACATATACGGGCGCCAGTGAGCGGGAGAGCATGATCGCGGCCACGGCGACACCGAAGCCGATCGCCCACGGCCACCGTCGGAGCCGGTCACTCCGCAGGTAGCAGATGAGCGCCCAGAGCACTTCGGCTGCGATGGGTACCGTGAAATTGGCCATCACGGTGTAGCCAAGAATGGCCTGGTTGAGCCCGGTCACCATGGCAACGGCGGCCGAAGCCACCGGGGTCAGCCACGTCCGCGCCAGCCCATAGGCACCCGCCACCAGAAGTAGGAAGAAGGGCAGCTGGACGGCGACCATGCTGTTGACGCTGTCTCCCCCCGTCAGGAGCGCGGCCAGCAGCGGAACCAATGGTGCCGTGGGGCTGGTGTGAAAATAGTTGCTGACGATGTCGGCAAACGACGGGTGCACCAGCTGGTAGGCGACGTTCGCATACAGAAAGTCGTCGATGTTCGGCTGATGAGCCGCCACCCGCATTACAAACAGGACGACCCACACCGAAGTGCACACCCCGAGGGCGACGATCAGGGGCAGGTGGAGGCGCCAGTCGGCCCGCGTGATCAACTTCGGGATCGATGGTCTCGGCCGAGTCGGACTGGTCACCGAGCCCGGGGTCTTCGACGTCGGTCAGCGTGGTCACGGGAGCCTTGCCAGCCTCAAGCTAGGCGGCCCCATCGACCAATCATCGGTCACGCCACGTCCCAAGTGGTGCCGACGTACAACGGCGCCGCCACCATGACTCCTTCCGGGGGTTCGAGCATGTCCGGACCGAACACGTCAAATGAAGCAGCCGGCTTCCAGGGGAGATAGGGCCGTCCCGCCCACTTCCCAAACCCGGCCATTGCCGTCCAAATCGAGTAGTGACCCTTGGGCAGCGGGAGGTTGTGGAGTCGGCACCGGACCTCGAAATCGCCCGCCGGAAATATCCCGTGGTGCTTGGTGATGAACATCGGGAACGCCGTCCCCAGGGAAACCCCTACGAAGAAGTCGGCCTCGATCTCCTCGGGAGCATTGAGGGTCATCTTGACCTCAGCATCCTCCAAGGACCGCACCAGACCGTTGTCCGGTCCCGTGATCTCCGCCTTCAGCAGGCGGACGTCACCCTCATTGGAGGTGACCAACGAAGCATCGTCCTGAACGGCCGAACGGTAGAGGGTGGCAACGTCCTTGGTGGGACCTGCGGCCTGAACCACCGCGTCGGCTAGCCACATGGCCTGCTTGCACGTGGCCTCCACCGACGTCAGGTCATGGGAGACGTAGACGAGCGTCGTCCCCTGCCGGACCACCTCTTCGATCCGCTGCAGACACTTTTGCTGGAAGTTGGCGTCGCCCACCGACAGGACCTCATCCACCAGCAGGATGTCCGGCTCGAGGAACGCAGCGATGGAGAACCCCAGCCGCATCTGCATGCCCAGCGAGAAGAACTTGACCTGGCGCTCGATGGCGTCGGTGAGGCCAGCGAACTCGACGATCTGGTCAAACCGCTGACGGGTGATCTGACGACGCATGCCCAGGACCGCGCCGTAGAGGAAGACATTCTCCCGTCCCGTGAGGTCGGGGTGGATTCCGCTGGTGACGCTGAGTAGCGCACCGATCCGACCCCTCACGTCACAGGTGCCTGCCGACTGATAGGTGACCTTGCTGATGATCTTCAGCAGCGTCGTCTTCCCTGACCCATTGACCCCGATGAGACCCAGTGTCCCGCCAGGCTCCACGTCGAGACTGACGTCCTTCAGTACCCAGCGGTAGTCATCCCTTGCCGGACTTGCCCATCGAGTTCCGGAATCGGACGAACTGGTCGTAGAACAGCGGTGCCGTACGGTCGGCGCGGAACTTCTTCCATACGTGCTCGACATGGATCGATCCGTCAGGCAATGTCGGCAAAGTTCACCTCGTAACGCTTGAAGAGCCGGTAGCCGAGGGCCAACCAAAACACAGAGCCGATGATGGCGGCGAGCAGTGGCCCCCAGGCCGGATTCAGGCCGAGCAGCATGGTTCGGCGGGCATCATCGATGACGGGACCGATGGGGTTGACGAACCCGTACACCAGGCGCCAACCCGGCGGAATCTCGTCGAACTGCCAGATCACCGGGGTAACGAAGAGACCCAGAGAGATGACGATGGGCAGCACCTGGCCGAGGTCCCGCATCTGGATGATCATCGCCGAGATCCCGACGGTGAACCCGATGGTGAATATCAGCTCGATGAGCATCAACAGGGGCACCCACACGGTCGTGCGGCGCCGGCGCGAATCCGTAGAAAATGAAGAGCAGCACCAGGGGGATCCACGACAAGCACGGTATTGATCGCGGTGACGAGGATGGTCTCCAGGGGAAAACACTCCCGTGGGAATTGGGTTTTGCTCAGCAGCGCATTGTTGCTCAGGAGCGAGACGCCACCGGTACCCAGCGACTGGGAAAAGAACGTCCAACAGAGGATGCCGATATAGGCGAAAATGGCGTAGGGAATGCCGGGAATGCCGTATATCTTGGTGCGGGAGAAGATGATGGTGAAGATCGCCAGCATGGCCAGCGGAGCGAGGAGGGCCCACAGGATCCCGAGTGTGGCCTGCTTGTACTGAGCCCGAAAGTCCCGTTCGGCCAGCGTGAACACGATGTCTCGGCTGGCCCACAGCTCGGTCAGGGAGCGTTTGAGCGTCGCTCGATGGTGATAGACGATCTCAGGCGGGGGTTCAGCGGGCAGCGAGATCTCCCCTGCCCGTGACGCCCCGTTCCCAGGGAAGGCATCGTCCCCGGAAACATTCGACACATCCATCGACAAGACCCCCGTAACCAGCCGACGCTGGCCCTTGTCCAAATACCCGATGAGGCGCAAATGTTATCGCATGTGCCTCATGGCCACCAAGGGCGGAAACGGCAACAGGCCGGGTAGTATCTCATGGTGGCTGGTACCAGGGGGCGCTCCACGCCGTCACCGACGGACCCGCTTCGGGTGCTGTGGGTGATCAAGTGTCTGGGATACGGGGGGGCCGAACGCCTGCTTGTCGACATGGTGGCAGCCGGAGACCGATCGCGTTTCGACTACGAGGTGGCCTACGTCCTGCGGGACAAGGACGCCCTGGTCCCCTTCATCGAGAGCGAGGGCACGCCGGTCCACTCCCTCGGCGCCCGTCACGACGCTGACCTGCGCTGGATGCGCTCGCTCCGGCGACTGCTGCACCGAGCGTACTACGACGTTGTCCACTTCCATCTCCCCTACACCGCGGCGCTTGGGCCAGCTGGTCGTGGCAGTCGCTGCCGAAGGCCGACCGGCCCGGGGTGGTCTACACCGAGCACAGCCTCTGGGACCGGTCACCCTGGATCAGCAAAGCCCTCATCCGGCTCTCCATGGGTGATGAGCCAGCGCCTGGTGACGGTATCGCGAGGCCGCCCAGGACGCCCTCCCCGAGCAGCTGCAGCCACGATCACGCATGGTCGTCCACGGTGTCGATCTCTCCCAAGTCCGACACGCTTATGGCTGACCGGGCGTGCCGTCCGTGCTGCCGTCCGCGCCGAACTCGGCGTGGACGACGGGGAACTCTTGTTCATCACCGTGGCCAATCTGCGGAGCCGAGAAGGGGTACGACGTGCTGCTCGATGCAGCCCGGATCATTGCCGATCGCAAGCTCCCGGTCCGCATGGCGGCAGTCGGGCGGGGGCCCCTCGATGGGTCCTGCACGCCCGCCACATCGATCTCGGACTCGGCGACCAGTTCCAGTTCCTCGGCGAGCGGGAGGATGTCCTGCGTCTGCTGGCGGGCTCCGACGCATTTGTGCTGGCCTCCCGACACGAGGGTCTTCCTGTGGTCCTGATGGAGGCCACCAGCGTGGGGCTGCCTATCGTGGCCACTGACGTTGGAGGGGTTCCCCAAGTGCTGACCGACGAAGTCGACTCGCTGATCGTCCCGTCCGGGGACCCCGAGGCATTGGCCGACGCCATCGGCCGATTGGCCCTGGACCCAGGGCTGCGGGAGCGTCTCGGCGGTCGGCAAAGGTGCGGAGTTCGATGTTCAGCATCGCCGAAGCCAGTCGTACGGTGGGCGAGATCTACCTGGACGTAGGCCGGACCCGATGAGCACGCTGGCCGGCAAGAGTCTGGTCCATGTGACCACGGTGGACATGAGCCTCGTTCTGCTGCTCGGACCACAGCTTCGGGCCTTCGCCGACAGCCGGTATGGAAGTCATCGGAGTCTCGGCTCCCGGGCCCTACGTCGATCAGCTGGAAAATTGGGGCATCCGACATGAGCCACTCCGCCACTCCACCCGATCCGTTGCCGTAGGTCAGGATGCCCTGGCACTTGCCGAGCTGTGGGGCATGTTTCGACGGCTCCAGCCCGACATCGTCCACACCCACAACCCGAAACCCGGCATCTACGGCCGGATCGCGGCCCGGGCTGCAGGCGTGCCAGGCATGGTCAACACCGTGCATGGCCTCTATGCAACGCCAGAGGATCCCGCTTGCCAGGCGGACGGCCGTCTATGCACTCGAGCGGGCCGCTTCGGCGTGCTCGGGTGCGGAGTTGGTGCAGAATCCAGACGATCTCGATATCCTCACCCGCCTTCGTGTGCCGGCAGACAAGCTCGTATTGCTGGGGAACGGCGTGGATCTGGCTCGCTTCCAACCCCCTCAGGACGACAGGACGCACCGAGTGCGCCAGGAGCTCGGGATCCCCACCCAAGCGGTCGTGGTCGGAACGGTCGGGCGGCTGGTCTGGCAAAAGGGGTTCCGGGAGCTGTTCGAGGCCGCTCGACGAGTCGCAGCGAGCCAGCCGGCCGTGGTGTTCGTGGTCGTGGGGGCATCAGATCCAGCGAAGGCCGACGCCATCGACCCCGACAGCCTGGCCTCGTTCGGCGAAGCCGCCAATGTCATCTTCACCGGGGCTCGAGAGGATGTGGAGTGCCTCTACCCGGCCTTTGACGTCTTCGTCCTTCCTTCCTACCGGGAGGGCTTCCCGCGATCGGCCATGGAGGCCGCCGCCACCGGGCTGCCGATCATCGCCACCGACATTCGCGGTTGTCGACAGGTAGTCACGCATGGACTCAATGGGTTCCTGGTACCTCTCCACGACGTCGAACGGTTGACATCGGCCATTGAAGAGCTCGTCGACGACGGAGAACTCCGGCGCCGGATGGGCCAGGCCGGCCGACGGAAGGCCGAGGTCGACTTCGACGACCGCACTGTGGTGGCCAAGACCCTGGCCGCCTATGAGCGGGTCTTGTTCCCCGCCACTTCGTCGAGGAGTCGAAGAATCCGCTCATGGGCGGCCCGTCCGTCGTAGCGGTCGAAAAACAGCCGTTCAGCCGCGTCGGCCAAGCGCATCCTCAGGTCACGGTCTTCGAGCAGCCGGGCCACGGCAGCGGCAAACTCCTCGGGATCGTTGGCGATCAACAGGTGGACCCCCGCTTCCACATCGAGACCCTCGGCTCCGATGGTGGTGGAGACCACCGGTACCCGGTTGGCGAACGACTCGAGGATCTTGACCCGGGTCCCGCTCCCGTACCGGATGGGCACGACAGCCACGGTTGCCCTCCTCAACTCGTCAGCCATGGATTCCACGCGGCCCACCACCGTGATCAATCCGGCTTGTTCGAGCCCCGGACCGACGTGGCCGGACTCGCCGACCAGCCGGACGGCCACCGACCCGACGCGGCGCTGGATCCGAGGGGCGATGTCGACAGCCAGCCAATGCGCCCCATCCACGTTCGGGGGATACGTCAGGCTCCCCTGGAACAGCACGACCGGTGGCCCGGGTTCCGAGGGCCGTCCAACGGGGTCGGCGGGCCGAGGGAAGGTGTTCGGAACCACTGCGACGTTATCCAGCCCTGAGCGAGCAGCATCATCGGCGCTGGCCAGCACGGTACGGTCGACCTGAGCGGAGACCGACTCCTGAAACAGGCGCCAATCGTCGGCGTTCCGCCGTGCCTGCCACGAAGCCAGCCTCCCGCGCCACCGGGCACCGATCCGGGCGTGGTCCGATGGGACGAGCAACAGCTCAGCCCGAAGTCGGGCCTTCACGTCTTCGAGGTCCATGAGATCGACGATGGTCGGCCCCCAGTTCGGCCGTCCCGACCAGGCAAAGGCGGCTGCGGTGGAAAACCACACCACGTCGTAGGGTGGATGGACCCAGTTGGCCAGCTCCCGCTCCGGCGCCCGATCGGCCGCCACCTGGACTACCTCCAGGGGGACCCCTCTACGTAACGCCCACCGCAGTCGCCAGTTCAGTTGATGGGCGGTGCCTGGGTGGTCGACCTCGTGGATTCGTCGCAGCGGAATCGTCGCCGGGATGCCGGAGTCGGTCACCTGGCGGTTCCGGTACACAAAGAGATCGGTCTCGGTGGCCGAAGCCACCGACTCCACCACCCTGGCCAGGCGAACCAGACCGCCGCCGGACGGAGGCCACGGCATGCTTTCCGCCACCACCAGGGCCCTCATCGCCCAGTCACCGTTCGGACCACGTCGGCGACTTGCCGGAACGCCACTTCGTCCTGGAACTCATCGAGATAGAGGTCGTGGGCCGCCTGGACAAGTCGACGCCGCAGCGGGAGATCGGTGAGCAAGCGGGTCACAGCCTCGGCCATCGCCTGGGCCGATTCGGCAACCAGGAGATGCTGCCCGTCGGAGACGCCGAGCCCCTCGGCCCCGAGCCTGGTCGAAACCACCGGAATCCGGTGCGCGAAGGCTTCGAGAATCTTGAGCCGGGTCCCGCTTCCGAATCGGACAGGCACAATGACAACGTCAGCACGTCCCAGTTCGGATCCGATATCCCCCACCTGTCCCGCCACGACCACCTCGGGTGGGCGGTGGAGGTCCTCAACCGCCGAATTGGTCAAGCCCACCAAACGGACCTCGACCTCAGGATGTTCGGCGTGGATGAGCGGGGCAATCTCGGTGGCGAGCCAACAGGCCCCGTCGACATTCGGTGGGTACCGCATGGTTCCCTGGAACAGTACCGTGGGCGGGGATCCAACCACCTCTCTTCCCTTAGGCAGGCGAGGCCGGGGGTAGGTGTTGGCCACGACCGCCACCGGGTGGACCCCAGCAGTGGCGATCCGGTCGGCGTCCAGGGAGCTGCACACCACCGTGGTACTGATCGTTCTCGATGCCCGTCGATACAGTGTGGTCCACCGAAGGACCTCGAGCTGCGACCATGCGCGGCCGGTCCACGCTTCCATGTTCGACGCCCCGGTGATGCGTCGCCGGCCGGAATGGACAGCCGGGCCCGGATCTTCTCGTTTTCCAAGTCGTTCAGGTCCACGACCTGTGGTGCGTTTGCCGGCAGTCCGGCAAGCAGCCACGCTTTGACGTCGAAGTACCACACGAGGTCGTACGTATCCTCCATGAACCGCGCCAGTGCACGGCTTACTGCCCGACGGTCGTCGAGGGGAATTTCTGCGGGGAAGGACTGGACGGCGGAGACGTGCCGCCGACCAGTCGCGACCTCCTAACCGACTACCCGCCCGCTCCGTGAGACCGACGGACCTCTCGGGTCCTCAAAGTCGGTTCGGTCCTGCCGGAACGATGGCGAACAGATCGACGTCTCCAAGCTTGGCCAACGCCCGGAGGCGGTGAGCAGTCGAATCCGGGAGCCGCTGTTGGCCGGCCACGGGTACTCGAAAGCTACGACTAGGATTCGCATCTACGCTCCGGGACTTGATGAGGAACCAGGGTAGAGTAGCCACCGGTCGTAGACCCTCTCGCCGAGCAGTGCGACCGTGGATGCGGCTCGACTGCATCCTCCGGTGGATGCCCTCCCGAGGACAGAGACAGGACGGAGAGCGTGTCGCGCCAACCAGACGCTGAGACCCCGATCGTGCTCCACGTGATCCCCTCCCCGCTCGGGCGCGGCGCCCAGCGAGCGGCTCGATCGCTGGTCGACCGACTGAACGGACTCGGGTGGAGCCCGCCATCTCCTCATGGCCCTCTTCGAAGGGCCGAACGATGTCGCGGTCGATATGAGCCTCATGTTCGCCAGGCATGGGAACACAGCGGCGGGCTTCGCACCGCTGCTGGCCTGGCACCTACAGACGCTCCCTGCACCAGATCGACCCGGCTGTCGTCGTGGCCCATGGAGGCGACTCGCTCAAATACGCTGTTCCAGCCGTCGCCGGGACCGGCCGACAGCTGGCCTACTGCAACATCGGAACCTTTGCCGGATCGACGACTCCCGTTCCGGATCTGGCCGTGGAAATGGCTGATGCGCCGGCCCCGCCTGGTCGTCGCCGTTGGCTCCGAGGTCATGGAGGAATGCATCGACTCGATTCGGCATCGACCCCGATCGGTTGGTGATGATCCCGAACGGGCGTGATCCCGAGGAGTTCTATCCAAGAAGCACGGACCACGTTCCGGATCGGCCGCCACTGCTGATGTACGTCGGGGCCCTGACCGACCAGAAGCGGCCCGGGGTGTTCATCGACATCGTTGGGCGCTTGCACAACGAAGGCCGAACCTTCCGGGCCCAGCTGGTCGGGAGCGGCCCCCTGGCCGATGCGTTGGCCGAGCAGGCCGACGCCAACGGTGTCGAGCGCCTGGGATTCCGCCCGGAGGTGGCTCCGCTGCTCCGAGAGGCCGACATCCTGGTCTTCCCCAGTCTGCCCGGAGGCGAAGGCATGCCCGGCGTCCTCGTGGAAGCCGGGCTCAGCGGTGTTCCGTGGTCTCGACACCGGTCCCCGGGGCCATCCGCGGTCATCGAGTCGGAGGCACCGGGCTGATCGTCGATGACTCGGTGGACTCCATCACCGCCGCCGTTCGACCGCTCCTTGACGACCCCGGACCCCGGGCGGCCATGGGCAGCGCCGCCCGGAACCGTTGCCTGTCGCTGTACTCGCTCGACGGGATGGCCGACAATGGGCATCCGCGCTCGAAGCCCTCTCTCGGATCAACGATGAATGTGCTGTCGACCGGGTGCCGGGGTGCGCCGGAGCGCCATGAGCTTGGCTCGTTGTAGACGCACTCGGCGGGGAAGTTCCCACTCGTAACGTGGCGGCCGGCGGGCCGGTCCACGTGGGATACACAAGAGCACCAAGAAGAACGGCAGCATCACCGTCCGCTCCCGACTGATGAGGCCAAGGTTGCTCAGTGAGGCGAAGGCATACAGGAACGATCCGGTGAAGAACAGGCACAGCGCCACGTAGGGCCGGGCCAGTGCCACCCGGGGCACGTACCAGAGCTGTCGGAGCGAGTACAGCAGCACCACCACGAGGACCGAGTCCTCGAGCGCCGAGATCCATTGGCTCTTCCCGTGGGCATTGAACGGCAACGGGTCGAACAGCACGACATAGACATCCTTCGGATAGGCGAGGATGCTCGGTGAGTAGCCCACCGTGCTGCTGCCGAACCCGGCACCACTCCCAACACTGTTGTTGGTCGAGATCTTGGTAAGCGAGAGCGAGCCGTTCGTACCGGGCAGGAAGTGCAGCGTCACGAAGATGGCGGCCGCCACCATAGAGCCCAGCGCGATGAGTGCCACCGTTCGTCGAGGACCTTCGAACCGGGAGTTCGGCCCAGCAGGTCGCACCAGCATCGCAACGGTGAACCCACCGAGCAGCAGCAGCACCTCGTTGGGACGGATGAACATTCCTGCGGCCGAAGCACACGATGACCAGCGGGTACCCCCCACTGCGATGGCGCAGAATCCGCGCACATCCGTAGGCGGCGAGACCGAGTAGGAAGGTCATGATGGCCTCCTTGCTCACGTCCGAGGTCCAGAAGACCAGCGTCGGAAGGAAGAAGACGAGCAAACCGTACCGACGGCGTCCAGCCCCCCCGAACGTGAGGGTGAACGCCCGGTAGAAGTAGACGACCCCGATGAAGGCCAGCCAGCTGAAGACGAAGAAGGCCGGCCAACTGGTTAACGCCCACGATGGCGAAGACCACTCCGGCCACGATGCTCACCGCCCCGTTGCTCACGATGCCCTGCAGGTGGGCCGGAGCGAGCGAGAAGTCGAAATGGCGGAACCCTCGCGACAAAATCGCCCCTTGCGAATCGTACTTGTTGTAGTCGGCCACCCCATCATAGAGATGGTCGACCACCCATATCTGCAACGAGGCGCAGACCAGATGGAGAATCAGGCACCAGTTCAGGGCCTTGGCCAGCCAGGGATCGCGCTCGGCCACGGCGACCCGGGCGATGACCGCCCGTCCGGCCACGTAGAGAAGCACTCCGATGATGACGGCAATGACCGGCTCACTCGGGATGATCGGACCGGTCACAACCAGTCCCTCACGTCGGTGATCGTCGCCTCAGGATCGAGAATCCGCATCACCGTCGTGACCCGGCTCCTCCGAGGCCGACGAGGGTGCGCTCGTTCGACAGACGGTGGCATCCGTCTCCGACGAGTTGGCGTCCGACACCAGATAGGCCGATGCTTCGTCCTCGGTCTCGCCGGTTAGGGCCTGCTCGCGATCCCTCCGGCCTTCGACTACGTCGTCGGACGTCACCACGGTCTGCGTGCGTACCGGCACGTTGGTGAACACCAGCCCGGACACCGGAGCCGACAGGCGCTCGAGCAAGGCGCCGCTGCGCCGCAGTTGATCGGCAGTGGTCAAACGATGCTCGGCCACGACCACCACCACGTCGACCAACGGCACCAGTCCTTCCCCGTGGTGCACCGTCAACAGCGGCGGAACATCGATGATGACCAGGTCGACGAGATCGCGAAGGGCGGCGATCACCCCCGGCGCCACACTCATGAGCTGGCTGCTGTGAGAAGCCAGACGCTCCATCGGAAGGACCGAGACTCCGGGCACACTCGTCTCCTCGAGCAGGGCCGCCACCTCTGATGGACTGACGCTGGCCGGGGGTGCGTAGGCGCTTTTCTCCCTCGATAGGAATCGAACCCGGTGCTGATCACGACCACGGTACGGCCGGACTCAGCACAGGACGTGGCCAGACTGGCTCCCACGACGGCCCTGGTCGGCTCACTTCCCGGGGAGGCGACCAGCACCACCCGACGGGCCTCGGGGAGCTGAGCTTGCCCACCGCTGAGGCCGGTGGTCCGACGTCACCACCTTGCCGGCGGCCGCTCCGGCCGAGGCCAGTTCGAGCTGGTCGTAGATGAGCTCGTAGTCGTCGACGGCGCTCCTGCCTCTCGCATCCGACTAGCCAACGGCTCACTGAGCACGGCCAGTGCCAGCATCCGATACTTCTCGGACGACTGAACCGACTGGTCGTGGATCTCCGCCACCACGGGATAGCCGAAGGCCTCTCCAGCTCGTGCCGCAGTCCGCAGTCGCTTGTCGAACAGACTCACGACGAGGGCGATCGCTGCGCCAAGAATGACTCCGATGCAGAAGACCGGCCAACCCACGAATGGGTCGGCTGTCAATGAGGGGTACCGTCGACGCGGTCGCGTTAGACGCGCTCTCCAGAACCGTGATGCCCGGTGTCGGGAGTCTCGATGGCCAGCTGGCCCTGTCTGCGTCTCCAGTGCCGTGAGCTCGCTCTCCAGGGCGGTGGCTGTCACCCCGGCCTGATCGGACTGGCTGTCGAGCTCGCTTTTGAACGATGGCGATCTGATCGTACACCTGGGTCTGTTGGGCCTTGAGCTCGTGGAGCTGCCTCACTCGTTCACCTTGTTGCTCGAGGGCGTAGGCGAAGGCACGGTTCAGCTTGACCGCATCCGTCTGCGTCGGACCTTGGGCCTGGATCGGACCACTCCGGCCTGACCCGTGGGAACGCCGGTGGCATTCGTGGCCGGGCCCTGTGACCCTGATTCGGTCCCGCAGGACCGCCGGATTCTCGTTGAGATCGGCGATAGTGGCCGGCCGCGCGCAATCACCTCGTCGGACGACGCATAGAAGATGATCTGGTCGGTCGGCACGCCGGTGCTCAGCGGACTGGTCGACGTGCTGAGGCGTTGGAGCTGGTAGCGCCCCCAGCTGGGACGTGCTCTTCCACATCGTGTTGCTTCTCGACGGGAGCAGCAGGCCACCACCAGTCCGATCAGACCCAACACCAGCATCAGTCGCCAACCACGCGCCAATGCCCCCCGATAGTCAATCGGCTCCATCATGCCCCTCGTTATCTGTTACTTGTTTCTCAGATGTGCGCCAGGCGGAATACGATAACCAGTGTCCACGGGGAGATCAAGAGCCGGAATCGGGAAATAACTGACCTCAAGCAGGGAATTCTCCGCCGCTGGGGCCAAGATCCCCAAAGATGAGGATGCTCCACGATGCCATCCTGGACTACGTTTCTCAGCACGTCGCAGGTGACAATTGAGGGGGAGTTGTTACAGTGAGACTGATCTCGTTTCCGATTACCTAGCCGGGCTCGAGGCGACATGCTCGCCGTGGTTGCTCCAGGCCGAGTGGGCTAGGCGAGACATAGAATGACCGATCGGGATGAACGGTGTTGTCGTTGGGGTCGATTCATCGGCAGACCGAAACCGGGCGGCAAGGGGCGATCAGGGAATTGTGCAGTAGCTGACTTCGATCGGGCCGACAGGTCCAGATTCTTGGGTCGGCCTCGGGGGTGCGGTTTGTCGGCGGGGAAAGCAGGGATGGCCGGTGACGGACTCTGAAGCGTCGAACGGACCATCGAGGTCCGAGGGGGAGGGCGCGGCAGTATCCAGCCGGGGCACGACGCTCACGCCAAGTGGCGATACTGGCCAGTCGGGTCAGAGCACAGCTCCTCTTCATGCTGCTCGACTGCGTCTGCGTCGCCGCCGGCTACGGCGCGTCGCAGGTCATCTACCTTCGAAACGTCGCGCCGCGCGACTACGGGTCCCACTTCGCCATCTTCATCGCCGTCGCCATCGTGCTCACGCTTGATCAGCAACCATATGTTCGGGCTCTACGGCCGGATGTGGCGACATGCCGGCGTGGACGAGGCCCGCCAGATGATCTTCTCGTCCTTCGCAGTGGCCGTGGTACTGATGTGCCTCTACCCGTTGGGCATGCGCTTGGAGATCGAGACCGTGCCCACCCCAAGTGGTCCTGGTCGGGCTGGTCTTCGCCTCCATCGGCATGAGTGTGCTGCGCTTCCACTCGCGGATCTTCGCCTGGCAGCGCGGATCCGAGGGACGGGCCTGCGGGTGGCGATCATCGGCAGTCGGGACACGGCGGCGTCGGCCATCCGCGAGATGCACCGCTGCCCCGGAGCTGGCCTCATCCCGGTGGCCGTCTTCGACGACGACAGCTCGGTGCACGGGATGTCCCTATTGGGCGTGCCGGTCGTGGGCAGCATCGCTGACATCCCCCAGTCCACGGCCGCTACCAGCTCCAGCAGGTGCTCCTGGCCATCCCCAGCCCGCCCCCCGAACTGATCGCCGAGGTAGTTCGCTCCTCCGAAGCAGCGGGCATCGTCATGAAGGTGCTTCCGACTGTGCACGACCTGTCGGCGGGCCCCACTCGCATTCTGGACATCCAGCGAGCTCGTGAGCCCACGATCGAGGACCTTCTGGGCCGTACGTCGGTAGCCACTGACCTAGACGGCGTGCGCAGGTCGCTCGAAGGCCATCGGGTCCTGGTCACCGGGGCCGGCGGCTCCATCGGCTCGGAGATCTGCCGACAGGTCGCCACCTTCGGTCCCGCCGATCCTCGTGCTCCTCGATCACGACGAGACCCACATCCACGACACCGCGGCGTCCATCGCTGGGCCCATCCATCAGGCGCTGGTCGACATCACCGACCGGGACGCCGTGTTCGAAGTCTTCGAGCGGTACAGGCCCGATGTCGTCCTGCATGCAGCAGCCCACAAGCACGTGCCCGTTCTCGAGGACCATCCGGTTGAGGCGGCCAACACGAACGTGCTGGGGAGCCTCAACGTCATCGAGGCGGCAGAGTCGATCGGCGTACAACGGTTCGTGCTGATCTCCACCGACAAAGCGGTGCGGCCATCGAGTGTCATGGGCGCAACCAAGCGCTTGGCCGAGCAGGTCCTCTTGACCCACGCCCCACCCGCAGCCGCCTACTGCGCCGTCCGGTTCGGAAACGTACTGGGCAGTCGGGGAAGCGTGATCCCCACGTTCACCCGCCAGATCGAGGCGGGTGGTCCCGTTACGGTGACCGATCGCCGGATGACCAGGTTCTTCATGAGTGTCGAGGAGTCCGTACAGCTAGTACTCCAGGCGTCGCTCATGGCCAAGGGTGGCGAGATCTTCATGTTGGAGATGGGCGAGCCGGTTCGGATCGTCGATCTGGCCGAACGGATGATCCGACTGTCCGGGGCCCAGGTAGGCGTAGATATCCAGATCGAAGTCGTTGGCCGCCGGCCCGGCGAGAAGCTCGAGGAACGACTGCGGGCACCGCTTGGAGAAGGTGATGGAGACCGAGCACGCTTCGATCGAGCGCCTCATCCCCATCGTGATCCCTCGCGCCGAGTTCGATGCCCACATGGACGAGTTGATCGATGCCTGCCGCCGTCGCGATGCGGACGGGTCCGCTCGTCTGTTGTTCAACACCGTGGCGGACGGATCCGAGGAAGCACTGACCGGCACGACGAAGACGTGAGTCGGATCTCACCGATCAGAGCCGGAGTGGATGAAGGCCGAGTCGGCAGAGGGTCCGACCGTATCAGTTCCGCATCTTGAGGCTGCGGGCTCTCACGGGCACCAGCGAGAGCAGGGAGTAGCGGTGGCGTACCTCCGAGCGTCTGGTGGTCGTGGGTCAGGGTTATGTGGGCCTGCCCGTGGCCATCCGGGCTGTCGAAGTCGGCTTTGATGTCGTCGGTTTCGACCTCGATGCCACCCGGATCAAGCGGCTCCAAACAGGTGACAGCTTCGTCGAGGATGTCAGCTCTGAGCAGTTGGCCGAAGCCCTCGCCACCGGTCGTTACGAGCCCACCGACGACCCCGACCGGATCGCCGGATTCGACGTTGCCGTCATCGACGTTCCCACCCCGTTGACCGACGGCGTTCCCAACCTGTCCTACGTGCAGGACGCTGCGGCTTGCTGGCCCGATCGCTGCGGCCGGGCGCGACGGTGATCCTCGAGTCGACTACCTATCCCGGGACGACCGAAGACGTGGTGGCCACCATCCTCGAGGATGGCTCCGGACTTACGGCGGGTCGCCGACTTCCACCTTGGGCTACAGCCCCGAGCGCATCGATCCGGGCAATCCTGAGTGGACCTTCACCAACACGCCCAAGGTGGTCTCGGGAATCGACGAGGACTCGCTCGCCGCCGTTCGCTCGTTCTTCGACCGGTTGGTCGACGAGACCGTTCCGGTATCCGGCACCCGAGAAGCCGAGCTGACCAAACTGCTCGAAAACACGTTCCGGCACGTCAATATCGCGTTGGTGAACGAGCTGGCCATGTTTGCCGCCGCCTTGGACATCGACGTTTGGGAGGCCATTGACGCCGCATCGACCAAGCCCTTCGGCTTCCTTCGATTCACCCCCGGACCTGGCGTGGGGGGCCACTGCCTTCCCATCGATCCGAGCTACCTGTCCTGGAAGGTCCGCCAGAGCGTCGGGCAGTCCTTCCGATTCGTCGAGTTGGCCAACGACGTGAACGAGCACATGCCCGACTATGTCGTCCGACGTCTGATCACCGCCCTCAACCGTGACCGCAGGTCGGTCAACGGCTCTCGGCTGTTGATCCTCGGATTGGCCTACAAACGCAACACCGGCGACAGTCGCGAGGCGCCGGGAACGGTGATCGCCCACAGCCTGACCGCCCTCGGTGCAGAAGTCCGAGTGGTCGACCCCCTGCTCTCACCTGATGCCATCGGCTCTTCCTCTCGTCGAGTTGACCGTCGACGAGGTCGAGGCGGCGGACGCTGTGGTCATCGTCACCGACCATGATGCCTTCGACTACGCCATGGTTCGGGATCATGCCCGTTTCGTTCTCGACACCCGCAATCGCATTAGAGGACCGAGAGTCGAGTCGCTGTGAACCTCACGCGAACCGAGTGAAGGTCCTCGTTACCGGCGGTGCCGGCTTCATTGGGTCGAACCTGTGCCGCCAACTGGAGCGAGCAGGCGTTCGTCGACCAGATCGTGGTGCTCGACGACCTGAGCACCGGATCACTCCAGAACCTCGAGGGTTGCACCTCGGTCGAGTTCATCGAGGGGTCGATCGTGAACGAGAACGATCTCGACGCAGCCATGCGCGGCGTCGAGGCCATCGTCCACCTTGCGGCGCGCCCTTCGGTGCCTCGCTCTCTGGCTGATCCCATGGCCACCCACACCGTGAACGCCACCGGGACCATGATGGTGCTCGAAGCGGCCCGACGCCACGGCATGCCCCACGTGGTCGTGGCCTCGTCCTCGTCCGTCTACGGCGCCAACCCCGCTCTCCCCAAGCGGGAGACCATGCAGACCCTCCCGGCCAGCCCCTATGCGGCCAGCAAGCTGGCCACCGAGTCCTACGCCCTCTCCTATGGGCGGTCCTTCGGGCTCCCCGTGCTGGCCTTCAGATTCTTCAACGTTTTCGGGCCCTACCAACCCGCTGGTCACGCCTACGCCGCAGTGATCCCCGTCTTCATCTCCGCGGCCCTGGCCGGCCAGGCCGCTGCCCATCGATGGAGATGGGACCCAGTCGCGGGACTTTACGTTCGTGGACACCGTTACGGCCGTGCTCGCCGACGCCGTACGCCGGAGAGTGGTCGATCCCGAGCCGGTCAACCTGGCCTTCGGCTCACGGGTCTCCCTGTTGGAGCTGATCAATGAGCTGGAGGAGGTGATCGGCCATCCGCTGGCCCGCGAACATCGCGACCCGAGGCCGGGCGACGTGCCGCACTCCCAGGCCGACAGCAGCCGCCTCAGGGCGCACTTCCCCGACATCGAGCCCAGCCACGTTGCCCGAGTGCCTCCGCGCCACGGTGGCCTGGCTCCGTGAGACGAGTTGATCCGGGCACTCGAGCATGCCAACAGAAATGGTCGGCTCACCTGGCGGCTCTGGATCGGACTCACCACGTCTGACGGCAACCGCGGTCGCCGCCGTCATTCTTGCATCATGTTCCGGGGACCAACGCGGTGGATCGGGCCGGGTTCGCCCTCGTCCCCATCAATCCCCACAACACCCCACTGCGAATCGTGACCAAGTTGGGCGCCGCGGCCGCCCTCATCATCGGATCGATCGGGGCGGCCCTGGTGGCCTGGATCGTCCGGCGAGACCGCCCGAGGGCCCTCGCTTGCCTGATCAGCCCGACGATCGCCGTGGCCGTCAACGAGCTGGTGGTCAAGCCCGCAGTGGGCCGGCACTATCTCGGGGAACTCAGCTTCGCCTCAGGATCGGTCGTCGTGGTGGCAGGGGTGGCGACGGCGTGGGTGCTTGCCGTCCCGTCCGGGCTCGGCCGATCGCTATGGTGGCCGGCGCGGCCGTCGTCATCCTGATGGTGCTCGCCGTGATCGCCCTGCAGTGGCATTTTCCGAGCGATGCCCTGGCGGGCGTCACTCTCGGTGTTGGGATCGTCCTCTTAATTGATGTTGCCCTCGTTAAAAATGACGAGAGCAGCTAAACTTCGGCCGGTGACAGCCTGCGGTGCGTCAGTAGCGAGCCGCACTCGGCACGTGTCGGAGGGAGGGCAGGAGTGGGCGTCGAGGGCAGGGGTGAGATCGGGCACCGTCGGCCGGACAGGGCCGGCTGCCCTCCCGAGACCTCCGCAGTGGCCTGCATCACGATCGGATCGGCAACGGCCGGCGTGCCTGGCTCCCGATCAGCTCTTGACCCGGGTGATGGGAATGATCCGGTCCGACGATCAGGTGTGCCCGATCTGGTCCGGCGGCTGCGTGGTCAGTTTCGGGAGCACCGCCCGCACCGTCCTTCCCGAGACTCTGGCCGAGCGGATGGTCGAGGCCATCGAGGGCCTCGGCCCCGACGGCGTGGTGGTCTCGGTGGGGATGGCCAGCAGCTCCCACCCCATCGGCCTCGACGTGCTCACTCAACGGTCCGTGTCCTCGTCCCGCTCCGGCCGACCGGCGACCGCTCGCTCCGACGGTCCGACGGCGGTCACCGTCCTCGACCACGATGCGCGAGCGTGCCAGCCCGCGCTCTCGGCCTTCGACGACGGTCCAGGCGAGAGGCCAGTCTGCGGGGGATCTCCCATCTCGAATGGCGAAACCACCAGGTGTACGCCACCCCACCCCGATCGACGCTCCTCATTCTCGATGGCGACTTCGACGAGGTGTGCGGCCCGGGACCCGTGGCACGCTCCGTCATCCATCGGGCCGACAGGTACGGCTACGACACCGCTGTGCGGAGCCTCGCCGGTTTCGAAGCCTCCCTCCTCGACGAGCTGACGCCCACGCTTGTCGTCATCGTCCTCGATCACATTCCCTCGGGCACCCTTCCCATGTCCTGGAGCACCAGTTCGTGGCGGTTGGCCTCCGTGGCCACGACCGCCGCGGTTCGTCAGCAAGATCCCGGTCCTGGCCGTGAGCAACCGGGGAGCCGGGGCACTCGCGGCCTGCGTGAGCCACGGCGCCAGTGCCCTGTTCGGCCTGGGCGACATCGACAGCCACCTCGGCCGGCACCGGACGCCCCACCCGACGCCGACTCGTGGGAGCCGACACAACGGCACGACCGATCATCGCCCTCCCGGCTTCGATGCCCTGCTCACGCTGACCGACAGCGAGCGGCGGGTCCTCTTCTACCTGACCGGCGGTTGGTCGGCCCAGGCCATCGCTGAGGAGTTGGTCGTCTCGCTGACCACGGTCCGATCGCACATCCGGTCCACGCTTCGCAAGCTGGGCGTCCGCTCGCAGCTGGCCGCCGTGGCCATCGCCAACGGCCTGGATTTCGAAGCGGTTCGGCAGCCTGAGCATGCGGCGGTGGGCCCCTCTGAGTGACCGCTGAGGCCGTGGGGAAGTCCGACTGCCGCCACACGCGTCCTGCTTCTGGCCGGACCGGGCGAGAGCACCGACATCGTGGCCAACGCCCTGGCCACCGCGGTGGACGATCTCGTCGTGGTGATGGAAGAGCCTGCGTCACGCGTCACCATGGCCCGCCGCCGAGCCACGCGTCTGGGTTGGTTCACCGCCTCGGTCAGGTCCTGTTCGTGGTCTCCGTGCTCCCCGTACTCCGGCGGCGCAGCGCAGTCCGCCATGCCGCCATCCTCGGAGACGCTCGACCTCGACGCCACGCCGGTGCAGCCCACCCACCGGGTACCCTCCGTCAATGACGACCGGGTCATTGCCCTGCTCAACTCGTTCCGGCCCGACCTGATCGTGGTCAACGGAACCCGGATCATCGCCAGCCGCATCCTGGACGCGGTGCACTGTCCGATCATCAATATTCACACCGGCATCACGCCTCGCTACCGGGGTGTCCACGGGGGCTACTGGGCGCTCGCCGAGGGCCACCCTGAATGGGTCGGAACCACCGTCCATCTCGTGGATCCTGGGATCGACACCGGCGGGATCCTCGGCCAGGCCGTATTCGCCGTCACCGCGAGGATTCGTTCGCCACCTATCCCACTCTCCACGTGGCCGCAGGACTGCCCCTGCTCAGGGCCCAAATCGACCGTATCGACGAGGGGATCCCCTCCAGACGGGCCAGGACCCCCTTGGCCCCGGGCTCGCACCTGTACTCCCATCCGACCGCCTGGGGATACCTCTGGACCCGGTGGCGGCGGGGGGTCCGGTGACTGAGCCACGGTCGCGACGGGCGATGTCGGGCGGGCATTCGCCCTACCCGCCGGGACCGAAATCCAGTACTTCAGCGATGGGCCCAACCTGTCGATAGAGGTGGCAACGGCCGCAGGCCGTGGGCACGGCGTCACGGGCAGTGGGAGCAGGGGCAGAAGTGGATCGGGACCGCTGAAGCACAGATGGAACGCCACCTCCGCTCGCGCGCTCGAAATCGCGGTCCTCCCGTGGCCCCCGCTCGTCCTCCGCTTGGCGCTCCTCGGCGCCTCCTGGCCGCGCCCTGCTCGGCACCGGCACCCGTCTCGCCGGCCGGGCGGCAATCTTCCGACCCCACTCGCCTCCGCACCACCTGACCTACCGGACATTCACTCCCCCTTCCACCATCGCCGACGACTGCTCCCAAGACGTGGCCGACCCCCTCCGGGCCTGGCTCTACTCCTTGCCGGCGGGAACGGCCACCAACCCGATCGTCGTGGTCTTTGCCCCAGGCGGGTGTTACCTCGTCAACGAGTCCCTCTTCCTCCGCGCGTTCAACGACGTGGTGTTCGACGGCAACGGCGCCACCTTCCGACAGACCACCCCAACGACCGAATCCATGCTGATGGCCTCGGGTGTCACCCCCTATTCGGGCACGTCGTACATGCCCTTCTATGCCAGCTTCTACCTGCCCATCACACCCGGTCATCTGGTACTTCGACGGCGGCTCCGACATCGTCATCGAGGACATGACCATCGACGGTCCCAACGTCAGCCAGAACTCGAGCAGCGGGGGCGGGACCATGGTGGATTCGGGTATCGAACTCGACGGCGTACAGGGTGCGGTCATCCGTGACAACAACATCGAACACGTCGACGGGGACTTCGTCACCCTCATGGGGCTGCTCGACGCCCCGACAGCCAACTGGAGCTATCCCACGACCGACGTGACCATCGCCGACAACTCCTTCCACATGAGCGGTCGCCAGGGAATCACCCCCGAATCCGTCAACCGGGTGAGCATCACCGGCAACACGTTCAGCGACATCGGGGCCACCGCCATCGACATGGAGTCCGGCGTCGTCGGTGGGTGCGCCTGCGATGTCTCGGTTGACGACAACGTCTTCTCCACAACAGCGCCCTACATCGTGGCCGCCATCACCGGCTCTGCCGTCACCAGATTCGCCTTCACCGACAACACCCTGAATCAAGGGGCCCAGATGCGGGTGGAACTGGCCCCGGCGCTCCCCTCCTCGGGCATCACCATCGCCAACAACACCGGATCCAGCGCTGCCACCTGGCCCTATCAGTCGGTATTCATCGGCCACGGACCCTACGGAGACAGCGCCGGGATGATGACGGGTGTCTACATCGGGGCGAACAGCGTGCCGGACAACCTGTACGGACCCAGCTTCGTCTACAGCGGCCAGAACGTCAGCGGACTGGCGATCCGGAACAACGTCCTGGCCGCGTCCCGTCCGCTCGTGCCCCTCCAGATGGACGGACCCAGAACCAGGGCTACTCCTGTGGGAACACCACCGCCGTCGGTGGTGTCACCGGTAGACGGTCCGTGCCCGGGCTATGTCGCCCCTGCCCTGCCCACTGGCCGGTCCTACCGGCCGACAGCGGGATCATTACGGTCACCCATCCACCGCTGGCCATCGCCTCGTTGGGTCTCGGCTCGCTCGCCGTTGCCGCCCCGTACTCGGCCACGCTGCAGGCCTCGGGGGCATCAGGTGCGGTGAACTGGTCGGTGTCGAGTGGCTCCCTGCCGTCAGGTCTGCATCTGACCTCGACCGGCACCCTCGCCGGGACCCCGACCACCCCGGGACCATCCACGTTCACCGTCTCGGCCACCGATGGGGTCGGGGACACGTCGACCGAGCCGTTCTCGGTCGACGTGTCCCCGCTCGATGCATCGGCGACTCACCAGTGACCTCGATCGCCTCGACCCCCGACGGTGGTGGCTACTGGCTCACCGACTGGACGGGCCAGGTGCTGACCCGAGGTGACGCCGGCTATTTCGGGTCGATGTCCGGGACGCACCTCAATGCGCCGATCACCCACATCGTGCCCACCCTGGACGGCCACGGATACTGGCTGGTGGCCGGCGACGGTGGCATCTTCTCCTTCGGTGACGCTCCGTTCTTCGGATCGATGGGCGGCCAGCACCTCAATGCCCCTGTCGTCGACCTGGCTCCCACCGCCGATGGCGGGGGCTACTGGCTGGTGGCCAGCGACGGTGGAATCTTCTCCTTCGGTGACGCGCGCTTCCAAGGGTCGATGGGAGGGCACCACCTCAACCAGCCCATCGTGGGGCTAGCCACCGACACGGCCACCGGGGGCTACTGGCTGGTGGCCAGCGACGGCGGCATCTTCAGCTTCGGTGCTCCTTTCCTCGGCTCCACCGGCGGCATACGCCTCCATCAGCCGGTCAACGGGATGGCCGCCACCGCGCGGGGTGACGGGTACTGGTTCGTCAGTTCGGACGGTGGCATCTTCGCCTTCGGCAGTTCGGCATTCCGCGGCTCGATGGGCGGCCAGACGCTCCACGCCCCGGTGATGGGCATGGCCACCGACAATGCCACCGGGGGCTACTGGCTGGTGGCCGCGGACGGCGGCGTATTCAGCTTCGGTGCACCGTTTTTCGGCTCCGGTGCCGCCTGAGAGGCCCTTACGCCCCTCCATCTCGGTCCGCTACCATCGTCTGAATGGGCAAGGGCGCAAGGGCAGAGCTGGCTGACTACGGTCCAGCGAATCGACCTACGATGTCCGGCTCCGGGGGACTGCCTCGCTCGCGGGGAAGACGTCACGATGACCGATCCGACCCAGGCCGGAGCGTTGGTGATCTCGCTCGATTTCGAACTCCACTGGGGGTTGCGCGACCACGTCGGACGAGATGAGGCCCGCTACCGACGCCTACCGGCAGCCCGACAGGCGGTGGACGAGATGGCCCGACTCTTCGAGGCCCGGGGCATCCGGGCCACCTGGGCCACCGTCGGCTTCCTGTTCGCGTCGGATCGCGGCCAGCTCGAGCGGGACATGCCGTCGGTCAGACCGCACTACGGACAACCGGTGCTCGACCCCTACGGTGAGCCGGTCGGTGACGACGAGTCGAGCGATCCCGAGCACCTGGCTGGGTCGCTGGTGGATCTCCTCGCCGCCACCCCCGGCCAGGAGCTGGGCTCCCATACCTTCTCCCACTACTACTGCCTGGAGGACGGGCAGTCCGAGGTCGAGTTCCGAGCCGACCTCGCCGCCGCCCAGGCCATCGCCGGGCGACGCGGGCTCCAGCTGCGAAGCCTGGTCCTCCCGCGCAACCAGTGGAATCCCGCCTACACCGAGGCCGTGCTGGACAACGGCTTCACCTGCATCCGTGGACCCCAACGGAGCTGGGGCCACCAGGCGGGAGGCCGGGAGGTCGCCGGCACGCCACTGCGCCGGGGAGCCCGGATACTCGACGCCTACGTGGGCACCGGACCCCCTCCGACCACGGCTTGGGGCGACGTCCGCCAGGCTTCGGGCCTGTGCGACGTCCCAGCCAGCGCGTTCCTCCGACCGTTCGACCCGAGGCGCAAGCAGCTCGATCCCCTGCGACGATCCCGTCTGCGATCAGGCATGCGGGCTGCGGCTCGACGGGGGCGCATCTTCCACCTGTGGTGGCATCCCCACAACCTCTCGCAGTACCAGGCCGAGAATCTCGACTTCCTGAACGTGCTCCTCGACGACTTCGCCAGCCTGCAGTCGTCCGAGGGCATGCGGTCGCTGTCCATGGGGGACGTAGCCGACGAGGTGACTCGAGTCCCGGCTACTCGGAACGGCACCCACCATCCAGTGGCCTCCGAGTAACGCCCCCTCAGTCCGCGGCGGTGCGACTCTCCGTCGCCCGATCCAGGGCGTCAAGCACCAGGTCAGCAGCATAGTCGAGGGCCTGGTCGGCTCCGATGGCGACTTCGGGCGATCTCGGGCACCTCGTAGGGGTCATCGGCCCCGGTGAACTGCTCGATGCCACCGGCGGCGGCTTGTGCGTAGAGGCCCTTGGCGTCCCGAGAAGCGCACTCGGTGAACGACGCCGAGAGGTACACCTCGACGAAGGGAAGCCCGGCCTTCTCGTGAAGGTCGCGGGCCCGCTTCCGGGAGCTGGCATACGGACTGATGACCGCCACAATGGCCACCAGGCCGGCGTCAGCGAACAGGCACGCCACTTCGGCGATCCGGCGGCAGTTCTCCTCCCGGGCCGCCTGGCCGAATCCGAGGTCCTCGCTCAGACCGGTGCGGAGGTTGTCACCGTCGAGCCGGTAGGCACTCCGCCCGCTGGAGACCAGTCGACGTTCGATCTCGACGGCCAAGGTCGATTTCCCTGATCCGGAGAGACCGGTCAACCACACAGTGGCACCGGGAGTCCCCGACGCTCGGGCCCGTTCGGCCCGGGTGACCTGTCCGGCGTGCCACGTCAGGTTGGAGGAAGGCACCGTATCCTCACCGCTCAGTCGGGCCCGAGCAACATGCCCGCGCCAACGGTGACGTTGGTGTCCTCGGCGGCCAGGATGAACGAACCGGTCTGCCGGTTGCGCCGATAGCTGTCGTAGAACAGGGGCTGGGTCACCCGGAGGCTCACCCGTCCCACATCGTTCAGGCCGAGCGTCGAGGACGCCTCATCCCGATGCAACGTGTTGACGTCGAGCCGGTAGCGGACGTCACGGACCACGGCCCGCACCCACCGTGTGGTGTGCTTGAGCGCGAAGAAGTCGCCGACCTTGAGGGGCTTGTCGGTCATCCAGGCCACCATGGCCTCGAGGTCCTGGCCCATGGTGGGGCGGTTCGCCGGCCGACAGATCAGGTCGCCACGGGACACGTCCACGTCGTCGGTCAGTCGGACCGTCACCGACATGGGCGGGAAGGCCTCCTCGATGGGCCCGTCGAAGGTATCGATGCCGGCGACGGTCGTGGTGAGCCCGGAGGGCAGCACCATTACCTCGTCACCGGGCTTGAAGACCCCTCCAGCCACCCGGCCGGCGTACCCCCGGTAGTCGGGGAGGCTGGTCGTCTGGGGGCGAATGACCCACTGGACCGGCAACCGAGGATCGATCAGATTGCGATCCGAGGAGATATAGACCTGCTCCAGGTGGTGGAGCAGGGACGCTCCCTCGTACCAGGGCATGTTCGCCGAGCGCTGCACCACGTTGTCGCCCTGGAGGGCCGAGATGGGAATGAAGCTGAGGTCGGAGAGCTCGAGACGGCTGGCGAAGGCGGCGAACTCTTCTCGGATCGACTCGAAGACCTCACGGTCGTAACCCACCAGGTCCATCTTGTTCACGCACAACAGGAGGTGGGGCACCCGGAGCAGCGAGGCCAAAAAGGCGTGACGCCGGGTCTGCTCCACGATCCCCTTCCGGGCGTCGACGAGGACGATCGTGAGGTCGGCGGTCGAATTCCCCGTGACCATGTTCCGCGTGTACTGGATGTGTCCGGGGGTGTCGGCGATGATGAACTTGCGGGCCGGAGTGGCGAAGTACCGGTAGGCCACATCGATGGTGATCCCCTGCTCCCGCTCGGCTCGGAGGCCGTCGGTCAGCAGGGCCAGATCCGTGTACTCGTCGCCCCGCTGACGGCTCACCCGCTCCACGGATTCGAGTTGGTCCTCGAAGATGGCCTTGGAGTCGTAGAGAAGGCGCCCGATCAGGGTGCTCTTGCCGTCGTCGACTGATCCGGCCGTAGCCAGGCGGAGGAGCTCCATCAGAAGTACCCCTCGCGCTTGCGGTCCTCCATGGAGGCCTCACTCACCCGGTCGTCGGCCCGCGTGGCACCCCGTTCGGTCAGCCGGGATGCGGCCACCTCGGCCACGATGTCCTCGGCCGAGGTGGCGGGAGACTCCACGGCACCGGTGACGGTCATGTCGCCGACGGTCCGGTAGCGGACGGAAGCCTCAAACACCTCTTCGTCATCCCGGACGGTCACGTGGGGCCCGACAGCCAG
Source organism: uncultured Acidimicrobiaceae bacterium (assembly GCA_963817985.1). Lineage (GTDB taxonomy): Bacteria > Actinomycetota > Acidimicrobiia > Acidimicrobiales > RAAP-2 > Bog-756. Next base: position 108,609 of record CAWFQI010000009.1, on the reverse strand, counting down.
CAGCATGCCGTCACGGCGAAAGACCTGTCGTCGATGCGAGAAGTAGATGGAGGGGAGGGGGATCTCCTTGTCGGCGATGTACTGCCAGATGTCCAGTTCGGTCCAGTCAGAGAGCGGGAAGACCCGGATGTGCTCGCCGGCACGGTGACGGCCGTTGTAAAGGGACCACAGCTCGGGACGCTGGTTCTTCGGGTCCCACTGTCCGAACTCGTCGCGGAAGGAGAACACCCGCTCCTTGGCCCGGGCCTTCTCCTCGTCGCGGCGGGCACCGCCGAACACCGCGTCGAACTTGTTCTCGGTGATGGCGTCGAGCAGCGTGCGCGTCTGGAGTCGGTTGCGGGACGGATCGGCCCCACCTTCCTCGGCGACCCGGCCTGCGTCGATCGACTCCTGGACCGAGGCCACGACCAAGTTCACACCGAGATCCTCGGCGCACCGGTCGCGGAACTCGAGAACCTCGGGGAAGTTGTGCCCCGTGTCGATGTGCATGACCGGAAAGGGAATCCGCCCAGGCCAGAAGGCCCGGCGGGCCAGATGGAGCATGACCACGGAGTCCTTGCCCCCCGAGAACAACAGCACCGGCCGCTCGAACTCGGCGGCCACCTCACGCATGATGTGGATGGACTGGGCCTCGATGCTCTGGAGCTGGGTGAGCTGGTACTGGCCCGACCCCCCACCTGACGATCCCCGATCCATGACCGGCAAATCTAGTCGCTGACCACAAACGCATGGATCGGTGACCTCGGACCGCCGACAGTGGCGGATCCAGCCCGTCAGATCACTTTCCATCCGTCCATCCAGGGGCAGGGTTCATGCTCGGTCCTGGGCGGTGCACCCGGCCGCCGGGTGTCTCAGCATCACGAGGGTTCGACCGGCGCCGTCTCCCCATCACCGGCCGGCCGCTCCGGCGAGGCGGTTGCGGCCACCCCTACCGATCTGTCGCCGACCTCGGCCGCGGGAGATTCTTCGGCAGGAACAGTGGCCAGATGCTGACGTGGGACCGTGGTGCGGAGATCGTTCGGCGTGAACTCGACGTTGGTGAGCGCCACGCCGAGAACCGGCGCCCCGATTCGCCGGAGGAGATCCCCCGCTCCCCGAGCATCCTCGGAGGTGGTGAAGCCACACTCCCCCACCACCACAACCACGTCCGCCGCGTGGGCCAGGGCTTCGGCGTGGTGGAGGGCCATCATCGGCGCCACGTCGACGATGATGACGTCACACACGAGGCGAGCCGCTTCCAGGAGCGCTCGGCCACGCGTGACCAGTTGGGCGCTCCCGGTCATGAACGGGTGCAGCGACAGTCGGTAGACATGATCGAGACGTGACGGCTCGAGCTCGTCTGCGACCTGACGCGGCCGGATCCGGTCGGCACCGGGGACTTCGGGGGAGGTGGTGGTGGCCGCACCCGCCTCGATGTCCCACGTGCTGATGACCGCCACCTTTTGCCCCGCCTCCCCGTAGATGGCCGCCAGGTTGGCGGCAACGTAGGGACGGGTCTGTTCGTTGCCGGCCGACACCACGAGGATGACCTGTCGCTCACGGGGCTCTGCCGGTTCGGTCGGTGCCGACGACGCCGCGAGCGCGAACGTCAGGTTCGGTGGCGATCTCCCCCACGAGACGGCGTCGGATCGGCTCGGCCTGGTCCCGTTCCCCACCGTCGGGGCTGGTGCCGTTGGTGGACGAGCCGCCCTCCACCCGCTCAGGACGGTCAGCTCCGTTCCTCGGCTGCCTGACCCGCCCCAGGAGGTACCGATACCGGCTCGAACAGCAAGGACATCCGCAGCATCCGGTAGGCCTCGGCCCCCACCGAGTCGGGGTTGCGCACGACGTCCACCATCGCGGGAGGACCACCGTCGTCCGGTGTCGGTGGCACGACCGCCGGGATCTCGACGACCACCGGGAAGCCAAAGGCGGCCCGGGCCCGGGAGACGTTGGCCAGTGTTCGATCGTTCCGTCCCCGTGCCGAGTCGACAAGGAGCGCAAGCACCATCCCGACGAGCAGCCCGATGACCAGACCGAGGGTGCCCCGTAGCCATCGGGTCCCGCCGAACCGCCGGAGGGGGCGCTGACCGAGCGCGTGGCACTGGCCGTCTCGAGGACCTGGTAGCCGGTGTGGCCGGCGACGACGGTCCCGCTTCCGCCCTTGGCGATGGCACTCGTAGTAGCGAGGAAGGTCAGGTACTTGCCCAGTTGGTCGGCGTAGGCGTTGCCCAGCGAGGTGGCCTCGGCCCTCGTCCTGCCACGGGTGGTGAGCACGACCGTGCTGGTGGCCCCACTGGCGCTGGTGCTCGCTCCCCCTGGACCGATGACGGCAGAGAAGTAGGCGGGGTAGCGGCTCGGGGGCACGTCGAGGCCGGCCGCCTTGGCTGCAGCCGTCTCCACCACCAGACCAGAACCGTAGAACTGGATCTGTGCGGCGGTGACATCTCCCGCGACCTGGTTCCCGCCTCCCCCCGGGGCGGTGCCCACCAGGGTGCGGGCCTGCCACGCCAGGGAGGCGGGGACCGTCGAATCGCCTGGCACGTTGCTCACGGGGAGCACCACGCCGACCAGGACGCCCACCGCGCCGAGCGCGACCACGAGCCACCACGTGCGCCGAAGTGCCCCTGCAACATCCATACGGTCTCTGTCTATACCCCTGCTTACGGCACTGACCAGCGCTGATGGTGCACGGAGGCGGTTCGGAACGCCAGACGTGACGAAACTGAGCACGCTCCGTGGCAACTCCACGCCGCGATGCGGGGCACGGGGCCCTCAACGGCCCGCTCAACAGGGAACACAGGGCCGGTTGGTAAGCTCTGTGCTGGGAGTATCCATGGACCGAACACGCCGACTCAGCATCAGCCTGGCCCTGACCGCCGTGCTGGTCGTCGTCCAGATCGCCTTCGGCGTGGTGGCCCATTCGAGCGGCCTCTTGGCCGACGCCGGGCACAACGTCGCCGATGCCGCCGCGTTGGTGCTCTCCTTGGTAGCGGTGCGCCTGGTCCTCCGCCCGCCCAGTGCCGCCCGCTCGTTCGGCAACCACCGGGCCACCATCCTCGCCGCGCTGGCCAACGCCTCACTGATCGCCGTCGTCACCGTCCTCATCGTCGTGGACAGCGTCCATCGCCTGGCTCACCCCGAGCCGGTGCGGGCCGGCATCGTGGTGGTCGTAGCCTCGATCGGCCTGGTGGTCAACGGCCTGGCCGTCCTCGTCCTGCGGGACCGATCGAACGACCTCAACATGCGTGCCGCGGTACTGCACATGGCCGGCGACGCCCTGGCCTCGCTGGCGGTGGTGCTGGCCGGGATCGTGATGGTCTTCGAGCCCTCGGCCACCTGGCTCGACCCGGTCTCGGCCCTCGTCGTGGCCGCCATCATCGTCCAGCAGGCCATCCGCATCTTCCGGGCCAGCATCGATGTGCTCCTCGAGTCCACCCCGTCGGGCCTCGACATCGATGAGCTGACCCGGTCCATGGCCGCGGTCCAGGGCGTGACCGAGGTGCACGATCTGCACGTCTGGAACCTGTCCAGCGAACTGCGCGTCCTGTCGGCCCACGTGGTCCTCGACGGGCATCCCACCTTGGAGGAGGCCCAGGCCGTGGGGGACGAGGTCAAGCACTCGATCGCTGAGCCCTATGCCATCTCACACAGCACCCTCGAACTCGAATGCGAGCGTTGCAACGACGAGCTGGATCCCTGTCTGATGGAGAATCTCCCTTCTGTCCCCGTCCGTCCACACTCACACGCATTGACTGGCAGTGTTGGCGTAGAGAAGGAACCGACGGAAACTGCCGGAACGAAGGGATGGGGCGTAGGACTCGAGTCTGCGTGCAGTGGGACAACGGTGTTGGAGTGGCTCGCCGTGCACTCTGTGCCTGGGTGGCCCTGTCCGAGGACCGAAAACATCATTGCCTACGCAGCAACGCTGCCCAGTGCCCCGCGAGGAGATGCTCGGTGGGCGCTCACCTCCTTCAGCAAGAACCGGATGGCTGGCCGCGTCCACCGATGAGTAAACGCAGAGCTGTAAATCGCTGTTCATCCGTGTCGGGCTGGAGCTGAACGGCAACGAACAATCACCGAGGACCTGGTTCTCTAACTCAGATGTCGCCCCACGCCAGCGCAACCGGGGCAGACGACTCGGCCTGCTCGAACCACACCTGACAAAGATCAGACGGCGGCTATATTCCCGTTTGGCGGTAGTCACATGCCGACTGCAGGGAACCGGACAAGTCATGCGGAGGCTTCGAAATGGGACGGCTGTGGCAACGTGGCGTAACCCTTGGCCTCGCTATCGCCAGCCTCTGTCTGGTCTTTGTGCCATTTGTGGACTCCACGCCTGCTGAAGCCAGTCCGGTTGACGCGTTGAGCTCCGTTCGTGTCCCTCCACGAACGTCTGCTTTGCTGTGGGTTCCTATGGGACCGTGGGCACGGTGATGGCCACGACGAACGGTGGCGCGACCTGGACGTACCAGGCCCTCCCGTGGCCGGCTTTGTACCTTTCGGCGATATCGTGCCCGTCGATTAGTGACTGTTTCGCTGCGGGCACCGGCAGGTTCGATACCGGCGTCGTCGCCAACATCGTCGTCGCTACGACTGATGGTGGGAGGACATGGACCAGCCAGGGATTCCCGGGTTGATTCCGTGGGGAACCGGTCAGCATCGCCTGTTATTCAACAACCGTCTGCTATCTCGCAGGGACCGATTTCGTTGATGTCACCACCGATGGAGGATCGGTTTGGACTGACTCTTCGCTGCCCGCTGTAGCGGACCCCCTGAACTCGATCACCTGTCCGACGGCCACCAATTGCGACGTGGTCGGCGGCAACTCGCTCTGGGAACTGGCTGCAGGAGGGGCTCCTCCGTGGATCGGCGGGGTGGGACCCGCCTCGAACATGAACGCAGTCGCGTGTGCGGCCCTCAGCACGTGCTTCATTGTGGGTGGGAGCGGCGGCGGCAGTATCGAAGCGACGACTACCGGAGGCACGTCTTGGGGTAGTCAGACTCTGCCGAGCGGTGTGCAGTCCTTGTCAGGAGTGGCCTGTCCTTCGACAAGCCACTGCTTCGCTGTGGGGTCGGGCGTGAGTGCTGCTGTCGTGCTCGGCACCCCTGACGGCGGAACAACGTGGGCCGGGCAGCCCATCCCGAGCGGAGTACAGGCACTCTCTGGTATCGCTTGTGCTTCGACGAACGTCTGCTTTGCCGTAGGGTCAGCAACCAGTGGCGGAGTGATCTTGGCGACGGTGAACGGCGGCGCGACGTGGACCAGCCAGACCCTCCCGACCGGTGGTCCGCCGCCGCAGACTTCGCTTCCTTCTGGTCCCCCATCGGGATATCGGCTCGTCGCCTCCGACGGCGGCATCTTCAACTACGGGGACGCCCACTTCTACGGCTCGGCGGGGAGTATCAACCTCAACCGAGCCCATCGTGGGCATGGCCGCACCCCCGACGGCAAGGGCTACTGGTTGGTGGCCTCCGACGGCGGCATCTTCAACTACGGCGACGCCCAATTCTACGGTTCGGCCGGTGGCATCCACCTCAACCGGCCCATCGTGGGCATGGCAGCCACCCCCGACGGCAAGGGTTACTGGTTGGTGGCCTCCGACGGGGGCATCTTCAACTACGGGGACGCCACCTTCTACGGCTCGGCGGGCAACATCCGCCTCAACAGGCCCATCGTGGGCATGGCCAGCACCCACGACGGCAATGGCTACTGGTTGGTGGCCTCCGACGGGGGCATCTTCAGCTACGGGGACGCCCATTCTACGGTTCGACCGGTGGCATCCACCTCAACCGGCCCATCGTGGGCATGGCTGGCGACCCCCGACGGCAAGGGCTACTGGTTGGTGGCCTCCGACGGGGGCATCTTCAGCTACGGGGACGCCACCTTCTACGGCTCGGCCGGGCAACATCCGCCTCAACCGGCCCATCGTGGGCATGGCCGCCACCCTCGACGGCACGGGCTACTGGTTGGTCGCCTCCGACGGGGGCATCTTCAACTACGGGGACGCCACCTTCTACGGCTCGGCGGGCAACATCCGCCTCAACCAGCCAGTAGTGGGTATGGCCACAACAGGATGAGAGAGCACGCTGGTGAGTGGGTCTAGACAGAATCTCCGCGCATTCTGAACGCCTCCCCGGAGCACCTCCTCAGGGAGCCCGGCAATCTGTGCCCGGGCGCGACGCAGCCCCGAGTAACCGAACGACCGAAGCCGCCCGAGCTCCTCGGGGCCACGTACACGGTATGCCCGGCCTGTCCTTTGCCTGGCCGTGTCGGACGGCCCTGCGCCGGACTTCGTTCCGCTGGACCCCGGAGAGCCCACCGGTTCGAAACCGAACCACCTTTCCGGTCGCCTACGGCCCCTTCCGATACCCCGGGGAAACCGCTGGAGCTGGCCTTTCGACCCGTTCCGGGGCCTCCGCCGGTGTGCGGGGGGGCTTCAACTTCCGAACAATTGCCACTGTGAAGGAAGGCCATCCAGGGGTCAATAGGATGCCGCGAAATCCCTACCTTTTCCCCGACATTTCTTGGCCTGTCCCCAGGATCTTCGGAGATGTCCACCGTTCGTCCCCAGCCGACGTCCGCGAGCGCCATGGGCCCCCGACGGGGGAAGGCAGTAAGGTTTCCAGGCGATGTCGTGGGGGACGGGCAGAGGGCAGGATCACCGGAGCGAAGCTATGGCCAGCGAGCCGGACGCACCCGGCGCGCTCCAGGAGCCGACTCCGAGCCACTGTCGGATCGGATGCGGGGCCCGGTGCACCCACCTCCAGCCCCCTCTCCGTCAGCATGGAGGCCGGTGACGTCGAATCCACCGAGACGACCTCGGCTCCGCAGCCGCCGGCGGCGATCGCTCACCGGAACCGCGGGGAGGACGGTGGCGGCCGTGATGACCGTGGCGGTGGCCGTGGCCGTCGTGATGGTGGCACTGAACTCGTCGGACGCCCATCCCGCCGCCGTCCCGTCGGCGACAACCCCTTCCGCCCACCCGAACACGCTCCCCTTCACCGTCGACACACCGGCTGTCACCCAGCCACCGGTGGCCAGCAACCCCCTGGCGCCCGGAGTGCCGGTCAACTCCGGACAGGACGAGTCGGACCCGTTCGTCCTGGAGACCTCGGGTCGCTACATCCTCTACACCAGCAACACGACCGGGGACCTCACCCACCGCGGCATGAACGTTCCCGTGGCGTCGTCGACGGACTTCACCCACTGGGGGGCGGTGACCGATGCCATGCCCGTCCTGCCACCATGGGTCGAGAGGAACTTCACCTGGGCGCCCGACGTCCACCGGTTCGGATCGACGTACGTGCTCTACTTCACGGGCTACTTCGCCTGGGGGGACGAACAGTGCATCGGGGATGCCACCTCGGCCTCACCCACCGGACCGTTCACCGCGGCCAGCCAGCCCTTCATCTGCCAGTCCGATCTGTCCGGCTCCATCGACCCCCGGGTCTTCACCGACGACAGCGGGGTCAACTGGATGTTGTGGAAGTCCGATCAGAATGCCCACGGCAAGCCCAACCCGACCACCCTGTGGTCGCAGCGGTTGACGGCCAACGGACTCGGTCTGGTGGGTACACCGAATGCGCTGCTCTCCCCCGACGAGGCCTGGCAGGGCACCATCGTCGAAGCACCCGACATGGTCGAGGTCAACGGTGCCTACTGGCTGCTGTACTCGGCCAACTGGTTCAACCAACCGGCCTACGGCATCGGCGTCGCATTCTGTGCCGGCCCGGCCGGGCCGTGCGCCGATCCCTACGACCGGCCGCTGCTGGGCTCGAACCTCCAGGGCCTGGGGCCCGGCGAGGCCTCCTTCTTCCGGAACGACTCGGGGATCTGGATGCTCTACACCCCGGTGCAGCTGACCACCATGTTCCCCGTCCGGCCGGTGTACATCACCCGGGTGGGATTCGCTCCGGGCACCGGGCCCTATCTGGCCTCCGGTGGCCCCCCGGTGGCCATCGACCCCTCGCACGTCGTAGCGGGCTCGACCACCACGAGCAGCCAGGCTCAGGTGCGCCGGCGCTCCAACTCGGCCCGCACGGCCTTGCCGTCGGCCTGGCCGCTCGTCGCCTTCATGACCATCCCGATGAGCCGGCCACCCACCTTCTCGTCCCCGGCACAGAAGCGGGCCCACTCGTCGGGCAGGGCCGCGATGGTGTCGTTCACCGCCGCCACCAACGAATCCTCCGAGAGCGCCTCGAAGCCCTTGGCGGCCGCGATGGCTGCAGGGTCGCCCCCGTTGGCCAGCATCTCCGCCAGCACCGCCTTCGACTGGGTGGCGGTCAGGCTCCCGTCCGCCTCGAGGCTCAAGAGGGCCACATACGACTCGACGTCGAGCCCACGGGCAGCCGCGGCGTCGTTGGCCGCCTCGTTGGCCGTCCGGGCCAGGGCGAGGCCCGGGCTCACGCCGGCAGCGGCGGCCGCCAGGACCAGCGGGTCGAGGTCGAGGTCGACCACCGTCGACACCTGATCCACCACCGATCCGGACGACTGCTCCCCCATCAGCGCGACCAACCGGGCCCGACGAACCGCGGGCATGGGGGCCATGGTGTCGGCCACGGCCCGGATCCACTCGCCATCGGGCACGAGGGGCACCAGATCGGGCTCGAGGAAGTAGCGGTAGTCGTAGGCGTCCTCTTTCGAGCGGAGGGTCTGGGTGCGACCGGCGTCCTCGTCCCAGTGCCGGGTCTGTTGGACCACCGGCTCGCCCGACTCGATGAGGGCGATCTGCCGATCGGCTTCGTAGTCGATGGCCCGGCCCAGCGATCGCACCGAGTTCAGGTTCTTGATCTCGCACCGCGTGCCGAAGGGATCGTCCGACGAACGCCGCACCGAGACGTTGGCGTCGACCCGCATCGACCCCTCTTCCATCTTTCCGTCCGAGGCCCCCGAGGCCACCAGCACGGCGCGCAGCTCGGTGGCGTAGGCGCGGGCCTGGGCCGAGTTCCGCATGTCGGGCCGGCTCACGATCTCCACCAGCGGGACGCCCGACCGGTTGTAGTCGACCAGCGAGTAGTCGGCCCCGTGGATCCGGCCCGACGCCCCGGCGTGGGTGGTCTTGCCCGTGTCCTCTTCCATGTGGGCCCGCTCGATCCCGACCACGGTCCCGTCGGGCAGCTCCAGGTGGCCGTCCACGTTGATGGGCTCGTCGTACTGGCTGATCTGGTAGTCCTTGGCCTGGTCCGGATAGAAGTAGTTCTTCCGGTGGAAGGTGGAGGGCAGGATCTGGCAGTTGAGGGCGGTGCCGATGGCCATGGCCAGCTCCACGGCCCGCTGGTTGATGACCGGCAACGAGCCGGGCAGGCCCAGACAGACCGGGCACACATTGGTGTTGGGCTGGTCCCCGAACATGTTGGGACAGCCGCAGAAGAGCTTGGTGGCCGTCTTCAGCTCGCAGTGGACCTCGAGGCCCACCACCATCTCCCATCCCGGCTTCATGCCGAGGCCCCCTGGGTCAGACGGGGCGGGTCGAGCGTGGGGGCGGCTGCCTCGACGACGGCGGCCACCTTGAACAGCGTGCCCTCCGACAGTGCGGGCCCGAGGAGCTGCACCCCGATGGGCAGCCCGTCGTCGCCCGGACCGAACGGAACGCTGATGGCCGGGTGCCCGGCCAGGTTGCTCGGAATGGTGCAGACGTCGGAGAGGTACATGGTGAGTGGGTCACCGGTCTTCGCCCCGAAAGCAAACGCGGTGGTGGGGGCCGTCGGGCCGAGGAGGACGTCGCACCGGCGGTAGGCGGCGTCGAACCCCTCGATGATCCGGGTGCGCACCCGGAGGGCCTGGTTGTAATAGGCGTCCATGTAGCCGGCCGACAGCACGTAGGTGCCGAGCATGATGCGCCGTTTCACCTCGGCGCCGAACCCGGCCGTCCGGGTGGCCGTGTTCATGGCCACGGTGTCCTCGGCCTCACGGCGGAGCCCGTAGCGGACACCGTCGTAGCGGGCCAGGTTGGAGGACGCCTCCCCCGGCGCGATGAGGTAGTACGCGGAGAGTCCGAGGGTGACTTCGGGCACCGAGACCTCCTCCACGTGGGCCCCCGCCGCCGCCAGGGCGTCGGCGGCCTGACGGACCCGGGCCACCACATCAGGATCGGCCCCGTCGAGCAGCTCGGCGAGTACGCCCACGGTGATGCCGGCCACGCCGTCGTCGAGCACGGAGAGCACCCGCGGGGTGGGCCGGTTGAGCGAGGTGGAGTCGGCCGGGTCGTGTCCACCGATCACGTCGAAGAGGGTGGCGGCGTCGGCCACCGTGGTGGCAAAGGGCCCGATCTGGTCGAGGGAGCTGGCAAAGGCCACCAGGCCGTAGCGGGAGACGGTGCCGTAGGTCGGCTTCATGCCCACCACGCCGCACAGGGCGGCCGGCTGGCGGATGGACCCCCCGGTGTCCGAGCCGAGGGCGAGCGGGACGAAGCCGGCGGCCACTGCCGCGGCCGACCCTCCCGACGATCCACCCGGGACCCGCCCGGTGTCGTGGGGGTTCCGGGTCGGACCGAACGCCGAGGTCTCGGTGGACGAGCCCATGGCGAACTCGTCCATGTTGGTCTTCCCGACGACCACCGCGCCGGCCCGGCGCAGACGGGTCACGACGGTGGCGTCGTAGGGGGGACGCCACCCCTCGAGAATGCGCGACGAGCAGGTGGTCGGCACCCCCCGGGTGCACAGGTTGTCCTTCAAGGCGACGGGCACGCCGGCCAGGGGGCCGGGATCGTCCCCGTTGGCCACCAGTCGGTCGACGGCGGCGGCCTCGGCCCGGGCTTCGTCGGCCAGGACCAGATTGAAGGCATGGATCTCACCGTCCCCGGCGTCGATGGCGGCAAGGTGCTCCTCCACCACGTCGACGGCCGAGCGGCCTCCCGAGCGGACGGCGTTGGCCAGGAACGTGGAGGGGCGTGGGGCGCTCACGGCGCCTCGCCCAGGATGCGGGGCACCCGGAAGCGGTGGTCCTCCACCGACGGCGCCTGTCCGAGCACTTCGTCGCGGTCGAGGCACGGCCGGACCTCGTCGGGTCGGAGCACGTTGGTGACGGCCATGGCGTGGGCCGTGGGCGCCACGTCGGCCAGATCGAGGGACGCCACGTCGGCGGCGTGGTCGAGCACCTGGGCCAACTGCCCGGTGAACAGGTCCAGTTCCTCGTCGGTCAGCTCGAGCCGGGCCAGATTGGCCACGTGGGCCACGTCGGCCCGAGTGATGCGCTCGGGCGTGGTCATCGGCACCATCCGGCCGACAGGGGGTCACGCACCGGGGCCGCCCATGACCGTCGAGAAGAACTCCACGACCGACGACTCGATCAGCGGCGCGTCGTTGTCCAAGGTGGCCACGTGAAAGCTGTTGTCGAGATGGACCCGCTCGATGGGCCCACTCACCCGCTCGGCTAGCACCTCGCCGGAGATCGGCTCGACGACATGGTCCTCTCGGCTCGAGAGCAGGAGCGTCGGGCAGCGGATCTGCCCGAGGCCCTCGCGCACCAGGTCGGCCCCGGCGAACAGGGAGAGGGCCGCAGCCAACGGTGTGCCGGGATAGGCGGCTTCGACCGCACCCTCTTTTTTGATGTCCGAGCCGATGGCGTCGAACACGTCGGTCCCCGCATCGAGCAGCGCGGAGATGCCCTGGCGGAAGTCGTCGTCGGGGCCCTGGATCAGTGGATTCACCACGGCGATCGCGGCGATCTCGGGATGATGCTCGGCCAACCAACACGTCAGCGTCCCGCCCATGGACAGCCCGGTCACGGCCACCTGCTCACAGCGGGAGGCGAGGGTGGCCAGCTCGGCTTCGGCCGCGGCCGACCAGTCCGCCCACCGGGTGGGCAGCATGTCTTCGACCGCCGTGCCGTGCCCGGGAAGGAGGGGCATCGACACGGTGAAGCCGGCCCGGGAGCAGGCCTCGGCCAGTGGACGCATGGACTGGGGATTGCCGGTGAACCCGTGGAGGACGAGCACGCCGTGGGAGCCACCAGGGGCGGTCCACGGCTCGGCACCGGGGAGGATCGGAGCGGTCACGGAACCGGATGCTACCGGCCGCACCGGGGTCGACCCGCCACCCGCCGGTGGCATGCCGAGGGAGGGGGTGCTCGGGGGTCGGGTTAGTGTGGTCGGCCAGACCACACTGCGGGCAAGGAGTTGGACACCGATGGCCACCTACGAGTTCTTGAGCGACGCATGGCTGGACGAGGCCCGGGCCATCCGGGCGGAGTTCGACGGCAAGGCCGCCACCATCGAGCACTCCATCCGGATGAACCTGGTCATCGAGGACGTCCCCTTCGGCGAGGGCACCGTCCTCGCCCACGTGGACACGTCCTCGGGTGAGCTGGTCCTCGACACCGGCCACATCGAGCCTGTCGACTTGAAGGTCACCCTCGGCTACGAGGTGGCCAAGGCCATCCTGGTCGAGGGCAACCCGCAGGCCGGCCTCCAGGCCTTCATGGCCGGCAAGATCAAGGTGGAAGGGGACATCGCCAAACTGATGGCCCTCCAGGGTGCCACCCCCGATCCCGCCGCTGCCGAGATGGCCGCCCGCATCCTCGCCATCACGAAGTAGCCGGGTCCGGCCCGACGGGGTGGGCCCCGCCCGGAAGGGCCTCGGGTGACCGGGCCGAGTCGACCCCCCGGGGCGTGTTGCGGATGAAGAACCCGCACACCCCGGCCAGCACGGCCGCCACCGCCCCGACGGCGTAGGCGCGGTGGAACGAGGCCAACGAGCCCACCCCGCCGTGGGACGACGCCTGGACGGTGACCATCACCTGGATCCCGGCGACGATCCCGATCTGGGTGATCAACTGTTGGGCGGCGCTCATGACGCCGAGTTCGTCCTCGGCCACCTCGTTGGACGCCGAGGACACCGTCGAGGGCGTGGACAGCCCGTTGCCCACGCCCGACAGGGCCAGGGCGGCGATGATCACCACCAGCGAGGGACTGGCCCCGAGCTGGGTGAAGACGAGCATGGACACCGCCAAGGACAGTGCACCCGCCATCACCAGTGATCGCTCCCCCACCTTCACCGCCGCGTAGCCGGCCACCGGGGCCACGAGCGAGAAGAGCAGCGGTCGCGCCGTGGACACGAGGCCGGCCCGGGTCTCGCTGTAGCCGTAGACCCCCTCCATCAAGATGGGGAAGAGGAAGAACCCACCCATGTAGGAGAAGTTGACGAACGTCCGCGCCCCGAGGGGGAAGACGAAATTGCGCATCCGAAAGTACCGGAGCGGTATCAGCGGGTTGGGGGCCCGCCGTTCGTGGGCCACGAACACCACCCCGGCCACCAGGCACACCCCGAAGACGGCCAGGGTGGCAGGCGAGCCGAACCCCCACGAGGGGGCCTCGTTGAGGGCCAACAGGCCGGCCGTCACCGACAGGGCCAGAGTCCACGAGCCCGTCCAGTCGAGTTGGCGCCACGGGCTCGAGGAGGCCTCGACCGAGCCGGGCACCTCGGGGCGGTCGGGGCGGTCGTGGGCGGGCAGCACCACGATGGCCAGCACGGCGGCGATGGCCATGAGGGGCAGCTCGCCCCAGAACAGGGCCCGCCATCCGAAGTACTGGATGATCGGTGCGCCGATGGTGACGCCCAGCACGGGGCCGCCCGCCCCGACGAGGGCCCACCACCCCATGGCCTTCACCCGGTCCTCGTGGGAGAAGGCCTGGAGCACGAGGGCCATCGACGCCGCCCCGGTAGCCGCCCCTTGGACCCCGTCGAAGAGCCGGGCGGCGATCAGCACCCCCGCGGTCGGCGCCGACGCGGTGAGCACCACACTGATGGCGGCTCCCGACAGCCCCCACAAGTAGAGCTTGCGGTAGCCCCGGAGGTCACCGAGTTTGCCCAGCACCGGGGCGGCCACCCCGAAGGCCAGCAGGGGGCCGGTGGACGTCCAGGTGAGGGTGGACACCGTGGTGTGGAGCTGGCGAGCCACCTCGGGCAAGGCCACCACGAAGACGGTGAAGGTGATGTTGACCGAGAGCAGTCCGGCCAACACCGTCCACAGCACCCACCACTGGTAGCGGTCCGAGCGCGCCACGCGCCGGTGGACCCGGTGGCGGAAGAGGATGGGCCACGGCACCACGATGCCGCCCTCGGCACCGGCACCGGTCCCACTTAACAGGGCCTCGGCCGACCGGACCTCGTCGGGCTCGAAGGCCTGGCCCGGGTCGGGGTAGTCGGGCCCCCGGACCGGGGACATCACTCAGCCTCCGAGCCGGTGCATCTCCGCGGCCAGCTCGGCCACCGTCCAGCGGTCGTCCTTGTCGATGGACTCCGTCATGGTCCAGGGCTGGAAGAGGCGGACCTGGCCACCCTGGACGAAGAAGACCCTGCCGGTGGCGGGGCACGACTCGGTGGCCAGGTAGGCGACGAGTGGGGAGATGTTGGCCGGGTCCCAGCTGTCGAACACGGCGGCATCGGCCGGGGCCCGCACGATGTCGGACAGCCCGGGGGTCTGCTCGGTCATCCGGGTGCGGGCGGCCGGGGCGATGGCGTTCACCCGGACGCCGTAACGCAGGAGCTCCTCGGCGCAGATCACGGTGAAGGCAGCGATCCCCGCTTTGGCCGCGCCGTAGTTGGACTGGCCGGGATTGCCCAGCAGCCCCGAGGTCGACGAGGTGTTGACCACGGCCGCCTTCACCTCCTTGCCGGCCTTGGACTGTTCGCGCCAGTAGGCGGCGGCGTGACGGGTGGGCACGAAGTGGCCCTTCATGTGGACATGGACGACCGAGTCCCATTCGGCCTCGGACATGTTCACCAGTACCCGGTCACGGAGGATGCCGGCGTTGTTGACCAGGATGTGGAGGTCGCCGAAGGCCTCGATCGCCGTCTCGATGAGACGCTGGCCCCCGTCCCAGTCGCACACGTCGTCGGCGTTGGCCACCGCCGTGCCCCCGGCCGCGGTGATCTCGTCCACCACCTGCTCGGCCGCCGAACGGTCGTCGCCCGAACCGTCGACGGCACCGCCCAGATCGTTGACCACCACGTTGGCCCCTTCGGAGGCGAAGAACAGGGCGTGCTCCCGCCCGATCCCGCGTCCCGAACCGGTGATGATGGCGGTGCGTCCGTCGAGTGCTCCCATGTAAACGGTCCCCCTCAGGTGCCTGCGGTAGTGGTGGCGGGCGCGCCGGGAGTGGCCTCCCGCCGGTGACCGCACACGTTGGCAGGCGTCCGCTACCGGGTCAAACCGACAGGGCGGCCCCCGAAGGAGCCGTGGTCCCTGAAGCGGGCCCCCCACCGGTCGGCTCGGGGGCCAGGGGGACGACCGGCACCGGTCGGTCCACGACCTGGCCCAGACCGCCATCGACCACGGCCCGCACCATGCGCCGCACCCGGGATCTGTCCCCCGCCACCAGGACGTACTCGGTGTTGCGGAGGTGGGAGACGGTCCCCACCTTCTGGCCGGACGGGTTGTGGATCCCGATGCGGGCACCCACGTACCGGGCCGAGTCGAAGGCCAGCACGGCCACCTCACCCCGGGCGCGGCAGAGGGCGTGGAGCTCGTCGAAGCTCAGCCACGACTCGTTGTTGTACGACAGGATCACCACCTCGGCCCGGACGTCGGCCACCACCTGGGCCAGGGCGACGGGCATCGTCCGGCGGCCGTTGAAGACGCTCCGTCGGCTGGGGTCCCGCAGGTCGTCACGTTTGCAGGCCACGCCGTAGAACGTGGGGGCGTCCCAGGCCACGATGGTCTCCCACACGTGGTAGTTGGAGTCGTAGCGGTGCTGGTTGTACGGCGGGTCGAGGTAGGCGAGTTCCACCTCGGGGAGTTCGGGCCCGACGACCAGCCCGCAGGCGTCCCCCTGCACGGCCCGACCCGGCCCGTCGAGCAGGGCCGGGACCCGGAGTACCAGGGGCTGGCGGGAGCGGGCGGCCCACTGCTTCAGGTAGGCCATCTGCAGGCCGGTGGTGGAGTCGACCCGGTCGGCCGCCTCGAGCAGGCTGGTCACGAGGACCGGCCACAGGTCGGTGTCGGCGTACTCGGTTTCGATCACGTCCCGGACGGCGTCGATGCGGGCGCCGTTCTCGGGGCGGAAGTACCGAGAAGCCACACAGAACGTCTCGGTGACGTAGCCCGGGCGGCCCACAACCGCATTCAGCCGGTCCACGGCCTCGGCCAGCTCGGGGAGCAGTCCCGGGCGGGACCGGGGGTCGGTGGCCACGTAACACCGGGCGAGCACGTGGGCCAGCCTGGTGCTGTCCACCGCAGTGACCTCGAGGCCCAGGGACTTCCAGGCCTGGGACACCCGGGTGGTCCCACAGAACAGGTCGAGGCCGGTGCGGGCCCCCGACGACTGGGCCAGGGCGGCCAAGGCGGGAACCAGGCGCCGTTTGGACCCCAGGTACTTGATCACGGGGCGGCGATCACCGACGCCCGAAGCGCCGGAACCACCAGTCGGGGTCCCGGGCATGGGCGTGGAAGTGGTCGGGGATCTGTCGCATGACCCGGTCGAAGGACCAGACCCCGACCCCCAGCTTCTCGTCGGCCACCCGCCCGAGCTGGGCCAGCATGTGGTCCACGTCCGGCTCGGGCGGCTCGTTGCCGTGCTGTTTCCACACCACCATGGGCACGTCGCACACCTCGCACGCCGCCACCCAGCACACCTCGTCCTCGTGGAACCACTCGGTGATCCGGGCCGCCTCGCACAGTTCGCACTCCGGGGAGGTCGGGGTCACAGCGTGTAGATGTTGACGGTGGTGGAGGCGGCCTGGACCGAGGTCCCCGCCACCGGATCCGTCGACAGCACCTTGGTGGCCCCGGGGGGTCCGTAGGGGCCGCCCACCTTGAGCCCGAGGGCGGTGAGGGCGGCGGTCGCCGCCGTGACCGACTCCCCCACCACGTTCGGAATGATCACGGGCTGTGGCCCGAGCGAGATGGCCACGCTCACCTTCGAGCCGTAGGGCACCGGCCCGCTCGACCCGTCAGGGGTGGTGCCGATCACCTGGCCGGTCGGCACCGTCGAGCTGTACTCGTTGTTCTGGCTGGGCACGAAGCCCGCCGCGGTCAAGGTGGCGGCGGCCGAGGTGTACGACGAGGTCGACCCGGTCACCGCGGGCACGGCCACCGGGGCGTGACCCTTCGAGGTGATGATGGTCACCGTCGACCCCCACGGCGCGGTGCCCGTCGGGGTGCTGCCGAGGACGGCACCGGCCACCACCGTCGAGCTGTACTGGGCAGCGGCGGGTGGGCACACGCCCACCAGGTGGACGGCTTTCAGCGCGGCCACGGCATTGGCACAGGAGGTGAAGGTGTTGAGCGCCGGGATGGCCACGGGGGGCGGACCTGTCGAGACGACCACCCCGATGGTGGACCCCTGCTTGGCGGTGACCGGGTGGCCCCCCGAGCGCGAGGCGGGCTGCTGGCGCAAGATGAGGCCGGCCCCGACCGTGATGCTCGATGCGTGGCCGGTGGTCCGCACCGAGAACTTGTCGGCCTTGACCGCCAGTTGGGCCTGGGGAACCGTCTTGCCCAACAACGTGGGGACAGGGTGGCTGGGCGTGAACAGCCCGCTCTGCACGGCCAGGACGGCGCCGCCGGCCAGGAGGGCGAGCACGGCCACCACGATGGCCGAGATCCAGGGCCAGCGTCGACGCCGGGGACGGATGCCGCCGGTCGAGGCACTCGGGCGACCGGCCGTCGGCTTCTTCAGCGCCCGTTTCTGCTTCTTGAGCGACTCCGGCTTCCCCGCCGTCGTAACGGTGCTGGCCGCGGCCACGGCGGGCACGCCGAGTTCGGTGGCATCGGGGCTCGTGCCTCCCACCGGCGGCCGGCGGACCGGCCGCACCATCACCTTGTCCAGGTCGTCGACCTCGTCGACCGGCACGGCGTCGACGATGGGGATGGGTTCGGGATCAGGAAGGGTGACCGCCAGCTCCTCCAGGCGGAGGGAGAACTGCGCGGCATCGAACCGCTCGGACGGCTCGGGGGCCGCCGCCCACACCAGGACGTCGTTCAGTGGGCCGAGGGCATCATGCTCGGGCAGGAGGGCTCCCACCCGGGCCATCAAGGTGGCCACGGTGGTGTCGCCGATGAACGGCGTCTCACCGGTCACCCCCTCGTAGAGCACGAGGGCTAGGGCGTAGACGTCGGCCTTGCCGTCGAGGACCCACCCTTCCACCTGTTCAGGGGCGGCGTAGCGGGCCGTGCCCAAGATGGCCCCGTCCGGCTCGGTCCAGGCCGCCTCGGCCAGGGCCCGGGCGAGGCCGAAGTCGGCGATGCGCAGGCGGGCGTCGGCGTCGAAGAGCAGGTTGGCCGGCTTGATGTCCCGGTGGATCAGACCCCGCCGGTGGGCGTAGTCGAGCCCGGCGGCGGCCTGGAGTCCGATCCGGACCGCCTGTTCGGGTGTGAGCAGGGTTCCGGTGTCGTAGACCTGGCGGAGGCTTCCCCCGGCGAGGTACTCGAGGACCAGGTACGGCTCGTCGTTCTCCTCGCCCCAGTCGTAGACCTGGAGGATGTTGGGGTGGTTGAGGGCGGCGACGGCCCGGGCCTCGGCCCTGAACCGCTTGAGGAAGTTGGCGTCGCCGGCCAGGGCCGGGTGGAGCACCTTGATGGCCACCCGACGGTGGAGCGATACGTCGTCAGCCAGGTAGACGTGCGCGGACGCACCGGTACCCAGGGCGGTGACGAGTCGGTAGCGGTCGCCGAGGACACGCCCGATGGAGTCGGTGATACTCGGCATGATTCTTCCGAAAGGCTATCCAGCCCTTCGTCCCAGTTGGTGGAGGGTCGACCAGCGTGGGCTCCGACCTGGGCCGCTACCGGCCCGACGGCCGGACACCCGCTCCACCCGAACGGCAGATCGGCCCGGCACACCACCGTCCGAGGCGTGCCGACCCGACTCGGATCAGGAACCGAGGTTGAGCGCCCTCCAGATGAAGGGGCCCAACTCGCTCGCCCACCACTGGCCCCCCGGGACGAGATCGGTGGTGTGACCGCTGCCGGCCAGATCTACCTCGTCACAGGTGTTTCCGAGGGCCCGGAGCGCGTCGCAGGTCTCGAAGGCATAGGCCGAGGTCACCCGGGTGGAGATGTCGTAGTCGTACTGGAACATCATCACGTGCGGCTCCGAGGAGGTGAGCGTGAGGAGTGACAGACCCGGGGTCAGGAAGGCCCCGGTCGAGATGGCCGCAGCCACCGTCGGCGGGTACTGGGAAAGAGGACCGGTATAGGGCAGGTTCGACGCCAGCCCGACGCCTAGGGACAACGCCCCGCCGGCCGAGCTCCCGTTGATGGCGATCCGGGTGGTGTCGACGCCGTAGGTGGCGGCGTTGGCCTTCAGCCAGCGGATCGACTGCTGGGCGTCGGGGATGGCCGCCCCGGCCAGCGTCACCTCGTTCTGGTTCCCGGCGTTGGCCAGATTGGCCAGGCGGTAGTCGATGGAGACGCCCACGTAGCCCCGCAGGGCCCACTGCATGGCGTCACCGTCCATGTCGGTGCGGCTCCCGCCGACGAACGCGCCACCGTGGACATCGACGATGGTCGGCTGGGGCCCGCTCTGGGCGTCCGGTGGCTCGAAGATGTCGAGGAGCACCGGTTGGACCACCCCGTTGGCGTCGGGGGCCGTGGTGTACTCCACACCGCTGTAGGTGGTGATCTGCGAGGTGGTGTACTGCGGGGAGGAGTAGAGGCCGGTGGCCGGCATGGTGGGCGCGGCCACGATCGAGATGGTGGCGGGGTTGCTCGTCGCCGTGCCGCTGGCGTTGGTGAACACCGCCCGGAGCTCCAAGCCCGACGAGGCCACGGCGAGGACGCCGCTCGTGTACGACGGCGACGTGGCCCCGGTGATCGATGTCCAGGTCGTCCCCCCGTCGGTAGAGCTCTGCCACTGCACCGCAGGCGTGGGGCTCCCCGAGGAGGCGGCCGTCACGGTGACGGTCTGGCCCGAGGTGATGGGCTGGCTCGAGGGTTGGGCGGTCACCGCCGGGCCGACCGGGTTGGCGACGGTCAAGATGGCAGGGTTGGTGTCGGTCACCCCGCCGATGTTGGTGAAGACGGCCCGGTACTCCCAACCCGAGTCGGTCAACGGATTCGGGCCGGTGGTGTACGAGCCCGACGTGGCACCGGTGATGTTGGCCCAGGTGGTCCCGCTGTCCGTGGACAGCTGCCATTGGACGGTGGGGGCGGGCGGACCGAGAGAGGCAGCCGAGAACGTGGCCGTCTGTCCGGGCAGGACCGAGATGCTGATGGGCTGGAGCGTGATGCCCGGGATGGACGCATTGATCACCGTGAGTACGGCTGCGTTGGTGGTGACCGTCCCACTGGCGTTGGTGAACACGGCCCGGTACTCCCGCCCCGTGTCGGTGGCCTCCGTTCCGTCGGTGATGTAGGTGGTGGATGTCGCTCCTGCGATGTTGGACCACGTCGTACCGGTGTCCGTCGACAGCTGCCATTGGACGGTGGGTGTGGGTGTCCCACTCGCCGCCGCGGTGAAGGTGCCGGTTCCACCGGCCGTGACGCTGTAGGCGACCGGTTGGGTGGTGACCACCGGGGCGCCGGCGGCGAAGACGGTGAGTAGTGCCGGATTACTCGACACCACACCCGAGCTGTTGGTGAACTGCGCCCTGAACTCCAGCCCGAGACGCCCGTTGACGGGATGGCGGCGGTGTACACATCGGAAGTGATTCCGAGGTTGTGCCACGTGACCCCTTTGTCCGGGAGTATTGCCACATGACCGTCGGTGCGGGCGAACCGCTCGCCGCTGCGGTGAACGTCACCGGCTGGCCCGACGGTGACACTCTGGGCCGTCGGTTGGGTGGTGACCACCGGTGCGCCGGCGGCGAAGACGGTGAGCAGTGCGGGGTTACTCGACACCACACCCAAGCTGTTGGTGAACTGCGCCCTCAACTGCCAGCCCGAGGTGCTGTCGTCGTCAGGGCACCGGTGGTGAACGAGCTGGTCGTCACGCCGAGGTTGTGCCAGCTGGCGCCGTTGTCCATGGAGAACTGCCACATGACCGTCGGCGTGGGCGTCCCGGTCGCCGCCGAGGTGAAGGTGACCGTCTGGCCGGCCGCGACACTCTGGGCCGTCGGTTGGGTGGTGACCACCGGGGCGCCGGCGGCGAAGACGGTGAGCAGTGCCGGGTTACTCGACACCACACCCAAGCTGTTGGTGAACTGCGCCCGCAACTGCCAGCCCGAGGTGTTCGTCGTCAGGGCCCCGGTGGTGAACGAGCTGGTGGTCACGCCCAGGTTGTTCCAGGTGGCCCCATGGTCCACGGAGAGCTGCCACATAACGGTGGGCGTGGGCGTCCCGCTGGCGGCCGCAGAGAACGTGACGGTCTGGCCGGCCTGCGACGCTCTGGGACGTCGGTTGGGTGGTGACCACCGGGGCGCCCGGCGAGGCCGCAAAGGCGGAGCCAGCGGCGCCGGCCCCGACGGCGGCCATGAGGGCCAGCGATGCAACTACCAGTTGCCAGCCACGACGCTGTCGCCTCGGTAGTTGTGCGGCGTGCATCGTTCCGGCGTCCAGCGTTCGTCCCACAACAAACTCCCCCTCGGCTAGCTGCCTGCATCGACGGCGACCCAACTATTGCCGATTCGATGGCGGCGTGCTCGATCGCACTCGCGCCACAACGACGCTCCGCGCCGGTCGAGCTACACCGCACGCGGGTGCGTGGTTTGCCGACCGCCACCTCGACCTGTTCCGCTCGGCCTGCGATCTCGACACGGAACGCGTCGTCGAGTTCGGGTGCGCGGCTGTTCCTCTCATCGGTAGTCGCGTGCGCGCGCTGGTCGTTGCGTCCGGAGTGTGTCCGGGCGCCGCCACCTCATCGGTGGTGCGTGGATGTGCGAAGCGGTAGTCGATCGTGATCGCCGGTGTGGCGGACTCACCGGCCGGCCTCTGACGATCAGCCGGTCGGGACCTCGCCCGACTCCAGGAGGGCGGCGAACTGATCCCCCGCAACGATCGGCACCTTGTTTGCCTCGGCCTTGGTGACCTTGGACGCCCCGGGGGCATCCCCCACCACCACGGCGAACGTCTTCTTCGATACCGTGCCCGGCGACTTGCCCCCGCGGGCGAGGATGGCCTCTTCGGCCTCTTCTCTCGTGTAGCCCTCGAGGGTGCCGGTGACCACCACCGAGCGCCCCGTCAAGGTCTGCGGCAACGCGGGCTCTGCGTCGGCATCCCAACCCGGCTCCTCCAAGGTGAGCCCGGCGGCCCGCAGCCGCTCGACCACCGAACGGTTGACGTCGGAAGCCAGCCAGGCCACCACGCTGGCCGCGATGACCGGGCCCACCCCGTCCACGGCGGCCAGTCGGCCCTCGTCGGCACCCATGATGGCGTCGATGTCGCCGAGGGCCCGGGCGAGGGCGAGGGAGCCCACCTGGCCCAGATGGCGGATGCCGAGGCCGATCAGGACGCGGTGGAGGGGCCGGGACCTCGAGTCGTCGATGGCCCGGAGCAGATTGGCAATGGAGATCTCGGCGAAGCCCTCGAGCCCGGCGAACGTCTCGGGCGTGAAGCTGTAGAGGTCGGCCACGTCCGACAGCAGCCCCTGGTCGGCGAAGAGCTGCACGCGTTGTTCCCCGAGGCCCTCGATGTCCATGGCCGAGCGGGAGGCGAAGTGGGCGATGCGCTGGACCCGCTGACCCGGACAGTCGAGGTTCGTACAGAAGGTGTCGCTCTCTTCGGGCAGTCGCACGAGCGGGGCACCGCAGCTCGGACAGTGGGTGGGGAAGGTCCACTTGGGCTTGCGTCGCTTGCCCTTGACGATGACCGGACCCACTACTTCGGGGATCACGTCGCCGGCCTTGCGCACCACCACGGTGTCACCGGGCCGCACGTCTTTCAGCCGAACCTGGTCCTCGTTGTGCAAGGTGGCCAGGGAGACCGTCGACCCCCCGACGAACACCGGCTCCAAGACGGCGAACGGTGTCGCCTTGCCGGTGCGCCCGATGGAGACGGCGATGCGGAGCAGTGTCGTCGTCCGCTCCTCGGGGGGGAACTTGTAGGCGATGGCCCATCGCGGGGCTCGGGACGTGGCTCCCAACCGACGCTGGAGGGCGAGATCGTCGACCTTCACGACCACGCCGTCGATGTCGTAGTCGAGGTCGTGGCGGCCCTCTTCCCATCGGTGGCAGAAGGCCAGCACCTCGTCGAGACCGTGGACGAGGGTCCGCTCGGGATTCACGGGGAACCCGGCCCGGTCGAGCCAGGCCAGGGTGTCGGCATGGGTGGCGGCCAGCGCACCGGGAAGCACGGACGGCTCGTCGCCCGCCGCGTCGCCCGCCAGCTGCAGCTCACCCACCTGATAGGCCCAAAAGGAGAGGGCTCGGCCCGCGGTGATCGAGGAGTCCTTCTGGCGCAGGGAGCCCGCCGCTGAGTTGCGGGGGTTCACGAAGAGCCGCTCACCGGCCTCGGCCTGGCGTCGGTTCAGATCCTCGAAGGCGCTCTTCGGCATGTAGACCTCGCCCCGCACCTCGATGAGTGCCGGTGGTGGATCGACCTGGTCGGCGAGATCCCGAGGGATGTCCTCGATGGTGGCCACGTTGGCCGTCACGTCCTCGCCGGTGCGCCCATCCCCCCGGGTGGCAGCCTGGACGTAGTGGCCCTCCCGGTAGGTGAGGGAGATGGCCAGCCCGTCGATCTTCAGCTCACAGACAAAGGCGGTGTCCTCGGGGACCTGCTTGGCCAGGCGGTCGGCCCAGGCTTGGAGCTCCTCGGGGCTGAACACGTTGTCCAGACTCATCATGGGGACCCGGTGGGCCACCTCGGCGAACAAGGTGGACGGGGTGGCCCCGACCGTGGTGGTCGGCGACTCGGGCACCACCAGGTCGGGGTGCTCGGCTTCGATGGCCCGCAGCTCCCGCACCAGGGCGTCGTACTCCGCATCGGCGATCTCGGGCGCGTCGAGGCGGTGGTAGCGGTCGTTGTGATACTCGATCTCCGCCCGCAGCGCCTCGGCCCGGGCCACCGGATCGAGTGGGCCGCCCTCGTCCTCGCCGGGGTCCTGGTCGCCCTCGCCGTCCGCCCGGGGCCGAGGACTCACCTGACGATCCCCGCGCCGACCACCTCGTCGGGACGGTCCGGGTCGTAGAGGGCAACGGTCTGGCCCGGGGCGATGCGCCGCTGGGGTTGCACGAAGCGGACGAGGAGGCCTCCATCGGCCCCCGACACCCGGGCGGGGGCCGGGGCACCGTGGGCGCTGCACTGGGCGGAAAGGTTCACACCCGCCGGCCCCGAAGACGCTTCGGAGGTGTCCCCCGTCGGTGCCGTCGGGTCGGCGTCGACCCAGGTCACGGTGTGGAGGGCCACCTCGGGCGCGTAGGCGGCCTCGGGAGGGCCGACCATCACCCGGCGGGCCGGGACGTCCACCGCCGTCACGAACCGACGACGGCCGTCGCCGCTGTGGCCCATACCCCGGCGCTGGCCCACGGTCACCAGCTCCACGGCCTCCACCTCACCGAGCTCCTCACCCGTCACATGATCGACCAGTCGCCCCGGGTGGAGGGCGACCCGGTCGCCCAAGAACCCCGATCGGCCCTCGTCCGAACGGATGAAGCAGACGTCCTGGCTGTCGGGCTTGTCCGCCGTGCGCAGGCCCAGGCGGTGCGCCACCTCACGCACCTCCCCCTTGGTCATCTCCCCCACCGGGAAGCGTGACCGGGCTAGCTGGTGCTGGCCCAGCATGGCCAGCACGTAGGACTGGTCCTTGTCCGGATCGGCCCCCCGGCACAGCCGGAATCGACCGTCGGGCGTCACCCGGAGGCGGGCATGGTGGCCGGTGGCCACGGCGTCGAAGCCGAGACTGCTGGCCCGCTCGAGCAGCCGATCGAACTTGAGATGCCGGTTGCACTCGATGCACGGATTCGGCGTGCGGCCCGCGGCGTGTCCGGACACGTAAGGCGTCACCACCCGCTCCTCGAAGGTGGCGGCGAAGTTGAAGACGTGGTGGACCAGGCCCAGCTGGTCGGCCACCCGGCGGGCGTCGTCGACATCGGCTACCGAGCAGCACCCCGAGTCCGACTCCCCACCCCACAGCTTGAGGGTGGCGCCCACCACCTGGTCGCGCCCGAAGCGCTCGGCCAACAGGGCGGCGGCCACCGACGAGTCGACGCCTCCCGACATGGCCACGAGCACACGCATGGTCTCAGTCTCGCAGCTGTCCGACGGCCCTCGGCACCACGGCCAGGGCGAGGTCCACCTCGGCCTCGGTGGTGGTGGCCCCGAGCGAGAAGCGGATGCCGCTCGCCGCCTCCTCGGGCGTCAGGCCCATCGAGGTCAGGACGTGGCTGACCTCTACGGCTCCACTGGAACAGGCCGCCCCGGCCGACACCGACAGGCCGAGCTGGTCGAGCAGGACCACGAGGGCCTCGGCCTCGGTCCCGGCGAAGCGGAGGTGGAGGGAGCCGGCCACCCGGCTCCGACGTTCCCCGGTCTCGACGGCCCCAGGCACCGTGGCCAGGAGCCCGTCCCCCAACCGGTCGCGGAGGGCACGCACCCGGGCGACCGTGGCCGGACGGGCCGCCTCGGTCACCGACAGGGCCGCCGCCATGGCCACGATCCCGGCCACATTGTGGGTGCCGCTCCTGCGGTCGCGCTCCTGGCCTCCCCCGTTGATATGGGGGCCGATCACCACTCCCCGGGCGGCCAGCAGGGCTCCCACCCCCTTCGGGCCACCGAACTTGTGGGCGCTGATCGACACCAGGTCGGCCGAGGTGGCCAACGGCACCGTCTCCAACCACGGCACGGCCTGGACGGCGTCGGTGTGGAAGAGGGCCTCGGGTGATCCCGACCGCACCAGCGCGCCCACCTGCTCGAGGGGCTGCACCGTGCCGATCTCGTTGTTGACGGCCATCACCGAGACCAGACCCACCTCGGGTGTGCATGCCTCCGCGAGCATCTCGAGGTCGATGACGCCGTCTTTGTCCGTCCCCACCTCCCGGAGCTCGGCACCGGCGCGGCGTGCGAGCGCCCGGCAGGTGGTCAGCACCGCGTGGTGCTCCATGGCTGAGCACACGATGACCGGCGGGTCGGCGGGCCGACCTCCTGCCCGGCTCTCCCACCCGCCCACGACAGCCAGGTTGTCGGCCTCGGTGCCACTCCCGGTGAAGACCACCCCGCCGAGGTCCACACCGAAGGCGGTGGCCACCTGCTGGCGGGCCTCGTCGACCGTCCGCCGGGCCTCCCGGGACTCGGCGTGTCCCCCCGACGGATTGCCGAACACCCCGGACAGATAGGGCAGCATGGCCGCCACCGCTTCGGGGGCCATGGGTGTGGTGGCGGCGTGGTCGAGGTAGGCGCGAGCCGGCCCGGTTGCCTCGGTTCCCGAGGCGGCCATCAGGCCACCCAGACCGTCTTCACGTTGCAGAACTCGTGCAGTCCGAACGACGAGAGCTCACGACCCACCCCCGAGCTCTTGATGCCCCCGAAGGGAAGTTCGGGCATCGACACCACCATTCCGTTCACGAAGACCTGGCCGGCCTGCAGCTCGGTGACGAACCGCTGCTGCTCGTCGGGATCGTTGGTCCACACACTCGAGCCCAATCCGAACTCGGTCCCGTTGGCGAGGGCGAGGGCCTCGTCGGCGCTGTTCACGATGTAGAGCAGGGCCACGGGCCCGAACACCTCTTCGGTGGCCACCCGCATGGCCGGGGTGATCCCGGTCACCACGGTGGGACGGTAGAAGTAGCCCGGGTGGTCCGGGCCCCCCGGGCCGACGACCCGCTCACCGCCGCACAGGATGGCCGCGCCATGGCTACGGGCGTCCTCCACCTGAGCCTCGATGGTGTCACGGGCCGCCGCGGTGACGAGGGGGCCGACCTCGGTGCCCGGATCGAAGGGGTCGCCGACCGACAGTGCCGCTACCCCGGCCACGAACCCCTCGGTGAAGGCCGAGCCACCTCGCGGTGCACGATGAACCGCTTGGCTGCGATACAGGACTGCCCGGCGTTCTGCATCCGGGCCTGGACGCCCACCGAGACGGCGGCGTCGAGATCGGCTGACGGCAGGACGATGAAGGGGTCGCTGCCCCCCAGTTCGAGGACGACCTTCTTCCCGACGGCCCCGGCTTGGGCGGCCACCGCCCGGCCCGCCCCCACGCTTCCGGTGAGGGTCACCGCGGCCACCCGGGGATCGGCGATGACGGCCGGCACCTGATCGGTGCCGATGAGCAGCGTCTGGAAGACGCCGTCGGGTGCCCCGGCCCGACGGAAGAGATCCTCCAAGAGCAGGGCGGTGCGGGGAACGCTCGGGGCGTGCTTCAACAGTCCGACGTTCCCCACCATGATGGCCGGGGCGAGGAAGCGGACCACCTGCCAGAGGGGGAAGTTCCACGGCATGATGGCGAGCACCGCCCCGATGGGCTGGTAGGTGATGAGCCCGAGCGAGGCGTCGACGGGGATCTCGACGTCGGTGAGCATCGACTCGGCGTGCTCGGCGAACCACCGGAACCCGTAGGCGCACTTGGCCACCTCACCTTTGGCCTGGGCGAAGGGCTTGCCCATCTCGGTCGTGAGCACGTGGGCGATGTCGGGGAGCTCCCCTTCCAGCAGCTCGGCCACGGTGACGAGGAGGCGGGACCGCTCCTCGAAGGTGCTCCGGGCCCACGCCGGCGCGGCCACCGCCGCGGCGGCCAAGCGGTGCTCGACCCCGGCGGCGTCGTACGGCTCGAACGACTGGAGCAGTCGGCCTGTGGCCGGATCGATGGTGGCGATGGGTGGTCCGGCATCGACGGTGCTCATCGGACCAGTATCGCCGACGCTACCGATTCCTCCTACCGGGCCACCGGACGGTCCACGAGGAGTCGGCGGATCTGGTTGCGCTGCACCTTGCCGGTGGCCGTCCGGGGCAGAGCGTCGACCACCAGGTACTCCTTGGGCCGTTTGTAGGCGGCCAGCTGGGTCTCGGCCTCTCCCCGCAGGGCCGCCACCAATGTGGTCTCGCCCCCATCGGCGCCAACCGCGTCCCGGGCCGGATGGGCGGCCACCACGGCGGCGCAGACCCGCTGGCCCCAGCGGTCGTCGTCCATCCCGAACACGGCGATCTCCGCCACGCCGACCACCCCGGCCAGGGCCGCCTCCACCTCGGCGGGGTAGACGTTGACCCCACCCGAGATGATGAGGTCATCCCGCCGCCCGTCGATGAACAGATAGCCGTCGTCGTCGAGACGACCGAGGTCACCGACGGTGAAGGCCCCGTCCTGCCAGGCGGCCGCAGTCTTGGCATCGTCGCCCCAGTAGGAGAAGCGGGCAAAGGCGGGCGGCCGGCACCAGATGGTCCCCGCGTCGTCGATCGAGAGCTCGCGTCCCGGACGGGCCCGGCCCACGGTTCCCGGGCGCTCCGACCACTCCTCGGGCGAACACACGGTGAACTGGCCCTCGGTCGAGCCGTAGAACTCCCAGAGGGCCCCCGGCCGCACCCGGGCCAGGGCCGAGCGCTTGAGCGACGGCGGACAGGCCGATCCGGCGTGGACGAGCAGGCGCAGGTGGTCGAAGCGCGTCCCGGTTCCCTCGACGGTGGCCAGCAACCGGGCCAGGGCCGCCGGGGCCATGAAGGTGGTGGTGGGGGTCACTCCCCCCCTCCCGGTGAGCACCTGGCGCGCCGTCTCGCCGTCGAATCGGCTGAGCACGACACACGTGCCCCCCGACAGCAGGGTCCCGCCGGCGAACCGGACCGAGACCGAGTGGTACATGGGCGAGCACACGAGGTGGACATCCTCGGGTCCGAACGACCAGAGTCCGGCCTCGTCGGCGAAGGCGGCGGCGGCCTCCTCGGTGCTCCACACCCCCGACCAGACGCCTTTGCTCCGGCCGGTCGTACCCGAGGTGTAGTGCATGGGTCGGGCTAGCGGATACCGGGCCAGCTCGACCTCCGGCCCATCGTCGAGGGCGGCGAGCGCATCGGCATCCACGACGACCGCACCGGGTTGGGCGTCGGCCACGAGGAGGTCCCGCTCGGTGTCGAGCAGGGTGGCGTTGAGCAGTACGGGCACCACGCCGACCCGGAGCGCCCCGAGGACCGCACAGAGGAGGGCCGTCGACGACGGGAGGCAGAAGGCCACCCGGTCGCCGGGGCCGAGCCCGGCGGCGAGGAGGGAGCCGGCCGCCCGTCGCTGGGCCGGCTCGGCCTCGGCCGCGGTCACCACCTCGACCCGGACCCCGTCGGTCACGGGAGCTCCTCGGTCGGATAGACCGATCCCGGCGAGCGCACGGCCGAAGTCACGGGGGTGAAGGGGTCCGGGCTCACCGACGACGGGGCGTCGGGGGCCACCGGTTCCGGCGCGTCCCCGAGGGCGGCGAAGGTGGCGGGGTGGACGAGGGCGATGACTGCCAGGGTGGCCATCAGGGCGGCGGCGCCCACCACGGTCACGGTGCGCACGCCGGTGCGGTCAGCGACGGTTCCCTGGAGCACCGCCCCGATGGGATAGACCAACCCGAGACCCATCATGTAGATGGAGAGCACCCGACCGCGCACGGCGGCCGGGGCCCGCAGCTGGACGACGGTGTTCAGTCCCGAGAGGACGGCGATGTACCCCGCACCCACAGCGAGGAAGGCCACGGCCGAGACCCAGAGCGACGGGGCCAAGCCGTAGAGCACCAGGAGCACCGGCAGAACGAAGAGCGCGGCGGACAGCATGGTCCGACGCCCCACCCGCTCGGCGATGGACGGGAGCATCAGCGCTCCGGCCACCGCACCGACCCCCTGGGCGGTGACCAGGATGGCCGTGCCCACCGACGTACTCACTCCCCCACGGTCGAGCACGCTCGACATGGCCGGCACGAGGGCGATGAAGGGCGACGCCAACAGGGCTACGACGGCGATGAGCTGGATGGCGGCGCGGCATCCCGGCTCGGCCGCCGCCGCCCGTGCGCCCACCGCGAGGCGGGCCATCATGCCCGGCTCCCCACCGGCGCGCACGGGTGGGGGAGTCGGACCAAGACGAGGGCCACGACCACCGCGGCAAACGAGGCGGCGTTGATCCCGAACACCAGTCCGTAGTTGTGGGTGAGGAGGGCCAGCCCGGCCAGGGCGGGACCGATGACCCGGCCCAGGTTGAACTGGGCCGAGGAGAGCGAGACCGCTCCGAGGAGGTCCTCGGTCGGCACCAGATCGGGCACCATGGCCTGGAAGGCGGGGAACCCGATGGCCCCTGACGCTCCGCCCAAGAAGGCCAACACCACGAGGACACCGGGTGGGTCGTGCCCGGTGGCGGCGAGGACGGCCAGGATGGTGGCGAAGCCCATCTCGGCGAAGGTGGTGGCGATCAGCCACCGACGGCGATCGAGCCGGTCGGCCAGCGCCCCACCCACCGGGGCGAGCAACCCGATGGGGATGAAGGCTGCCGCGGCCACGAGTCCGGTCCAGCCCGGCTGGTCGGTCCGGGCGAAGACCAGCACTCCGAGGGCCACCGTCTGCATCCACGAGCCGACGTTGGAGACCAGCGCCGCCGACCAGATGAGGGCAAAGTTCCTCGACCGGAGCGGGCGGAGTGAGGCCAGGGGCACCGGGTGAGGCTACCGGCCGCCCGAAATCCTCCTGACCAGGTAGGGATGCCCGGGTACCGGGTCTGCTAGCCGGCGGCCGGACTCCCTCGAGCGGGGTTACTCCTCGCCTTTGTGCTTCCGCCGGGGCCGGAGGGCGAACCACCAGATGCTGGCCATGGTGGCGACCACCCCGAGTGCCGCCGCAGGTTTCGCTACCTTCCGAGAACGCTCTGACATGCCGGTGACGTTACCCGCCGACGGCCACAGGCGTGGCCGGCTGGTCGGAAGCGACCGGCAGGGCCACGTCGACCTCGACGCCGAGGTTCGGCACCACCCGGTCGAGCCACGAGGGCATCCACCAGTTGGCCGGGCCCAGCAGCTCCATGATCGAGGGCACGAGGACCATCCGCACCAGGGTGGCGTCGATGAAGATGGCCGCGGCCAGACCCAGGCCGAAGACCTTGAGGACGTGGAGCGGGTCCCCGATGACGAACGACCCGAACACGCAGATCATGATGGCGGCGGCCGCGGTGATGACCCGGGCCGTCTTGGCCAGTCCGTCGGCCACCGCGCTCGAGTTGTCCCCGGTGCGCCGCCACTCCTCGCGGATCCTCGACAGCAGGAAGACCTCGTAGTCCATGGACAGGCCGAACAGGATGGTGAACATCATGAGGGGGATCCACGGGTCGATGGGACCGGTGGCCCCGATGCCGATGACCGACCCCAGCCAACCCCACTGGAACACCGCCACGATCACCCCGTAGGCCGCCCCCACCGACAGCATGTTGACGATCACCGCCTTCAGCGGGATGGCCACCGACCGGAACACCGCCATCAACAACAAGAAGGCCAGTAACAACACAGCCCCGATGACCCAGACCAGCCGGGACGAGAGGTAGGACGAGGCGTCCACCGATCCGGCCGTCTCGCCACCCACGTAGGCCACCACACCGGTCCCGCCGGTAGCCGTGGGGATCACCTCGTCGCGCAGCGTGTGGACGATGGCCTCGGTGTCGGCCGACTGCGGCGAGGTGGTCGGGTAGGCGATGATCACCGCATCCCGACCGGAGGCGCTGAACTGGGCGGGGGTGGCAAAGGCCACCCCGGGTGTCGCGGCCACCTTGCCCCGCAGGGACTCGACGGTGCCGTGCTGGCCCGCCGGCACGGTGGCAGCGATGATCAGCGGGCCGTTGAAGCCGGGGCCGAACCCGGTGGCCAGTCCGTCGAAGGCCTGCCGGGTGGTCGTGGTCGTCGGGTCGTTCCCGGCGTCGGTGAAGGCGAGGCGCATCTCGAAGAAGGGAAGGGCCAGCAAGACCAGGACGATCAGGGCGGCGAGGCCGGCAACGATCGGGTGGCGCTGCACCGTCCGGCTCCACCGGTACCAGAACCCACGGGGTGAAGGTTCTGCCGCGTTCTGGAGCAGACCCGGAACATGCAGTTTGTCGATGGCCCGACCCGAGAATCCCAGCATGGCCGGGAGGAGCGTGATGGCGGCCAACATGACGAGCACCACGGCGGCGATGGCGCCGACGGCCAGACCCCGCATGAACGGGAGCTGCAGGATGAACAGCCCGAGCAACGAGAGGATCACCGTCGTCCCGGCGAAGACGACCGACCGACCCGACGTGGCGAGGGACACGGCCGTGGCCTGGCGCGGGTCTCGCCCTTCGGCCAGGCCCTGCCGGTAGCGGGTCACGACGAACAGGGCGTAGTCGATGCCCACCCCGAGCCCGATCATGGCCATCATCTCGGGGGCGAAGACCGGCGTGGTGATGACGTGGGACAACAGATCGAGGACGGCGAAGGCGATGGCGATCCCGAACAGGGCGGTCAGGATGGGCAGGCCCATGGCCACCACCGACCCGAAGGCCAGCAGCATGATGACGATGGCGGCCAGGATGCCGATCCCTTCGGCCGGGCCCGGCGCGGCGCCGGCCACCAGGCTGATGGCCTGGCCGCCGAGGGCCACGTGATACCCCGGTGCGGCGAAGGACTGCGCGGTTCGGATGACCTGTTTGATGGCGGCCGACGGGAGGTCACCGGCCTGTTGATCGAAGTCGACCTGCAGGTAGGCGATATGCCCGTCGGCGGAAATCTGTCGGGCGCCGGTCGGGGTGAACGGACTGACCACCTGGGAGACATGGGCCAACGGCGTCAGGGCCTTCACCATCTCGGCGGTGCGGGCCTCGACCGTCGCCGCCGTGATGGGCCCGTTCGACGTGATGACGACCTGGGCCGGACTCCCCGATTGGTTGGGGAAGGCCCGGTCGAGGATCTGCTGGACCGGCTGTGCTCCCCCGGTGAGGTTGTTGGAGAAGGCACTGCCGGCGGCCTGGGCCCCGACGTTGGCCCCGACCAGTGCGACCAGCCAGATGATCAGGACCGCCCACCGGTGGTCGTGACACCAGCCGGCGATCCGCGCCAACCCGCTCTCCTCGGCAGGACGGGAGGAATGGCTGTCCGAGGGGGTGGGGGCGCCCGGTGTCGGCGGCGAAACGGTCGTGGTGGCCACCGCCTGAAACTACCCCACCGCTCGCAGGGTCCCCGGACTCCGCCAACCCGATCAGTGCTGATCAGGCACCCGGACACGGACCACCGGTTCGTGTTCATCACGTGCCGGGTCGCCTGGCGCCCCTCTGGCGTCGTCCACCAGTTGGTCGAGGATGAACCGCGTGACCCAGGCGGCCGAGTTGAAGGCACCGTCGGCGTGCACCTGGCGGAAGCGCCCTGCGGAGGGAAAGTCCTCGTCGGCGGTGGCCCGGATGAGCGCCTGCATGTCGGTGTCGATGAGTCCGGGCGAGAGGGCGTAGGCCCGCAGTCCCGACGCACGCTCTTCTCGGGCCACCACCTCGGTGATCATCTCGACGGCGGCCTTGGCCCCCCCGTAGGCGGCCCACCCGACGTAGGGACGGGTGGCCGCTCCCGAGGACAGGTTTACGAGCACGCCCTCACCGTCTCGGCTGCGCAGGTGGCGGATGAACGTGGCCGAACCGTGCATCACGCCGAGCACGTTGACCTCGATGTTGCTCCGGAGCGCGACCGGGTCGGCATCGGCCAGGGGCCCGATCGGGGCCAGGAGACCGGCGTTGTTGATCCACAGATCGATCCGACCGAACCGGCCCACGACCTCGGCGGCAAAGCGGTCGAGCGCCTCGGCCTCCCCGACATCGACCGATGCCGAGATGGTCGTGCTGCCGGCGGGCACCGGGGGTCGGGTGCGGGCGCAGAGGCCCAGGTCGAATCCCACGGCGGCCAGGGCCTCGGCCATCCCGGCGCCGAGCCCCCGGCTGGCCCCGGTGATCACCGCCACCATGCCGCGGTGTCGATCGGCATGCGCGAGGCGGTCATCCCTCGGTCGAGACGAACACGTTCTTCACGTCGCTGTAGGAGGCCAGGGCCTCGAGTCCGAGCTCGCGTCCGAAGCCCGACTGCTTCATGCCTCCGAAGCTGGTCTGGACCCGCACCGAACTGTGCGAGTTGACCGAGAGGTTGCCCGAGTGCACAGCCCGGGCCACCCGGAGGGCCCGGGCCCCGTCACGCGTCCAGATGGAGCCGGACAGTCCGAAGGGCGAGTCGTTGGCCAGTCGCACGGCATCGGCCTCATCGGTAAAGGGGATGACGGCTACCACCGGGCCGAAGATCTCGTCGCGGGCCATGCGCCAGCCCGGATCGGCCGGAGCCACCACCGTCGGCGGGTACCAGAATCCGGGTCCGGCCGGGACCGCACCCACAGCAAAGGGCGCGACGGCTCCACCGGCAGGGTCGCCCATACCCGGAGCAAGGAATCCGGCCACCACCTCGCGGTGCGCGGCAGTGACCAACGGGCCCATCTGGACCGAGGGGTCGGTGGGATCGCCGACCCTCCAGTCGGCCACCGCCCCGGCCAGGTACTCGAGGAACTGGTCGAAGACCGAGCGCTGCACCAGGACTCGGCTGCGGGCACAGCAGTCCTGGCCGGCGTTGGCAAACACCCCTCCGGGCGTGGCCGCCGCAGCCCGCTCGATGTCGGCGTCGGCAAAGACGAGCGAGGCCGACTTGCCCCCCAGCTCCAGCGTGACCCGTTTGATGGTTCCCGATGCCCCTCGCATCACCTCGCGGCCGACCTCGGTGGACCCGGTGAACGCCACCTTGGCCACATCGGGGTGCTCGACCAGCCGGGTGCCCACCACCGACCCCTTCCCCACCACAACCTGGAGCACGCCCTCGGGGATGCCGGCGTCCAAGGCCAGCTCGGCCAAGCGGAGGGCGGAGAGCGGCGTGATCTCGGCCGGCTTGACCACGATGGTGTTGCCGGTGGCGAGTGCAGGGCCGACCTTCCAGGAGGTGATGGCGATCGGGAAGTTCCACGGGACGATGGCGGCCACCACCCCGAGCGGTTCGTGGAAGGTCATGTCCACGCCCCCCGCCACCGGCACGGTGGCCCCCCGGTGCTTGTCGACGGCCCCGGCGTAGAAGTACAGCACCTCAGCCACCATCCCCACCTCATCCCGGCTGTCGGCGATGGCCTTGCCCACATTGGCCGTCTCCAGCTGGGCCAGCTCCTCGCCGTGCGCTTCCACCTGGGCGGCGAATCGTCGCAAGAGCCGAGCCCGGTCGGCTGGTGCGACGGCCCGCCAGGCCGCACCGGCCGCCAACGACCGCGCCACCGCCTCATCGGTCTCGCCCACCCCGGCGAGCGGCAGTTGGGCAATGGCCGCCTCGGTGGCCGGGTTGACGACGGTGGTGGTGTCGGTCATCGCTGCTCCTTCGACGTGGTGGCGAGAGTGGATTGGATCGGCTCTGGATCCGCGTGCGGGGTGGGGGATTGAGCGACGGCCGCATCCGTCCCTGCCGCAGTCACCAGCCCATCGAAGAGTGATCGCTCGGCCCGCTCCTCGGGATGCCACTGCACGCCGACGACGAAGTGGTGACCGGGACTCTCGACCGCCTCGATGACACCGTCCTCGCTGCGGGCCGTCACGGCCAGACCCTCGCCGAGCCGGTCGATGGCTTGATGGTGACAGCAGAGGACCTCGGCCCCCTCACCGATGAGCCCGTGCACCCTGCTCCCCGGTTCGGTGGTCACGTTGACCGTGCCGAAGGCTCCCGGCCGAGGTTGGTGACGGGTGGAGTGGATCCGGTCAGGCAGCTGCTGGACCAGGTCACCGCCCAGGGCAACGTTCAACACCTGCAGGCCACGACAGACAGCCAGGACCGGGAGGTCGGCCTCGAGGGCGGCGAGCACCAGTCCGACTTCGAGGTCGTCCCGGTGGCGGTTGGTGCCCCCGTTACGCGGATCGGCTTCGGCTCCGTACTGGGCGGCATCGAGGTCCCCACCGCCGATGAGGACTAGGCCGTCGAGCGCCGCCACCACCCGTCGGTACCGGGCTTGGAGTTCAGCGAGCCCGGCTGCATCTCGCAGTGTCTCCGCAGCCGGCGGCGGGAGCAGCAGCGACTCGCCCCCCGACGCTTCGACCACATCGAGATAGGGACCGGGTACGAGGGCGGCGTCACGTTCCCAGGCCCACCACGAGGTGGTCTGCCGGTAGGTGGTTACCCCGATGAGGGGCCGTGGACCTACTGCCGACATGAGCGTCAGTATCCCACCGCCTCGCGGCACCCCGGTAAGGTGCGACTCGAGGGCG
The DNA here is from genome assembly GCA_963817985.1 of uncultured Acidimicrobiaceae bacterium. Taxonomy (GTDB): domain Bacteria; phylum Actinomycetota; class Acidimicrobiia; order Acidimicrobiales; family RAAP-2; genus Bog-756. Next base: position 72,610 of record CAWFQI010000009.1, on the reverse strand, counting down.
CACCTTCCCCACCGGAGCACGGCTCGGTTCGCCTTCAGCTATCCCGGGAACGAGGGGGCCGGGCGGCCCCGAGGAGGCACCGATGGGACGACTGGACGGCAAGGTTGCGGTCATCACCGGTGCCGGGAGCGGCATCGGCCGAGTGGCGGCGTCGCTCTTTGCCGCCGAGGGGGCCCAGGTGGTGGTGGCCGACCTCGTCGGCGACCAGGCCGAAGGGGCGGTGGCCGACATCGAATCAGCCGGTGGTACCGCCACGGCCGTGACCGTGGACGTGTCCGACGAGGCTCAGGTGGGGGCCATGATCGACCACGCCGTAGCGACCTACGGCGGCGTGCATGTGCTGTTCAACAACGCCGGGATCTTTCCTGACAACGACGGCGGCCTCCTCGACACCCCGCCAGAGACCTGGCAGAAGGTGATGGAGGTGAACCTGAAGGGCGTGTGGCTGGGGTGCCGTGCGGCAGTGCCGGCCATGTTGGACTCGGGAGGCGGCTCCATCGTCAACGTGGCGTCGTTCGTGGCTCTGGTGGGCGCGGCCACCGCACAGATGGCCTACACCGCCTCCAAGGGCGGGGTCCTCGCCTTAACCCGCGAGTTGGCGGTCGAGTACGCCCGCCGAGGCATCCGGGCCAACTCGATCTGTCCGGGCCCCATCGAGACACCGCTCCTGGCCGAGCTGCTCTCCGATCCCGAGCGGCGTCAGCGCCGACTGGTCCACATCCCCATCGGTCGGTTCGGTCAACCCGAGGAGATCGCCAAGGCCGCCCTCTTCCTGGCCTCGGACGACGCCTCGTTCGTTACCGGTTCGGCCCTGGTGGTCGACGGCGGCATCACCGCCGCCTACGTGACCCCCGAGTAGTCGGCCCCTGACCCGGCACCGCTGGACGCCGGAGACGGCGTGGGCCAGAGTGCATCCATGCTGACCCTCGAGACCCTGCCCCACCAGATCCGGTCGGGCGACATCGACACGGTGGTGGTGGCCTTCCCCGACCTGCAGGGCCGCCCGGTCGGCAAGCGGGTCACCGGGTCGTTCTACCTCGACCACGTGGCCGAACACGGGATCGAGGTGTGCGACTACCTCATCGCCTGCGACGTGGACATGGTGCCCTTGCCCGGCTACCACTTCGCCAACTGGGACACCGGATACGGCGACCTCCATGCCGTCATCGACCCCCAGACCGTTCGGCCCCTGCCCTGGCTGCCCGGTAGTGCCCTCGTGCTCTGCGATCTGTTCACCATGGCGGGCGATCCGGTCGAGGTCTCGCCCCGACGCATTCTGCGCCGACAGCTCGAACGGGCCGCCGCTCACGGCCTCGAAGTGAAGTGCGCCACCGAGCTCGAGTTCTACCTGTTCATCGACTCGTTCCCCGAAGCCGCGGGAAAGCACTGGCAGGGTCTCGTCCCCCACGCCGACACCATCGAGGACTACCAGCTCCTGCAGACCTCCCGTGAGGAGTACATCATCGGGACGATTCGCAACCAGATGGTCGATGCCGGCATCCCCGTCGAGTTCTCGAAGGGCGAGGCGGGCATCGGTCAGCACGAGATCAATGTCACCTACGGCGGCGCGCTGGAGGTGGCCGACCGGCATCTGGTGTTCAAGAACGGCGTGAAAGAGATTGCGTCCGGATTCGGGCGGGCGGCCAGCTTCATGGCCAAGTGGTCGATGGACAGCGCCGGCTCCTCGTGCCACCTCCACACGAGCCTGTGGGACCTCGAACATGGGACCCCACTCATGGCTCCGGCCGAGGGGGAGGTCTCACCGTCGGGCTTCTCTGAGATCGGTGCCCGGTTCGTGGCCGGCCAGCTCCAGGCCGCCGCCCAGCTGGCCTGGTGCTTCGCCCCGTATGTGAACTCCTACCGGCGCTATGTGCCCGACTCGTGGGCCCCGACGGCCATGGTGTGGGGTGAGGACAACCGCACCTGTGGCTTCCGTGCCGTGGGACACGGCCCGGGACGGCGCATCGAGAGCCGAATTCCGGGCGCCGACGTGAACCCGTACCTGGCCTTGGCCGCGGCCATCGCCGCAGGACTGTGGGGCATCGAGCACCGCCTCGAACTGGCCCCGGCCTTCACCGGCAACGCCTACAGCACGCCTGATCTGCCCCGGATCCCCACCACCTTGGCCGAGGCCATCGACCGGTTGGCCGAGAGCGAGGTGGCCGCTGAGGCGTTCGGGGCAGACGTCCATCACCATCTCCTCAACACCGCTCGTCAGGAGTGGGCAGCGGCCAACCGGGTGGTCACCGACTGGGAGCTGGCTCGAAACTTCGAGCGCATCTGAACCAAGGACCGTCTCGGCACCGAATACCGGGTGTGACTCCTTCGGCGTCTCCGTCACTCCCTGTACCTGGCGAGGTGCACGCTCGACCGCGGCGCGAGAACGGGGCCCCACCACCACACCGCAGCGGCCCACATCGTCCGCTCCATCGGCGACCGCTGCATGTCGGGCCTGGCTCGGCTGCTGATCCGGGTCTTCTTCCGGGGCATCGAGGTCGAGCACGGCGAGCGGCTCGACACCGGCCGGCCCACGGTGCTCGTGGCCGATCATCGCAACGGGTTGGTGGACGGACTCCTCCTGATGGCCGCCCTTCGCCGCTATCCGCGGTTTCTGGGCAAGTCCACCCTCTTCCACAATCCGCTTCTGTGGCCGTTCTTGAAGGTGGGTGGCGTGGTCCCCATCTATCGCGCCCAGGACGGAGGATCACCCGCCGGCAATAAGCGGGCCTTCGCCCGATGCCACCGGTTGCTGGCCGACGGCGGCATGGTGGCCATCTTTCCCGAGGGGGTGAGCCACGACGAGCTTGCCCTTCAGCCCCTGCGGACCGGCGCGGCCCGGATCGCCCTGTCGGCGTCGGCCTCCGGCGTGGACCCGGTGGACACGGTGGCGGTCACCCTCGTCTACGACGACAAGCAGCGATTCCGCTCGAGGGCGTTGGTTCGGGTGGGGATTCCGCAACCGACCGGTCCCTGGCTCGACCAGTATCGGGTCGACGAAGCCGAGGCGGTGCGGTCGCTCACCGACGATGTGGCGCAGCGCCTCCGACGGGAGGTGGGTACGTTCGCCTCCTGGACCGAGTACGACCGGTATGCGGCCATCGCCGATGTGGTGGCCCGACCGGTCTCGGTCCTCCCCGACCAGGTCGCCTTGGCCGATCGGAGCCAACTCGTGGACGAACTGGTTCGGGCAGGACGGAGTCCCGACCGGCGGTCAGCTACGGAGGCTCTCGTGCAGACCTTCGACTCCTATCGGCGGCTCCTCGATGTGGTCGGCCTCTCCGATGCCCAGGTGGCCGCCGACTACGGATCGGGTCGCCTCCGGTGGAAGCTGGCCCGGGCCGTCCTGGCGGTCATCGTCGCGCTGCCCCTTGCCGTCGTCGGGACGCTCGTCCACGCCCTGCCCTACGGCCTCGTGAAGGCGGCGGGACGGGTGCCGAGCAATGTCAGCGTGCGGGCGACCGTCAAGGTTGTGGGCAGCGTGTTCCTCTATGCGCTCACCTACGCGGCCATCGGAGTGGTGGTGGCCCGGGAGTGGGGCGCGCTCTGGGGTGTAGTTGCCGCCTTGGCCGCACCGGTGTGCGGCTACGTCACGCTGCGAATGGTCGAACGGCTCCGCCGAATGGGCGGGGCGATCGCCGGCTACCGAGCCCTCCGTGGCGGTGGGCCGGTGTCGGACCTGCTCCGAGGGCAGCGGGCCGACCTCGTGGCCGCCGCAGCCACCGTGCTCGAGGGGAGCAGGGAGGCGGGGCCTTGACGAACCGGCGGCGTCCTGGCACCATGGATCGCACGATGTTCAAGCCCTCGACCTCGGAACTCCTTCTTACCTGACGACGAGCGCCACATCGCGTTCGTCCGCAACCTCCTGAGCCTCATCGGCCAGGGGGTTTTTTGTTGGCCGTGACCCGTGTTCCGGCCACGAGGACTCAACACCGAACCAGCACCGACCGCACCACAGCACCGACAGAGCGCAACAAGGAGCACCACCGTGAGCCCAGAATCCGAAGCCACACCGAGCCCGGTTGACGGGAGCCAGCCATTCCGGCTCGCCATGCCCTGTGACGTCTCGCCGATGCCCTTCCACCTCTACCGGCCCTACCGTCCGCTCACCCTGCCCGACCGGACCTGGCCGGATCGTGCGTTCACCCAGGCCCCGCGCTGGGCCAGTGTCGACCTCCGTGACGGGAACCAGGCCCTGGTCGATCCCATGGACCCCGAGCGAAAGCTGCGGTTGTTCGAGACGCTGGTGGCCATCGGGTTCAAGGAGATCGAAGTCGGATTCCCCTCCGCCTCGCAGACGGACTTCGACTTCCAGCGCCAGATCATCGACGAGGGTCTGATCCCCGACGATGTGACCATCCAGGTGCTGGTCCAGTGTCGCGAGGAGCTCATCGAGCGGACCTTCGAGAGCCTCCGCGGCGCGCCACGGGCCATCGTGCACTTCTACAACTCCACCTCCGAACTCCAGCGCCGTGTCGTCTTCGGGCTCGATCGGGCCGGCATCACCGACATCGCCGTCAATGCCGCCCGGCTGTGCAAGAAGTTCGAGGCCACCCTGCCCGACACCGATATCCGCTACGAGTACTCGCCCGAGAGCTTCACCGGCACCGAGCCGGAGTTCGCCGTCGAGATCTGCGAAGCGGTGATGTCCGTCATCGAGCCCACCCCGGATCGGCCCATCATCATCAACCTGCCCAACACCGTCGAGATGTACGGACCCAACGTCTACGCCGACGTGATCGAGTGGTTCGGCCGGACCATCACCAACCGGGATTCGATCATCCTCAGCCTCCACCCCCACAACGACCGCGGCACCGCGGTGGCGGCAGCCGAGTTGGCCGTACTGGCCGGAGCCGACCGGGTCGAAGGCACGCTGTTCGGCAACGGGGAGCGAACCGGCAACGTCGACATCGTGACCCTGGCCATGAACCTGTTCTCCCAGGGCATCGATCCCGCTCTCGACTTCTCGGACATCGACCGGGTCCGCCGGGTGGCCGAGTACGCCACGCGGATGCCGGTGCACCCACGGCACCCCTACGCCGGCGACCTGGTCTACACGGCGTTCTCCGGCTCCCATCAGGACGCCATCAAGAAGGGGTTCGCTGCCCTGGGCGACGACTACGAGCAGTGGGAGGTCCCCTACCTGCCCATCGACCCCAGCCACACCGGCCGCACCTATGAGGCCATCATCCAGGTCAACAGCCAGTCGGGCAAGGGTGGGGTGGCCTATGTGATGGACACCGAGCACGGACTCGACCTCCCCCGGCGACTCCAGGTGGAGTTCTCCAAAGAGGTCCAAGCGGTGACCGAGGACAGTGGCACGGTGATCCGGCCCGGTGAGATGTGGGATGTCTTCTCCCGGACCTACCTGCCCGAAGACGCCGGGATGCGCCTCATCGGGAGTGAGGTGACGACCGGCGGCAACCACACCACGGTGACCGCCCAGCTGCTGGTGGGCGGTGAACCCCGCACGGTGATGGGCGAGGGCAACGGGCCCATCGATGCCCTCCTCGGTGCGCTCCGCCAGGAGCTCGGTATCGAGTTCGAGGTGAAGGACTACAGCCAACACGCCCTCACCGCCGGCAGCGAGGCGTCGGCGGTGGCCTACATCGAGGCGGAAGGTCCCGACGGTTCGACCTGGTGGGGCGTGGGCATGGACTCGAGCATCCTCGAAGCCTCGCTCCACGCCGTAGTCAGCGCGGCCAACCGGGACCTCGAACGCCGGGCCGCTCCGGGGGACTGACGCCGGCCCCGCTCGGGGTGGCAACGGCAGAGACGCTTCGAAGGCTCAGAACTGGTTCAGCCGCTTGAAGATGCCCTTGGTCTGTTTGTAGAGGGTGACGAACTCGGCGAAGAGGACCTCGTACTCCGCCGCCGTCGCGGGGTCGGGGGTGAAGGTTCGGCGGATCTCCACCATGGCCGGGATGTCCTCGACACGGATCCGGTCGAGGGCCAGGAGCGTGATGAAGGCGGCACCCCGGACGTTGGCCAGCACCGGGTCGGCCACCTGGCGTATCTCGCGGCCGAGCACGTCGGCATGGATCTGGGCCCACTGGTCGGAGTTGGCTCCCCCACCGATGAAGGCGAGGGAGTCGAGGCGCCTTCCGGCGAACTTCTCCACCGCTTCGAGCAGCCACCTGGAGTTGAAGGCCACGCCCTCGAACACGGCCCGGACCATCTGGGCCCGGGTGGTGGCGAGCGAGAGGTTGTGGAAGCCGCCCCGGATGGTGTGGTCGTCGACGGGAGAGCGCTCGCCGTTGAGCCACGGGGTGAACAGCACCCGGCCGCTACCCGGCTCCACCGAGTCGACCATGGCGTTCATGGCCTCGAAGTCTTCGGCGAATCCCAGGTTGTCGCGCAAGAAGGTCAAACAGGCCCCCGCCGTCTCGTGCTCGTCGACGATGACGTAGCGGCCGGCCAGAGCGGCCGGAATGGAGGCCACGTTGGAGGTGGGGGCGGTCTTCTTGAACGGGACGTGCCCCGAGATCCACGAGGAGGTCCCGATGTAGAGGTGGGCGGCGTAGTCGGCCACGGCCCCCGATCCGAATACCGCCGAGTGCACGTCACCGGAGCCGACGGCCACGGGCAGGCCGGCCGGGACCCCGAGGTCGGCCGCCGCCTCGGTGGTGAGGGTGCCCATGACGGTGCCCGGCGCCACCAGGTCGGGGAGCTTGGCCCGGTCGAGGCCGGTGAGTTCGAGCAGCTTCTCGTCGTACACGACGGCATTGATGGCCCGGTTGTCGGTGATCCAGTGGGCGGCAATGGAGTCGAACGATGCCGACGTGACACCGGTGAGCTTGAGGTTGAGGTAGTCGCAGGGTTCGAGGAAGGTAACCGTCGACCGGTAGACGTCGGGGAACGCGTCCCGGATGAACAAGATATGGGCCACGGGGTCTTTGCCCGAGAGCCCCGGTGCGCCTCCGGTCACCTGCACCCAACGAAGGATCTTGCGGGGGTCGTAGCCGAGGACGTTGACCGGCCCTCCGGCCACTTTGCGGATGGCCTTGTTCCCCCGGGAGTCCATCCAGATGACCGCGGGCATCAGGGGCTCGCCGTCGGCGCCCACCGCCACCGTGCCCGACCACTGCGACGTGCAGCCCACCCCGATCAGATCGTCTGGGGCCACCCCGGCTGCGGCCACGGCCGACCGTGAGGCAGCGCTGATGGCCGACCACCATTCGGCCGGATCCTGCTCAGCTCCCCCTCCATCAAGCAGATGAAGGGCGACCGGCTCGGTGGCGTGGGCCACAATGCGGCCGGTGGTGGACACGACCGCCACTTTGGGGCCCCCGGTGCCGAGATCGACGGCCAGGACGAACTGCTCCGCACTGCCGTCGGAGCCGACCGCTGGGCTCACTCCTTGACCACCCAGATGGTCACCGTGCGGACCGACTGGCCGTCGTCGATCTCCACCGTCGTCCCCGGCGTGTCGCCCTCGGGCCGGCCCGTTCTGATCGTTCGGGCCAGCACCTCTCGGGCGATGGCGTCGAACATGGGCTCGAGGTCGTCGACGCCCTCCAACGTCAGGTGGATCCAGTCGGAGACGTCGAGCCCGGTGGCCTTGCGCACGTCCTGGACGTTGCGAATCACTTCGCGGGCCAGGCCCCGTCGGCGAAGGTCGTCGTCGAGCGCGAGGTCCAGGGCAACCACCTCGGCGCCGTCACGGGACACGGCGAACCCGGACTGGGCCTGGACTCGCAGCTCGATCTCCTCCCCCACCAGCTCGACCGGCCCACCTTCGAGGTCCACGACCACCGGGCGCCCGGCGGCCAGGTCGGCCGCGGCGGCCATGCCGTCCACGGTCCCCATGGCTGCCCGGAGGGCCTGGACGCGGTCTTTCAGGCGTGGTCCCAGCAGCTTGTAGTTGGGGACCAGCTCATAGGCCAGCACGTCACCAAGCTCACTGGTCACCTCCACCTCGTCCACGTTGAGCTCGTCCTCCACGACCCCGGGCGGGGGCACGGGACTTCCCGGGGGTAGGTAGACGAGCGCCCGGGACAGGGGCTGGCGCACCTTGATGGCCGCCTCGGCGTGGGCGGCCCGGCCGAGGGACGAGAGCCGCCGAGCGAGCGCCATGCCCTCTTCGAGACCCGGGTCGAGTGCTTCGTCGTCGCGGGTGGGCCAGTCGGCCAGGTGCACCGAGTCGTCCTCGGCCGCCGCGGTGAGGTCGCGCCACATCCGGTCGGCCAGGAACGGGCACAGAGGGGCCAGCAGCCGGACCACCGTGACCAGCACCTCGTGCAGAGTCGCCTGGGCGCCCAAGGAATCGGCCGGGTCGGCATCGGGGTCGGTGCGCCAGAAGCGTCGGCGACTCCGCCGGACATACCAGTTGGACACGTCGTCGATCAGCTCGGCGATGGCGACGGCCGCCGGGAAGGGCTCGTAGCCGTCGAGCGACTCGGTGGCCAGATCGACGGTGGCAGCCAGGCGGGAACGCATCCAACGGTCGAGGAGTGAGCGGGCGGCCGGCGGCGGGATGGACGGGTCGGCCGGGTCGAATCCGTTGAGCGATGCGTAGGTGGTGAAGAAGGACCACGTGTTCCACAAGGTGAGCAGCGTGTCCCGCATCGAGGCATCGATCACCTCGAAACTGACCCGGGTCGGCGTCCAGGGGGAGCCCTGGGAGAACATCCACCACCGGAGCGGGTCGGCCCCCCGGGTCGTGAGGATCTCCCACGGATCGATCACGTTCCCGACCGACTTGGACATCTTGCGCCCGTCGGCATCGACGATGTGGCCCAGGCACAAGACGTTGCGGTAGGGGGTGGAGCCCTGCACCAACGTGTTCACGGCCAGGAGCGAGTAGAACCATCCCCGGGTCTGGTCGATGGCCTCACAGATGAAATCGGCGGGGAAGACGAACCGCTCGGCGGACCCCGCGGCTCCCGGATACCCCCACTGGGCCGTGGGCATCGAGCCCGAGTCGAACCAGGCGTCGATGACCGGCTCCACGCGTCGCATCTCGGCGTCATCGCAGTCGGTACAGGGGAAGGTGACCTCGTCGATAGCCGGGCGGTGGGGGTCGACGCCAGAGACGTCGCGACCCACCAGCTCGGACAGTTCGGCCAGGGAGCCCACGCAGCGGACGTGGCCCTCGCTGCACCGCCAGATGGGCAGCGGAGTCCCCCAGTAGCGGTCACGGGACAGCGCCCAGTCCACGTTGTTGGCCAACCACTCGCCCATCCGGCCGTTCTTGATGTGCTCAGGGTGCCAGCCGATGGTCTGGTTCTGCGCCTCGAGGTCGGCCTTCCGGTCCGAGGTCCGCACGTACCAGCTCGGCTTGCCCCAGTAGAGGAGGGCGGTCCCGCACCGCCAGCAGTGCGGGTAGGGGTGGAGATAGGGGGCCCGCTTGACGAGCAGTCCGGCTGCCTCCAGCCGGTCGTTGACCGCCGTGTTGGTGTCGCGCACCGCCTGTCCCTCCAGCCAGGACACCGCCCCGGTGAACCGGCCGTCGGGCCCCACCGGGTTGAGGGTCGGAAGGTCGTGCTCCCGTCCCACCTGGCGGTCCACCTCGCCGAAGGCGGGGGCCAGGTGCACGATGCCCGTCCCCTCGTCGGCCTCGACGAACGCACCGGCCACCACCGTCCATCCCGCCCGCCCGGAGCCGCCGGGCGACCCGGGCGTCGGCACCAGGTCGTCGAAGGGTCGGGCGTAGTGCAGCCCGGCGAGCTCCCGTCCGGTGAAGCGTGTGGTGGCGGTGGTCCCCTCGCCGAACACCGACTCGGCCAGGTCGGCGGCCACGATGTCGCCGTCGTTTCCTTCCCCACGGGCGACGACCGTGTACTCGAGGTCCGGCCCCACCGCCGCGCCGGTGTTGGACAGGAGGGTCCACGGCGTGGTCGTCCAGGCCACCAGCGACAGGCCGACCAGTGTGTCGCGACCGAGGCGGGCCCGCAGGGCGGCGGCCGGCTCACCTTCGTCGGAGAGCGGGAACCGCACGTAGGCCGACTCGTCGGTCACCGGTTGGTAGACATCGGGCTGGCCCAGCTCGTGGCTGGACAGCGCCGTGCCACAGCGCGGGCAGTAGGGCACCACCTTGATGTCCTCATAGAGCAGCCCCTGGTCCCAGAGGCTCTTCAGGTTCCACCACACCGACTCCACGTACTCGGGCGAGAATGTCCAGTACGCCGCGTCGATATCCACCCAGAACCCGATGCGCTCGGTGAGGGTCTTCCACTCGTCGACGTAGTTGCGCACCGACTCGCGACACAAGCGGGTGAACTCGGCGATACCCACCTGTTCTTCGATCTGGCGCTTGGTCGTGATGCCCAGCTGCTTTTCCACCTCGACCTCGACGGGGAGGCCGTGGGTGTCCCAGCCGGCCCTCCTCGGCACGGCGTACCCCCGCATGGTCCGGTACCGGCAGAACAGGTCCTTGTAGACCCGGGCCCACACATGGTGGAGCCCCGGTCGCCCGTTGGCCGTGGGGGGTCCTTCGTAGAACACCCACGGCTCCGCCCCGGCGCGGAGGGCGACCGAGCGCTCGAAGACATCGTGCTTCGACCATCGGGCCAGCTCCTCGGTTTCGAGTGCGGTGAAATCTGCTTCGGGTGGAACCGGGCGGAACAACAGATAGGTCCCTTCGGAGGGTGTCGGGTCGGCTGGGCAGCGCCTGGACGGACAGGGTCGAGGACTCGATCCGGGCAGGTAGAGGGGTCCAGGAGATACTACGGGCGCCGAGGGTCCACAATTGACGTGTGCCCGAACTCCCCGAAGTGGAAGCCCTGGCCGCCGGACTGTCCCGGCGGTTGGCCGGGCGGCGCATCGAGCGCTGCCGGCTGACGTCGTTCTCGGCGCTGAAGACCGTGGCCCCACCGCTGGAGGACCTCGAGGGGCGGACCGTCCGGGGAGTGGAGCGGCGGGGCAAGTTCGTCTGCCTCGGCACCGACGGGCCGTGGCTGGTCGTCCACCTGGCCCTCGGCGGCTGGATCCGTTGGTTCGAGTCACTGCCGTCGACGGCCATCAAGCCTGGCCGGAGCCCCATTGCCCTGCGGGTGGGCCTCGACGACGGCTCGGGGTTCGACGTCACCGAGATGGGAAAAGAGAAGCGCCTGGCGCTCTGGGTGGTGGCCGCCCCCGAGGAGGTGACCCCGCTGGCCGAGCTGGGGGTCGATCCCCTGAGCCCCGAGTTCACCGTGGACCGCCTGGCCGAGCTGCTGGCCTCCCGGTCCTCCACCCTGAAGACCGCATTGACCACGCAGTCCCTCATCGCCGGGGTGGGGAACGCCTACTCCGACGAAGCCCTCCACCGGGCCCGGCTCTCCCCGTACAAGAAGTCGGCCAATCTCGACGCAGCCGACGTGGCCCGTCTGCACGATGCCGTCACCGGGGTGCTCACCGAGGCCGTGGCCCGTGCTTCTGACGTCGACCTCGCCGAGCTGAAGGGTGACAAGAAGCGGGCCATGGCCGTGCACGGCAAGACCGGCCAGAGTTGTCCCACCTGTGGAGACACCATCCGCGAAGTGTTGTTCGCCACCCGGTCGCTGCAGTACTGCCCGACGTGCCAGACCGACGGCAAGCCGCTGGCCGACCGGCGGCTGTCCAAGCTGCTCAAGTAGCGGTGACGTTCGCCCCATGACCGGACACCACTCCCTCGACGGCCGGTTCGTCCGGCTCCTACCCATGGGCCACGAGCACGTCGACGGCCTGCTGGCCGCCGCCACCGCCGACCGCTCCACCTTCGGCTTCACGCCGGTGCCGGACGACCGGGCGGGCATGGCCAACTATGTCGACAAGGCTCTGGCCAAACGGGACGCCGGCGTCCACGAGCCGTTTGTGACCTGGAGCGTGGCCGACCAGCGCATCGTCGGCTCCACCCGCTTCTACGACCTCGCCACCTGGAACTGGGCCGAGCACTCCCCGGGGACCGACTCCTTGCGGCGCCTGGCCGATCCGGATGTGGCCTGCATCGGGTACACCTGGCTCGACCCGGCGGTCCAACGGAGCCCGATCAACACCGAGGCGAAGGTACTGATGTTGGGTCATGCCTTCGAGGTGTGGGGGGTTCGGGTGGTCCGCATTCAGACGGACGCCAGGAACACCCGCTCCCGACGGGCCATCGAGCGTCTGGGCTGCGCGCTCGATGGCGTCATCAGGGCCGAGCGGCCGGCCGCCGATGGCGGCATCCGGGACACGGCCATCTACTCCATGCTGAGTCCCGAATGGCCTGACCACCGTGCCCGCCTGACCGGCCGGCTGGAGGCCTGAACCCTCCATCCCCCGCCACGGCTGTGCGCGGCCGGATCGGTCCCAGGGGCCGTGGTCACGTGGCCGACGGGTGCCGAGGGTGAACAAGGGGGATCGAAAGGGGTCGAAGTCGTCTCCTGAACCGGGCAATCTCCCCTCAAGGGGCTGACGCAACGCGTCGATAGCCACCTCGAGGAGGTAGGGGTGGTCCGCTCGGGTCTCTGGTGTGCCTTGACCTAGCCGTTGCGGATCGATGGCGCATGATCACGCAGATTTGGACAACCGTGGCAATCGCGGCAGCGGCGGCACTGGTGGCGCGGCGCGTGCTCGGACGAGGCGCTGTTCGGTCGTCGGGTCGGCGCACGACCCCTCTGGTGGTCATGGCCTCGTGCCTGGTGGTGGCGACGCTGGCGCTCACCGGCTCGCAGGTTCCCCATAGTTCGGGTGCGGCGACACCGACCGGCAAGGTGGTCAACCCGCCGAACCGGGTGAGCGGGAGCAACGCACCCATCGTGGGCATGGCCTCGACGCCCTACGGGCCGAGGGTACTGGCAGGTCGCAGCGGACGGTGGCGTGTTCAGCTTCGGCGATGCGGTCTTCTACGGCTCGACCGGCAACATCCACCTCAACCGGCCCATCGTGGACATGGCCGCCACCCCCGACGGACAGGGCTACTGGCTCGTCGCCTCCGACGGCGGGGTCTTCAGCTTCGGCGATGCGGCCTTCCACGGATCCACCGGCAACATCCACCTCAACCGGCCCATCGTCGGCATGGCCGCCACCGCCGACGGCCAGGGCTACTGGATGGTGGCCTCCGACGGTGGGATCTTCAGCTTCGGCGACGCCGCCTTCTACGGCTCCACCGGCAACATCCACCTCAACCAACCCATCGTGGGCATGGCCGCCACGGCCGACGGCAAGGGCTACTGGCTCGTCGCCTCCGACGGGGGCGTCTTCAGCTTCGGCGACGCCGTCTTCCACGGCTCCACCGGCAACATCCACCTCAACCAACCCATCGTGGGCATGGCCGCCACAGCCGACGGTCAGGGCTACTGGATGGTGGCCTCCGACGGTGGGATCTTCAGCTTCGGCGACGCCCCCTTCATGGGCTCGATGGGCGGATCGCCCCTCAACGCCCGGATGGTGACGGTGTCGATGCACCGGCCGGGTACCGGCTATTGGACGGTGGCCTCTGACGGCGGGCTGTTCTCCTTCGGCGCCGCACCGTTCCTCGGGTCGCTGGTCAGCCCAGCCACGGCCAGCAGCCCTTCGCTGAGCAATCCACCGGCGAACATCGTCCCCTCGCCCCAACTTCCTCAACGCCTGCTATCCCCACAACACCGGAGCCACCTGCACCGCCCAGGTCATCCAGGCCACCACCAACGCCAGGGCGCACGAGGGTCTGGGCCCCATGGCCCTGCCCTCGAACTTCAACTCCCTCACCCCGGCCCAGCAGATCTTCGTCATCACCGATATCGAGCGGGTCGACCGGGGACTCCCTCCCTTGGTGGGCCTGGTGGACACGTTCAGCGCCGACGCCCTGGCCGGAGCCCGCGCCAACAGTGACCCCGACCCCACCCAGGTTCCCGCCGGCCTGCACCTGGTGGCCTGGGCCAGCAACTGGGCCGAGAACGGAAACCCCCTCGGCTCCAACTACTTCTGGATGTACGACGACGGCGTGGGGAGCGGGAACATCGACTGCAAGTCGGCGGGCCAACCGGGCTGCTGGGGACACCGGGAGAACATCCTCTCGCTGACCGACTATCAGCGGCAGTTCGGCGGGACCCTCCTCATGGGGGCAGCCGAGGCCTACGGCACGACGTCCAACGGCTGGGAGTCCGATGCCGAACTGCTGGTCCTGGCCACGGGGCCTCTGCCTGCCCTCAGCTACACCTGGGCACAAGCTGTTGCCGCGGGGGCGGGGTAGGTCGGACGACCGCTCGCCCCTACCCCCCGGGCCGAGCCTTCATTCCGAACTTCCCGGCTCCGCCGGCAGAAAACCGCTAGCCCCCGTTTGGGGGACACCGACTCCCCCCGTCGGTGTCCTCCGGGGGTGGCGGAACCCTCGGGCGAAGAGGTGGGGTGACCATCGGGCACGTACCGGTGGAACCTCTGACAGAATCGGGCCATGTACATCTCGGCCAAGGTCGACTACGCGGTGCGGGCCCTGTGCACCTTGGGCGACGCCGACGGAAAGCCGGTGACCGCGGAGACTCTGGCCCAATCCCAGGGCCTGCCGGCCAAATTCCTCGAGAGCATTCTGAACGACATGCGCCGGGCGGGCCTCCTGCTCAGCCAACGAGGAGCCGAGGGCGGCTACCGACTGGCCCGACCGGCGTCAGAGATCACGGTGGCCGAGGTGATTCGTCCCCTCGACGGCCCCTTGGCCGAGGTGCGGGGACTGCGGCCCGAGGCTGCCACCTACGAAGGGTCGGCCGAACGGCTCCAGGACGTGTGGGTGGCCGTGCGGGCCAGCTTGCGGGCCGTGCTCGAACAGGTAACCATCGCCGACATCGTCTCGGGGAAGCTCCCTTCCTCGGTGCAAAAACTGACCACCGACCCGGACGCCTGGCTCTCTCACTGAGCGATACCGGGTCGCCGGACCGGTGATTCGGGCGTCTGCGAGGGATCAGTCGTCCCTCCGAGGTCGGCGGGAACCAGCTCGGCAAGTAGGGATCGGACCCTCCGATCGATCTCGTCCACGATGGTCCTGACCACGTCGAGCGGTTGGGTGGCCGGGTCATCCAACGCCCAGTCGACGTAGCGCTTCCCGGGATAGACCGGGCAGGCATCGCCACAGCCCATGGTCACGATCACCTCCGCCTCCTCGGCTGCCTCGTCGGTGAGCGGCTTCGGGAACTCCAAGGAGGGGTCCAAGCCACGTTCTTCGAGGATGGCGACGACGGACGGATTCAGCTGATCGGCTGGCTCCGATCCTGCCGACTCCACCCGCACGCGGCCGAGCGCGTAGTGCTCGAGCAGGACCTTCGCCGCCAGACTGCGACCGGAGTTATGGACGCAGAGGAACAGCACTGCCGGCCGGTGGCTCATGGCCGTTCGACGCCCGGCGGGGCAGTCACTCGGTGCGGAACCACGATGTCTGCGGCCTCGGCCTTGGTGATGTCCGGGTAGAGCAGTTTGATGACCAGCACCGCCAGGACCCCACCCGCCACCTGGGCGACGACGAAGCTGGGGACCGAACTGGGGGCGATGCCGGCGAAGGTGTTGGAGAACATCCGACCCACCGTGATGGCCGGGTTGGCGAAACTGGTCGAGCTGGTGAAGAAATAGGCGGCACCGATGTAGGCGGCGATGGCGGCTGGTGCGTTACGAGATCGTCCGCTCCGGGCCAACGAGAAGATCACCAGCACCAGACCGAGCGTGGCCACGACTTCGGACAAGAAGTGTGCGGGGGTGGCTCGTTGCTGTGTCGAGAACGTGACAGCCGCCTTGGCGAACATGAGGTTGGCCACCATGGCCCCACCTATGCACCCGACGATCTGGGCCGGTAGGTAGAGGGCGGCTCTGGGCCAGGTCACCCCACCGAAGGCGGCGTCCACCAACGAGACGATCGGGTTGAAATGGCCCCCCGACACGGGGCCGAACATCAAGATGATGGCGTAGAGACCACCGGCGGTGGCGGCCGCGTTCTCCAGGAGCTGCAGACCGACATCGCCCGGTGAGAGCTCCTGTGCGGCGATACCCGAGCCGACGACCACCGCCGCCAGGAAGGCACTCCCCAGTAGCTCAGCAACCAGACACCTCCACAGATCCGAGCGCGTCAACGCAGCGTCAACAACAAGACGGGGACGAGATCGAATCGCTACTCCCTACGCCCGAAGGCTCACCTCGTTGAGGAGAACAACATGCGCCGTCCCCCGAGATCCCTGTCTCGGCAGGCGCATCGGCCAGAACCGTGTAGACCTCCCAGGGCGTGCCGCTCGGGTCCTCGGTCCACACCTTGTCCTGGACGGCGAAACAGCACGTGGTCTGATCCTGTACGTCAGTGGCCAGCCCCTCGCCACTGAGGTGTCGGGCGGCCGACGCCACCTCGTCGGGCGTCTCCATCTCGACCCCGAGGTGGTTGAGGGCCCCATCGACACCGTGTCCTCGAGTGTCGGGGTTCTCCATCAGTACGAGCTTCAGGGGAGGATCGCTGATGGCGAAGTTGGCGTATCCGGGATGTCGCTTGGCCGGACCGACTCCGAACAGCTTGGCGTAGAACTCGACCGCCGCGTCGAGGTCGGCCACGTTGAGGGCAAGTTGGACTCTCGACATCCGCTACCTCCGTAATATTCACATCTATCGATGTATCGAGTATGCTTGACCCATTCACGTTCGTCAATAGGACGGTGTCCAATGCCCAAGACAACCTCCGCAATCAAGGTCCGGCCCGTCGACGAGTGCTGCCCGTCGGTGCTCTCCGCCCCGCTCAACACCGCTGACGCCGCTGAACTGGCGGCGGGATTTAGCGCACTCTCCGACCCTGTCCGACTGCGAGTCCTGAGCCTGCTGGCCGACGCCAACGGTGGGGAAGTCTGCGTCTGCGACTTCGTTGCTCCGCTGGGAAAATCTCAACCGACCGTCTCCCACCATCTCAAGGTCCTGAGCGAGGCGGGACTGGTCCAAGGGGACAAACGGGGTCGTTGGGTGTGGTATTCGCTCAACCGTGATCGGCTTGCAGCCCTCCGGTCAGCCATCGACGCTTGACCACGACACCGCCCTCCCGAGCGCGACCACCATGCCCCCGGACGCCAGGGTCCCACTCTCAACCGTCGTCCGAGAGTGGAGTCGCATCGGCCTGATCGGCTTCGGCGGGCCACCGGCACACATCGTTCTGTTTCGTAGGTTGTGCGTCGAGCAGCGGGGGTGGCTCACCCCCCACGAGTTCGAGGACGGCATCGCCGCCACCAACCTCCTCCCCGGGCCCGCCTCCACGCAACTGGCGATCTACTGTGCCTGGCGCCTGCGGGGGCGGGTCGGGGCCGTCATCGGGGGCCTCTGCTTCATCGTTCCCGGCCTCACCATCATCCTGGCCCTGGCCGCACTCTTCTTGTCGACCGATCCACCCCTCTGGGTGCTCGGTGCGGCCGCCGGGGCGGGCGCCGCCGTGCCCGCAGTCGCCGTCAACGCCGCCCTCGGGCTGCTGCCGTCTAGTTGGCGGCGGGCGGGTACGGGTCGGGCGGTCAAGGTGCGCTGGGGCGCCTACGTGCTGGCCGGAGGGGTCTCGGCCGCCACCGTCGGGCCCTTCCTCGTGCTGGTGCTCATCGTCTGTGGCGCGGTCGAGATCGGTGTTCGAACCGGGAGATCAGCGGGCGGGCGACCGACCCTACCGGCGGTGATCCCGATGACGGTCGTCCCCGTCGTCAGCGGAGGGATCGCCGCCCTCAGTTGGGTGGCGCTCAAGGTCGGGGCCCTCTCCTACGGGGGCGGTTTCGTCATCATCCCGCTCATGCAGCACGATGCCGTCGTGACCTACCACTGGATGACCGGTGCGCAGTTCCTCAACGCCGTGGCCCTGGGCCAGGTGACACCGGGTCCGGTGGTCCAGACGGTGGCCGTGGTCGGCTACGCGGCCAGCGGCCTGTGGGGTGGCCTACTGGCGGCGGCCGTGGCGTTTGCCCCTTCGTTCATCTTCGTCATCGCCGGGGCTACGCACTTCGACCGGCTCCGGAGCGATCCCCGGATCCAGGCGTTCTTCGTGGGCGCAGGCGCGGCGGTGATCGGCGCCATCGCCGGTTCCTCGATCTCCCTCGGGATGGAGCTGGCCCATCTGTGGCAGCTCGGAGTCCTGGCTCTGGCCGCCCTCTGGCTCCTGGCCCTGCGTCGTTCGGTGGTGCTGGCCCTGCTCGGTGCGGGTGCGCTGGGCGTGGTCGCCGTGCTCATGGGGGCCCCGTCGTAGGGCTCAACCCCACGGGCGCGTCACCCTCGCTGCGCCGGATCCGTCGGATGGGCCGGGGCCAGAGGTGTCGGGTCAGCACCACGTTGGACTCGGCGGCGTAGACGGTGATCATGGCCCCGAGGGCGATCCACCAGATGAGCCCGAGGATGGTGGCGAACGTCCCATAGAGGTTGGAGAGGTGGCGCAGCTGATGGCTCACCAGTTGGGCGCCGGCGAACTGCAGGAGCGTCCACCCCACCCCACCGATGATGGCGCCGGGCCACACAGCGCGTTCCCCCGGGGGGAGGGACACGATGATGGCGAACGCCCCCCAGTACATGAGGATGTTGACCGCCAAGGACAACACGAGCCCCAGCCAGGCCGAGAAGGTGCCCAGACGACCGAACGCGCCGAGGCCGGCCAACGCCCCGCCGGCCAGGAACCCGAGACCCAGTACGACGAGGAAGCCGGCGGCGCGTGGGATCCAGTGCCAAAAGTCGGGCAGGTCGTCACGGTGGATGTCCCAGACCGTGGCCATCATGACCTGCGACGCACGACTGAGGCGCATGGACCCGTAGAGCAACCAGAGGGTCCCGATCACCAAGGCCAACCCATTGGACGTGGAGAGCTGGTGGACGTTCTTTTTCAGGTCCGAGCCCAGCACCGGGAACTGACGGAGGGCCGAGTTGATGATGTCGTCTTGGAGTCCAGGGTGTCCGTGGAGCACGATGCCGACCAGCGTCAACAGCACCAACAGCATGGGGAACACGGCGAGGAAGGCAGCATGGGAGATCTGGGCCGACAGCTGGCCGGCCCGGTCGTCGGCGTACTTGCGCACCACCGCACTCGGAAGTGCGGTCACCACCCGGCGCTGCTGGAATCGGTCCAGCGCATCGACGATCCGGGTGCCGGCCCCGGTGATGCGCACCCAGATCCCCGGTGTGGCTACCGGCTCCGACCGGTCATCCGCTGACAAGGTGCTCACGACCGTGCTGGGCGAACTCGGCCCGCAGCGACTCCCGGTCGGACTCGTCCATGGCGACGTAGTTGAGCGTCGCCCCCTGCCGGCGGAACACCGGCTCCTCACCGGTGTGCCACCATCCCTCGGCCCGGAGCGGGTCTTTGGTCACTCGGCCGCTCGCCGTCTGGGGCAGGGCGTGGGCGACCCGTACAAAGGCGGGGATCCACTTCGTCCCGAGGTCGGGCTGGTCGGCGAGGAAGGCCGTGAACTCCGCCGGGTCGAACATCCGGTCCGGGAGCAGTTCGACGGCCGCCATGACCTGGTCACCGGAGCGGGGGTCGGGGACCGAGTACACCGCCACAGTGGCCGCGGGCGCGTAGCGGACGAGGACCCGTTCGATGGGGCCGGCGGTCAGATTCTCCGAGTCGACCCGCATCCAGTCACCCCGGCGTCCCGCGAAGTAGAAGAATCCGTCCTCATCTCGGTAGGCCAGGTCACCGGTCCAGTACCAGCCGTTCCGGGTCCGGGCGGCAGTCGCCTCGGGATCGCCGTAGTAGCCCTCGAATCCGCTGTGCCCGGTGCGGTTCACGATCTCGCCGATGGCGACGGTCCCGTTGGCCAGACGCCCTGAGGCGTCGAACTCGGCGGTCGGGCACACGGCCAGCGTCTCGGGGTCGAGGATGGCCACGTCCTCGATCGGGCGACCGAGGGCACCGACCGGGGTATCGGGCGAGCGGGTGATGGCTACGCCCCCTTCGCTCGATCCGTAGCCCTCAGTGAGCACGCAGCCGAAGCGTCGCTCGAAGGCGGCCAGGTCGGCCAGGGACGCTTCGGTGCCGAAGCCCCGACGAAGCGTGGTGTCGACGTCGTCCTCGGCAGGCTCGGTGGCCAGCACATAGGCCAGCGCCTTGCCCACGTAGGTGAAGGTGGTGGCACCGAAGCGCCGGACGTCGGCGCCGAATCCCGAGGCCGAGAACCTGCGGGCCAGTGCCACGGTGGCGCCCACCACCATCGACGGGGCCCACAGGGCCATCAGGGCGTTGCCGTGGAACAGCGGCATCGTGCAGTAGGCCACGTCGTCGCGCACGAAGCCGTAGCCGGCGGCAGCCCGCCCGCCGATGGTGGCCAGTCGTCCCTGGGTACAGCGCACCGCTTTGGGGTCTCCGGTGGTCCCTGACGTGAACAACAAGAGATAGAGGTCCTCGGGATGCGGCGTCGAGGAGCTCACGATGGCTCGGGGGTCGGCGCCGCCATGAGCGTCGAGCAGTGCGGTGAACTCGGGAAGGTCGATGCGGAGGATCCGGTCCGGGGCCACCCCGAGGTCCAGTCCCTCGAGCAACGCGGCCCCGCCCTCGTCGGTGACCACCACCGCACAGTCGGTCCGCCGGATGTCGCCGGCCAAGGCCTCCCCCCGCCGGGTGGCGTTGATCCCGACCACCACGGCACCGGCCAACGCCGCCCCGCCCAGCCAGAAGAGGTACTCGGGGAGATTGCCGAGCAGCACGCCGATGTGCAGTGGGCCGACCTCGACCGTGCCGCCGCGCCGGTCGAGCGAGCGAATGAGCGACGCCCGATCGGCGCTCTCGGCCACCACCTGGCGCCAACTCCACGCCCGATCCTCGAAGAGCAGTCCGGTGTGGTCGTCTTCGGCCCGGCCGATCAGTAGGTCGGCCATCGAGAGTCCGGCTGCATCCGTGCCGGTCGGTGTCGTGGTCACCGTGCCACCTCAACGACCAGATTCTGGACGGCCCGGCCGATCCGGCCTTGCTCGTCCCACAGCGCCGACTCCGCCGCCCCTACCCCCGGAGGCCCGAACCGGGTGCGGGCCTCGAGGCACACCCACTCACCCGCAGGTGGGCGGTGGACGGAGACGCTGAGGTCCGGGTTGATGAACAGGTGGTTCGATCCGAAGGGGAGCTCAGCTCCGACGCCGTTCCCGAAGTCCGCGGCCGCAGCCACCCGCTGCCACGGGGAAGGACGCTCACCCAACACCACGGGGACCTCGAGTCTGATCCACACCGTGGCCGGACCCGGCTGCTCGAAGGCCCCGGCGACATACCGCATGGCCACACCCTCACTGTGGAAGGCCCGGGGCTCACCGGGGATCGGTGGCCTCGCCTTCCCGCCGCGGGGACCAGGCGGAGCGGCGTCCTCGGGCACTGTCGGCGTAAGGGGCACCTCGTCCGGCGTGGTCCGGATCCGCAGCGCTCTCGACCAGGCCACTTCCACGCCATCCGCCTCGACCACGGTGTCGATGAGTTGGACCTTCCGCCCCGGCCGCACCACGGCACTGGTGACGCGCAGGGGGGTCACCGGAACGGGCCGGAGGAGCTCGAGGGTGATCCGGATCAGTTGCAGGTCCTCATCGCCCGCCACGGACTCGGCCGCCCGGGCCACCAGCGCGGCGACAGGTCCCCCGTGGAGGGCCGTCGGTGACCAGGGTCCTCGGGTGTACTGGGTCGGCATGAAGCGTTCACCGTCCGGAACGAACAGGGCGGCCGCGTCGGCGCCGGCAGCGAAGTCGGTCACGGCGCCGAGGCTACTGTGCGTCGGCCGCCCGGCCTCGCCTACCATCAGGGCCACACCGCGCCCACCGACGTGCCCACTGATGGGGGCAACGCACCGGGACCGGCCAACCAACGCGTATCGAACGAACGGGGAGAACCATGGGATCAGGGACAGCAGCCATCGACATCAACGCCTCTGCGGACCAGGTATGGAAGGTGGCCGGCGATTTCGGTGGCATCGGTTCGTGGATGCCGGGCATCGAGTCGTGCCAGGTGGAGGGGGAGAACCGCATCCTGACCATGCTGGGGATGACCATCACGGAACGGCTGGTGGGACGAGACGATGCGACCAGATCCATCAGCTACGCCATCGCCGACGGCGCCCCGGTGGAGAGCCACGAAGCCACCATCACCGTCACCCCTACCGGCGAGACGTCCCACGTCACCTGGGCGGTCGAGGCCCAGCCTGACGACATGGCCGACCTGATGGTCGGTCTCTACCAGCAGTCCCTCGAGGCCCTGAAGGCCCACGTCGAGGGATGACCGCCGCGGGCGCCTCCGGTTCGAGAGGACCCCGGGGGCGCTGGTCCGTCGAAGCCCGGGCCCGCTCGTCGGCCCCCGTGGAGGAGGTCTGGCCCCTCATCGGTGAAGCCGACCGATGGAAGGAGTGGTCGTTCCTCGACCGCACCGGGCGCGTAACGGACGGGGCACCGGTACCCGACGGCGTGGGTGCCGTGCGCCGCTTCACCAGCCATGGCATCGGCTCGACCGAGGAGGTCGTGGCCTATGAGCCGCCCCACCACCTCGGCTACGCCATCATCAAGGGGTTTCCTGTCCGCCACTACCGCGCTGACGTACTCTGTGAGCGCGACGGCACCGGGACACGCATCACCTGGTCGGCCACCTTCGACGAGAAGATCCCGGGAACGGGCTACCTGATGGTGGCGGTACTCACCCGGTTGCTCAACCGGTTCGCCACGTCGGCGGCCCGCTTTGCCGACGAGCATCACGCTCCGACCGGCTGACCCCCACCTGGTCCAGCCAGTCGTAGCCGGTAGGCGATGAACCACGGGACGCCCATCACTCGGCCCAACTCCTCGGGAAACCGCTCGAGGGCCTCGGCCGAGGGCTGGGCCTCCACCACCCGTTCGACGACGAAGCCGGCGTCGGCGAAGTCGTCGATATCGGCCGACAGGGGCCGCTTCCAGAAACGTTGGGTGACGGTGACGTCGCCCTTCGTCCAACGGTCGCTGACCAACTCGGTGTCGAAGTAGCCGCCCTGCTCGCCGGGGAGTGGAGGCCCGAAGGGGTGGTGGAGTGAGACCACCATCCACCCTCCGGGACAGAGGACCCTGGCGAACGAGTCCATGGCCACCCGCCAGTCCCGGAGATAGTGGAGGACCAGTGAGCAGGTGATCCCGTCGACGCTTCCGGGCTCGAGGTCAAGGGGCTCGCCCAGGTCAGCAACCAGGAACGTCCCACCTGCGGCGCACCGCCGACGCGCCTCGGCCACCATGGCCGGGCTGAGATCCACCCCGACCACTTCGGCCCCCTCGGATGCCAGCCACTCGCACTGGGCCCCCGACCCGCACCCGGCGTCGAGCACCTTCGCTCCCGTCAGCGGTCGAGGTACCAACGACTGTAGGGCCGGACGCTCGAGCCATCCGTTGAACGGACCGTCGTCGGTGGTCGACGACCACACCGGGGCCAGCCGGTCGTAGGCCTCACGGGTGCGGGACCGCTCCGAAGCATCGTCATCCACGTGGGAGCCGTCCACCGCCGTGTTCCTACCACCCCGCCGGTCCGAGGCAGTGCTACCCCCTTGACATCGTCGGCACATCCGGACATACTCAACATATTCGTTAAACAACGATATTGTTAAATATGCAGACCATCGACCCACTCAGCTCAACATTCGCCGCCTTGGCCGATCCGACCCGGAGAGCCATCCTGAGCCGGCTGACCACCGGGGAGGCCACGGTGAACGAGCTGTCGGCCCCCTTCGACGTGAGCCTCCAGGCCATCTCCCGACACCTGAAGGTGCTGGAACGTGCCGGCCTGATCACCCGTCGTCGAGACGCCCAGTTCCGGCCGTGCCGGTTCGAGGCCGAGCCGCTGGACAATGCCGTGGAGTGGATCGAGCGGCACCGGAAGGTCTGGGGGGAGCGGTTCGACCAGCTCGAAGCGCACCTCGTCGATCTCCAACGCCGTGCCCCCCGCCCGGAGCGAACGCCGGGCACTGAAGGCGAGGTCCGATCGGGCGGGACCGGCACCGTTCTGCCCGACGACCTGCCGCAGGAACCTACGAACGAACCAAATTAAGGAGCAACCACGATGACCACTGCCGACACGAACCTGGGTGAGCTCACCTACGTACGAACCTGGAACGCCCCTCGAGAGCTGGTGTTCGAGTGCCTCACCACCCCCGAGCACCTCACGCACTTCTGGGGACCGGTCGGGGTGAGCACGCCCATCGAGAACATCACCATCGACCTCCGCCCCGGTGGGGTCTTCGAGACCATCATGGTGAACGACGCGGACGGCACCGAGTTCCCCTCGCGGGGCGTGTACGTCGAAATCGATCCACCCGAGAAGTTGGTCTGGAGTGAGCAGGACGTGGAGGGTGGGATGACGACGTCCATCGTCTTCAAGGACCTGGGCGACGGACGCTGCGAGACGACCACCCACCAGACCAACGTGCCCGAGATGTTCCGCTCGCCGGAGGTTCAGGCCGGCATGCGGTCCAGCTTCGACAAGATGGATGCCTACATGGCCACCCTCTGACCGAACGCCTCCGCCTCCGCCCGAGCCACCACGCGGCCCGGGCGGAGGCGCCGAGCCGGGATCGGTCAGGCGGACGAGTGAGTGAGCCTCCGGGCTCGAGCCTCGACCTCACGACGCGCCCGCTCGACGTCCACGGTGAGGCACTCCCCCGCGGTCACCACCGGCACCCCAGCCACCCACACGTCGGTGACCAGTCGACTCGAGGCGGACCAGACCAGGTGCTCGACCATCCGGTCATCCTCACTCCGGTCACCATCGAGCATGGGAACGAACGCTGGGTCGTCGAGGCGGACAGCCACCATGTCGGCCCGACTTCCGGGCGCCAGCACGCCAAGGTCACTTCGGCCGAGGGCTCGGCCCGAGCCCCTCGTCGCCAGGTCCAGGGCGGCCGCGGCGGGTAGGGCGGCAGCATCCCCTTCTCGGATCCGGGCCAGCATGGCCGCCAGTCGGATCTCCTCCCAGAGGTCGAGATCGTTGTTGGATGCCGGGCCGTCGGTTCCCAGCCCGACCCGGATGCCCTGGGCCAACAGGTCGGTCAGTGGCGCGACCCCCGAGGCCAGCTTGGCGTTGCTCTGCGGGCAGTGGGCCACGGCAACATCGAAGGCCTGGTAGCAGTCGATGTCGGCCGGGGACAGCCAGATGCTGTGGGCGGCCAAGACTCGCCCGTCCAGCACCCCCGCCCGGGCCAGGACGGCAGGAGTCGAGTCACCGTGCTGGCCGGCGAACCGGCGACACTCCTCTTCGGTCTCGGCCAGATGGATGTGGAACAGCGCGTCGAGCTCCCGGGCCGCCTCGGCGATGTGGACGAGTCCCGGGAGGGGAACGGTGTAGGCGGCGTGGGGGGCGAACCCGACCTCCAGGCGACCGGCCTCACCGTGCCTGCGGGAGTGGAAGGCGACGATTTCGTCGATACGGGGAAGCCACCAGTGCTCCCCTCCGCTCTGTCCGGGGAGCTGCAACACCCCCGGGGTGATCACGGCCCGGGCTCCCGCGTCGATCACCGCGTCGGCCAGGGCGTCTTCGAAGAAGTAGGCCTCACAAGTGGTCGTGACCCCGAAGCGGAGGAGCTCGGCTTCGGCCAGGGTCATCCCCCAGTAGACGTCGTCCTCGGTCAAGTGGGCTTCTTGGGGCCAGAGGACTTCGTTGAGCCACCGATGGAGGGGCAGGTTCTCGCCCGAGCCGCGGAAGAGCGTCATGGGCGAGTGGCAGTGCGAGTTCACGAGACCAGGCAGGAGCACGCCGTCCACCCGGACTTCCGTCACCGTGCCGTCTCTGCCCGAGGCCGACTGACCCACGTGGGTCACGGTGTCTCCGTCTACTTCGACTACGCCGGGTCGAAGCACGACGCCCGGGATGTCACAGGGCACCACGGCGTCGGCCCGGTACCGCACCGGTGCGGGGCTCGCCGGGCCGGGTCGGGGCCGGCCGGACCGCTCGCTCACGTCGGCGAGGACCCGCCCGCACCGGCGTGGGCGGCCTCCTCGGTCTCGATGGCCGCCAGCTCGTCGATCCGCGCCACGTGCCGGCCGCCCTCGAACGCGGTGGCGAGGAACACGTCGAGTATGTCGAAGGTCAGCTCGGTCGCCACGATGCGGGCACCGACGGACAGGACGTTGGCGTCGTTGTGCTTCCGGGCCAGGCGGGCGGTGTACTCGTCGTGGCACAGGGCGGCGCGGGCCCCGTGGACCTTGTTGGCGGCGATGGCCTCACCCTGGCCGCTCCCCCCGATGACCATGCCCAGGTCGGCCTGGCCCGCCACGACCCGACGGGCCACATCGGCACAGATCGGCGGGTAGTCGACGGGCTCGGTCGAATACGTCCCCGCGTCCTCCACCTGGTGACCGGACTCCTCGAGATGGCCAATCACCGCCTGCTTCAGCACGAATCCGGCATGGTCCGAACCGATCACCAGGCGCATCCCCTCACCCTACCGGGACCGAAGATCCGCTTTCGTCCCGCCCGGGTCAGTCCGACCAGACGAACGTGGCGGCCCGTTCGGGCTTCACGTAGCCCGCATCGACGAACCAGTGGGCGGCGCGGGTCAGCGCCTCGGTGGCCGGACGTGAGGTGTAGCCCAGCTCGGCCCGCGCCCGTCGGTCGTCGAAGGACATGTGGGTGGTCGACATCTTGGCCGCCTCGAGCGGGATGGTCGGCTCCCGGCGGAGCAACCGACCCTCGAGGAGACCGGAGAGATGGGCGGCCATGAGGGCGAAGCTTCCGGGGAACTCCCGGGTGGCGGCGGTGACGCCGGTGGCCTCGGCCAGCGCCAGCAGCACCTGGCGCAAGGTGAGGTTCTCCCCGCCGAGGATGTAGCTCCGCCCGACACTCCCCCGCTCGGCGGCCAGGACATGGCCGTGGGCGACATCTTCCACGTCGACGATGTTCAGCGTGGTGTCGACGTAGCCGGGGAAGCGGCCGTTCAGGATCTCGAGCACCGTACGGCCCGTGGGTGTCGGACCGCGGTCCCGCGGCCCCACCGGGGTGGTCGGCTGCACCAGCACCACCGGCAGGCCCGCCGCCCCGGCCCGGAGCACCTCGTGTTCGGCCACGTACTTGGACTGCTTGTAGCCGCCGAAGAGGTGGTCGATGTGGGCGTAGGACGTCTCATCGACCGGATCCTCGGTGGTGGCGCCGTGCAGTCCGAGGGTCCCGACGGTCGAGGTGTACACCAGACGTTCACAGCCGGCGGCGCCGGCCGCGTCGAGCACCCGGCGGGTGCCGTTCACGTTGATGTCGTAGAAGTCCTCGGGATTCTTGGCCCAGAACCGGTACAGCGCGGCGATGTGGAAGACCATCCGACAGCCGTCGACGGCCTTGGCCACCGCGTCGGCATCGCGCAAGTCTCCGGTGACCACGTCCACGTCGAGGTCGTCCAGATTGGCGGTGGCGCCGCCGGGCTCGACCAGGGCCACCACCCTGGCCCCTCGGTCGGACAGCTCCCGGGCCACCGACGACCCGATGAATCCTGCGGCTCCGGTGACCAGTACCCGGTCGCCGGCCTCGATGGTGGCCCCTTCGGTCGGCGCGGTCACGAAGGCAGGACGCGGGTATCGGCCAGCACCGGCGTCCTACGCCGCCCCCGCAGGGTGTTGCGGGCCATGGACGTCCCCACCTCGACGAGCAGACCCGAGCTCCGGTGGGCATCGGCCAGTACGTCGTCGAGGGCGGACACGAAGTGATCGATCTCGGCATCACCGATGATCAGTGGGGGCAAGAGCTTGATGATGTTCACGTTGTCGGCAGCCACCTGGGTCAAGATGTGGTGCCGGTGGAACAGCGGGAACACGATCATCTGGGAGAACAGTCCCTTACGGGCCAACTCCATCATGCGGAACCGGGCCCGTCCGCTACGCGACTCCGGCGGGCCGAATGAGAGACCGATCATCAGTCCCATCCCGCGGACTTCGTGCAGGAGTTCGTACTTGTCCACCAGCGGTTGCAAGGCCTCCATCATCCGGGCCCCGTTACGCGCCGCCCGGCCGATGATGTCCTCGTCGTCCATCACCTGGAGGGTGGCGAGGGCCGCCACCATGGAGAGCTGGTTCTTGGAGAAGGTGGACGAGTGCACGACGGCCCGGTCCATGGTGCTGTAGACGCCGTCGAAGACCTTGGTGGTACACAGGACTGCCCCCACCGGCATGTAGCCGCCCGAGAGGGCCTTGGACACCGTGATCATGTCCGGATGCAGGTCCCAGTGCTGATGGCAGAAGAAGCGGCCGGTCCGACCCATACCCGTTTGCACCTCGTCCATCACGAGGAGCGTGCCGTACTGGCGGCAGAGGGCCTCGGCCTCGGTCCAGTAGGACGCGGGGGCCATGTAGACACCCTTGCCCTGGATGGGCTCCACGATGAAGGCCGCCACGTCACCTTGGCGCAGCGCTCGACGCAGGGCACCGATGTCGCCGAAGGGAATCTGGTCACAGTGGGGCAGCAGGGAGCCAAATCCCTGCCGGAACTCCTTGCCGCCGTTGAGGGACAGGGACCCGTTGGTCAGACCATGGAAGCCGTGGTCGCAGTAGACGATGCGGTCTCGCCCGGTGGAGCACCTGGCGAACTTGATGGCCGTCTCCACCGTCTCGGCTCCTGAGTTGGTGAAGAAGACCCGTTCGATGCCGAGCGGCGACCGCTCTACGAGGGCCTTGGCCAAGAGTGCGGGCAACAAGGCGCAGTCCAGTTGCACCAAGTTGGGTAGGTCCGCGTCGATGGCCTGATGCAGCGCGTCCTTGATGACGGGATGACCTCTGCCCAACGCGAACACGCCGAACCCCGAGAGGAAGTCGAGGTAGCGGTCCCCGTGGTCGTCGATGAGGTAGGAGCCCTCGGCTCCGACATACTGCCGGTCGAACCCGAGGGTCTTCAGCACCTTGACCAGCTGCGGATTCATGAACTGCGAATGCAGGTCGAAACTCTGGCCCTGGTGCTCGGCCATCAGGGCGGCAAGGTCGAACGCCACGTTCACTCTCCGGTTGGGTCGCTGGGGTGTCGACAGATTAGTGGTCGCGCGTCACGCGCCCCAATCGTTGGCGACCGGTTGCGAGTGTCGCAATTGTCCCGTCGACCGACTTCGGCGGCCATCCTGATCCCGAACGATCGCTCGTGAGTCACGAGTCAGGGTCGAAGGCTCGCCTCGTCGAACCCGGACGCCAGCAGGCGGAAGGCCCGGTCGACGAACCCGGGGAGATCGTCGTCCGCCCCCGAAGCCCAACAGCCGAAGGCGGCCATTGCGGCACCGAGGGCGGCTCGGGCCACCGTCTGGGGCCCGAGGTCATCGGGCCCACTTCCTGACCGGCGGGCCACGAACCCTGCCACCACCTGACACCACTCGGTGTAGCGGACAGCAGAGTGAGCCACGAGCGTGGGGACCGTGCCGATGAGGCCGATGCGGATCCGGAGCTCGTCGAGCTCGCCGGCGCCGAACCGGTTGGTGGCCATCACCGCCTGACGGAGCACCTCCATCATCGGACGGTCCTGTGGCGCCTCCTCCAGCTGATCGTGGAGCCGGACCAGTTCGGCGTCGAACTCCCCCCACACGACGTCGCGTTTGGACTCGTAGTACCGGAAGAACGTGCGCCGGCTGACCCCTACCGCGGCGGCGATCTGGTCCACTGTGGTCTCGTCGTATCCCTGGCGGTTGAAGAGATCGAGGGCGACGCGGGCCACGTCCTCCCGGGAGGTGCTGGGTCTCCTCCCTCGGGTCGCAGGGTGCGTCGATTCCACCCCCGATCGCACCTCGTCACCCTGTGGGTCGTCCATCAAGCTTCCATTTTGACATCGAGTGCTATAAATTGGAACGACCACCCATCCCGGCGTGTGCCGGCCGATATCCGGAGGCGTCATGACCGTCACCACCGCCACTTCCTCCCCCACCGACCGGCCGGTCGAAGCCCCTGGCCCGGCCGCCACAGCACCCCCGACCGAGCAACCGTTGATCGAAGAGGACCTGCTCGTCGAGGACGTGTCCATCGACGGCATGTGCGGCGTCTACTAAACCGCCCGGCGCACCTCCGATAGCCGATCGTCGCCCATGCCTCCCCGCACCGCCCCGGCTGATCCGGTCCCCTTCGACGGCTCACTGCCCTGGACACTCCACCCCCAGGTCTCGCTGCGCCCGGAGTCCTTCGGGGCACTGGCCTACCACTTCGGCACCCGGCGCCTCTCCTTTCTGAAGAGCCGGACGCTCTTGGCGGTGGTGGAGTCGCTCGCCGATCAGCCCACCGGCGACGACGCCTGCCGGGCCGCCGGGGTCCCGGCCGAGGAACTGGGCCGTTACGAGCAGGCACTCGCCACCTTGGCGGAGTCGGGAATGATCTGTCAGCGGAGCGCGTCATGACCCTGACCGGCGAAGCGCCGCTCGCCAGTCCCGCCCGACCCGCAGCCATCGGGCGGCTCGTCGACCGCTTCGAGCAGGGCCTCGACGCGCCCATCTGTCTGACCTGGGAACTGACCTATGCCTGCAATCTGGCCTGCGTGCACTGCCTGTCCAGCTCAGGGCGGCGAGATCCCGGCGAGCTGACCACCGAGGAGTGCAAGGCGGTCATCGACGAGTTCGAGCGCATGCAGATCTTCTACGTGAACATCGGCGGGGGCGAACCCACCATACGAAGCGACTTCTGGGAGCTCGTGGAGTACGCCACGGCGCACCACGTCGGGGTCAAGTTCTCCACCAACGGCTCGCGCATCTCCGAAGCGGTGGCCGTCCGCTTGGCCGCCAGCGACTACGTGGACGTGCAGATCTCGCTCGACGGGGCCACCGCCGACGTCAACGATGCCGTCCGTGGCGCGGGCTCCTATCAGACCGCCCTCACGGCCATGGAGCGGATGGCTCGGGCCGGCTTTGTGGGGTTCAAGCTCTCGGTGGTGGTCACCAGACACAACGTGGATCAGCTGGATGCCTTCAAGGCACTGGCCGACCGGTATGGGGCCCAGCTGCGCCTGACCCGGCTCCGGCCGTCAGGGCGCGGCGCCGACGTGTGGGACGACCTGCATCCGACCGCCGACCAACAGCACCAGCTCTACCGGTGGCTCCTCGACCACGGTGACGATGTCCTCACCGGGGACTCGTTCTTCCACCTGGCCGGCTACGGCGAGTCGCTCCCGGGGCTCAACCTCTGCGGTGCGGGACGGGTGGTCTGCCTGGTGGACCCGATCGGTGACGTCTACGCCTGCCCCTTCGCCATCCATGACGAGTTCCTGGCCGGCAACGTCCGGTCCCCCGGCGGTTTCACCCAGGTCTGGCGCCACTCGGACCTGTTCACCGAGCTCCGCCGACCTCAGAGCGCGGGAGCCTGCGGATCGTGTGGGCACTACGACGCCTGTCGGGGAGGGTGCATGGCGGCAAAGTTCTTCACCGGCCTGCCCCTCGACGGCCCGGATCCGGAGTGCGTGCTGGGCCACGGCGAACACGCCCTCGCCGGACGGGGTGAAGCCCAGCCGCCCAAGCCCTCGCTCGACCACTCGAAACCGGCGCGACCGGTGCCCGTGAGTATGGGGCCGGCCAACCGGGGCGTGGCTGTCACGCCGGTACGACCGCCTGACCGCCCCTGCAACGAGAGCCCTCTGGCCGCCTCCGGCCACGGCGTCTGATCCCGGCGGCCATGAGGCGCCTCTCGGACTGCGGCGCACCGTCCGGTGCGGCCCCGATCCCATGAGACGTCTGGCCAGGTCGACCTGGCCCGATCTGGCCGATACCGCCGCGTCGGACGGAGTCCTGCTCATTCCGCTGGGCTCAACCGAACAGCACGGACCCCACCTGCCCGTCACGACCGACACCGATATTGCCGTGGCCATCGTCGACGCGGCCGCTCGGCGCGACCCGAGGTTGGCCGTGGCCCCGGTGGTGCCCTACGGCTCGAGTGGTGAGCACCAGGCCTTCCCCGGCACCCTCTCCATCGGCCAGGAGGCGACGACGCTCCTCCTCGTCGAGCTCGGTCGATCGGCCGCCATCCACTGGAGCCACACCTTGATGGTCTCGGCCCACGGAGGAAACGCCGCACCCCTGGCCCGGGCCATGCAACGCCTGGCCCGGGAAGGTCATCCGGTCTCGGCCTGGTCACCGACGTGGTCCGGTGATCTCCACGCCGGCCGGATCGAGACCTCGCTGATGTTGACCATCGCTCCCGAACGGGTGCTGCTCGACCGGGCCGAGCCTGGAGACCCACGCCCACTCGGCGAACTTCTGCCCGTGCTCCGGGCCGAGGGTGTCCGTCCGATCAGCGATAACGGCGTGCTCGGTGACCCGACCGGTGCCAACGCCGAGGAGGGCGCCAACCTCCTTGGCCAGGCCGTCGACGCACTCATGGCCGCCGTCGTATCCCTCACGACATCGTCGCCGTCGGCTCGGGACACCAGCCTGCTCCACACCTCGGGCGTGCGACCATGAGCCCTGTCGCCATCGTGACCGGCGCCGCTCGGGGCATCGGTGCGGCCACCGTGCAGGGGCTGGCCGCCGCGGGGTGGTCCGTGGTGGCAGTAGACCGCGGCTCGGACGACCCACGACTCCCCTACCCCCTCGGAACGGCGGCCGAACTCGACGCCGTGGTGGCCGAGGCCACAGCACGGTCCCCGCACGCAGCGGCTGACTCCGGCGATGACCAACGGCTCCTCGCACGCGTCGCCGACACCGCCGACCCCGGTGCGCTCGGCGCCGTGGTGGCCGAGGCCGAGGAGCGCCTCGGCGGGCTGGACGCCATGGTGGCCGTGGCCGGAGTCATCGCCGGAGGGGTGCCCCTCTGGGAGATGCCCGATGACCAGCTCGCCGCCGTACTGGAGGTGGACCTGGTCGGACCGATTGTGGCCGCCCGGGTGGGTATCCCCGCCCTGCTCCGTCGACCCGCTCCCCGGTCGGGCCGGTTTCTGGCCGTCGCCTCGGCCGCAGCCACACGAGGCCTCCCCATGCTGTCGGCCTACGGGGCGGCCAAAGCCGGCGTGGCCGGCTTGATCCGTGGCCTCGCCGCCGAGCTGGCCGACTCTGGCGTCACCGCCAACGCTGTCAGTCCCGGTTCGACCTCGACGGCCATGCTGGACGAGAGCGCCCGCCTCTACGGGCTCACCGACCGCGACGCCTTCGCCGCCCAGCAGCCTTTCAAGCGGCTGCTGCGACCCGCCGAGGTGGCCGCAGCTCTGGTTTGGCTGGCCAGCGCCGAGTCCGGGGCGCTCACCGGCGCGGTCATCCCGGTGGACGGCGGGCTGTCGCTGTGACCACCTCGGACCGCTGACCCCTCGGGACGATCGGCGTTGGTGAGCGCGCCATGACCGGTTCGACCGACCACCCCCTCGTGGCCCTCGACCGGTCGGTGCGGTCGTTCCGCGACGGGACGGTGCTGGTCGGCGGTCACCCCGGACGGCTGATCGTGCTTACCCGCCATGGAGCCGACACCCTCGCCGCCTGGCTCGGAGGCAGCCGACCGACCGGGACCGACATCGGACTGGCCCGACGCCTGATAGTGGCCGGACTGGCCCACCCGCTGGCGCCCACCGAGAGCGGTGGGCAGGCCTCTGACGTCACCGTCGTGGTGCCGGCACGGGACCGGGTCCGGTCCCTCGATCGCTGTCTCACGGCGTTGGGAACAGGTGTGGCGATTGTTGTCGTCGACGACGAATCGGCGGATCCGGCCGCCGTGGCCGAGGTGTGCGAGCGCCACGGGGCTACCGTGGTCCGTCGCTCGCAGAACGGGGGGCCGGGTGCGGCCCGCAACGAGGCCCTTGCCGCCGTCTCTACCGATCTGGTGGCCTTCGTCGACAGCGACTGCGAGGTGACCGAGGGGTGGTTGACCGGCCTCACCTGGCTGTTCGCCGACCCCGAGGTGGCGGTCGTCGCGCCACGGGTCCGTCCCCGGAGGAACGGTCAGCGCGCCGACGGTTCGGGGCTCGGCCGATACTCGGCGCACCGCTCGGCTCTCGATCTCGGTACCGAGCCCGGCGAGGTCGGCCCGGGACGGACGGTGGGCTACGTGCCGACCACGGCGGTGGTCGGACGGGTCACCGCGCTACAGGCCATCGGTGGGTTCGACGAGAGGATGCGGGTGGGTGAGGACGTGGACCTCATCTGGCGTCTGATCGACCACGGTTGGCGGGTCCGCTATCAGCCGACGGTCACGGTGTTCCACGACGAGCCACGGACGTGGTCCGGGCTCCTCGGACGTCGGCTTCGCTACGGCACCTCAGCCGCGCCCCTCGCCCGTCGCCACCCCGGACGGCTCGCCCCACTCGAACTCCGAGCGTGGCCGACCAGCGTGGCTGCCGCGGTCCTGGGCCGCCGACCGGCGGCGGCCCTGGCCCTCCTCGCCGGCGCGGCCTGGTCACTGGACCGCCAACTACGACGGTTCGGAGTACCTCGTTCGATGTCCCTGCGTTGGAGCGCCCAGGGCGCGGTCTCGACGGGTATCGGCCTGGGCCATGCCCTGACCGTGCTGGGCACGCCCATCCTGCTCGCCGGGGCACTGCGCAGCCGGAAGTGGGCCGCCACGTCGGCGGTCCTGGTGGCAACGCCCCCGCTCGTCGAGTGGTGGCACAAGCGCCCGGCCATCGATCCCGTGCGGTGGTGCCTGTGGTCGGTAGCCGACGATGTGGCCTATGGCACCGGGGTGTGGTTGGGCTGCTTCAGCGCCCGCACCGTCGGGCCGCTGGTGCCGAAGGTCACACTCCGAACGTCGGGGACCATCCCGGCGCCCGCGCCCCGAGCCGTCAGGGCGACACCGACGGCCGCCGGCGGGATGGGAGAATGACCGGAACCGTCGACCCCAGCGGTGGCGGGAGGCGGAGGACATAGGCGTCCTCTCCGAGGACCGGGCAGGAGCCTGTGATGGATTCCGATCGGACGGCCAGACGAGGAGATCGACCGACCGAAGCGAGATCGTGGCGCGGCCGGCCGCACCGCGGAAACGGCGCAGCCGGCTCCGACCACTCCCCGACCGAGGAGCTCGCCCCACCACAGAGTGAGGCTGGCGATGTGGTCACCGGCCTGCTCGATCGCGGGCCCGAGGCAACACGTGAGCGAGACCTCGGTGGATCCAGCCTCGTCGACGACGCCCTGACCCACGGGTCGGACCCGGGACGTGTACCTCGGCGCGCCTCCCTGTCCACTGTCCGAGTCGACACCACGAGGCATCCATCGAGACCACACCGCTGGCGCCTCCGTACCGTCTACGCCGCGGTGGTCGTCGTACTGGTGGTCGGGGTGGCGGTCGGCGTCACCAGCCGCGCCCGCCTGCACCGGACCGACGTCGAGCTGACTTCCACCCAAGTCCGGCTGCGCCACACCGTGGCACAGGCCCGTCGGGCCGAAGCGAAGTTGACCGCCGTCTCGGCGCAAGCCTCGAGCGCTGCCCACCTCCTTGGCACCGAGACCGCACAGTTGGCCTCGGTCCAGTCCCAGCTGGCCTCGGCCGAGGCCGATGTGTTTGCCAACGGCGTCAGCATCAACGAGCTCGACCTCTGCCTGTCCGGGGTCGAACAGGCGCTCAACCAGATCTCGCTCAACGACCAGTCGGGGGCCGCAACCACGCTCGACGGGGTGGCCGGGTCATGTCGCGCCGCGGCGCCTTCCCCGTGACCCTCGACCGCACCCCTTCCCGACGTCGCTCGACCAGGCGCTCCGTCCAAGATGGCCGGCGGCGACGCCGACACGCGATGGCGATCACCGCGCTCTCGGTACTGGCCCTGTCGGTCGTCGGCTTTGACATCGCCACCGTGTCGGCCGGCCATCGGAGTGCGAACACGCTCAGCGAGACCCGCCATCGACTGGCGCACACGCAGGCAACCATCGTCCGAACCCGATCTCGCACGGTCGCCGTCACCGCCACGCGGGACGCCCGCCGGGAGGCACAGGTGCGCACCGTCGGCGAGATCGCCTCGGCCAACGAGAGTCTGACCAACGAGTCCAAGGCCAAGTTCTTCCAGGGTGTCAGCATCGGCACCCTCCATACCTGCCTCGACGGCGTGGCTCAGGCGGTGGCCGCCATCAGTGCCGCCAACCTTGGAGCCGCCGTCAACTCCATCGACCAGGCGTCCTCGTCGTGCCTCTCGCTCGACGGGTCGACTACGGGCCTCGTCTATCCCTACGACTTCCCGGACCCATTCATCCTGCCGGTGGGTGGCACGTACTACGGATTCGCCACCAACTCGGTAGCCGGCAACATTCAGATCATTCGCTCCACCAACCTGACCACCTGGACCACCGTGGGCGACGCCCTGCCCAACGAGCCCGTGTGGGCCACGCCTGGTGCCACCTGGGCGCCTGCCGTGCTCCAGCGCGGCTCCACCTTCGTCCTGTACTACTCGGCCGTCTACGCACCTACCGGCGAGCAGTGCATCTCCGAAGCGGTGGCCTCCCAACCTCAGGGTCCCTACGTCGATAACTCGACCCTTCCGCTGATGTGTCAGACCGCCCTGGGCGGTTCCATCGACCCCACGCCGTTCGTCGATGCCAACGGCTCGCCCTATCTCGTCTGGAAGTCGCAAGGTGGCGGCGGTCAGCCACCACAACTGTGGTCTCAGCAACTGAACGCCGCCGGCACTGCACTGATGCCTGGCGCGGCCACCCCGCTGTTGGCTCCGAGCCTCGGTTGGCAAGGAGGTGTCGTCGAAGGACCGAGCATGGTCCTCGTGGGCGGCCAGTACTACCTCTTCTATTCGGCCAACAACTGGCAGACATCCAACTACGCCATCGGCGCGGCCCGCTGCGCCGGACCTCTGGGTCCTTGCACCGAGACGTCGAGCCAACCCCTACTGGCATCGCAGTCGGCGTTCGACGGCCCCGGCGGTCCCTCGGTCTTCACCGATGCAACCGGACAGGTCCGTATGGCATTTCATGCCTGGCTTCCCGGGAAGGTGGGCTTTCCCAACAGCCGACTCCTGTTCATCCGTGGGATCAACTTGACGACCGGCACACCGTCGATCGAACCGTGAGCAGCATTGTGTCGCCGCTACAAACGAATATTGAACGTGGTGTGTGGGAGAAATAACACGTTCGGTGGTCTAGCTTCAATCAGACTGAGACATCACGGAAAGTAATGTCATCGTCACTCCTCGACAATCCCTCAATAGAGGGTTGAGGGATGGGCTCAGAGCACGGGGAGGGGCTTCCGAGCCGCGGCCACGACCGAGCCATCTGGGCACGATCGACCAGCTCAGACGGGCAGAACGGCGACCCTCTCCGCCTCGGTACCGAAGCGTGGTCGGTTCCGATCGGACCAGGTATCGACGCAAACGATAGGAACTATCTCTCGCGTTTTCTGCTCTACAATTAGATTCCAGAATGCCAGGAATCCGGGGCGAAACGGATAGATCAGGGCCTCCCGGTATAGTTGCCCTACGCACTAGCGCTGAGCCTGTCGTATAGTCCCAAAAAACAGGGGCAACACCGACCGTCGTACTGACTCGACGAGCCGGTAGGAGCTCAGCGGAGATCGAGTTCCCGACTCACTCTGGGCGTACTCATGGCCGAAGGGCCATCCCGCCGAATCAACCATCCGGGGCAA
This sequence comes from uncultured Acidimicrobiaceae bacterium, assembly GCA_963817985.1. Classification (GTDB taxonomy): domain Bacteria; phylum Actinomycetota; class Acidimicrobiia; order Acidimicrobiales; family RAAP-2; genus Bog-756. Next base: position 35,317 of record CAWFQI010000009.1, on the reverse strand, counting down.
TGACGAAATGAGTGGTGTCACCACGACGCAAGCCTGGGCATAACCAATCCGGCCGCACACCCTACGGCGTGAAGCCAGGACGGACGTAGCCTTCCCGCTCGCCGTCCGGGGACCGAATGCAATGGGCCGGAGCCCGCCAACACCGAGCAGAGGAAGGCGCACACGCGCCCTACGAAGGGAGGTGCCATGCGGACCCGCATTGCACTCGTGGCGATCACGCCGATCGCTTGCATCACCGTAACCATCGCCGCGCTTGTCGCGGCGGCATCATCGGCCGGGGCGACATCGTCTTCGTCCTCCACGCCAACAACGTCACAACCGACAGCAACGACAACCGCACCATCGGCAACGACCACCCCGGCGCCGACCACTACATCGACACCCGCGACTCCGGCCGCCGCCCCGTCGACACCGGTGCCCCCGTTCACGGGACTCCGTCCCATCAGCCCCGTCCTCACCGAGACCACGCTGCTGGTCAATCTCAATACCGCCCTCCGCAACGAAGCCGCCTTCCACCAGGCGCTGCAGAACGAGGCAACGTTCCTCGAGGCCATGGCGGCGCTAGCCCAGTACCACCAAGCCCTGGTCGACGAGACCCGACTCTTCGAGACCGTGCTCAGCGAGAGCCAGTCCACGGCCCGGTCGTCTTCGGCCGGCAGCGCCGTGGCCGCCATGGGTCTTCCCTACACCTCGTCTGGGTCGGGTTCAGGGGATACCGTCACACCGGCCGAGCGGGCGGCCTGGGAGCGGGTGGCTATGTGCGAAGAGGGTGGCAACTGGACAGCCGACGGTGGCCGATTCAGCGGAGGCCTCGGCATCACCCGGACCAACTGGATCGCCTACGGCGGGGGCGCCTACGCCCCCGAGGGTGCCATGGCCAGCGAGGACGAGCAGATCATGGTGGCCGAGCGCATCCAGTCGTCCCCTCCTGACCAAGGGGGCTGTCACAGCTGGTAGGGGGTTCGTGCCCCCGGTCGGTCATCCCGGCCGAGCGGGGCTACGAAGACCCCACATGAGCACCCAGCAGAAGTCCGCACCCTGGAAGGCCGATGCGCGCCCTGGTGGCCCCCGCCCGTGGTGGTCAACACTGGTGGCGCCGCCCGGCGTGCTCCAGACCATCTTGTGCCTGGCCGGCGCCCTCTTGTTGGTGGTGTCCGCGGTGATCCACCTGCACCTGTGGTCGACCGGCTACCGCCACATTCCTACCATCGGACCCCTGTTCCTCATGCAGGGTGTGGCGGGCATCGTGTTGGCGCTAGTCGTCGCGGTAACCCGACGGGCCGGGGCCGCGCTGGTCGGCGCGCTGTTTGCGGCCTCCACCATCGGCGGCCTCATCCTCTCGGTCGAGGTTGGGCTGTTCGGGTTCAAAGACAGCCTGTCGGCGCCTGACGCCACGCTGTCCCTCGTGGTCGAGTCGGCGGCACTGGTCGTGCTCGCCGCCGCCGTACTGGTCGGGAGCCACCGTCCTCAGAGCGTGGCCTCACCGCTACCTGGATAGCGAAGGCAACGGTCATCGCCCCCGTGGACCCGGGGGCCGGCGATGGCCGCGTCAAGGCCTCACGACGACAGGTGAGATCCGGTGCCGGACGACGGATCGTGGCGCCGAGCGCCACCTTCGGGACTATTCCGATCGGAACCTCCCCGGGAAACAAACCGCCGCCCGGACCCGTGGGCCCTAGCGGCGGATTGGCAGTCCGTTCGGCTGTCGACCCGACGACCACTGCCGGAGAACCGGTAGCGGCGCCGGGCCGACGCCAAACGGGAAACTCAGATCTTGCGGACCTGGCTTGCCTGCAGGCCCTTTTGGCCCTGCTTGGTCTCGAACTCCACACGCTGGCCCTCCGCGAGGTCGCGGAAGCCCTCCATCTGGATCTCCGACTGGTGAACGAAGAGGTCATCCCCGCCGCCGTCAGGCGTAATAAATCCAAAGCCCTTTTCGGCGTTGAACCACTTGACTGCACCTACACCCATAACTGTCACTCCTTGAAAATCACGCACTAAAACGCGGGGATCCATTGTGAAGCCCAACATGTGCCGGCCCGCGTGATTGGGTCGACGACCCCTTCACACTAGGCGGAATACCGGGGCCAGCGCTCGAATGCCTCGGTGGAGCCTCACGGCGACCCTTCTCGAGCTGCGGTCGAGCGGTCCTCAGACCCGGATCTTGGGAGGTCGGTAGCCTTCGGGTCGGGATACCTGATCAACCCGAGCATCAGCACCTCCGGCCCGACCCTGCGGCTTCTCGCTTCTCGCCAAGACCCGCTCGGCCCACGACGAGGTCTGCCGCCGGATCGGCTCGAACAGCTCGGTGATCACCATGGCGGAGAAGGCCACAAAGAAGATGGGCTCCACCAGGGTGCCCAGCCGGTCGGTCAGGTAGACCAGCCCGAGCAGCGGGTAGCCGACGAGCAGGGTCACCACCACAGCCCGGTAGAGGCGTGACTCGGTGGTGCCTGCGTTCCGGGTACGTCGGAAGGCGATGACCGCAGCGGTCGTCAACGTGGCGAACTCGGCGATTCCCGAGACCACGTGCACGTAGTGGTGCACAGGCAGCTGCAGATGCCACTCCAGCTGGCGGCAGGCGGCGCTCAGTCCTTCGGAACAGGCGTAGGGATAGCGCCCTCCGACCGCTCCGGCCACGGCGAAGGCCACCAGCCACTTCCATTCGCGGCGCACGCCGGTGGCGGCCATCGAACCCCTGAGGAGGAGCGCCGCCACCAAGAGGAGACCGGCACACAGATCGGCGTCGGACATGAGATCGGCGTGCGGCCGCCCTGTCGCCTCCAGGTCCGAGAAGAACCCGTTCACCGACGGCATCAGACCGGGCACGAACGGCACCACGACCCACCAGTTGTACGCCAGCACGCCGGCGACGCCCACGACCTTGGCTGCGGTAAGCCGGGCCGTGTCGTGTTCATCCACCGACGAGGGCCGCAGCCCTGAGGGGAGCGTCACCAACTGCATGGACGGTCCAACAGGTGGCCAGGGGCAAAGATTCCCGGGGCGAAATCAGAAGTTTGCACCAGCCTGACCAGGCGATTCTCACCACCAGCCCGGCTCGGGTGGTGCCTAGGCCTTCGCCGCCGACCTCAACACCAGCTCTTGGCGTCGCCCGGGGCCGACGGTCGGAGACAGCCCGAGCGGGTCCGCCCACCTGGTGGAGTCGACGTGGGTCGGTGGCCTCGTGCCGTCAGCCGACGGTGCGCACCCGTTCGAGCAGGAGGGCCCGACGAGGACATTCTGCAGCTGCCCGTGTGGCCAAAGCGACCAGGGACGGCTCGACCGGAGCACCATCGACAATGGGGTAACCCCATTCGTCGAGCGTGATCCGTTCGGGTAGCAGTTCGGCGCAGAATCCGTAGGCGTCACACGCCACTGGATCCACCCGCAACCTCACGGCGACGGCCTGTGGACCGCTCATGATGCCCTCCCCACGACTGGGCCAGCTCCACTCCCCCGGTCGACGTGCGGCCGGGCCGGCAGGGTGAGCACGGTCGATGCGCGGTGGGCGGCACAGGGCCGACCTTCGGCGTGAGCCCGGGCATCACCAGCGAACACCGACAACGCGCTGCGCACCAGCCGGACCACGCCGTCGGGATGGCGACACGCCCCCCGTCCGTCCACGACCTTCGAACGACTGAGGATGCGGTCGATGACCTGTGGGTCGGCCCGTCCCAGCCAGAGCTGTTCCAGGTCTTCGGCGATGGCAGGAAGGCCGAAGACGCAGGGCCCACACTGTCCGGCACTCTCCCCGGCCATGTACCGGACGATCCGGGCCGTCTCGGCAACTCCACACGAGCTGCCCGGAAGGGCGACCAGTACGCCGACGCCGAGGGTGGAACCTACGGCGGCTAGCGCTCGCGGGCTGTAGGGCGTGCCGAGATGGGACGGCCCCAGCCATGATCCTCCATAGCCACCCACGAGCACCCCGGACAGGTCCGCTCCCACTCCCACCTGTCCGAGGATGTCGATGACCGGCGTACCCAACTCGACCTCCACCACGCCGGGGGCCTGTACGGCACCGCTCACCGTGACCAATGTCGACCCGGGCGCATCCGGAACCCCGGCCCGTCGGAACCAGGCCGGCCCGTGCCGGGCGATGAGGGCCACCTGAGCCAACGTCTCGGCGTTGTGCACCATGGCGGGGCGGCGTCCGACCTGGAGCGGCACGGACTTGTCGACGCGGAGCGCGGGAAGGGCCTCGCCGCGGGTCAGCCACGAGACCAGGGCCGACTCTTCGCCGGACACGTACCGGTGCGGGGGCCGCTGCACGGTCGCCCTGGGCCGGTGGCGGCCATGGGCAGCCCGCTCGGCCAGGGCCGCCTCGATCGACATGGCCGCAGTGTCGTTGTCCACCGCCACGCAGATCACGATGTCCGTGGCGCCCACCACGGCGGCCGCCACCTCGGCACCGTCGAGCACGAGGTGAGGGGCTCGGGTGAGCAGAGCCCAGTCCTTGGCACTGGCTGGCTCACCTTCCATGGCGTTGACCACCAGCATCGGTCGTCGGGCCGTTCGCCTGATCGCCTCCCACTTCGCACCGGCCGGGAAACCACCCCCTCCCCGCCCGAGGAGGCCGGAGTCGAACACCGCCCGCACCATGGCCTCCCGCCAACGCCCGTCGGGGCGGGCAGGAAGGGACAGTGGTCCGTGCGTGGCCAGATGGCTGGCCAGGTTGGGCGAAGCCGACGAGTGGACCGAGCCGGCCAGCAGTCGCGGTTCGACGTCGAGGATTGTGGCAGTCATCGTCGCTCCTTTTCGAGCAGTCGCGTGGATCCCGGCCTGGTCGTCTCCCCGTCCGAGATGCTGCGGGTCGTGATGTAGGTGGCCGAGGAGCGAGCCGCGTGAGCGGTCCGGCGCATGGTGACGGCCCGGGTGGACGCACCGGCCAGGGCGGCGCGTTCGGCGGCGCGGCGATGGTCGGTGATCCGCCACAGCAGGGCACCGGCGACGGCCAGGGCGCACAGTCCGGCGACCGCGTCCATCCACAGGGCTGAGGCGTCAGTGCCCATTCCGAGGGAGTGGGCCATGGCCACCGGCCAACTGCCGTAGGCGAGCCAGTGGATACCACGCCACGTGCGGGGGTTGATGCGCTGGCGGAGGGCGCTCGACAGGGCGACGGCCAGTAGCAGATCCACTCCGACCGTTCCGAGGCCCGTCCACAGTGGTCGGTAGGGCGATGCAAAGGGGACGACGGTGGCGAGCCATCCCACATGCACATAGGTGTCCAGCACGGCCGTCAGGACGTGAAGGCCGAGGAACACCATGGCCAGGAGCGACACCCGCTTGTGCAGATCGGCCCGGGCGAACGCCGGCCACCTCGGCGATGCCGTCCGCCCCGCGGTGAGGATGCCGAGGACCATGGTCCCGGTGAGCAGGATCAGAGCCACGACGCCGGTGGCTCGCATGGTGTACCAGATGGTGGTGGACGTGGAGGCGAGCATCACGCCACCGGCCTTGTCGTCGGCTCGTCAGCGGGCCAGCCGCCACAGGTCGTCACGGCACCCTGGGCATCGACGAGTCGAGCAGGCACGTCCCACGAAGTCAGGTTGTCCACCGCGTCCTCTCCCCAGACCACCGCAGCCGTGCTCCAGGCATTGGCATCCACGCAGGTCGCCGCAGCCACCGAGACGAGCGACCAGACAGCCGGGGCAGCTTCGCCGGTCGCCGGATCGACGATGTGGTGGACCCGGCGCCCAGCACGAAGCCAGGAGCGAGCGGTGGTCCCCGATGTGGCCAGACCGCCGTTGGTGATGGCCACGACCTGGTCCACCAGGCGTAGATCCATGGCACAGTCGGCCGCGATCCCGATCGCCCACCCGTCGGGTGGAGTGGGTCCGGCGACCGAGACATCGCCTCCCAGGTTGACCAGCACCCCGCAGTCGAGCGTGGTGGCCAGTCGGGCTGCGGCCCGATCGGCGGCGAAGGCCTTCGCCGACGAGCCGAGGTCCACGTGCACACCCTCGGGGATGGACACGGTGCGGGTCTCAGGATCGAGGGCGATCCGCCACCAGCCCGGCGCAGGTTGGGCCACGAACTCGCCGGACGGTGGGTCGGCGGCGGCAATCTGGCTGAAGTCCCGGTCGTATCCCAACTCGATGAGGGCAGACCCCACGGTCGGGTCCACGGTTCCAGCCGTCTGGACCGCCACCCGGTTCGCCGCCTCCATCAGTGCGAACAGGAGTGGACTCACTGCCGTCGGCCGGCCGTAGCCTTCAGCCTCGATCCGGCGGATCTCCGAGTCGGGTCGGAACCGGCTGCACGCCTCGTCGAGGGCACGCAACTCATCGGCCAGGAGCGCCAAGGCGTCGTCTGCCCGCTGGCTATCGGTGATCGCCACCGAGACCGTGGTTCCGATGGCTCGCATCGAGCGGACGCCGAGGGCTTGTGCTCCTGTCTCGGATGCGGCGCTCCCGCTCGTGACGGCCAGGTCGGCGGCATCAGCCATGAGCGCGCTCACGTCTGCCCCGAAACGGACGAGGCGGACGACGAGGTGGATCGCGGCGCCGTGGTGGTTGTGGTCGTGGTCGGAGCGGACGTGGTCGGCGTGGTGGCATCGGAACTGGCGCTCGACCCGGTGGTGGAGGGACTCGACGTGGTGGCGGTCGTGGGCGAGGTGGTGGTGTCGGCCGCGCCTGATGAGGAGTGGGCGGCGCTGCCCGAGGCCACGACGACCCCGATACCGACCGCTGCAGCCGATGCGGCCACACCGATTCCGATCGTGGCTCGGCGCACCCGGGCCATGGCCCGGTCCCGGGCGCGGACGGCCGAGGGGCGGGCTGGCTGGTGGGGCGGAAGCTGTGGCGCCATGGCTTGGCCTTTCGGTGCTGGGCCGGTGGTCCCGTGGGGGTACCGGCGTCGGTTGGTGAGGTCCATCAGAGCCAGCCAAATGAAGAGGCACCTTCCAGCCACCTGTGAAGCACCTGAGAATCGGAGCCCCTCGAAAGCGACCGGGCGCTGCGGCAGTCATGCGGTGGCGAGGTGCATGCGTCGCGCCTTGGGAGAGCCGCCGCCGAGCCTGTCGGGAGCTGCCAGCCCGTGTTCGATGGACGAAAACCCCAGGTCGGAGGGCTCGAAGTGGGTCGGCCCGACCTGGGCGGCCCGCCACGCTCGAGGCGACGGCGACCCGGGAATCGCCCCGGCGTACCGGCAACTCCTTCACAGCGGGCCCACAGCCAGGTCACACCGTTCGCCCAAGGACCGATGCGATGCTGGTGTCACTGACACCGAGCCGCAGCCTGCCTGCGATCTCACTCGAGCGAAGGACGAACCAGGTGGAGCCCACCCGCAGCCAACGCATCCTCGTCGTCGACGACGAGCCCTCCATCGTGGACGCCGTGGCCACCTCCCTCCGCTACGAGGGCTTCGCTGTCGAAGAGGCGGTAACCGGTCGACTGGCCCTGTCGGCCGCCCAGGACAACCCACCCGACCTCATCGTGCTTGACGTCATGCTCCCCGATCTCGACGGCCTCGAGGTGACTCGTCGGCTCCGGGCCGACGGCGTCCGGATTCCCATTCTCTTCCTCACCGCCCGCGACGCGGTCGAGGACCGGGTGGCCGGCCTCACCGTGGGCGGTGACGACTACGTGACGAAGCCCTTCGCCCTGGCCGAGATCGTGGCCCGGGTACACGCCATCCTCCGTCGCACGGGCAGCGAGGATGAAGACGAGGGGACCTTGCGCTTCGCCGACATCGAGATGGATGAGAACGCCCATGAGGTAACCCGTGCCGGCCAGCCCATCTCCTTGACGGCCACTGAGTTCAACCTGCTCCGGTTCTTCCTCCTCAACCCCCGACACGTCCTGTCCAAGGCCCAGATCCTCGACAACGTCTGGCACTACGACTTCGGCGGCGATGGCAACGTGGTCGAGACCTACGTGAGCTATCTCCGCAAGAAGTTGGAGGCCGTGGGTCCGCCGGTGATCCACACCGTGCGGCTCGTCGGATACGCACTGCGCGAGCCGACGGCGACCTGAGTCATGTCCCTCCGGTCCCGACTCCTGATTGCCATCGGGATCATCTTCATCGTGGCCCTCTCCATCGCCGATGTGGTCACCTACCGGTACCTCGAGTCCTACCTCTACCAACAGGCCGACCAGCAGCTCGACCTGGCCCACGGCAGGTTTGAGTTTGCGGCCAACAACGGCAATCTGCTCTGCACCGCCCTCAGCGGTCCCAACCCTCAGGCGGGGGGCGGCCCGTCTCCCACGGGCGATTCCGACGACGGTGGGCCGCCCTCGAACGTGAGTGCGACGGTCGCGGTGGAAGTGCGCAACGCCAAGGGCGTGGTCGTCGCCGGTCAGCGCTGCCCGGCCTACGTCGACGGTGCTACCTATCTCCCCGTGATCCCCAGCACGATCACCGGCTTTGCGACTGCCGACGACGGCACCAAGGCCGCCTACTTCGACGCTCCCTCGGCGACGTCAGGCGGCCCGGAGTTTCGGGTGCGCGCTTCGACGCTCAAGAACGGTGAGATCCTGATCGTGGCGCAGCCCGTCGGCGAGCCGGTGAACACCCTCCACCACTTGTTATTGGTGGAGCTGGCCGTCACCGGAGGCGCCGTCGTCCTGGCCCTCATCGGGGGCTTCTGGCTGGTCCGCATCGGTCTGCGACCACTGCGCGACATGGAGACAACCGCCGAGTCGATCGCCGCCGGCAACCTCACCGAGCGGGTCCCCGGCGAGAACAACAAGACCGAAGTGGGTCGTCTAGCCCGGACCCTGAACGTGATGTTGGCCCGGATCGAATCTGCCTTCAGCGCCCGTTTGGCCTCGGAGCGTCGGCTCCGGGCCTCCGAGGCCCGGCTCCGGCGCTTCGTCGCCGACGCCTCCCATGAGCTCCGGACACCCATCGCGGCCATCTCGGCCTACGCGGAGCTGTTCGGACGGGGGGCCTCGGAGCAGAAGGCCGATCTCGAGCGGTTGATGGGGGGTATCCGCACGGAGACCTCCCGCATGGAGCAGCTAGTGGCCGATCTCCTGATCCTGGCCCGGCTCGACGAGGGACGTCCTATGGAGCGGCGGTCCGTCGACCTGGTGGCCCTGTGCGCCGAAGCGGTCCACACCGCCTCCACCGTCGGGCCCGACTGGCCGGTCACCTTCCACGCGTCGCGGCCCATCGAGGTCGAGGGCGATGCCACCAGTCTCCGGCAGGTCATCGACAACCTGCTGGGCAATGTGCGAGCCCACACCCCACCGGGCACCGGGGTCCAGGTCTCCGTCGAGCCCGAGGGGGAGGGAGCCGTGATCACCGTGGCCGACGACGGGCCGGGCATGGAGCCGGACGAGGCGGCCCATATCTTCGAGCGGTTCTACCGGTCCGACCCCAGCCGGTCGCGGTCCAACGGCGGAGCGGGTCTCGGCCTGTCCATCGTCAGCGCCATCGTGGCCAACCATGGCGGCACGGTGTCGGCCGAAGGGCGGGTGGGCGTCGGCACCACCTTCACCGTTCATCTACCCCCGGTCCCGCCCGCTGAGGATGATCCCGTCTCGGAGCCGATGCCACCGATCGCAACGCCCCCGGCGATCACCGGCGATGAGCTGGCCCCACCCGACACGAACGCCCTTCCACCCGAGGCGACCCTCCGATGATCGAATCCCCGCCCGTCGGGTACGCACCGATTCTCATGAACCTCACAGGTCGCTCTCACCCGCATCTGCGACCCGTTCGGCACACTGAGGCCCATGCGAGCACCCCGCGCCATCGGTGAGTGGACGAGCTGGTTCCTCTGTCCCCGCGCAACGGCCACCGATTCCCGGACATGGTCGGCATCGTGAACGAGACCCACGCCACCGAGGTCGCCGGGCCCGTAACCCTCGGCGAACCCCAGGGGGTGACCACGGAGCCTCCCCCGGTCGAGCCCGGGGCGTTCGATGCTCCTCCCGCGCCTCACCCCGACGTGCTCCGGACATCCGAGGCGACGGTCGATGGACCCTTCGAACCGTCGTCACCGCCGCCGACGGCCCCCGTCCCTCCGGCGGGGTGGCTGACACGGTTGGTCCGGGGGCGACCCGAGGACCCCGCCTGGGTGAGGCCCGCGTTCGTCGTCCTCCTGGTGGGAACGGCCGTGCTCTATCTCTGGGGACTGGGTGCTTCGGGGTGGGGCAACAGCTTCTACTCCGCAGCCGTCCAGGCCGGCACCAAGAGCTGGAAGGCCTTCTTCTTCGGTTCCTCCGACGCCTCGAACTTCATCACCGTCGACAAGCCTCCTGCCTCCCTGTGGATCATGGAGATCTCCGCCCGCATCTTCGGCGTCAACTCCTGGAGCATCCTGGTGCCCCAGGCCCTGGAGGGCGTGGCCACGGTCGGAGTGCTCGTCATCACCGTGCGCCGGTGGTTCGCCCCTGGTGCGGCTCTCCTGGCCGGTGCCGTGTTGGCCCTGACCCCGGTGGCTGTGCTGATGTTCCGCTTCAACAACCCCGACGCGTTGTTGACCCTCCTCTTGACGTTGGCCGCCTACGCCACGGTGCGGGCCATCGATGACGGACGCAGCCGGTGGATGGTCCTGGCCGGTGCCCTGATCGGATTCGGCTTCATCACCAAGATGCTCCAGGCGGTGATCCTCATCCCCGTCCTGGCTGCGGTCTACCTACTGGCCGGGCCGCCCAAGCTGGGCCGGCGGGTGGTTCAGGTCATCTACTCGGGCCTGGCCATGGTGGTGGCCGGTGGGTGGTGGGTGGCCGCCGTCCAACTGACCCCGGCCGCCGATCGGCCCTACGTCGGTGGGTCGAGCGACAACAATCTGCTCAACCTCATCTTCGGCTACAACGGGTTCGGTCGACTCAGCGGCAACGAGGTCGGAAGCGTCGGTGGTGGTGGTGGCCTCGGCGGAGGCAGCATGTGGGGTCCGGTCGGATGGAACCGCCTCTTTCTGCGGGAGATGGGCGGGCAGATCTCGTGGCTCATCCCTGGTGCCCTGATCGGCATGGTTGCCGTGCTCTGGATGACCCGCCGCGCTCCCCGGAACGATCGGACTCGGGCCGGCGTGCTCATCTTCGGCGGCTGGCTGGTGCTGACCGGCGCCACCATCAGCTTCGCTCACGGCATCATCCACCCGTACTACACGGTCGCCCTGGCTCCGGCCGTCGGCGCACTGGTGGGTATGGGCGCCGCGACCTTGTGGCGACGCCGATCAGAGATCTTCCCCCGGGTCGCCCTCGCACTGGCCATCGTGGCCTCGGTCGCCTGGGCCTTCGTCATGCTCGGCTGGAGTCCCACCTGGTATCCGGCGCTGCGCTGGATCGTGCTGGGTCTAGGCATCGTGGCCGCGGTGGGCATCGCCCTCGTACCCAAGGCGCGCGGCGTGCTGGCTGCCGGTCTGGCCGGCTTCGGGATCGTCTCGGTCCTCGCTGCCCCGGCCGCGTACTCCCTCAACACAGCAGCCACCCCCCACTCGGGAGCCATCCCGACAGCAGGTCCCACCATCCAGGGAGGAGGCGGCTTCGGCGGCTTCGGCGGCGCCCGCGCCTTCGGCCCGGGAGGGTTGGGTCGCAACGGAGGTGGGCTGCCGGGGGGCGCCACGTTCCCTCGAGGCGCCGGCGGATTCGGCGGCGGGCCACCGGCGGGCGCATTCGGTGGCGGTCAAGGTGCACCGACCTTCCCTGGCGGGCAGGCAGCCGGGGGCTTTGGTCGGGTCGGTGGTCGGGGCGGGGCCGGCGGCTTCGGTGGCGGTGCGGCCGGTGGCCTCCTCAACGGCTCGACACCGGGCAAGCGACTGACCGCGCTCTTGGCCGCGGGCGCCTCCAAGTACACCTGGGTCGCGGCGGCCTCCGGATCAGATTCCGCATCGGGCTACCAGCTGGCCACCGGCGATCCGGTGATGGCCATCGGAGGGTTCAACGGCACCGACCCGGCTCCTACGCTGGCCCAGTTCAAGAAGTACGTCGCCCAAGGCAAGATCCACTACTACATCGGTGGTGGCGGCTTCGGTGGCGGGTTCGGTGGTGGTGCCGCAGGCCTTGGTCAGTCGGGCACATCGGACTCCACCCAGATCGCCACCTGGGTCTCCTCCCACTACAAAGCCACGACCGTGGACGGGGTGACGATCTACGACCTCACGGGGCCGACGATCTGACCCGCCCTCCCTCGAGCCTCACGGACGATTGTCGGCGAGGAGCTCGATGCGACGGGCCAGGTTCACGGCATGGTCGCCCAACCGCTCGTAGAAGCGGGCGAGGAGCGTCACCTGCGCGGCGATCTGAACGGGCATCTCCTCGGCACTCACCTCGAGGGTGAGCTGCTCGTGGAGGATGTCCATCTCCTCGTCGGCCGTGTTCAGTCGGTCGGCGATCCGGTCCCGGTCACCGAAGGCGTCGGCAGCCTGCTGCCACATCTCGTTGGCCACCTCGGTCATCAGCTGCACGATCCCCCGGCTGCGGGGGCTCATGTCGGTCCCCAGATGGTCAACGGCCCTCTGGGCCACGTGCTCGGCCAGATCGGCGCTGCGCTCGAGCTCGGGGATGATGAGGAGCAGACCGACGAGGTAGCGGAGCTCGTTGCCCTGCACCGGACGCTCTTGCAGCTCGTCCCAGATGAGCAGCTCCACCTCGGCGGCCAGGGTGTCCACGTCCTGGTCGCCGTCGATCACCGACTGACCCAAGAGGGCCTCACCACTGAGCAGGGCGTCGGTGGCCCGCGACAAGGCCTCGGAGACCAGGGCGAACAGTTGGATGACCTTGTGATCGATGGCGTCTAAACCGGGCTGGGATGGGGACATGTCACGGAAAGATTACCCACGACGTGGTCTTTTACCCCGGATCACCTAAAGATGCTCTTTTGTTCACGTTTCGTTCACCTTGGGTTTACCTTCCGTCCACCTAGCCCCATCAGAGTTGTGTCGATGGCATCGAGCTGGACGGGGGCGGGGGAGGCTGTGCCAGCGGGGACGTCACCGTCGGTCACCGATCTCCTCAACGACGCCCCGCGGAGCAAATTCCACCGGCGCACCGTGCTCGTCTCGGGGGTGGGCTTCTTCACCGATGCCTACGACCTCTTCGTCATCAGCACGGTCGCCACCCTCGTGGCCGCCCAGTGGAATCTGAGCACGCTCCAGACCAGTTGGGTCACCGGTGCTGCCATCCTCGGCGCCTTCTTCGGAGCGGTCGGCTTCGGCCGCATCGCCGACGTCCTCGGTCGCAAGGTCGTCTACCTGAGCGTGGCGGTCATCATGATGGTCGGGGCCCTGGCGTCGGCGGCCGCTCCTGGCTTCGTGTGGCTGGTGATCGCCCGCTTCGTCCTCGGTGTGGGCATCGGCGGTGACTATCCCGTCTCGGCCGTGCTCATGAGCGAGTACTCCAATCGCCGGGACCGTGGCCGCCTCGTGGGCATGGTCTTCTCCATGCAGGCCCTCGGACTGGTGGTCGGACCACTGGTCGGCCTGATTCTGCTCAAGTCGGGGATCAGCAACGACTTGGTGTGGCGGCTCATGCTGGCCTTCGGCGCCATCCCGGCCGCCGGTGTCATCTATCTGCGCTCGAAGATGCCGGAATCACCACGCTTCAAGGCCCAGGTGCAAGGGAAGGCGGACCAGGCCGGCGAGGACCTCGCCGCCTTCTCGGATGGCGCAGTGGACACGCCGGCGGCGTCGGAGAAGAGCACGCAGAACATGCGGCTTGCCCAGTTCCTGCGGAACCGCCGCATGCTCACGCTCCTGCTCGGTACGGCCGGGGCCTGGTTCCTGTTCGACTACGCCTACTACGGCAACACGCTCTCGCTCCCGGCCATCCTGAAGCAGGTGGACTCCTCTGCCTCACTCGAAACCAAACTGCTCTGGACGCTCGGCATGTTCGTCGTCTTCGCCGTTCCGGGGTACATCATGGCTGTACTGACCATGGACCGGATCGGCCACCGCAAGCTCCAGTTCATCGGCTTCGGGGTGATGGCGGCGTCGTTCCTGACCCTGGCCGGCTTCGCGCATCTCACGACGATGGTGGCCCCGTTCTTGGCCATCTTCGGGCTGAGCTACTTCTTCGTCGAGTTCGGGCCCAACATGACGACGTTCGTACTGCCCTCCGAGGTCTTCCCGGTGAGCATGCGGACCACCGGCCACGGCATCGCCGCCGGAGTGGGGAAGCTCGGGGCCTTCGTCGGAGTCTTCCTGGTCCCACAACTCCAGAAGCACTACGGACTCCGCGGCATGCTGGCCATCGCCGGATGCGCCGCCGTGCTCGGCTTCGCCCTCACCTTCGTCCTCCCCGAACCGGCGCGGCGGAACCTGGAGGAGTTCAGCGACGGCTTCGACCTCCCCCAGATCTCTCAGCCTGTCGTGCTGCCGCCCGAGGTGGCGCTGTCCTTTGACGACCGCGGGGCCACGCCACCCACCATTCAAGAGGGCGGCGGTCACACGCCGGTCGGCGACGATCCGGTACCGACCGGGCACGAGGCAGTCGGACCCGCCTGACCCTCGCCGAGAGGCGTTGCCGGATAGACGGGGCCGCGCCGGCTCGGTCCCGGCTGCGAGACTGACCCGATGACCGGTCATCGAACAGCACCTGGCAGCCAGGCACCCACCGAGGAGGCGGCCGCCATCGTGGCCGCCATGACTCCCGACGAGAAGTTGTGGTGCCTCGACGGGGATGCTCCCTTCTGGGCCGGGCTCGTCTATCTGAGCAACCAGGGGTACCACAAGAGCCCGTTCCGGGCGGCCCGGGTGGAGCGTCTCGGGCTCCCCGGATTCGCCTTCTCGGACGGGCCCCGCGGCGTGGTGGTGGACCAGGCCACCTGCTTCCCGGTCAGCATGGCCAGGGGCGCCACCTGGGACCTGGACCTCGAAGAGCGGATCGGCGAGGCCATCGGGACCGAGCTGCGGGCCGTGGGCGCCACCCTCTACGGGGGAGTCTGCGTGAACGTCCTGCGCCACCCGGCCTGGGGGCGGGCCCAGGAGACCTACGGCGAGGACCCCCACCACGTAGGCGAGATGGGCGCCGCCCTCACCCGGGGCGTGCAGCGCCACGCCATGGCCTGCGTCAAGCACTTCGCATGTAACTCCATGGAGAACTCGCGATTCAGCGTGGACATCACGATCGACGAAGTGGCCCTCCACGAGGTCTATCTCCCCCACTTCAAGCGCATCATCGACGAGGGGGTCGCCGTGGTGATGAGTGCCTACAACAGCGTCAACGGTGAGTGGTGCGGGGACAACCGGCCACTGCTCACCGAGGTCCTGCGGGACGAGTGGGGCTTCACCGGCTTCGTCATCAGCGACTGGATCTTCGGGTTGCGTGATGCGGCGAAGTCACTGCACGCCGGGCTGGACGTGGAGATGCCCTACCGGATGATCCGGGCCGGGAATCTCGAGGCCGCGCTGGGGGCCGGCGACGCCAGCTGGGCCGAGGTCGACCTGGCCGTCGAGCGAATCATCGCCACTCGCCAACGGTTCGACGGCATCCTGAGCGGTCCCGATCCGGATCGGGAGGTCTTGGCCGGTCCGGCCCACCGCGCCCTGGCCCGGGAGGCGGCGGCCAAGTCAGTGGTGCTGCTGCGCAACGAGCCGGTGGCGGGATCACCGGTGCTCCCTTTGACTCTTGGCGCCGGCTCCTCGTTGGCCGTACTGGGCCGGTTGGCCACGGCGGTGAACCTGGGGGACGGCGGCTCGAGCGACGTATGGGCCCCCGAGGTGGTGACCGTAGCTGACGGACTGCGGGACGCTCTGCCCGACGTGGTCGTGACCGTGGACGACTCGGCGGATCCCGGGCGCGCTGCGGCTCTGGCTGCCTCGGCTGATGTGGCCGTGGTGGTGGTGGGCTACACCCGGCTCGACGAGGGGGAGTTCATCGGCGAGTTCTCGGGAGGGGCCTTGACCGACCTCTTTCCCGGCGACGATGACCCTGCCCTGGTCGAGCGGTTCACCGCCGAGATCGCCACCGAACAGGCCATCCAACCGCCGGACCACGTGAGCGTGCATACGGGGGGCGTTGGCTTCGAGGTCGGAGGAGACAGGGTGTCACTCCGGCTCCACGACGACGACGTGGCTCTCATCCGGGCGGTGGCGGCTGCCAATTCCCGTACCGTGGTGGCGCTGGTGGCGGGAAGTGCGGTCGTGATCTCGGAGTGGGACCAACAGGTGCCCGCCGTGGTCCAGGCCTGGTACTCGGGCATGGAGGGGGGCCACGGTCTGGCTGATGTGCTGACCGGCGCCAGCCCGGCCACGGGGAGGCTGCCCTTCAGCGTGCCGAACCACGAGTCCGACCTTCCCGACTTCACCATCGAGAGCACGGCCTTCACCTACGACGCCTGGCACGGCTACTGGCATCTCGCTCGCAACGGGACCACCCCGGCCTATCCGTTCGGCTTCGGCCTGAGCTACACCGACTTCGTCCTCGACGCCGCCGAGGCGGAGGTGCACGAGGACACCGTGCAGGTCCGGGCGTCCGTGCGTAACAGCGGCGCACGACCGGGGGCCGACGTGGTCCAGGTGTACGGCCGCCGCCGCGACCCGGCCCGGCCCGAACGTCTCATCGGCTTCCAGCGGGTCGAGATCGAGGCCGGGGAGGCGGTGTACCTGCTCCTCGAAGTGCCGACGTCCGGCCTGGCCGAACGGGACACCGACCACCACACCATGGTGGTTCGACCGGGCTCCTACGAGTTGCGGGTAGCCCGGCATGCCGGTGACCCGGGGATCGCCATGGTGGTCGAACTCACCTAGCTCGGAGGCCCGGGGCCCGGCGGTCTGCCGAAGCATCGGGGCCGTCGTCTCGAGGCCGGCGCCCCGCGGCGCCGCCGGTCGCAGCGCTGGGCCATGATGGATCGGGCGCAGCCGTGCCGTACCGCTGCACCCGCCAAGGAGGCCGCCATGTCCATCAATGTCACGCCGATTCCCGGCCTGGACCCGGCGATCAACGACATCCGGCGGCGGACCGCTGACTTCATCAACACCGAGATCCTCCCGCACGAGGAACTCCTGTGGCGCTCGCGGCGGGGAGCTGAACACGACGGGGATGATGGCCTCGACGGTCGGCGCCGGAGCATCGAGCTGCGTGAGGAGGTCAAGGCCAAGGTGGCCGAGGCCGGGTTGTGGGCCCCCCACCTGCCGGCAGAGTACGGCGGGATGGGACTCGACTTCCTCGCTCTGGCCTACATGTACGAGATCCTGGCCTACGCGGTGGGAGCCGCCACCCTGTTCGGGATTGCCGCCCCCAACTCGGGCAACGCCAGCGTGCTGGTCAAATACGGGACCGAGGACCAGAAGCGCAAGTGGCTCCTCCCCCTCATCGACGGGACCATGCAGTCGGGGTTCTCCATGACCGAGCCGGACAATGCCGGATCCGACCCGCGGTCCATCCAGACCGAGGCGGTGCGGGACGGGGATGAGTGGGTCATCAACGGCCACAAGTGGTTCACCTCGAACGGCATCGAGGCGGACTTCTTCATCGTCATGTGCAGGGCCAACGACCCCACGGGCGAACTGGGCGCTCCGGGACGGATGACCCAGATCATCGTGCCGACCGCCACCCAGGGGGTCAACATCATCCGGGGCATCGGGATCTTCGGCCATGCCAGCTCGGACCACTGTGAGATCAAGTACGAGGACGTCCGGGTACCGATCGAGAACACGCTCGGCCTGGTGGGCCAGGGGCACCAGGCGGCCCAGGACCGGTTGGGGGCCGGCCGGGTCTACCACTGCATGAACTCCGTCGGTCAGATGTGGCGGGCCTTCGACCTCATGGTGGAGCGGGCCCTCACCCGCCAGGTGCACGGCGGGCTGCTGAAGGACAAGCAGTTCATCCAGGGCTTCATCGCCGAGTCCTACATGGACGTGCAGTCGGCCCGGCTGATGACCATCAACGCCGCCGAGAAGGTGGCCAACGGCGACCCCGACGTGAGGACCGCCATCTCCGCCATCAAGGTCTTCGTCCCCGCCGCCTACCACCGGGTGGTCGATCGGGCCATCCAGGTCTGGGGCGGCGCCGGAGTGAGCAACGACCTACCTCTCGGTCAGATGTACCTCACGGCCCGCGTCCTCCGACTGGCCGACGGGCCCGACGAAGTCCACAAGATCCTGATGGCGAAGAACATCCTGCACCGTTACGAGGACGGCGACAGCTGGAACTTCGGCAACTGAGGCGGCGTTCGGTCCGCCGCTCCCGATGGTCTAGATCAGACCCTGGGACTTGAGCCAGGACTTGGCCACGGCGGCGGGCTGCTGCTTGTCCGAGGTCACCTTCAAGTTGAGCTTGGAGATGGCGTCGGTCGTCAGCTTGGCGTTCAACTTGGCCAGCGCGGCCTTCACCGCCGGCGTGGCCACCGAGGTCCGCACCACCGGCACGATGTAGTCCGCTCCCTCGAGGTGCTTGTTGTCGGTGAGGGCCACGAAGTTGTTGTTCACCACGTTGCCGTCGCTCGAGAACAGTTCGACCACCTGCACCTGGTTGTTCTTCAGGGCGGCGACGCTGAGCGGGCCAGCCTCGTCGGTGGACTTGAACCCGGCGAAGTTGAGGCCGTAGACCGACTTGAGACCAGGCTCGCAACCGGCGAACGTCGGGCACTCCGGCGGGCCGCCGAGCGTCAGCTTCGAGGCGTAGGGCTTGAGGCTCGACAAGGTGGTCAGGTGGTCCTTTTTGGCCGTGGCCTTGGTGACGGCGAAGACGTTCGTGTCGAGGGCCTTGGACGCCGGCAGGACGGTGACCCCCGAGGCGGCGAGCTTCTTGTTGTCGGCGGCGATGGCCGTGGCGATCTGGTCACCGGCGGCCTGAGGTGTGCCGCCGTTGAGGTAGCCGAGCAGGGAGGCCGCGTAGTCGGGCTCGATGTCGATCTGGTTGTGTTCGATGGCCGGGACCACGATGGCCCGGGTGCCGAGGGCGGGCTCCACCTTCACCGGATACCCGGCGTGGGCCAAGACGTCGCCGTACATGTTGGCCACGATCTCCTGCTCCTCGAAGTTGGTCGACCCGATGGTGATGGTGGGCTTGGTGCTGGCCGAAGCGACGCCACCGGAGAGGAGGACTCCCATGGTGGACGAGACCAGAGCGGCGGTGACCAGAAGCGAGCGGCGGAGTGACATCGGGGACCTTTCGTGGGGGGTACGGCATTGTTGACTAAATCGGTCAGGTAGAAATAGTACACACCAACGGGCCGGATGGATCGGTCAGACGGCCGGCTGTCCCGCCACCCTGGCCACGGTACCCCGCGGCGCTCGGGACAATCCTGCCGCCTGACGTCGGAGCGGTGCCGGGGTGAACGCCCGCTGGAGGAGGCCGAGGCCGAAGGCCACCAGGCCGGCGAGCACGGCCACCAACAGCGCACCGGCGAAGGCCTCGACCGTGTTGTTCGTGTTGAGTCCGGCGATGATCGGTGTCCCAAGATCGCTGAAGCTCACATAGGCCGCCAGGGTCGAGGTGGCCACTACCTCGATCGAGGCCGTGCGGATGCCGGCCATCACCACCGGTATGGCCAGTGGAAGCTCGACCCGACGCAAGACCTGTCGGCCGGTCAGGCCCATGGCGGTGGCGGCATCCCGGACGTCGCTGTCCACCTCCCGGATGCCGACGTAGGTGTTGGTGAGGATGGGCGGGATGGCCAAGATGACGAGGGCGAGGAAGGCGGCGAGGAACCCGCCCCATTTCAGTGAGACCGCCGGGATGATGGCGAAGAGGGTCAACAGGGCGAGGCTCGGCACCGCCCGGGCGGCGTTGGCTGCGTTGATGGCCACCAGTCCGCCGCGGCCGGTGTGGCCCAACACCAGTCCGATGCCTCCGCCGACGATCACCGCACCGAGCACCACGGCGAAGGACAGCTCCAACTGATGCCAGACCAGCTCGGGGATGCCGCTCGAGCCCTTCCAGTTGGCCGACGTGGCAAACCAGTCGTAGACGCTCGCCATGAAGTGACGGAAGTGATCCCAGATCTGCATGTCAGTTCGACCGGCTCCGCCGGGACGTCCGGGTCCACGGAATGGCCAGGCGCTGTACGCCCACCACGAACAGGTCGAAGAGGGCGGCGAGGACGACCGAGAGCACCAGTCCCACGATGATGGGCGTGTAGTAGCCGATGGTGAAGCCGTAGGTGATCTGCTGGCCCAGTCCACCCAGTCCGATCAGGGCGGTCACCGTCACCAGGCCGATCACGGTCGCACCGGCGATGCGCAAGCCGGCGAAGATATAGGGAAGCGCCAGGGGAAGATCCACGCGCAGGAGGGCGGCGTTGGCGCTGTAGCCGACGGCGATGGCCGCCTCCCGGGCGTCGGTGGGCACGGCGTCAAGGCCGGCCACGGTGTTCCAGATGAGGATGAGCAACGTGTAACCAACCAGGGCGAACTCGGCCGTCGGATACGAGGCCACGTACCCGGTGATGGGCCCGAGGATGGCGAACAGGGCCAGGGACGGAATGATGTACAGGGCGCTCGCCACCCCGAACACCGGCACCCGGATGATCCGGTACCGCCAGGCCAACAGGGCGAGCGGGATGGAGATGGCCGTCCCGATGGCCAGGGCCAACAGACTGAGGGCCAGGTGCTGGACAAGGTCGCCCCAGATCTGACTCCACTGCTCGGTGACGTAGCTCCACTGGAAGAAGGGCTGGGCCGCGACCATGGCGCGACGTTACTGCTGACGCCGGATGGCACCGACCAATCCGATAGGACCGATTGCTACTGTTGGCAATCATGATCACGCTGGAGCGCGTCTCTAAGTCCTACGGCTCCGGCAACGTGGCCGTCGGCGACCTCAGTCTCGAGATCGGGGACGGCGAGCTCACCGCCCTGGTGGGACCCTCGGGATGCGGCAAGACCACCACCCTCCGGATGATCAACCGGCTGATCGAACCGACGTCGGGACGGATACTGATCGACGGCGAGAACGTACTGACAAAGGATCCCGTGACCATGCGTCGGGGCATCGGCTACGTCATCCAACAGGGGGGACTGTTCCCCCATCGGCGGGTCTTCGACAACGTGGCCGTCGTTCCCCGCCTCCTCGGGTGGGACAACGACCGGGTCGATCGACGCGTCAACGAACTGCTGGAGTTGGTCGGCCTCGAGCCCGGTGATTACGGGCGCCGCTATCCCCACGAGCTGTCCGGGGGTGAGCGCCAACGCGTCGGGGTGGCCCGGGCCCTCGGGGCCGACCCACCGGTCCTGCTCATGGACGAACCGTTCGGCGCCGTGGATCCGGTCACCCGTCAGCGCCTGCAGAACCAGTTCCTCGAGCTCCAACAAGAGCTCAAGAAGTCGATCGTCTTCGTGACCCACGACATCGAGGAGGCGGCCAAACTGGGCGACCGGATCGCCGTCCTCTCCAAGGGCGGGGTCCTCGAGCAGTACGACACCCCCGCCGAGATCCTGGGGCGGCCGAGCACCCCGTTCGTGGCGGACTTCGTGGGCACCGATCGCGGCGTGCGGCGATTGGCCGTGGTCGGGATCGAACCCGGTGACCTGGCCCAGCCGCCCCTGGCTTCGGTGACCTCGACGATGGACGCCGCCCGCCAGTTGGGTGACGACGAGGGGGCGAAGACCGCGATCGTCCTCGATGGCGAGGGCGGGTTGGTCGGATGGATTCCCCTCGGAGGTACCGAGACCGGAGTGGTCGCCGACCACATCGAACCGTTCCTCGCCCAGGTCCCCGTAGGTACGACCTTGCGTGCCGCGCTCGGCGAGATGCTGCTCCACGACATGCGGTGGCTACCGGTGGTTGATGAGAACGATCGGTACCTCGGGGTGCTCACCCCCAACCGGCTCCACGCCGCCATGCGTCGTTCCGCCGGAGGCATGGCCGTCGAGTCCTAACGGCGTCGCGCCCGAATGAACCAGGTCGGTGGCCGCCAGCCACCAGCCCCTGCGACGGGAGGGCGGTGACCTGACTGCACACGGCCATCCGCTACGGGACTCACCCCGGCACGACCGCCTGCCCCGTGCCAGGCTGGTACCGGAGCCGACCCGTCACGTTGGCGGCGGGGCGGCCCGCGTTCGTGACCACAAGCCCAGCGACCACACGTCCAAGGACGACAAGGAGGCCTCTCGTGCCCACCAGAACCTCATACGCTCCCGGAACCCCGTCATGGGTAGACCTGGCCAGCCCCGACCTGCCCCGCTCGGTGGCCTTTTACTCCTCGCTCTTCGGCTGGGACGCCGTGGACCAGGGCGAGGAGGCCGGGCACTATCACATGTTCGAAAAAGAGGGTGTGCCGGTAGCCGGTGCCGGGCCCATCATGATGGAGGGCCAACCGCCCGCCTGGACCACGTACATCTCGGTCGTCGATGCCGACGCCAGCATCGCCAAGGTAAAGGCGGCCGGGGGCGTGGTCTTCGTCGAGCCCATGGACGTCCTCGACGTGGGCAGGATGGCGGTGTTCGCCGATCCCTCCGGAGCGGCGACTGCGGTGTGGCAGCCCCGCCTCCACATCGGGGCCGGAGTGGTGAACGAACCCGGCGCGCTGACGTGGAACGAGCTGTCCACCCGGGACATCCCGGCCGCCACGGCCTTCTACGCCGAGGTGTTCGGCTGGAGTTCGGAGACCACCGACATGGGACCCATGACCTACACGATGTGGCGGCTGGACGGCCAGGAGATCGGCGGCATGATGGACATGCCCGCCGAGGTGCCAGCCGAGGTGCCGTCGCACTGGCTGGCCTACTTCGGCACGGCCGACTGCGACGCCACGGTCGCCTCGGCCACGGCCGACGGAGCCACCCTCGTGGCCGGTCCGATGGACATCCCGACCGGGCGATTCGCTGTGATGGCCGACCCCACCGGGGCCATGTTCGCCTTCATCGCCCTGGCGGCGAACTGACCCGCCCTCGGGTACCGTCTCCCCGTGGAACCATCCCCGATCAACCAGCAACGCAACCTGGTCACCGAGCTCCCCGGACCCCGCTCCCGCCAACTGGAGGCGCGACGGTCATCAGCGGTGGCCGGTGGGGTGAGTTCGACCTTTCCGGTCTATGTCGCCGAGGCGTCGGGGGCGGTGCTGGTCGACGTGGACGGCAACTCCCTCATCGACCTCGGATCGGGAATCGCTGTGGTCAGCGTGGGCCACGCCGCCCCCCGGGTCGTCGACGCCGTGTCCGAGCAGGTGGCGCGGTTCAGCCACACCTGTTTCATGGTCACGCCCTACGAGGGCTACGTGGCCGTGTGCGAGGCGCTGAACGAGCGCACTCCGGGCGACCACGACAAGCGCACGGCCCTCTTCAACTCGGGGGCCGAAGCGGTGGAGAACGCGGTCAAAGTGGCACGTCACGCCACCCGTCGATCGGCCGTGGTGGTGTTCGACCACGCCTATCACGGACGCACCAATCTGACGATGGCCCTCACGGCGAAGAACATGCCCTACCGCGACAAGTTCGGCCCCTTCGCCCCCGAGGTCTACCGGGTTCCGATGTCGTACCCGTTGCGCGACCCCGAGGAGATGACCGGTGAGCAAGCCGCCGCCCGGGCCATCGAGGAGATCGAACGATTGGTGGGGGCAGACAACGTGGCCTGCGTGGTCATCGAGCCCATCCAGGGTGAGGGCGGGTTCATCGTGCCGGCGCCGGGATTTCTTCCCGCCGTGGCTGCCTGGACCCGGCAGGCAGGAGCGCTGTTCGTAGCCGACGAGATCCAGACCGGTTTCTGTCGGACGGGACAGTGGTTCGCCTGCGAGCACGAAGCGGTGGTCCCTGACCTCATCACCACCGCCAAGGCCTTGGCCGGGGGGATGCCGCTCGCCGCGGTGACGGGCCGGGCCGAACTCATGGACGAAGTGCATCCCGGAGGCCTGGGAGGGACGTACGGAGGGAATCCCGTGGCCTGTGCCGCCGCCCTGGCCTCCATCCGGACCATGGACGAGGAGAACCTGGCCGGGGCGGCTGCTCGTATCGGTGAGGTCGTCGGGACTCGACTGCGGGCGCTGCAAAAAGAGCACCGGGGCATCGGCGACGTCCGTGGGCGCGGCGCCATGATGGCCATGGAGCTGGTGCGGCCCGGCACCCTCGAGCCCGATGCCGAGGCCACCCGGCGCATCGTCGCGGCGTGCCATCGCTCCGGCGTGGTTGTGCTCTCGTGTGGCAGCTACGGCAATGTGATCCGACTACTCCCACCCCTGGTGATCGACGAAGTGCTCCTGGCCGACGGACTCGATGTCCTCTCCGAGGCGGTGTCCACCGTCCTCTCGGGGGCGGGTGCCTGACGCCAGCGACTCGAGGTGGCGGATCGGGTCAGCGAGGCGGGCGCGGCAGGACGGCCTGAGCCGAGGCCAGACCGGCGTCGAGCAGCTCGATCTCGTGCAGCGCATCACGCGTGAGGTCCCCGACCCGCTGTCCGTTGGCGTCACTCGCCGATACCACCGCCGCCCGCTGTACGTCGCCGGCGGCCCGCATCACCTCGTGCACCTGGGTGCGGATGGCCGACGGAACCGGACCGGCCGGCTCCACCCGGAGCACCTTGTCGAGATCGACAGCGGCCCCGTTCAGTCGCCGGCACAGCGAGGGCAGCTCGGCCACCGGGGCCCCGAGATCAGCGGCAGCCCGCACGGCTGCATCGGCCTGGTCCACCGAACGCCACATCTCCTTGCGAGCCCGGGTCGGCGACCACTGGGCCACCTCGTCGGACGACGTGGGCTCGCCGCCGCGCCGCCGTCGGACGGCGGCTGCCTCCCACAGGGCGGTGGCGCCAACCACGGCGCCGTGTGCGTGGAGGGCCCGCCATTTTCGGCGAGCCAGCCGCCACAGCAGGAATCCGGTCACGACCAGTCCGGCCAGCATCAAGGCCACGAACATGGCCGTGCCGGCCAGAATCGGCCCCCAGATCGAAGCACTCACACCAGCAGTCTAGGAGGAGTCCGGGTCGAGCGGGCATCCCCGGGGCACCGGCTCGGCGGCCCTCGGACCCCGACGATCAGATGGGCGGTTCGAGCAGGACTGAGCGCAGTCCGTCGAGGGACGCCTCTCGAACCCCTACCGATCGGGCCCACGCCTCGGAGCCCCCGAACCGCCCGTGCAAGACCTCCAGGAATCGCTCCATGGTCACCGCCTCCACACCGAACCGCCCGGCGGGCACGCGGGCCATCCGCTCCTCGAACTTCGGGTCGGACCGGTACCGGCCGAGGATGAGCTCCATCCGCTCGGCGGTGATCAGGTAGTCGGCCACGATGTCCTCGGGGGCCACACCGCACAGGTCGAGCACCAGCGCGGCCAGCACTCCGGTGCGGTCCTTGCCGGCCGCGCAGTGGAAGACCAGCGGGTAGCTGGCCGCCTCGCCGAGGATGGTGAGCGCTTCGGCGAGGGCCTGCCCACCCACCTCGAGGTACCAGAGATAGCGCTCGGTGAGGTCGTCGACCTCAGGGGCGGCAACGGCCTCACCCTCGGCACCCCCGCCTTCGGTACCGGTGATCACCGGGAGGTGCCGGAAGGCAATGGACTCGGGCCCGAGGGGACCACGCCCCGTCTGCTCCAGCTCACGCGGGGTTCGAAGGTCGATGATGGTGGCCAGACCCATCGACCCGAGCGTGGCCACGTCGGCTGTCGACAGCTCGTGGAGGGTGTCGCTCCGGAACAAGGTCCCCCACCGCGTCACCCCGCCGCCAGCACCCCGGTAGCCACCCAGGTCACGGAAGTTGAAGGCGCCGTCCAAGGGAACCAGGCGATCGAGGGCACTCACCCCATCATCATGACCGATACCCGCTGCGACCCGGGACAACGGCCGCCGACTACCGATTCGGACGCCAACCCCAGTAGCGTCGTGGTGCAGTCATCGACCAGATTCCGGCGGGGATCGGCGAGAATGGCTGCCAACGGTTCGGTCCGAGCCACCCCCTAGGCCGGTGAACCAACCCCCAGCGTTGAGCAGATTGAGGAGTACGTCGTAATGAAGAGTCTTGCCTCGTGGTGCGTCCGCCATCGCGTCATCGTGGTCCTGCTCTGGCTGGCCGCCCTCATCGGCATGAGCGTCATCTCCCAGTCCGTCGGCACCGCGTACTCCAACACCTTCAACCTCCCCAACACCGAGTCGACCAAGGCATTGGCCCTGCTCCAGGCCTCGGCCCCCGCCGTGGCCGGCGACCGGGAGCAGATCGTCTTCCACACCACCAACGGCGCCCCGGTCACCGATCCCGAGGTGAAAGCCAGCATCGACACCATGCTGGCCAAGATTGCCAAGGTCCCCCACGTGACGACGGTGGCCAGTCCCTACGACCCGGGTGCAGCCACCCAGATCAGCAAGGACCACCAGACGGCCTTCGCCACGGTCACCTTCGACAAGCAGGCCCAGTACCTCTCCACCGACCTGGCCAAACAGTTCGTGACCACCGCCCAGTCGGCCAACGGCCCGAACCTCAAGGTGGCGGTGGCCGGCCAGGTGGCCGAGGCTGCCGATCGCCAGGCCTTCGGCGGCACCTTCCTCGGGATCATCCTGGCTGCCATCGTGCTCTACCTGGTCTTCCGCTCAGGCTTCGCCACCGTCCTGCCGCTGGTGTCGGCCCTGGCCTCGTTGGGGACAGCTATCGGCCTCATCGGACTGCTCAGCCACGTGCTGAAGATGCCCCAGTTCTCGGTGGAGCTCGTCCTCTTAATCGGTCTGGGGGTGGGCGTCGACTACGCCCTATTCATCGTCACCCGACACAGACAGGGCCTGGTCGCCGGGGAGGACGTACCCACGTCGATCGCCAACGCCGTGAACACCTCGGGTCGCGCCGTGCTCTTCGCCGGGATCATCGTCTGCATCGCCCTGCTCGGCATGTTCGCCCTCGGGGTGTCCTTCCTCTACGGGCTGGCCATCGCCGCCGCCCTCGGCGTGGCCTTCACCATGATCGCTGCGCTGACCCTGCTGCCGGCCCTGCTGGGCTTCATCGGGCCCCGGGTCATGAGCAGGAGCCAGAAGCGGGGCCTGGCCGAGACCGGTCCGAAGATCATCGGCACCGGCACCAAGGGCTTCTGGCCCAAGTGGGCGGACTTCATCAAGCGGCGTCCCATCCTGCCGGCCGTCGTGGCCCTCCTCATCGTCCTGCTGGTGGCCCTTCCCTTCTTCTCCCTGCGGCTGGGCTCCTCGGACCAGGGCAACGACCCAGTGGGCACAACCACCCGCGAGGCCTACGACCTGCTGGCCAAGGGCTTCGGGCCCGGCTTCAACGGCCCCTTGCTGCTCGTGACCCAGAACGAAGGCCCGGCCGACACCGCCGCGCTCACCCACCTGGCCGACGAGGTCAAGTCCCAGTCGAACGTGGTCACTGTGGTTCCGCCCATCTCTCTGCCGACCAAGGACGGCAAGACGGTGAGCCTGATCACCGTCTATCCCGCCTCGGCTCCCCAGGACGCCGCCACCACCGACCTCATCGATCACCTCCGACAAACGACCATCCCCGCCGCGGTGGGTGACAGCGGCGTCGAGGTCTATGTGGGTGGCAACACCGCCATCTTCGTGGACTTCGCCCGGGTCCTCAGTTCGAAGCTGCCTCTCTTCATCGGCCTGGTCGTCCTGTTGTCGTTCCTGTTGCTGTCCATGGTCTTCCGCAGCATCATCATCCCGCTCACCGCGGCAGCCATGAACATCCTCTCCATCGGTGCCGCCTTCGGAATTCTGGTGGGAGTGTTCCAGTGGGGCTGGGCGACCTCGGTGTTCCAGGTGGGCAAGACGGGGCCGGTCGAAGCCTTCTTGCCGGTGATGTTGTTCGCCATCCTCTTCGGGTTGTCCATGGACTACGAGGTCTTCCTCATAAGCCGCATCCAAGAGGAGTGGCTCAAGTCAGGCGACAACCGCGTCGCCGTGCGTAACGGTCTGGCCGCCACGGGCAAGACCATCACCGCCGCAGCCCTGATCATGATTCTCGTGTTCGGCTCGTTCATCCTCGGGGGCCAACGGGTCATCAAGGAGTTCGGCCTCGGACTGGCGGGCGGGATCTTCATGGACGCCTTCTTGATCCGGATGGCCGTGGTGCCCGCCCTCATGTTCATGTTCGGCAAGGCCAACTGGTGGTTCCCCGGGTGGCTGGACCGGATCCTGCCCCGGCTGTCGGTCGATCCCGAGCTGCCCCCGCCCGACCCGGCCCCGGGCGCCCCCGAGGACCCCGCCGAACCGGCGGAGTCCCAACCCCTTCCCGTCTGAGGTAGGTTCGCCTCGAGCGCAGTTGCTCATCGAAGACCGGGGGTCGTCCATGTCCGAGTTCGTCATGACCATCGGGGGCGACACCGTCCCTGCCGCCGAGTCGTTCGGCGTCATCAATCCGGCCACCGGCGAGGTGTTCGCCGAGGCTCCCGAGTGCAGCCGCCACCAGCTCGACGCCGCCTTCGAAGCCGCCTCCAAGGCGCAACGGGACTGGAAGGCCGATGAGAGCCTCCGACGGGCCACGCTCTTGAAGATGGCCGATGTGCTGCTGGCCTCCGGGGCCGAGATCGCGCCGGTCCTCACCTCGGAGCAGGGCAAGCCGCTGGCCGACGCCAACATCGAGGTCTTCGCCGCCGCCATCTGGTGTCAGTACTTCGCCAACTTGGAGACCCCGGCCCAGATCATCCAGGACGACGACGAGGCCCGAGTGGAGGTCGTGCGGCGACCGGTGGGCGTCGTGGCGGCCATCACCCCGTGGAACTTTCCTCTGACCCTGGCCTTCTGGAAGATCGCCCCGGCGTTGCTGGCCGGCAACACCCTGGTGCTCAAGCCATCGCCCTTCACCCCGCTCTCCACCCTCAAGACCGTGGAGTTGCTGCGGGGTGTGGTGCCCCCCGGGGTGATCAACGTCGTGAGCGGCGGCGACGACCTCGGGGCCTGGATGACCAGTCACCCGGTCCCGCGCAAAGTCAGCTTCACCGGCTCCATCGAGACGGGCAAGAAGGTGGCCATCGCCGCTGCCCCTGACCTGAAGCGGGTCACTTTGGAGCTCGGCGGCAACGACCCGGCCATCGTCCTCGACGACGCCGATCCCAGCGTCGTGGGCAAGGCCATCTTCGCCGGCGCCTTCAACAACAACGGCCAGGTGTGCTCGGCCATCAAGCGGGTCTACGTACCCGAATCCCTCTACGACCAGGTCGTCGAGGTCCTCGCCGACCAGGCCTCCAAGGTCAAGGTGGGAGCAGGGACCGAGCCCGACTCCAAGCTGGGTCCGATCAACAACGCACCCCAGTTCGAACGGGTGAAGGAGCTGGTGGGGGACGCCATCGCCCATGGGGCCAGTGCGGCCATCGGAGGCAAGGCCATGGACCGACCGGGCTACTTCTTCGAGCCCACCATCCTCACCGACCTGAGCGACGGAACCCGCATCGTGGACGAAGAGCAGTTCGGACCGGCCCTTCCCGTCATCTCCTACCGGGATGTCGACGACGTGGTCTCCCGGGCGAACGCCACCCATTTTGGGCTCTCGGGCTCGGTGTGGGGAGCTGACGCCGACCGCGCCGCGGACGTGGCCAACCAGCTCGAGTGCGGCACGGCCTGGGTCAACACCCACCTGGCCCTCGCCCCCCAACAGCCGTTCGGCGGCTTCAAGTGGAGTGGCGTGGGGGTGGAGAACGGACCCTGGGGCCTGGCCGAGTTCAGCGAGATCCAAGCGGTGTACCGCTCGAAGAGTGCTGACGGCCTCAACCTCAATACCGGTGGCCTCGTCTCGTAGATCCTCCCATGAGGGGGCCGATTCGGAGGCCCCGGATCTGGTACCTCGGGGTCGGCCACGCAAGCCGTCGTCACCCCTCGCCGGAGAACCGCTGCCAGGCTGACTGACGGGTCATCCCGAGCGCGTCACCGATGCGGGTCCACGAGGCTCCGAGACTGCGGGCCATCTGCACCCACTCGGCCAGCTGCCGCTCGCTCTGGGTGCGGGACTCGGCGATCCAGGAAAGGTCCTGGAGGACCTGATCGAGGGAGACGTCGTCGCTATCGCCGGCGACGACGACCGAACCGCCCTCGAGGTACCCGGCGTCGTCGTCCACCCCACCCTGGTCATCTCCGGCACGGCCGCCACGCTCGGAGGCACGGACCAGCTCCAACACCTCGGCCCGGTTGGTGGCCCCGAGCTTCTGGCAGATGTTCGAGAGGTGGGTGCGCACCGTAACGTCAGCCACTCGGAGCTTCTCGGCCATCTCCTTGGTCTGCAGGCCGTCCACCAGCAAGGTCAGCACGTCGCGCTCCTTCGGGGTGAGTCGGGCTCCGTTCAGCAGTCGACGGCCGGTCTGCTGGGCGGTGCCGTCGGCTCGGAACTCCTCGACCAGCCGCTTGGCCAGCAACCCGTCGATGACAGCCTCACCGGCGAGCACCCGATGCAGGGCGGTCGGGATCTCCGCGAGGTCCTGGCCCTTCAGGAGGAATCCCGAAGCGCCGACGGACAGCGCGGTGAAGAAGTCCTCGTCATCGGTCGAGTCGGTGAGCATGACCACCGAGACGTGGCCCTGGCCGAACCCGATCACCTCGGCGGCATGGAGTCCGCCACCGGCCATGCGAACGTCCAAGAGGACGACGTCGGGGCGGCTCTGGCGGGCCTCCCTGATGGCGGCGTAGGCATCGGCGACCTCGGCCACGACGATGAATCCCCCGTGCTCGACAGCGTCGCGGATCTTGGCCCTGGTCAGGTCGTCACCGTCAGCGATGAGGACCCGGGGCGGCGGTGCTACGGCCACCGGACCAGGATCTCGGTGACTGAACCGGGTTCAGATCGGGCATCGGAGCGGTCGCTTGCCGCAGCAACCCCTGTGCACCGACTCGGGTGGCCGTTCCGGCCGGGCCCCCCGACCGGGAACACCCTGGTCCACGGGCTCACCGGGGCCGCCAACATCCCCGAATCTTAGTGGGAAGTGAAATTGCCCCCGTTGAGGGCCCCTCAACGCCGGGCCCAGAGAGCTTCCGCCGCCGGAAATGTTCGGACACCTCATCTCATTCGATAATCTAACTATGTGACTCTCAAAGGAACTGGCCTTGCCGACACGCGCCTGGACGACCGCCGGACCCTCGGGCGCACCGCGGCGTGGCTGTCCAAGCAGGTCGAGATCGGCCTCAGCGATGTCGACCTCTCGCTCCCGCAGTACCGGGTCCTCGGCATGCTGGAGGGAACCTCCGCCCTCTCCTCGGACCTGGCCGAGCGCCTGGCCGTCCGGCCCCCGACCGTGACAGCGGTGGTCGACGGCCTGGTCGTCCGGGGCCTCATCGAGCGCCGGACCGTCGAGGCCGACCGGCGCCGGGTGGACCACGTCCTCACCGAGCACGGGAGCCGTATCCTCGAGGCCGCCGACACCGCCGTCAACGCCCGGCTGTGTGAGATCGTCGCCCACCTGGAGAGTCAGGCCGATGCCGACCGGGCCTTCGAGGGGCTGAGCATGTGGCGACGAGCCCTCCTCGCCTCCCGCCTGGCCCGGAGCGCCGTCCGATGAGCCTCTCCCGGGTCTTACGCCCCACACCGAAGGGTCCCGTAGAAGTGGGCACAGAGTTCGTCCCCGTTGACGTGGTTGCCCGCAACGAGGCGCCCCGGGCCACCATCGATCCGGACAAATCGCTTACCTGGCTCCGGCGGGTCATGCCCATCATGGCCGCCCACAAGGGGATCTTCATCACGTCGCTCGTGGCGTCGTTCGTCGGGCTCGTCCTCCAGGTGTTGGTGCCCAACCTTCTCAACGACGCCATCACCAACTCGATTCAGAAGCACACGGTTCCCCTCAGCCACTACGTCTGGCTGATCGTCGGCATCGGCCTCGTGGGCGGCGTGGCCGGCTACATCTCGCGCTTGTTCTTGTTCGAGACGGCTTACGACATCGAGTACGACCTGCGGAACATCATCTACGAGCATCTGACCAAGATGTCGTTTTCCTTTTACGACCGCGTCCAGTCCGGGCAGTTGATCTCCCGGGCCAACTCGGACATCCGCTCTGTCCAGATGTACATGACCTTCGCCCCCTCGATCCTCGTCCAGTGCTCGATCGCCGTGGTGGCGTTCGGCTTCATGCTCTCCATCGACGTCCCGCTGGCCTTCATCGCCATGGCCACCATGCCCTTCGTCTACCTTGCCGGCATCAAGATGCGGAAGTCGATGTTCCCGGTGTCCTGGATCATCCAGTCTCGACTGGCCGACGTGGCCACCATCGTGGACGAGAACGTGAACGGGGTCCGGGTGGTCAAGTCGTTCGCGGCCGAGCAACAGCAGCTCCGGGCGCTGTCAGGGGCGGCCGACAAGCTGCGCTGGAGCTACATCAAAGACGCCGACCTCCGAGCCCGCTTCGCCCCCCTGGTCCAGAACCTCCCCCAGGTCGGACTGGCCCTCGTGCTGCTGTTCGGTGGGTACATGGTCATCCACGGCGGGCTCAGCATCGGGGACATCCTGGCCTTCAACGCCTACCTGTTGATGCTGCAGGCGCCGTTCATGATGCTGGGCATGCTGATCATGATGGGCCAGCGGGCCGCGGCCTCGGCCGACCGCATCTACGAGATCATCGACGAGCAGCCGACGGTCACCGACGCTCCCGATGCGGTGAGCCTCCACGACATCAGAGGGGACGTCCGGTTCAGCCACGTGGACTTCGCCTACGCGGCCGACGCCGACCAGCTGGTGCTGGCCGACTTCGACCTGCACATCACCCCGGGAGAGACTGTGGCCCTGGTCGGTCGGACCGGGGCAGGCAAGTCGACGGTAGCCCGGCTGTTGACCCGTTTCTACGACACGAAACACGGATCGATCGAGATCGACGGTCACGACGTGAGGGACGTCACCCAGGACAGCCTGCGGGCCAACGTCGGCGTGGTTCTCGATGAGCCGTTCCTCTTCTCCGTGTCCATCCGGGACAACATCGCCTACGGCAAGCCGTCCGCCGACTTCGACGAGATCGTGGCCGCGTCCAAGGCGGCGGGGGCCCACGAGTTCATCGCCCATCTGGCCGACGGGTACGACACGGTTGTGGGCGAGCGGGGCTACACGCTGTCGGGAGGACAGCGGCAGCGCATCGCCATCGCCCGTACCTTGCTCGTCAACCCACCCATCATGGTCCTCGATGACGCCACCAGCGCCATCGACGTCCAGGTCGAGCAGCGTATCCATGCCGGCCTGCGAGTCCAGATGGAAGGCCGCACCACGTTGATCATCGCCCACCGCCTGTCCACCATCGCCCTGGCCGACCGAGTGGTCCTGCTCGACCAGCACAAGATCGTCGCCGACGGAACCCATGCCGAGCTGCTCGAGACCACGCCGCTCTATGCCGAGGTGCTGGCCCAGGCCGGCGAGTTCGAGCGGGAGGCCGATGCCGAGATGGTCGACGACGAGTCGGAAACGGCCGGAGACCAGACCGATCCCGACGGAAAGCCGCTGCGGGCCCTGCTCGACTCAGTTCGTGGCGGAGGCCGGTCATGATGTTCGGCGGAGGTGGTGGCGGCTTCGGCGGGCCAGGAGGAGCTGCTGCGTCGGCTGCGTCCGGCCTGCCCTTCGCCGGCATCCCTTCCGAACTCCAGGACGGCGTGGACCGGCTGCTGGCCGACGAGCCTGAGTACGCCGATCCCGACATCGTCTTCACCCAGAACGGCTCGGAAGCCGACCTCAAGCGACTGAGCCTGTGGCGACTGCTGACCAAGTACCCCGGCATGCTCACGATGGCCGGCATCTTGGTGGTGCTGGTGGCGGTGGCCTCCCAGGTCGGGCCCAAGCTCACCGAGTACGCCATCAACAACGGGATGACCCCGGGCCACTATGACTTCGCCGTGGTGGTGGCCATGGCCGTCGCCTACCTGGTCTTCGTCGTCATCACCTCGCTGGCCCAGCGATTCCAAGTCCAGGTCACCGGACGACTGGCGGCGTGGGTCATGAACGACCTCCGGGTCAAGGTCTTCGCCCACCTCCAACGCCTCTCGCTCGGCTTCTTCACCGAGGAGAAGGCCGGCGTGGTCATGAGCCGGATGACCAGCGACATCGAGAATCTCCAACAGCTCCTCCAAGACGGCCTCTCGCAGCTGGCCATCCAGGCGCTAACCATGGTGGTCATCACCATCATCTTGTTCACTACCAACGTCCGGCTGGCCTTCATCACCATCGTGTTGATCATCCCGGCTCTGGTCGCTGCCTCCCTGTGGTTCAAACGGGCCTCAGAACGCGGCTACGACCGGGTGCGGGACGGGATCGCCAACGTTCTG
This sequence comes from uncultured Acidimicrobiaceae bacterium, assembly GCA_963817985.1. Taxonomy (GTDB): domain Bacteria; phylum Actinomycetota; class Acidimicrobiia; order Acidimicrobiales; family RAAP-2; genus Bog-756. The sequence continues at coordinate 1,337 of CAWFQI010000009.1, read as the reverse complement.
GCCGACCTCTCCGAGAGCCTGCATGGCGTACGCATCGTGACCGCCCACAACCGGCAGCGGCACAACGTGATCCATCACCGCAACGTTGTCGGCGACTATCGAGACGCCAACAACTACACCGCCCGCGTCAACGCCATCTACGGACCCGGCACCCAACTGCTCGGTGTCCTCGGACAGGCCGTGCTCCTGGCCATCGGCGGCTCGATGGTGGTCAACCACACCTTGTCCATCGGCGCCCTGGTGGCCTTCTTCCTCTACCTCAACCGGTTCTTCCAGCCCATCCAGCTCCTCGTCCAGCAGTACAACACCTACCAGCAGGGCCAGGCCTCGGTGAATAAGCTGCGGGACCTGGTGGACACCGAGCCCGAGGTCCGGGAGGCCGAGGACGCCGTCGAGCTGCCCCCTATCGAGGGCGAGATCGTCTTCGACCGCCTGACCTTCGGCTACGACCCGGCTCGTCCCGTCATCGAGGACGTGAGCCTCAACATCGCACCCGGCGAGACGGTGGCCTTCGTCGGGCCCACCGGAGCCGGGAAGTCCACCCTGGCCAAGCTGGTGACCCGCTTCTACGACCCCACCGGGGGACGGGTGCTCATCGACGGGTACGACCTCCGCGACGTGACCATGTTCTCGCTCCGCAGTCAGCTCGGTGTCGTGCCCCAGGAACCCTTCTTGTTCGCCGGGACCATCGGGGACAACATCGCCTTCGCCCGACCCAGCGCCACCGACGGCGAGATCCACGAGGCGGTGGACAAGGTGGGCCTGACCGGTGTCGTCGACCGCATGTCGAACGGCCTCGACACCGTGGTCCACGAGCGGGGCCAGACCCTGTCCTCGGGCGAGCGCCAGCTCATTGCGCTGGCCCGGGCATTCCTCGCCCAACCCCGGGTGTTGGTGCTCGACGAAGCCACCTCCAACCTCGACCTCCAGTCCGAGACCCTGATCGAGTCGGCCCTCGACGCCCTCCTCGAGAACCGGACCGCCATCCTCATCGCCCACCGCCTGTCCACGGCAATGAGGGCCGATCGCATCGTGGTGGTCGATGAAGGCCGGATCATCGAGGTGGGCAGCCACGCTGAGCTCGTCGCCAGGGGCGGCCGATACGCCGAGATGTACGCCACCTGGGTGCGCCAGAGCGACGTGGCCGAACACGACGACAGAGCCACGCCGGCCGGCTGAGCAGGAAGCGGGTGACGGCACACCCACTCGGCCTTACTCCACGACGGTCAGTGCGTTAGTTGTTCCTCGGGCACCGAGAACGAGTAGGTGAGGTCGGCCCGGCCCCCGGGAAGTTCCCCTCGACGAGCACGAGGACGATGAACCGGTCGTCGCCGGCA
>CAWFQI010000008.1:0-191127 GCA_963817985.1 uncultured Acidimicrobiaceae bacterium | reverse complement strand
CGTGTGGACACTCACCATGGCGGGGATCTAGGCAGGATGGCGACTCTAGAGTGCTAGCCCATCGCAACGAGCAACGCCTACACGGTAAAACGCCCGAATCCCGAGCTTTCGTGAGCGTGTGCAGCTCGTCATGATCTCACTGCGCGCCTCACAACTTCCTGCCGTTCGATGACCTCGACGCCCGAAATCCATACTCAGTGAAATCTTCGGTATGCCCATTCCCGACTCGCTGTCGATTCTGCCGCCCTTCTACTGCGACTACGGCCTCGGGACTACCTTCGGCGAGGGGGTGTTCGTCAATCAGGGATGCTTCCTCCTCGACCTTGGCGGCATCACGATCGGTGATCGGGTCCTGATCGGCCCCCGCGTAACGCTGAGCACCGCCGGCCATCCCGTCGAACTCGATGACGCTACGACGGCATCACTCACGCCCCGATCGTTATTGAGGACGAAGTGTGGATCGGCGCCGCCGCCACGATCACGCCCGGAGTGACCATCGGCCGTGGCTCGGTTGTTGGAGCGGGAACGGTAGTCGCGAAGGACGTACCTCCGATGAGCGTCGTGACGGGGACCAGCGTGGTCGAACGGAGGCGTCTTGAGCCGGCTTCCGGCCGGCGTGCGAACGACTGAGTCAAGGCGGTTGCGCCCAAAGTTAAGGTTTGCGGAATGCTCAGCATCAGCGATGCGGAAGAGGGCAATCGCTGGTTGCCACGGCACCGGTTAGAAGCAGCCGATGTTTGCCTCAATATACCGATCGGAGCGAATACCAGGACCTCTGCCCTTGCCCCTCAACGCTGGAATAGTGACCCACTGCGGCACTTCGGTGGCAGGGAGTGTCTGACCCAGTCCGCTTGCAAACTGAGACTGGAGTTCAGCGATCCTGCTCCGTTACTCATCGCGTTGATCCGGACCGGAACTTCTCCCGTATCGCTTCGGCCACCTTGACTCGGAACTCGCTGGTATCGGTGATCTGAGTCCTCACGATCTTGATGAGAAGGTCACGGACTGCAGGTTGACTCGCATGATCGACCAGCCATTCTCCGACCGCTTGGCGGTCAGCTTCAGACAGATCGTGCTGCCCTGTCAGTGCCCCTCCGTTAGCGCAGTCAGGACCACCTCTTGCCCTGAACCGCCTCCTCCCATCTCGCTCATCAGACAGAGACCCACTCACCAGAGCGGTGCTCGTCAAGGAAACTCGGGCTCCAGCGGCTCCGCATGACCGGTGTGTCAAAGCAAAATCTGGGCTGACCTCAGGAAACCCTTGCTCACCTTCCGTCCTTACGAAAAGGGTGTTGAATCCCCAGCGGTTGCAGCCCACCAGTCGATACCCCTTTGACCGCCCGAGCTTCACCAGGGCGCTGAGCGACGCACCGAAGTAGATGTTGTCCGCATGCGATCTTCCCTCCAACGGTGGAAGGGAGAAGTTGGCGGCGTAGGGAACGGTTCTCGCTTCGTTCGGTCCCCACGTCCAGTTGTATTCGGTCACGACGACCCGTGGTTGGACGCAGTTGAGCGCATCCCAGATCCAGTAATCAATGCCGTCGAGATCCAACGAGAACAGGTCAACTTCGTCAGCGAAGCCGTAGCCGGTTATGAGCCCGTTGACATTGTCCCGAGTGATCCACGCCTGGGTGACTGTCGGGGGATTCCAGGAGGTGTTCGGACCGGATTCGTAGAACTCTTTCCCTACGGAGACGTTGTTCTCGTCGCCATCGAAGAGAAGCCCACGCCAGCCACGGTTGATGATGAGGTTGGCGGCATTGCACTCGATCCCATTGCCTGCGCCGATCTCAACCGCCGTCTTCGTTCCTGGCCCTAGCAATGAGAACAGGTACAAGAGGATGCCGTCCTCGCCATTTTGTGAGTACATCCTGAACTCGACATCATCGAAGCTGGGCAGGCTGGCACCCCGCTCGGCCCGTTCCTGGTAGGCCATCGTAAGGAGGATCTGGGTCCCCTGGCTGGCCGTGGCTAAGGCATCGTCGTGGCGACGCCAGTACTCTCCTGCCACCCGGCGAAGTTTGTTCTGCACCCCCGAACGACTTGCCACCGTTTTGCCCAGGTGGGTGACATGCTGGGTCAACCAGTCCAGTCGCCGGTCCACGAATGGTCACCCTACTTTCCGCCCCTCGCCACTCGCTTGGTGAACGCTAACGCCGGGTCGATGTCGGCTATTGGCTCTGGCCGACCGGCACATCTGGGCGTGTGGATAACTCGCCATCGTTTGCCCGGTGACAGCGCCACTACGGTTGGATTCGGCACCAAAGATGAGTGGCGAGACTGACTGGAGACCATGGGTCAATGAGCGATGGACAGGTTCACGATGCTGACACGGATGCTCTGAAGAGGGCGCTGGAGGCAGTCGGCACGCCGCCGACGTTGGAAACGCCTCTCGGAACGTTTGACCTGGTCGATGGTGTACCCACTTCCGACTCGGTCACGAAGCTCTATGACGCCTTGGACTTCATGCGGGGTGTCGATGTGTTCCTGAACGCCCTCCCCGGTGCCTCGCTCGCTGCGATGCGGAACGGGTTCCGCAGCATCGGTCTGACCGAGACCAACCAGGTTGGCTACACCGATCCACGGGCCAACTCAGGAAGCTTCTTCCTCACCCCGAACACGGAGACCACCTACGGGTCGATGTTTCTGGATCTGAAGGCGACTGGGCCTTTCGTCATCGAGCCACCCAAGCAATCGCTGTGTGTGGTGGACGACTTCTGGTTCCGATACGTCGCAGACATGGGGATTGCCGGACCTGACAAAGGTGAAGGCGGGAAGTACCTGTTCCTGCCTCCGGGCTACGAGGGTGACGTGCCCGACGGCTACTTCGTCTATCGCCCCCTCACCTTCACGAACTGGGTGGTCTTCAGAGCCTTGGGTGGCGTTCCGGCGTTGAAAGAGACGAAGGTCTACCCCTTGGCTGCGGCCGACGATCCGCCCGAGGTGGAGTTCATCAATATCGCCGAGCCTCACTTCAACACGGTGCACGCCAACGACTTCTCGTTCTACGAGGAGGTGAACACCATCATTCAGGAGGAACCGACCACATCACTCGACCCCGAGCGTGCCGGCCAACTGGCAGCGATCGGGATCGTGCATGGCAAGCCCTTTGACCCTGACGATCGCCTTCGCTCCATTCTCGACAATGCGGCCCGCACCGCTGCCGCCATCAGCCGGGCACTCGTTTACTCACCCCGTGATCCCGAGGCCGCCATCTTCGAGGGGTCATCGTGGTGCAATGCCTTCCTCGGCGGAAGCTACGAGTTCCTCCACAACGGTGCTCGGCTTCTGGACGCCCGCATAGCGTTCCACTATTTCGCCACGGTCATCACTCCCGCCATGGCCCACGCCCAGGTCGGGGCTGGCTCGGCCTATGTGTACACGGCAGTGGACAGCAACAAGGACATTCTCGACGGGGGTAAGAGGTACACCCTGACGCTTCCGCCGAATCCGCCTGCCAAGAACTTCTGGGCTGTGGACATCTACGACACCCAGACTCGATCGCTGCTGCAAACGGACAATCCCTATCCCAGCGTGATGAGCCTCGGGGACACGGTGACAGCGAATGACGACGGCTCCTTCACAATCTGGTTCGGACCCGAGTCGCCAGCGGGACACGAATCGAACTGGATTCAAACTGTGCCAGGCAAAGGATGGTTCCCGTTGCTCCGCCTCTACGGACCGCTCAAACCATGGTTCGACCAGACGTGGCAGCCGTCGGAGATTGAGCCGTTCAACGAGAGCTGACAAGGGTGTCCCCGAAACGCCGGGTCAGCAGCGCTATGAATCCATCGTCGCAACAGCTACGAGTGTGTCTTGTGCCAGCCGTGGGGGAAGCAGAACTTGCGAAAGACGGTTCGCCGTCCTCCGCAGCGGAGTCGGACTGGTGTGCCTCGTGAATGAGATCTCCACTTGGGAAAGCCATTCACTTCGAGGACACGTCGCAAGGTGTCCTCGCAATACCAGGCGGTGTGCTCGTAGTGGACCAAACCGTGTCCACCCCAGCGGTAGACGAAGTTGGCGATGTAGAACACGTTCGGCGTCGTGAGAACCAACCGGCCGTTCGGTGTCAGGTGTCGCCGGACGCTGCTCAGGAATCCATGTACGTCATCGAGATGCTCGATGATCTCACCAGCGAACACCGTGTCGAATGTCCGTCCGAGATCGAAGTCCTGGGCATTGGCCAGGCGGACGTTGAACCCCTCCGCCTGAAGATGGGTGATAATCGTCTCGTCGCTGTCGATCCCGACGAGATCCGGCACCTCCCGACTGAGATAGCCGTGCATCCAGTCATCCAGGTTCCCGGCGTTGCTTGATGCGCAGCCGATGTCCAGGACAGAATCTCCGGTGATCAGCGGGCTCACGGCGTCGAACCGGTCACGCAGTGTGCCGACGAACCGAGGGTCATCCCCCCACCGGGGCTGGAGGAAGTGGCCGGTCGGACGCCCTTTCGACGGGATGATCACCCGAGACCCATTCACGGAACTCACGCCTGTACCCACTCCGACCCCCAATGCTCCTTGCAAGCCGATGATACAAGAGCACCGGAGACAAGATCTTGGCCTTGCTAAGGGTGCCCCTGGACGCCGGGTACGGGAGCGAGGTTAGTCAGGTCTTGAGGCAGCGAAACCAAGCAGATACGGTTCAGCTAGGTAGTGGACAGGAGTCAAGAGACTCCAGAGGATCCGACCGGCATTTCGCTTGTAGCGGACATCAGTTTCTATGCGAACGGTGCCGCCGGAGACTCGGATCTCCTTTCTGGCGGTCAGGAGCCAGGATTGAACTTCAAGGTTGATGGCGGCTGGTCCGCTGCCTCGAACGGTCCAGCCAGCGATGTAATCAGGAGACGACCAGGGGCCAAGGCGGAGCCCAAGTACGTAGCGCCAGCCGAACCGGACGAACCAGCGGATCGCTGTAGGAGCCTCCTCGAACACGGCCCGTGCCCATTGCTCGGGTGATCGGCTATCCCCTTCAACGATCGGGACCTCAAAGGCGCTCGCATGTCCCGTCGTTCTGACGGATTCTGAACGCTTGGTCGCTTCGCAGCGGTATGCACGAGGTGGCACACGAGAAGTCTTACCCAAGACCTTGGCGCCTATCCCAAATCGCCGATTGGGTGAGTCAGTACGGTGCATTTGGGCGAGAATCGGTTAGTTGCAAGCTGACTCCGGCGGTACCAGGCTGGGGCGTGTCCGAAAATCGACTTGTCGGCGAGATCGCCAGAACAAAGGACCAACCGGGTCCGCCGATGTGGGACAACGGCGTTCTCGAAGCGACCGCCGACCGCCTGGTCGAGTTGGCCGTTGGTGGAGCGGCGCAGGAGTTCGCTGTTGGCACCGGTCGGCTTGCCATCCTCATCGTGGGCCATCCGTACTGGCGGTAGCCTCGATTCCGCGTTCGGCTGTCCACCGTCAGGAGTGACATTCATGATCAGAGCCATCTTGTTTGCAAGCTTTGTATTTCTCGTCGCCACCTTTCCCGCCACCTGGCTGCTGATGCTCTTCTTCGGGAATGTCGGTCACCCACTCGGCTACTGGGGAGTCCTTCCCCTTGGCATCATTGCGTCCACCCTGTTGAGCGGTTCCAGCTTCAGGGGACTCATGGGCACAAGATGAGAGCACCCGAGGTGCCGAGTCGGGATCGAGCCGGCCACGGTTAGAGTTGCGTGGGTCGCTACGAGGCTGAGGAGTGCCAATGGATGTTGTTAGGGCAAAGGAGCTCCTCCGGGCAGATCGCCTGAGGACGAACGCGCTGCTGGTGGAGATGGCCGAACGAGATCAGGCTGACCACGAAGCCGCCAACCAGCCGGGCGACATGTTCGATTCGGCTGAGCCTCTCACCGGCGAAGGTGCCGACGAGTCAGTGCTCGCCCAGCTCCAGAGCCGCCTCGCAGCAATCGATCGTGCCGAACAGCGCATTGAGGCTGGCACCTTCGGTCACTCGGTCCAGAGCGGCGTGGCGATTCCTGACGAACGCCTCGAAGCAGATCCTGCCGCTGAGCTAACAGTCGAGGAGGCTGAGCGAGCCGGCGGCGTTACCCCAATCTGAACCCGGCGTCACAGACAACATCCAAGGTTCGGTATTGGCTCCCGGGGTCGTCTGACGCCTCACTCCGGAGCACGCTCCATAGCGCCGGATATGCACTGGGAGCTAGTGCCCTCAAATGGTTGGGGGTGTGCAACTCCCAGCCGAAAGACCGGAAGCCGTGCAAGGTGGCTCCGCACCCCCTGTGACCGTGGCAAAGAGTCCCGTGGAGCGCATCTTGTCTGCCGCCTTCGACGCAGCGGTAGTCGTCACATTCGGAGTGAACGTGAAGGACACGATGTTGGATCCGCTGGTTGATCCACCGGCCAGGCATGCTGCGTTAAGACTCTGAAACTTCGACATGTAACGCCTGGCAAGGGACGAGCCAGCCGCTTTTTCGACCACCAGAATCTCGGCGGGCTGGTTTGATGCTGGAAGGTCTGCAGCTTTGTGACATGCGGCTCTACTGGCGATCACGGGGGGCATCTCGGTCGCCACATTCGCCGGGGCCGAGCATCCGGCAGCAACACAAAGAAGTATGACGAGACAACCTGCAGTGACTGCGTTCCGCTGCACCATTGCCATTGATGTAAGCACAACGTGCCCCCGGCCGCCGGATGGGTGGGATGGCTATTCGTGGGAATCCGAGAGCTTGTGGCGAACGGATGTCAGATACCAAACGGCCACGGCCAAACCGATGGGCCAGATGAGCAGTGAGAAGACTATGCCTATCACCCAGTTCGCCTTCGACCGGCCAGCGACCTCAAACGTTTCAGCCGGTCGATAGTAAATGTCAACGAGCGCCCAGCCAGGAATCCCGAACACAACGAGGAGAGTTGCGATCACGATGGGGATGCCCGCTGTGGCCGATAGGTTCGCCACCATCGTCAGGCTCTACCCATCCGACGACCCGCCAATGCAGATGTCCTCGAACGCTGGGTCGGTGGGATGCCTATCGCCTGCTGACCTCCCAGGGCGGTGCCCAGATCGCCGGACCTGGGCCCCACTACTGTGTGGGCGCCTTCCGTTGGAGTGCGAGAAGGTCAATGTGGAACACCTTTCCTGGACGCCCCGCGACCTCAGTTGGTTCGACATAAGCGAACCCAGATTTGAGGAGCACTCGTTGCGATGCGATGTTCTCGGTGCTGGTGGCCGCCGTCAGGGCCGACAATCCGAAGTCCTCACGTGCGATCCGGCACAGCGTACGCACTCCGGAGGTCGCAACACCGTGACCAGAGACCCGTTCGGCGACGCGATAACCGATCTCTGCTTTTCCGTCCGAAATGCGGTAGAGGTTGAAGCGGCCTATCACCTCACGTTGGTCGTCAACTGACACATAGAAGGCGCTGGTCCCAGATTCCTGCTCGGCCACTAGTTCTCGATGCCGCTCTGGATACTGGTCGAAGTAAGTATCGCCTCTGTCATTGATCGACTTCGTGAAATACGCGCGATTGCTCATTTCAAAGGCGAGGATCGCCATTTCATGCTCAGGGCCGACGAACCGCAACTGGAACACGCGGCGAGCCTATTCTGACTTACCCTGCCCCTATCGCCGGGATGAGTCACTTATCGCATGACATACTGCTCCCCGTGCGGCGGAAGGGGATCGTGCGGGGTGATCGCAATCGACAGTGGGACCTCGTGTCCATCCTGCTCATGGTCGTCCTGACTGTCAGCGCCTGTAGCTCAAGAACCTCTGCCGCTTCGGCCAACTCCCATCAGTTCTTCATTAATGTTGGATCGAATAACGCCTCATACTTCACCTGGACGAGAGCATCCGACGGCTCAATCAAAGGGTCGGAAGTAGCAGCGGACCGCTCCCCGGATGGCGCGACGCAGATTCCTTCCCCAACGCCCTTCACGGGCAAGGTGCAAGGACAAGACATCACCTTCGATTTCGGACCCGGCGTCCAGGGTGGGGAGGCGACACTCTCGGGGCAACTCGGCCCGAAAACACTGACGATCACGTTTCCGTCCGCCAACGGATCATGCAAAACGAACCCCGTCGTCGATCTTCAAGGCAGGCTCGGTGACTGACTTCGATCGAGTCGTCAAGCACCTCTCCACAACCCCAACCTGTCTCCCATCCTAAGAGGGCCCATCGACCGGGAGTGTCGCTGACCGCCGGATCAGTCGGACACAACGAGCCGAAGTCCACCGTCGTTACGATACGGCACGGAGCAGCTAATAATGCCTGGACTCCATGCGTCACTCTCTTGGGACGAGGTCGCTTCGCCGGGCGTCCGTTCTCGATGCCCAGTGGATGCGTAGACCAACCCTCACCGACACCCCCCGACCGCCGAAGCCGTGGGAGTCACCCGAAGCAGAGTCCTACCGGTAGCCTTTCGCGACATGACGTCAGGCCACACGATCAACATCGCCCCAACCGCTGCTCATGTGGAAGTTCGACTTGGCGGCCGGGTGCTCGCCACCACCGACCGGGCCATGAAGCTCGACGAGACCGGGCTGCCCTCCCGCTATTACCTGCCGCCCGACGACGTGAAGATGGATCTCCTGAGGCCCACGACGTTTCATACCACCTGTCCGTTCAAGGGTGAGGCGTCATATTGGTCTGTCGACATCGACGGAGAGATCCACGACGGCATCGTGTGGAGCTACGAGGCGCCGACAGATCAGGCCGCTGAAGTGAGAGGGATGCTGTCTTTCTACCCCGACCGCACCGAAGTGACGGTCGACGGTCAATCGCTTTAGACCAACCCACGCGTCGAGTTCAATCTCCGGCTTGTGAGCCGGCCGATTCGCAGGAATTGGGGCCAAACGCCAAGACCCAACCCTTGAAGCGCCGACAGGTCATCTCCACCACCCTGTCAGAAGGTTCGACACCCGAAGCGCTGGTTGAGGGTGCGCTCCGATACGCCGATACGCATGTTCCCTCGTGGCCATCCCTCAGTTGTTGCTGCCAGCGCAATCCGGTGGGCTTTCGACCATGGTGGTCCCACTGGGCATCGCCGTCACGGAACGGCCACTATGGCTCACTATTCCCGGTGGAAACAAGCGACTCCTAGCCTGCCCATACACCGGATGTGGGCACTTACCAAATGCACTGGATAGGCGGAGCTCAGGTTCAAAGGCTGGGTCACAAGGACTCGTCACCTGAGCAGACGGACCTATCACCAATGGCTCACCGTAGCGCTCATGTAGCTGTACTGCATGTGTAGATTCTGACCCGTAAGGGGGTTAGCCCCACCCCGAAGAATCCCGATAGCCCCATTCCTCTCACGTCCAACATTCTTTAGTGTTGACCTATGGACGGCGGCTCTGCAGAACCTGAATTCTGCGGGGCAGCAGGACGTCTTCTCCAACGAAACGGGAAGTAGCGAGAGGCCGTGAGCATAGCGACCAACATCGAACCAAGGCCTTCTTTGGACAGCGAGTGGGCCGTCGAGACCCACGGGCTGACCAAACGATTCAAGAACAACGTCGCCGTGGACGAGGTCGAGCTGTTAGTCCCGCGGGGGTGTGCCTTCGGCTATCTCGGACCGAACGGCGCCGGCAAGACCACACTCATCCGGGTGCTCCTGGGGCTGACCCACGCGGATGCCGGGTCGATGTCTCTCCTCGGCTACTCGGTCCCCCGGTACCGGGACCGCGCCCTTGCTCAGATCGGCGCCATCGTGGACGAGCCCCGGTTCCATGGGCACCTCACCGGACGGCAGAACCTACAGATCCTGGCCGCGGCCCGGGAGCCGGCCGCCCGTGGTCGTGTCGACTCGTCCCTCGACCGAGTGGGCATGACACAACGGGCCGACGACAAGGTGTCGAAGTACTCAATGGGCATGCGCCAGCGGCTCGGGGTTGCCGCCTGCCTTTTGGGCAACCCCCAGATGCTCATCCTGGACGAGCCGATGAACGGCCTGGATCCGGGCGGCATGCTCGAGATCCGCGAGATGATCACCTCCTTGGTGGCCGAGGGCCGCACGGTGGTCCTCTCGTCGCACCTGCTGGACGAGGTGGAGCGGACGTGTGATGCCGTAGCCATCGTCGACCGTGGCAAGGTCATTCGCCAGGGTCCGATTGCCGGCCTGCTGGCCGATTCGGCCTTCGAGCTCCAGATCGACTGCTCGACGCCCGACCAGGCCGGCACGCTGCTGGCCGGCACCCAGTGGGGAACCGGCGTGGCGGTCGGGCCGGACGGACTCCGGGTGGGCCTTGCTCCTGGCACCGACCGCGAGGTGGTGTCAGAAATCAACCGGCTTCTGGTGGAGGGAGGCGTCTCGGTCTACCGGCTGCAGGAGGTCCATGCCTCGCTCGAGTCGTGGTTCCTTGAGGTCACGACCCGATTGGGGGCGGACCAGTGAGCGTCTCCACTCTCGACAACCCCACCCCGGCACCGGCGGGCCACCGGGTGCCCGACCATCGTGGCTCGTGGGTGCCTAACGGCGCCATGATCTCGACCCGGTTCATGGAGCTCCGCAAGCGCCGGGGCCTGATGGCCGCCCTCATCCTGGTGAACATCGGCATCCCCGTGGTGTTCCTCACCGTGCGGCTCATCACCCACGCGGTCGCCCCTCACTCCTATGGGCCGGCCGGGGGATACGACATCTTTTCTTCAATGGTGGCCGGGGTACTCTTCGTCTTCGGCTTCATCGTGTCGGCCACCCTGGGCTGCACGGCCGGGTCGATCGACTTGACCGAGGGCATGTTCCGCCACTTGGTGGTGACCGGTCGCTCGCGCCTGGCCCTCTACTTGGCCCGGATCCCAGCGGGCTTGGCCATCATCATGCCCATGGTGGCGGCTGGCTTTGCCATCGTCTGCCTCGTGTGCGTGTTCGCCGCACCGACCCACCTCGATTACGACGGCGTGACGGTTCCGCCCGGGCTCTCCCATGCCGCCTTCGACTCCTGGGCGTCGGATAACGCCGAGGCGGTCGTCTGCAACTTCAATATCAACTTCGGACCGAACGACAAGAACGCCTCCACGATCATGAACGTGCTCAACAACGTCCCATGTGAGAACCACCCCGGTGGACCGGTAAAAGGTGGTCCGGGCACCCAGACGCAGCCGCAACCGACGCAAGGCGAGATCGAGACGGTGGCGCGCTTCATGGCCAATCAGAACTACGCCGACTACTCAGGCCGATTCCTCTCGCCGTCGATCTCGCTCATGATCAAGTCCGGGCTGTGGATCGAACTGTACGCGGCCATCGGCTTCCTGGTCGGCCTCGGCCTTTCCTCCCTCATGGGCCAGCGCACGGTACCGGTCATCTTGTTGATCGTGCTCGAGATCGTATTGACCCCACTCCTCTCGCACTCACCAATTACCCACCTGATCAACCTCCAGCGGTCGCTGGTCGGCATCGCAGTGATCCACATGGAACCGGGCGGCCTACCATCCGTGTTCGGTGGAGGACAGAACGGAGGCAACGGGCCGCCCGGGGTGACCGAATCCACCACCGTTGCCATTTGTGTCGTGGTGGGCTGGGTCGTTGTGTGGTCCGTTCTCGGTGCCTGGCGCATGGTCAAGCGCGACGCTTAGCTGAGACGCGACGGAAGGCTTGGCTATCACCCCTTCTGCCTTAGGCCGTGCGCCCCTGATCGGTCGTCCCTCAAGCGGTCCGGACGCTCTGAGTCACTCGCTCCCGACGGCCATTGATGTGGGGCGCCGTACCCGTTACTTCCAACCTGGCACGCGGCCTGCTTGTTCGATCCACTCTTGCAGTTCTGGTGTGTGAGCCTCCTCCAAGCTGGTGACCTTGATATACCGAGTTCGGTCGGTCGTGCCGAGCGGGGGAGGCGACTCAAAGTCCGCACCACCGAGGAATAGGACATTTACGGAAACGTCGTAGGCGGCGATTTCGATAATCCACCCGAGTCCCGGTAGCCCGTAGTAGCCCCTCTTGCGGTTGACTGCGTAATCAAGGTTCGGCACGGTCGAACGGATCAACTCATCCAACCCCTGGACGAGTGGCTGCAAATCTGGCATCGGATGTTGGCACCACTCCTCGATATCGGAGTGCCGTCTGCTGATGGCTCTGGCGCTTTCGCCCAGCATTCAACCTTGGATGACTTTCGAGCATCACCTTCCTCCTCATTGGATTTGGTCAAGCACCCAGATCGAATGGACTGAAGCGGAGGGCTTCCCGGGATGAATGTCATGTCAGGCGGGTCGCATCGATACCGATGCTTCACTCCGGCCGATCCCGCCAGAGTCTGGAGCGCTCTTACGGATGACCAACAATTGCCGAGGTTTCTCCACGGGGCTCATTGTCGACTCCTCGTGGTGCACAGGAGCTCCGCTTCAGTTTCGAGCCCTTAGGCAGGGAGCCAGCCAATCCACGCTGGAGGCAGGGTGCTCTGTGCTCAGCCCGATCGGAGGCTGTCCTATTTCCTGCGGTCAGGACCGGAAGATCCGTCCACCTATCTCGACCTGGCAGTTCGATCCCTGTCCAGGTGGCACCACGGTGCAGCTCCAGGTCGATCGCGCCGAATATTCAGACACCGAAGAGGAGGCAGAGAACACATGGCTGCCAGTCCTGGCCTCGTTGCAAGCCCTGCTATCGCGAGACGAGTCGCCATGACCTTAGGTATCGGTCACTGTGTGGCAGCCCTCCCGCCGGGCGTGGACTCGTGGTACCAGTCCCGGATTGGAACAGCTCTGGCTAAATAGTTGTCGATGGAGTCCTGCTTCTCGCCGACCTCGTAGTCCGTAGTAGGCACAGATACAGCGATGCAGGGCTCGACGAGGCTTCGGGCTTCTCGCTCACCGATGTTGTCAAGAGGGCTCCCAGCGCCACCCATCATCGTCTTTGCACGTGATGGCCTCTCCGGTTGCGGTAGTGCCGCTCACGCCGTGGTCGGCTTCTGGGCAGGTCTCACCGGTGCGCTAGCAGTTCCCTGAGGAAGCAAGCGGCGGGCATACGGCGGGCACAGCCTGCCCCACAGCACCCGTTGGAGGTGCGGCGGTCGTCGGTGATGTGGTGGTCGCTGGTGCCACGGTGGTAGCTGGTCCCACCGTGGTGGGTGGGGTTGTGGTGGTGGGCAGTGTCGTCGTTGAGGGTGAAGTGACAGGCGAAGCCGTCGTTGGTGGGGCTGTGGTCGCTGCAGCCGTTATTGGGGGAGCCACCTGTTGTCTTGGGGGCAGGGGTTGTAGTTGTGGTAGTTGTGATATTCGGCGTGTTGTTGAACCTGCTGAGGCCGCAACGATGATGACGACCAGGACAACAACGCCGACGATTACCCAGAACCACCACTTCTTGTAGAGGGGAGCTGGGGGCTTCCCGGTGGGATCTACCTGCCCGGGTCGGGGGCCCGGTGTCGCATAAGCCGCGTACGCCGCCGTGGGCTCTCCGGTCTCCACTGGCGTTACCAATGGTATTGCCAGTGTTGGGTCGTGCCCCACCGGAGCCGCCGCAACCGTCGGATCCTGACCGACCGAGGGCACTACCACCGTTGGCTCTTGGCCCACGACCGGAACCGCAACGGTTGGAGCATCGGTACCAGGGGGCGGCGGTTCTGCCGGAGGTGGCGGAGGTGGAGCTGCGTAGTTGGGGTGTGTCTCAGGGGGATACCACTTCCCATCAGAGGCAATCCACCAGCCAGGACCCCGTGACGCGTCGCTCAACGAATCATCTCCAATGCCCACCTTCTAGGCCCCTGTCACGCAGTCTCTGACGTTGCCTCCAAAAGCCCTAGCGTGACGCTATCTGAGATGACTACGTGTGAGGTGCCTAAGAACTTTCAGCAACTGGAAGTCTCGTCATGGGATTGCGACATCTTCACGCCACAAGGTGTGCGAACTCCACCTGCCTACGAGCATCACCTCGCGGGCATGCCTAGGCCGACTCAACTGAGACAGATGATTCTCCTGTCTGCCGTCCGTCTACAACGTCGAGTAGGCAGCGAATCGGATCTCCTGAAAGGTGATGAAATCTTGGCCAAACTGATCTATTCGGTGGTCAGCTCACTCGACGGGTTCTTTGAGGACGCAAGAGGCAAGTTTGACTGGGCGCAACCGGACGAGGAACTCCATGGATTCGTCAACGACCTTGATCGGCCGGTCGGGACCTACCTCTATGGGCGGAGGATGTACGAGACGATGATGTTCTGGGAGACGGCCGATGCTGGGGCCGACGTGCATCAGGTCTATCGGGACTTCGCCGGGATATGGCAGGCCGCTGAAAAGATTGTTTATTCACAGACGCTGCAGAATGCACCCACCGTGAGGACGTGTATCGAGCGACAGTTCAAACCGGAAGCGGTGCAGGAGATGAAGCTGATGTCGTTGGCAGACATTGCGATCGCCGGCGGAGAGCTTGCCGGCCAGGCGCTTGGTGCCGGGCTGGTCGACGACCTGCACGTCTTTCTGTGTCCGGTTGTGGTCGGCGGCGGCAAACGTGCCGTAGCGGACGGCCTTCGTGCTGAACTTCAGACTGCTCGATGAACGCCGCTTTACCAGTGGCGTCGTGCACCTTCATTATCGATTGCTTCAACGCCAGATTGAGAGCATCCCTGGATGCCGGAGCCGGCTCGTCGTTCTGCGGACAATCGGTTGGGAGGCTGTGGCGGGCTAACTGCCACGCAAACGATGCCTGAGTAGGCCTGTCACCCAGTTGCTGTCACCACCCATGCGGGTCGCCCTTCGAGGCTCGGGATCACCACCCGACTGAGACTCAAGCACAGGCTTAGCAGCAGTTAGCGGAAGGCCGGGACAAATAGAAGCAAGAAGAGACTTGCGTTGAACGCCGCGTGCGCCACCATTCCAGCAGCCAGCCGACCCGTCTTGTACCGCAGGTAGCCGAGCACCACGGCCATCGGGAACAGCTGCACCGGCGCGGCGAGACCTTCACTGAACACGTGAGCAAAGCAGAAGATGACGGCGGTGACGAAAATGGCAGCGATCGAGCCGACTCGACGGCTGAAGGCTCCTTGGACGAGGCCACGGAAGAAGAGCTCCTCGACGAATGGAGCCCCGATGACCGTGAGTATGAAGATCGTGATCCACGCGAACGTGCCCGATGGTGTGATTCCCAAAATGGTGGGCGAGGCCGAGTTGGGGGTCCCGAAACCTGACCCGGCCAACACGATGACGATCAAGACGCACAGCGGAACGATCCGTCCTACGACGCCGCCCGCGACCCCGAGGCCAACGTCCTTGAGCGTGGGCCAGGACAAGCCGAAATCGGTCGAAAGGCTGCCGGTGCCGTTCCTTTTCGAGGCAAAGAGCACTGCGCCGATGAAGCACGCCCACAAGGCCAACTGACTCCACAGGAGGTACCACGGATCGCCGACATTGAACTGTCCGTGTGAGGAGACGACGAAGGCGATGACTACTGCGGTCGATGCGACGAAGCCGATTCCCGCCCCTATCGCGGCGATCCCCCCACCCTTGATGCCAGGCCCTTTCGGCACGAATGGTGCTGGCGTTTGGAAGCCGATTGGCCACGCCTCGCCGTACGGTCCGTAGATCGCCGGCGACCACTGGCGGCCGTCCCACCACCGCCACGGCGCAACGCCCCAGGGGTCGGGGTACCAGTTAGCCGGGAAGGTTCCAGCGGCTAGCGGTGCGGCAAAACTCGCCGGTGCCGCCATCGCGCCAGTCATCTAGCTCCTGGTCTCGACGACTACCGACCGCACCACCTTGTCGTGCCACGCCTGGCGCCGGGCATCCCAAAGTGGAGACAAGTTGTCCAGCACGTACGGAATGACCAAAAGCACGTAGAACAGCTGCATCATGGCAAAGCGACCCATACCTCGGCCAACTCCAATCGGCCCACCAGTTCGGGCGTCGCGCACTGCGATCCCGAGGGCCATCTTTCCGACCGTTTGGCCCCGCTTCGAGCCGTTCATGAACCCGTAGTACAAGAGTCCGGGAATGGACGCCAAGACGATGAGAAAGATCAAGCCCACGATCACTGCGCCGGCAGATGCCGGCTGGTTTGTCGTCGTATTGTCGTTGCGGTTGCCCGTCGCTGCCCCGATGATGCCGAGGATGATGAAGATCGGGATCCCGAGTATGAAGCCGTCGATGATGATGGCGATCAAGCGCTTCCACCACGGACTGAGCGAAAGTCCGACAATCGGGTCGATTCGGGCATTTGGGTTCTGATAAGCGGCAGGTCCCATTCCGGGTGGCGGGCCGTACCCGGAGGGGTAGCCCGGGGGCATGTAGGGAGCCGTCGGCCATTGCCCTGCGGGCCACCGATGGAGGTCCGTACGAGGAAGCGCCGGTACCTTCGAGCACCGACGCCCCATAGGGATGAGTCTGGGCGGTTGGAGGTGGGGGCAGGTTCGGTGGAGGAGGGGCTTGGACGGCTAACGGGTGAACATGCGGTGGGTACCACTTGCCATCCGACGCGATCCACCATCCTGGACCTTGACTTACATCAGTCATCGCATCCGCCCTCCCTCACGTCAGCCAAAGACCGTCGACTGAGCTGCATCCAGTACTGAATCGGCAGGCCAGAAGGGACCCTTTAGTCAACCGCTATTCCTCGGTCTCCTATGCCTTACCATCCAACGGCTGCCCTCCCTCCCGTCCTCGGGCTGTGTCGCTGGCCGTTGCCACTCTGTGGCTATCCACTTGGTACTACCGTGCCCGGGACAGTGGGTCAGGAAACACCCGCTCCTCTCGCGCTTGTTCGGCATCTCGGTGGCCGGATGCTCTGGGGCTGCTGATCGGTTGAGCGAGTCGACGTCCTCGGATCCGGTTGATTCCAATGCTGCTCGTGATCCACAGTGAAGACGTGAGACTCAACCAAGTCACCATCGGATCCGTGGATCTGGTGAAATCGGAGCAGTTCTACAGCACGTTGGGCCTGCGACTAATCGTGAAGAACGAGCACTATCTTCGCTTCGAGTGTCCCGATGGGGGTTCTACGTTCTCGATTGATCGGGTCGACGCACCTTCTCCAGACGAGCACGTGACGATCTACTTCGAGTCGGATGACCTTGACGGGGTGTGTGACCACTTGGCTGCCGAAGGAGTTCGGCTCGATCAGCCGCCGCAGGAGATGCCCTGGCTATGGCGCGAGGCTCGTCTGACGGATCCAGACGGCCACCGCCTCTGTCTGTTCAGTGCTGGAGAGAACAGGCGCAACCCACCCTGGCGGATTCCCGACCCTCCATCCGAACTGTAGTTCGAGGAATCCCTCGCCACGCCGGGAAGGTCTGCGTTCTGCTCGTGGGTGCTCGTACTCCGGTGATCTATAGGGTTAGTGAATGTCATCATTTCCAGCGTTTAATCACTATGCCTTGACCGTCTCTAATCTCCGACAGAGCATCGAGTGGTATCAGCGCCTGTTCGGGTCGCCGCCCGTCGCCGTCATGGACGAGGACACCTTTGAGGCGGCGATCTGGTTCGAGCCGATGTTTGCCATCCACGCAAATAAGCATCAACTGGAGGGCGACGTGTTCGATGAATCTCGAATCGGACTCGATCACATCGCTTTTGGTTGCGCGAGTCGGGAAGAACTCGATTCCTGGCCAGCCCGACTCGATGCCTTAGGTATCGAGCACGGTGAGATTTTGGATCGACCATACGGGGCCGGTCTCGCATTTCGCGACCCAGACAACATTCAGCTCGAGTTCTTTCTGGCGGTGAGTTCATAGGGTGCTGTGCGGGCCACCGCCCGGCCGTGACACTCAGGTCACTGTCGAGCGAGCGTTGAGGTTGTTGCCACGACTTCCCAGTAGCAACTGACCGAACCGCTCGGAAAAGGTGGCTCCGACGAGGGCCCGGATGCCCCATACGGTCGGGTCAGTGGAGACCAGTGGCCACGCTCGTACGGGGACCGCTACTCACCGGGTCACCGTAATCGTGATCGGGCGAGGAGGAGCTGTTTTGGAAGGAAGTCCGTAGGTCACGACCTTTGTTTGGTAGACGCCAACGGGGAGTGGAGGCAGTTCGTCCGAATGAAGGCACGACGGAACATAAGTCGTTGATTGGCCATCAGGCTGCGAACACTCTTGATAGGTGGTCACCAGAGTGATGGGAAACCGGTTGGTACCAGGATGGAGCCGGATCGAAGGGGGACAAGCGACCAGTGGCAGCGCCGGATCGAACGGGAGCTTTCGGTTTGTCAGTCCCACGAGGAGCCATCCATCGGCCGCACATTGTTGAACCAGGATGGACTTGGGAGTCGTGTTTGTCAGGACGGCCTGTCCCCTGATTGAAGTACCCCCAGCAACCCGTGTCTGGTCGAGCCGGATATGAATCTCGACTGGTGCTACAGGTGCTGACTGTTCGGGGGAGGTAGCCCGACAGCCTGAAACACTGACGATCATGCCTAGTACGGGCAGGAGCCACAACAAACGTGTTGGTGACGTTTCCGACCCGAATCTGGCCAGTGATGTTGACACTGTCGAAGTCTCCCATGATGCCTCACACCCTGCCCATGATCGCCGGGTCAATGGCGCCTTTCGGCTACGGCTGACCGGTGTGGAGCACGCATTCGTGAGCGACCCCGGCTGAGATCCAGCCGGAAGCTCGGCGCATGTCGGCTACATCGGCGATGGCCGTTTGTGGGCAACGCTGTCGTTGTTCGCTGAGACGGCCACCCGGCGGACAGCGTAGAACGAGTCACGGTGATCGAGATCGACCCGACGTTGGCGACACCGCTGATGCAGCGGCTGGGTGGAACAAACGTGGTCGTGATCTGCGGCGACGCGGCCGACTCAGGACTGGATGCTGACCGTTTTTCGGCGGCTACATCGTTTTCGGTTCTGCATCATATTCCCGAGGCAGCACACCAAGACATGGTCTTTGCCGAAATAGGCCGAGTCCTGAGGCCAGGTGGGATCTACATCGGGACCGATTCGTTGGATACTGAAGCCATCCGTGCGGGGCATCAAGACGACATCTTCACCCCGGTGGACCCCGACACTCTGGCCCAGCGGCTGTACTTGGCGGGCCTCACCGTTATTCGCATGGACCAAGGCACCTACCAGTTCAGATTTGTAGCTCAGAAGGGTCCGCACTCAGCCGTAATCTGATGTGCAGATCCGAAGTGCGCCACCTGCCCCCTCATCGTCGCCTCGGTATGCCTTCCCGTCTTGCATCGGCGCCCTGCGCCCGGCATGGAGCGATCTGGAACAATCGTTGGCATGGACGACTGTCGGACCTTGACTCCAACGATCACTGGAGAATGGCTGTCTGGGCGCTCCGGGCGGGGTATGTCGGACTTGCTGCTGCCTTAGTGGGCCTCATCGCAGTACTGCTAGGAACCAGTCCGTGGCTGTTAGCAGTCGGAGTGATCATCTGGCTCGCGGCCGCCATTGTCTTGGCGGCCGGATTCGTGCGATCCCTGCACGAGTTTCCTGAGCCTCGACCTGGATTCTGGCCGATGCGGTTCAAACTCATCCACGACTCAGTCCATGCCCGTCAGTCGACCCAGCGGCCCTGATGACGCCGTCGCGGCCGCGTCGGACACTCTGGCCTCATCCCCGGAACCGCTAGCCGACTCTTCAGCGTTCCCATTGGGGTGTCTTCGAATGCCGGTCGAAAACAATCCGGATGTCCGAAAAGCTTGATGAACTGGTCGACCAGCCCGCGTGTCGCTACAGGTCCCTAACTTGACGGGCGCAGGTCGGTTTCCATTCCGTCGAGCCCCGCGGCGATTCCCTCGTTGAGGAGTGCCGCTACAACTTCGCTGTCGTCAGGGGCGGACTCGAAGTCAATCGTCCACACCACAACGGCCAGCGAATCAAATGAGCCGAAGACTTCGACGTTTCCTTCGTACGAGGTGACAGGGAACGGTGATTCTGTGCGCTTGTAGGTCAATCGCCGCCCTTCCTCATCGATGGACTGGAGGTGGTCGGTAATTTCGCCCAAACCGCCGTCCAGTGTGAGGTAGCGGATGGCCCCGACGCCTTCGCCTTCGATCCGGCAACCCACCATGCTCGGAAACCAAACGTCCAAGCGTCCGAAGTTCCTGATGGCAACCCACGCCTCATCAGCAGGGACGGTCATCTTCTTGGTGATCGTTTGCTTGGTGTTCATGGCCGAGCGTAACTCAGGTGCCCTTCGTCAACCACGTGCGTGAGGGCCGGACAGGAGCTCGCTAGAGCAGCGATTCCAGCCTGGCTGCAATCTCTCGATAGCGGCTGACAGGAATCAAATGGACTCCGTCAAACGCTTCTGAATCGTAGATGGCCTTGATGTGATTGCAGGCAATGTCCACGCCCGATCGCCGATCTCGCTCGAGCTCTCCAATGATTGGCTCGGGTACGGCCAGTTGCGGTACATCGGCCGAGAGCTTCCGGGCCATCGAAGGACTCGGGAGCACCATCACCCCTGCGTAGATTGGACCATCGAAGTGGACGGACGTACGCCATCGGAGCAAGTCGTCGATCGAGTAGGTCACTTGAGCGAGGAGAAAGTCGGCGTCCTGCTTCCAATCCGGAATGGGCCGTAGGCCGGTTGCCGCGCCGAGCCTGGGAGAGGTGGTCATCTCTGTGCGCTCGGCGAAGGCCCGAGCTTCGGCGATCATCGACTTGACCGTGAGATCGTCCGAACGAGCGCCGGTCTCGGGTCGGTCCCCGTATACAAAGAGGAACTCGTTCACGCCGTAGGCGGCTGCGGTGAGGAGGTCCCTTTGGAACCCGAGGACGTTCCGGTCTCGAGCATTGATGCATGCGATCGAGCGGCCACCCATGAGTCGCACCTCATGCGCTACCGCGATACTCGATACCGTCGCACGACCGATGTGGTTGTCGGGGATCAAGAAGGCGTTGGCCACCTCACTGAGCACGCCGATCTGGTGACGGACATGGGTCACGTCCGGGCGGGTGGCAGGCTCGACTTCGCAGATGATCTCGAACTTCCGTGTCGGCATCACTCAACGATACGTCGGGTTCTCGGAGGGTTGCCCCGAAAGTCGGATCGATGAGACGGCTCAACGAGTCAGCGACGGCCAGAAGGCCTCCCACCGGACGTCATCGAGGTCGGCGAAGGCTCACCGTGGCGTTCGGTATGTGCTCAGTTGCGACCCCTGAGCGGGAAGCTCCCAACCGATCCCAGTTCGGCGTAGTCGGGCGGGGTCGTCGACGACCGACAAGACTGTCGACGAGAAAGATGTCCCTTTGGCCGGTGAATCGAAGGTCTGGGGACGACGGTGAGGGCGGCACGTTGAATCCTGACGCAGAGGGGTGAATGCCATGAGCAAAGAAGAGGCCGTACCGGAGACAAAGGGAGTGACGACGGAGTTACTGACAACGGTTGATCTCGGCACGGAGATCGAAGGCATGGAGGGGCGGCAACTTCGCATGCGTATGTTCACCTTCGAGCCCGGAGCGGTCTTCGGCCCGATGCACGATCATGAGGACCGACCGGGCGTCGTCTTCATTCTGCAAGGAACGATCACCGACCACCGAAATGGGGCCGCTACGGACTATGGGCCGGGAGTGGGCTGGCCCGAGGATAGAAACACCATCCACTGGCTCGAGAACCGAGGAGCGGTGCGGGCGGTGGAGATCTCGGTCGATATCAGCCGATTGACCCCATAGGCTCGTTACGCCGGGACGGAGGCTGTGCGACTCCATACCGGCGGGTGGTGACGGTGAGCCGGCCTGTAGGCGGGATTCTGTCTCCCCCTCATACGAGGGTTCGGTGGCCATCCATCTAAGCGGTCTACCTGGGAGTGGCGCCCCTAAGGACGCCGGACGGGCCGCCCATCCCCCTGTTCGACCTTGCTCCGAGTGGGGTTTACCGAGCCGACCAGGTCACCCTGGCCGCTGGTGCGCTCTTACCGCACCGTTTCACCCTTACCTGTGCGTGGCCCGGGGGCTGCGCCATCGGCGGTCTGTTCTCTGTGGCACTGTCCTGCAGGTCACCCCGACTGGCCGTTAACCAGCACCCTGCCCTCTGGAGTCCCGACCTTCCTCGACCCGGCCCGACTGGGGAGGATTCCCCACCGGTACGGTCCGCGGCCACCCGGCCGACTCACCGTCCCTTCCATGGTCCCACAGAAGGTCTCGGTTCGGCTCACCGGGAACTCCAGGCCGTCGTGGCCGGCCCAGCCGCCGATCTAACCTGGCACCGTGTCCCTCGAATCCCGCGTCGAGCGTCTCCTGCTGGAGCACTCCGCGCCCCCGGCCCTCTCTATCGCAGACTTCTACCGTCGGGTCGATCGGGCCATTCGCACCTCGTTTCCCGGCGAACTCTGGATCACCGGGGAGATCCGGTCGATGAAGGTGCTGCCCCGGGGCCACTGCTTCATCGATCTGGTGGATCCGACAAACGCCCAGGACAGCGGAGCCCCCACGCTCAACGTCAAATGTTGGTCGACCCGCTGGCGCAGTGTCCGGTCCACGCTCGACCGCCTGGGCGTCACCCTCGAATCAGGCATGGTGGTGCGGGTGCGGGGCGAGGTCCAGTTCTACCGGGGCCGGGGCACGGTCGATTTCATCCTGTCCGAACTCGACACCGACTCGCTGTTGGGCAAGGTGGCCGCCGAGCGGGCCCGGCTGATCCAGGCACTGGTCGACGAACGGCTCTTCGACCGTCAACAGCGCCTGGCGGTACCCCAGGTTCCTCTCCGGGTGGGGCTGGTCGCCAGCCGCGACACCGAGGGCTGCAACGACTTCCTCGGTGGCCTCCAGGGTTCGGGGCTGGGCTTCGAGGTCACCGTCGCTTCCACCGCCGTCCAGGGGAAACAGGCACCGATGCGTCTGGCCCGGGCCATCGGCCACCTCCAGCACGAGCCTCTCGACCTGATCGTGGTGGTACGAGGTGGTGGCTCCAAGGCCGATCTCGCCGCCTTCGACTCCGAACCGGTGGCCCGAGCCATCGCCAACTCCGCCCTCCCGGTCTGGACCGGTATCGGCCATACCGGCGACCAATCGGTAGCTGACGAGGTGGCCAACCGCGCCTTCATCACACCGACGGAGTGCGGACAAGAGCTGGCCCGCATGGCCACCGAGTTCTGGCGCACCGGCATGGAGGCGGGTCTGCTGGTGGGTCGGCTCGCTCACCAGCTCCTCGGGCAGTCGGACCAGGTGCTCGAGCGCCACCGACACCGCATGGTGACCGGTGCCCGGTCTCAGCTGGACCGCCACGCCGACCGTCTGATGCACCGTTCGGGCGCCCTGCGGGGTGCAGCCCGGAGCCAGGTGGACCGACACGGTCGTGACCTCGAGACCCGGGGGCGCCACGTCGCCCGCTCGTCGCTGCGGTCCCTCGATTCGGGACGCGACGCCCTCGACGCCCGGACGCACCGGTTGGCCGCGCTCCCGCTCCGCCGGCTGGATGGTGAGGAACTCCGCACCGCCCAGTGGCGACGCCTGCTCGGAGCCTTTGACTACCGTCGTCAGCTCGAACGGGGTTACTCGGTCACCCGTGACGAGGCCGGTCGGGTCATCCGTTCCGTGCATGAACTTCCTGCCGGGTCGGCCATGGTGACCCGACTGGCCGACGGCGAGGTTGCCTCGGTGGTCACCGTGGGCGGCGCCACCGGCGCGGGCAACGGCGATGATCGACTCGATGACGAAGGGACGCGGTGATGGCAACCAGACGAGAGAGTGAGACGGATCCGGACGCAGGCGCAGGGGACGTGTCGGGGCTCAGCTACTCCGAGGCTGGTGCCGAGCTGGACACCATCATCGAGGAGTTCGAGACCGGTGTGGTCGACGTGGACCGCCTGGTTGAGCAGTTGGAGCGGGCTACTGACATCGTTGATGAGCTGGATCGGCGGCTGCGCCGCACCCGGATGCGTGTTGAGGAGCTGGTTCCCCGTCTCGAGTCGATCGGGCAGTTCGACGAGGCCCCGGAGCCGGACGACGCCGACATCGATGGCGGTGCCGGTGGGGTCGACGAGGACAGGCCCACCGGGGAGCCGTCACCGCCTGGCCTCTTCTGATGCGCGAGCCCTGAGCCGTCCCCGGCCTGCCGCCGGGCCCGCCGGCACGGGCCTGGTCGGCTCGACCCGGAACCTCCGATCCGGGGTGGCTCCTCTGGGGCCGAGTGCGGGTCCGGGCCCACCCGGTGCTGGCGACATCACCCACAGTGACCTCTGACGGATCCGGCCGTCCCACGACCGGTCGACCGCGCCCACCTGGCCAGACACCGTCGGCAACGCCGAGGGAATGAACGCCGACCATCACGTCGAATTTCTCAAGAGACGGGAAGAATCCTGCTCCGCTCTTCGACTATCTATCCGTGAGCGCAGGCAGTTCAGCAGGTCAGATGTCGCGTTCCGTCCTCCCCGGCGGAGGAGGGTCCGGATCGACTCCGGGGCGGACGAGTTGGCGATCGTCCGCACCGGGAGTCCCACGTGTGACCGTACTGGTGCCCGGCGCAGCCTGCGTCGGGCGCTCACTGTCAACTCACCCCTAGAGCGGTCCGGCCCTCGGGCAGGCCGGTAACCGACACAACCATGAAAGTAGAGGGGCACCTGATGGAGCCAAGCGGAGCGGGTAGCTGGGCGGTCGAGTTCAACTCGGTGACGCGCCGCTACGGCAAACGGGTTGCACTCGATGCTGTCTCCTTTGTGGCTGAGGAGGGAAGTGTGCTCGGTCTGCTGGGACCGAACGGCGCCGGCAAGTCCACCCTGCTCGGCACGCTGTGCGGGCTGCAGTCCCCTGACGATGGCTTCGTCACCTGGTTCGGCCACAACGAGCATGTGCCACTGCCCAAGGCGCTGCGCAAGCGTATGGGGGTCGTCACCCAGGACACCGCCCTCTACGGGGAGCTGACCGTCCGGCAGAACCTCCGCTTCGCCGCCGACCTCTACGGCGTCCGCAACCCCCGCAAGGCGGTGAAGGAGTCTGCCGAACTGCTCGGGATCACCCACCGCCTCGACGACGCCGTCGGCGAGCTCTCGGGCGGCAACCAGCGCCGCGTGGCCATCGCCCGGTCCCTCATCCACGATCCTGACCTGCTGGTCTTCGACGAACCCACCTTGGGCGTCGACATCGAGACGCGTCACGCCATCTGGTCCCATGTGCGCCTGCTGCGCAATCGCAAGAAGACCGTCGTGGTCAGCACCAACTACCTCGACGAGGCCCTGGCCCTCTGCGACCGGGTCCTGTTGCTGAAGAACGGCCGCCTGGTCGAGCAGGGAAAGCCCGGCGAGATCCTGGCCCGGACGGGACGCTATGTCGAGCTCGACTGCACCCCCGAGGTCGCCCAAGCCGCCTTCGCCACCCTGGACGGCCAACAGGACGTGGAGGGCCTCTCGGTGGGGGAGTCGGGCCTCACCGTCCGCCTCACCGGGTCGGCTGATCCCAACCGGGTGGTGGAGATGGCGCTGGCCGCCCATCACGTCGAAGGGTTCCGGGTTCGCGCTCCCGACCTGCTCGAGGTGTTCCAGAGCCTCGACGACACCTTGCCGCAGCCTGAGCTGACCGATGTCTGACTGGTGGGCGGCGTGCCGCGCCGGATTCCGACTCCAGACCCAGCAGTTCATGAAGGGCCCGCTGCTGATCGCCCTGACCCTGGTCGAGGCACTGACCTTCCTGGCCCTGGTCAGCCTGTTCGGACTCACCGGGTCGAAGGCGCCGACGGCCGTCGTGGTGAACGACCACTCGCCGTTGGCCGCGTCGTTCATCAAGGACCTGGAGAACGACCACCACTCCTTCCGCTTGGAGCCGATGAGCCTGGCCACGGCCAAACAGCGACTGGCCGGCGGCAGCGTCATCGCCATCCTGACCATTCCCAAGGACTTCGGGGCGTCAGTGGCGAACGGCACCACCGTGGTCCTTCCCATCACCGTCGACAACGTCGATACCGACCTCACCGATGACATCCAGCGGGCCCTCCCTGCGGCCATCCAGAACTTCGGGCTCCAGCACCACTTCGACGGCATCCGGTTGGCTCCGGCCGAACACGACCTCCTGAGCTACGACACGGCCTACGTCCCCTATCTGGTGGTGAGCGCCCTCGGCCTCGACGCTCTGGTGGTGGCCGGGGCCCTCGGGGCGACCGCCATGGCCGGGGAGTGGGAGAACCGGACCCTGGTGCAGTGGCGGCTCTCGCCGTCCCCCATGAGCGGACTGTTGGTCGGGGAAGCTCATCGCCGTCGTCATCGTGTCCACGCTGGCCGTGTGGATCGCCGCCCTCCTCGTGTTCTTCGGCTACGGCGTCCATCCACGCGACGTCCCGGGCACCTTGGCCGCGCTCGCTCTGTGCACGGTGATCTTCACCGCCCTCGGGGCCGTGGTGGGCAACCTCCTTCGCCGCACGCTGCCGGTGGCCATTGTCTTTTTCGGGATAGCCCTGCCCCTCTATATCGACTCGGGATCGCTCGAACCGGAACGTTTCGACGGGCACTGGCTGTGGTTCTTCGGGCACGCCACGCCGGTCTACGCCGCGGTGGGGGTGCTCCAGAACACGGTGCACGGCCTCCGGGTGACCCCCGAATCCATACCGGTGGATCTGGGCATCCTCTCGCTCTGGGCCCTGTTCTCGGTCGCCATCGCCTACCTCATCCTGCAGCGGAGCAAGGCCGTCAAATGAAAGGCTTTCTCACCCTCATCCGGCTGGACCTGGCCATCTGGCGCAAGACCCCGTGGGTCATCGCCACCGCCCTCATCCCCCCGGTGGGCATGGCCATCCTCGTGACCATGCTGACCTTCGCCGTCACCCGCCAGCCGGTGGCGCTGGTCATTCAGGACCACTCGCCCCAGGCCCAGTCCATGGCCGACATCATCCGGTCGGACACCGACACCTACCAGCTCTACCAAACGAGCCTGGCCGGAGCCAAGGACCTCCTGAAGAAGCAGGAGGTGACCTCCATCATCGTGATCCCGAAGGGGTTCGGGAGCCAACTGTCGACCGACGGGGCCAAGGTGGACCTCACCCTCAACAACATCGACTACGACTTCGCCGATGACATCCGCCGGTCCATCGCCCGCTCGGTGGCCGAGTTCGACGCGCCCGAACTCGGGGTGGCCTCGTCGCGCAGTGTCGGTCCGTCGGTCATCCCCAACCCCTACCGGGTCAACATCTCCGAGAGCGATCTTCGCACCACCGACGTGGACTTCCTGCACTATCAGGTCGTCCCCGTGCTCATCCTGCTCATCATCAACGTGGGCATGCTCTCGTCGGCCGTGCTGTCCAGCCGGGACCGGGAGCGACGCACCGACCGGGTCTTGGCCCTGGCCCCCATCTCGCCGACGGCCCGCATCGCCGCCCGGTTGGCCGGGGGCCTGCTGGTCACCTTCGCCGTGGTGATCCCGGTGACCTGGATCCTGATAGCCACCCATCAGATCGCGCCCCCCGACGGCCACTGGTGGGCCCTCATCGGGGTGTTGGGCGTGACGTCGTTGCTCTCGGTGAGCCTCGGAAGCCTCCTCGGCGTGGCCCTGAAGCGCTCGACGACGGTGGCCCTCGCCGCCGTCATCACGGCCAGCTATCTGTTCTTCCTCGGAGGCGGGTTCACCACCATCGCCTTCCTGCCCGACTGGCTCCAGACGGTGAGTCGGATCATCCCGACCCGGTACGCCATCGACGCGCTGCGCCAGAGCCTCTTCTATCCGGATCTGTCCAACGTCGGCAAGAACCTGCTGGTGGTGGCCGGCTTCGCCATGGCCGCCCTGGCGGCCAGCGTGTACACCCTGAGGAGGGCATCGAGATGAACTGGAAAGCACCCCTGGTCGTGGTGATCGCCGGACTGGCCCTGGTCATCGGGACCGTGGTGACCGTGGCCAACGGGCACGACGGCACGCCGGCGGTGACGGTGCTCGTCTCCCAGCCCGGCGGAGCCACCTCCGCACTGCCCCTGTCGGAGGCGCCGCGGGCCTGCGCGCTGGACTCGACCGCCGCGGTGGGGCCGGGCGCGGTGACCGTGAGCGGCGCCTGTGCGGGCACCATCTCGGGAACGGCCGTGTGCGGCGACGCCACCGGCTCGGTGGCGCTCGCCCTCCAGACCACGGCCGGGCCCGACACCACGTTCTCCCTGATCATGCAGTTCGAGAACGACCCGATCGGCACCGGCCCCCAACCGGCGTCGCTGTTCGTCGAAGTCCACGGGCCCGACGGCTTCTCCCGATGGTCGGACCGATCAGCGACCGTCCCGGTCAACGACACGGGCCAGATCGATCTCGACGGTGTGCAGCTGCCCGCCGAGTCCGGTACCGATGCCACCCCACTGACCCTCTCGGGATCGGCCGTCTGCGCCGCGGACGCCTAGGGACGGTGGCCTCCGACCGAGGGTGACCTGCCCGGAACAGCCACCGACCGGAGGTCAGTGGATGTTGCGCTCGCCCGTCGTCCAGTAGGGCCGGCGCAACTCCCGCTTCAGCACCTTGCCCGACGGGTTGCGCGGCAGCACGTCGATGAAGTCGACCGACGTCGGGCACTTGTAGTGGGCCAACCGGTCCCGGGTGGCGGCGATGATGTCGGCCTGGAGGGCGGCGTCGTCGGTGGTGGCCGCCGGGGCCCTCACCACGATGGCCTTGACCGTCTCCCCCCAGCGGTCGTCGGGCACGCCGATGACGGCGGCGTCGGCCACGTCGGGGTGGGCGAGTAGGGCGTTCTCCACCTCGGCCGGATAGATGTTCTCCCCGCCCGACACGATCATGTCCTTGATGCGGTCGTGGAGGAAGAGGTAGCCCTCCTCGTCCAGCCATCCCGCATCACCGGTGCGCAGCCATCCGTCATCGGTGAGGGTGGCTGCCGTCTCCTCGGGCTTGTTCCAGTAGCCGAGCATGTTCTGTTCGGACCGGGTCCACACCTCGCCCACCTCGCCCACCGGTTGGTCCTCGCCGGTGTCGGTGTCGACGATGCGCAGCTCGATGTGGTCGAAGGGCCGCCCGGCCGATCGCAACAGGTGGGCGCGGGGGCCGTCGGGATCGTGGTCCCCGGGCATGAGCGAGGTGACCGCCCCGGTCGTCTCGGTGAGCCCGTAGACCTGGGCGAACTCGCACCCGAGGGCGGCCATCGACCGCACCAGGATGTCCTCGCTGATGGGGGAGGCCCCGTAGAAGACGGTGCGGAGCGAGCTCACGTCCGTGCCGGCCAGGCTCGGCGTGGCCAACAGGAACATGAGTACGGCCGGGACCACGAAGGTCTCGGTGATCCGGTGCTCCTCGATGATCCGGAGGGCCTCGGCCGGCTCGACGTCCTTCAGGATGACCGAGTGCCCCCCTCGGGACATGCCGCAGAGGGCCCAGCCCGTCCCGCCGATGTGGAACAGGGGCATGGCCACCAACGACACGGTGTCGGCGCCGATGTGGAAGACCCGGTCGGCCTCGGTCAGGATGGCGGCGATGTTGCGCCCCGAGATGACCGCACCTTTGGGCAGGCCCGTCGTCCCCGAGGTGTAGAGCTGGACCACGGCGTCGTCGGGTCCGGGCTCGAAGCCGGGGTCGTCGCGCTCGACGACCCCGTCGGCGTCCCGCCAGGCGGCCAGCTCCTCGAGGGCCACCCAGTGGCGCACCCCGGGCACCAGGGCTCTGACCTCCTTCACGGTGGCGGCGTAGTCGGGTCCGAAAAAGAGGATGGGTGCCCCGGCGTCCTCGACGATGGCCGCGATCTCCTGGGGGGCCAGCCGCCAGTTGACGGCGACGCTCACCGCTCCGAGCAGGGCGCAGCCGAAGAGCACCTCGAAGTAGTCGATCCCGTTGCGATCGAGAAAGGCCACCCGGTCGCCCGCCCCCACGCCCGACTCCTGGAGGGCGTGGGCCACCCGGGTGGCCCGACGGTAGACCTCCCCCCAGCTCAACGTGATCGTCCCCTCGGTGAGCATCGGGGCGTCCGGCGTCTCGGCGGCCCAGCGCCTGATCATCCCCGAAGCCGAAGACACGGCCGGTGAGGAGGTGACACCCTGCTGGCTCTGCTCGGTCGTCATGGCTCCACCCTCGCTCCTGTGCCGGACCGGACCGGACAACCGATCGTATCCCTGGGCCTATGGACCGCACGCTGGATCCGTTCGGTCGGCTCGAGAGGGTCGGGACCAGGGCCGGTGACCCGGCCGTAGAGTGGGGCGCGTGACCGACGCCACTACACCCGCCCCACCCGAGAGCGACCGTCTGTACTTCCGCCAGCTGTTGGCCGGGCGGGACTTCGCCGTCACCGACCAGGTGGCCCGCCAGATGGTCAACTTCGTCTACCTGGTGGGCGACCGGGTGACCGGCGAGGCCGTCATCGTCGACCCGGCCTACGGCATCGACGAGCTGGTGGGCCTGCTCCGGGCCGACGGCATGACCTGCGTGGGCGCCCTGGCCACGCACTACCACCCCGACCACGTGGGGGGCGACATGATGGGGTGGAGCGTGGAGGGCATCACCCGCCTGCTCGAGGTCAATCCGGTCCCCATCCACGTACAGGCCGACGAGGCCCCGTGGATGATGCGGACGACGGGGGTGGGCGTCGGCGACCTGGCCACCCACCAGGGTGGCGACGTGGTCATGGTCGGGGAGGTCCCGGTCACCTTGGTCCACACACCCGGACACACCCCGGGCAGCCAGTGCTTCCTCGTGGACGGGCGTCTCATCGCCGGCGACACCTTGTTCCTCGACGGGTGCGGACGGACCGACCTGCCCGGAGGGGATCCCGAGGCCCTATACGAGTCGCTGACCACCCGCCTCGCCCGGGTCCCCGACGAGACCGTGCTCTACCCCGGCCACCTGTACTCGGCCGACCCGTCGGCCACCATGGGCGACACCCGTGCCCACAACTACGTCTTCCGCCTCCGCACCCCCGAGCAGTGGATGACCATGTTCGGCGGGTAGGTCCCGGACCGAACCGCTAGTCCAGAGGGGGATACCCCCCGTCCCGGGGCCACCTACGATGACGGGCCATGAGCGACGCCCTGCACCGTGACGCCACCGTGGTCGTGGTCGGAGCCTCCCTGGCCGGCCTCCGTGCCGCCGAGGAGGTACGCCACGAGGGGCACACCGGACCCGTGATCATCGTGGGGGACGAGATCCACGCCCCCTACGATCGCCCCCCGCTCTCCAAACAGGTCCTGTCGGGCAAGTGGGACGTGGCCCGCATCCACCACCACGCCCCCGACGTCCTCGACACCCTGGGCCTCGAGTTCCGCCTGGGCCGGCGGGCCACCCGCCTCGATGTCGAGGGCCGGACCCTGTGGACCGACGACGGGGAGGCCCTCCACTACGACGGACTGATCGTGGCCACCGGGGCCAGCGCCCGGACCCTGCCCGACACCGGGGGTCAGCCGGCCGTGCGCGCCCTGCGCACCCTCGACGACTGTGTGGCCATCCGCCACACCCTGCTGGCCGCCGGGGAGGGGGCCCGGGTGGTGGTCATCGGGGCCGGCTTCATCGGCTCTGAGGTCGCGGCCACCTGCCGTGGCCTCGGCGCCGAGGTCACCGTGGTCGAGGCGCTGCCCACCCCGCTCGGCCGGGTGCTGGGCAACGAGATGGGCGAGGCGTGCGCCGGGCTCCACCGGGCCGAAGGGGTGACGGTGCTTACCGGGGTGGGCGTGGATCGGGTGGCCGCCACCCCGGAGTCCGATACTGCCGCCGTGGTGCACCTGGCCGACGGGACCGCCCTCGAGGCCGACCTGGTGGTGGTGGGCATCGGAGTGGTGCCGGCCACGTCGTGGCTGGAGGACTCGGGCCTCGAGCTCGACAACGGGGTGGTGTGCTCGGAGTCGCTCTTCGCCGCCGACGGCGTGGTGGCCGCGGGCGACGTGGCCCGCTGGACCCACCCGGGCCTCGGCGAACAGCTCCGGGTGGAGCACTGGACCAACGCCGCCGAAGGGGGCGCCGCCGCGGCCCGCAACCTGTTGGCCGGCTCGTCGGCCGCCGTCCCCTACGATCCCGTCCCGTTCTTCTGGTCCGATCAGTACGCCACCAAGATCCAGGTGATCGGGCTGCCCGGCCCCGATGACGAGGTGGTGGTGGTCGAGGGGTCAGCCGCCGAGGGGAAGCTCGTGGCCCTCTACCGACGGGGCGACCGCCTCCGGGCCGTCCTGGCCTTCAGCCGGCCCCGCCACCTGATGGCCTACCGCCCCCTGCTGGCTGCCGGGGCGTCGTTCGACGAGGCGCTGGCCGTCTCGCGTTCGTGAGCCGCCCCCGGGGACGGGCTCCCGCCGGTTCCCCGCCGGCGCCGTCCGCTGCCGGCGAACCGGCGGGTGGTGGCCAAGGTGGTGGCGATCTGGTCGGCGGCGGGCTCGATCCCTCCGTAGGTGGCCCGCTCCACGACGGCTGCCGCCTCGAGTAGCGCCTCGCGCTGGCTCGGCTCCGCCGCGGCCAGCCGCTCGCTGAAGGCCGAGAGGGTCTCGTCGGTCCGGCGTCTCGTGCCCCGTCGGGTCCCGCCCCGCTCGAGGTCGCGGGCCACCTGGTGGGCCCAGGTGGGCGGGCGGAGGCGCCGCCGCCGACGGAACACCGCCACCGTGGCCACGAGGACCACGACCACGCCGATGGGGATCCAGGGCAGGTGGGCGAGCAGGTGGGTGGTGCTCTTGGCCAGCACCGAGCCCGGCGAGGGATTGGCCAGGGGCACGACGGCCGTCGGGTCGAAGTTCTGCCAGCCGTAGCCGGGGAACCACACCTGGACCCAGGCGTGGGCGTCCTTGGCCTGTACGTCGTAGAGGTCGGTGATGGGGTTGTAGGGACCGGGCACGTACCCGACGGTCTCGCGGGCCGGGATCCCAAGGGTCCGCAGCATGACCACGGTGGCCGTCGAGATCTGTTCGCAGTAGCCCTCCCGGGACCCGAACAAGAAGCTGTTCACGGCGTCGGCCTTCGGGGCCAGGGCCGGGATGTCGGTCGTGTAGTGGATGTGGGAGGCCATCCAACCCTCGAGGGCCACCACCTTGTCGTAGGTGTGCGGATCGGGATCGCCCGGTGCGCCGATGCCGGCGGTGATCTGGTGGGCCAGCTCGTCGACCCGCGGGTAGGCGTGGGGGAGCTGGAGGTAGCGCTCGGTGTCGCGCATGGACAACAGGTCGGCGGGCGGCACCGGACTGGCCGGTTGGGGCATCGTCGACTGGCGGAGCTCGGTCGGGGTGGCCGTGATGTCGTTCGACACCACGGTGTACACCGTGCCCGCCCCCATGGAGGCGGCCGACACGATGGTGCCGTCGCCGGTCAGGAAGAGGGAGCGGGACTGGAGGTAGACCCGCTGGGCGTTGTCGGCGTGGAACACGAGGTTGGGCCCCGTCTGGGCCAGGTAGAAGGTCTGCACGTCGGTGGTCCCGGTGGCCAGGGGGGCTTCCTGGTCGGGCTGGAGGGGGATCTCGAAGGGCGATCCGAAGTCCAGTTTGGTCAGGTGGCCGCCGTTGGCCGGGTCGGTGGCCTGGACCCAGCTCTGGCCGTTCCAGTAGTCGTAGGTCTGGCCCACCCAGAAGCTCGGCCGGCTGGCCCGGACCCGCAGGACCACCTGGTTGCCCAGCGAGGCCCGGGCCCCGGTGTCGAGCGACTTGGCGAACCCGAGGAAGCCGCCGACCCCGGTCCGGCCCGTCGGGCTGGCGGCGTGGGCGGGCAGGGAGGCCGACCCGTCGGTGAGGTTGCTCGGGCTGTCCACGGGCGACGAGTTGGCCGACGAGGACGGGAAGATGAGGGAGGTGGAGACCTTCGGGGCGGGCAGGAAGGCCACGAGGGCGAAGGCCACCACGGCCACGGCCACGCCGGTCACCCCGAGGGTCAGCCAGGGCACGCTCCGGGCCCCGGCCATGGACTGCCACATCGACACGAGCCCCCACAGGCCGACGGCCACCCAGGCCACCACGTAGGCCCCGAGGGCCAGATCGACCGACTGCGCCGCCGCCACCGCCATCAGGGCGGCCGAGCCGGCCAGCGAGTAGGCCACGTCCCGTCGGGCGGGGACGTCGAAGGCGTGGGTGCACAGCACCCAGGCGAACAGCACGGCGAGTGGCCCCTCGACCGTCGAGATGTCCCCGGGGGTGGCGTTGTGGCTGACCGTGGCGATGAACCACACGAACCCGCCGATGGCGCAGAAGGCCAAGATGGGCTTGACCGCCGGCCAGGGGTCGTCACGCCGCAGATACGACAGGGTGTTGCCGAGGGCCGTGGCCACCACGGCGAACAGCGCCACGGCGGCGCTCAGCTCGCCCTGGCTCCAGCACGCCCCGATGGCGATGATCACCGTGCCGGCCGAGGCCACCCGGAAGGGGATGGAGTGCTCGGGTGGGCCCGGCCGGTTGGCCTGGACCACCCGTTGCCACAGGGTCATCGCCTGGCCCCGGGTCCGGGTGGCACCTCGGCCGGGACGGCCCGGGCCAGGCGCCGGCCGAGGTCGATGCGGTCACGCACCAGGCGCCGGCACCGTCCCTCGGCCTCCAACGTGGCGAGCACGACGGGTTGGCGACGGAGCAGACAGGCCGAGACCACGCCCATGACCCGCTCGGACTCCTGTTCTGCTTCGGCCGGGTCCCGCGGCAGGACGACGTCGATGACCACCGGTTCCTCGGTCTGACGCTCCCGCTCGCGCACCATGAGCACGCCCACATGCGACGTGGCCGGCCAGTGGACCGAGCGGCGGGAGTCGCCGGGCTCGAAGGGGCGGACGCCCCGGGGCTCCCCGGTCCCCGAGGGGGTGCGCCAGTGGGAGTCGCCGGCCTCCTCGTGGCGGTGGGCGTCGGCCGGGCCCGGCGGGCCGAGGCGGGGTGCGACGTGCAACGGGCGGGGGAGCGGGACCTCGATCTCCCGGGCCCACCACAACAGCCCGAACGGTGCGCACGACGCCACTTCGACCACGATCGACTCGAGGACCCCGCGGTGCTCGGGGGTGAGGGTCACCACCACCGTGCGGGGGCCGCGGGACGGCCCCTCGGCCCGGGCCAACGGCCCGACGGGCCATCGCGGCCGAATGCGGATGGGACCGTTGGCCGTCAGGGTGAGGTCGACGGCCCGACCGGCCTCGGTGTCCGAGGGCGATGCCGCACAGGTGGCGCCGGCCCGTAGGGCGGGGAACAGGGGCGCCACCAGGCCGGTGAACAAGACCGCGGCCAGCAGGGCCCCGACGGCCTGGACCCAGCCCGATCCGCTGGAGTGGGCCACCCCGGCCCAGGCCAGCACCGTGACCACGCTGCCCACCACCGGGGCCAGCCACGCCACCGGATGGACCCGTCGACGTAGCCGGCGCCCTCCGGGCAGCCGGGTGGTGTCACGGTCGCGGCCGCGTTGACCCGAGGCGGCCCAGGAGATGGCCACTCCCGCGGTCAGCGCCACGAACCCGACGAGCGCCCCGGCCAGGACCATCCGGGGTCCGAAGAAGGTCCGCACCACGACCACACCGCACACCCCGGCCACAAGACCGGTCACGGCGGTGGTGACCCCGCGCCACCCCGGCGTCCGGGGTGCGGGGCCGGGTCCGGTCACGTCGGTGGGACGGGCGCCTCGGCCAGGATCCGCGCCACCAGAGCCGGGCCGTCGGCGCCACTGCCCTCGGCGATGAGGCGGTGGGACAGGCAGGCCACCGCCACCGCCTGGACGTCCTGGGGGGTCACGTAGGGACGTCCGGTCAGCACGGCGTAGGCCTGGGCCGACCGGATGAGGGAGATGGCCGCCCTCGGGCTGGCCCCCAGTCGGACCGTGCCGGCGGTGCGGGTGGCCCGCACGAGGGAGACGGCGTACTCGGCCACGGCCGTCACGACGTGCACCGATGCCGTCGCCGCGATGGCGCGCTCCCAGCGGGTGGGGTCGGACACCGGGGCCAGGTCGTCGAGGGCGTAGCGGCCTCCGCTGTGCAGCACGAGCCGGGTCTCGACCTCGGCGTCGGGATAGCCGATGGTCGTCGAGAGGCCGAAGCGGTCGAGCTGGCTCTCGACGAGCGGGTAGGTGCCGAGCTGGCCCACGGGGTTCTGGGTGCCGATGACCAGGTGGGGGCGGGGGAGGGGCCACGACTCGCCGTCCACCGAGACCTGCTGTTCCTCCATGGCCTCGAGCAGCGCCGACTGGGTGCGTGGCGGTGTCCGGTTGAGCTCGTCGAGCAGGACCACGTGCCCGAAGACCGGGCCGGGCCGGAAGTCCCAGGTCTGGGTGTCCGGGGAGAACACGGTCACGCCGGTCACGTCGGAGGGCAGGAGGTCGGGGTGGCCCTGGACCCGGGAGAGCTGCACGCCGAGGGCGGCGGCGAGGGCGCGGGCGAGAACCGTCTTGCCCACGCCGGGCACGTCCTCGATGAGCAGGTGGTTGCCCGACATGGCCGCCACCACGGCGATGGTGACCGCACGCGGGGTTCCGAGCAGGACCTGGGAGAGGGCCTGGTGGAGGGAGCGGGCCGTGATGACGGCCTCGTCGATGGACACCTCAGGCCCGGGCACGGCGACCACCGGCTCGGCTCCCACTGCCTCGATGCCCGTGCTCATGCGTTCCCCTGCTTCCCCGGCATCCGCGCGTCCCGTCGATGACATCTCCGAGCGTGGTGACCTTCCCACCCTAGGCGTTCTGTGGGCCGATGATCAATGCACCAGCCCCGGGACCTGGTCGAACGGGCCGGCCCGGTGGCCGTCGTCCGCCCCGGCCGGGGGACTCAGAAGTCAAGGGCCGACAGCTCGGGGATGGTGGCCTCGGACCGCCGGCGGGCGTCCAGCCACCGGGCCCGGCGCCCGGCCCGTTCGTCGTCGCTGCCCCTCGGGTCCACCACCGAGCGGGGCGCCCACGCCGCGGCCACCTCGTCCTCGTCGGCCCAGACCCCCGTGGCCATGCCGGCCAGGTAGGCGGCCCCGAGCGTGGTGGCCTCGAGCACGGGCGAGATCTCGATGGGCCGCCCGCAGGCGTCGGCCAAGGCCTGGGTGAACACGGGGTTGTCCGACATGCCCCCGTCGACCCGGAGCGGCCCGATGGGCAGTCCGGAGTCGGCCTCGGCCGCCTCGGCCAGGTCGGCCCCCCGGTGGGCCACCCCTTCGAGCACGGCCCGGACCAGTTCGGGCCGCCCACTGCCCCGGGTGAGCCCGACGAAGGTGCCACGGGCCCCGAAGTCCCATACCGGGGTGCCCAGTCCGAGGAGGGCGGGAACGAACCAGACGTCGCCGGTCTCCTCGCAGCGGCCGGCCACCTCGGCCGAGTGGTGGGCGGAGTCGATGATGGCCAGGTCGTCGCGGAGCCACTCCACACAGGTGCCGGCGGACAACATGATGGCCTCGACCCCCCAGGTGATCCGACCCGACCGCCGCCAGGCGATGATGGGGATGGTGCCGGCCGGACCCCGGTCGGCCACGAGGGGGCGCTCGGGCCCGGTGCACTGGTCGAGCATGCCGCCGGTCCCGAAGGTGGCCTTGGCCAGGCCCGGACGGGTGCAGCCCTGGCCGATGAGGGAGGCCTGCTGGTCGCCGGCGATGCCGGCGATGACCGGCCGGCCGGGCAGGGCGTCGGCCGCCCCCACCTCGCCGGTCGAGTCCACGATGGCGGGGAGGAGGGCCTCGGGGATGCGCAGGGCCTCGAGGACCTTGGCGTTCCAGCCCGAGCCGTCGGCGCTGATGAGTCCGGTCACCCCGGCGTTGGAGGCATCGGTGACATGGAGCCGCCCACCCGAGAGCACCCAGGCCACCCAGGTGTCGACGGTCCCGGCGGCCAGCTCGCCCCGCTCGGAGCGCGACCGGTCGGGATCGGCTGCGTCGAGCAGGGCGGCCACCTTGGTCGCCGAGGCGTTGGGGGCCACCCGGATGCCCTGGCCCTGGAGCTCGAGACAGGTGCCGACGGTCCGGAGGTCCTGCCAGCCGAGGCCGGGGCCCACGGGGACCCCGGTGGCCCGGTCCCACACGATGGTCGAGGCCCGCTGGTTGGCGATCCCCACGGCCTCGACGGGTCCCCCGTCGGCCAGGCTGGCCGTGGCCACGTCGATGACGGCGGTGGCCATGGCGGTGGCGTCGAACTCCACCAGTCCGGGGAACGGGGTGTCGGGGAGGACCTGGACGTGGTGGATGTGGGTGACCTCGCCATCGGGTCGGACGACGGCCCCCCGCACCCCTGAGGTGCCCACGTCGACCACGAGGACGCTCATGGCCAGGGCACCGGGCCGAACGGTCCCGGGAGCCCGAGCTTTCCCGGGTTGAGGATCCCGTGCGGATCGAGGGCGTCTTTGACCGAGGCCAGGACAGCGAAGCCCGGACCGAGGGCCGTGGGCAGGAACCGGGCCCGGTTGAGCCCGATCCCGTGGTGGTGGCTGATGGCCCCGCCGGCCCCGAGCGTGGCCCGGGTGACCTCGTCCCAGGCCTGCCGGTAGTAGGCGTCCACCCATCGGCCGAGGGCCGTCCCGGTGCCGGCTCCGGCATCGGGCAGGTCGTCGGGCGGACGGCCGGCGAAGGTGAAGTAGAGACAGGCGCCGTCGGTGTAGGCGTGGCTCTGATGCGACGAGGCCACGAGGGTGCCCTCCACACCGGCCAGGGCATCGAGCACCGAACGGTAGAGGCCGGGTAGTTCGGTCCAGCGTGCCGCCACCTCGACGGTGTCCACCACCACACCGCCGCGCCACAGGGGGGCCAGGGCCGACACGTCGTTGCGATGGCCGAGCCACCGCTCCACCAGATCGGCCGCCAG
The DNA here is from genome assembly GCA_963817985.1 of uncultured Acidimicrobiaceae bacterium. GTDB lineage: Bacteria > Actinomycetota > Acidimicrobiia > Acidimicrobiales > RAAP-2 > Bog-756. The sequence goes on along the minus strand of CAWFQI010000008.1, from coordinate 152,736 downwards.
GACCTCGGCGCCGTCGCACTCCTGGTCGACGATGGCGAGGGTCGCCTCGACCAGGGCGGGATCGGCCTCGTCGAGCACGATGAGCACGTTGGTGTCGGGCCGGTCGAAGGACCGGGCCGACTCGGTGGCATCGTAGAGACGCAGCACGGCTGGGGTCGCCCCCCGCCGCAGGATCCGTCGACAGGCGTCGAGGCCGTCGGCGAACGACGGGAAGCCGAAGGCCCGCCGCCCCTCGCCGTCGGGGACGGGGTGGACCCGGAACCGGCCTTCGGTGATGACCCCGAGCGTGCCCTCGCTGCCCACGAAGAGCTGGGTGAGGTCCGGGCCGGTGGCCGAACGCGGACCCTTGCCGCCCGTGCGGATCACCCGCCCGTCGGCCAGCACCACTTCGAGGCCGAGCACCATGTCCTCGATCTTGCCGTAGCGGTTGGAGTACTGGCCGGCGCCCCGACAGGCCAACCACCCGCCCACCGTCGAGAGATCCATGGACTGGGGCCAGTGCCCGAGGGTGAGGGCGTACCCGTCCCGCAGTCCCGACTCGACGTCGGGCCCGAAGGTGCCGGCCCGGAGGTCGGCGACGAGGGAGTCGGCGTCCACCGCTCCGATGCCGGCCAGGCCGCAGAGGTCGAGGGCCACCCCGCCGAACAGCGGGACCGACGCCCCGCACACCCCGCTCCTGCCCCCGGCCGGCGTGACCGGTACGTGGGCCTGATGACAGAGGGCGAGCACGGCGGCCACCTGCTCGGTGTCGGTGGGGCGGGCCACCACCGCCGGCCGGGCCGGGACTTCGCCCGAGACGGCCCATCCGATGGCGAGCGGCCACCAGTCCCGCCCGGCCTCGGCCCGGTCGTCGTCCCGGTCGGAGACCTCGGCGCACACACCCGACAGCCGGGTAACGAGGGCATCGTCGACCGTCACCCGGCGACCGCCCAGGTGGTCGGTGACGAGGGCGGGCTCGGCGTCGATGGCCGTGACCGGCGTGGGGCTGGTCATCGATCCCCCCCGTGGTCCGGGACGGCCGGGGTCGCCACCGGCGTTGTGGAGCGGTCCCGACGCGAGTCGGGGTCGAGGCCGGCACGCGCCAGGTCCCGGTGCACGCCCTCGGCATAGGCGGCCGCCTCGGCCTCGATGCGGTCGCCATCCCATCCGAGCTCGGGCCCGATGAGCTCGGCCACCCGTCGGGCCGCGTCGGCGGCGGCACGGGCGTCCCGCAGGGAGGCCCGAGTGCGGCGGTCGAGCACGTCGGAGACCGAGCCCGCCATCTCCTGGCGCACGGCAAAGAGCGCTTCGACGCCCAGGTAGTGGAGGCCCGCCACCAGGGGGTCGAGGAGTTCGGGCCGTCCGTCGGCCATGGCCAGCACGTCGGGGGTCTCCGAGCCGTACCGCCCGGCCAGGTGGCTGGCCGTGGCCGTGGCCGGATCGGGCACCGGTGCGGTGCCGAGGTCGTCGAGGCGTTGGGCCGGCACCCGGGAGGTGTGCCCCGCCCCACGCAGCCGGAGGTCCTTGGTCACACAGCGGAGCGACCGCCGACCGAGCACCGCGGTCACGGCGTCGACGGTGTCCTCGGCCATCTTGCGGTAGGTGGTGAGCTTCCCTCCGGTCACCGTGACCACCCCGGCCTCGGACGTACGTACCGTGTGGCGGCGCGACAGGTCGGCGGTGCGTTCGCTCGGGGCGTGCTTACCTTCCACCGGCGCCAAGAGGGGCCGCAGACCGGTCCAGATTCCGGTGACGTCCGAGCGGTCGATGGGCCGGGTGGTGACGGCGTTGGCCGCGGCCAGGATGTAGTCGACGTCCTCGGGCAGGCAGGCCGGGTCGTCCAAGGGGCCCTCGTAGGCGGTGTCGGTGGTACCGAGGTAGACCTGGTCGCCCCACGACACCACGAAGATCGAACGGTGGTCCTCCCGCACGGGGATGACCGCGGCGATGTCACAGGGGAAGGCCTCGTTGGGGACGGTGATGTGTATTCCCTTGGCCGGCCGTATGGAGTGGGGATCACCGTGCTCGTCGAGGGTCCGCACCTCGATCGGACCAGACACCGGCCGCGTTCACCACCACCGACGCCCGGATCTCGAAGGGGGCCGATCCCTCGGGGGACACCTGTGCCCCCCGTACCCGTCCGTCCGCTCCGGTGAGGAGGCCGGTGACCGCGGTGTGGTTGGCCGCCACCGCACCGTGCTCGAGTACGGCTGTTCGGATGACCGCCAGCGTCAGGCGGGCGTCGTCGGCCCGGGCGTCCCAGTAGAGGAAGCCGGCCACCAGGCGGTCGGCCACCAGGGTGGGCATGTGGGCCAGCGCCTGGTCGCGGGAGACCTTCTCGTGACGCCGGCCGATCCGGATCCCGCCGGTCAGGTCGTAGAGCCACAGGGCGGCCAGATAGACGCGGGCCACGCTCCGGTTGACGATCCCGTCCCGTCCGAACAGGGGGATGAGGAAGGGGAGGGGGGAGACGAGGTGCGGCGCGTTCTCCAGCAGCCGCTGGCGCTCGGCCAGGTTCTCGTAGACGAGCCGGTACTCGTGCTGTTGGAGGTAGCGGAGCCCGCCGTGGATCAACTTGGACGACTTCGACGAGGTGCCCGAGGCGAAGTCATCCTTCTCCACGAGGGCCACCCGCAGCCCCCGGCTGGCCGCGTCGAGGGCCACGCCCGCACCCGTGATGCCCCCACCGACGACCAGGACATCGAACGTCTGCGAGGCCAGGGTGGCCAGGGCCTCGTCCCGCTGGAACCGGCCGACGGGCGTCCCGTCGGCGCGGGCGGATGGGGGCATGGCCAAAGCCTGCCACAGGTGGACGCCGGTTCCGATCGGCCCCAGGGAGGCTCGGCCGGGAGGGTATCTACAATGATTGTTGAAAAACAATGATTGGTGATAAGGTGGCGGGGCGATGCGGACCCCCGATGAGTTGACCGAGCGTTTCCGCTCCACCGGGCGCAAGGTCACCGCCCAGCGCCAGTGCATCTTCCGCGTCCTGCAGGGCGATGTGACCCACCCCTCCGCCGAGGCCGTCCACGCCGTGGCCAGCCGGGAGATGGAGACCATCTCGCTCAAGACCGTCTACCAGACCCTCTACGACCTGGCCGAGCTGGGCGAGATCGCCACCCTCGACGTGGGGACCGGGATGACGCGCTTCGACCCCAACGTGGACGACCCCCACCACCACCTGGTCTGTCGCGGCTGTGGCAGCGTCCGCGACCTGGTGGCCACCTTTCCCGAGCTCGCCATCCCGAAGGGGGCAGACCTGGGCTTCGAGGTGGGCTCGGCCGAGATCGTCTTCCGAGGGCTCTGCCCCGAGTGCCGCGCCGCCACCCGGTCGAGGCGATCGCCCGCCCCGGTCGGATCCTGATGACCCGCACCACCGATGTCAGCACCACCAATCCACCCGCGGAAGCCTCTGCGGGCATTACAGCCATGAAAGGAACACCGTGACGGAACTGAAAGACAGCAAGACCGAGGCCAACCTGAAGGAGGCCTTCGCCGGCGAGAGCCAGGCCAACCGCCGCTACCTCTACTTCGCCCAGAAGGCCGATGTGGAGGGCTACCCCGACGTCGCCGCCCTCTTCCGTTCGGTTGCCGAGGGGGAGACCGGCCACGCCTTCGGCCACTTCGACTTCCTCCGCCTGGTCGGTGACCCGGTGACCGGCGTGCCGGTCGGCCCGACCGCCGACAACCTCAAGTCGGCCATCGAGGGGGAGACCTACGAGTACTCCGAGATGTACCCGGGCTTCGCCAAGACCGCTCGTGACGAGGGGTTCGACGAGATCGCCGAATGGCTCGAGACCCTGGCCCGGGCCGAGAAGAGCCACGCCGGACGGTTCAGCGAGGGACTCGCCTCCCTGGCCTGACCGGTCGGGCGCACCCAGCGCCCGAGTCGACGTTGGATGGACCGGCCCCGGGCGACGCCCGGGGCCGGCTCGTCTCCACCCGAACCGTAGGGACGGCGCTTGCTACCGGCCATGGCCGAGGAGCGCCCACGCACCACCACGTCCCCGAAAGGAACACCGTGACCTCAGCCCGACCCCTCACCCTGGCCGACATCGCCGATCAGCGCGCCTATGAGCGGGAGCGCGACGAGTTCCGGGCCCGGGTGATCGCCACGAAGAAGCTGCGTCGGATCAGCGTCGGGCCGGTCATCACCCTCACCTTCGAGAACCGGTTGACCATGAGGTTCCAGGTCCAAGAGATGGCCCGGGCCGAGAAGATGTTCACCGACGAGCAGATCCAGCACGAGCTCGACGTCTACAACCGCCTGCTGCCGTCGTCTGGCGAGCTCTCGGCCACCTTGTTCCTCGAACTCACCACCGACGAGGAGCTCCGGACGTGGCTGCCCCGCCTGGTCGGGGTGCAACGGAGCTGTGAGATCCACATCGGCTCGGGTGAGTCGGCCGCGGTCATCACCTCCATCCCCGAAGAGGAGCACGAGTCGAATCTCAGCCGGGCCGAGACCACCTCGGCCGTCCACTACGTGCGGTTCCGCTTCTCCGACGACGAGGTCGAGCAGTTCGCCTCCCAGCCGGTCCGGCTGGTCGTCAACCACCCCGAGTACCCCGACGGCGTGCCCGGCACGCCCCTCAGCGAGTCCACCCGGGCCGAGCTCGGCGCCGACCTGAGGGGTGAGTGACCCGGCACCACGACCGGGCCGTGCCTAGCGACCGGTGAAGTCGGGTGGACGGCGGGCGAGCGAGGCGGCGATGCCCTCCCCGAAGTCCTCGGTGGCCATCAGCTCGGTCTGCACGCTCCGCTCGTGGTCGACGGCCGCGGCGAACTGATCCCGGAGGCCCCGGCGCAGGGTGGCTCGGATCGATCCCACGGCCAGCGGTGCTGACGCGGCGATCTCCGACGCCAGGATGTGGGCGCCGGCGCGTGGGTCGTCAGCCAGCCGGTCGCACAGTCCGAGGCGGAAGGCCTCGGCTCCCTCGATGCGGCGGCCCGTGGTCAGCAGATCGAGTGCGGCCTGGTGGCCCACGGCTCGGGGCAGGGTGACCGAGAGCCCGAACCCCTGGTGGAAGCCGAGGCGGGCAAAGTTGGCGGCGAACCGGCTTTCGGGGCCAGCCACCCGGAAGTCGGCGGCCAGGGCGAGGCCCAACCCGCCGCCGATGGACGACCCCTGGGCGGCCACGACCACCGGGAGGGGCCCGTCCACCAGTTCCACGGCCCGGCGGTAGAGGGTTCGGAGCGCCTCGGGCTCGGGCGTGGCGGTGGCCCCGAAGTCGAGTCCGGCACAGAAGTGGCGGCCCTCCGAGCAGAGGACCACCGCCCGGGCCCCCTCGCTGTGCGCCCAGGCTATGGCATCGACCACGCCGGCCAACAGGACGGCGTCGAAGTAGTTGGCCGGGGGACGGTGCATCTCCACCTCGGCTACCAGCGACGGCTCGATGCGTACGGTCACGTCACCGAAGGACTCGGTGGTCATCGCTCACCGCCCGGACCGGTGCCGCGCACCTCGTCCATCACCTCGTCGGTGTGCTGTCCGCTGAGGGCGGCGGGACGGTGCACGGTCGGACCCGGCATGGCCGAGAACCGCACGGGCTGGGGGATGACCTTGTAGGGGCCGGCCACCGGGTGGTCTGCTTCGGGTAGGCCCTCCACCAGTTCGTCGAGCGTGGCGATGGGCGACGCCGGCACGTCGGCGTCGTGGCAGAACGACAGCCACTCGGCCGTGGTGCGTCCGGCCAGGATGGTGGCCACCTCCCGGTAGAGGTCGTCGGCGTGGTCGATCCGGCCCCGGGCCGACCGGATGCGCTCGTCGGCGGCCAGGTCGTCGCGGCCGCCGGCCCGGAAGATGTCTTCGAAGTTCTTCCTGGTGTAGGGCAGGACGCTGATCCACCCGTCGCGGGTTCGCTGGGGACGGCGCTCGGCGTTGAGGATCCGTTGGTAGCCCGGTCGTCCCTGGGGAGGTCGGGCCGTCGCCGCCCCGGCGTGCTCGACGAGCATGAACGCGGTCATCACGTCCACCATGGGTACCTCGATCCGTTGGCCCTGTCCGGTGCGCTGGCGGTGGAAGAGGGCGGCCATCACGGCATAGGCGATGGTCAGCCCGCTGACCTTGTCGGCCATGAGGGTCGGCGCGAAGAGCGGTTCGCCGCCGAAGAGGCGGAAGGCATCGGGCAGGCCGGTGGCGGCCTGGACGACATCGTCGTAGGCCGGCACGTCAGCGGCCTCCGAATCGCTCGGGTGCCCCTGGGCCTGGCAGTAGACGATGTCCGGGCGGACCGGGGCCACATCGTCGTAGGCGAGCCGCAGCCGGCTCAACGTACCCGGCCGCAGGTTGGTGACGAAGACGTCGGCGGTGGCCACGACCTCCAACAGCGCATCGCGGCCGGCGGCGGTCTTGAGGTCGAGGACCACGTTTCGCTTGTTGCGCAACAAGTTGAGGGCGATGCCCGAGAGCTGCGGATGGGGACCGGCCGTCATCACCCGGCTGAGGGTCCCTCTCGGGTCCTCGACGGTGATCACGTCCGCACCGAGGTCACCGAAGATCTGCGTGGCCAGCGGGCCCATGACGATGGAGGTCAGGTCGACGACCCGGACGCCGTCGAGCAGTCCTCCCGAGTGTGCCGTCATCGCATCCTTCCTCCGGCCGGTGAGGCCGGACGCTCCGTTGACCGCTCGGAGGCCGGTCGGCGACCGGTCCTAGAAGTAGGCCAGGTGGACCGACGCCTCGGGGGTGTTGATCCGGAAGGTGAGGCTCTCTTCGATGTAGAGGTCGACGGTGGTCGCCGTGCTCGACCGGTAGCCGATCGAGAAGTCCTCGCCGATGGTCAGTTCGAAGTCGCCGCCGCGCTGGCTGAGGACGACGGCGCCGTCCACGCCCGGTGCCCACACCACCGGCCCGTCGAGGATCTGGCGGAGATGTTCGAAGACCGGGTAGCCGCCGTGCTCGGTGGTCTCGGTCACCCCGGTGAAGCACCGGGCCCCGAGGGCGATGGCGTAGGGGCCGGCCACATCGGCGGCCCGCAGCGCGGCCACCGCTTGGGCCACGTGCTCGGGGTAGCGCCCGTAGTCGTCGCTGATGGCCACGGGTTGGTGGGGCGAGACCGTGATCATGCCGGCCACGCCGCCGGCCTCGTAGCCGTGGAACACGAGGTGGTCCTCGGCCAAGGCCGCCACGCGTCCGGCGTCGATGACCGGGTCGAGATCGAGATCGGTGGCCCCCCGGTCGGCTGCCGCCAGTTCGCCCCGGTCGAGGGTGAACGGTGAGCGCAGCTCGACGAGCGGGAACACCCGCCGACGGGCCACCTCGACACCGCCCAGGGCGGCCCCGTCGATCGGGTCGACCCTCCCGGCGTCCACGGCCGAGTGGCCCCAGCCCAACGGCCCCGTGAAGTCGACCAGCCGGCGAGCCGCCAGGTTGTGCTTCAGCGAGCGGCTGGCCTCGTCGTCGATCTGAGTCCAGGCCTCGTCGGTGATCGGGGCCAGCTCTCGAATCAGATGGTTCATGGGAACATCCTGCTTTCACTCCGTAGGTTGCCGATGCCCAGGCCTCCGTAGTCGACGGACGCAGCGGCCTGGGCGAGGGGGTTGGGTGTGGGCGGCCCGATGCGGGTCAGGGTGTTGTGGTCGGTGTGGGAGAAGGGTTCGTCACGGTTGGGGATGGCCAACACGCCCTCCTCATCGTAGGACCAGGTGCCGTCGGGGTGAACCGCCACCGACATCCGGTAGCTGAGCGTCCGGAAGGCCTGATCGAGATAGGGGTTGGACAAGATGCCGTAGACCTCTGATCCGACCGCCGCGTTGACCTCGAACTCGGTGGCGTCCGGCTCGGCCGTACCCCCGGCCAACAGGACCTGGCCCCGCGGGATTCCGAGCGTCAGGGTCACGGTGTGGGTGGCCGGCTCCCACAGCCAGTAGCCGACCTGGTCGTGGAAGGTCTCGGCCTCGCCGGGCTTCACGATATGGGTGTGGTAGCGGAGCCCGTAGAACAGTTGGGGCCCGTTGGTCTGGCGGTCGATGGGCTGGAGCTCGTAGCGCTCGACGAAGTCGTTCCGCTCCGTGCCGTCCACGTCGGGATGGGCATCGGCACCGTTGGTGCCCCGCCAGATGCCGGCCAGCGCGGTCAGCGGTCCGAGGTTGGCGAGGGTGTCGGGGTCGCCGTCGGGCTCGGTGTAGAGATCGGCCCCGTAGGGTGCCACTCCGGTCCAGCTCATCGGATGCCCGTTCCCTTCTGTCCGACCCATCGTCGTGTGCTCACTGGGCCCCGCGGCAGCCCGTTGGCCGACCGTGCGTGCCACCTGCGCCGACAGTGTAGGTCGCGGGCCGATTCTGCGGTCCTGTGTCGCCCGGTGGGTGGCCCGAGCGGCCGTGGGCAAGGTCCCCGGCCAGCTTCGTGGCCGGGACCGGGGCAAGGCACCCTGTCGACCATGAGGGCGTCACCCGATCGGGTGGCCGGGACGGTCGTGGCTCAGCCCGTCGCCCCGGAACAGCACCACCGGTGCGCAAGCGAAGGGAATCGCCATGACCACGGCAACCACCACCACGATCACGGGCAACCTGACCAGGGACCCCGAGATCCGCTACACCCGGGACGGCCAGGCCACCACCACCCTGGGAGTGGCCGTCAACCGCCGGTGGCAGAACCGGGACACCAACGCGTGGGAGGAGTCCACCTCGTTCTTCGACGTGGTGACCTGGCGGGACCTGGCCGAGAACGTTGCGCTCAGCCTTACCCGGGGGATGCGGGTGGTGGTCACCGGTCGTCTGGAGCAGCGGAGTTGGGAAACCACCGAGGGCGAACGGCGGGTGAAGGTCGAGATCGTGGCCGACGAGGTCGGGGCGAGCCTCCGTTTCGCCACCATCGAGGTGCACCAGGTCCTGCGTCCGCAGGCCGATCCGGCCGACGGCTCGTCCGGATCCGAGTCCGTCGACGATGCCCTCGGCACCTCGGCGTGAGTCCGGCCATGGTGGCCCGCCCCGTCACCGGGAGCCGACCAGCCGACCCCGTGGTTGCCGACGCCGATGGTGGGTGTCCGGTCCCGGCCTCGATGCTCCGTGCGGTGCTGCTCACCAAGCGGGAGGTGTTCGGGGCCTGCCAGGCCCTGGCCGACGCCGACCCGGTGCTGGTGGCGGCGGGGTACGCCGAGGAGGCTCGGGCGCTCGGCGACCTCTTCGAGCTACTCGAGGACCGGTTGACGAGAACCGGGCCGCCGCTCGCGGCCGGAGGGTCGGGAGACCGTCGGGACTACGAGGACTCGGGTCGGAACTCGATGGACAGGGAGTTGACGCAGTAGCGCCGGCCGGTCGGTGCGGGCCCGTCGGGAAAGACGTGGCCGAGGTGGCCGCCACAGCGGGCACAGGTGATCTCGGTGCGCCTCATGAACAGGCTCCGGTCCACGTGCTCGTTGATGACTCCCTTGTCGAGGGCCCGGTAGAAGCTGGGCCATCCTGAGCCCGATTCGAACTTGGTGTCGCTCGGAAAGAGGGCGGCACCGCACCCGGCACAGCTGAACACCCCGCTGCCTTCCACATGTAGCAGTTCGCCGGACCAGGCCGGCTCGGTCCCCTTCTGGCGCAACACGGCGTAGCGCTCCGGGGTGAGCCTGGCCCGCCACTCCTCGTCGGCTCAGCTCCACCCGTTCACTCGGTTCCGTTCCGATGTGCTCGCTCATGTCCCTGGCTCCTTGTGGTGGTTGGACGGCCGGTTCCCGGGCTCGACCCGAGGCCTGTTGGCGACCGCTTCGGCCCCTCGGGTCGGGGCGTCCGAGCGTGCCCTCACGCCCGTCTTCCACTCTAGGGATCGGGTCCCGACGGTGATGTCGTGCCCCGAGGGAGCGGGACGGGGCGTTTGCTAACGTCGCGTCAGATCCCGTCGCTCGTGCCGGCGGACCCGGTTGACTGGCGTCCCCACCCGGTCGGACCCGGGCGTACCCCGCACCGACGAATCAGGAACCCTTCACCAGCCATGGACCTCCGAGACCGACCCGAGGACGAGACGTTCAGGAAGGACATCCGGTCGTGGCTGTCCGACCACGTGGTCGGCGAGTTCGCCGCCCTGGGTGGGCGTGGGGGCTCGGGCGACGAGACGTTCGGCTTCGAGGTTCGCCTCGAGTGGGAGAAGGTCCTGGCCGCCGACGGATGGACCGGAATCGGCTGGCCGGTGGCCTTCGGGGGCCGGGGTGCCTCCATCGCCCACCAGGTGATCTTCAACGAGGAGTACGTCCGGGCCAAGGCCCCCGGGAGGGTGAGCATCCTCGGCGAGGGACTGCTCGGACCGACCCTGATCCAGTACGGGACCCCGGCCCAGCAGGCCCGGTTCCTGCCGCCCATCCTGGCCGGCACCGAGCTGTGGTGCCAGGGCTACTCGGAGCCCAATGCCGGCAGTGACCTGGCCAACGTCCAGACCAAGGCCCACCTCGAGGGGGACGAGTGGGTGGTCACCGGCCAGAAGGTGTGGACCTCGGGGGCCCATCAGGCCGACTGGTGCTTTGTGGTGTGTCGGACCGAGGCCGGATCACCGCGCCACCACGGGCTCTCGTACCTGCTCGTCCCGATGGACCAACCCGGCGTCGAGGTCCGACCGATCACCCAACTGACCCGGACCTCGGAGTTCAACGAGGTGTTCTTCGACGGGGCCCGGACCCCGTCGGACCACGTGGTGGGCGAGGTCGGCCAGGGGTGGAAGGTGGCCCTCGCCACCCTGGCCTTCGAGCGGGGGGTCGGACTGCTCGGCCACCAGCTCACCTTCCGAGCCGAGCTCGACCACCTGATCGAGGTGGCCAAGGCCAACGGGCGGTCAGCCGACCCGGTGATCCGCCAGCGACTGGCCCGCTCCCACGCCGAGCTCGAGATCCTCCGCTACAACACCCTGCGCAGCCTGTCGGGCTACGACGGGCCGGTTGCCCCGCCCGAGGCCTCCATCATCAAGCTCTACTGGGCCACCTGGCACCAACAGCTCGGCGAGCTGGCCCTCGACGTCCGCGGCCCGGCCGGCCTGGTGGCCGAGGGCTTTCCCTACGAGCTCGACGAGTTCCAGCGCACCTTCTTGTTCAGCCGGTCCGAGACCATCTACGGCGGCTCCAACGAGATCCAGAAGAACATCATCGGCGAGCGGGTCCTCGGCCTGCCGCCCGAACCCAAAGGGACCACTCGATGACCGACGTCGCACCGGACGGGTCGATCCCCGCCCCCCGCCCGCTACCCGTCCCCCCGGCGGGCCACGGTCTGCTGACCGGCAAGGTGGTCGTCGTCACGGCGGCGGCCGGCACCGGCATCGGCTTCGCCACGGCCAAGCGCTGCGTGGAGGAGGGGGCGACGGTCGTGATCTCGGACGCGCACGAACGGCGGCTCGGTGAGGCGGCCGACGCCCTGGCCGAGTTGCCGGAGCTCGACGGCACCCGACCGCTCGCCGTGCCCTGCAACGTGACCGACGAGGTCCAGGTGCAGCGCCTCTATGACACCGCGGTCGAGCACCACGGCGGTTTCGACGTGGCCGTGAACAACGCCGGGCTGGGCGGCCAGGTCGACGTGGTGGCGATGACCGACGAGCAGTGGTCCCTCGTCCTCGACGTCACCCTCACCGGGACCTTCCGCTGCACCCGTGCCGCCCTCCGCCACTTCTATGCCCGGGGTTCGGGCGGGGTCATCGTCAACAACGCCTCGGTACTCGGGTGGCGGGCCCAGGCCGGCCAGTCCCACTACGCCGCGGCCAAGGCCGGGGTGATGGCCCTCACCCGGTGCAGTGCCGTAGAGGCCGCCCCCCACGGCGTCCGCATCAACGCCGTCTCGCCCAGCCTGGCCGTGCACCCCTTCCTCAACAAGGTCATGGCCGACGAGGAGCTGGCCGAACTGAGCCGGCGTGAGGTGAACGGGCGGGGTGCCGAGGTGTGGGAGGTGGCCAACGTGATCGCCTTCCTCGCCAGTGACTACGCCACCTTCATGACCGGCGAGGTGGTGTCGGTCAGCAGCCAGCACCCCTGAGGGACGACCGACGCGGTGGGCACTGCGACCGGGCTGCCGGCAGGGGGATTGCACTACCCTGACGACGTGTCAGATGTGACCGATCCCCGAGGGGATCTCCAGTGGGGGACCATCCCCGGCCTCGTCGAGGATGCCGCCGCCCGCTTCGGTGAGTCCGAGGCGCTGGTCGATGTCCACGGCCCGGGGGGGACCACCCTGCGGCTCACCTTCGACGAGTTGGCCGAGCAGGTGGCGGTGGCCACCCGGGCCATCGTGGCCAACGGGATCGAGCGGGGCGACCGGGTGGCCATCTGGGCCCCGAACTGCGCCGAGTGGGTCATCGCCGCCCTCGGCGCCGTCGGTGCCGGGGCCCTCCTCGTGCCGCTCAACACCCGGTTCAAAGGAGCCGAGGCCGCGTACATCCTGCGGCGCTCGGGGGCGAGGCTCCTCTTCACGGTCGAAGGGTTCTTGGGGACCGACTACCCGCGCCTGTTGGACGAGGCGGTGGCGGCCGGCGAGGCCGTGCCCGACCTCGAGCGGGTGGTGGTGCTGCGCACCGACGAGCAGGCGCCCCGGCCGCCCACGGCCAAGGGCGACCCTGTCGTCGAGTGGGAGGTCTTCCTCCAAGAGGGGGGCACCTGTTCGGCCGACGTGGCCGCCGGGCGGACCGCCTCGATCACGGCGGGAGACCTCTCCGACCTGGTCTTCACCTCGGGCACCACCGGCAACCCCAAAGGGGCGATGACCACCCACGGCCAGACCCTGCGGACCTTCGCCACCTGGGCCGAGGTGGTCGGGCTCCGCCACGGCGACCGCTACCTCATCGTGAACCCCTTCTTCCACACGTTCGGGTACAAGGCGGGCATCCTGGCCTGCCTCATGACCGGGGCCACCATCGTGCCCGAGCCCGTCTTCGACGTGAACCAGGTCGTCTCGAGGATCGAACAGCAGCGCATCTCGGTGCTCCCTGGCCCACCCACCATCTTCCAGTCCATCCTCGACCATCCGGACCGAAAGACCTTCGAGCTGGACTCCCTTCGGCTGGTGGTCACCGGGGCCGCCCTGGTGCCCGTCGAGCTGGTGCGGGGCCTGTGGTCCGACCTCGGCATCGAGACGGTGCTGACGGCCTACGGCCTCACCGAGGCGTGCGGCACGGTCACCATGTGCCGTCGTGGCGACTCGGCCGAGGTGATCGCCGGGACATCGGGCCGGGCCATCCCCGACGTCGAGGTCCGCATCGTCGACCCCGACGGAACCGAGCTCGCCCGGGGCGAGGCCGGCGAGCTCGTGGTGCGGGGCTACAACGTCATGCGGGGCTACTTCAACGACGGCGAGGCGACCGACGAGGCCATCGACGCCGGCGGCTGGCTCCACACCGGCGACATCGCCGTGATGGACGAAGCCGGAAACGTGGCCATCACCGACCGCTTGAAGGACATGTACGTGTCGGGCGGCTTCAACGTCTACCCGGCGGAGGTGGAGGCGGTCCTCCGGGGCCATCCCGCCGTCGGCCAGGTGGCCGTCATCGGGGTGCCCGACCGGCGGATGGGCGAAGTGGGCCTGGCCCTCGTGGTCCCCACCGACCCCGGGACCGACCCGACCATCGCCGACGAGCTGGGCGGCTGGGCCCGCGAGCGCCTGGCCAACTACAAAGTGCCGCGCCGCATCGAGCTGGTCGAGTCGCTGCCCATGAACGCCGGCGGCAAGGTGCTGAAACGCGAGCTGCGCACGGAGTACGCCGCCGCCGGCGACACGGCCGGGCCGTGACCAGCGTGGTGTGGATGTCAAGAGTTCGACAAGAGAGGGAGGGGTGCCATGCGAGGCATCGTCTTTACCGGTGACGAGGCAGAGGTAACCGACGAGCTCGGTGTGCGTGAGCCGGGGCCCAACGAGGTCCGGGTGGCCATCGGGGCAGCCGGCGTCTGCCACAGCGACCTGTCGGTGATCAACGGGACCATTCCCTGGAAGGCCCCGTCGGTCCTCGGCCACGAAGGGGCCGGCGTCGTCGAGTCCGTGGGCTCCGAGGTCACCTCGGTCAAAGCGGGCGATCACGTGGTGATCGCCACCATCGCCAGCTGCGGCCACTGCCGTGCCTGCAGCACCGGCCACCCGACCTGGTGCATCAAGACGCTCGGCAACGTGTCCGAGCCCTTCACCTACCAGGGTGCGCCGGCGTCGAACTTCGCCGGCACCTCGGTGTTCACCGAGATGACCGTGATCAAAGAGGTGCAGGCGGTCAAGATCTCGAAAGACGTTCCCCTCACTTCGGCCTGTCTGATCGGCTGCGGTGTGGTCACCGGGGTCGGATCCGTGCTCAACCGGGCCAACGTCCAGGCCGGGCAGACCGCGGCGGTCTTCGGCGTCGGAGGGGTGGGCCTCAACGTCATCCAGGGCCTGCGCATCGCCGGGGCCAGCCGGATCGTGGCCATCGACACCTTGGCCTCCAAGGAAGGCCTGGCCCGCCAGTTCGGGGCCACCCACTTCGTCGACGCCTCCACCACCGACGCCGTGGCCGCCATCCGCGAGATCGTGCCCCCCGGTCCGGACCGGCTGTCGGGTGGACTCGGGTGGACCGGCGGCGTCAACTGGTCCTTTGACTGCGTGGGACACCCCGCTGTGCTGCGCAACGCCCTCGACGCCCTCGACTGGGGGGGCAACGCGCTGGCCATCGGCATCCCGCCCCAGGGCACCGAGGTCTCGGTGGACGTCAACGCCTTGGCCTACGTGGACCGGGGACTGCTCGGCTGCCGGTACGGCTCGACGCGTCCCCACCACGACATCCCGCTCATGGTCGAGCTCTACCTCTCGGGCCAGCTGATGCTCGACGAGCTGGTCACCGAGCAGCGCCCGCTCGAGGGGTTCCGCGAGATCGTGGAGGACATGGAGGCCGGCAAGCTGGCCCGGGGGGTCCTGACCTTCTCGTAGTCGCCGTCGAGCCGTCGGCGCTCGGGCCACGCGCCGCTCCAGAACGTCCCTGTTACAGTCCTTCCCCGGTATGACGGTGCGTCAGATTGAGGGGGAGTTCCAGACGGTCACCGAGGTGCTGCGCGCCGCGGCGTCGGTCAACGCCGAGGTCGAGGCCTATGTGGAGCCGGCCACCGACGGGACGCCACGACGGTCGCTCACCTTCGCCGAGTGGGACCGGGCCGCCGACGGCGTGGCCGGGCTGTTCGCCGCCCACGGTGTGACCCGGGGGACCGTCGTCTGCCTCCTTTTGCCGAGCTCCATCGACTACATGGTCTGCTACGCGGCGGCCAGCCGTCTGGGCGCGGTCACCTCGGGGATCAACCTCCGCCTGGGCACGCCCGAGACCCGCTCCATCCTCGAACGCACCCGGCCGGTCGTGACGGTCATCGGGGAGGGTGCCGCCGAACCGCCCGGCCCGGCCGGGGACGTGCTTCCCCTGTCGTCGGTGCGGGCCGCCCTCGACGGACCGCCCCCGGGCGATCTCGGCCCGCTGGAGCGGGACGACCCGGTGGCCGTGGTGTGGACGAGCGGCACCACCGGGCTGCCCAAAGGGGCGGTGTTCGATCACGCCAGCCTGGCCGCCGTGGCGGACGGGACCGACGTGCTCTCCGAGCCAGGCGACCGCCGGCTCTCCCCGCTGCCCTTCGCCCACGTGGGTTCCATGACCCGAACCTGGGACGAGATCGCCAACGGTGTCACCACGGTGATCACACCGACCCCGTGGCGGGCCGGTGACGCCATCCGGATCATGGCCGAGGAACGCATCACCGTGGGCCAGGGCGTGCCCACCCAGTGGGCCCTCGTCCTCGGCCACCCCGACCTCGACGGGGCAGACGTATCGTCCCTCCGGGTGGCGGGGACCGGGGCGTCGCGGGTCCCCGCCGAACTGGTGGCGGCCATGCGGGACCGGCTGGGCGTACCCGTCGTGGTCCGGTACACCTCGACCGAGTCGTCGCTCGGCACCGGCACGGTCCCGGGCGACCCCGACGAGGTGGTGGCGACGACCGTCGGCCGACCGGTGCCCGGCGTCGCCCTGGCCATCGCCGACGACGAGGGCCGCCCCCTTCCGTCCGGGGAGGTGGGCCGGGTGCGCCTGTCGTCGGCGGCGGTCATGCGCGGCTACTGGGGCGGGCCGCTCACCGGGCCCGGTGCCCGTGGCGTCGACTACGACCGTGAGGCGACCTCCGCCGTACTCGACGACGGGTGGTTGACCACGGGCGACTTCGGGTTCACCGACGCCGGCGGGTGCCTCCATCTGGTGGGGAGGGCCAACGAGCTCTACATCCGGGGCGGCTACAACGTCTATCCGGCCGAGGTCGAGGGGGTGCTCGGCGGCCACACCGAGGTGGCCCAGGTGGCGGTGGTCGGCGCGCCCGACCCGGTGCTCGGGGAGATCGGGGTGGCCTTCGTGGTCCCGAGCGACTCCTACGGGGGCGATGCCGCCGACCTGTTGGACGGCCTGCGGGACCTGGCCCGTGCCTCACTGGCTGACTACAAGGCCCCGGACCGGGTCGTGGTCGTGGACAACCTTCCCCTCACCTCGATGATGAAGGTGGACAAACGGGCCCTGGCCGAGGCGGCCGAAGAGGCGGCCCGCCGGTCCCCCGACCCGTCCCGACGCCGCCGACCGGCGACCACGGACCGACGACAACCTGCGAACGGAGCAGCGACCCCATGACCGACTTCGTCGACGACCTGACCGCCCGAACCGAGGCCCGAGGATGGGTGGGGGGGACCTCGCTCTGGCAGGTGATCGAGCGGCGGGCGGCGGCCACGCCGGACGCCGTGTTGGCCCACGAGGACACCGGTGCCGAACTGACCTTCGCCCAGTACCGCGAGGCCTGCCTGCGGGCCGCCGCCGGCCTCCACGCCGACCACGGCGTGGGCCGGGACACCGGGGTCAGCTGGGAGCTCCCCACGTGGAACCAGTCGCTGGTCCTGGTGGGCGCCCTGGCCCGCCTGGGTGCCCGCCAGAATCCCCTCATCCCCATCTACCGGGGGCGAGAGGTCGGCTTCATCACCGAGCAGAGCGACGCCGCCCTGCTCGTCGTGCCCACGGTCTACCGGGGCTTCGACTTCGAGGCCATGGCGGCCGAAATTGCCGAGCGACGCCCCGGCCTGTCGGTCCTCGTGGTCGACCGGGACCTGCCCGACGCCGACCCGGCCGGACTCCCCGACGTGGAGCCACCTCCGGTCACCGCGGCCGAGGCTCCGGTCCGGTGGCTGTTCTATACGTCGGGCACCACGGCGGATCCGAAGGGGGCGCCGCACACCGATCTCACCGTCATGGCCTCGGCCCTGGCCATGGCCGAGTGCCTCGACATCCGGTCCGACGACGTATCGGCCCTCATCTTCCCCTTCACCCACATCGGGGGGATCGGCTGGCTGATGGCCGCCCTGTTCACCGGGTGCACCCTCCTCACCACGGAGGCCTTCGACCCGGCCACGACACCGGGGTTCCTGGCCGCCAACGATGTCACCCTGGCCGGCTCGGGGACGCCGTTCCACATGGCCTACCTGGCCGCGCAGCGGGCCAAGGGCGGCGACACCATCTTCCCCCACATCCGCTCCTATCCCGGAGGTGGGGCACCCAAGCCCCCCCAGCTCCACCACGACCTCAAACGCGAGATCGGTGGCGTGGGCATCGTCTCGGGCTACGGGCTCACCGAGGCACCCATCGTGGTGATGGCGACGACCAACGATCCCGACGAGAAGCTGGCCGACACCGAGGGTCGTCCCACCCCGGGGGTCGAACTCATCGTCGTGACCTTGGACGGCAACCGGGCCGCTCCCGGTGAGGAGGGGGAGATCCGCCTGAAGGGTCCCCAGGTCATCGGCGGATACCTCGACCCGGCCCTCGATGCCGAGGCCTTCGACGACGAGGGGTACTTCCGCAGCGGCGATCTCGGCATCGTGGATGCCGAGGGCTATGTGACCATCACCGGTCGGCTGAAGGACGTCATCATCCGCCATGGGGAGAACATCTCGGCCAAGGAGGTCGAGGACCTTCTCTACAGCCATCCGGCCGTGGCCGACGTCGCCGTCATCGGCCTGCCCGATCCGAAGACCGGTGAGCGGGCGTGTGCCGTCGTGTCGATGGCCGAGGGCCAGAGCCTGGCCTTTGCCGACATGGTCACCTACTTGAAGGACCAGGGCCTGCGGGTCCAGTCCATCCCCGAGCAGCTCGAAGTGGTCGACGTGGTCCCCCGCAATCCCGCCGGCAAGATCTTGAAGCACACCCTGCGCGAACGGTTCGCGCCGGCCCCACCTTCGGCGTAGCGGGCGACGCCACCGTGGACGACCCGATGTCCGAGACCGAACAGATGAGGAGACAGCCATGAGTCCGATCCAGCGGGTGACCCTGGGCCAGGGGGGCAGTGAACACGACGCCGCCGACGCTGCCGTCGCCGCCTTCACCGGGCGACGGTTCGCGGACCGGGTAGCCGTCGTCACCGGCGCCGGCTCGGGGTTGGGTCGGGCCGTGGCCGTGCGGCTGGCCGCCGAAGGGGCCGCGGTGGCCGCCCTCGACGTGGCCGCCGACAACCTGGCCGACACGGTGACCACCATCACCGAGGCCGGGGGCACGGCAGCCGCCTACACCTGTGATGTGACCCAGGAGGGACCGGTGGCCGACACGGTGGCCGCCCTCACCGAAGCGCTCGGTCCTCCCCGGGTGGTGTGCAACGTGGCCGGGATCGGGGGCTTCTACCGGACCGAGGAGATGCCCTTCGAACGGTGGCAGGCCATCTTGGCCGTCAACCTGACCGGGCCGTTCCTCGTCTGTCGGGCCACGCTGCCCGCCCTCCTCGAGCACGGGGGCTCGATCGTCAACGTCGCCTCCAACACCGCGCTGATGGGGCAGTCGTACTCGGCCGCCTACTGCGCCTCCAAGGCCGGCCTGCTCATGTTCACCAAGGCCCTGGCGGCCGAGTACCTGTCGCGGGGGGTGCGGGCCAACATCGTCGCCCCCGGAGGTATCGACACTCCGCTCATGGGGAACTTTTCCCTGCCCGAAGGGGCCGACTTCGCCGAACTGAGCAAGATCATGTCCCCGATGGGCTTCGCCACGCCGGCCGAGGTGGCTGCCTCGGTGGCCTTTTTGGCCTCCGAGGAATCCTCCTACACCACCGGTTCGGTGCTCTCGGTCGACGGTGGCCTCACCATCTGAGGGCCCTGGGGAATCGGGCAGGTAACGTGCCGGAGTAGAGCGAGCGACGGGGGCGGCGTCGCACCGAACTCCTCGAGGAGCCCCATGACCGATGTTTCACCCGTCACGCGCTGGGACAGCGACTTCGACGTGCTGAGCCCCGAGTACCTGCGGGACCCGTTCGCCATCTGGGACGAGCTGCGCTCGGCCTGCCCGGTCGCCCACACCGACCGCCGGGGCAGCACGTGGCTGCCCACCCGGTACCAGGACGTGGTCGACCTGGCCCACGACATCGACCACTTCAGCTCCACCCAGATCTCGGTCATCCCGTTCAACGGCGAGGCTCCGGCCGAGCCCGTCCTGGCCTACGGGCTCCCACCCATCTCGGCCGACCCACCCCTCCACACCTGGACGCGGCGCCTGCTGCTGCCCTGGTTCTCCCACCGTCGGGTGGCGGGGTATGAGGCCATGACCCGCTCGCTGTGCGCCGAGCTCATCGACGGGTTCGCCGATGCGGGCCGGGCCGATGCGGCCCACGACTACGCCCAGCAGATCCCGGTTCGGGTGATCGCCAGCATCCTCGGTGTCCCGAGCTCACTGTCGGATACCTTCACCGGCTGGGTGCGGGACCTGTTGGAGTTCGCCGACGACCCGGTCCGCCGGTCCCGGGGGGCGAGCGGGCTGGTGGGCTTCTTCGTCGAGGAGGTGGCACGGCGGAGGGACGAGCCCGGCGACGACCTGCTGAGCGACCTCATGCACAGCGAGTCCGACGACGGGCAGCCGGTCGACGAGCGACTGGTACTCGGGGTGGCGGCCCTGGTGCTGATCGCCGGCGTCGACACCACGTGGAGCGCCATCGGCTCGTCGCTCTGGCACCTGGCCACCCATCCCGAGGACCGCGACCGGCTGGTGGCCGATCCTGCCGCCATGGACCTCGCCGTCGAGGAGCTGCTGCGGGCCTACTCGCCGGTGACCATGGCCCGGGTGGTGACCGAGGACGTCGAGTTCGAAGGGTGCCCGATGAAGGCAGGCGACAAGGTCCTCCTCAACTTCCCGGCGGCCAACCGGGATCCCGAGGTCTTCGAGCAGGCTGACCGGGTGATCCTCGACCGCGAGCTCAACCGCCACGTGGCCTTCGGGTCGGGCATCCACCGCTGTGCGGGTTCCAACCTGGCCCGGATGGAACTCCGGGTGGCGTTAGAGGAGTGGCTGCGGCGGATCCCGGTGTTCTCGGTGGCCGAGGGCGCCGAGGTCACCTGGGCCGGAGGTCAGATCCGGGGACCGCGCCAGCTTCCGGTCGTCTTCCCGTGAGACTCCGCGTCGATCCCGACAAGTGCCAGGGGCACGCCCGGTGCTACGGCCTCGCCCCCGAGCTCTTCGACGTCGACGACTACGGTCTGGCCTCGGTGGTGGGTGACGGGACCGTGCCCCCCGAGCTGGAGGACCGGGCCCGGTTGGCCATCGCCAACTGCCCCGAGTACGCCGTCGAGGAGATCGACCCCTGACCTCGCCCCGGCGGCTATCCGCCGGGGGCGATACCCACAGCGGACGAGATCAGGAGAGGCGCTCGACGATCATGGCCATCCCCTGGCCGCCACCGACGCACATCGACTCGAGACCGAAGGTCTTGTCGGTGTCGTCGAGGGCGTTGAGCAGCGTGGTCATGATGCGGGCGCCGGTCTGGCCGAAGGGGTGGCCGAGGGCGATGGCCCCGCCCTTCACGTTCAGCTTGTCGTAGCTGATCCCGAGCTCCCGGGCCGAGGGGACCACCTGGGCGGCGAAGGCCTCGTTGATCTCGACGAGGTCGATGTCGTCGATGGTCATGCCCGCCCGGGCCAGTACCTGACGGATGGCCTCGACCGGGCCGAGGCCCATGATCTCGGGGTTGAGGCCGGTGACCCCGCTGGCCACGATGCGGGCCAACGGGGTGATGCCCAACTCGGCGGCCTTGGTGTCGCTCATGACGATGACGGCGGCGGCCCCGTCGTTGAGGGGACAGGCGTTCCCGGCGGTGATGGTGCCGCCCTCCCGGAAGACGGGACGGAGGCCGGCCAGGCCCTCCAAGGTGGTGCCGGGCCGGGGGCCGTCGTCCTTGGTCACGACGGTGCCGCTCGGAGTGGTGACCGGGATGATCTCCCGCTCGAAGAACCCCGCCTCTTGGGCGGCCACCGCCCGCGTCTGGGACTGGACGGCGAACTCGTCTTGGTCCTCACGGGTCACGTTCTTGAACTCGGCCACGTTCTCGGCCGTCTGGCCCATGGCGATGTAGACGTCGGGGAACGCGCCTTCGAGCGGGGTCCAGGGCGCCCCGGTGGCGGGGGTGCGCTCGGCGGTGCGGGCTTCGGCGTCGGCGAACAGGGGGTTGTGAGGACCGGTGTCGGCCGCGCCGTACTGGTAGCGGCTCACCGTCTCGACGCCGGCGGCGATGAAGACGTCGCCCTCGCCGGCCCGGATGGCGTGGGCGGCCATGCGGATGGTCTGGAGGGATGACGAGCAGTAGCGGTTGACGGTCACGCCGGGGACGTCGGGCAGCCCGGCCAGGATGGCGGCCACCCGCCCGACGTTGTAGCCGGCCTCGCCTCCGGGCTGTCCCGAGCCCATGATGACGTCCTCGACCGACTGGGGGTCGAGGGCGGGGACCTTGGCCAGGACCTCCCGGATGACCAGCGCGGCCAGGTCGTCGGGGCGGCACTCGACGAGCGACCCCTTGTTGGCCCTTCCGATGGGGGTGCGGCCGGTGGCGACGATGACGGCTTCGGGCATGTGCTGCTCCTCGAGGACTCGGCGGCGGCGCCGCACTGTGACGGATGAGACGGGTGACACAACGACGGTGGTACTTCGGGCAACGGCATCCCGCCGCGGCCCTGACCGGTCGTACCAGAACTTACCGGGTGGTAACCCTAGCGGGGGTCGTACCCGGACGGGGCACCATCGCCAGCGGGCAGGCTACATGGCCCGCTGACTCGGCACCGATCCGAGCGCTTCGAGGGGCTCTCGGAGGGACGGCCTCCGGTGGCGCCCGTCGGGGGCTGAATGTAACGTGTTCTAGGAGTCGGGCCGCCGCCGTGCGGGTCCGATGGTGCCTGCCAGCGATGGCCGGCACCGGGGGAGAGCCGTCGGGCGCCATCAGTGCCTCAACACTCGCCAGCTCCGCAACACTCAACCAGCCGGACCCCGGTGCGACCCGTCGAGGCCGCCACCGTGGACGCACGATCGGGAGGGACCCCATGGAGATCGGCTACACCGAGGAGCACCAGGCGCTGCGCAACCGGCTCCGTGACTACTACGCCGATCTGCTGACCCCTGAGGTCGAGGCCCAGCTGGCCGACAGCCACGGCATCGGCCCCGATATGCGGCGGGTGGTCAAGAAGATGGCGGCGGATGGCTGGTTGGGTATCGGGTGGCCCACCGAGTACGGCGGTCAGGGCCTCGGTCCCATCGAGCAGTACATCTTCTTCGACGAGTCCATGCGGGCCGGCGCCCCGGTACCCATGCTGACCATCAACACCGTCGGTCCGACCATCATGGACTACGGGACCAAGGAGCAAAAGGACTTCTTCCTGCCCAAGATCCTGGCCGGCGACATTCACTTCTGCATCGGCTACACCGAGCCGGAGTCGGGCACCGACCTCGCCTCGCTCCAGACCCGGGCGGTGCGGGACGGGGACGAGTACATCATCAACGGCCAGAAGATCTACACCTCGCTGGCCGGTGACGCCGACTACATCTGGCTGGCCACGAGGACTGATCCCGAGGCGTCCAAGCACAAGGGCATCTCCATGTTCATCGTGCCCATGGACACGCCGGGCATCAAGGTCGTCCCCATGCACCTCCTCGGGGACCACAACATCAACTACACCTTCTACGAGGACGTGCGGGTGCCGGCGGCCAACCTGGTCGGGGGCGAGAACCAGGGATGGTCGCTCATCACCAACCAGCTGAACCACGAGCGGGTCACGCTGTGCTCGTCGGGCATCGTCGAGCGGGCCTTGGAGGATGTGCGCAGGTGGGCGCAGAACACCAAGCTGGCCGACGGCCGCCGGGTCATCGACCAGGAGTGGGTCCAGGTCCACCTGGCCCGCGTCTACGCCCGCCTGGAGTTCCTCAAACTCATCAACTGGAAGGTGGCCTGGACGGCCATGGAGGGCCATCTCGACGTGGCCGACGCCTCCACCACCAAGGTGTTCGGCACCGAGTTCTACATGGAGGCCTTCAAGCTGATGATGGAGGTGGTGGGCCAGGCCGGTTATCTGGTCCGAGACAGTCCCGACGCCGTGCTGGCCGGCCGGCTCGAGTCCTACGCCCGCAGCCTGGTCATCCTGACCTTCGGCGGCGGCACCAACGAGATCCAGCGGGACCTCATCGCCATCTTCGGGCTGGGCCTGCCCCGGTCGCTCCGCTAGGGCGCAGCCACCCACCACCGAACGAGCATCGACACCGAGATAGAAGAGGACGGAACGACATGGACTTCTCCTTCAGCGACGAGCAGGAGGCGGTACGAGAGCTGGCCGAGCGGATCTTCACCGATCTGTCGACCCCGGAGCGGCTGCGTCAGTTCGAGTCCGAGCCCGACGGGGACCGGTTCGACCGCAAGCTGTGGGGGGAGCTGGCCGCCGCCGGTCTGCTCGGCATCGCCCTTCCCGAGGACGTGGGCGGGGCCGGCCTGGGCTTTGTCGAGACCGGTCTGTTGGCCGAGGCCACCGGCAAGAGCGCGGCCTACGTACCTACCATTGAGACCCTGGCCGCCGCGGCCGCGGCTGTGGCCGAGTTCGGCTCCGAGGCCCAGCGCCAGCAGTGGCTCCCCGGCGTCGTGACCGGCGAGACCGTCCTTACCACCGCACTGGTCGAGTTGGGTGGTGTTCCCGGCGCCCCCTCGGTGGTGGCCGAGCGGGACGGCGACGAGTGGGTGCTCTCGGGCACCAAGGCCTGCGTGCCCTCGGGCATGATCGCCGATGCCGTGCTCGTCCCGGCCAGGGTCGAGCCTGACGGCGTGGCCGTGTTCATCGTGCCGGTGACCGCCACCGGCGTCAGCCGGCAGCGCCAGGTCACCAACACCGGACAGCCCGAGGCGGTGCTCAGCCTGTCCGCCACCCGGGTGGGAACGGGAGCTCTGCTCGGCTCCTTGGAGGACGGGCCCACCATCGTCTCGTGGCTGGTCCAGCGGACCACGGCCGCTCTGGCGCTCGCCCAGGCGGGTGCGGCGGCGGCGTCGCTGGCCCTGGTGGCCGAGTACACGAAGACCCGAGAGCAGTTCGGCAAGCCCATCGCCACCTTCCAGGCCGTGGGCCAGCGGGCCGCCGACGCCTACGTGGACACCGAGGCCATCCGGCTCACAGCGTGGCAGGCGGCGTGGAGGATCGACGAGGGACTGCCGGCCGACAAAGAGGTGGCCATCGCCAAGTTCTGGGCCGCCGACGGGGGCCAGCGGGTGGTCCATGCCGCCGTCCACCTGCACGGCGGAGTGGGCGTCGACCGCGAGTACCCCCTGCACCGCTACTTCCTCATGACCAAGCACATCGAACTGACGCTCGGTGGGGCCACCGAGCAGCTCCTGCAGCTGGGCGCGGCCCTGGCTGCCGAACCGGTCTGATCACCGGGTCGACGTCCCCGGACGGGACGGCGCCGTCGAACGGCCTGGCATAGTGGTTCGATGTCGGACGCGCTGAGGACGATGCGGCCGTGGTGATGGGCCGTCGCCAAGGAGTCACCCGGTCGTCCTGGCCCATCGCCGCCACCGACCTGGTGGGCCTGGCCGGTCAGCTGACCCTCTCGCTCGGTCGGGTCCCGTTCCGCAAGCCCTGGTCCGGGGAAGGGAATCTGCCCCATAACCTGGCCGTCGCCGTCACCCGGGAGACGATCCGGTCGTTCATGGGCTACCTGACCTCGCTGCCCATCGCCGAGTTCCGCTCCATCGAACTGGTCCTCGACGACCTGTCGGGGGCCGCCCTCACCCCGGTCGTCCGGTCACTCGACGTCGACCAGCACGCCGACGAGATCAGCGGCGTGCCGGGTATCTGGTACCGGCGCCGGGGCGAGCCGGCCGTCGGGACGATCCTCTACCTGCACGGCGGGGGATACGTGGGCACGTCGCCGCGCATGTACGCGGTCTTCGCCGCCTGGATCTGTCGACGCACCGGCTGTGACGTCTTTGTCGCCGACATCCGGCTCGCTCCCGAGTTCCCCTTCCCGGCCGGGCTCGAGGACGCCGTGCTGGTGCTCGAAGGGCTGCTCGCCTCGGGCACCGATCCGGCCCACCTGTTCGTGGCCGGCGACTCGAGCGGTGGGGGACTGGTGACGTCCCTCCTGTACTCCATGCAGCGCACCCACCACCGACCCGTGGCCGGGGTGGTGCTGTTCTCCCCCGAGCTGGACCTGTTGCTCGATGAGCCCTCGGTGTCCGACAACGCCGACCGTGACATCCTGCCCTGGAACATTCCGACGACGGCCTACCTCCACGGGCGGGACGCGTCCTCGGTGGCCGTGTCGGGCCTCAACCAGGACGTGGCCGGGTGGCCACCGACCTTCGTCTCCTTCGGGAGTGACGAGATGTTCCGCGACGCCATCCGACTGTTCGTGGCCCACCTGGAGGGGGCCGGGGTGACCACGACGGCCATCGAGGAGCCCGGGATGTTCCACGTATTCCCCATCCTGATGCCCTGGGCCGAGGGGAGTCGCCGGACCTTCCGGGCCCTGGGCGAGTTCGTCCGCGCCCACGTGTCGACCGACGACCCCGTTCCCGGGAGTCAGGCGGACGAGGCCGAGGATCTCCGCGACGCGGTGAAGTAGGCCACGACGGCCGAGGCGGTGAGGAGCGTTCCCGCCGCCAGCAGCGACAGGTCCAACCCGTGGCCGAAGGCACCGTAAGCCGCCGAGACCACCTTGTTGATGATCGCCTGGATGCTGGCGTTCCCTTTGCCGATCTTGGTGGCGGCGGCCTGGGAGCCAAGGGAGCCCGTGGTGACGCCGGCGATCACCTGGGCCCGGAACGACGCCGGGATGCCGATGGCCACCAGGCGGGCGGTGAGTTGGACGGTGAGCTGACCGTTCACGATGGACCCGAGGATGGCCACGCCGGCCACTGCACCCAGCTCCCGGGACGTGTTGTTGGTCGAGGCGGCCATACCCGAGTGCTCGGCCGGCACGCTGGTCAGCGCGGACGACGTGACCGGCACGATGACGATGCCGAAGCCGATGCCGGCCAGGGCCAGACTCCAGCCCACCGTGGTCAGCCCGGCGTTCGGGGTGATGACGGCGTCGGTGGCGAAGATGCCCGCTGCGGCGATGAGGCACCCGACCACCATGGGGGTGCGGCTGCCGACCCGGGACACCCACCGTCCGGTGAACAGCGAGGCCAGCACCATGCCGGCGGTCATGGGGATGAAGTCGGTGGCCAGGTGGAACGGCGAGGTGTTTCCGACCACCTCGAGGTACAGGGCCACGAAAAAGAAGATGGAGAAGATCCCGAAGTACGAGGTGAAGGCCACGATCGTCGAACCGGCGAAGGGGGGCCGCTTGAAGAAGCGGACGTCGAGCACCGGGTTCTCGGCCCGCAGCTCGACCAGGACGAAGGCCACCAGGGCCAGCACCGCTACGCCGTAGAGGGTGAGGATCTTGGGGTTGATGTAGCCGGCCGTCTCCCCGGCGATGGTGGCGAAGGTGGCGCACCCGAGGGCCACGGCTCCGAGGATGAATCCGGGGAAGTCCAGACGCGCCCGCACGGGATCGGAGTTCTCCGGCAGGACGATCGCTGCGGCGATCAGGGCGATGGCGCCGAAGATGAGGTTGAACCAGAAGACCGCCCGCCAGTCCCAGATGCCCACCAGCACCCCGCCGACGACCGGGCCCATGGCTAGGGCCAGCCCGGACACGGCGGCCCAGATCCCAAGGGCCCGGGCCCGCCGCCGACGCTCCGGATAGAGATGGCGGATCATGGACAGGGTGCCCGGCTCCGAACAGGCGGCGCCGATCCCCATCACCACCCGCCCGGCGATCAGCATGCCGGTCGAGTTGGCCAAGGCGCTGAGTACCGAGCCACCGCAGAAGATGACCACCCCGATCAGCATCAGCTTCTTGCGGCCGTAGAGGTCGCCCAGGGTGCCGGCCATGAGCATCAGGCTGGCGAAGGCCAGCGCGTACCCGCTCACCACCCACTGCAGTTGGGCCACGCCGGCGTGGAGGCCCGACTGGACGTCGGACAGGGTTGCCGAGATGACGGTGTTGTCGAGGAAGGTGAGAAAGAGGATGAAGCAGATGACCGCCATCCCGAAATGGGGCATCTTCAGCTGGGGAGCCGCGGTGCTCCCCCCGGCGTCGGACCCTTCGCCCGATAGCGTCGTCACACCGTCATCGCTGTCGGCGGGCGCGCCGTCGCCGGTGGAGGTAGTCATCGGCTCCAGTGTGCCATCCTCGCGGCTGTACCCAGGAGGAATCCCCATGACACTCTCGTTCTCACACCTCGGAATCTGCGTCTCGGACCTCGAGCGTTCGGTGCGCTTCTACGTGGAGGGCCTCGGGTTCGAGCCGGTGGCATCGCACCAGGTGGGGGCCGAATTCGCCTCGCTGATGGAGGTGGACGGCGTCGAACTCGAGTCGCGCATGCTGGCCCGGGACGGGGTGACCATCGAGCTGCTCGGCTATGTGTCACCGGGAACCACCGGTGACGGCTCCCGCCGGCCCATGAACCAGCTGGGCCTCACCCACCTCTCCCTACGGGTCGACGATGTCGACGGCGTGGCGGCCACCATCGAGGCGCTGGGCGGGACGGTGGTACCGGCCACCCGCACCACCTTCGACCTCCCCGAGGTGCGCCTCGACTTCCTGTACTGCACGGATCCTGATGGCGTGCGCATCGAGCTCATGGACCTCCCGAGTTGACCGGCCCGAGGGCCCGGTCCGGTACCGTGATGCCGTGACCTCCGATGCGACGCCCGTGACCGATATCGACCCGGCTGGCGCCCTCGGCCTGGTCGAGGCGGGTGCATTCCTCCTCGATGTCCGAGAGGACGAGGAGTGGGTGGCCGGACACGCCCCTCAGGCGGTGCACGTGGCCATGGGTACGGTGGCCGACCGGGTCGACGAGATCCCGGCCGACCGCACCGTGGTCTGTATCTGCCGGGTGGGGGGACGGTCCGGCGCCGTGGCCACCGCGCTCGCCGGGGCGGGCTACGACGTGCGCAACGTGGACGGCGGCATGCTGGCCTGGGAGGCGGCCGGCTACCCCGTGGTGGACGGGGCCGACGGTCCGGGCCGGGTCATCTGACTCCGGGCGCTGCTCGCTCCCGATGACCGTCTACCTCGACGACTGGCGCCAGCCCGCCCGCTTGGGACCGGTCGACGACCGGTGGTCACACCTGGTCGCGGACACCGATGCCGAGCTCCACGACTTCGCCGCCCTCCTCGGTATGCGGCGCGAGTGGTTCCAGCACAAAGACGGCCGGCCGCACCAGGCCCACTACGACGTGCCGGACCGGGCCCGCCAACAGGCGCTCGAGCTCGGGGCGGTGCCCATCACCTGGCGGCAGGTGGGCCGGATGATGCGCCAGCGTCGACTGGCTGCCGCTCATCCCACGGGGAAGGCGGTCGGCCGACCCGTTAGGGCGCCGGGCGTGACGGGTCGACGGTGAGTCCCGCCGAGCCTTCGTCTCGGAGCCTTGACCCTCGCACACCGGTGCTCGTCGGGGTGGGGGTGTCGGCCGCCGATGCCGAGGCCGCCGAGACCATGGGGCTCGCCCTCGCCGAGGCGGCCACCGACGCCGGCTCGGCCCGGCTGGCCGAACGGGTGGACCGGATCGTCGTGCCCCAAGGGAACTGGGCCTACCCTGACCCGGCCCGCCTGGTGGCCGAGCGGGTCGGGGCCACCCGAGCCCGTACCGAACTCGTCGAACTGGGCATTCCCCAACAGAGCCTGATCAACGGGGCTCTGGCCGCCGTCGCCGCCGGGGAGTGCGAGGTCGTGGCGGTGGTGGGCGGGGAGCACAAACGGTGGGAGCGCAACGCCGGACCCGGCGGGGTCCTGGGGGCCGAGACCGGCCAACCGGGTGTGGTGCCCGACGTCACCCGACGCCGGGAGGGCCCGCTGATGGAGGACGTGGAGGTCGCCCATCGACTGTGGGACCCCGTACAGCAGTACGCCATGATCGAGAACGCCCGCCGGGCCGCCGACGGACAGACGCTCGGGGAGCACCGCGCCGAGGTGGCCGAACTGTGGGCCCGGTTCAACCTCGTGGCCCGAGGCAATCCCGCCGCCGCCTTTCCGGCGCCGATGGACGCACGCGCCATCGCCACCCCGTCGCCCACCAACCGCCCCCTGGCGTTTCCGTACAACAAGTGGCACTCCACCCAGTGGACCGTCAACCAGGCGGCCGCCCTGCTCATGTGTTCGGTGGAGACGGCCCGGTCCCTCGGCATCAGCACCGACCGTTGGGTGTTCCCGCGTGTGGGGCTCGAATCCAGCCACGCCGTCTCGCTGCTGCGCCGCTCGGCTCCCGAGACGTGGCCGGCCATGGAGGTCCTGGGCGAGGCGGCCGCCCGCCGCCTCGGCCGCCCGGTGTCCGAGGCCGAGTACGTCGAGCTCTACAGCTGCTTCCCTGCCGCAGTCCGGGTCCAACAGCGCGCCCTCGGCCTCGAGCCTGACGCCACGCCGACCGTCACCGGCGGGATGGCCTTCGCCGGCGGCCCATTCAACAACTTCGTGCTGCAGTCGACCGCCGCCGTGGTCGGCGCCCTCCGGTCCGCGCCGGGCTCCCTCGGCGTGGTCACGACGGTGAGCGGCCTGCTGACCAAACCGGGGATCGGTGCATGGTCGACGGTGCCCGACGGTCAGCCGGCCCTCCTCGGCGACCTCGGTGTGGCCGCCGCTACCGCCACCGGGGTGACGGACGTGGTGGAGACACTCGGCGGCTACGACGGTGAGGCCACAGTCGCCACCTACACGGTGACCTATGACGGCATGGACCCCGTGCGCACCGTGGCCGTATGTGACACCGACGACGGACGGCGCTGCGTGGCCGTGGTCGACGACCCCGGGTTGGCCGCCCATGCTGTCTCGGCCGAGCTCATCGGGTCCCGGGTCCGTCTCGAGGGCGAGGGCCTGACGCTCCTCTGACCCACCTGGGTGCCCAGTTGGGGGTGTCGTAACCGTCGGGACCGGCGGTACGGTGGGGCGAGGGTGGATGACGTGGGGCACACACGATGGAAACGAATGGCGGCGGTGGCGCTGCTCGCCGCGGTGGGCGCGGGCCTGTCGGTCATCGGACCCACGGCGTCGGCCTCCGCCGGCACGCCGCTTCCCGGCGCACCCGGCTGTCCTCTGTTTCCCGCCGACAACGTCTGGAACACCGACATCGCCGGCCTGCCGGTGAACGCTCACAGTGCGGCCTGGATGGCCAGCATGAACAGCGCCGCCACCGACCTCCACCCCGACTTCGGGCCGTCCGGTGACCCGTCCGTGCCCTACGGCATGCCTTACACCGTCGTGTCCCCCTCCCATGCCCTCGTCACACCGTCGTTTCTGTATGGCTCGGAGAGCGATCCCGGTCCCTACCCGTTCGGCGCGGACACCCCGATCGAAGGAGGGGCCCAGTCCACCGGCGACCGCCACGCCATCATGGTCAATCCGGCCAGCTGCACGCTCTACGAACTCGATGACGCCGCCTACAACCCAGGCGGCTCGACGGCGGTGTCCGGGGCGATCTGGAACCTGAACTCGGACGCCCTCCGACCGGCCGGCTGGACGTCGGCCGATGCCGCGGGCCTTCCCATCCTCCCCGGCCTGGTCCGCTACGACGAGGTGCTGTCCGGGTCGATCACCCACGCCATTCGCATGACGGCCCAGGTGACCGACACGTCGTATCTCTGGCCGGCCCGCCACGAGGCCGGCAGTGCCGCCAATCCCAACCTGCCCCCCATGGGGGCACGCTTCCGGCTGAAGGCCGGGTTCAACATCGCCACCTTCTCCCCTCAGGCCCAAGTGGTGCTGCGGGCCATGCAGCAGTACGGCCTGATCGTGGCGGACAACGGCTCCAACTGGTATTTCGGAGGCACGGCGGACCCGGGCTGGCCCGCATCCTTGGTCAACGAGCTGAAGCAGGTCCCGGCCAGCGTGTTCGAGGCCGTTGACGAGTCGTCGCTGATGGTCAGTCCCGACTCCGGGCAGGCCCACCAGACCGGCGGGGTGGTCCCGTGCACCCCCGGGGTGGGCTACCGGATGGTGGCGACCGACGGCGGGGTCTTCTCCTTCTGCCAGCCGTTCTTCGGCTCCATGGGCGGCACCCATCTCAACCGGCCCGTGGTCGGGATGGCGAGCACGTCCGACGACGGTGGGTACTGGCTGGTGGCCTCGGACGGTGGCATCTTCAGCTTCGGCGACGCCGCCTTCTACGGCTCGACGGGCAACATCCACCTCAACCAGCCCATCGTGGGCATGGCCGCCACCCCGGACGGCAGGGGGTACTGGCTGGTGGCCTCGGACGGTGGCATCTTCAGCTTCGGCGACGCCGCCTTCTACGGCTCGACGGGCAACATCCACCTCAACCAGCCCATCGTGGGCATGGCCGCCACCCCGGACGGCAGGGGGTACTGGCTGGTGGCCTCGGACGGCGGCATCTTCAGCTTCGGCGACGCCGCCTTCTACGGCTCGACGGGCAACATCCACCTCAACCGGCCCATCGTGGGCATGGCCGCCACCCCGGACGGCAAGGGGCTACTGGCTGGTGGCCTCCGACGGCGGCATCTTCAGCTTCGGTGACGCGTCGTTCCACGGCTCCACCGGCAACATCCACCTCAACCGGCCCATCGTGGGCATGGCCGCCAGTGCCGACGGGGGCGGTTACTGGCTTGTCGCCTCCGACGGCGGAGTGTTCAGCTTCGGCGACGCCCCCTACGAAGGATCCATGGCATCGGTCGCCCTCACCGCCCCGGTGATGGCAGTCGGCGGCTGACCGGCCCCGACATCCTGCTTCTGGCGGGCTGTGAGCGGTAGCGTTTCGGGGGTACGTCCGGCGGCGAGGTGGGTGCCCGCCGGCCTCAGCACGGCCCGGCCTTCGACGACAGGAGCAGCAATGACGGCGCGACGGTGGGTGGTCATGATGGTGGCGGCAGGGTCGCTGGGCTTGGCGGCATGCTCCAGTTCGTCGAGTACCCCGACCACGACGACCGGCGCCGGTGGCGATAGCACCTCGACCACGTCTCCGGGCTCGCCTTCGAACACGTCGTCGTCGGCCACCGCGGCCAACGTCCCGGTCACCAACCAGGTCCGGTCCGAGCTGGTGGCGGCAGCGGCGGGGCTGCAGCAGATCCCGGTGGGCCAGTTCACCGGTCTCGCCCCGGGTCTCACCTACTACGGGCTCGACAAGACCACGGCCACCTACTGGGCCGGGGCCCGTTTGGTGCCGGCACCGACCCCGGACGGCTCTGCCCCGAGCCAGGCCCAGATCTCGTCCCAGGACGAGGGCTCGTACTACGTCTTCCAGAAACCATCGGGTGGAACCTGGACGGCCTATCCGGCCGGTAACACGGGTCCGGGAACCGTGTGCCCGGTGACTGTTCCTGCGGCCGTGCTCCAGGTGTGGGGCTGGCCCGCAGGGAGCTGTCGGCCCAACGGGGTCTAACCGGGACTGGTGTCGTCCGTCAGTCGGACGGGCCCGCCGATGAGATCGGCGGGGGGTCGGTACCGGGTACGCCGGCGTCGAGCACGTGCTCGGTCCACTCGGCGCCGGACCAGTAGCGCTCCTCGTGGCGTATGAACGGGTCCCGCAGCCAACCGGGGGGTACACCGGTCGAAGGTGGAGGGCCCGATGGGGGTGACGACGCCGGAGGTGCCGGGGTGGGGTGTGGGGGCTCTGGGCCCTGAGTCACCGACCCGGTGAACTGGCTCCGCTGCCCGGGTGGACCCGGGCGCGGGCCCCGTTGAGGCCCACCACGGCGCTTCTGGGAGGCGAGGTACCGCATCAGGAACATGCCGCCGAAGATCACCACCGGGATCCACGAGGCATGTCCGAACCGCATAGAGGCAGTGTACGGCGGTCACCGCTCTCCCCACCGTCGGCGGCGCCGGCAGGGTCGGCGAGTTGTGACTACCGGGGTTCGCCCCCGTTCCCGCCGGGCTGGCGGATCACCCGGGCCGGATTGCCCACCGCGACCACCCCGGAGGGGAGATCGCGGGTCACCACCGCGCCGGCACCCACCACCGTGTCCTCGCCGATGGTCACATCAGCCAGGACGATGACCCCACCGCCCAGCCAGACGTTGTCACCCAGGGTGATCGGGCCCGCCCCCTCCCACCCGTCCCGGCGGAGGTCGGCATCGAGCGGGTGGGTGGGCGTGAGGAGCTGGACGTTCGGTCCGATCTGGACGTGGTTGCCGATGATGATGGGTGCGGCGTCCAGGGCCACCAGCCCGAAGTTCACGAAGGTGTGGTCCCCGAGGTGCAGGAACGAGCCGTAGTCGCAGACCAGGGGCGGGCGGATCACGCTGTCCTCGCCGAAGGTCCCGAGGAGTTCGTCCAACATGGCCCGCCTTCTGCTCGGGTCGTCGACCGACGACCGGTTGTACCGGTCGGTCAGACGCACCGCCCGGTGGTGGGCCTCGGTGATCTCGGGGTCGTCGGACCGGTAGAGGTCCCCGGCGACCATGCGCTCGAAGTGGGACCGACCATCGTTGTGGGAAGGGGAGGCGGGCACGTCGACAGCGTGCCATCCCGGGGTGAGCCCCGCCGATGTCCGGATCAGCCCATGGTCTTCGATCCGTCGATGGTCTCCCGGAGTATGTCGGCGTGACCGGCGTGCTGGGCGGTCTCGGCGATGATGTGGAGGAAGACCCGGCGTGCCGACCAGCGCGCACCGGCCTCGAACCACGGAGCATCGGGCAGCGGGTGGGACGCGTCCAGTGACGGGAGATTGGTGACCAGTTCGTCGGTGCGGCGGGCCACGTCCTCGTAGCGGGCCAGCAGGTCGACCAGCCGCTCGGCTTCGAGCATCCGGAACCCGGCGGCGTGGGCTGCGTAGGTTGCCTCGTCGGTCGGACCCATGGCCGAAGGCCCCTCCACGACGAATCGGGCCCAGCCCTCCTCGCACAGCGTCACGTGCTTGATCAGTCCGCCCAGGCACAGCTCGCTCTCGGTCGGGACCATCCGTGCCTGCTCGTCGGTCAGTCCCTGGACCGTGAATCGGAGGAACTCGCGGTGTTTGGCCAGGGTGCCGAGCAGATCGGCGCGTTCGGTCCCGGCATCGGTGCGGTCCCCGGCGACGGTGGCGGTGTTGGTGCTCATGGGTTGGGCCTTTCTGTCCTGTTGTCCGAGTGTCCACCCGGTTCGGCCACCGTAGAATCAGTAGCGGTCAGGTTCTGGCCTAAATAGCGGCATACTGGAAGGAATGTCCACTCCCGGCTCCCGGACCCTCCGACTGCTGTCCTTGCTGCAGTCCCGGCGGTTCTGGGCCGGGAGCGAGTTGGCCGAGCGACTCGAGGTGTCGGCCAGAACCCTCCGACGAGACGTGGAGCGCCTGCGCCAGCTGGGCTACCCGGTCGAGGCGCAGCGCGGGGTGGAGGGCGGCTACCAACTGGCTGCGGGAGCCGTCCTGCCGCCACTGGTGCTCGACGACGACGAGGCGGTGGCCATCGGTGTGGGACTGCAGTCGGCCATCCAGGGCGGCTCGGTCGCCGGCATCGAGCAGTCCTCGGTACAGGCCCTGGCCAAGGTGGTGCACGTGATGCCGTCGCGCCTGCGACGTCGGATCGATGCGCTTTCGGCGGTCACGGTGCCGGCTCCCTGGGAGCACGCCCAGACCCGTGTCGACGCCGATGTCCTCGTGGCGCTCGCCCAGGCCTGCCGTGACGGCGAACGGGTCCAGTTTGCCTACACGGCCCGCGGGGGCGAGCGCACCTCCCGGGCGGCCGACCCGCATCGCCTGGTCCTGATGGGTCGGCGTTGGTATCTGGTGGCTTGGGACCTGGAGCGGGCCGACTGGCGGACGTTCCGACTGGACCGGTTGACCGAGCCCCACACGACGGGGGCCCATGTGATGCCCCGGGATGTTCCCGGCGGTGATGCCGGCCGGTTCGTCCGATCCAGTATCGACAACCTGCCCATGCGGTATCGGGTGGAAGTGCGGATCAACGCCCCGGTGTCGGTGGTCCGCGACCGTATCGGTCCGTGGGGCACACTCGAAGCGTCCGGGGACGACCACTGCTCCTTACGGATGACCGCGGACACGCTGGATTGGCCCACTCTCGTCCTCGCCAATGCGGGCGCCGAGTTCGAGGTGCTCGCCCCGGCGGCGCTGGTCGACCACCTCCGGTCCTTCGCTAGCCGTGTCGAACGGGCTGTGGGCGGCGCAACGGACCCGAGCGGGAGCTGAGGACAGCCGCCCCGCCGACGTTCCCGCCCCGTAGCCTGGAGCCATGACCCCCCAGATCCGAACCGGCCGGATCGCCGACGTCGATGCCGTCCTGCGCCTGTGGCGGGAAGCCGGGAGCGAGCCCACCCATACCGACGACGCCCCGAGTCTGGCGGCCCTCGTCGGGCACGACGGGTCCCGTCTGTTGGTGGCCGAGGAACGGGGTGAAGTGGTGGGCTCCGTCATCGCCGGTTGGGACGGTTGGCGTGGATCGGTCTACCGCCTAGCGGTGGCACCTTCCCACCGCCGCCGTGGCCTCGGCCGGGCTTTGGTGAGTGCGGCCGAATCCCACTTGCGTGCCGCCGGGGCCGTGCGCCTCGGAGCCATCGTGGTGGAGACCGAGTCCGAAGCCACCGGGTTCTGGCGATCCGGCGACTGGGAGGAGCAGATCCACCGCCTTCGTTTCGTCAAGGGCTGACCATGCAAGGTTCCTCCCGCCACCGGGTTGGCTGCCAAGCTGGGCCGATGGAGGCCGTCGAGGCGCTGGGATTGGCGGTGGAGGCACAACGCCAGCTGGGTGAGGCTCTGCTGCCCTCCGACCTGTCGCGGCCGTCGAGATGTCCGGGCTGGTCGGTCCTCGACGTCATGAACCATTCGATCGGTGTCACCTACAAGTTCACCGAGTTCGCCTCCGGCGCGACCGATCGGCCGCGAACACCCGACGGCGATCTGATCGGAGGCCGGTTGGCGCCGGTACTTCGGGCGGTCACCGACGCCTCGCGCGCGGCGTGGTCGACCGCCGACATGTCCCGGGCGTGCCACCTGCCGTTTGCCACCGTCTCGTCCGAGACGGCGGCCGGCATCAATCTCGTCGACGTCCTGGCCCACGGCTGCGATGTCGGCGAGTTTCGAGGCGTGACGTTCTCGTGCCCGGAGGAAGTCTGGGCCATCGGCCTCACCATGGCCGAGCGTCTGATCGGGGCTCGGCGCGACCCGCACCACTACGGGCCCGAGGTCACTGTCCCCGATTCCGCTCCGATGCAACGGCGATTTCTCGGCTATCTCGGGCGCACGTAGTTCCCTGGAACGTGGTGTGCCCGGGTCCCTATCCTGGACGGGTGACCTTCGACGAGGGACTGGCGGAGCGGGTCCGGGAGCAGATCGGCGAGGATCTCTCCTTGTCCGAGCGGAGGATGTTCGGGGGACTGGCCTTCTTGTCGAGTGGCAACCTGTGCTTCGCGGTCGTTGGTGACGACCTACTGGTGCGGGTGGGACCGGAGGCCTACCCAGGAGCGCTGGCCCTGCCCTTCGTCAGCGAGATGGATCTCACCGGCCGACCTCTGCGGGGCCTCGTCCTCGTGGACGGCGAGGGGCTGGCTGAAGACCAGGCGCTGCGGGAGTGGCTGGACCAGGGGGTCGCCTTTACCGACTCGCTCCCACCCAAGTGACGACCAGCCTCAGGAGGACAGCGCCGCACAGACGGCATACCCCTCTGCTGCTCGGAGTTGGGTGAACACCGGGGTGACGGGGTTGTCGTTGAGCTGCTCGTTGACGAATACCGTCACCGAGCGGGAGCCGTCCGCCGAAGCCGCGGCGAACAGGGTGTAGCCGGGGAAGTTGCCGGTGTGCCCGTAGACGGTCCCACACCGGGTTCGGTACCGGAAGACGGCCAGACCGGCGGCGTTGGTGCCCGGGCCGGGGGGACCCGAGCTCCCCTTGATGAATCGGAACTGTCGGCTGTGGGTGGCCGGATCGGTCAGGGTGCCCTGGACGTAGGCCCTCATGAAGGCGTTGAGGTCGTCCGCCGTCGACAGCATCCCTCCTGAGGCCCAGGCCAAGCCGGGGTTGAGGTATGTGCTGATGTCGACCGGGGCAGGATTCCCGTCGTTGAACTCGTACCCGTGCACGTAGGGCTCGGTGAGCGTGGGCGTGTCGGGCAGGGTGGTCTGGGCCAGGTGCAACGGCGTGGCGACGTACTGGGCCAAGGCCTGTTCGTAGGTGCCACCGGTGACCGCCTCGACCATCAGCCCGACCACGATGTTGTCGGTGTCCGAGTAGTGGTACTCGGTCCCTGGCGTCGGGTCGGGATCCTCGCCGGTGACGTAGCCGATGAGTTGGGTGGGCGTGAGCACCGCATGAGGGTTCGCCTGGAGGACCTTGATGAAGGCGGGGCTGTGGATGTAGTCGGGGAGTCCGCTCGTGTGGTGAAGGAGCTCAGCCAGGGTCACCTTGCCCCAAGAGGGCGGAAGGGTGGGGAGGCGCTTGGCGATGGTGTCGCTCAGACGGAGCTCACCTTTGGCCACGAGGGCCAGTGCTACCGCCCCGTTGAACGCCTTGGAGATGCTGGCGATGCGCACGACATCGGTGGCGGCGATGGGGGCCTTGGTGGCCACGTTGCCCACGCCGGCCGTTGTGACGGTAACCCGACTTCCCACCTGGACCAAGGCGATGGCCCCCGGGGGCCCCTCGGGCATGGTCACGAGCCGATGGAGGGACTTGGTCAGTTGCTGGGTCGGTCCGGTGGTGGTGGCCCCGGCTGTGGTGACGAGCGATGCCACCAGACCACAGGCCATGACCAGGCCGACCACTCCGTGGCGGATCCCAACTCGAGGACGATTCATGGGACCTCACCGTAGTTGGCCGACTCTGGGGCCGCCGTCGGGCGGGAGCGGAGCGACGGACCAGCCTCTACAGTCGACGGATGGCCCCGTCACGCCGTACGCCGCCGCTCCTCTTGGCGGGGGTCTTCACCGCCAGCGGGATCATCCACTTCGTCCGCCCCCAGTTCTTCGAGGCCATCATGCCTCGGGTGCTTCCCGGGCGGTCCCACCGGCCGCTGATCTATGCCAGTGGTCTGGCCGAGTTGGCGTGCGCCTTCGGCCTGGTCCGGCGGTCCCCGTGGGCTTCGACAGCCAGCGTCGCCGTGCTCGTGGCGGTGTTCCCGGCCAACCTGCAGATGGCCCTGGACAGCGGCTCAGGGCGCCATCCGGGGGCCATGGACCGGGCCGCGGTGGCGTGGGGACGCCTGCCCTTGCAGCTGGGGATGGTCTGGGCCGCCCGCCAGGCCCGTCGACCCTGACCGTCAGCTGTAGTCGACGGTTCCCGCTCCGGGGGTTCCGATGGCGAAGGCCAGGCCCCGCAGTGGGGCGTGCTCGCTGACCGGCCAGATGCTGTGGGTCGTGTCCGGGGGGGTGTACACAAGGTCCCCCATCTGCACTTCCCGCTCCTCGTCGGCGATCTTCATGATGCCCCGTCCCGAGAGGATGTAATAGAACTCGTGGGTCGGATGGGAGTGGGCCTCGACCGCACCGCCGCCGGCGACTTCCCACTCACTGACCAGTTCAAGGAATCCGCCCTCGGTTGCCGCCCGGAGCTCCTGGGGCGGCACCAGCCACCACACGGGCGTGGTCCCATTGTGCTCGATGACCGGGGCCATGTCCTCGACTGACCGGACGTCCATGGTCGGTTCCTCCCTCGTCGGCGTGTGGCGGCCATGGTACCGGCGTCGCCGGGACGAGGGACAGGTGAGGCTGACCGCGTGGTCCGGTCAGGCGACCGCCCGCACCGGCAGACGGGCCAGGCTGTTGATCGTC
The DNA here is from genome assembly GCA_963817985.1 of uncultured Acidimicrobiaceae bacterium. Taxonomy (GTDB): domain Bacteria; phylum Actinomycetota; class Acidimicrobiia; order Acidimicrobiales; family RAAP-2; genus Bog-756. The sequence goes on along the minus strand of CAWFQI010000008.1, from coordinate 113,809 downwards.
TGGGCACAGGCCCGGGCGGCTTCGACGCCCTTCACCGTGAAGTGCTCGGCGAAGAAGGACGCATGCTCCTCGTGGCTGTGGAAGTGGTGGGGGGTGAGTACGGCGGAGATGACCGGGACATCCTGGTCGAGCTGGACCCGCATCAGGCCGCTGATCACGGCCTCGGCCACGAAGTCATGTCGGTAGATCCCCCCATCGATGACGAAACCGGCACCGACGATGGCCGCATACCGGCCGCTGGCCGCCAGCCTCTGGGCGTGCAGCGGGATCTCGAACGCACCCGGTACCCGGAACAGGTCGATGCGGTCGCGCTCGATCCCGAGGGTCCCGATCTCGGCCAGGAACGAGTCGCGGCAGCGGTCGACGATCTCCTCATGCCAGGTGGACTGTACGAAGGCCAGCCGATCGGCCCGCCCTCCACCGTTGTGCTGATCCTGCTCGGACGTTCCCATGGATGCTCCTTCCGTGCTTCGCCGACGTGTGCCTGGCCAGAGCCTACGGCCCGGCCACTCGGGGTGCCTGGCCCGGTCACCGTCCGGGTGGGACCTCAGTCGGGGTCCCATCGGCGGGCCATAGGGTGCCAGGTATGAAACTCGCCATCCACTTCCCCAACTTCACCCTGCCCGGGCAGCCCGAGACGCTGGCCTCCACGCTGGCGGCGACGGCGCGTGCCGCCGAGGAGGGAGGGTGTGCGACCTTCACGGTGATGGACCACTGGTTCCAGATGGAGCAGTTGGCCACCTCGGAGGACCCGATGCTCGAGGGGTACACCACACTCGGCTATCTGGCCGGACTGACCGAGCGCATGAGGCTCGGTCTGCTGGTCACCGGCGTGACCTACCGCCACCCCGGTCTGCTGGCCAAAACGGTGACCACCCTCGACGTGCTCTCCCAGGGCCGGGCCCAGCTGGGCATCGGCGCCGCGTGGTACGAGCGAGAGCATCACGGCCTGGGTGTGCCGTTCCCCCCGCTGGCCGAGCGCTTCGAGCGCCTGGAGGAAGCACTGCAGATCTGCCTCCAGATGTGGAGTGCCGACGACGGCCCGTTCGAGGGTCGCTACTACCAGCTGGCCGAGACGATCTGCTCGCCCGGACCGGTCCAGCACCCCCGTCCACCCATCCTCATCGGGGGGAGCGGTGAGCAGAAGACCCTCCGACTGGTGGCCCGCTATGCCGACGCCTGCAACCTCTTTGCCCCCGACCCGTCGGTGGTGGCCCACAAACTCGAGGTCCTCGACCGCCACTGTGCAGCCGAGAGCCGCGATCCGGCCGCTATCGAACGGACCATCATCTTTGGTGCCGACCCACTGGTCGACGTCGACGCCTTCCTCGCCACCATGGAGCAGTACGCCGCGCTGGGCATCGCACAGGTCTGGGTGAGTCCGTCCGGAGCGGACCCGGCCGGATGGGTCTCCGAGGTCACCGAGCGAGCCCTGCCCGCGCTGGCCGAGCTCTAGTCCTCGAGCCGAGTGTCGAGGGCGGCCGATCCCGCCCTGCGGCCCGGTACCGTTGGGACCATGAGCCTCTCCCTCGACGACGCCTTCTCGTTCGTACGCCCACGCACCCAGGGGGTGTTGGTCACCCTCCGGGCCGATGGGCGGCCCCAGCTGTCCAACATCCTCTACCTCCCCGGACCGGACCACACCGTCCGGATCTCGGTTACCGACAGCCGGGCCAAGACGACCAACCTGCGTCGGGATCCCCGGGGCTCGCTCCATGTGACGAGCGAGGACTTCTGGTCCTACGTGGTCCTCGACGGCACCGTACACCTCTCCCCGGTGGCCGCCTCACCTGGCGACGCGGTGGTCGATGAGCTCGTCGAGATGTATCGCATCGCCCAGGGGGAGCACCCCGACTGGGATGACTACCGCCAGGCCATGGTGGCCGACGGGCGCCTCGTGGCCACCCTGTCGGCCTCTCACGCCTACGGGATGATCCAGGGCTGAGGCCGCGCTGACGATCAGATCGGGCAGGACCCGTCGACGCAGGCCCCGTCGCCGGGGCTCTCGCCCTCGGGAGTCAGGACGGTGAGCGGGTGGGACTCGGCCCACGCCCGCTCCAGGGCCCCGAGGAGCGCGTCGGCCCCCTGGGCCCCGGCCACCCCGTAGGTCTCGTCGATGACGAAGAACGGCACTCCCGTGGCCCCAAGGGCCGTGGCCCGTGCCTCGTCGGCCCGGACCGCCGAGGCGAACGCATCACCGGCCAACAGCTCGGCGACCTCGCGCTCCTCCAGTCCGACGTCGACGGCCAGCTCCCGCAGAGTGTCGGGGTCGCCCACCGGTCGTCCCTCGGTGAAGTAGGCCCGAAGCAGGCGCTCCTTCATGGCTCCGCCCAGTCCGCGCTCGGCCGCCAGGTGGATCAGCCGATGGGCATCGAAGGTGTTCCCGGCCCGGACCCGGTCCAGGTGGTAGTCGAGCCCCACGCTGGCGGCCAACGACGTCATCTGCCGGTTGGCCGCCTGGGCCTGGTCGGCGGACATCCCGTACTTGCGCTCGAGGATGTGGTCCATGCTCATCCCCACCTCGGCCGGGGAGGACGGGTCGAGCTCGAAGCTCCGCCATGACACGGTGACCTCGTCGGCGTGGCCGAACCGGGCCAGCGCCTCTTCGAACTGCCGCTTGCCCACGTAGCACCACGGGCACACCACATCCGACCAGATCTCGACGTCCACGTCCCACCTCGGCGCTGCTCGTGGGCGGGCCAACTCCCGCCAATCGGGTCCAACCGGTCTCGCCTCCCTGGTATTCCGCCCCTGGGCGCCGTAGCGTCGCCGGCATGGTCCTCGAGCACGCCCTGATCGACATCCGGCCGGGAACGGCCGCAGCCTTCGAGGCGGCGCTCGCCGAGGCCCGCCAGGTCATCGCGGCATCCCCGGGCTTCGTGTCCTTGCGGCTCCACCGCGGGGTGGAGAACGACCACCGCTACCTGCTGTTGGTCGAGTGGGCGACCCTGGAGGACCACACCGTGGGCTTCCGGGAGTCCTCGGCCTTCACGGCGTGGCGGGCCCTGATCGGGCCGTTCTTCGCCACCCCTCCTGAGGTCGTGCACTTCGGCCTGCCCCCGGTGACGGTCGAGGACGGGCCGCCCCGGGCCGGATCCTGATGGGACGCCTCGCTGGACAGCTGGCCTTGGTGACCGGGGCCGGATCGGGGATCGGCCGGGCCGCCAGCCTGGTGTTGGCAGCCGAGGGCGCCACCGTGGCGGTCCTCGACCGCGACCCCGCTGCCGCACAGCAGGTGGCCAATGAGGTCGCCGGGCCCGCGGTGGTGGCGGACATGGCTGACGCCGACGCGGTCGCCGCTGCCGTCGATCGTGTGGTCGGGGAGCTCGGTGGGCTCACCATCCTGGTCAACAACGCCGGGCTCGGGATCGCCCGCCCGTTCCACCAGCACAGTGACCGTGCCTACGATCTCGTGGTCGACGCCTCCATGCGGGGCACGTTCCACGGCATCCGGTCCGCCGCCCCGGTCATGGTGGCCGGCGGGGGAGGGGTCATGGTGAATGTGTCGTCGATCAGTGGCATGCGTCCGACCCGGGGTGAGGCGGCCTACTCAGCGGCCAAGGCCGCAGTCATCGCCCTCACCCAGTCGGCCGCCCTCGAGTACGGCCCGAGCATCCGGGTCAACTGCGTGTCCCCCGGACTCATCGACACCCCGCTCACCGCCCCGATTCTCGAGGACCCGGTGGTCCGTGCCGGCATCGAGCGTCGTACGCCCCTCGGCCGGGTGGGGAAGGCCGAGGAGGTCGCCTCGGTGGTGGCCTTTCTGTGTTCGGCCGAGTCGTCCTACATCACCGGGGTCAACATCCCGGTGGACGGGGGAAGCCTGTTGCCCAGCTCCCAGGTGGAAGAGCCGCTCGGCGACCTCGTCGCCGAACCGGGCCGTCGGGCCTGAGCACCGGACACCACTCGGCCGGCCCGGCCGGCCTGGGCCCAGCTGAGGGTCAGGTCTGGTCGGCCAACGCCAGGGCCCGGCGCAGATGGTCGGCCAACTCGGCCAGGGGGGTCCGGGCGTTCAGCCCGCTGGTCGAAGGCATCACGTAGGCGGGCCGTCCACCGATGCGCTCGGGCTGGACTCCCGCCACCGCCTTGGCGTTGACCACGTCACGCCAACCCGACAGGCCACTGAAGCAGACGGCCCCGGGCTGCAGCCAGGTCACCAGCCGTTCGACCCGGGCGAATCCCGTCCGGTACTCCTCGCTGGTCACTTCGGCGGCCGTGCGGGTGGGCCGCTTCACGAAGTCGGTCATGCCCACACCGTGGTCCACCAGCGCGGCCCGTGGGTCGCGGTCGGCTTCGACAACGCCTGCAGCGATCGCCGCCTTCCAGAACCGGTTGCCCGGGCGGCCGTAGCCAACGCCGACGTCGGCCGAGTACGGGGAGGGATTCACACCGCAGACGAGCAGGCGCATGCCCGGCCCGACGGTGTCGGCCAGCGTTCGGCCGCGCACGGCCCGCAGGCCCACCTCGTCGCCCGAGACAGTCAGTGAACCTTCTTCGATCTCGAATCCCGCTCCGGTGACCACATCGACCAGGCGGTCCGGTTCCCAACCGGCGAAGTAGCGCCCTCCCACCTCGTCCCCGGGCAGGGCGTCACCCTCGTAGGAGCCCCCGAAGACCTCGATCTCGAGAGGGCTGCCCACGGCCAGCGTGCGGTGGAGGTCCCACAGGGCGAGGGGCAGGCGCACCCGGGGCAGGTGCTGATGGGTCATCCAGGACCACGCCCCGCCGAGGGAGTGACGGGCGAAGGGAAGGTGCTCGATGTCACCCAGGACGTAGTGGGCATCGGGGTGGTCGGCCCGACACGAGGTGAGCATGGCCGTGGAGGCGTCGAAGGCCACCACCGGTGTCCCGAGGTGGGGCAGGTACCGCCCCGCACCGCACCCCACATCGAGCCGCGGGGCATCGGGCCCGACCCGGCCGGCGAAGGCCTCGGCGTCAGCCTTGCGGCCGGCCGTGGCGTGGGTGGCGGCCCACGCCAGGCCGCGCTCGTCGTAGATGTCGACGGTGGCGCGTTCCATCGTGGAGATCCTAGGGAGCGCCAACCGGCGACGGGGCCGGGGCAAGCCGCCGAGTGCGCTTCAGGGCTCGAAGCGGTAGCCCATGCCCGGCTCGGTCCGGAAGTGCCGGGGCCGGGAGTGGTCGACTTCGAGCTTGCGTCGGACCCGGCCCATCAGCACCCGCAGGTACTCGGTCTCGGTCTCGTATTCGGGGCCCCAGACCTGTTGGAGGAGCTGGCGTTGGGAGACGAGGCGGCCGGGATTCCGGACAAGGACCTCCACGATGTCCCACTCTTTAGGGGTGAGGTGGACGTCTTCGCCGTCCCGGGTGACACGTTTGGCGGCCAGGTCGACGGTGAACCCCTCGGTCACCACCCGGGGCTCGTCCACCCCGGCGCCCGTGCGGCGGAGTGCGGCTCGGAGTCGGGCGAGCAACTCGTCCATGCCGAAGGGTTTCGTGACGTAGTCGTCGGCGCCGGCGTCGAGGGCCTCCACCTTGCTCACGCTCTGGTGGCGAGCGGAGAGCACGATGATGGGCACGGTGCTCCACCCCCGGATGGCCTGGACCGCCTCCACCCCGTCGATGCCGGGCAGGCCCAGGTCCAAGAGGACGACATCGGGATGCCGGTGGGCGGCGAGGTCCAGGCACTCTTCGCCGCTCCGGGCCACCACCACCTCGTAACCCCGGGCGGTGAGACTGATGGACAGGGCCCGCAGCAGCGAGGCGTCGTCATCACACACCAGGACCTTGGTACCACGCTCGTGACCGGGCTCCCCTCCGGGGTCGGGAGGGGTCATGGTGACGCCGGTGTCCGCGTGTCCGGGGTCGGCTCGCTCGCCCCGGGGACCCGGCCGGCCAGATCACCGGTATCGGTCGGATCGACGGCGGTGAGTCGTACGACCATGGTGCACCCACCGCCGGCGGTGTCCTCGAGTTCCAACTCGCCGCCCACCGCCTCGACGAACCCGCGCGCCACCGCCAGGCCCAAGCCCACGCCCACCCGGTTCTCGGAGTCGCCCAGCCGCTGAAACGGGCGGAACACGAGATCTCGGTCTTCGGCGCGGATGCCGGGTCCTCGATCGATGACCCGGATATCGACCCGTCCGGCCACGGCACCGGCCTCGATGCGCAGCTCCGAACCCTCGGCATGGACGAGGGCGTTATCGACCAGGTTGGCCACCACCCGTTCCACGAGTACCGGGTCGGTCCGCACCCGGGGCACCGTGACCGGGACCTCGATGGTCACGCCCCGTCCCCTCGGCCCGAGGCTTCCCACCGCGGCGTCGATGAGCTCTCGGACGTCAGTGCTGGCGTCGAGCACCTCCATGGAGCCGGTCTGGAGGCGGCTCATGTCCAACAAGTTCTCCACCAGGCTGTTCAGCCGGTCGGACTCGTCGTCGATGGTGTGCAGCAGAATGCGGGTCTCCTCGGGTCCGAAGTCCAACTGGTCCGAGAGCAGGCTCGACGACGCCGCTTTGATCGAGGCCAACGGGGTCCGCAGGTCATGGCTGACCGCGGCCAACAGGGCGGAGCGCAACTGGTTGGCCCGAGCCAGCGAGTCGGCTTCCGCCGCCTCGGCATGGAGACGGTCACTTTCGAGGGCCGTGGACAGCTGGGCGGCGAAGGCGGCGAGGATGTCCCGGTCCTCGGCGCTCAGACCCGGTCCCCGGAGGGCGAGGAGCTCCCGATCGGTGAGGGGCAGGACCACGGTGGCCGCGGAGGGCACGCTCGGAGGCTCGATCCCGGCGGCGGCCACCGTCGACCAGTCCCCTTCCCGCTCCTCGGACCCGGCGGCCAGAGCTGCCGGGAGGTGCTCGGTGTCCGCGTGCAGGACGGCCGCACCGTCGAGGCGGAACGCCACCATCAGCTCGGCCAGGAGGGCGGGTAGAGGGTTTCCCTCCGGAGCCACCATCCTTCCTGCCACTCGGGCCAGCATCCGGGCGTCGGCCCGGGCCTCGAGGGCGGTGGCCGTCCTCCGGGCCGAGAGATCCACCAGCACACTGACCACACCGGCGGTGACCAAGAACATGACGAGCGCCAAGATGTCCCGGGCGTCGGCGATGGTGAAGGTGTGGACGGGCGGTGCGAAGTAGTAGTTGGAGAGGAAGAACCCGGCGATGGCGGCGAGGACGGCCGGCCACACCCCACCGGTGGCCGCCACCACGACGACCAGCACGAGATAGGAGCTGAGGGCGGTGGCGAGGTCGGTGGTGCTCCGTCCTGCGGTGAGCACCAGGGTCAGGAGCGGGAAGCCGATGATCCCGATGGCCAGAGCCACCGCCCTCCGCCTCGTCGAGAGCGGGGAGAGGAGCCGGCGGCTGTGGCGGTGCCCGGCCCGGCGGCCGTCCCGGCCGGACCCACCCGCCTCGGCCGTGCCTGCGCCCTCGTCGTGTCCGGGGGCGTCGGGGACCATGTCGGTGGCGATGACATGGACGTCGAGTGATCCACTGGCCGCCCGGATGACCGAGTTGATCACCGACCCCCGCACGAACTCGGTGAGCCGGCTCCGGTGGGTCGCACCCATGACCAGCTGGGTGGCGCTCTCGGCCCGGGCCACCTGTACGAGCGCCGGCGCCACCTCGGCTCCCACCACCTCGACGTAGCGACCTCCCAGGTCGTCGAGGAGGGCCCGGTTCTGGCGGAGGCCCTCCGATCCGGAACCGGTGAGCCCGTCGTCGGTGCGCACGTGGACTCCGACCAGTTCGGCCTTGGTGCGCATGGCCATGCGGGCGGCCCGGCGGATGAGTACGGCGCTGCCGCCCGAGCCGGTGAGGGAGACGACCACCCGTTCTTTGGTCTCCCAGGGTCCGGCGATGTTGTGCCGCTCCCGGTAGTCGTGGAGCTCCTCGTCGACCCGGTCGGCCACCCACAGGAGGGCGAGCTCTCGGAGGGCGGTCAGGTTCCCGGTGCGGAAGTAGTTCCCGAGTGCGGCGTCGATGCGTTCGGGGCGGTAGATGTTCCCATGGGCCAACCGGCGCCGGAGGGCCTCGGGGGCCATGTCGACCAGCTCCAGCTGATCGGCCGCCCGCACCACGCGGTCGGGCACGGTCTCGCGCTGCACCACGCCGGTGATGCCCTCGACCACGTCGTTGAGCGACTCCAGATGCTGCAGATTCACCGTCGAGATGACATTGATGCCCGCCTCGAGCAGGTCGTTCACGTCCTGCCAGCGCTTGTGGTGCTTTGACCCCGGCACGTTGGAGTGAGCCAGCTCGTCGACGAGGACCAACTCGGGGTGACGGGCGATGAGTCCGTCGAGGTCCATCTCCTCGAAGGCCTGGCCCCGGTATTCGATCTGGCGTCGGGGGAAGATCTCGAGGTCCCGGATCTGGGCGTCGGTCTGGGGCCGACCGTGCTCCTCCACCCATCCGACGACGACGTCGGTCCCTCGCTCCTTGCGCCGCCACCCCTCGTTGAGCATGGCGTAGGTCTTGCCCACACCGGGGGCAGCACCGAGATACAGCCGCAGCTTTCCTCGTGCCACCCTGCTTCGCCTCCTGCTCGGTCCGGCCCTGTCCTACTTGCCCGTGATCTGGTCCAGGGCCAGGTTCAGCGTCAGGACGTTGACCCCGGGGTCGCCGAGCACACCCAGGCTACGCCCCGTGGTGTTGGTCTGGACCAGGCCCTTCACGGTGGCCAGGGAGAGTCCCCGGGCCCGGGCCACGGTTGCGGCCTGGAGATCGGCGTTGGCCACGGAGATGTCGGGGTCGAGACCCGATCCCGATGCGGTCACCGCATCTACGGGAACCTGGCTGTTGGCCGGCAGACCGAACTCCGCTCGGTAGGCGATGGCACGCTGGGGAACGGTGTCCGGGTCGCACTGGTACGTGCCGTCACTGTTCTTGGCGTACTTCTGACCGGGCGTGGGGTCGACCACCGGGGCGGCGTCGGACCCCGTGGACATGGGCACGCAGTAGGGGTCGGCCGGGGTGGCGAACGGATTGACATGGGACGGCTTCCCGTTGAGGCCTACGGAGTTGACCCCGGGGATGAACCCGATGAGTAGGGGATTGGAGGGTCCGTAGTTCGAGGCTCCGCTGACGGTGATGTTGTCGGTGGCCGAGGAGGTGACGGCATCGGACGGACGGCTCTGGAAGTACTTGGGGATGGGGTTGCCCTTGGCGTCGGTGAAGGGCTGGCCGATGAGCGAGGATCCGACGGCCTTTCCGTTCTTCTCCACGATGGAGCCGTTGGCCTGGTGGCCGAAGGCCGCCTCGGCGATCCCGGTGATGGCCAGCCCGTAGGCCAGTCCGAGAACCAGGGTCATGACGATGATCATGCCGATAGCGGTGAGCAGTTGTCGACGCATTACTTGACTCCCAGTGCCGTGATGACCATGTCGATGAGCTTGATGCCGATGAAGGGGATGATGAACCCGCCCAGCCCGTAGATGAGGAGGTTCCGCCGGAGGACCGAGGCCGCTCCGGCCGCCCGGAAGCGGACACCCCGCAGGGCCAGGGGGATGAGCGCCACGATGATGAGTGCGTTGAAGATGACGGCCGACAAGATGGCCGAGTGGGGCGAGCTCAATCGCATGATGTTGATGGTGTGCAGGGCCGGGAAGACGCCGACGAACATGGCCGGGATGATGGCGAAGAACTTGGCGATGTCGTTGGTGATGGAGAATGTGGTGAGCGACCCCCGGGTGATGAGCAGTTGTTTGCCGATCTCCACGATGTCGATGAGCTTGGTCGGGTTGGAGTCGAGGTCGACCATGTTGCCGGCCTCCTTGGCCGCCTGGGTCCCGCTGTTCATGGCCACGCCGACGTCGGCCTGGGCCAGCGCTGGTGCGTCGTTGGTCCCGTCCCCGGTCATGGCGACCAGGTGACCACCCGACTGCTCTTTTTTGATGAGGGCCATCTTGTCCTCGGGGGTGGCTTCGGCCAGGAAGTCGTCGACCCCGGCCTCGGCGGCGATGGCCGCGGCGGTCAGAGGGTTGTCCCCGGTGATCATCACGGTGCGGATGCCCATCGTCCGCATCTCGACGAACTTCTCGGCGATGCCCGGCTTCACCACGTCCTTGAGGTGGATGACCCCGAGCACGCGGGCGCCGTCGGCCACCACCAACGGCGTGCCGCCACCCTTGGAGATGCTCTCCACGACCGGGGCCAACTCAGTCGGCGCGGTGCCGCCTTGCTCCTCGACCCAACGACGTACGGAGTCGGCGGCGCCCTTGCGGATCGACCGCCCCTCCACGTCCAGACCACTCATCCGGGTCTGTGCGGTGAAAGGAACCAGCTCGGCGCCGACCACCTCATGGGCCTCCTGGCCGTAGGTCGACTCGGCCAACTCGACGATGGAACGGCCCTCGGGGGTCTCGTCGGCCAGGCTGGACAGCAGGGCCGCCGCCGCCAGCTCGTCCTGTTCGACGTCGGGCATGGGCACGAACACGTCGGCCCGGCGGTTGCCGAAGGTGATGGTGCCGGTCTTGTCCAGCAGCAGGGTGGAGACGTCGCCCGCCGCCTCGACGGCCCGGCCTGACATGGCCAACACATTTCGCTGGACCAACCGGTCCATGCCGGCGATGCCGATGGCCGAGAGGAGTGCGCCGATGGTGGTGGGGATGAGGCACACCAACAGAGCGACCAAGACGATGATCGACTGGGGTGCCCCCGAGTAGATCGAGAACGGTTGGAGGGACACCACGGTGAACATGAAGATGACCGTCAAGCCGGCCAGGAGGATGTCGAGGGCGATCTCGTTGGGGGTCTTTTGGCGGCTGGCTCCCTCGACCAGGGCGATCATCCGGTCGAGAAACGTCTCGCCCGGCTTGGACGTGATCCGGACCACGATGCGGTCGGAGAGGACCCGTGTGCCGCCGGTCACCGACGAGCGGTCACCGCCCGACTCGCGGATCACCGGTGCCGACTCCCCGGTGATCGCCGACTCGTCGACGGTGGCGATGCCGTCCACGATCTCGCCGTCGCCCGGGATCAGCTGGCCCGGCGTCACCACGCACAGGTCACCGAGTTGGAGCTGGCTCGAGGCCACCTCGACCACGTCGTCGCCCCGCTGGACGTAGGCCACCGTCTCGGCCCGTGTCTTGCGGAGCGTCTCGGCCTGGGCCTTCCCCCGGCCTTCGGCCACGGCCTCGGCGAAGTTGGCGAACAGGACCGTGAACCACAGCCAGACGACCACCCCCAGGGCGAAGACGTTCTCCGAGTGCGAGGACGACCCGAAGTCACGGATGAGGTAGAAGGTGGTGAGTACGCTGCCCAGCTCGACCACGAACATGACCGGGTTGCGGGCCATGTGCCGTGGGCTGAGCTTGGTCAACGAGTCGATGACGGCCTGTCGGACGATGGCCGCGTTGAACGTGGCCGAGCGCCTCTTTTGGGGAGCCGACGGGCTCAGCTGATCCGGGGCTTCGGGGATGTCGAGGGTGGATGAGGGGCTCATCGCGGACTCCTTCTCAGAACTTTCCGACGAGATGTTCGACAATGGGGCCGAGGGCCAGCACCGGGAAGTAGGTGAGGCCGACCACGATCACCGCGATGCCGGACAGCAGGAGGGCGAACAGCGGGGTGCCGGTGGGCAGCGTTCCTCCCGAGGCCGGGATCCGCTGTTTGCGACCCAGTGAGCCGGCGATGGCCAGCACCGGCACGATGAGGGCGAACCGGCCCACCAGCATGCAGATGCCGAAGGTGGTGTTGTACCAGTCGGTGTTGCCGGCCAGGCCGGCGAAGGCCGACCCGTTGTTGTTGGACACCGAGGTGTAGGCGTAGGTGACCTCGGTGAGCCCGTGGGGCCCCGGGTTGTAGATCGAGGCCAACGAACGGGGCATGACCACCGAGATGGCCGTGAACAAGAGGATCACGAACGGCACCATGAGGAGGTACAGCACCACCAGCTTCATCTCGGTGGCCTGGATTTTCTTGCCCAGGTACTCGGGCGTCCGCCCGACCATCAGGCCAGCGATGAATACCGACAGCATGGCCAGGATCAACATGCCGTAGAGGCCCGAGCCGACCCCTCCCGGGCTGATCTCCCCGAGCATCATGTTGAAGAGGATGACGCCGCCGCCGAGCGGGGTGTAGCTGTCGTTGGCCGAGTCGATCGACCCTGTCGAGGTGCTGGTCGATGACGAGTTGAACAGGGACGAGATGATCGGTCCGTTGCGGATCTCCTTGCCCTCCATGTTGCCCCCCGGAGAGGTGGCGGTGATGGCCTGGGAGACGTGGGCCTGGGAGATGTGGACGTTTCCGTGGGCTTCCAAGGGCATGACCAGCAGGGCGCCGATGAGGAACAGTCCACCCATGGCCCCGAGCACGGCGAAGCCCTGCTTGCGGTCCTTGGCCATCGTGCCGAAGGTCCAGGCCAGCGCGAACGGGATGCACAACAACAGCCAGTTCAACAACAGGTTGGTGAAGCCGGTGGGGCTTTCGAAGGGATGGCCGGCATTGGCGTTGAAGTAGCCGCCGCCATTGGTGCCGAGCTGTTTGATGGCCTCTTGGGAGGCCACGGGCCCGCCCGGGAGTCCCTGGGCCTGTCCGGTGACCGTACTGATCATGTGGGTGGCGTGGAGGTTCTGCTCAGCCCCCTGGGCGACCAGAATGATGGCCGCGATCACCGCCATCGGGAGAAGGATGCGAGTGATGATCCTGGTGAGATCGACCCAGAAGTTCCCCAGGGTGTTCGACCGCCTGCGGGTCAGGCCACGCATGAGCGCCACGGCCACGGCGATGCCCGCCGCCGCCGAGGTGAACATCTCCACCACCAGCCCGGCCATCTGGGTGAACTGGGACATCGTGTCCTCGCCGGCGAAGTTCTGCCAGTTGGTGTTGGTGAGGAAGCTGACCGCCGTGTTGAACGAGAGGGGAGCCGACACCGTGGAGAGATGGTCGGGGTTGAGCGGTAGGTGCGCCTGGAGCCGTTGCATTCCGTAGAGCAGCAGCACCGACACCAGCGAAAAGGCCATTAAGGAGATGGCGTAGACCGTCCAGCGCTGCTCCCCTTCGGAGTTCACTCCGGTGATCCGGTAGAGGCCCCGCTCCACCGGCAGGAACACCCGGTCGCCGGGTGCCTTCTTGTTCTGGAACACCTTGGCCATGTAGTTGCCCAGTAGGGGGGTCGAGATGACCAGCAGGGCGAGGAGGATGATGACCTCGAGGACGTTCTGGGTCATCAGAGCTTCTCGGGCGCGATGAGCGCGTAGATCAGGTAGGCGGTGACCAGCACCGACAGGATCAGGCCGACCAGGTTGTCGTAGTTCTTCACGCCAGCACCTCTTCTTTCTCGCTTGTCGCCGCTACTCCCTCGTCGTCTGCATCCGCCTCGATGCCATCGAAGGGCAGCCTGGCGCCTTCGTCTTTGCCGATGATGTGTTCGCACCAGTGGATAAAGGCCACCATCAGGGCGAAGAACGCGATCAATGTGGCGATGTAGATGACGTCAACCATGGGAGCCTCGCAGTGGGTAGTGGATACGGGTCATGTCGGTCAGCCCTTTCACGATCGGTTGGCCGAGACCGAACCGTCGGCTAGCAACGAGGCACCGACCTGGTCGGCGATGGTCACGGCCACGACCAGCTGCTGGTGGAGGACGGGTCGGCCGGGGGAGGGGGTGAGCACGAAATGTCCGACCAGCCATCCGCCACCGCGGACGGGGAGGTCGACCCGTTTGGTGGGGAGCCCCAGATCGGCCGTGTTCCAGGACTCCTCGCCGACGGTGAGGTCACCCTCGGGCGTCACCCGGGCGGCGATCGGACCGGGGTCGCGCCGGGTGAAGGTGCAGTCCTTCAGACCCAGGAGCTCGTGAAGCTCGGCCTCTGCGGCCCCGATGACCACTCGGCTGTCCCGTCCGGAGGCGGCTAGCTCGGTCACCGAGTGCAGGAGGGCCAACTCCGAGGTCCGAGCGGAGGCATCGGCCCGGTGTGCTCGTCCCCGGGCGGCCAGCTCCCCGACGGCCAGCCCCACCACCAAGAGGAGGAGCTCGGTGATGAGGTTCTGGTCGCTGCTGATCCGGAACGACTCGTACGGTCGGGTGAGGAAGAAGTCGAAGGCCAGTGCCGAAGCGAGGGCGGCGAGCACTGCGGCCGTCCGGCGCCCGGTCGTGGCCACAGCCACGATGACCACCACCAACACCAAGGCGTTGTCCGCGGCGTCCAGGTGGGTACGGCCAGGGATGAGGGCTGCAGCCACCGCCATGGGCAGGATCAAAGCGAGGGCGACGAGGGCCCACCCGTCACGGATGGCGATCCCGGCCGGGTTCACCGACTCGGAGTCCTGCTCCTCGTGATAGCTGGTTACCTGGGTCACGAGATTCACTGTCACATGGGGCAATCCGACGGGGAAGGGTGTTTTGCCCTGCCGTTACGCCCCCGGTCCGCATTTTCACGACCTTGTTACGCGCTGGACCGCTTTCGGTGCTACGAACTCGGTGTGACCACCAAACCGAAAGCGGCTCCCATCGAGGGTGAACAGCCCATCGCCATGGTGTCGGTGACCAGCACCGCCGGCTACCGGGGTGAGATCCGGGCCGGCCGCCATCACTTCGTGGCGGATGAGGGCCCCCAGGTGGGCGGCGACGACGAGGGGCCCAACCCCTATCAACTGGTGCTGGCCGGGCTGGTCCAGTGCACCGCAGCCACCCTCCGGATGTACGCCAACCGGAAGGGCTGGGCCCTCGGCGAGGTCAAGGTCCGGGCCCGACTCCTGCGCACCGGCGACGGAGCCACCAAGGTGGAGCGCATCGAGCGCACCATCACCGTGTCGGGGCAACTCAGCGACGAGCAGAAACGTCGTCTGGCCGAGATCGCCGACCGGACCCCGGTGACCCGCACCCTCTTCGGGTCGCTCACCATCGACACCACCCTGATGTGACCGGTGGTGGGCGGGCGGTGCTTGACTGCTCACCATGACGGCCTGTCCCACCCTGCTCACCGAGCGCCTGATCCTTCGACCCATGGAGGAGTCGGACCTCGACGCCTACACCGAACTACTCGAGACCCCCGAGGTGCGCCGGGCCCTCCACCTGGTGGGTACGCCATCGCGGCGGGAGGCCTGGCTCGGCATGGCCCAGTGGCGCGGCCAGTGGGAGTTACGGGGATCGGGTCAGTTCGCCGTGGAGGAGCGCGCCTCGGGACGGTTCGTCGGCCGGGCCGGTCTGCACCGACCGGAACAGGACGACTGGCCCGGGCTGGAGGTCGGGTGGGCCCTGCATCCGGGGTGGTGGGGCCGTGGCTATGCCACCGAAGCCGGCGCTGCTTCGCTGGCCTACGCCTTTGGCGTCATGGGTGTGGACGAGGCCTTCAGCCTCATCCTGCCCGAGAACCTGCGGTCTCAGGCCGTGGCCGAGCGACTGGGGCTGACCCTCATCGAGGAGCGGGTGCTCACCAGCTATCCAGACGCTGCCCACGGCATCTGGAGGATCGACCGGACCGCCTGGGCGGCATCCCCGCTCAGCCGGGGCAGCGACGGCACCGGACCGCTCCTCTGAGCGGGGTCGAGGCCTCGTCCGTTTCGATTTGATCGGTCACCGTAGGGCGAGGCCCCCGTCGACCAGGATGACCTCCCCGGTGACGTAGGTGGAGCGGGCCAAGCCGAGGATCACCTCGGCCACGTCATCGGGGGTAGCCGTCCGCTGCAGCGGTGCCTGGGCGGAGACGAACTCGCGCACGATGTCCCAGTCGGCCGTCCACGGGGTGTCGACCAGTCCCGGCGCCACCGCATTGACCCGGACGGCGGGGGCCAGCGTGTTGGCCAGGAGGCGGGTCATGTGGCTCAGGGCCGCCTTGGAGCAGGCGTAGGGGATGGAGCTGCCGGTCGGACGCTCGCCGGCCAACGAGGAGACGTTGACCACCTGGCCGCGGCCCGAAGCACGGAGGTGCTCGACTGCGGCCACGGTGACCTGCCACGTGCCGACGACATTGACGTCGAAGATGCGACGCCAGACGTCGGGTGAGGCGGCCGCCAGGTCGTGGTGGGGGATGACCTCGGTGGTTCCGGCGTTGTTGACGAGGACGTCGAGCCTCCCGTACCGCCGGACCACCTCGTCGACCAGGTGCTGAGCCTGGGCATCGTCGGCGATGTCGGCCTGCACGTAGCTGGCGTCGGGGAGTTCGGCGGCCAGCGCCTCGCCGGCGGCCACCGATGTTGCCGAGTTGACGGCCACGGTGGCACCCAGCGAAGCGAACCGATGGGCGGTGGCTGCGCCGATTCCCGACGACGAGCCGGTGACCAGTACCACCTGTCCGGCGAACGAAGTGGCGCGTGCGTCGGGCTGGATGGAGGTGGGGTCGACCATGGGCCGAGTGTAGGACCGGTCTGGCTTAACGTTCTCCACGTGCGACTGGTGAGCTTCGAGGATGGTGGTGCCCGAACCGGGGTGGTGGTGGGCGACGAGGTGGTCGACCTGACCGATCCGGTGCTCGGCCTGCCCGCCGGGATGGCGTCACTCCTGTCCCTCGACGGTGCGGTGGCGACAGCAGGAAGAGCGCCAGCAACGGCAGCCCGGCGCCTGCCCCTGGACGAGGTCCGACTATTGGCCCCCATCCCCCGTCCGCCCTCGTTTCTCGCCATCGCCCGCAACTACGACGCCCACATCCGTGAGCTCGGCCACGAGCGGCCCGAGTTCCAGACCTGGTTCACCAAGCAGCCGACCTGTGTGATCGGACCGGGTGCAGCCATCGAGGTACCTCGGGTCTCGGCTTCGGTGGACTACGAGGGCGAGCTGGCCCTGGTGATCGGCCGTCGGGCCCGACACGTTCCCGCCAAGCGGGCCCTGGAGGTGGTGGCGGGCGTGACCGTCGTGAACGACGTCAGCGTCCGGGAGTGGCAGTGGCGGTCGCCGACCATGATGATGGGGAAGGGGTTCGACACCCACGGGCCGAGCGGCCCGTGGGTGGTGACCCTCGACGAGATCGACGATCTGCAGGACCTGTCCGTCCGGACCTGGGTCAACGATGAGCTCCGACAAGACGGCACCACCGCCGACATGATCTTCACCTGCACCCAGATGATCGAACACCTCTCCGAGGCCTTCACGCTCGAGCCGGGGATGATCATCTCGACGGGTACACCGGCCGGGGTGGCCGCCGGGGAGGACCCGCCCCGGTGGCTGGCGGACGGCGACACGGTGACCGTGGAGGTCGAGGGTGTGGGTCGACTGACCAATCCGGTGGTCGATGAGGCCGTCGTTCCCAACGGTCGGGATACCGGAGGGTGACCTCGCCCCCCGATGAGGCCGGTATGGTCCGGGTGAGTCCCTCGTTGGCCGTCCCCCTCGCCGAGCTCCAGCTCCGGTTCAGCCCGAGCGGCGGACCGGGGGGCCAGCACGCCAACAAGGTGAACACGCGTGTCGAGCTGCGCTTCGACGTCCGCGGATCGCCCTCGCTCGGCCCCAGACAGCGGGCCCGACTGCTCGAGCGCCTCGGCCCCGAGCTGCGCCTGGTGGTCGACGACGAACGCTCCCAGCTGCGTAACCGTCAGCTGGCCGTGGACCGGTTCCGCCAGCGGATGGCCGATGCATTGCGGGTGGAGAAGGCTCGACGCCCGACGCGACCTTCTCGTGGGGCCAAAGAGCGCCGGCTCGCCGCCAAACGTCACGTCGCCGAGCGAAAGCGGAACCGGAGGCCCGACCTCGACGAGTGAAGGGACAGTCGAGGGGCCCGCGTCGGCCCTTCCCGCACCGCGGGGGTGGTTAGCCTGCCTGGCGGTCGGTGCCGGCCGGTTGGTCCCAGGCGGCATCAAGGAAGTCGGCGATCTGGCCGGTGAGCCGTTCGGGATGGACCCGGAGTTCGAGCACCGAGTTGGCCTGCACCAGCTGACCCTGGGGGAGCCGGCGGGCCAACTGCTCGGCGTCGTGGAACGGGTGGATCCGGTCGACCTGGTGGCCGATGACCATGGCGGGGATGTCCATGGCCACCCGCTGCCCGACGGTGGGGGCGATGGGCCCGGCCAGGATCCCGTGGAGCACGGCGGCGGTCTCGGTGGGGTCGTTCGACAGTGTGTTCATCACGCTGTCGACCGGGCCGTTGCCGGTGCGGGGCAGACGCTGGAACAGCCAGGCGGTGCGGCGGACGAGCGGCCGGGCGAAGTGGACGGCGAGGAGCATGGGTACAAAGGTGATCGCCGCGGCCGGGACGGCCCACTCGAGGACGGGCATCTCGATGACCAGTCCCTGCACCCGGTCGGGTGCCTGGGCGGCCACCAGCAGGGATACGTTCCCCCCGAGGGAGACGCCACCGACGACGGCCGTAGCCAGCCCCAGGTGGTCCATGAGGCGCACGACGTGCTCGGCGTAGGTATCCATCCGGTGGGCCGATGCCCGATCCGGCTTCTCCGAGAGCCCGTGGCCGGGAAGGTCGAGGAGGACCACTTTGAACCCGCGGGCGGCCAGGTCGCCAGCCAGGCGCCGGTTCATGTTGGAGTCCATGAGGATCCCGTGCATGAACACCAGCACCCGGGGGCCGTGTCCGTGCACTTCGAAGTAGAGCTGGATGCCGGCGCTGTCGAACATGCCCACTTCGTAGGGGGGTGCCGCAGCAGCCGTCGACGGCAAGGGGAGTGAGCCCGAAGGCGCTCCGCTACTCGCCGGTGAGGGTGCCCCTGTCGCCATCATCGGGCCAACGGTACGCCTCAGGGCGCCGATGTGCCAGGACCGGCAGCTCGGCACGGACCTGGCTTACCCGGGCCATGTCCACTTCGGCGAGCACCACACCGGGTGTGTCGTCCACCCGTTCGGCCACGACCGTGCCCCAGGGATCGACGACCATGGTGTGGCCATGACACGGCGGCATGCCCGGCGGTAGCGCGCCGACCTGTCCCACCCCGACCACGTAGGCAGCGTTCTCCACGGCCCGAGCCCGGAGCAGGAGCTCCCAGTGAGCCGGCCCGGTCACCGCGGTGAACGCCGCCGGTACCACGAGGACCGTGGCGCCGCGGAGGGCCATGATCCGGTAGGGCTCAGGGAAGCGGAGGTCGTAACAGATGGACAGGCCCAGAACCACGGGAGGACGCTCGGGGGACGAGCCACCCTCGAGGGCCGCCACCACCACGTCGGTTCCCGGCGCCATCGTGGCCGACTCGTGGAAGGTCACGCCGTCGAGATCCACGTCGAAGAGGTGGATCTTGCGGTAGACGGCGATCGTCCTACCGTCCGGCCCGATCAGGCAGCTCGTGTTGAACAGGCGGTCGGGGGGGCCCGCACCGCCGGCGGGACGCTCGGGGAAGCTGCCGGCCAGTAGGAAGATGCCGTGTCGCCGGGCCACCGCCGAGCCCCAGGCCACGGTGGGGCCGTCCAGGGCCTCGGCATGGCGCCGCAGGAATGAACGGCTCCCCGCCACCGAGAAGTACTCAGGCAAGATCACCAGATCGGCCCCGGACGCCGCGGCCTCGTCCACTAGCGCGCCGGCCGCGTCCAGGTTGTCCTGACGGTCAGGCCCGGCCGTCGTCTGGATGGCTCCCACGCGCATACCCCAGGGTAGGCCCACGATCGGGCACGATGACCACGATCAGGTGTGACCACCTGCCCTCACGAGGTGACTGCCACTTCTTGTCACGACCACGACGTACGTCCCTCCGCATGGGGGGCTCAACCGGCCGTCTCCGGGGTCCGGTGGCATCAACGGCTATCCCCCGGACCGGGGCCGGCTCACCGTCCGGTCGAGAGTGGGATCGGACCCTGACCCCCGGGCCGAGGCCCAGGGGTCAGGGTCCGAAGGTCAGGACAGGCCGAGACGGCGAGAACAGGCCGGCCACTGTCCCCAGCCGCTTCGGGCCTGGAGTTCGACGGCGGCCTCGTCCTGGACGGCGGGAGGGGCATCGCTCGGCAGGCCGGTGAACCCCAGTCCGTGCCAGGTGGCGGCCGAGAACTGGTAAGCCCCGTAGTACCCGTTGCCGGTGTTGGTGGCGTAGTTGCCCCCCGACTCACATTGGCGGAGCTCGGCCCAGACTCCCCCGAGAGGGCTGGTGGGCGGACCGGTGGTCGTCGGTGTCGGTGGCGCCGGCGGCGCCGTCGTCGTGGTGGTCGTCGGGACCGTAGGCACCGAGACGGGCCCGGGCAGGTCCAAGGTGGCCAGCGAGACCACGGTCGCCCCGACCACGACCGACCGGAATGCGGGTTGGGCGAGATCGACCGGATGTGACCGGGCTGAGCCGCTGGCGTGGGCCGGCGAAGCGCCCAGCGTCAGGACAGCCGCCGTGGCGACCGTGACGACCAGCAGGGCGGCGGCGATGGAACTGAAGGTGAATGTGGCGTGCGAGGTGGTGCGGTGCGTGCGCATAGCGTGCGGTTCCTCAAAGTCGCGGAAGCCCGGAGGGCTTCGAGGTTGGCTTCGGAATGCGGGCGACCGTCATGGAGCGCATTCGTCTCGCGAAGCGTTGCCGGAAAGGGCAGTGGGCTCTGGACTGGAAACGAGTCCGTACGAGGTGCAGACGGGGAACCCTGGTCAGCTCAGCGTCCGGCGGCTCCGGGGCTGCGCTGTGTCGTGACGTGATCTGTCGTGACGGTGGGGGTCATAAGTGGTCGACTCAGGAGCTGGTCGGTCCGTCTCTCTGTCTGGCGAGAGATGCTGGCCCGCTGCGGCCGTTTCCGGCGCAGGTGGGTCACGACGCATCCGGTGCTGCCCGCACCCGGTGGCTGTTGACCAACCACCCGTGACCCCGACTGCCGATGGCTGATCGAGTTACACCAGTGTAGTGAGGATTTGCGATCTTACGCAATTCCCGGTCCGACCCCGTCCCTCGCGGCCCCGGTGAGAGAACGGTGAAATCCCTGGTGTCAGGCGGGGGAGGCGCCACCGGCCCGGGCGGCTGCCAGCGCCGCCACCAGGGCCTCACTCCCACCTTCGGAGACGTCCTCGCGGACCCCGGCCAGGGGGGTCACCGTCGCCCACCCCTCGGCCAGGAGAGCGGCATCGGATTCGGGCTCGAGCTCGGCTTGCTCGGCGATCCGGTCCGGCCCCACGCCCATGCCCCGGAGGGTGAGGGTGATCACGCCGGCCGTATGGTCGAACGGTTCACCGGCCACGGGCTGGCTGGTCGCTTCGGGACGAACCGCTCGGATCAGTCCCACCCGGCCGAGTGTTCCGTGACGTACGCCGTGCAACAGGTCCGGGGTCACCGCCGGCACGTTGAGGTTGAGCACGGTGGCAGGGGGAGAGTCGACCAGCGTCGGGAGGATGGCGGCGGCCAGGCCGACCGGCGTCTCCCAGGGAACAGGGTCCTCGCCCCAGGCGATGCTCACGGCCAGCCCACGGATGCCGAACTGGGCCGCAGTCAGGGCTGCTCCCACCGTTCCCGAGTGCAGGGCCGACCGCCCGGCGTTGATGCCGTGGTTGATGCCCGACACGACGAGATCCGGTGGCGGACCGAACGCTTCGATGCAGGCCACGATGGCCGCCAGCGCCGGAGGCCCGTCGATCCCGAAGGTGGGTACGTGGGTGAGCCCGGGGATGTCCACCTTCTCGTAGGGGATCGACTCCCGTTCGTAGACCCGCCCTACGGCGGCCCCGGCTCCACTGTGGTCGACCAGGGGCGCCACCACGACCAGGTCATGTTCGTCACCGAAGGCGGCCCACAGCCCCCGGGCGAGCGCGGCGATCCCTGGCGCGAAGACGCCGTCGTCGTTGGTGATGAGGATGCGCATACCAGGGGTCCCCCTCGGGTGCTGGTGGGGCCGTGGCGTGGCCCTCGGGACCGTCCGAACGGCCCTCCGTCGGGCCGGGGCGGCCTCATGGCCTACCATACCGGGCGGCGCGGGCCCGTCCCGATCCACCCGCCCGACTCATTCAGCCACCGACACCATGACCCCCCGACCACCCGCCGAAGACCAGCGCCCGGCGGAGACCACCATCGCTACCGGGGACCAGTGGGTCATCGGGCACGGGCACCAGCGGGCGGTGATCACGGAGGTCGGGGCCACACTCCGGTCCTTCACCGTGGATGGCCGGGCCGTCATCGACGGGTTCGGGGCCGACCAGTGGAGCCACGGTGGCCGCGGTCAGGTGCTCGCCCCGTGGCCCAACCGGCTGGGTGACGGTCGCTACAGCTTCCAAGGAACCGAGGCCCAGGCCGCCCTGGACGAGCCTTCCCGCGGCAATGCCATCCACGGTCTGGTCAGGTGGGTGCCATGGCGCATGGCGGGCCGCGCCCAGAACCGGATCAGCATGGTCTGCGAGCTGCGCCCACAGCCGGCCTATCCGTTCGCCCTCAGGCTCTCCGTCGAGTACCGGTTGGGCCGTGATGGGCTCATCGTCGTGACCGAGGCCGAGAACATCGGCGAAGTGGACCTGCCCTTCGGCCTCGGCTTCCACCCGTACCTCTTGGTCGGCACGCACTCGGTGGATCAGGTGCGGCTGACCGTGCCGGCCGAACGACGTCTGGTCACCGACGACCGGGGCCTGCCGACGGCAACGGTGCCCGTGGACGGCACCGAGTACGACTTCGTCCAGGGCCGCCTCATCGGCGTCACCCGGCTCGACACCGGGTACACCGGGCTTCGGAGGGACGCCGACGGCCGAGCGCGCGTCGAACTCGACCATCCCGACGGTACTGGGGGAGCGACCGTCTGGGCCGATGAGCGGTTCGGGTACTTCATGGTCTTCACCGGGGACACGCTGGACCCGGATTCCCAGCGCAAGGCGTTGGCCGTCGAGCCCATGACCTGTCCCCCCGACGCCCTCCGTTCGGGAACCGACCTGACCGTCCTGCATCCGGGGTCACGGTGGACGGGCTCGTGGGGGATCACTCCTCGTTGACCCCGCACCGACGGGGTGGGGTCCGGGCCCGCCGAGTACGCCTGAGTAGCTAGAACACTTCGGCGAACAGGTTGAGCATGGCCTGCCACGAGCGGGTGTCGGCATGCCGGTCGTACTTGATCGCCGGCATCGTCCCGTCGGCGGTGGGACTGGTGAAGCTGTGGACGGCACCCCCGTAGAGGTGCATCTGCCAGTCGACACCGGCGGCCCGCATCTCCTCTTCGAAGGCGTTGCGTTGTTCGGGCGGGATGATGGGATCGTCGGCTCCGATGCAGACCAGCACTTTTCCGGTGATGTTGGCGGCATCCTCGGGCCGAGTGGTGGCGAGGCCGGAGTGGAACCCGACCACCGCAGCCAACTCGGCCCCGCTGCGGGCCAGCTCGAGCGAGAGAGTGCCCCCGAAGCAGTACCCGATGGCCGCCACCCGGCCCGGGTCGACGTACCCGCTGGCCAAGAGCACCTCGAGGCCGGCCCGGGCCATGGCTCGGGTGCGGTCCGGATCGCCGGCCAGCTGGCCGAAGCGTTCGCCGATCTGATCGGGAGCCAGGAGCTCGCCGCCGCCGTAGTAGTCGAGGGCGAAGGCCGCGTAGCCGAGCTCGGCCAGGCGTCGGGCTGTCTCACGGGGATGATCACCCAGGCCGGCGGCGTCGTGGGCGATGAGCACCCCTGGTCGCGTCCCGGGGGTATCGCTGTCAACGGCCAGGCGCCCGACTAGGCGGATGCCTTCGTGTGTGTACTCGATGTCGCTGGTGTGCACGGATTCTCCTGGTGCTCGTAGTGGACGCCGACCCGGTTCGGAGGTCGCCGCGGGATGGTAGCGGTCTCCGGCCCGCGGGTACACGGGTCTACCTCTCGGACCTCGGTACCGAGAGGCACCGGGACGATCGCCCCTGGGCCAGGATGAGACCGTGGAAACCCCGCTCGACCGGCCTGCCGTCACCCGGGCGCTGGTCCGCGCCGGCTGCGTGGCCGCTGAGGACGAGGCCGATGAGCTTGTGGCCGCCGCCGCCGACAGCGACGCGCTGGCCCAGATGGTGGCCAGGCGGGTCACCGGCGAGCCGCTGGCCTGGATCACCGGTCGGACCGTGTTCTGCGGGCTCGAAGTGGGGGTTGATCCCGGCGTGTATGTCCCGCGTTGGCAGTCCGAGCCTCTGGCCCGGCTGGCAGCCCAGCTCCTACCGTCAGCTGGTGTGGGTGTCGACCTCGGCACGGGATCTGGCGCCGTGGCCATGGTGATGCAGACACGGCGGCCCGCGGCCCGCGTGGTAGCCACCGAGATCGACCCGGTGGCGGTGGACTGTGCCCGGCGGAACGGGGTGACCGTCTACCCGGGCGATCTGGTCGCGGCCCTGCCGGCCGAGCTGGCATCGGGCGTCGATGTGATGGTGGGGGTATTGCCCTACGTGCCCGACGACGCCTTCCACCTGTTGCCGCGCGATGTCCAGGAGTTCGAGCCCCGGCTGGCCCTTGACGGTGGTGTGGGCGGCCTCGGCCCACTCGGCTCAGTGGTGAGCGCCAGCCCGTTATGGATCCGTCCGGGCGGGTGGTTGGCCCTCGAGGTGGGCGGCGACCAGGTGGGCCCGGCCACGGCGCTGTTCGAGTCGGCCGGGTTCGGCGCCATGGGCGTGCTCGAGGACGCCGACCGTGACCCGAGGGCTGTCTACGGACAGTTGATCCGACGCTGACTGTCGGGGTCGCCCGAGTGCTCGAGCATCCTCATAGTTCCGAGCGACTCCAGTCGACCGGTTTGGGCGGCGGCGCCGGGGACCCGACATCGATCTGGATGTCCACGTGCGACCCGAGCCCGATGGTGCGAGGGTCGCCCTGGAAGCGCTTCCCGTTGACATAGGTCGTAAGGGCGCCGGTGGCCGGCCCGACCTGTCCGGCGGTGAGGGGCTGCCCCCAGATGTCGAAGAACTGACCGAGCGTGTAGGTGGCAGCGGTGGGGGACTCGATGTGGATCACACCGTCGCCGGCATGGACGTGGAGCCAGTAGTAACAACGGCTGGCCTGGTCGAACGGTCCCGCCGCGGTCTGTTGGGTCACCGGTTCGACGATCCCCACGCCGGGCGGGAGGGCTCGTTCCTGGCCGTCCACGTAGATGGCCAGGTGGGTGTGTACGTGGTACGCCACCTGCTCCGACGAGTTGCACTGGACCCCGTCGACGGTTGCGCCCATGGCGGGTGTGGCGCCCGGGGCGAGCACCGCACCGGTCTCGAGCGAGATCCCTTCGGGGCCCTCGGACACGGTGCGGCCGGCGGTCGTGGTGGTACTCACCGATGTCGATTGACCGGAAGGTAGTGCCACGATCAGCACGATGACCAGGACAGCCACGCCGAGCAGGGCGCCCGTGACCCGGGTCCAATGCCGGCGCAGCCAATGGGGACGTGGGGGATGTTTGCGTTCTGGAGCAGTGGATCGATGGCGGGATCCGCCACCGTTGACGGCTCGATTGGGTTGTGGGCGAGATGGTGGGGTGGGGGACATGAAGGCTCCTCGAAGATGGCGCTGGCCGTTGGTCGAATGATCCGGCGCGGGGAAGGACGCTCGTAGCGTCCACGGTCTCGACTGCGGGGCCGGTACCGCCGGTCGCCGTCCTCACGGAGAAGGATCGACCAGGGCCCGGTCAGTAGGCGTGGTGAGGGATCCGAGGAGGATGGAGGACCGGGAGCGCGAACCCCGAGGGAAGGGGCGCGGCGCCCCGGCGCCGTCGAATCCGGGCCCGAGCCACGAGCGTCGCCGCCGGAGCGGTCAACGTGACGGCGAGGAGGAGGGCCGGCGTCGGTCCCGCGGTCGGCTGCGGGACAACGGGGCTGCACTGTTGGATACCGGGAAGGCAACCACTGGATGGTGCGATGGCGGCCGGCGAACCCGGGAGTCCCCCGTCGGAGGCTCGGGCAGGGGTCGGCCCGACGAGGGCGAGCGAGACGAGCACCAGCCCGATGACGCCTGCACCCACTAGGAGAATCCGACGCATCGGACCACCGTAGCGCTGGGCTTCCGCCGACGGAGGGCGCCACGAGGCCAAGGCGCAGAGCGACCCGTGGCACAATCCCCCGATGAGCAGTTGGGGAGCGTCGGTCTACGGAGACCCGTGCCGCGAGTGCGGTTTCGCCTGGGCGACGACACCTACCGACACCCGCCAGGTAGTCGCCGGCCTTCCCTCGACGTACGGCGCCGTCCTCGCCGACGCCACCGGCGACGAGCGCCATCCTGGGTTGGCGTGGTCCGTCGCCGAATATGTCTGCCACGTGGCCGACAACCTCCGGATCTGGGCCGAGCGGCTGATCGGAATCGCCGCAGGAGGACCGCGATTGGTGGGTGGGTACGACGAGACGGCCCTGTCCGTGGCCCGCAACTACCCGAGCATTCCCCTCCAGGCCGCGCTGTGGTCCCTCGGCCGCTCAGTGGACGATTGGCTGATGGCGGTGGACCGGTCCGACCCGATGGCCGCCCTGCTCATCCATCCCGAGCGTGGACCCCAGACGCTCAGTGAGGTGATGGCCTCGAACGCTCACGATGCCGTGCACCATCGGTGGGATATCGAGCGATCGCTGAGTCGCAGACCGACAGGTACGTAGGCCATCGGCAGCGGATCGAGCCGCACTTGCCTACTAGGCGAGTTGGGTCCGTCCCGCGCTGGCGATCTCCTCGAACACGTCGGGGTCAGCGGCGAACACCGAATCGGGTACCGGCCAGTGGAGCACGACCTCCGTAATCCCGAGCTCCTGGTACCGCCCGGCCCAGTCCACGAAGGCGTCGACCGATTCCAGTGGCCGCTCGGAGGTCATGCCCTGGAGGAGGACTTTGTCAATCGACTCGAAGGACCGGTCAGCGTGGACGCAGGCGGCTTCGAGCCGGGTCATCTGGGTGCGGACCGCCCCGTAGGAACCGTCCGGTGTGGCCTCGGCTCGACCGCTCGGGTCACCGTAGGTGACCCAGCCCTGTCC
Organism: uncultured Acidimicrobiaceae bacterium; assembly: GCA_963817985.1. Classification (GTDB taxonomy): domain Bacteria; phylum Actinomycetota; class Acidimicrobiia; order Acidimicrobiales; family RAAP-2; genus Bog-756. Next base: position 87,163 of record CAWFQI010000008.1, on the reverse strand, counting down.
GAATTCGGCGGCCAAGCTCAGACCGCGTCGGCCAGTGGCGGCCACGAGGAAGGGCACCCTCGGCCGCTGGACGCATGCGGGAATGGTCCGAGCCTCTACAGCCGAGTAGTGCCCTCCCATGGAGGTGGTCGCCGTGCTCGTGAGCAGCTCATCGAGCAGTCGTACGAACTCGTCGAGTCGATCGGCCCGTTGGGCCGGTGACCACGGGTCCTGTCCGAGGGCGGTGGCGTCGAAGCCGGTCCCCCCGGCGCCGATCCCCGCGGTGAGCCGGCCACCGGACAGGTGGTCCAGGGTCAGGAGCTCCTTGGCCAGGGTCACCGGGTGGCGGAAGTTGGGCGATGCTACGAGGGTGCCGATTCGCATCCGCTCGGTCACCGTGGCCGCGGCGGCCAGGGTCGGTACGGCGCCGAACCAGGGCCGGTCACGAAAGCTCTGCCAAGTCAGGTGGTCGTAGGTGTAGCCGGCGTGGAATCCGAGTGACTCGGCCCGGCGCCACAGTGGGCCTGCCTCGTTCCACTCGTAGATGGGGAGGATCACCGTGCTCACGCGCATGGAGCGAAACTACCCGGGCGTCTCGGGCCGACCTCACCCAGCACGCTCGCCGAGGCCGCTGAGGCCCCACGGATCGCGGTGTACTTGGGCAGAACCCCGCCTATGGCTGGCGACCAGCGCCGGCGCCCCCCAAGCAGCCCCTACTCGCCGGGAAGGGCTCCACCCGAACGCGGGATGGCACTGTCGACCCCGGATCCAGCGGCACCTGGCGCCGGCACTGTACCGGCCGTCGGCACCGGGGGCGGTGGCAGAGGACTGCCAGACGGAGGGGGAGGCGGCACCGTGCCGGCCGTCGGCACCGTGGTGTCCACGGATTGGGGAACAGCACCGGCCGCCGGGACGGCAGGAGCCTCGGGGGTGATAGCGACGGGGGTACCGGCTGCCTCGAGCGCGTCGAGTTGGCTCATGATCTCAGCCACTTTGGCGTCGCTGTCGGGCTGAACGCGGTTCCGCTCGCTGAGGAAGACATAGGCGCCGAGCTCTCGGAGGAGGTGGTCCGCCTGCTTGCCGGACTGCATCTCGGCCAGTTTGGTCTGCCCCTGCTGCACTCCGGTCTGGGCTTTGTCGACCAGGACGGTCGCTTGTGCCTTCACTTTGTCCATGAGTCCCATGAGAAGTCCTCCACTGAGATCGGCCGGCGTGAGAGCCAACATGGTCTACGCATCTGTCCTCTGCCAGTTCTACTCCATCGGGACTGGCCGACCAGGCCTGAGTGCCTCCCGGTGTCGATGGGTATTGCCCGTCGGACCGGAGTCGAGAGTCGCCCCGGTAGCCTCACCTGCCTAGGAGGTACTCATGCCGGGTGGACGATTTCTGTTGAGGGTGACCGTGGGCGGTCTGATGATGGGCCACGGTCTCCAGAAGCTCAACGGCAGCTTCGGCGGACCAGGCCTCGAGGCCACCCAGAAGTCGATGGGTGCGCTCGGCCTTCATCCGGCCAAGCACCAAGGCCTGGCCGCGGCGCTGAGCGAGACCATCGGCGGTGGTCTGACGGCGGCCGGATTGTTGAGCCCCCTGGGCCCGGCCATGATCACGGGCACGATGCTGGTGGCCATCAAGAAGGTCCATCTGAAAAACGGGCCCTGGGTGACCCAGGGCGGCTACGAGTACAACGCCACGCTGATCGCCGCCGCACTGTCGTTGGCTACCGCCGGTCCCGGCGTTCTGTCGATTGACGGCCTGTTGCGGAAGCAGCGGGCCGGTCTCCGGTACGGCGTGCTGGCTCTGGCTGCCGGCGTCGCCGGTGCGGCGGCCACACTGACCTTGGCCGAGAAGATGAAGCCCGACGAGCTTGCCACCTCGGACTCAGACCCGTCCGCCACGGTGACCGTCTCGCCGTGACGCACGGCCGTGAACACTGAACGGGCGAACGCTCAACCGCCTGCGGTCAGTTGCCGACCGAGCCAGTCGTCGAGGGTACGGGTGTACCGCTCGGCCACGGCTGACCCGGTGAACATCATCACGCCGTGGGGTGCGCCCGGAAAGACGTGCAACTCGGCGGGCACCCCGGCCTGGTTCAACCGCATGGCGTAGATGATGTCCTCGTCGCGAAAGCCGTCCACGCCGCCGACGCACACGTAGGCCGGCGGCAGACCACGTAGGTCTTCCGCCCGGGCGGCGGCCGCATAAGCCGGCACGTCATCGGTGCCGTACCGGTCGCCGAGGTAGGACTGCCAGCCGAAGGTGTTCGACTCCCGGGTCCAGATGTACAGACCGTCGAGTCGGCTGGAAGGTGTGGTCTGACGGTCGTCGAGCATGGGGCAGTCAAGCAGTTGAAACTGGACCGGCACCTCGCCGCGGTCGCGGGCGACAAGAGCGAGGGCAGCGGCCAGTCCACCTCCGGCACTCACGCCGGCGATACCGATCCGGCCAGGATCCACTCCCAGCTCCTGATGGTGTTCGTAGACCCATGTGAGGGCTAGATAGCAATCGTCCAAGGGACCCGGATACCGAGTCTCCGGTGACAGTCGGTACTCCACTGATACTCCCACGCAGCCGAACCGAGGGCACCACACATCGAAGCGCGGGTCGTCCATGGTGTAGCTGCCCATGACATAACCACCGCCGTGAATCGAGAACAGACACGGAAGTGCGCCATCGTGGCCCCGGGGACGATGGACGCGTATCACGACGTTCGGGTCCCCCGGCACGACATGGTCGGCCCGTTCGACGGCATCAGACAGGGGGGTCGGGGGAACCAGTGGTATGGCGCGGATCTCGGCGAGCTCGTCCGGACCGATGGTCCCGATGGGAATGGCCGAAACCACGGCGCTTATCTCACTGTCCAGCTCCAACATCGTCCGCTCCCTGTCGACCACTCCTGAGGGCACCTCACGAGGCGATGGTCACCTTATGACAAGCGCTAACCTCGGCGCGGGTTGAGGGCTCACGCCAGATCTAGTGCAGCACCGGCGTCGACGGTGATGGCCCATCTGGCGCCGTCCCGTCGAACGTGCCCGTTAGGCTCGCCCGGGGCCTGTGCAGATGGTACGCCCATGATCTCCAGGAGTTGCCAGCGTGATGCCTTCAGTTGCGGTCAGTGGGCCGCGGCCCCCCGTGTCCAGTTCGGAGTCAACGACGGCCATTGGCCAGGGCTGTTCTCGGTGATAGTGGTGGCGGCCCCCCCACGGCACACCGCCCGGTGTGGACTCGTGTGGGCGGGGGACCGAGCAGACCGACGCGTGTGGACGCGGACAGAGGCCGGACGATGACCACAGTGGATTCAGGGACCGACCCCAGGGGATCGGGAAGCTCGGCCCCTTCCTCTGAGGCCCAAGGCACCTCTCGGGCCCACTGGTGGATTCTCGTGATGATCGCCGGGGCCCAACTGATGGTCGTGCTCGATACGACCATCATGATCATCGCCCTGCCGTCCGCCCAGCAGTCGTTGGGCTTTACGAACACCGACCGCCAGTGGGTGGTGACCGCATACACCCTCGGCTTCGGCGGATTCCTTCTCCTTGGTGGTCGCATCGCCGACATGATCGGGCCGAAGCGGACACTGCTTATCGGTGTCATCGGCTTTGCGGTCGCCTCGGCCCTCGGTGGCGCGGCACAGACGACAGGCATGCTGATTGGGGCCCGGGGCCTGCAGGGAGTGTTCGGGGCGCTCCTCGCTCCCTCAGTGCTTTCCATTTTGGCCACCACGTTCACCGAACCGAATGAGCGCGGTCGGGCCTTCGGGATCTACGCGTCCATCGCCATCGGTGGAGCCGCCTTCGGGTTGATCCTCGGGGGACTGCTGACCCAATACCTCGACTGGCGCTGGTGTCTGTATGTGAACCTTCCCATCGCGCTAGCCGTGGCCATCGGGGTGTTCACGATGATCCCCAAACGGGCAGGAAGCTCGGACGTCCAGCTCGACATTCCTGGGGCGGTTCTCGGATGTGGGGGACTGGTGGCTCTGGTCTACGGCCTCGGCGAGGCCGGCACCGTTGGCTGGAGCTCATCGAGGGTGATCGGGCCGATGCTCTTCGGGGTCGTGTTGCTGGTCATCTTCGTGCTGGTCCAGATCAAGGTGCCCAGCCCATTGCTTCCGATGCGGATCCTCACTAACCGCAACCGTGCCGGCTCCTTCCTGACGATCGTCCTGGCCGTTCTCGGCATGTACGGAACGTTCCTCTTCCTCACGTATCTCCTACAAACGGTCGATGGGTACTCGCCGCTCAAAACCGGGGTGGCCTTTCTGCCGTTGATGGTGGTCAACGGGCTGGCTGCCACGCAGCTGGCCAGTCGACTGATGCCTCGTCTCCGGACCCGGCTGCTGGTCGTACCCGGCCTGTTGATCGCCTCGTTCGGCGTGGCCCTGCTGACCGGCCTCACGCCCCACTCGTCGTATGTCGCCCACATACTTCCCACGGAGGTACTGCTAGGACTGGGGCTGGGTCTGGCCATCGTCCCCTGCATCAGCACAGCGACCAATAACGCCGAACCCCGGGACGTCGGAATCACCTCGGCCACCACCAACACGTCACAACAGATTGGGGCGTCCGTCGGGACCGCACTGCTCAACACCGTGGCCGCCACCGCCACTGCCTCCTATCTGGCACTGCATCATGGCGGTCCTGCAGCCCTTTCCGACGCGACCGTCCATGGATTTGCGGTTGCTAGCAGGTGGGCAGCCCTGTCCCTGGCCCTTGCCGCCGTGGTGGGGGGGATCCTGATCAACGCTCATCCAGGTCGCGACAACGACCCAGGAGCAGCCGCGGCCATGGTCGGTGAGTGACGCGTCCGACCGGCGATCGGTGTCTACGGCTTCGGGACTTGTCCAGCGAGGTCCCGACGGCGTGAAGTCGACGGCTGTGACCTATCCCAACGCTGGTCAAAGAGGATCAACCGGCAGACCGGCACCCATCCGAGCCGTCGCTCCGACGAGCCGCTGGTTTGCTCCCCACGAGGAGGGGTAGGGACAGACAGGTTCGGGCGATTAGGAGAGAGAGGCGGGATCGTGCAAGAGGCAATCCAGCTTCCGGGGGTCGAAGACAGCCCGGCACGAGCCCGTCGCTTCCTGCAGGTTGTCCTGGACGGCTATCCCAACCCGCTGATCGAGCGAGCGCAACTACTCCTCAGTGAGCTAGTTACCAATGCCGTGGTGCACGGCGAACCGCCGGTAGTAGTCACGGTGGAAATCGGACCTTCGGCACTCCGGATCGAGGTGGTCGACCACGGAAGCAACGCCCCCGAGCTCCAGGAAGCGTCGATCTCGGACAGCCACGGTCGGGGGCTCCAACTCGTGGCTGGTCTGTCCGAACAGTGGGGGATCGAGTGCCGAACGGGCAGGAAGGCAGTGTGGTTCCGCCTCACCACCGAGTTCAACTCCCGTTGGTCCATGAACTGACGTACTGCTTCGCTGGGCGGCTCATAGTCCACCGAGCGCCCGGTCTATGCGTCGGGTGTCGCCAGCTGTACGGCCAACAGGGCCACATCATCGCCTGGGGGACCCGGGAGCATGCGTTCGACCAGGTGATCACAGATGTCCGCCGAGCATCCGGCACCCAGCTGGCCAAAGGTCTGGGCCAACCGATCAAGACCGACGTCAAGACTCTCGCCTCGACGCTCGACCAGCCCGTCGGTATACATGAGTAGGACGTCTCGTTGTTCGATGACCAGCGAATGCTCGTGTCGTGGCGAGTCACCATGGAGGCCGAGCAGCACCTCGCTCGGAGGCGAGAGCACTTCGACGGTTCCGTCCGACCGTTTCACGAGAGGGGGGAGGTGTCCGGCACTCGCCCATCGGAGGGAGCAGCCTTCGGGCGTCTCGCGGACCTCGGCCACCAACACGGTGGCGATGGCGTCAAGATCCAGGGCGACAATCGATTCGTCCAGCAACGAAATCAGCACCGCAGGACCGCGGTCGCCGACGATGGCCAGCCCACGGAGGAGATTTCGTAGTTGCGCCATGGCGGCTGCGGCGTCGCCATCGTGACCAGCCACGTCGCCAACCACCAGAACCGTCGAACCCGACTTCGTGGTGAAGGCGTCGTACCAATCGCCTCCCACCTGCATGGCCAGGGCGGCAGGCAGATAGTGCGTGCCGATATCAAGCTGCTCTGAGGTGGGGGAGGAGGTGAGCAGACTGCGCTGGATCGATTCGACCATCTGCTCGATCTCCCTGGTGCTCTCCAGGTTGATCAGCGCCATCTGGATCCGTTCGATGACCTGGGCGCACTGGGCGGCGATCGCCTCGATCAACGCCACTTCATCGTCACCAATCTCTCGTTCCTCACGCCACGAGACGGCCATGGAGCCCAGGATCCGTCCCCTCACCGAGAGCGGGACATAGACCCACGCCAATCGACCGGTGTCCTCATAGACCTGTCGCATCTCCGGCAGAAAAGCGATGCCATCGTCCTGTGTTGGAAAAATCAGGCGCTCGCCGGTCCTGGCCACGTAGCGCCCCGGCCACGGACTGTCGAATGGAGCCTCTTCGTATTTGAGGCGCGCCTGCTCGTCGAGCCGGTCACTGAGAAAGACCCGGAGCTCGCCGCTGTCCCTGATCACCAGGGCACCGCCGTCCGCGCCGAGGATCGGAAAGGCCTGTTCGAAGACCACCCGAGTGAGACCTTCGAACGAATCGACGGTCACCATCTCGATGGCCGCAGAGGCCAAACCCTCGAGGCGATCACGGATGAAGTGTTCAGAGTCCTGGAGGAGGTGGAGTTCGCGAACCTGGGCTTGCGACTCTGCCCTCAGAGCGTTGGCCTCAACGGCCAAGCGCTCCTCCCGTTCGGCCCGTGCGGTTAACGCGTCGGTGACATCGAGGCCCGTGGCGACGATATAGGCGTGTTCGGGTTGGGAGTTCCGATCGAATACCGGATGAAGGGCGAGATCGACCATCCGAACACTCCCGTCCCCGAGGAAGTACGGAGTGGTGGTCCTCAGCGAATCGCCCGATCGGACCACCTCTCGGCACCAGCGTTGGATCCTGGCGGCCAGATCAGGATCGGGACGCCACCATCCGCCCTGCCAGAACGGCCGTCCGATGATCTCTTCGCGCACGAGTCCGCAGCCCTCGATCGACACCTGGTTGCCTTCGAGCACGGATCCCTCCTGGTCGAGAAGGCCGGAGAACAGGAGGGGAGACTCGTACAGGGCGAGGAACCACCATCGCCCCACCTCGGGGGTGATGGACAGCCGAGTAGAGCCCCAGGTGGGATCGTTGCTGGGGACCCACTGCTCCTCACTGCGATACCTCGTCGGCACGGGCCTCCCGTAGTGTCTGAGGCGGGCCCAGGGCTGGCGGAGACTGCCCATCGCCCCTGACACGCGGCCTAACCCTATGCGCCCGGTGTCGACTCCTGAACCATCGGCGAGCCGTGAGCTCTGCCCATGAGGTGGTGCGATGCATACGACCTCGACTACTCACGACGCGGTCAGTCGCTCGGGGGGTCGCTAGGACGCGGCTGCGATCGAACCTGCAAGACCTGTAGGGACCCCATTGGCCAGCGGGTGCGGCGATGGGACCAGTAGTGAGGTCGGCCCGGCGTTCCAGCTGGCGAGCAGATGTGAGCTGAACCGCGCTTCGACGGCCAGCAGGGCGGCCACACCGAATGGGGCGTCCACGGCGAACTCCGGATGGCCCTCGGCCAGGCCTGTGAGGAGCCCGTCAGCGGCGATGTGTTCGTGGACCCGATCGGCGACCACGTGCACGTCGTAAAATTCGGCTGCCCTCTCGTCCACCCCGAGCCGACGGATCGCTGCGGCGTACCGTGACATCGGGGTGACCGAAGTCATTTCGAACGCGGCGAGGTGACCCACCAGCGCTCCGGTCCATCGGCGATGAAGGCCGAAGATCGACACCAGATTGTCCGTGGCCAACGTCACCCCGGGGACCTGATCGATGTACGCGCCGGGAGTCGGGTCGAGGTCGAGTGCAGTCATCGTCGTGGCGAAGAGCTCGGCGTGTGAACGACCGACCTTGCCGTTGCCGTATTCGTCAGCCTGCAGGATGATCATCGCCGATTTGGCCCGCCCCCTTAGGCGAGGGATGGCCCATGTGTGAGGATCGGCCTCCTTACGTTGGTAGACGCTGCGATGGATGACGAACTCCGTGAGCTGCGAACGGGTTCCCTCGCCGGCCATGAACTCGGAGAGTGACGGCCCCGACGGCCGACCCAGACAGGCGAGAACCTCCTCGACCAACCCCGCCTGACCGGTCGGGCGGCCCGGGCTGCAGCCGTCTGGTGTCTCGGCAATCAAGCAGGCGATGAACTCGTGCACCAGTTGTGCCCGCAGTGCCACGAGCGATGGCTCCCACTCCCACGCCTCGTCGACGCCATCGAAGCCGTCATAGTGGAGTCCGAAGCAGAGATGAAGAGCGAGTTGAATGTCTTCGCCGACGAGGGGATCCTCCGGCGGGACCGGGAGTACGGGTATCGCTCCGATCGGCCGACGGAGGCGGCTGCACAGGTACTCGGTCAACTCGCCTCGAGGGCGCGGCATCACTGGCTTCACCGAACTTATGTGCCCAACACGGGACCGATGAAACTTCGCTCCACCGACTTGAACGCAAGGACAGGTCAGATGTTTGTTTCTGGGCGGGTTTGGCTATAGGGACGATCCCGCCGTCCAAAGGGAATGATGATCCGACTCGCTGTTCAACTGCCTACCCCCGGTCCTCTGGGCGGAGGTCTGCTGCGCGGTTGTCGGCCTGGGTCTGCGGGGTCCGCGGCGCGGACGGTGATGGTGCGCCTCGTGCAGCTTGCTCGTGGGCGCAGCGACCTTGCTGGGGGCAACCGGCTCGAACAGGGGTGAGCATGGTCGGTGGAACGTATCGACGACCAATCACGGTCAGGTTCGAGGGTCCGGCGACCCGGGTCCCCGAGTTCGTCAGCATGCTGGACCAGGCGGGATACGTCGTCGAGTGCTCACCGGCGGTCTACCACAAGGCAGGCGAGTTCGAACCGGACGATATGGCGACCGCGCTCTTGTTCGTATCGGGCAGCGGACTGGGAAAGACGGTGAGCGCCATTGCCGATGAACTGATGAGGCGTTGGCGCCTCGTACCCATCGTCATCCAGGTTGGGGTGACAGGCCGCGAGTGAGTCAACTCGCTCAGAAGTCCAAGGAGCGCTCAGATGGGAGGCACCGGCGGACTCCTTCCTCGTTGCGGTGTTGGCCGACGCCCAGGCGGTACGCGTGGCCGGAACGTCGATATGAGGATCGTGTAACGACGGTGCGTCAGGGGTAGGTCTGTGTCATGGTTCTCTATCTTGCTCTCGCAGCCGGACTAGTGACCCTGAGCCTCATGCTCCGAGTAATCAGGTTCGCTCTTGGCCTCCTCCTCGTGGCACTGATCATCGATCTGGCGACCGGTCACGGGCCTGCGACTGCTGCCCAGCTGGCACACCTCTTGTGAAGCCTGCGCCGCTCGTCACCCCGAAGGCTCGGGGGAGGGGTGCAGTAGCGAAGCGCGGCGAGGCGTTGCGTCGTGGCGTCCGAGGAGCACACGTCGTTTCGGCCGCACCGTGCCCATCAGCCGCACCGTGCCCATGAGCCGCACCGTGCCCATCAGTGGTCCGGGCGTACCCACCAATTCGGAGGGCGCCTAGCTCGAAGGGGCGAGCGAGCCGATGGACAAGGCGACGGTGACATCAGTGCGGTGCCGCTGCGTGTGTGCGACGTCTCGGCGCGGTACCTCTAGGGCCGCGGTGGCTCCAGCTCGACATGCAGCCGGGTGAGCGTAGACGTCTGGATCTTCCACAGGCCGCCGACGCGCAGGTAGGTGTCGTGATAGTGCCCGTAACCCTGCATACGGGTTCCGTCCGGCCAGATGATGGTGTCCTGGAGCGCCCACACGCCGGAGGCGTTCGAGGATGACGTGATTTCGATCTCCGGCATGTGGCCGTGGTGCACGGTGATGGTGTCTTGCAGTGTTGGGATCAGGAAGGCGAGAAACTCATCGGCACCGGCAATGACGTCGCCGCCAGCCGCCGTGGTGTCGACACGGGCATCATCGGCGAAGACTCCGCGCATTTCTTCCCAATTCTTGGTGTCCATGGTGCGGAAGTAGCGCGCTTTGAGTTGCTTGATGGCCTCGATGTCGTCCATAGGTCTTCAATCCGATCGGGGTTCGCTTGGCCCGCGCTAAACCCTGGCTGTGCCGACTCTGACTCAGTGACGGGCTGTAGTGCGGGCAACCGGAACATGGGAGTAGCCCGCCACATTGGACATCTGCACCCGTTCGAGCCCGTTCTCGTCCACGGCGAAGCTGGGCCATCGCCTAGCCAGCTCTTCAATGGCCACGCGACTCTCCATCCGAGCGAGGGCAGCACCGAGGCAGCTGTGGATTCCGTAGCCGAACCCGATGGACAGACTGGGTGGCCGGTCGATGATGAAGTCATCGGGCCGCTCGAAGAATCGCTCGTCCCTGGTGGCCGACCCGGTGACCAGGATGGTCGGGAATCCGGCGGGGATCGTGACCCCACTGACCACCGAGTCCTGGACCGAGAACCGTCCCTGGTATTGGGAGGGTGGGTAGTAGCGAAGGATCTCCTCGACGGCTCCGGGGATGGCGTCCGGATCCTCAATGACCTTTCGGTACTGGTCGGGATATTTGGCAAACAGGTAGACGGCGTTTCCGATGAGTTTGGTCACGGTCTCTGCCCCCGCCCCGCCGAGGAGGGTGGCGAACCCGGCGATCTCATCGTCCTCGAGGCGAGTCATCTGGCCGTCACCCCGGTCCACCTCGACCTCGGTGAGCCGAGTGACCATGTCGTCGCCTGGGTGTTTGCGCTTCTCTTGGGCCAGTTCGTACCAGTAGAGCCCGGTCTCCAGCATGGCCTGGGTGCCCTCGGGGGTCGGATCCATCTGGCCTGGCTCTCGGTGCAGGCCGATGTCCAGCCAGTGGCGGATCTGCTGGCGCTCGCCTTCGGGCACCCCGAGCATCCGGGAGATGATCTCGACGGGGAACAGCGCGCTGAAGTCGGCCACGGCGTCGAACGAGTCGGCGTCGTCGAAGGGGGCCAGGAACGAGGTGATGACCTCACGGATCATCGGTTCCAGGGCGCTCACCGCCCTCGGGGTGAACACCCGGCTGACCAGGGCCCGGAGCCGGTCGTGCTCCGGAGGGTCCATCATGATCATCGAGCGGTACATCTTGATGATCTCTGGGTCGGTGTTGAGCGAGGAGAGGTCCACTCCGTGCGAGCTGGAGAACGTCGGCCAGTCCTTGTGGGCAGCACAGACGTCGTCGTAGCGGAAGAGGGCCCAGAAGCCGTACTTCTCGTTGAACAGGACCGGCGCCTCGTCGCGGAGACGCCGGTAGAGGTCGTAGGGCCCGTTGAAGTACTCCGCGGAGAAGGGGTCGAACTCGAGAGGACTTTCATCGAGGGTCGAAGTTGCCATTGTCATCTCCTGTCGGTTCACCAACTCGCCAGCCTCAGAAACGTACCCCGTGCCCATGGCCCGACCGGGCTACACGTCGACTGGACGATGGTTTGCTGCCTGCTCACAGCCCCGTCCTGGCTGGGCGAAGTCTCCCGGAGGGTTTGGTTGCCAAAAAAAACTGATTCCGACGTCAGGTTCATGTATGATGGGCAGTGGCGCATTCGACGCGTACGGGTCCGAAGGGCACCGCACGTAAACCATGGAGGACTAATGGACAACCGACTCGACTTCCCGGTCTTTGACGCCGACAACCACATGTACGAGCAGGCTGACGCCTTTACTCGGTATCTACCGGACGAGTTCAAGCGCGTCGTCCAACTGATGCAGATCAACGGCCGAGACAAGCTGGTGATCAACGGCACCATCTCCGAGTACATCCCGAATCCGACGTTCACCAAGGTGGCCCGTCCCGGCGCCCAGGAGGACTTCTTCAAGAACGGCAATCCCGAAGGCAAGTCCCGTCGCGAGATCCTGGGCGAGGCCATCCCTTCACCGGACGCCTTCTTCCGACCCGAGCCGCGTCTCGCCCTCATGGACGAGCAGGGCGTTGACCGGGCCATCATGTGGCCCACTCTGGCCAGCGTGCTCGAAGAGCGACTGACCAAGGACCCCGAGGCGACCCATGCGGTCGTCCATGCGTTCAACGAGTGGATGTTCGAAGAGTGGACCTTCAACTACAAGGACCGCATCTTTCCCGCTCCGGTGATCACGTTGCCCATTGTCGATGAGGCGATCCGCGAGCTCGACTGGATCGTCGAGCGTGGTGCCAAGATCATCCTCATCAGGCCGGCCCCCGTGCCGAGCTTGAAGGGCTTCCGTTCCTTCGCCCTGCCGGAGTTCGACCCCTTCTGGGCGAAGGTGCAAGAGTACGACGTCACGGTGGGCATGCACTCGTCCGACGACGGCCTGACCCGCTACTTCAACCAATGGGAGGGCCACTTCGACGAGCACCTTCCCTTCGCCAACCCCACGGCCTTCGGGGACGTGCAGCACCTCATGTCCCGCGGCATCTTCGACGCCATGTGCTCAGCGGTGACCCACGGCATGCTCTCTCGCTTTCCCGACCTGCGCATCCTCCCCGTCGAGAACGGATCGAGCTGGGTCCTCCCGCTCATGGAGGCCCTCGGCCATTCGTATGCCAAGCAGCCCCGTCTTTACGACGAGGATCCTGTTGGTGTTCTGCGACGAAACATCTGGATCCACCCCTTCTTCGAGGAGGACCCGGTCGGCCTCATCAAGGCGATCGGTCCCGAAAAGGTCGTCTTCGGCTCCGACTTCCCTCACCCTGAGGGTCTGGCGAACCCCACCTCCTATGCCAAGGTGCTGGCGAGCCTGCCCGAAGCTGATGTCAGAAGGATCATGGGGAGCAACCTGGCCGCGGCGCTCAAGGTTCCTGCCTGAGCCAAACCTTGTTCCCGCCTCGGCCTGTTCTCCCCATCCCGGAAAGGGCCACCAGGGTCCAGGACAGGTGGGATCGCTCATCAGCGTCGGCACATGGCCCTACTGTCCTATGGCGATGACCAGCCTGCCGCCATCCGACGCCCGAGTGGACGAACGGGGATCTGTCCCCGCACCGGAGCAGGATGGGGCACCCCGCCCACTGACGAAAAAGGGCGTTCTCACCAGGGCCCGCATCCTGGCGGCGGCGAAAGAGGTCTTCGAAGAAGACGGGCTGTTGGACGCCCGGATCTCCGATATCACTGCCCGTGCCCACGTTGCCCAAGGAACGTTCTACGCCTACTTCAACTCGAAGCAGGAGATCTTCCGCGAGGTGGCGCTACAGGTCGACGAGGAACTCGGAGCTCCACTCGGGACGGTGATCCTCGATCGATCGTCGACCGCTGTTCCCCGGGACCGGATACGAGAGGCGATGCGCTTGTATCTGGAGCGTTACCGCCAGGAAGCTCGGATCATGGGAGTCATCGAACAGGTTTCGCGCCACGATCTGATTCTCAAGCAAGCTCGGGCCGACCGGGGCGCCCGAGAGCGGGCGCTGGTCGCCGAATCGATCGGCCAGCTGCAGAGTCGCGGGCTCGTCGACCGACGGCTCAACCCCACCATCGCGGCTGCCGTGCTGGGTGCGATGACCAACCGCTTTCCGGAGATGTGGCTCTCCGAGGGGCGATTGGACTGCAGCTTCGACGACGGGGTCGAACACCTCACCCTCATGTTTATGAGCGCGCTGCAGATGGATAGTCCTGACGACCCCGAGTAGCCCGGTCCGACGAGCCGATCTGGTCCTCGGCCTCAGTCCCGCACGCTGTAGCCGTCCCTGATGAACATCGTCCAGGACTGCGTCATACCGCTGTTCCATCTTGCTCAGCCCACGAGCACTCGGCCACCTCCTTAGCTCCTAAGAGCGCAGGTCGGTGGGGCCGAGGTGTCAAGCATCAACCGGAACTGTGTCAAGCAACTACCGGAACTGTGTAAAGGATCAACCGGAACTCATTTGTTGCGGATCACCCGGAATTACACGGCCATCTTGTGCGCCCCCCGGGATTTGAACCCGGAACCTGCGGATTAAGAGAGGCATCTAAAGACTCTTGATGGTCGTCGATATTGTTCAGAATTGGCCTTCACCTGCGGGTTTATTCTCAGTATCAGTCATGCTCGTTACGTGTTCTTCGCCATTTGTAGGCGCGTTGTAGGCGCGGATATTGCCGTTCTGGACCCGCCTCTCCCGAAATGCCTGCCGGACGCGCAGGACCGGTCGGTGTGACTTGAGAGAAGCCCGGTCGAAGGTAGGCGTGTCCCCGGACGGTCCCGGCGACTCCAACCATCGAGGTGAGGGAGGAGAACCAAGGTGGTAGTTGGAATCGACGCGCACAAGCGCACCGACACAGCGGCGGCCGTCGTCGAGCATGGAAAGCGACTGACATCGAAGACCGTATCGGCCACCTCAGCAGGGAAATTGGAGCTGGTGCGCTGGGCTGGTCAGTTCGGTGAGCACACCTTTGCCGTCGAGGACTGCTGGCACCTCTCGCGCGTCTGGAGCGGGACCTGCTGGCCAAAGTACTTTTCACCCCTTACTCCATGCCTGAAATCTATAAGATACAATCTGGAAAGGCTAACTCTGCGAGAAACGGATGACCGCGTTGGACCGGCCAGAGCATCTAGGGGGTAATAAGGGTGAATCCAGGGGGACCGATCAGAATCTGTCATCGTCGGCTGCAGTATCTGGGGCTGTGGTGTGCCTACTGTCTTGTTGGCGGCCTAATCGAATGTGGGAAGATCATGCCAGGCGGACATTTAGGCGACGATGGGAACTTGATGGTGCGTCCGGTTTGGTGGCGGGATTACGCCCGCCAAGGCCTATTCATCCTTGAGATGTCTCGGGATGGGACAAGCGGAAGCGGAGGCTCGCAAAAGTCCTGACCTGGTTCGCACTTAACGGAAGCCTCTCGGTTCGTCCAGCGCTCCATCTGCCAACCCGTGATGAATCCTGGGCGTTCCGGAGGTACAACGATGGAACGTTTCGAGCTAGTGGTCCCTTTGAGACGTTGACACGGATTACCTATACCTTATAGGTTATGAGAAAAGAGAATGGGGCCAGTCTTGGGTTGGTCATCGAGATGTCCGCCTTCTCGTCAGTTCGCCTGGGAGGGATGAATGTTGACTGAACTGGAAAATGAACGGCTGACTCGGGTGGGTCCTGGTACGCCCATGGGTGCGCTACAGCGTCGCTTTTGGGTGCCCGTACTTGGTTCCAGCGAGGTCGGGACACCGGGAAGTCGACCCGTGCCAGTTCGGATCCTTGGCGAGGATCTTGTTTGCTTCCGTAGTTCGGAAGGGGAGTTGGGACTAGTTGGGGCCTACTGCCCTCACAGGCGGGCTCCGCTGCAGTTGGCTCGGAATTGCGACGGTGTGCTGCAGTGCTTGTATCACGGGTGGAAGGTGCGCCCAGATGGCTCAGTGGCAGAGACACCGAATGAGCCCGAAGAGAGCGGATTGGCGCAGCGGGTGCGTCAAACGGCCTATCCCGTGGTCGATCGTGGAGGGATTATCTGGGCATATATGGGTGACGCCGATGTACCCCCGGCATTTCGAGAGTTCGACTGGATGTCTCTGCCTAACGAGAACGTGACGGTCATCAAGGGCATCGTTGAGGCGAATTGGCTGCAGCTCATCGAGGGATTTGTTGATTCAAGCCACGGGAATTTTCTCCATAGCGATTCGATTCGTCCTTCATACGGGGAGAAGACGGCGTACCTGGAGGAAGACGATGTGTTGTTGGCCCAGCCGACTGACACGGGGAGTGTCCGTATCCGGGTGGAGGACACGGACTACGGATTCCGCTATGCAGCTATTCGTCGGCCGACGGTAGATCCTGATCGGTTCCAGTACATCAAGACCACTCCTTTCATCATGCCAATATTTACTTCGATCCCCGTTGGCGAGGGGCAGGGGACGATTAATATCACTGCTCCACTAGATGACTTCACGACCGCTTGGTACGGGGTGAAATATTCATTCGTAGGCCCGGTCGATGAGGATCTGATTCGCCGTCAAAGTGGTCGGGTGTGGGACGTGGATCTCGACCGGAATAACCGGAGAATCTCGTCAGCCGAAAATAGTTGGCGTCAGGATCGTGCGGCGATGGAGTCGGGTCGAAGCTTCTCTGGGATGACTGGGACCTTCAACGAGGACGCGGCAATGGCTGAAGGTATGGGACGGATTTCGGATCGAACGAAAGAACAGCTTGGGGCTGCCGACCGTGCGGTGATCCATCTGCGGCGCCTCTTGTTGAAGTCGCTGGAGGTGTGCGAGTCGGGTGAAGTTGTACGTGGGGAGGACGTGACGGATGTAAGCGAAGTACGAGCTGCTGATGGGTTGGTGCCGATCGACTCTCCGTGGCAGGAGGTTGTTTCGTTGGCCCATTCTCGATGAAGGGCTCACTATCGGCTGCGGCCGCTCTTCGGATGGGGGCGATTGGGGCATGGCTGTAGTTTCCTTGGGAATTGGAACCTCGCACTCCCCGATGATCTCGCTGCCTGTGTCATCTTGGCCTGCCTACATCGAAGGGGATCAGCGGAACACCGAACTCGCCTTCCCGCCCCACGGGTGGATCCGCAGCTACGACGAGGCGAATTCAGATCCGTCATGGTTGGCGACGGTACCTTACGAGGGCCAGGAGGTGTTTCCGTCACTTTCGGCGCGTTGCCGGGACGCGGTAGAAGACCTGGCGAAGACGTTGCGAGAGGAACCTCCAGATGTAGTGGTGATCATCAGCAACGACCAGGACGAATGGTTTTTTGACGACAACATGCCGGCATTCTCGATTTATTGGGGAACGGACGCGTGGATGCGTCCGTTCCCACTACCCCCGGGCAGGACCGGGGCGGTGGCCGACGCCATCCGAGCCGGCTACGGGGACCGTACTTTCGAAGTGCCTATCGAGGCGGACTTGGGGCGCCATCTTGTCGAACAGTTGATTGAGGCTGAGTTTGACATCGCCAGCAACACCCAGATGCCCGAGTCGCGTGGCGGAGTCGTGGTTCGTCACTATCTGAGTGAGGACGGGCCCAATGAAGTCACCCGCGTTACTCCCGAGCGCGAAATCGGTCTGCCTCACGGGTTCTCTTTCGTGATCCGCAACCTCTTTGAAGATTCTCCGCCGCCGGTCGTCCCCATATTTCAGAACACTTGTTATCCCCCGAACCGCCCAACGCCGAATCGGTGCTTCTCTCTCGGGAAGGCCGTCGCTGATGCGATTCGAAGCTGGGAAAGCACGGCCAAGGTCGCCATCATCGCATCGGGAGGGCTCAGCCATTTCATTGTCGACGAAGAGCTTGACCGTACCGTGCTGGACGCCTTAGCGGACAAGGACGACGTCCGGCTTCGAAACCTGGATCAGCGTCGACTGTACTCAGCGTCTTCTGAGGCATTGAACTGGGTGGCGCTGGGTGGAGCACTCCATTGCTCGGACTTGAAAATGGAATTGGTCGACTATGTCGCGGTGTATCGGACTCCAGTCGGTACGGGCGGTGGCTGGGCGTTTGCTAAGTGGCGCTGACCGCCTCGACAGCCGCACGAAAGGGACAACACTATGGCTAACGAAATCGATACTAAAGCACCCTCCCCCACTGTAGACATTGCGTGGGGGACGCTAGCCACGTTGAGTGCTGCCACGATCCATGAAGCTGCCGGCCGCATTGGCGCTCTGCCTCCCGCTATCCGACCGATCGATCCGTCAATGCGAATGTGTGGAACAGCGGTGACGGTCAATTGCGAACCGGGTAACAACCTCTCCATCCACCATGCGGTCTATACGGCCACGCGCGGCGATGTGCTGGTGATTGCCGTAGGCGACGGGCACGAATATGGCTATTGGGGAGAGATCCTCACCTTTGCGGCGCAGGTCCGTGGGCTTCGGGGCGTGGTTCTCGACGGTGGAGTTCGAGACACGCAACGACTTATTGCCCTTGGACTACCAGTATTTGCGCGATGCACTTCGATTCGTGGAACTGGAAAACAGGCCTCTGCCTCCGATTGCATCAACGTTCCAGTCAAGATCGGGGATGTGACTGTTGTGCCCGGTGATGTCATTGTCGGTGATGCCGATGGCGTCGTTGCCATCTCCCCACACCACGTCGAACGGACTATTGCTCGAGCTGTAGCCAGGGACCAACAAGAGAGCGACTATGTTCAAGCCCTCAAGGTCGGCAAAACCACCCTCGAATTACTTGGTCTCGATTAGGGTCAACCGCAAGAATTCGGAAGGTACGGACTGGCGGTATGGAACTTCCCGAGGCGCGTCTGGCGTCGTTCTTCGAGACCGTTCTGCCCCATCTGGGGGAAAGGCAGCGTCGGATAATGGTTGGGGCCATGGCTGTAGCTCTCGGCCGGGGTGGCCAAGCCCGGGTGGTCGAGGCATCGGGAATGAGCTCGGGCACCATCTATAAGGCGGTGAAAGAAGTACGGGCCGGTGTCGAGGTGTCGGATCGGCAACGGGTTTCGGGTGGTGGGGACAAGCCAGCGATCGACAGGCAGCCCGGTCTCTTGGAAGCGCTCGATGCGTTGATGTCGCCGCAGTCCCGACGTCTTCAGATCTCACCGCTGCGGTGGACCTTGATGTCGACCTACGAGTTGGCAAGCCAACTTAGGGCGGCCGGTTTCGAGGTGTCGGCGGAGCTGGTGCGTCGCCTGTTGGGTCAGATGGGTTACTCCCTGCAGCCACCGGCAAAACGGATCGAAGGGGCCTCGCATCCTGACCGGGAGATGCAGTTTGCTTACCTCAATGAACTAGTAGCCGAGCGAGTTCGTGCATGCGAACCGGTGATCTCGATCGACACCAAGAAGAAGGAGTTGATCAGGCATTGCGCAAACGTGGGAAAGGGCTGGCGACGAAGAGGAGACCTTCAGCGGGTCAATCCGACCATGGGCGAGTTTGGCAACAAACTTCCATACGACATCCATGAGATCGGCAGCGACGAGGGCTGGGTCAACGTTGGCGACGTGGCCGATCTTGCCGAGCTCGCCGTCGAATCGATCCGGCGCTGGTGGGAGACCCTAGGACGGGAGCGTTTCCCAACGGCGAAAACGCTCACCGTCACTGCCGATGCCGGCGGCTCACGCGGGCATTACCTTGGGGCCTGGATGAGAAATCTGGCCAAGCTGTCCATCGAAACAGGACTGGCCGTCACCGTGCTCCACCACCCGCCCGGTACCTCAAAATGGGACAGGATCGAACACCGCCTAGTTACCTTCACCTCGATGAGCTGGCGAGGCCAGCCGCTCACCCAGGTCCGCACCATTGTCGAAATGATCGCCTCAACCTCGACTACGAGTGGACTCACTATCCAGGCCACCTTCGAACCGAACTGGCAAGCCAAGGGGGTCAAGATTATTGATCCCGAACTAAGCTCAATTCCCGTCTTGCCCCATAACTGGCACGGTGAATGGAACTATGCGATCGATGCAAGATGATCTCAGACCCTTAGTGCCTCAGCTGACTGTCCTTTCCCGTCGTCTGTAGAACACTTCAACTTCGAGCTAATCGAATCAATGGGCGGGAGCCTAGGAAAGGGAACTAATCAGTTTGTCGTACGAGGCCTGCACGTGTTCTGTAACTAGCTTGACAAGGGTATCCTCATCACGACTGCGGAACGCCGCAAAGATATTTCGGTGGTCTTGATCGTTCGCCTCAACGTTCGATTCATCCTTGAGCAGTTGAATGCGATATCGATCGCATCGATCCCAAAGTGAGTCGAGGATTCCGGACATCGTCGAGTTTCCGCTGGCCGAGTAGATCGAACTATGAAACGTTCGGTTGATCAGCTGGCGATCGACAGCCGAAAGGGAATTGGTTGGAACCGTCAGAGAATCACTAAGCGACTTGCAGGCTTCATCAAAGGTGTCGTCATTCCGGCAAGCACAGCGGGCAGCCGCGGGCTCAAGCTGCATGCGAACAAAATAGATATCACTGAAGTCCTGCCGAGTCAGTTCTGGGATACGGATGGCAAAATGAGCCCGTTGGCTCACCAGGCCTTCGGCTTCGAGGCGACGAAGAGCCTCGCGGACAGGCGTCGTTGAAAGTCCCAACTCTTTCGCCAGAGACTCCTGGTCGATGTCTGTGCCAGGAGCGAGCCGCCCATCGAGCACTCGCTCGCGAACCAAAAAGTATGCAGCCTCTGTCTTCGTTCGCCAGGTCGGAAGCGTCCCATCTACAACCACGGTTCATAGTCTACAAAGCCGCGTCGGAGAGTGTCACAAAATGACTTCGCCCTACAGGAACCGGCGAGACGTTGACAGCCATTTCGGTGTCTTATAAACTATTTTTAGTGGTGAGGGATTCGGTGGGGCGCAGTCAATCCTGGTTGCATGACAGTCACCCGTACGAGGTTGTGCTCTTGGGCGCACCAAAGCGCCGGTGGATCTGGAACGAAATTGGGTCTGGCGGCCCATTGGCGGACAAGGTCTCGATACAGAGCGCTGATTCATGATCCGAGGGTCGAGGCAAAGATGAGACGGCATGTGATGGCCGGCACAGATCTCGATATGTCCGAGATCACGTTCGGGGGAGGGACAGCCGCCGGTTTGATGGTAAGCGGCAGCGCTTATGCACAAGATGCAACCGTCGCCAAGGCATTCGAACTGGGAGTCAACTGCTTCGACACGGCATACGTGTACGGCTTCGGATGCTCGGAAGTCAACCTAGGTCGGTCTCTCGAACTGATCGGTGAACCTCACGTATTGACAACCAAGGTGAGTCTGTCGAGGAACGACCTCAAAAGTGGCAACATTGAAGGGTCATTCTGCACATCGCTCGACCAGAGTCTCATCCGATTGCGGCGAGAGCAGATCGATGTGGTGCTGCTCCACAACGCGCTGCACCGAGTTAGGAAGATGGACACTCCCCATCAGGCCTACCTATCACTCGATGATGTTCTGGGAGATCACGGAGTTCTCAGTGCCGTGGACAAACTGACCCACGAAGGCAAGATTCGTTTTTTTGGCATCAACGGAATGATGAGTGATGTCGCTGCCCTACGTGCTCTCATTGAGTCAGGGAAGATATCGGTAGTTGTCCTGCCGCTGAATCTTATGAATCCCAGTGCGTCCCATCGACATCAGGATTTTGGTAGTCACCTCACGCGACAGTCGAACTATGCAGATTACGAAGAGGCGATTACGTGTGCATTGGAGAATGGAGTCGGCGTGATGGCCATAAGTCCCGTAGCAGCGGGTGTCCTTACCGATAGGGCACACCGAGGGGAACCAGCGCCTCCGTACTCCAATCAAGCAGTCCGATTTGTGGAGCCTGGACAATTCGAGAGCGAGTTGGCTGCAGCTGGTCGATTCAAGCTAGTTGCGGATCGATTTGAAATGTCATTGACCGAGCTCGCCTATCGATTCGTTCTTTCGCAGCGCGGTGTAGGCACAATCGTTGGTGGATTCTCAAACATCACTCAACTGGAAGAAGCGGTCTCTAGCGTTGTGCCGGGGAAATTGGATTCCGATATCCTCGCTGAAGTATCACGGGCTTGGTCACCACAGAGCAGCGAGAATTAAGAAATGGCCACTGAATTTCGGCAGCATTGAGCGCCAGACAGGTCAGCCTGTGACTTGCGCGCCAACCCTGTGTGGAGCGTCCTCGGCACCGCCGCCCCCAACCTGAGTCGCTAGCCTCGAACTTGTCGGCGACGATTTCAAATGATGGCCAAGACCTTCCGGGCACTTGCCCGGTCGACTCCATTCACCAATGACGGTCAATAAGACCTCATCTGCCGAGACAGAGGCCATAGGCGACCGAACGGTCCAACTGCTTCGGCTGCCCCCGAAGTGACTTCCTCCTGAACCAGCCGAATTGTCTTCGGTCGCGAGGGGCTGAGCGAACTGCTCCCTTTGGATCGGCATTCGTCTGGTCACAAACGTGACCCGTCCCGATTGTGTTAAGTACGACGTGACCTCGGAAGCCGTTGGCGACAGTTGGCCCAAGAATACTAATCTAGGACCTTCCCCGGGCAAGTTGGTACCACGCTTTGGCTCGATCCAGTGGAGAGTGGGCGCGAAGCATGTGATTGATGATGTGGACGGTAGTGGGGTGAAGTTCCAGATCCGTATCGCATTCTTGACCTACCGGATAGCACCGTCGCTCGCGTTTAGTCGATAGTCCTTGCCCCAACTTCTGATATTGAAAGCTTCCTGGAAGGTCAGCTCCTCGAGCCTGCCGTCGCCAGTCAGAAGCGGAACGACCTGTCGGCTCGTGCCGGCCCCCGCTGGGTGCTGGACGCTGGCAAAAAACCTGTATTGGCGGCAGTCCGGAAGTTCGCCAGTCTGCCACTTGTAGAGCCACGCCGATTGGCGAGCCACGGAGATCCTGGGGTTGGTAGCAGGTCCCCGCCAGAGTGGCACACCTGGGAAAGAGTCCGCCGCGGTTCTGTGTCTCGCCAATGGTCGGAGAGCGCCCCAGCGAGAGACGACCGGTCCACTGCCTCACATCTAGACCTTGCGCGCTGCATCGAAACGAGCGATTTTCCAACTCGTCACCGTTGAACGGTTGTTCCTTACATGTTATAGTCAATATTTAAGCGACAAGGGGAGGAAACAATGCCGCGGTTCCGTAAGCCTGACCAGGCTAGGACTTGGGTGACCAGGGGGGTCTCTAAGCGAGGTTTCCAAAAATCAAAGATTGTGCTTGCGCTGCCGATGGCGGCACTTCTGCTCGTTGGGGTAACCACCTTGAATGGGCCTCCGAGTAGTGCAGGCGCCGCGGCAGCACCAACCGCCCCGAGTGCGCACTTTCTGGCCTCCTCACCGGTTGCGATCGGCTCTATCGTGACAACGAACAATGCAATTCTTGCCGTTCCGGCCATCCCCGCATCGATCAGGGCGGCTGTTCGCTCCATCAACGCCCATGGCGGCCTCAACGGCCATCCCATCGTCTTTGACTACTGCAACGACCAGCTGAACCCCACTACGGCGGCACAGTGTGCCAATCAGATGGTTGCGGACCATGTCATCGCGACGGTCGGAAACTTTTCGCTGTTCGGCTCGGCAATTGTGCCGATTCTCGACAAGGCCGCAATCCCACAGATCGCCTCGGAGCCCTTGGTCCAAGAGCAGTACACATCTCGCTACTCGTTTCTGGTAGATCCCGGCGGTTACGGATATGCGGAGGCGTCGATGATCGCCGCTCGCCATGCCGGAGTCCGCAAGATTGCTATCGTTTACGCCGCTGGTGCTGGTCTGGACGCCGTAATCAGCTCCGCTGTCAATAAGGCCAAAACGTTGGGGATGCAGGTGACGGCCCAGCTTCCGACCTCCCCGCTTGCCACGGACCTCGATCCCACAGTGCAAGCCGTAGCAAGCTCAGGGGCACAAGCTGCGTATGTCGTTTTGCCTACCGGGGCTTCGGTCGGATTTATCAAGTCATACGGCACACAGGCTGCCAAATACAAGGTCTTCCTTGCAGCTGCCCAACTAACTACTGGAACCATCCAGCAGTCGAGTGTGGCGAGTCCCAACATGTATGGGGTGCAAATGGTCGGTGCGGTCGTTCCGTTCTCCTCGGCAAAGACGGTTCCAGCCCTGAGGCAATACGCGAAAGAAATGGCCGCACAAGCAAAGACTGGTGATTCTGGAGCCCCCCCATCGCAGTGGGATCAGAATGGATTGCAGGCGTGGATGGTCGTTCACCTGCTCGCTACGGCACTCAAGCCCTTTAGTGCGAAGCCGTTGACTGCCTCCACTGTGGATTCGGCAATGGACGCGGCCCGTAACCTCACCACGGGCATCATGCCTCCGTGGACTCCGTCCAAAGCCGGCCCCGCAGGGATCCCTCGAGTCTCGAATCCTTACATGTATCTGGAGAAGGTTCAGAACGGGGCGCTTGTTCTTAGCCAGAGCAAGCCCATTAACGCCTTTGGCAAGTGAAGTTAGGGGCCAGGGGAATGCTCGGACTCGGCACGAAGTAGTCCGACCACAGTGGTCAATGGAGCCATCTCGATGCATCAGGCCCGTCAAACGGGGGGAGGCGTCACGGAGCGGCTATGCCGGTTAGGCCCCAGTCTTGCCCTTCCACTACCGGGAGCTTGTAGACCGCCATTCCGGCGTGAGCATCTCGTCAAACTGCTTAGGGACTAATGCTCGTCTTCCAATACATGCTCCTGGGATGTGGCTTAGGCGCCATCTACGTACTCCTGGCCCAGGGACTTGTCGTCACCTACCGGGGCTCTGGCGTGCTCAATTTCAGCCAGGGTGCGATGGCAATGGCCGGCGCCTATATTTTCTGGGAGCTTAACGTCCAGCACGGATGGGCCTTTTGGTGGGCCTCACTCGCCGCAGTCCTTTCGATGGCGGTTCTAGGTGCGCTAGTACATCTCCTCGTAATGAGGAGGCTGCTTACCGCCTCGCCGCTTATGAGAGTGATCGCAACACTCGGAGTTTTGGCAATACTCGAAGGTTTAGCCACTATCCGATATGGAGCCAGCGATACACCGGTTGCGTCCATCTTGCCCGAGACCCGTTTCCAGGCATTCGGCCTCAGCGTATCCTCCGATCGGCTCTACCTTCTGGCAATCGCTATATTCATCACCTTCACGCTATATGTGTTAGGTCGGTATACGAGATTCGGCATGGCGATGTCGGCGGTCGCTGAGAACAGTCTCGCTGCAGCCGCAATCGGCTGGTCCACCAACCTTGTTTCCATGGTCACGTGGGCCGCTGGTTCGGCCCTCGCTGCAATAGCCGGAATCCTCGTCATACCACTCATCGGCCTACAAGTGTCCAGTCTCACCTTGCTTGTCATCGGTGGCATGGCCGCCGCTTTAGTCGGAGGGTTCAAGTCCTTTCCGATGACTCTCGCAGGGGGATTACTCATCGGAATATTGCAATCGGAGATGTCCGGATACGTATTTCAGACCGGAGTCTCAGACTCGGTGCCGTTCTTGGTCATAATTGCAGTGCTTGTTGTGCGAGGACAGGCATTGCCACTCCGCGGTCATGTGCTCGAAAGATTGCCCGTCCTAGGAAGCGGCAAGATGAGGTGGAAGCCTGCAGTAGTTGGAATCGTAGTGCTGGGGGTAAGTATCTTGACCTACTTTCCCGTTGCGCTGGTCCAGGCCGTGACGCTACAGCTGGGCACGGCGGTCATTCTCTTGTCGATCATCGTAGTCACCGGCTACGCCGGTCAACTCTCGCTGGGCCAGTATGGAATAGCCGGGATTAGCGCATTTGTGGGCGGAAACCTGATCGCTCATCTCCACTGGCCATTTTGGGCTGCCATCCTGGTTGGAGTAATTGCCACTATCCCAGTTGGAATCATGTTTGGCCTTCCGGCGGTACGCACGCGAGGTGTCAACTTGGCCGTCGTCACGCTTGGTCTCGGGCTTGCGCTCCAAGAGCTGTTGTTCGATAATTCGAGCTTCACTGGCGGTATTCAAGGTACGCAAATCGGCGCACTGAATCTCTTTGGCTTCAATTTGGATCCACTTAAGTATCCCTCTCGGTATGCCTTGTTCTGCCTTGTTTGCCTGAGCCTTGTAGTTTGGATCGTCTTCAACCTGCGACGGAGTAAGACCGGACGTCTACTGTTCGCTGTTCGAGAAAACGAAAAGGCTGCCGCGGCTCTGGGAATCAGCGTGGCAGGCATAAAGCTCTATGCCTTTTGCTTGGGTGCGCTCATCGCGGGCGTTGGTGGGATTCTCCTCTCTTTCGGAACGTACTCGATTGAATTCAGCATCTTTAGCCCACTAGCTTCGATCTCGGCGCTGGGCTACGCCGTGATCGGGGGTATCGGTTCTGTTCTTGGTGGCATTGTCGGTTCGTTCTTCGTCGTTGGAGGGGTCGTATCCTGGATGTTCAATCCCTTCCCCTCTGTCGACAACTGGCTACCGGTCATCGGTGGCGTCCTGCTCCTAGTTACAGTTGTCTCCAATCCTGAAGGAATTGTGGGAGCTGTGGCGGCGCGGTGGCATTCAAGATCGAAACGATTGTCCGACGGGAAATCTCATCGGACGGGCCGATCGAATCGGACCCTAGAGACCTCGAGTCCGTCAACTTCTTCGCTGTTGGCGATGAGCCGTGAATATCATGATCAATCGATCGGAGCGGTGACAGTAGGGGCAAACCTGTCAGCGAAGAACGTCACCGTGTCTTACGGCGGAGCGCTGGCAGTCGATGCCGTCAGTCTCGACATTGCCCCAGGGGAAGTAGTCGGACTGATCGGCCCAAATGGCTCCGGCAAGACATCACTTATCGATGCCATCAGTGGGTTCACGAAGTCGTCGGGGTCAGTAAGCATAGACGGTCTTTCTATCGATCGACTGCCTCCTCACAAACGAGCGCAGCTGGGTCTATCGCGGTGCTTCCAGGGACTTGAGTTGTTCAAGGGAATCTCTGTCCTGGAAAACATTCAGATCGCCTGTGACCAACAACATTGGTCGTCGTATGTCGGTGATCTTCTACGTCCTCGCGTTCGAGTTCCTCTTCCAGCACTTGCGGTTGACGTCATTGATGAATTTGGCTTGCTCGAACATCTCGATCAGTTGCCCACGGCACTGTCCAACGGACAACGACGTCTGGTTGGACTTGCCCGAGCAATCGCGGCCGGACCGAAGGTACTTCTGCTTGATGAGCCGGCTGCCGGCCTGGACGATTCTGAGTCAACAGCGCTCACCACTGCTATTCGAAACTTGGCCGAACGGAGGGGTTTGGCTGTTCTCCTCGTTGAGCATGACATGACCGTGATTATGTCCGCGTGCGACAGAATCATCGCAATAGCCGCCGGCACGATGATCGCGGAGGGTACTCCAGCCGAGGTCGCGCGGAATGATGATGTCATAGGCGCCTATTTGGGAGTCTCTCATGACACGCCGGTAAATCCTGTGGGTCCTAACAGTGACCTACTGAGTCTCCGAGCCCGGTGAGAGACGTGATTGGGGTGGCTCTCGAATGACTCAACCGGAGTCATCTCTTGATCCTCCGCTTGGAGGAGGACTGTCTTCTGGAGAATGCATCCTCAGGGCGGTGGGCGTCTCTGCCGGCTATGAAGGTGTGAATGTAATTAGAGACATTGACCTTCACGTCTGCAGGGGTGAATTGGTGGCTCTTTTGGGTCCAAACGGAGCGGGAAAATCAACAACGCTCATGGTCATGTCGGGAGTGCTTCACCCCTCAGTGGGCGAAATCGAATGGCAGGGCGAGGTAACGACGAGTCCATTGAGCAAACGGGCACGAGACGGTTTGGGGTTCATCCCAGAGGAACGAGCTACGTTCATGGGTTTGTCGTGCGCCGACAATCTACGGGTGGGGGGTGTCCAACCGGAGGTGTTTCTGGAGCTATTTCCTGAACTAAGGCCTCGATTGCGAGTAAAGGCAGGAAATCTCTCCGGCGGTGAACAACAAATGCTGGTAGTTGGAAGAGCATTGGCGCGCCGCCCTTCAGCCCTGTTAGCTGACGAGCTCTCTTTGGGATTGGCCCCGTTGACAATCGACAGACTTCTCGCAGCGATACGTCAAGCTGTCGACACGATGGGCATTGGCGCTCTGATTGTCGAGCAACACGTACAGAAAGTTCTCGAGGTTGCAGATCGCGTATACGTCCTTAGTCGAGGACGAGTGGTCGCATCGGGAACCCCTGGAGAACTCCAGGGCAGGATCGATGAGATTCACGAGGCGTATCTATCTTCGGTGCCCTCGAACGCAATTGGAAACCAGGAGGATCAATAGTGAGTCGCCGACCTGTAATCGTAGAGGGCCTTGACCACGGTACAGGCCAGTTCCCGATCGCAACACGGAGCGGCCCGTTCATTGTGTCGAGTGCGATTCATGGAAAGAATCCGTCAACGGGGCAAATACCGGAAGACCTACTCGGTCAGGTCGTGGGTGTGTTCTTGAATATCCGCAGGGTCGTTGAGGCGGCAGGTAGCAGTCCGGCGAACATTCTCAAGGTGGTCGTGTTCGCCCGAGACCCGGATGCAACCAGACCTCTGCTAGCGATCCCTTGGGCGGATCTGTTCCCAGATGAATCGGATCGACCGGTGCGGCACACCGTTGGAGGAGTGCTGCCGCCACCTCTTTTAGTTCAAGCAGAGTTCATCGCGTACCAGGAGGATTGAAAGCATGATCATTGACACCCATTCACATTTGGTAGCTCCACCCGGAATCAACGATGCATGGACTGCAATGGAGGGGGCCGGAGTTTACGGTGGGCGTCGCAAGACACCGCTTTCCGATCAGGAGTTGATTGACGCAGCCGATGGCCAGATTTCGCTCATGGATGAGGTCGGAACAGACATGCAGTTGACGTCGCCCCGACCGTACATTTTGAAACATTCGCATAAGCCTGGAGAAATCGTTTGTTGGTGGATCCAGAACCTGAACGATGCCGTGGCAGTTCAGACGACGGCAAGACCTCAGAGGCTTCGCGGAATTGGTGCGCTCCCTCAACTCTCAGGCGAGCCGATAACCGGTGTTTTTGATGAGCTGGATAGGTGTATCAATGATCTGAACTTCGTTGGCGTCTTGCTTAACCCTGATCCGGGGGAAGGCAATGGACTGACGCCAACAATGGATAACCCGTATTGGTTTCCTCTCTACGAGAAATTGGTCGAGATGGATGTGCCAGCCCTTCTCCACTGCGCGTCTTGTTACGGTCGTGAAAACTACAGCGAACACTTCATCAGCGAGGAGAGTCTCGCCATTCTGTCCATTCTGCGTGGCAACGTGTTCGAGAGGTTTCCGACACTGAAGTTGGTTGTTCCACATGGGGGAGGATCTGTTCCGTATCAAGCAGGTCGTTGGATTGCGCACACGGGCTTGGTTGAAAACCTCACCCCAAGTGAAGCGACAGAACTGTTCCGAGACCGCTTGCGACAGTTTTGGTTCGATACCTGTCTCTACACCTCGGAAGCACTAGAGCTCTTATTTCGGGTAGTCGGACCAGACAGGGTTCTGTTCGGTACCGAGCGGCCTGGGAGCGGCCATGGACTCGAGGATGTACGACCCCTCATCGAAGGTCTCACCTCATTGGATGACGCCCATCAGAGGGCCGTCTTCGAGGGTAATGCGAGGCAGGTGTATTCCCGACTTGCCTAGCCGAGCGACCCTGGATCACTTTTCAGAACGTCGTCTGGCCGAGTGGGGCAATGCTGTCCTCTTTCAGTTTTGACACCGTAGGACAACGAACTATAAAGTATAATCTAGAACCTATGATGCAGCCAGCGAACAGTGTCTGCAGGTGGGTCGGAGGATAAGTCATGGCGCAGGGTGAATTGAAAGGCGATTGGCTGATCCCCAGATTGTTGGCCCTGGATACCTGTGCGATTTCAGATGCACTTGACCGTGCCGGGATTGCTGGTGTCGTCGATGGACTAAAGATGATGTGGCCATGTGCTCGCGTGGGAGGACGCGTGATTACGGTTCGGCTTGTCACGGCGCAACCTGGCGCGGAAAGGCCAACTCGGCATCTCGGAACGAGCGCCCTAGCGAGTGCGGGCCCGGGGGATGTCATCGTGGTTGACAATGGGGCGCGTACGAACGTAGCTGGCTGGGGTGGATTGCTTTCAAGCGGAGCAATAGCTGCGGGTGTGGCGGGGGTGATCGTTTATGGAGCATGCCGTGACGTCGATGAGACGAGTGCTATCGGCCTGCCGTTGTTTGCCACAAACGCCTGTCCTCGTACAGCACGAGGTCGAATTGAAGAGGAGTTCACTGGAGGCATGATCGAGATTGGGGGAGTCAAGGTCCGCCAGGGGGACCTGGTTCTCGCAGATCAAAGCGGCGTCGTGATCGTTCCGGAGGACGCGGCGCTAGGGGTGTTGGATCAAGCAGAGTTAATCGCTGCTCAAGAGGCCAGGATGGCTGCGGAAATGTTGAGTGGTGTACCGGCACACAAGGTGATGAGTGAAAAGTATGAGCATTTGGTGGATCTAGATCGGTCCACAGAAATTGAGCAACCGTGAGCACAACCATTCGATCAGAAGTAAACAGAGCTGCGAATGGCGCCGCGCAACTGTCATCGGCGGTACTGTCCGATGCCATGGACCGGCTGGGAATCGTCGGCCAGGTTCCTTCCATATTTCGGCATTCCGGGACCGCAGTAATGGCTGGACCCGCGTTCACCGTTAGGTATGAACCTGTCGGCATTGATGGGGGGACCGTCGGGGACTTCATTGATGACGTTGATCCGGGCTCCGTAGTTGTATTGGCCAACGCCGGTCGCATGGATATGACTGTGTGGGGAGGCCTTCTTTCCCAAGTCGCGTGCAAACGGGGCATAGCAGGCACTGTGGTGGACGGTTGTTGCCGAGATATCGATGAGGCACGGCACGCCGACTATCCGCTCTTTTCGGCCGGCATATGGATGAGGACCGGGAAGGATCGAGTAAGGGCAGAGGCGATGCAGGTGCCGGTGTCGATTGGCGGTATCCGAGTCAGACCGGACGACCTTATTGTCGGCGACGGTGACGGAGTTTTGGTTATCCCCAAGGAGCGCGTCGATGAAGTCCTGTCCATCGCTGAACAGATTGAAGCAGCGGAGCGCCGGATAGCAGAAGGAGTTCAAATTGGACGGCTCGATGAAGTCAGGCGATCAGTTGGATACTTTGAACTTCAGCGCAAAGGCCTCGACGAAATAGCGAGTGACGAGGTCTAACCAAGTGAATATCCGCAACTAACGACGTTGTCCTGGTCAGGACCGCCGCCATTGAACTGGGTGTCTCTGGGGTTCGCGTCAACTGTGTCGTTCCCGGAACCGTCCAGACCCCTCGGGTCCCCAGTACGTTGTCCGACGAGGTGCGCTCCAGCTTTGCCCACTCCATCCCATTAGGTTCGCTGGCAGAGCCCTCAGACATAGCCGCCGCGATCGTCTTCCTGTCGTCACCGATGGCTCGCCAAATCACCGGGCAAATGCTGGTCGTCGATGGTGGAGCGAGCGTAAAGCTGCCCTACCCGGTGGATCTCATGCCATGACCAATTTCCCATTCAGTGCGTTGAACAGCGTTAGTGCGGGACAACCCGGAGGATTTGAATGCGTGTAGTAGTTGATCCCGATCGATGCCAGGGACACACCCTGTGCTATGGCGTGGCTCCGGAACTCTTTGAGTTGGGTGAAGATGATGGTCATGCCATTGTCAAAGTCGACGAGGTTCCTGTCGAGCTGACCGAAGCGGCGAGGAGGGCAGTTCAAGGGTGCCCGGAAGGTGCCATCCGGTTGGTGGACGAGAGCGAGGATTGATCGCTCGCTACTTCAGCAAACCCGGCGTACCCGATCCTTCGTGCCAGGGTCTGTTGAATGCTCGTCCGCCGTATGGCCCCCTTGATTTGGCTGTCATGTAGGCTATAATCTACAAACAATGGTGGATTTGGTTTCACCGCCTCATCGTTCTCAACTAGGGGGAGGCACAGTGTCGGCCTACCAACCGATCGACGTTGACAGTCACGTAATCGAGCCGGCAGACCTGTGGACATCACGAGTCTCGACCAAGTGGGGCGATCTTGTGCCCCATGTGCGCTGGTATGAACCCACGCAAGAGGAAGTCTGGTTTATAGGCGACGAGCCCCTCTCGCCGGTTGGGATCTTCGCCATGGTGGGATGGCGGAATCTGTACCCGAACCACCCGCCCAGGTATGAGGATGCGTCACCTGAGGTTCTCGAGGCGAAGCCCCGCCTCGATGCGCTTGATCGCAACGGGATTTGTGCTCAGGTGATCTACCCAAACCTAGTCGGTGGTTTTTTCGCAAACCGATTCATGCAGCTGGATCCCGGGCTCGCTCTGGAGTGTGTTCAGGCCTACAACGACTTCCAAACTGACTTCTGCTCGGTAGCTCCTGACCGGCTATTGGCACTCACGGCGTTGCCATTCTGGGACGTGGACGCGTCAGTTCGTGAGATCGAACGATGCATTGAGAATGGACACAGGGGGGTGCTCTTCGCCCACACATTCGAGCAGATTGGCCTTCCTAACATTCCCGACGAGCGGTGGCACCCGATATTGGACGCGGCGCAGTCGTTGGGGCAGTCGATCAACTTCCACATCGGTTTTACCGCCGACGCTGGGCGGCCGATGGACCACATGATCGCTGAGCGCGACGGAGGAAGTCAGAATATCGTCGACAAGACCGCACAGAGCTTTGTGAGTAACGCCCGAGCGATCAACCACATTACTGTCTACGGCGTTTGTCAGCGCTATCCGGATCTGAACTTTGTGCTGGTCGAGAGCGGCTTCGGGTTCATTCCGTACCAGCTGCAGGCATTGGACTGGCAGTGGGACAACAATGGCATGCGGCAGCAATTTCCGGGGTGGCTGACTCCGAGTGAGTACTTCAGCCGTCAGATCTATTCGACATTCTGGTTCGAAAAGACGAACCCATCTCAGCTGACGGATTGGCAGGACAATGTCATGTGGGAAACCGACTTTCCGCACCCAACCGCGATGTGGCCAACGCCAACTTCCCAGGTAGCGCTTCCTGCCCAGGAGGCCATTGAGCACACCATCGGCGATGTAAGTGAAGAGGTCCGCCGGAAAGTTCTGTTTGCGAATGCCGCTCGACTGTACCGGGTCCAATAGGCGTCAGTTCGCTTAATCGGACCCTGACGATGCGGTGAAGGAACGCAGCGTGCGGCGCTCAATTATTGGATCACCATTCGGTTCGACTGACTGGTTTATCTCGGATCGGAGGGCGCATTCCGCCGAAGTGTGTGGTGGGCGTACCCGTCTGACAGCTATGGACCCATCGCAGCGATATTCAAACTAAGGAGCGCACCAGTGAAGATTCGTGCTGCAGTTTTGTGGAAAACGCCGGGAAAGTGGGAAGTGGGTGACGTCGAGCTCGACGGGCCAAAAGAGAATGAGGTCCTAGTCAAGTTGGTTGCCTCGGGGCTTTGTCACTCCGACGACCACTTTGCCAACGGCGATGTCGGAGTTCAGAAGCTCCCTTTCGTCGGTGGACACGAAGGCGCTGGCATCGTTGAGGAAGTCGGTCCGGGTGTCCTTCATCTCCAGGCTGGCGATCACGTCGTAACTTCGTTTATTCCGCCCTGCGGTCGGTGCCGCGTGGTGCACCAGAGGTCAGCAAAACTTGTGCACGAACGGAGCACTCATGACGGCAGGCTGCCAGTTGGATGGCACCTTTCGCATGCACGTCGATGGACAGGACGTCGCCCAAGGTGGTCTCATCTCGACGTTCGCGGAACGCAGCGTCATGCCGGCGGTATCTTGCGTCAAAATCGACCCCGATATTCCTCTCGAGGTGGCGTGCCTGGTCGGTTGCGGAGTGCCGACCGGTTGGGGGTCCGCAGCGAATGCCGGGTCCGTTCGCGCTGGCGACATTGTCATCGTGATGGGAACCGGAGGAGTGGGGATGAATGCCGTTCAGGGTGCGCGCCACAGCGGGGCCACCCGAGTCCTCGCCGTTGACCCGGTAGCGTTCAAGCGTGAACTTGCTCTCAAGCTCGGGGCGACTGACGCGTTCGCGGACATAAGTGAAGCCGCCGAGTTGGCTCGTGAGCTGACGGGGGGCCAAGGGGCGGATGTGGCGATCGTCACGGTGGGAGTCGTCACGAGTGAGGACGTAGGCGCGGCCTTTTCGGCGATTGGCAAGGGCGGTACAGTAGTCGTTACCGCCGCCGGTTCACAGAAGACGACTGGGATCCCTGTGAACCTCTTGGAGCTCACGCTTTATCAGAAGCGCATCCAGGGGGCGCTTTACGGGATGGGATCACCGGGTTACGAAATACCGTTGATGATCGACCTCTACAAGAGTGGTGATCTAAAACTGGACGAGCTCGTGACGACTACCTATCGGCTCGAACAGATCAACGATGCATACGATGACATGCACGCGGGCAAAAACATCCGCGGCGTCATTGTCTTCCCAGATTGACTAACCGGACTGCCCATCCAAAATTCAGCGAGTCAACGTTCGTGTCTTTGCACCAATTCGTGCAGGCTATCCCGCACAACAACGCACGGGCACCTCAATGTCGCTGAGGACTTATTCGTTGATCCCAGAGGAGCGCGTCGTCCTGCTGATCCGGAAAATATTGCGGTCGATGATGGTCAGTCAAAGAGGCGCTTCTCTATATTACGAAGGGACTGAGCAAGGTGATTGCGGAAAAGGCTCCGGACCCGTTCGGGATCTCCGCGCCCAAATGCGTCGGCGATCTCCTCATGCTCGGCGATCGCTTTCGCCATGGCCTCCTCGGAGTCGATGAGGGACATGCGATAGCGATCAGCTCGATCGGCTAAGGCATCGAGCGTATCCGTGAGTACCTGGTTTCGGGCGGCTCCATAGAGGCTGCGATGAAATAGACGATTGAGTCGCAGCCTCTCTATTGGATCCGGACTCATGGCAGGAAGGCAATCTTGTGTATGGGCGTGGTCTGCAGCGGTGGCCACCGTAGCGCTTAGCGCGGCACCGAACGGCTCGAGTTCAATCCGGACTTGGTACAAGTCAAGGAGCTCGGCTCGAGTGAGGGGAGTGACAATCACACGCTTGTGTGCTTGAACGCTCAAAAGATTCTCCGCCGCCAAGCGCCTGACGGCCTCCCGAAGCGGGGTCGTGGAGACGTCAAACTGGGCGGCGAGGGTTTCTTGATCAAGCAGGCTTCCAGGCTTAAGTTGCCCAGTAAGAATGCGATCACGAACGGCCTGATAGGCGAACTCTGCTTTGGTGAGTCCAGCGAACGCAACACTATTGAGGCGGTCGGGCTCGGACCACCAAGCCGTGGGTTGCATGCACGAACTCTAGTGGTCGGCTGATCCGCGATGCAAGGTATACGAGATAATCTGAGTCGAATCGCTACCTCGTTCAAGGCCCACATTTCGACCCAACGAGCCTGCCGATCCCCGCAAGAAGATGGGGGAAAGCGGGCGCTCTGCCGGTCCGATCTTGACCCGACTCGTTCTTTATTATATCTTATAATGAGTTGGGTGGGTGCCCTCCAGGTTGTGATGTCCGCAGAAGTGTGGTCCTCAGAACGGGGAGTATCGGCCGTCACGGCGGCCTCTAGTTGAGGGCTTTCACCAAGAGCTATTTCATCTGTCACGGGTGACCTAGGAAGAGGAGGAGCCGTTACACATGGATCTCCCGTTTCTACTTAGGCGAGCAGCTCGCGAAACGCCGAACGCACCAGCCATTTCCGACGGAAGTAGCTCGCTAACGACCAGCGAACTCCTTGATTACGGCGAACGCCTGGCCAATTACCTTGACGAACAGGGTGTTCAGCGAGGTTCCAGAGTCGGGGTCCTCTCAGAGAACCGAGTTGAGTATCTCGTGTCGGACGTTGCTACCGCGTTGAGTCGCAACGTTCGGGTTGCGTTGAATGCGCGCGTTCATCTAGATGACCATCGTTTTGTTGTGGCGGACACGGAGATGCGCGTCCTTTTCCATTCCAGTGCCCATTCGGGGACGGCTCAGACCCTTGCCAAGGAGTTCGGCCTACTCACGCTGTCGTTCGATGCTGGAGACGAGGTCAGTCCCTGGATTCGATCTGTCGCTGACGCCACTAGTGCTCGATGTGTGGTGCGTAGCGGAACTCCCCAGGATCCCGGATGGATAAGTTACACCTCGGGGACGACCGGCCGACCAAAGGGTGTAGTCCTCAGTCACGAGGCGCTTTGCAATGTCGCATTCAATCTCCTGCTCGAGCTAGGAGAGATCGTGCCAGGAGAGCAGATCGTCTTAGCTCAGCCCCTCTCGCATGGCGCCGGCTACTTTCCTCTGCCCTATCTGATGCGTGGTGCAGGGGTTTACTGCCAAAAGAGATTTGATCCAGAGGAGATGTGGAGCCTGTCCAACCGCCTGGGGATTCGTACCGTGAAGGTAGTTCCGGCAATGTTGCCCCGCATACTCGAGGCCGCAGGCTCCAACTGGGGCTACGAGACCACGATCTATGGCGCTTCGCCAATCTCTGCGCCTGTTCTTGACGCATGCATCGACAGATTCGGCTTCTCACTGATTCAGCTCTACGGGAAGACCGAAGCGCCGGCAACGATCACTTGCCTACGTAAGCACGAGCACGTCGGGGCAACTCGACTGTCGGGCGGGCGACCGTGGCGCACAGTGGAAGTTGAAATAAGGGATCCGGACGGACAAGTTTGTGAGCTCGGTGAGACAGGCGAGCTATTTGTGCGCGGGCCTCACGTGATGAGCCGCTATCACAACAATCGAGCGGCGACCGATGAGTCACTGGTCGGCGGTTGGCTCGCGACAGCGGACATGGCCAGCTTCGACGCCGAGGGCTTTGTGCATCTGAAAGGGCGAGGCGATGAGTTGATTATCTCTGGTGGTTTCAACATTGCCCCCAAAGAGGTTGAGGATGTCCTCACTACCTATCAGGGTGTTCAAGAGGCTGTGGTGTTTGGTGTGCCGGACGCCCGCTGGGGGACGGCCGTCGCAGCAGTGTTGCAAGTCCACGCGCTCGACGAGATCAAAACGGATGACGTCATGGCCTTTGCCCGAGACCGTCTTGGCTACCGATCACCGAAGCGGGTTGTATTGGTGAGAGACATACCCCGCACGCCCTACGGCAAGGTCGATCGACGCGCCCTAAACGATCTCCTAAAGCATGGGCAGGTGGACAAGTCGAATGCCTAAGTTCGTCGCGACCCCTTCCATCGCCAAGGGCAAGGAACCAGCACGGCAAATACTCTTGTTGAGAAACGGGGCTAAAGCTTGCAACTGAGTGTTCGTGGCGACTATCGAGGTGGCTTGCTCGGTCCACTTCCGTACCCCCCCAAGCGGATGAGGACGGCTGGCGGACGTCCCCGGCCAAGCCGCCTCGATAGTGGCCAGTGGACGAAGCACAATCAACAGGTCCGGCCCTTCAATAGAAGCATCAGAAAAAGCAGCGCAAAAGAAGGGATTGCTATCTAGGGCGGATTCCTGATCGAAGGTCGGTGTCTCGGGTTGAATAACTCAGCTTCCGTGCCCGGCAATCCTGCCCCAAACCATGTCTTGAGCTTTCGGCCGAGGTCATGAATTCCTGGACGCAACCCTTCCTTGTTTCCGGTGGGCAGCAAAGAGGTGCCGATCGAAGCGACTAGGAGTTCGGTGGTTTAACGGTGCAACTGTCGACTGTCGTGCGACGGGGCTACTGCCGATGCAAGCAACCGATCGGCGTCCGAGGCCATCGTTGGTTATTGTAGTATAGTGTATAAACTATTTGAGAGCACCGGATGGTGGTCCTCATCGGAGAGGCAGCGAAATGGAGCCCGTAGGAGTTGCCGGTGTCGGGATGCACCCATTCGGACACCATCATGGAAAATCGCTGAAGGACTTGGTTCGAGTTGCTTTTGTCCGAGCCCTCCGTGACGCGGGGGTCGGGTTGAATGACCTCGACGTCGTCTATTCCGCGAATGCTATGGCCGGCCTCTTGCAGGGGCAGGAGCAGATCCGAGGACAAACCGTTCTGCGGGAAGTTGGAGTCCAAGGAACGCCAATTGTGAATGTTGAGAACGCCTGCGCTAGCGGTTCCACTGCATTCAGAGAAGCCGTGATTGCTGTCAAATCCGGCGTAGCGAAGACGGCCCTTGCCATTGGATTCGAGAAGATGCTGGTCGATGACCGGGAGCGTACCCTCGCCGCACTCCAAACGGCGGGGGACCAGGAGGTTATTGGGGGCTTGGGTCTGCAGTTCACAGCGGTCAATGCGATCAAGCTGCGAAAACGCCTAGAGGCCGGAGAGATGACTTTAGAGGATCTCGCCGAGGCGGCGGTCAAAAGTCATGCCAACGGTGCGTTGAATCCCTACGCGCATCACCAAAGGCCTGTTTCTAGCGACGAGGTTCTCGGTTCTCGCCGAATTGCAGGGCCAATTACCCTCCTCATGTGCAGTTCATTCTCCGATGGTGCGGCTGCAGTAGTGGTCCAGGCGGCGGAGATGAAGCGAGACCAGGATCGCCCAAGTGTCACAGTCCGGGCTAGCAGCGCCCGCTCCGGGTACGTGCCATCGAGCAAGATCCGTGAATCAACTGTATGGACGTGCGCTCAGAACGCGTACGAGGAGGCTGGTGTGGATCCGGTCGATATCAGCGTGGCCGAGGTGCACGATGCCCTAGCTCCATCTGAGCTTATTTGCTATGAGGAATTGGGGTTTTGTGGACGAGCCGAAGCCGCCAAACTCCTTAGAAGCGGGTCGACCACTATTCACGGGGAGATCGCGGTGAATCCAAGCGGTGGACTCTCGTCGAGAGGTCATCCGGTGGGAGCAACAGGGTTAGCGCAGATCGCTGAGTTGGTGTGGCAGCTCAGAGGCGAGGCCGGCCTGCGCCAAGTCAAAACACCGCGTCTGGGATTGGCCATGAATGACGGGGGTTGGCTCGAGGGTGAACCGGCGAGCTGCAACATTCATATTCTCGAAAGGACTACCCCATGGGCTTGAGTGAGGCTCTCCACTGGCCCGATGTAGTGAACCGGCTAGCCGTCGATCGGGAGCGGGAACTTTTGTCAGGGTCTCGCTGCCAACAGTGCGGTGTTACGACGTGGCCGGCGCGTTCGGTTTGTCCGGATTGCGCCGATGCCACCACCGAGCCGGCAACGTTTGGGCCCGAGGGAGTCCTTCTAAGCTACGCAGATGTTTGGGTCTCATTAGCCGGCCTGGACGTCCCCTACATCCTTGGGGAAGTCGAAGTCGCCGACGGGCCACCAATCATTGCGCATATTCGTGGTTTGCCGAAGGACGCCTCGCTTCCCTTGAGAGTGAGCCTTGTATTCGCTGAAAGAGAGGGAGCTGTGCCTCCATTTTGGTTCGTGCCAGCGCCGGATGAGGAGACCAAGGATTTGCGATAGACGAATGAAACTGGTGGCCACCTCGTGGGAAGATTGGTGGAGAGAAGTGCGCAAGACTATTCCAACGGTGGAGGACGTCCTAGCTCATCTGGACAGGGCGGAAGCGCATCGCACTGCCAGAGACATCGCCGATTCGGGCTTGTCCCACGAACGGGTCGAACATGATGGCGGACCGATTCCATCGCGACTTCGAGCGTCCGCGACGAAATGGCTTTGGCAAAGTTGCAAACTGCATTGGACTAAGGAGCCGATCGACGCTGGACAGTTCTGGGTCTATCTAATTCAATTTCAGGCTTCATCCCTCACGGCTGACCTATTTCCTCCCGGGCTGAAGATCTCCAGCCATGACTGGTCGCGATCCTGAAGATTTGCACAACAGCTGGCTCGATCGCTGGTCTGAGGCGCCACTCGATCCGCAGCAACCGATCGTGGATGCCCATTATCACCTATGGGACGGGACGCATGGTCATCCGTACCTGCTTCCGCAATACCTCGCTGATCGTGACACCGGTCACCGAATCGTTGGGTCAATCTACGTCGAATGCGGGTGGGGATACTGGACCAGTAGTGCTGCCCATCTGAGGTCCACCGGCGAGATGGAAGCCGTAAGACGCCAGTATGCACGTCACACGCCGGTGTCATTGGAAAGCACGAATATCGTCGCCTTTGCCGATCTCCGCTTAGGGGACACGTCCAGGAAGTCTTAGATTCTTTGATGTCTGTGGCTGGAACTCATCTATGTGGAATTCGCTACGCAACAGCATTCGATGACGACCCGGTCGTACCCCGAGCCAGGACGAATCCACCATCCGGCCTGCTGGCTGACCGGGAATTCGGTCGGGAGTTGGTCGACTTGGGAGGGCCGGACTTGCCTACGACGCCTGGCTTTACCACCCTCAGATCCCCGAGCTTGCGGAAATCGCCGCTTCGCTGCCGACATGCACGTTCGTCCTGAATCATCTCGGTGGCCTTCTTGCGATCGGTCGGTACGGTGACATCCAGTCGGAGGTGTTTGCATCCTGGCGGCACCACATCACCGCTCTCAAGCCTCTGCAAAATGTCTTTTTGAAGTTGGGTGGCATCGGCATACCTTTTCTTGGACATCCGCCGAATTACGATCAACCTCCGCCTTCGAGCGCCATGATCGCGGAGCGCTGGGGCCACCTCCTGATGTTCGCGATCGAGGAGCTGGGCCGGAGCGGTGCATGTTCGAGTCAAACTTTCCAGTCGATCGAAGCTCCACCAGTTACTGCATTACTTGGAACGCATTCAAGCGTGTTGCGTCCGGCTTCAGCCCCTGGGAACGTGACCAGCTGTTCTTCGGCACGGCTGCACAGGTATACGGCTTGGAGCCGGATATGACTGGGATTGGCGGTCGCGATCGGGCAAAGGCCAGCAGATATTGGGCTTTACGGATGCCACCTGCCGGCACCGCCTGAGGGTTCTCGAACTCTGAAATTCAGGTGTTGAGTCGCGCCCTTGCCTCATTGCCGCCCTTCCTGTAGTCTATAAGATGACGCAGATCGGAACGAATTGGGGGTTTTGTGTCTCATACCATCCCTGTGTCGAGACTCGATCCGTTCTCAGACGAGTTGCTGTCTGAGCCATACGGCTTTTACCGAGACTTGCAGTCGGCAGGGCCCGTGGTGTGGCTTGAAGCATGTGAGGCATTTGCAATCTTGCGCTTTGACGACGTTGGGACCGCGTTGCGGGATTGGCGCACCTTCACATCATCTGAAGGGATTGCCTTCAACGACCAGACCAATCAGAGAGTCAAGCAGTCAATCATTGGGATGAACCCGCCCGATCACACTGCGGTACGGGCGGTCATGACCAGTTGGCTCCGGGCCTCAGAGATCAGCCAGAGCGAATCAGTAGCACGTCTTGCTGTGCGAGAACTCTTGGGCACGCTGGTCACCCGTGGAACATTCGAGGTCATAAGCGAGCTTGCGGAACCCTACGTGTCCCGCATGGTCGAGACGGTATTCGGCATTCCTGATTCAATCATCAAGCTCTTTATTGATGGCGGAGGCAGTGCCAACTTTATGATGGTAGGGCCACTCAATGAGCGTGCCATGACCGCAGCGCCTCTGGTCGTCGAGTTGGATGAGGCGATAGGTCGCCTCGTGATGGAAGATCTCCGCCCAGGCAGCGTTTGCTGGAGTGTGCTTGGGGCAGAAGAGCGGAATGAGATTCCCGAACACATGCGATCCCGGCTCATCTTGAACTTTGTCGGGGCGGCTTTTGATACGTCGATCAATGCGATTGGGAATGCCGTATGGCTCCTCGCTCGAAACCCGGATCAATGGGCCAACCTTCTTGACGATCGGTCGCTGATTCCCTCGGCTCTGAATGAGGTCCTGCGGTACGAATCTCCAATACAGGCGTGGAGCCGTTACTGTCGGGAAACCACCGTGATTGGAGAAAGCAAGATTCCAGGTGGCTCTCGCGTGGCCCTAATGTTGGGAGCGGCGAATCGAGATGCGCATCACTATGCGGCCCCAGATAAGTTTGATGTCACCAGGAATCCTGCCGATCACCTCGGATTTGGACACGGTATCCATCTATGCGTTGGGGCCCCACTTGCACGTCTTGAGCTAGCGATGCTTCTCGAGACGCTGAGGGAGATGGTCACCACCATGTCAATCGATGGGACCCCGACAAGAAAGATTAACAACACGACTCGTGGTCTCGAGAAGTTCACGGTTACGGTCTCGCCCCAGTATCGGGAAGCGGGCACCCAGACTGGGGAAGGCGAAGCATGTTGAGCAAGCCGCACGCGTCAGAAGGTTCGTCGACCACCGAGACAGGAGATGCGAAGGTGGCAGCTGCCAAACAAGATCAGTTCGACCACCACTCCTCGGAGCACGCTGCGAATGCCGAGTGCATCTACCGAGAACTTCGTGAGCTGGGCGGGGTATCCCGTAGCGATCTGTACGGTGGGTTCTTCGTGCTGGGCCGCTACTCAGACATCACGACGATCGCCCGCGATCATGAAACATTCTCATCAGCCCGAAATGGCGATGACAATGGTCCTGGTACTGGCGGCGTCACCATTCCGCCGAACCCTGCCACCAGGATGTCTCTTGATGAGATGGATCCCCCCGAATGGAAGCGGATCAGGAGTGCCCTTAACCCGCCCTTCTCGCCGGCATCAATCTCCAAGCTCGAGCCATTGATTGGCCAGTTGGACTCGTATCTCCTCGATAGGGTCATCGAGTCGGGTTCAGCGGATCTTGTGCTCGATCTGGCCAATCCTCTTCCAGCAATCGTCACACTCGACATGTTGGGGTTCCCCAAAGCCGACTGGGAGCCCTATGCGGATCCCCTTCATAAGATGGTGCACGTACGTCGGGACCAGCCAGAGTACGAAGAGGTACTCCAAGGAACCCTTTGGATTCTTGAGCAGATTCGCACCCGAATCGCAGACTGTCGTAGGAGCCCTGGAAACGATCTCGTCAGCTACCTAGTCCATCACGATGGGGGAGGGACCCCGTTCACCGACCCTGAGCTCGAGGAGATGGTCTTCCTCGTGATGGCTGGTGGGATCGACACCACGACGGCCCTGCTCGCCAACACATTTGTCTATTTGGACGAGAACCCCGACGACCGACGCCGCCTTCAGGCTGATCCAACACTCATAGCATCTGCCTGCGAGGAAGCGCTGCGCGTTTTTACTCCGATCCAGGCCCTTGCTCGGAATGTTACCAAGACGACTGAGATTCATGGTGTCGAGATGCATGCGGGGGACCGTGTTCTGCTCGCTTGGGCTTCCGCCAATCGTGACCCAGATCAGTTTCCCGACCCAGACGAGGTGAGGCTCGATCGCTTCCCGAATCGCCATTGTTCGTTCGGTATCGGGATCCACCGGTGCCTCGGCTCGAACCTCGCCCGCACCGTCTACAAGATCACAGTGGGAAGTGTTCTTCGCCGACTACCTGACTATCAGGTTGTAAGTGCGGGTGCGCACCGATACGACCAGATAGGAACTATTAACGGATGGGAGCATGTGCCAGTCACATTTACCCCAGGTGCGCGAGAAGACGCCGTTGTATCGCTATGAGGCGCGGCTATGCGGGCATTACCGGCTAGCGAACTGACTGAGGATATGTGCATGAGCCGAGACGGAGTGGCGAATCTGAGGCGGCCCGTCGGACTGGCGCCACGGGTGCTTCTAGTCCGTCGCAGCCATTCTTCGGCATGACTAAGGCCGAGTACGCGTTTCAGGCCGTGCGGGGTCAGATACTGGCCGGTGAGTTGCGACCTGGCTCGATCATCGATCAAGAAACTCTGAGCGCTGACTTGGAACTCTCAACGACGCCTGTTCGTGAAGCCCTTTCTAGGCTAGCCGCCGAGAAGCTCGTCTTGATTCGCGCTCACAAGCGGGTCCAGGTAGCCCCTCTCAGTCGCGACGAAATGCATGAGATCTACACGGTGCGCGTCGAACTTGAGCCGTTTGCTGCTGCCCTTGGTGCCGAGGCGGCAACAGATGCAGAGCGGTTGCATGCGCAGGAATCATTGAACCTGATTGGTCGCAACGCCATAGAAGTACTACAGATCAACCGGGAATTCCACCGCAGCATTTATCAGGCATCCCACAACGAGGTGTTGAGCAAACTCATCGAGTCCCTAGCCGATCGGGCGGATCGATACCGGATGATGCTGGTTCGATCAGATGACGCCTTGTCGGTGGCTGCCTTGGAACACGAAAAAATCGCCGCAGCTTTTTGCGCAGGCCAGAGTGCTCAGGTGCATCGCCTGTTTCATGATCAT
Source organism: uncultured Acidimicrobiaceae bacterium (assembly GCA_963817985.1). Taxonomy (GTDB): domain Bacteria; phylum Actinomycetota; class Acidimicrobiia; order Acidimicrobiales; family RAAP-2; genus Bog-756. The sequence goes on along the minus strand of CAWFQI010000008.1, from coordinate 43,717 downwards.
CTCGCCCAATCGCGGGAACTGATCGAAGAAATATCGTTCGAGACGGCCGATTGAAGAGTCCGTGCGAGGGTCAGATCCAACCTGTACCCACATAGCGAGCCAGGAACCCTCTTGAGATGTCGATACGGAATCCTTGGAATAGATGTGGAGCGAATATCCCGTGATAGGCGTTGAAATGAGCGAGGAGCAGGAATTGCTCCGCAGATCTGCAGCGAAACTGGCGAGCGAAGTGTATGGTCCGAGCGCGCTGGTCTGGGATCGAGAACGAACGTTCTTTCCCGACAGTGAACGCAAGAGACTTGCACAAATGGGCTTTCTTGGAATCTGCCTATCACCGGAGTACGGAGGCGGGGGCGCACCATTGATCGATGCCCTCATCGTCATCGAGGAATTGGCAAAAGAGTGTCAGCTGGCTGCATTCCAAGTGTTCGAGGCGAACACCGGCCCTGCGCGCGTGATTGACCTGTACGGCACCGCGGATCAAAGGGCTCAGTTCTTGCCGCCAATCATCAACGGGGACGCGACCCTCGCCGTAAGCATCTCGGAGCCGGATGCCGGATCAGCCGCAACCGATGTGACCACAACGGCGCGGCTCGACGATCACGAGTTCGTGATCACTGGGGCAAAAAGGTGGTGTTCGGGGGGAGGACATTCCGAGTTCTACCTGGTGTATGCCCGGATCAACGATGAGCCGGGTCCACGCGGGATTGGTGCATTGGTCGTCCCGGGAATATCGGAGGGACTGACGTTCGGGCCGCAGGAGAGACTGATGGGGTTTCACGGAATTCCATCCGCCGATATGTTCTTCGATGGGGTCCGGGTTCCTGAGGGCAACCTAATCGTGACCGGTTTCAAGAGTCTCTTCAATGCCTTTTCCATTGAGCGACTCGGGAATACCACGATGAGTGTCGCTATCGGTCAGGCGTGTCTTGACCGAACGGCCAGGTATATCCAAGACCGCCATCAGTTTGGTAAGCCGATCGCCGAGTTCCAGTCCGTCCAAACGTTGTTCGCTGACATGGTGATGCAGGTGGAAGCGGCGCGTCTGCTTCTGTATCGAGCAGCGCTAAATGCCGGCTCGGGCGCTCCCTCCTCGCTTGAGGCCTCGGTTGCTAAGTGTTTTGCGAATGAGATGGCTAAGAAGGTCTCGGATATTGCTATGGGCTTGCATGGTGGTTACGGCTACTCCGAGGAGTACGGCATCGAGCGGTATCACCGCGATGCGCATGGATGGGCACTTGGGGGAGGGACTCCAACAATTCAAAGAACCCGAATTGCGGCGGAATACCTTGGTCGATCCTTTAACCAGCGCTCCTAGGTCACTCTGAAATGGATCCACCTCTATGACCTCCGACTCATCCGCACACGAGTGCAAGGCGAGAGCCGACTGTCCGTCCTTTCAGGGCTTGGGGGTTCACCAACGCGATTCACTAGCTGCGTGGTAGATCCCACGCAAGGCGACAAGGAGGAGAAAACGATGCAACTGGCTGTATTTACCAGAGGTTGGAGAAGGTTGCCCGTAGGCTCGGGGCACTGCCGTAAGGCGACCAGGTGACTGCCGCCCCGCCTTCCGCCAACCCCGGGAAATACCAGCAGAGGTCGTTTTGGTCCATGGCGCTTTCCACGGGAGGTGGTGCTGGGACCACGTTCTGCCTCTGCTTCGGCATGCCGGAGTGACCGCCACTGCTCTCGATCTTCCGTTCACTTCGTTTCAAGACGACGTGGCATGTGTGAGTCGGCCATTGAAGCAGCGCATGGACCGGTGGTGCTATGCGGGCACAGCTACGGGGGCGCCGTGATCACTGAAGCCGGCAGCACACACAAGGTTTGCCAGCTCGTCTATCTCAGTGCTTTCGCCATCGCCGAGGGATATTCAGCACTCGCTCCCGCTGAGGAGGACCTCCCGAGGACCAGTGTGGCCGACAGCATGGTGTTCAACGAGGACGGCACGGTCTCTTTTGATACTTCCAACGCCCGTCCGTTGTTCTATGGGGACTGCAGCGACCAGGTCGTTGACTATGCGCGGCGGCGACTGAGGCCGATGGCGATGGACTGTCTGACCGGTCAGGTGACCAGTGCTGCTTGGCGTGACCACTCATCGCTCTACGCGATCTGCTTGCAAGACGGCGCATTCCATCTCGATGCCCAGCAAGCACTAGCCGCCAACTGCGATGAGGTAGTCGAGTGGGAATCGGGCCACTCCCCCTTCTTCTCGAGACCTGAAGTCGTGGCCAACCTCCTGTGCGAACTGGCAAGTGTTGGTTCCTGACATCCCTTGGGGATCGGTAAGAGATACTCCGCGATCCTGGGAGAACCCCCTCCTCTAACCCCTTATTATGGTTCCGACCACATCCCCAACCGAGAGGTCGGATCTTGGGTGGATTTGCTTAGCTGTGGACTGCTTCAGCGGCAGCAACCTGGTCAGACCGAGTCTGGCTCGCCCTCAAGAATGATGGTCTTGGCCTCGAGGAATGGGTAGAGACCTTTGACCGGACCCCGATAGCTGGTCCACTTGACCTGGTCCCCGAAAACTGATCCAGGGCTATGAGAGTGTGGCCGTGATCCACCGGAGGTGGGCATGGTATTCAGATACTCAGCATCGGTCCGTGAGGTTGCCTGTCGGCGAATGCTTGCCGGCGAACGGGTTGAGGAGGTGGCCGGCGATCTCGAGGTGTCGGCAGCCACCCTGTATCGCTGGAAGCGTCAAGCCCTCATCGATGTCGAACGAAACCCGGCGTCAAGAGCTTCGAACCTGACGAAATCGAAACAGCCCGTCGCAGAATCAAGGACCTTGAGGCCGAGCTCGAGCTCGTCAAGGCGGCCAGTGACCTCTTCAATGGAAAAGAGGTGGTGCGCCCAAAAGGCTCGGCCAGATCGTCCAAGGGCTGACCGATCTGGGCTACACGGAGAGGGCCGCATGTCGGGTGGTCGGGATGAACCGCTCCACCTTCCACAACCAGAAGACTCGTCATCCTTCCGACCGAGACGTCCGGCGGATGCTGCTGGGCGACACGATCACCGAACTCCACGTGGCCTCGAGGGGCACCTATGGCATGCGGCGGATTCGTGCTGCCCTGTCCTTCGAACGTGGGTTAGTCGTGAACCCCAAACTGATTCGCCGGATCATGCATGAACAGGGCCTGACTGGCCTGCCGACTAGGAAGAAGGGCAAACGCAATCTGGTGAATGTGGCCACCCACGAGGATCGGGTGAACCGAAAGTTCGCCGCCCCGGCGGCGAACTGGCTCTGGCTGACCGACATCACCGAGCACAAGACCCGAGAGGGCACGCTCTACTGCTGCGCAGTACTGGATCTGTACTCGCGGCGCGTGGTCGGCTGGGCGATCCACCGCCGCAACGAGGCCACGCTCGTGAACGATGCACTCACGATGGCGGCCACCTCGAGGGGCACGTCACCCGACACCATCCTGCACAGCGACCACGGGTCGCAGTTCACGTCTTGGTCCTTCACCGCCAACCTCAAACACCATCAGCTACTGGGCTCGATGGGTACGGTCGGTGACTGTTTCGACAATGCCCCGATGGAATCCTTCTGGGGCTCGATGCAGATCGAATTGCTCAATCGGCAGAAGTGGATGACTTATGTCGAGCTGTCCATCGCCATGGCCGACTACATCGTCAACTTCTACAACCAGCAGCGGCGACACAGCTCACTCGACTACCACACCCCCGACGAGTTCGAAGCACTACCATCAACAAAAGCGAAGGCCCAAACTCTCATCCCCGTGGATCACTAAGCGGGGACCAGGTCAAGTGGACCAGCTATCGGGGTCCGGTCACCATGGCAACGGGGGACCAACGAAAACTTCAACGGCCTCGTCCGTCAGTTCTTACCAAAAGGCACCGACCTATCCGTCCACTCGCAAGAAGAGCTCGATGCCATAGCTGCCCTGCTCAACGAACGGCCTCGCAAGACGCTCACATGGGATACTCCAGCGGAGAGATTCAACAGGCTTGTCGCGTCCACCACTTGAACTCGCCGGGCCATGGACTTCCAGTTCGACCAGACCCGAGACGGGAGAATGCTCAAGATCCTGAACGTTGTCGACGAGTTCACCCGGGAGGCCCTGGCCACCGATGTGGCCCGATCCATCGACGCCGACGGTGTGGTGGCCACCCTCGAGCGCCTGGCCAAGGAGCGAAAAGCCCCGGTCTACGTGCGGTTCGACAACGGACCAGAGTTCATCGCCTACGCCGTGGCCGACTGGTGCCGGTTCAACGGCACCGACACCGTGTTCATCGACCCGGGCAGTCCTTGGCAGAACGGCTGGATCGAGAGCTTCAACGGCCGGATGCGGGACGAGCACCTGAACGGCCAGGTCTTCGACAGCCTCCTCGAGGCTCAGGTGCTCACCGAGGACTGGCGGATCGACTACAACAACAACAGGCCCCACAGCGCTCACGGCTGGCTCACGCCGGTCGAGTTCGTCGAGGCCTGGCTTCACCACCAACCACAACCACAGCTCGCATAGCGAGTGGACCAGCTATCGGGGTCCGGTCACACCCACTCGGCTACGTTGATCGATTCACTGCACGCTAAGACATTTCAATTGGCACTCCCCGGAGTTGAAACGAATGTTAGTCAACCGATCGATCGGGAAGTGCTTGCGGTTTTCGACGACCTTGGCTATCGGTCCTCGGATCTGTTGCAGGCCAACTGCGTCATTTGGGTGGAGGGTCCTTCCGATCGCATCGACCCGAACGCTTGGATCAAGGCCGCTGCGGCTGAAATCTATGAAGATCTGGAGCTGGAAGAAGGCATTGACTATCAAGTGATGTTTTACGGCGGAGGATTAGCTGCACATCTCACCTTGGCCTCTGGACCAGAAGATGTGCTCGATCAAATCCATCTGCACCGATTGAACCAGCGGACGGTCGTCGTCGCCGACTCGGACAGAAGGGCGGATTCCGACGAACTGAAGGAACGGGTGAAACGCCTTCAACGCGAATCGGAGGGCGATCCCTATGGAACGTTTGGGTAACGGCGGGTCGCACGATCGAGAACTACATTGACGACGCCGCCATAACGGCTGCAATACTTCGCATTCATCCTACGGTCGAGTCTGTGATCGAAGCTCCATCGAAGTGGGACGATCCTCTTTCGGACTGTGCGAACGGGGGTTGAAAGTCAGCTGAAAGTTGACAAGGTCCGATTGGCGGCAGAGATAGTTAGCAAAGGAGTAGACCTCGACGTTCTCGACCTCAAGGATAAAATTGTCGACGTGATTGAAGCAATTAAGTCCGCAAACTCTTGAAATAGTGGCGCATGTTTATACGGCCCGAGCGCCGGACGGGTCCCGCCACCTGGATCGGTGCTCCCACCCGCTGACACCCCGAGCTGGCCTCGGACTGGGTCTCCGCCGTGGCTGCTTAACCACTCATCGATGTTCCTTCTAGGCAGCCAACTGAACATGGCGTAGCGTTACCTTCCCGGCTCGGTCCTAGCCCTTGCGCCGACGCCGGTCTACGTCGGGTGCTAGTGGGCGACTTAGCACAAGGGCGATTCGTCCGCCCGCATCCGATGGGGTTTCCAGATACATTCCTGGCGCCTTGGGTCGATCCTCATCTCCGCCGACCAGCAGTGGTTCGGTTCCCGCCAACCATCTTCGCTCTGACCAGGCTGCCAGCTCAGTCCAAGAGCTGGTGATCGAGTCTGAGCAATGCACGGGGAGTTTCGTAGAGTGGAATCCGCTCTCGGGCGACATATTTCGCAGCATGCATACTTCTGCGATGGAGAGCGACGCGATCGACCGCGCTACCGTCCTGTTAACACAGGCGGCTGAATCTGGGGTGCCAACCCAACCACTCAGTGATGTATTTCCAGGTCTATCTGTTGAGGATGCCTACGCGATTCAACTCCGCAACACGGAGAATCGGTTGTTCGGCGGGGCAAAGGTGGTCGGTCACAAGGTGGGCCTGACTTCAATAGCCATGCAGCAGATGCTCGGAGTAAGGGAGCCCGACTACGGAGTCATCTTCGATGACATGCTTCTCACTGACGGTGCCGCTACCCCAGCTTTTCGATACCTTCAGCCCCGGGTCGAGATTGAGATTGCCTTCCGGTTGCGCACGGTGCTAACGGGACCCGGTATTACATTTGAGCAGGTGATGGCGGCCACCGAATCGGTGGCCCCAGCCATCGAGATTATTGACAGCCGCATCGCCGACTGGAAGATCACCCTCGCCGACACCGTTGCCGACAATGCCAGCTCGGCGGCCATCGTGGTGGGGAATTGGGTGCCGGTCGATCGTGTCATCGACCTGGCCGCGGTAGCCGGAGCCTTGTCGGTCAACGGTGTTGAGGTTGCAACCGGCCATGGTTCAGACGTGCTGGGCCACCCTGCCGAGGCGGTGGCATGGTTGGGAAACAAGCTCGCCTCATTCGGTACCGAGCTGCTGGCCGGACAGGTGATCATGCCCGGCTCGTGCACCAAGGCGATCGATGTGTCGGCCGACGACACGGCCGTTGCCACCTTCGAGGGACTCGGTGCCGTTTCCGTGTCATTCACGTAGCTCTTCATCACTTCCCGCAAAGGAGCGACCCCATGTGCGCAGTCCCCGTGGCCATCGTCGGTTCCGGCAACATCGGTACCGATCTCTTGGAGAAGCTCCGTCGCTCGCAGCTGGTCGATGTCCAATATGTGATCGGTGTCGATCCGGCCAGTGCCGGCCTAGCCAGGGCCCGCTCCTATGGTATCGAGACGTCAGCCGAAGGGGTCGACTGGCTCTTGGACCAGGATCAGCTCCCGTCAATCGTGTTCGAGGCCACGTCGGCCCACGTCCACGTCCGCAACGCCCCCAAGTATCGGGCAGCCGGCATCAAGGCCGTCGACCTGACGCCGGCTGCTCGGGGACCCTACGTGATCCCAGCGGTCAACCTCACCGAGCACCTCGGTGCCGGCAACGTCAACATGGTTACCTGCGGCGGCCAGGCCACGGTGCCCATGGTGCATGCGGTGTCCCGGGTGGTGCCGGTGGCGTACGCCGAGATCGTAGCTACGATCGCCTCGGCCTCGGCCGGCCCCGGTACCCGGGCCAATATCGACGAGTTCACGGAGACCACCTCCCGGGCCATCGAGATTGTGGGGGGCGCCGAGCGCGGCAAGGCCATCATCATTCTCAATCCAGCCGACCCCCCGCTCATTATGCGCGACACGATCTTCTGTGCTCTGCCCCGTGGGGCTGACACGGCAGCCATAGAGGCGTCCATCCTGGAGATGGAGAAGGTGGTGCAGTCCTATGTTCCCGGCTACCACCTACTGCGGTCGCCTCAGTTCGACGACGAGAAAGTGGCCATCTTCGTGGAAGTGGTCGGGGCCGGCGACTTTCTGCCCCCTTATGCCGGCAATCTCGACATCATGACGGCGGCGGCGGCGAAGGTCGGGGATGAGATGGCCAAGGCGATGGTGGAGGTGGCCGCCTGATGCCGTACTCCGACGAACTCGACATCCGGATCACCGACTCGTCGCTCCGGGACGGCTCGCATCATGTCCGTCACCAGTTCACCCAGGATCAGGTGGCTACGATCGTTTCCGCCCTTGACGGGGCCGGCGTGCCCGTGATCGAGGTCAGTCACGGCGACGGTCTTGGCGGCTCCTCGTTCAACTACGGCCTTTCCGGTACCGACGAGCGGGTGCTGATCAAAGAGGCGGTGGCCAACGCAAGCCAGGCACGGATCGCCTGCCTCATGCTTCCGGGTCTCGGCACCACCGACGACATCAAGGCCGTGGCCGAACTTGGCGTGTCGGTGATCCGGGTGGCAACCCACTGCACCGAGGCGGATATCGCCGTGGAACACTTTGAGGTGGCCCGCAAGCTCGGCATGGAGACGGTCGGATTCTTAATGATGGCCCACTCCCAGCCTGCGGAGGTGCTGGCCGCCCAGGCCCGCATTATGGCTGACGCCGGTTGCGAGTGCGCCTACGTCACCGACTCGGCCGGTGCACTGATCCTGGATCAGGTGGCCGACCGGGTGGGAGCCATGAGGGCCGAACTCGGTACCGATGCCATGGTTGGCTTCCACGGACACGAGAACCTGGCTCTCGGCGTGGCCAACTCGATCACGGCCATCCGAGCCGGAGCGGTCCAGATCGACGGCTGCACCCGACGGTTCGGAGCGGGGGCCGGCAATACTCCCACCGAGGCCCTCGTAGCGGTGTGCGACAAGCTCGGAATCTCTACCGGTGTCGATCCTCTGGCCATGTTCGACGTCGCTGAAGACATCGTGCTGCCCATCATGGAGGTCGAGCCCAATCTTTCGAGGCTCGCCCTCATCATGGGGTACGCCGGGGTGTACTCGAGCTTCCTCAAGCACGCCTATCGGGCGGCGGAACGCTACGAGGTGTCCGGGGCTGACATCTTGTTGCGCTGCGGTGCGCGCAAGCTGGTCGGTGGTCAAGAGGACCAGATCATCGATATCGCCATCGAGTTGGCGGGCGAAAAGGAACCCGGTGATTCGGCGGGATAGGTGTCGCTAGGTTCGACTCCTGGGCAGAGGACAGTAGACCTCTGTCATTAGTCACTTCATTTCAGACTTAGCAAGTGTTCGACGATCCTCGCGAGTCACGGCTCCACCTGATCATGCTTCCTATACGGAGATGAAATCGCCGTATAGATGGCTCAGGTGTGCACGGTAGGGGTGCTCAGTGGCGAATTGGTCCCTTCATCCAGCGCGTCGTGGTCCGGAGAGCGGAACAGATGATTGGTCGGCAGTGTTCCGCTGGGTACGTTGCCAGCAGCACGTCAGTGGGCGCCTTGTCCAGAGGAGACGGTCCGAAGCCGTGACGACGTGCTCGTCGACAAGAAGGAGATACAGGTGGTCGAGTTCGAGCTCACCGACGAACAGGAAGGCGTTCGGGAGCTGGCCAGATCGATCGGCACGGGTGTCATTGCTCCTGAGGCCAAGACCGCCGAATTGGCCGGCGGGATTTCTGATGAGGGGTGGGCCCAGTTACTGGCCACTGGCCTGGTTGCCCCGATCCCTACCGAGTATGGAGGCGGAGGGGTGCCGGATGCGCTTAGCACCGTCATCGCCGCGGAGGAATTGGGCAATGCTGACGCTGGAATCGCTTCGTCCGCGCTATGGAGCGGAAACGCCGCGCTGTTGATTGGTCTCTGCGGTACCGACGCACAGCGCCAAGCGATCCTCCCCGGTCTGATGGCGCCGTCGGCGAGGGCATCGGTTGCCCACTACGAGGGATTCGGTCGGGCCCCTTCGGAGTACGCGACCACTATCGAACCCAACGGCGACGGAGCCTGGCGAGTCAAAGGACGCAAGGTGGCCGTGGCATTCGCGCTGTCGGCGAAGCCATTGATTGTGGTGGGCAGCGATCCGTCGGCGCAAGGGTGCCTCAGGGCAGCGGTGCTGATCGACGGGATCGACCCCGCCCAGGTGAGTTCGACTGCTCCGTACATCGGCTTCGACACCACCCCGTTGGCCACTGTCGACTTTGATCTCACCCTTGGGGCGGAGAGCATTCTCGGCGATATCGCCGAGACCGGTGCTCTGTCCAGTTCGGTGTCGCTGATCCGACTGATCACGGCGGCGCTCGCCGTCGGATGCGCCCAGCGTGCTCGCGAGTACGCGTCGGACTACGCCACCGAGCGGGAGGCCTTCGGTAGACCCATCGCGTCTTTCCAGGGCGTGGCATTCATGATGGCTGATGCTCAGATGCAGATCGATGCGGCGCGCCTGCAGGTGTGGAAAGCGGCCGTGGAGCTGGAGGACAGCACTACCGCTCTCTTCGAGCGGGAGGTGTCGTTGGCAGTCAACTATGCCACCACGGTGGCCACGCTGGTCACTCGCGATGCCATCCAGGTGCTGGGCGGACACGGCTTCATCGCCGACCACCCGGTTGAGCGCTGGTATCGCGCCGCAGCTGGGCTGGCCACTCTCGATTTCGACCCCACGTGCTCGTCCTACGCGCCGGCATTGTGAGAATGGAGACGACGTGTCTGTAATGTTCGACTTGAGCCCGGAGCTTGCCCACTACGGGCACGAGATCCGCGAATGGGGTCTCGGCGCGGTGCGTCCGCTTGGTCGACAGGCCGATACGGACCACGCCGTCCCTGAAAACGCAACGGCCATCCTTGAGACCGCGCCCGTCCCACTTGGCCGCATCGGCCATCCCGGTGACGGTCTACCGACCATGAAGGAGGGCTACGACCTCGTCCGGTCTGTCTGGTACGAGAACGTGCTGTACCTCGATGCGTGGCTGAGCGAAGCGCTCAACCCGGGGATCGGCCACCAGGTGGTGCGGGCCATCGGCACGCCTGAGCAGGTCGAGCGTTGGTACCGCCCCATCGTCGACGAGGGCCGGAGGTCGGGGTTCGGCATGTCCGAGCCAGGGGCCGGATCGGACACGGCCGGTATCACCACGACAGCCGTCAGAGATGGCGATGAGTGGGTGATAAACGGGAGCAAGATGTACTGCAGCCTGGGAGCGGTGGCCGAGTACATCGTAGTGTTCGCCACGATCGACAAGACTCAGGGACGTTCGGGGATCCGAGCCTTCGTCGTCGAGAAGGGGACACCCGGCTTGGAGGTGATCAAGCGCAACGAGGACAAGCTTGGGCTGCGCTGCTGGGTCACCTCGCAGATGGCCTTCGACCACTGTTCCATCCCGCTCGAGAACGTCCTGGGGGGGATGACCCCTGACGGTGCGGTGCCCACCGAGCAGGGACTGCGCGCCGGACTCTCCGAACTGAACCGCAACCGACCCAACGTCTCGGCCATGAGCATCGGGCTGGGCACCGCCGCTCTGGACCTGGCGTCGGATCTCCTGAGTGAGCAGCGGGCTTCCTTCGCCCCTCCGCGCTGGTCGCAGATCGACGCCGAACTCGAGCAGATGCGGTCCACCCTCGATCGGGCTCGATGGCTGAACCGCCGGGCTCTGTGGATGGCTAGTCGGGATTTGAATAACCGGACCGAGGCTTCGATCGCCAAGGCGTACGGTCCTCCCAACGCCGAGCGGATCATCCGTCGCTGCATGCAGCTACTTGGCCCCGAAGGTGCCTCCACCGAGCTCCTCCTTGAGAAGTGGTATCGGGACGTCAAAATCCTCGATATCTTCGAGGGTACCGGCCAGATCATGAGGCTGCTGATCAGCCGGGATCTGATGGGTCGAAACGCCGCCACCAACTGAGGTCGCGACGCCGGATGGAGCACGCGCTCCCCCTCATCGAGAAGAGCCTGAGGAACTACGGGGCGAACGCGGCCATCCAGTATGAGGGTGCCACGATTACGTACGCAGTTCTCGATCGGCTGATCGATGCCGCCGTGGAGCGGCTGGTCGACGCCGGGGTGCAACCGGGAGAACGGGTGGCACTCCTCCTCGGCAACTCGCCCGACTACCTGATCTGTGACGTGGCAATCATGAGGGTCGGCGCGGTCAAGGTCCCGCTCAACCCGATGCTCGCCGAATCGGAGCTCCGGCACATAATCAGACACTCCGCTCCGGTCTGCGTCGTCACCGACGATACGTTGGGCGGCAAACTCGGGCCTGACCCGGACCGTTCCGAGGACATTTGCAGGGTTGTGTCGCTCGGATCGGGTCTGTACAACCAGCCGCCGCCCACCGCGGCGCGATTCCTCTCCACACCGGCGGACCCGGACGCCCCGGCGGTGATTTACTACACCGGAGGTACAACCGGAAATCCGAAGGGCGTCGTCCACACCCACCGGTCGGTGGCCGTCAACCTGGTCTCCCACATCATCGAGGCGGACATCCGGCGGGGCGAGCGCATGCTGCTGATGACCCCGCTGTCCCATTCTGCTGGGCTCTTCGCGATGACGGGGCTGATCATGGGAGCGACCGTGACCCTCCATGGATCGTTTTCCGTACCGGCCCTGGTGAACGAGGTTGATCACGGTCAAGCGAGCTGGACATTTGTCGTGCCCACCATGATCTACCGGCTCCTCGACGAGGTCGCCGGCTCCGGCAGCCGATTGGCCGGCCTGGACACCATTGTCTACGGTGCCTCGCCGATCACGCCCGATCGGCTCCATCAGGCACTGGAGACTATCGATGCTGGGTTCATCCAACTCTACGGACAGACCGAGTGTCCCAATTTCGGTACCACCCTCGACAAGCGCGAGCACCTGCTTGCACTGGTCGACCCGACGTTGATGGGGTCGTGCGGCAAGGCCAGCACCATGGCCGATGTCCGGGTAATGGTCGACGGCCGAGTGGCTATCATCAACGAAATTGGTGAGGTGTGCTTACAGGCGCCCTACCTGATGGCCGGCTACCTCAACGACGCCGATGCGACAGCGGCGGCTCTGGTGGACGGGTGGCTGCATACCGGCGACATCGGGATGCTCGACGAGCGGGGTTATCTCCATCTCAAGGACCGCAAGAAGGACATGATCATCTCGGGAGGAATGAACGTCTACCCGGCCGAGGTGGAGGCCGTGCTCCAGGCACTCGACGGGGTTGCTCAGGTGGCGGTGATCGGAGTTCCCCACGAGACGTGGGGCGAGAGTGTTTGCGCCTTCATCGTACGCGCCGACGGAAGCGAACTCGATGCGGAAACGGTCCTGACCTTCGCTCGCCAGAGTCTCGGGACCTACAAGCGGCCCAAGCAGGTGGAGTTCGTGGACGCCCTCCCTCTCACCGCAGTGGGAAAGCTAGACAAGAAAGCCCTACGCGGCCGGTTCTGGTCGGACAGCGACCGCCAGATTCAGTAGTGGTCCCCGCCCGCACCTTCCTCGGCGAAGAGGGAATGTGCAGTTGTTCCGTCCTGCGGACACTCAGGTGGGAGGTGGTGCTCGACCGGGGCGATACTCACGAGAGGGCACACCTGGGCCCGTGACTGCCGGAGGGACGAATCGATGAAAATTCGCGCAGCAGTGTGCGCTGGGCTCTACCAACCGTGGCAGGTAGAAGAGATCGACGTCGACCCCCCCGCTCGTGACGAGGTGATGGTCGAAATGGCCTTCGCCGGCATGTGCCATTCCGACGAGCACCTCCGAAACGGGGACATGCTGCGGACCGCCGACGAACTCAGGCCTTACGGGGTCGAGTCCATGTTCCCCATGGTCGGAGGCCACGAGGGCGCAGGTATCGTCACGGAACTGGGACCCGGCGTGGAATCGCTGGCAGTGGGTGACCATGTCGCAGCATCGTTCGTCCCCGCCTGTGGTCGGTGCCACTGGTGTGCTTCTGGGCGTCAGTACCTGTGCGACAACGGCGCCTCCATCCTGGCTGGACCGATGATGAGTGACGGCACCTGGCGCTACCACCTTGACGGCCAGAAGCTGAACCGAATGGGCCAAGTGGGGACCTTTTCGGAGTTCGTGGTGGGCCACGAGATGTCCTTCATCAAGATCGACCCTGAGGTGTCGCTGAGGGCGGCCGCCCTGATCAGCTGTGGGGTGTCCACCGGGTACGGCTCTGCTGTGGATCGGGGAAAGGTTCAGCCTGGTGAGACGGTGGTCGTCGTAGGGTGTGGTGGCGTGGGTTCGGGAGCCATCCAGGGAGCGAAGATCGCCGGGGCACGCCAAATCATCGCCGTGGACCTGCTCCCATTCAAAGTGGAGCGGGCCATGAAGATCGGTGCCACCCACGGTGTGTCGTCGATGGCCGAGGCGGCCCAGATTATCCCCGACCTGACCGAGGGTCGCATGGCCGACGTCGTCGTCCTGACTCCCGGTCTTCTTACCGGCGACATGATCGCTCCGGCTATGGAGTTGGCGTCCAAGGACGGCCGAGTGGTGGCCACGGCCATCTCACCCCACAAGGACACCGAAGTCACTCTGAGCCTCTTCCGGCTGGCCATGTTCAACCAGTCACTGCTCGGCACGGTATTCGGCTCGACGGCCCCAAGGACTCAGGTTCCGAATCTCCTACGTCTGTACAAGAGCGGTCAACTGGACGTTGATGCGCTGGTCAGTCAGGAGTACAGCCTGGACCAGACGCAGGCGGGCTACGACGATCTCGAAGCCGGGACCATCGTCCGTGGCGTAGTCAACTTCGGCCTCTGACTCAGAAGTCGCTACTCGGGTCCGACCTATTTTCCGGCGGTCCTCACTCGATTAGCTCGTAGACGACTGAGAAGGGACCCATTCCTGGACCCCGACCGAGAGCGGGCGTGCCGCGCATGGCGTCGGTTCCGTTGCGGCTCCGTAGCTCCTGCAGGGTTGCGTCCACGTCCTCGGCGTCGATCGTCACGATCGACAGGTAGGGAGCACCCAGCGGGCCGGCCGATAACTCCGGCTCAGCTGCGCGTCGATAGCGGGTGAACCCCACCACTCCAGGCACGGCGAGGACATCACTCATGTGCACATCGGAGTACCAGATGTTGAGGTCGTCCTCAAGTTCGGGACTGGCAGGATAGGCGGCGACGACCATGATGGCGTGGGGCATGTGGTATCTCCTTGGTTCGATGCGACTAAGTCGAAATTGGGCCGCTATCGACTGACGTCGACCGGATTGGCGGCCAAGGCAATAGCATCCAGGAGCTCGCGATGGGTCACAGCCGCTAGGAAGCTCGGATCATCGGGGCGTCCCTCACCTATGGCACGAGCCAACTCGCGGTACATGATGGCGACGTTCGCCGGAGCGCCGGTACTAACTGCATCTGGCACCAGTGTGAATGAGGACGGGATTTCAAGTTTCCGGATGGCACCGTCTAGTTCCCGAAGGGTGATGTCCCACTGGGCGATCTGCATGCCACCTGTCGCCACCGGTCGGATCATGAGGGCACCCTCGGTACCGAGGATCCGGAACTCCCAGGGAAACGCCGACATCATTTCACCACCGAGCACCGCCAGTGTCGCCACCGCCCCATTGGCAGCTCCCCCGTGATGGCCACCCTGGTCGGGAGCGGAAACATCGACGATCTCGTCGGTCTCGATGACGGTAGCGGTAGCAATTGCGCTGGCAACTTCAGCCGACAGATCATTGAACCCGCCGACGGCGGTGGCCATGCTTGCCCGGTGGAGATGCTGAGGACGGTTGCCTCGGCGTTGACATCGGACGCGTAGGCGCTGCTCTGGTGGATTCTCGCTCCTGCAGGACTGCCGGGAGCGACCACGCTGATTGCCACTGGCTTGCCGATCATCCCCAGTCCGATTCTGTGAGTGCCATCAGGGCGGGGAGGTGGGCCCTGCTCCCCCAGCCCCTTTCGGGATTGCCCCGATCACTCCGACGCTCAGCGGTCGATGTGATGTCACCCAGGTATCCCTCGACCCGAGTGCCTGGAGCGCATGGCGTGACTACGGAGTTGGCCGATAGGCGAGTCGAGCGCTGTTGGGCTTGTCCGTCTCCCAGCGCTCCCAGTGCACCACTTCGGTGAGCGGGCGGCGCTGGGTGGGCCCGTATCGCGTGCCTTCTGCTGGATACCCGATGGGAACGAACACTAGAGGGTCCACTCCCGGGGGGATGGCCAGAATGGACCTCAGCTCAGGGAGTTCGACGCCTCCGAGCAAGATGGTCATGACCGCCCCCAGCCCCACCCCGCGAGCTGAGAGCAACAGGTTCTGCACAGCCGGGAAAATCGAGGCGTACTGCTCCATGCCGGGACTTCCGCCACCCGGGATCTCCAGGCACACGATGATCCAGGCTGGAATGTCGTCGATCGACTCGATCATTGCTTTGAGGTTGGGCATGGGAGGCGGATCACCCGGCTGCTTCCTCGACAGGGCGCCTTCATACGCCCGGTCGAAATTTCGGCGGGCCATCTCACCCAGCTTCAACCTGGTCTCATGTTCCTGGACGACGACGAACGCCCACGGCTGGGTGTTGGCGCCGCTGGGCGCTTTCGTCGCCCCTTCGAGGACTCTCTCGATGAGCGAGCGTGGGACTGGATCGGATCTGAACCGGCGAATTGCTCGTTGGCTGTACATTGCTTCGAATAGTCCGATGTCCTGATCCGGAGGTGCGGGCTTCCCCGAAGCGGTCATTGACCGAGTATGCGCGATGAGATCGGTGGACTTGACCGTCGGGTTCCGATCGACGGAACTCGGTCCGTGGGGCGCCAGCTGCTGGCAGGCACGTGCAGGCCGGTCATGCCTAACAGTGGCAAGCGATGGCGGTCGATCAATCGACGTAACCACCAGTCGGTAGTCTCTTCCAATGGCTGATTCCGTACCCACGGTCCGACTTGCAGTGGACGACGGTGTAGCCACCGTCACGCTGTCCCGCCCTGATGCGTTGAATGCCATCACCTGCGAGATGCTGGAGGAGTTGGCTGAGGCGATCGACGAGGTGTCGACGAACCCGTCGGTCAGGGTGATCGTGCTGACCGGCGCTGGGAGGGCCTTCAGCGCTGGCGTCGATCTGAAGGCGCTCGGGGAGCGGACTCTCGCAGGAGGTGCCGTGGGCGACTTCCTGGACGTTCCCGCCCGGTCGGTGATCACCCGTCTCACCACTGTTCCGCAGGTCGTGGTGGCCAAAGTCAACGGATTCTGTTTCACGGGGGCCCTCGAGCTGGTACTGGCTTGCGACTTGGTCGTTGCTTCCGACGAAGCTCGGTTTGGCGACACCCATGCGAAATGGGGACTGCGGCCGACCTGGGGCATGAGCCAGCGACTGGCTCGGCTGGTCGGCATCAGCCGAGCTCGCCAGCTGTCCTACACATGTCAGACCTTTTCGGGGATCGAGGCGGCGGCGTGGGGGTTGGCGGTGTGTTCGGTGCCCCTTGCCGACATCGATGAAACTGTTGCTGACTTGGCCCGATCGGTGCTGGCCACCAGCGCCGGTTCCGTTGCTGCCTACAAGGATCTGTACCGTGAGGCGCTGGACAGCTGTCTGGCCGAGGGGCTCGCCTACGAGGCGTCGACGGCGTTCCTCATCGAGGACACGGAACAGAGGATCCAGATGTTCCGCTGAGCAGAACACGCGACTCTGGACTTGTAGAAGGGGTTGCGACAGTTGATGGCTGATGGTTCTGTCCACGATTCCGCCGAACGGACTCGACTGTCGACGCCCCTCAAGGTCATACCTAGCCTTGCGGTAGCGAATATGGCGACAGGGTCGTGCTGGTGGCCGCCGGAAGGGGGTAGCACCAGACGCGCAATATAGAGAAGCGAGAACCGAGCACGATGGAGTCGATGGCATGACACTGGCCGAGCAGATGCCCGCACCGATCCAGCACCCGAGACAGTTCTACATCGGCGGCTCCTGGGTGACCCCCTCGTCGGACGCACTGATCGACGTCGTGCAACCGTCCACTGAGGAGATCTTCCTGCAGGTGGCGGAAGCCAGGGCCGAAGACATGAGCCGGGCGGTGGCTGCCGCCCGTGAGGCGTTCGACAACGGGGTGTGGCCAAGGATGGCCCATGCCGAGCGAGCCGAGTACCTCCGGGCAATCGGTGCCGCGGTTCGCGATCGGGGAGATGACCTGGCCCGCATCTGGACCTCGGAGATGGGCATCCTGCACTCGTCGGCCCGGGCGGGGATCCCGAGCATCGGTGGCGTCTACGACTACTACGCCGATCTAGCCGACAAGTTCCCGTTTATCGAGCGGCATCAGCCAACCAAAGGAGGGAGCTCCGGCTTCCTGGTCCGCGAGCCGGTGGGCGTGGTCGGGGCCATCGTCCCGTGGAACGGACCAGTGGCGCTGATCGCCCACAAGACGGCGCCCGCCTTGTTGGCCGGATGCACTGTGGTGATCAAGGCATCGCCCGAGGCACCAGGCGCGGCCTACGTGATGGCGGAGATCGCAGAGGCCATCGGGCTGCCCCCCGGCGTCATCAATGTGGTGACTGCCGACCGGGAGGTATCGGAGCTCCTGGTCCGTGATCCCCGGGTCGACAAGATCACCTTCACCGGATCGTCGGCGGCGGGTCGACGGATCGCCTCGATCTGTGGCGAGCGCATCGCACGGTTCACCCTCGAGCTCGGTGGCAAGTCAGCCGCAATCATCCTCGACGACTACGACATCGCCACCGCAGCTGCGACCATTGCCGGGTCGGCCCAGAGTATGACGGGACAGGTGTGTGCGTCGCTCACCCGTATCATCGTGACCAAGGACCGGCACGATGAACTTGTCGAGGCACTGAGTGACTCGTTCTCGACGGTCCGGGTGGGCGACCCCTTTGATCCAGACACCGACATGGGACCACTGGCCATGCGCCGCCAGCGTGACCGGGTCGAGGGCCTCATCGCCAAGGGCACCGACGAGGGGGCCAGGTTGGCTTCGGGAGGTCACCGGCCTGCCGATCTCGACCGGGGATTCTTCATCGAGCCGACCGTGTTCGCCAACGTGGACAACGGATCGACTATCGCCCGGGAGGAGATTTTCGGCCCCGTGCTCAGTGTGATCCCCGCCGATAGTGAGGCCCAGGCCGTCGCCATCGCCAACGACAGCATCTACGGGCTCAATGCCTCCGTCTTCACCGACGATGACGACCGTGCCTATGAGGTGGCGCGCCAGATTCGGTCGGGCACGGTGGGCCAGAACGCCTGCCGGATCGACTTCGGAATCGCCTTTGGGGGGTTCAAGCAGTCGGGAATCGGTCGCGAAGGTGGCCGCGAGGGTCTCTACCCGTTCCTTGAGGCCAAGACCATCATCCTCGATGGCGAGCCCGGTTCGATCTAGCCGTCGGTGCCTTCCGGCGGAGCGGCTGGGATCCCCGACGTGATCGTCTGGGACGACTCGTAGCGCCACCCACTCGGTGCCATCGTTAACCGATGGCGGGCTCCTGGCGTCCCAAGGTGCAGACCCTCGTAGGAGGCGTCCCCGTGCCAAAGGGCCACCTGGTTGTCGTCATTGTCCATCTGTACCCGGGTGACGAACGTCTCCTGGTCCGTTCCGGACGCCGCATCCAGCAGGTCCTCCACCTGCGCGTAGCGGGCCAGCTGGACCAGTGTCACCCAGGTGGGAACCACCAGATCAAGCATCCCGGAGCCGTGGAGGTCGAGCAGCTCACGCGGTCGATCCCAGCGGTGGTCTTCGATCTCCCCGCCATCTACAGTCACCTGACCGTCCGGGGCCCGCGTGACGAAGAACACGGTGTCGAACCGCTTACCGACGGCCGGCGGTGGGCACCAGCGGGAGAAGGGGATCAACTTCCCGGCGTCGACCTCGATCCCCGCCTCCTCGGCCAGCTCCCTGACTGCGGCGCGGCGTGTGTTGTCGTCGTCCGAACCGTCTCCCACCTCGATCTTCCCACCGGGGAACACCCACATGCCGCCGAAGCCGATAGCTCGGTTGCGCCTAACCATCAGCACGTCCATCCCATGAGTGCCGTCTCGGGCCACGATCACCGTTGCTGCCGGGATCGCTGGGACACCGTCGTCGGGCTCCGGATCGAAGCTCACGAGACGGGCCGAGTCGGGGAGAGCGTGCCCGGTGCGGTCTCAGCCACCCCGATTGGCCAGGTCGCAGAGCAGGTCAGCCACCACGGTCGGCATCGAGTAGAAGGGCGAGTGGCTCGACTCCCACTCGACCATCTCGGTGCATTGAGCGGCGAGTGCCCGCTGGGCGTCAGGGTGGATGGCTCCGTCGGCCAGGCAGACGGCGTAGAGCGACGGGTGGTCGCGCCATGCAGCGCGGGTCACCTGCCCGGCCATGCTCTCAACGGCCATCGGTCGCAATCGGGAGCAGGCGTTGGCCACATCCTGGTCGGAGCAGTCCCCATAGAAAGTGGCACGAGCCTGATCGACATCGAAGCCGATAGTGCCATCTCCGAGAATTCGCATGCCATCGGCAGCTGCCGTGGCGGGCAGAGTCTCGTCTGAGGGATCTATCGTCGAGTGACCCTCGGGAACAGCAAAGGCACACAGATAGACCAGCCGATCCACGGTGCGGGAGTTGCCAGCCTCGGTGATCACCGCGCCACCGTAGCTGTGACCGCAGAGGATTACCGGTCCGGTGGCCGAAGCGATGGCGGTACGCACAGCGTCGACGTCATCTGGGAACCCGGTGAAGGGCAGATCGACGGTGCTGACAGGGACTCCAGCGTTCCGGACCAAAGGGACAACCCGCTCCCAACACCACGAACCGTGGAACGCTCCATGCACAAGAATGACTTCGGCAGGCGTCGCTCGTTTGTCGTTGGAGGGAGAGTTGGTCACCTGCCCACTCCGTGCCACTGAGTACTCAGGTCGTCCCGCCTCCGACCGTAGTCAGGTTTCGTGCTCGTCATCGCTCCCCTTTGGTTTGCGTCGGACCTGTTGTCGCTACGCACCCTACGGAATGTCATCAACCGTGCCGTCTCGGTATCCCGAACGACTGAATGATCAGCTCGTCGTCCTCCTTCCTCGCCACCCGGTAAGTCAAGCCACCGTGTCGGCAATCCTGTCCAGCGCATGGGCCAGGTTGGCGGCCCGGGTAAGAAACGGGGAGTGGCCACCCGTCATCTCGACGACGGTGGCCTTGATGCGTTGCGCCGAGTCTGCCGAGTAGGACGGGTTCACCATAGGGTCGTCCGTGCAGTAGACGGAGAAAGTCGGTTGGTCAGGCCACTGGCGGAGGGGTGTCACCTCGGCCAGTGGCTTTGCCGCCTGGGGAACGAGTCGGGCAATGCATCGATCGGCAATGGACCGTTCAACTCCCCGGTAGAACAACGACCGAGACGCCTCCTCGGTATAGGCGATCCGTCCCTGCGGATCGGGGATCCTGATCGCCGGGTCGCGTACGGCAGGGTCCATGGCCCCGTTCTGATCGAAGAAGCTGCCGGGGGGGTCCGGAACCAGGGCGCAGAGGTACACCAGAGCCCCGACCGAGCGCAGCTGGGGAATCAGTGGGAGGGCCAGGCCGCTCATCGAGTGCCCCACGACGATCGGACAGTTTCCGAGCGGGGCCATCTGAGCTGCGATGAGCGCGGCGTAGTCGCCACTTCCGAGCGTCTCGTCGTCACAGGGGTGGTCGGTGGCAGTCACCTCGTGGCCGAGACGCTCGAGGTGGGGGACGAACGTCTCCCAGCACCAGCTGCCGTGCATGCCACCGTGCACAAGCACGATCTCGGCCATGAGACATCCTCCCGAACGGGCTCGACCCGAACTCTAGAGGGAAGTGCCGGTGCCTTCCCGGACGCCGGGGGTGAAGGTGACCGGAACGACCTCCCAGCCGTTGACCGTCCCGATCCGCTTGTATTGGCGGGCCTGCCCCGGGACCACCTGGTAATCAGGCAGTCTGCGCAAAACCTCCGCCACAATGATCTTGTACTCGGCGCGGGCTAAGTTCGACCCCAGGCACCGGTGGATCCCGATCCCGAAGGAGCAGTGGCGATTGGGGAACCGGTCCAGCTTGACGTCGTCGGGATCGGGAAACTGATCGGGATCACGATTGGCGGAAGCCCAAGCCAGTAGTACCCGATCGCCGCGGTTCAAGGCAACGTCGCTTACCTCGGTGGACGTGGTCACCGTACGCGCCAAGGCTTGCACGGGGGTAAAGACCCGCAGGAACTCCTCGCACGCCGAATCGATCAACGATGGATCCTCCTGCAGCCTCCGCCGCTCCTCGGGATACTCGGAGAGATAGACGAACGTGTTGGCCAGCAGAGCGGTGGTGGTGTCGACACCACCGGCCAGAGCGATGAAGATCATCTCCTCGAGTTCGACGTCGGTGAACGGTGTCCCACTCGCCTCGTGGCGAATCATGTCGCTGACCAGGTCGTTGCCCGGGGATTGGCGGAGCTCGGCAATCCTGGCGCGGATCTGGTCGAGGATCCACACCAATCCCTGATAGGTCTCTTCGTACTCCGGCGACTCTCTCAGCATAAAGACCATCTTGTGGATGGGATCGGCAAACTTCTCCCAGTCGTCACGGGGAAAGCCCAAGAGGTCGAGGGTCACGATGGCCGGAACAGGATTGGCCAGGTCCAGCACGAGATCGGCGGAGCCGGTCTCAATGAACTGATCGATGAAGTGGGTTGCCAGCTCGAGCACTGCCGGCTTCAGATTCTCGATCGAGGCCGGCGCGAAGTATGGATTGAGGGCGCTCCGGATCCGTTTCCACTCGGGAGGGTCGTGTTCGTCCAGGGAGAGGCTGGTGGCAGGATTGGGCGGAATGGAGAGTCCGCCACCTCCCGAACCCCTTCCGTTCTGGTCCCGGTCCGAGGAGAAGGTCTGCCAGTCACGAGCCGCAGCAGCGATGTCGGCGTATCGGGTGAAGACGTAGTAACCGCCGTAGAGATCGCTGTGGGCGACGCCGCTACCTTCGCGAATGGATTTGTAGACGCACTGAGCATTCGCCGCATGTTCGATCGAATGATGATCGAAGGACTCCGAGACAGCGCTGGGTGCTTCGGTGGTGTCAGTCACTGGTAGATCCTCCATGGTCAGTGTCGATAATGCTGATCGCACCTTCGGGGCACCCCTGGGCGGCCCTTACCGCGGCGCCTTGAAGCTGATCGGGAACCAGATCGACCTTCACTTCGGCGTGACCGTCGTCGTCCCGAAGTTCGAACAGGTCGGGTGCGGTTCCGAAGCAGAGCGCGTGCCCCTGGCAGAGATCAGGATCAATCACGATTCGCATATACAACCCCCGTGCCGCATCGCGTCGTCGGGGTCGGTTAGGACCCTGCCGATCGGTCGGCAATCGACGTCAATCTTGAAAATACGGTACGACTGATGTCAGCGGCGGGTGTCGTTCCAGCGGGCGGAACCCCCTCTCGCCCCGGGTAGGTACCACACGGTCATATAGGTCATTCGACGGGTCAACCGGTGTACGTGGGCCAACCGTCGACCAGCCGACCGAGGGGAGAGAGTGCCCATGTCCAAGCATACGGACCCGTTCACGAAGTTTGAGGTGTCGGTTCACAATGACGTCATCGACCGGATCCTCACCCGAGTAGCCGACTACCGCTTCCTCCAGCCCCCATGCGACGAGGGGGACGGGTGGGGCTACGGCGTGAATTCCGAGTGGCTGCGGTCACTGTGCTCCTACTGGACGACCGAGTACGACTGGCGGTCTGCTGAGATCGCCCTCAATCGCTATCCTCAGTTCCAGACCAGCGTCGAGGACGTGAATATCCACTATGTGAAGGTGGAGGGCGAGTCCAACGGCTTGCGCCCCCTGCTCCTTCTCCATGGCTGGCCCGGCTCGCACTACGAGTTCTGGGGGATGATCGACCAGCTGGCTTTTCCGTCGAAGCACGGCGGATCGGCCGACGATGCGTTTGATGTGGTTGTCGCCTCGCTTCCTGGCTATGGGTTCTCTGGCCCGGTCGCTCAACCGTTAGGGCCGAGAACGGTGGCCCGGCTGATGGACACACTGATGACCCAGATCCTCGGGTACCCGGTCTATATGGTCCAGGGCGGGGACTGGGGGAGCGTGATCGGGTCGTGGATTGGCAATGACCACAACACCACCTGCACGGCCCTCCACCTCAATCTGATCGGATGGAGACCCACGCCGGATGACGACGGCACCGTCGGGGAGGTGGAGAAGGCGGCGGTCCAATTGTCTATGGCCAACGACCGGCCCCACTTGGCCTACGCCATGCAGCAGGCGACACGACCACAGACATTGGGCATCGCCTTGCACGACTCGCCAGTGGGTACGGCGGCTTGGATCATCGACAAGTTCCACGCCTGGTCTGATCTGCGGACGAAGTCGATTGACCAGGTCTACTCTAGGGACGACCTACTTACCAATGTAATGATCTACCTGGTCAACGACACCATTGCCACCAGCCTGTGGGCCTATCGAGGGAACGCGGCCGAACGGGCCGTCTTCTCTGAGGGCATCCGTTGCGCCACTCCCACCGCTATCGCCAAGTTTCCCTTCGAGGCGGTTGGAGGTACCCCCCCGAGGAGCTGGGTCGAGCGCTACTACAACGTTGCGCGCTGGACGGAGATGGCCGAGGGCGGCCACTTCGCCGCTCTCGAGCATCCTGACCTTCTGCTCGAGGACGTGCGGGCATTCGGTCGTGAGGCCTACCAGGTCAGCGGCTGATTCGACCTCGGCCTTTTCGGCCCTTTGTCAGGAATGACAGCAAGGGGATCTCAGAGTCCGAATACTCTCCGAGCGTTATCGGCCATGATCAGCCGGACGTCATCGTCGGGTACATCGGCCATGACCTTGGCGGCGGTGGTGCGGCTAAGCGGGTATAGGCAGTCGGCGTGGGGATAGTCCGACTCCCACATGATCTGTGAGATACCAATGGTGTCACGAAGATCCACACCGAGAGGATCGTCGATGAAGCAGGAGTAGATGTTCCTGGCTACGAACTCGGACGGCCGCACAGCGGTGAGCGTGTCATCAATGTTGTAGTACCTGTAATGCTCCCAGACCTGGTCCACGCGTTGGCTCAGATACGGGATCCAACCGATCCCGCTCTCCGAGAGCACCACCTGCAGGCGGGGGAAATTCTCCAGCATCGGGGAGAGGATCAGATCGGTAACGGACGACATAACGGTCACCGGGTAGACGGCGGCGGCTGCGGCCTGAGGGGAGTCCTCGGGTAGCACCGGCGTCACTCCCGATGAACCGAAGTGGATGCACATCGGCGTTCCGGACTCCTCGAGCAGGGCCAGTAGGGGATCCCAGTACCCCGACCGGTAAGTCGGGAGGCCGAGCATCGACGGGCTGTCAGGAAGGGTCACCCCATGGGAGCCAAGGGCCAGGCATCGGTGCATCTCTGTGACACAGAGCTCAATGTCCCAGAGGGGCAGGATAGTCAGCGTGACGAAGCGTCCGGGGTGGAGGTCCTGCCACTCCTCGAACCCAAAGTTGTTGTAGGCCTGCACACAGGCCAGACCCAAGTCTCGGTTCTTCCCCTTGATGAACCGCGCTCCCGCGAACCGGCTGAAGCTCGGAAACAGGATCTCGGTGTAGACACCGTCTTGGTCCATAGCCTCGCAACGGGCGGTCGAATCGGTATACGCGGGGAACATCTCGTCGAACCTGAGGGGATCGCGGCTGCGTTCCCCCCATGGCTTGCCGGCCACCGCACTCAGCCCCGGGGGTCCTTCGACGATTCCGTCGTAACTCCACTCCTGAGAGCCGTCGGCAAGTTCGACCACCCGGGGTCCCGCCTCTTGGAACCTGGCTGGCAGTCGGTCCTGCCAGACACGCGGGTGTTCGATCAGGTGATCATCGACCGATATCAGTCGGAGGTCGTCCGTCAACATCTGCGTACACCCTTCCTGTGGTACCGCGGCAAAGGGTCGCGTGCCACCTTCGATCTGCTCGCCGGACGGATCCGCCCGATCGTTTGTCTCAGTAAGAGTACGACCGTCCCGTGATCAGGACCCGTGTCAGAATTCCGACACGTGGAACCTGGTAAGCGCGGGGTGCCACCGGTGGCGTTTGCTAGAGCCAAACGGTGATCGAGTCGGTAGAGAGAAGGACCAGGCATGACCCGCAACAAGGATCTCGCGCAGACCCCCCTTGAGCAGCGCACGCTACTGGCGGTGTTGCAGGGGGTAATCGATCAGAACCCGGAAAAGATCGCCGTGGCCGATACCACCCGACAGCTCAGCTACGACGAAATGTGGGAGGAGGCCTCTCGCACAGCTGGTGGGTTACGGGCACAGGGCATCGGGCGCGAGGACCGAGTCGTGCTTCTGCTCGAGAACCACGTGGACAGCGTCGTGACTTGGGTCGCCCTGTGCATGATCGGAGCAGTGGAGGTGCCGATCAATACCAGCTACATGGGGGAGATGCTGGCATATGTCCTCAGTGACTCTGGAGCCGCCATCGCAGTGGTGGAGTCGACATTTCTTCCCAATGTGGCCGAGATCGCCAGCCAGGTGCCGCGGCTCGGGACGATCATTGTACGAGGGGACTTCCACGAGGACCCATCGGCCGCTTTCGGAACAGGGTCGATCGATCTGGTGACATTCGGGGATCTGGCCAGGCACCCGGCAGTCACCCCGGTTGAGATCGCCCCCTGGGATCTGGCGGCGGTCGTCTACACGTCGGGGACCACCGGTCGCTCCAAGGGTGTCCTCGCTCCGCACGCCCACGCATGGAACCACGCCAGCGCGGTAGGCACTACTGAGGCTGAGGATGTCCGATTCGTCGTGTTGCCCCAGTTCCACATTGCTGGCCAATGGGGTGGGGTCTACCGGGCGCTGATCGCCGGAGCGACCGCCTATGTGGCCTCGGGATTTCACGTGAGTACTTTCTGGGACGAGATTCGCTCGATTGGCGCCACGACCACGCAGTTGGTGGGCACAATGGCCTCGTTCCTGACCGCCCCTGAGGCCAGCCCGTCCGATGCCGACAATCCTCTCCGGGAGATCCACATGATTCCCGTGGTTCCCGATGTCGAGGGCTTTGCCAAGAGATTCGGCGTATCGATGGTCACCGCATTCGGCAACACCGAACTGGGCACCGTGCTCATGAATCCCGATGCGGTGGAGTACCGAGGGGTAGGCAAGGTCCGTGCGGGCTATGAGGCGATAATTGTCGACGAGCACGATGTCGAGGTCCCGAGGGGCCGGCCAGGCGAACTCGTCATCCGGGCAACGCTGCCATGGACCACGATGATCGGCTATCAGGGCGAGCCCGAAAAGACGGCTGATGCTTACAGGAACGGTTGGCTCCATGGTGGTGACGCCCTCTACCAAGACGAGGAGGACAATTTCTTCTTCGTAGACCGGATGGACGATTCCATCCGCCGCCGGGGTGAAAACGTATCGTCACTTGAGGTGGAACTCCATCTCAACCAACACCCGGCTGTCCTCGAGTCAGCGGTGGTTGCCGTGCCCAGCGAGCACCTCGAGGACGAGATCAAGGCAGTAGTCGTGCTGACCGGGACACCGGACGTTGACGAGGAGGCACTGTTTCGTTTTCTGGCCGATCGCCTGCCCTACTTCATGGTGCCGCGCTTCTTCGAGATCCTCCCTGAGCTGCCGAAAACACCGACGGCAAAGGTTCGCAAAGTAGAACTGCGGACCCGGGATACCGGAACGGTCTGGGACAGCACCAAAGCCGGGCTAAAACTGACCCGCGACGGCTACCAGGCTGACAGCTCTGCGCTCTAGGGGTGCTGCTTCCCAGGGAGAATCCAATCGGATTGACTCGCGCACCGCTGTTTCATCAATTCACGGCCGAGTAGGTGTGGCTCGACGTCGGCGTCATTGTTCTGGGCCGTGTCCATCAGATGAGCTGGCGGCCTGGCCTGATATCGGGCAGATCAACTCCGCTTCGTCTGATGGCCTGGCCGTTCACCCATACATGTTCAATCCCGATGCTGTCGGCCAGTAGGCGATCAGCGGAGGCCGGAAGGTCGTGCACCCTCCGGAGCGGGCCACTCCCCACGGTGGCCATGTCGAAGGCCACCAGGTCGGCGGCCAATCCTGGTGCGATGACCCCCCGGTCGGTCAGGCCCAGGGCCGAGGCCTGCTGACCGCTCAGTCGCCAGACGGCAAACTCCAGGGAAAGCGCTTCCTTTTCCCGAACCCAATGTCCTAGCAGGTTCAGCGAGAACATGGCATCACAGATCTGACTCTGGTGGGCTCCGGCATCAGACAGGGAGACCAAGCACCGGGTATCGAGGAGTAGGTCCTCCAATTCGGACTCATCGGTGTTGTGAAGAGGGATTCGGAATCGGGTGGCGAGATGTTCGTCTAGGGCCAGGTCGACCATCACGTCGATTGGCTCGATTCCACGTTCCGCCGCCAGTTCGGCCAGAGTGCGACCAGCCATTGCGGGATCGTCCGTCTCGGACACCACTACCGCAGCCAGGCGGGCGGTGCCCATCGGTGTGACCCCACGGCGCGCTTCCTCCCGCCAGGCCGGATCGGCATAGAGGCGCTCCCTCGCCCGTGGTGAACGTTCCAACGCCTTGATGAAGCCGGTCGAGTACAGGGCCAGAATGAAGGGGTCCTTCAGACTCACCTCCTGCACCAGCGGCAAGCACGACACCAGGGGGTATGCGTTGCCGTCAATGGAACCGAACGTATCGAGCGCGTCGAGCGCCGCCCCAGGGGGACCGAACATCCCAGTGAGCACGGAGGAGAACAAGACCGGCCGCCCGGATGCAGCAATGACGTCTGAGACCACCTTGGCCATGGCGTTGGGTCCCTCCCGCATACTGCAGGGGAGGAGCTGGATGATCCCGTCCCCGTGGTGGCGCAACTGTCCGGCTAGAGCCACCAACTCCGAGTATTCGGCCACTCTGCTGCCTACCGGCTTGCCGAACGCTCCGTTGTCGACCTCCGAGCGTGAGCTCGAGAAGCCCATGGCCCCGTCACTGAGCGACTGGCGGAGAACCTCTCCCATTCTTGTCACCTCGTCGTCGGTCGCGGTCCGCTCGATGGAGTCAGCTCCCATGACGTAGGAGCGCAACGTGCTGTGCCCGACCAACGCACCGACATTGAGGCGTGTGCCCCGGTGACGAAGCGCGGCCAGGTACTCCGCAAAGGTCTCAAAAGACCACTCGATGCCCTCCTCGAGGCCTTCCCGGGACATTCCCTCGACAGCCTCCAGAGTCAGGATGATCAGCTCGCGATCAGTCTCCTTTGCGGGAGCGACGCTGTAGCCGCAGTTCCCCATGAGTACTGAGGTGATGCCGTAGCTGCTGGTCGGTGTTAGGTCGGGATCCCATAGGACCTGGGCGTCGTAGTGGGTGTGGGAGTCGATGAACCCCGGCGCCAGCACGAGACCGGAGAGATCGATGACGGACTGTGCATCGGCAGAGCCGACCGTCCCCACCTGCTCGATCCGTCCGCCGCTCACCATCACGTCACCCGTGAACGCCTCCGCACCGGTTCCGTCGACGATCAGCGCGTTCTTCAACAGGGTGCTTGCGTGTGCGGATTGATGGGACGACACAGGAGGACCTCCATGTTTGAACAGGGATTCTCTGAATAGCACCGACCTGGGTCCAATGCGCACGGGTCCTTTCCGAGGCGCGGAATCGCAGGGATGCCAGCGGGTCGACTTTCCGACATGCTGGTCGATGTTATGAGAACCAAAGGTCTACTCATCCGGGGCGGAACGGTACTGGACGGAACGGGCGCCATGGGGAGGACAGGCGACGTGAGGATCTGCGACCGAAGGATCACCGAGGTCGGCCCGAATCTCCCCGAACATGGGGAGCGGCAACTGGACGCTTCGGGGGCGTACGTCGCCCCTGGGTTCATCGAGTCCCACACCCATCTCGACCCGTCACTCTTCTGGGACCCGACGTGTGATCCGCTACCGCAGCACGGCGTCACCTCAGCTCTCATCGGCAACTGCTCACTGTCATTAGCTCCGATACGACCGGACCACGTCTCCGGCATTTCCGACCTGTTCTGCTACATCGAGGACATGCCCCGGGAGTCGTTCGCCCTTGGAATCCCTTGGGACTGGGCCACATACCCCGAATACCGGAACAGGATCGACGGCCTCGACCTCACGCTGAGCATCAATGATCTGGTCGGCCACAGCCTGGTCCGGCTGTGGGTCATCGGCCCGGACGCCTGGGAGCGTCCGTCAACCGATGAGGAGATCGACCAGATCGTGGAGGTGTTGGAAACCGCCCTAATGGCCGGGGCAATCGGACTGTCGTCATCGATCTTCGACCGTGATGCAGGAGGGAGGCCCGTTCCCAGCGCCTTAAGTGACGACCGGGAGCTCACTGCATTGATCGGGCTTCTCGGCCGTCACCGGAAGCTCCTAGAATTTATTCCCGAGGTCCGGACCGATCAGTGGGTGGATGATGTCGACCGGTTCGCCAGGCTATGCGGTCCCCATCAGGTGCCGCTGACTTACAACGGCATCTCGTGCGACACCGCCCGACCGGGATGGTTCACCAAGGCGTTGGAACAGGCTGAAGCATTCGCTGCCATTGGAGTGCAGGTAGTGCCGCAGATCTCCCCTCGCCCCATCGACATCCAGGTCAATTGGAGCGGGGGCATGAGCTTCAGCTACCTCCCCGCCTGGCACAGGATGATCCAGGCTGAGGCGGCGGACAAGACGGCCATGCTGGCGAGCCAGGACTGGCGGGCACAGGCCCGCTCCGACTGGGACACCATTACGTCAAACATAATTCCCAACCGGTCCCCGGAGCGGATTCTGCTGATCGGGGTAGCCCACCCGGAATTAGGGCAGTGGGTGGGTAGCAGCCTCGCTGAGCTGACGGCGGCCCGTGGTGGTCACCCATCGGACGTCCTGGCCGACTGGGTGATCGAGAATGACCTCCGACCAGGTGTGATGTCCAGGGCGATCCGCAACGACCACGTCGAGGACGTGGCTGCCGCCATCAACCATCCACTCTCTCTCGTGTCGAATAGCGACGCAGGAGCGCACCTCAATATGTTTTGTGGGGCCGGTGACGGGACCCTGTTGCTGACCAAATTCGTGCGGGACCGCAACGACCTCACCGTGGAGCATGCAGTCCACGAACTGACCGGTCGACAGTCGGACGTGCTCGGGCTCGAGGACCGAGGACTACTCACCCCGGGAGCGTGGGCGGACGTTACCGTGTTCGACCTCGATGAGCTTCACTGGTCGGAGCCCACCGTCGATGCCGACCTACCCGGCGGCGGCACCCGACTCCGCAGGCCGGAAGGAGGCTACCGGTACACCGTCGCCAGCGGCACGGTGACCCAGGAGCATGGCATCCTGACCGGGGAACGCATAGCGGGCGGGCGAGCGCTCTAGGGCGTTGGCCCCACCGTCCACCGGCACCGGGGGACTAAGGGTCCTCCGATGCCACGGCCCCAGTTGACGCCGGCGACATGTGAACAAAGGGGTAGGAACCACGCGACGCGGCCCCTACCCCTTAGGCCGACGGCGCGAATCACGCCTGTGGGGGGACCAGCGGATTCAAGCGTCCATCAGCGATTGCAGTGTGAGGTAGCCAGGATCAGAACCGAAGCCGGGGTTCCGGGCCACGGAACGGTGGACTGGCAATCCACGGTTGGGTTCGGTCCCGGCAGACACGTCGGGACTGTGAGCATGCCGCGGGCTACTCGATGTCGATACTCATCACCTCAACAAGGTTGCCGTCCGGATCTCGCACATAGACCGAGGTACTGGGGAGGCCGGTTGACGTCGTTCTGGCCACCGGGCCTACTTCGATCGCCACGCTTCCTTGCTCGAGAGCGTCTACCACGGTCTCCAGGGGCTCGTCCTTGAGGAAGCAGACGTCCAGCCCCCCGGGAAACGAGCACGCCGCCCTCGGATTCAGTTCACTTCCGGCGGGGTGCACATTGATGAACTGGTCACGGGCGACCTGGATGCGAAAAGTCGGTCGCCTCCCGAGCCGCCAGTCTGATACTCCCTCCAGCGGGAATCCCATGAGATCCCTGTAGAAGCGAATGGTCGCTTCGGTATCGGCCGAATAGAGCACGACATGTTCGATGATGGTCACCATCGACAATCCTCGCATTCAAACTGATGGACGCAATCGCCGTGTTCTATCCCCCGGAACGCCCCTACTCGCAGGGTACGAGTGGGACGCAGCTGTTCCGACGTGCCGTGACCGGGACCGGTCCAGAGCCATTCCGGATGGCGGAATGGGAGAGCGCTAAGCCCCAATCTCCCGAGCAGCATACGATCATGCATGTCATTGTCGATGACGACACCAGGCCGTTTGACGAGTCGGTGCTGGTGGAGGTGCACCACCACGTGGCGACGGTGACTCTCAATCGACCCGCCCGCCTCAACGCCATCACGCCGTCGGTCGTGGTCTATCTCCGGGATCAGCTGGCGATCCTTTCTGACGACAGTGACATCCGCGTAGTCGTCCTGACAGGAGCGGGTCGGGCATTTTGCGCCGGTGGTGACATCGATGGCATGGCCCAGCTGGGCGAAGACACGGTGACCGTCGAGTTCGTCCGCGAACTCGTTACGCTGGCCGAGGTGCTGTACTCGCTCCGACCGGTGACTATCGCCGCCATCAACGGTCCTTGCGCGGGAGGCGGACTGGCGCTGGCTTGTGCCGCTGATCTGCGCTGTGCGGCGGACTCAGCGGTCTTCGCCGCCGCCTTCCTGGCCATCGGAACCACCGGCGACATGGGGCTCCCCTGGCACCTGGCCCGATTGGTCGGTTTGGGACGGGCGAAGGAGTTGAGTCTGCTCGGCTCCCGGTTGGGTGCGACGGACGCCCTGGCCATGGGGCTGGTGAACCGCGTCGTCCCCGGGGCTGACCTCGTTGGTGCCGTTACTGCCATGGCCGAACAGATCGTCAGCATGCCTCCCCTGGCCGCAGCGGCCATGAAGGAGAACCTGAACGATGCCCTTGACATGGACTTGTCTGGGTTCCTCGATCGCGAGAGTGCCCGCTACGCAGCGAACGCTGCCACCGAAGACTCGGCCGAAGCGGTCCGGGCCTTCATCGAACGCCGACCACCGGTCTACCGTGGGCGGTAGGCCGGTGGTCGCCGCGGGCCACCTGACGATGGCATACCACCACGATCGACTCTGGCTGCGAGGCAGCGGAAGTAAGAAGGAGGCGCATAATGACTTGCTATGTTGATGGGGCACAGTGGCGTGAGGGCACACACCTTCGTCGCCAGGTGACGACGGTCCCGGTTGGGCTCACCGGGGAGCGCCAGTCATGACCGCGGCACCTCGGGATTCGACCGCCTGGTCCACTTGGGATCCGGGTCTGAGCCGTGACGTCGAGGGCTTCCTCTTCCGCGACGCGGCACTTCTCGATGCCGGCAGATTCGACGAGTGGCTGGAACTATTCGCCCTCGAGTGCCAGTACCTGATTCCGGCCACCGATCGGCCCGAAGGGGATCCACTGCACGAGATGTTCCTGGTCAACGACGACCGATTTCTGCTTGAAGAGCGGGTCCTGGGCCTGATCAAAGGGACGACTTGGGCCGAATCCCCCCGCTCGCTGACCCACCGGATGATCGGGAACGTGAGGGCGGCGCGCCACGACGACGGCTCGGTGCTGGCCGAGGCCAACTTCCTCGTCCACCGCAACTCCAGCCGAGCGATGCTCGCCTATCCGGGTCGGTTCGAGTTGGTACTGCTCGAGCAGGGGATTGCCGGATTCGAGTTCAAATTGCGCAAGGCCATTCTGTCGATGACCACCCTCCGTCCGCACGGCAGGGTGAGTATTATTCTCTGACGGCAGGCGAACAGGTGTGGGTTTACGAGCGATTTACCGGGCGACACCTGCCGACCGGAGGCCTCCGGCGTCGACGAACGCACGTCGCCTCATCCCAGCCGCCTGACGACGTCAGCACCCGCATCCTCGGCACTTGCGCCGCTTGGCGCTCCGGGCGTTACAGCTCCCGCGGTGTGACTCGGTCGCGAACTAAAGCTGGTGGGGTAGGCCGAATAGACCAATGGCGTTGTCCCGGATGATCTTCTGGATCTCGATCGGGCTCAGGTCGGCCATGGCCCGTTCCGCGTACTGCCTTGTGTTGGGCCACGTGGAGTCGGAGTGGGGGTAGTCGCTCTCGAAGGTGATTTGATCGACGCCGATGGCGTCCCGATTGAGAAGGCCGAAGTCATCCTCGAAGAAGCATCCGAACACCCGACCGGTGAAGTAGGTACTGGGCCGTTCGGTGAGAAGGGGGTTCATCTCGTAGCTGGCATGACCGTCTTCCCACAGTCTGTCGATCCGCTCGAGCAAATAGGGCATCCACCCGATCTGGCTCTCCGAGTACGCAATGTTGAGGGTGCGGAACCGTGCCAAGGTGGCTGACAGCAACCAGTCCGCGAGTGACATCTGCGAATTCGAGCGTGGTCAGGGCGTAACGAACGCCCATGGGGGCGTCGGTCGAAGTCGTCATCAGCTTCGAGGAGGACCCGATGTGCATGCACACTACGGTTCCGGTGTCTTCGCACGCCTGGAGGAATGGGTCCCAGTAGCCTGCCGGATCGTGGAGCGTGGGAAGATCCAGATGCGCTGGCAGTTCGGTGAAAGCCACCGCCCTCACCCCCCGCTCCGCGTTCCTTCGCACCTCGACGGCAGCAAGCTCCGCATCCCAGAGGGGGATGAGGCACAGCGGGATCAGGCGGCCTGCGCTTTCGCCGCACCATTCGTCGACCATCCAGTCGTTGTAGGCGACGACACAGGCCAAGGCGAGCTCCCGATCCTCAGCCTCGAGGAACGTCTGCCCGCAGAATCGAGGCATGGTGGGGAAGCACAGGGACCGCTCGACATGATTCTCGTCCATGTCGATGAGTCGTTCTTTGATCCGGAAGGCCCCTGGACGCATGTCGTTGAAGCTCCACGGCTCATGGGAGACCCGTTCGGGAGGCTGACCCACAGCCACGACGCCCCCGTCAATGGCCATCGAGAGGGACCCGTACTCCCAGAAATCCGCTGTGGGTCCGCTCGCCACCCTGCGGATGTACGGGGGTTGAGCCCCCAGCAACTCGTAGGAGGCCTTCACCACCTTGGGGCCTGCGTCGCGGAAGCGGGCGGGTAGCCACCGTTCCCAGAGGTCCGGCGGCTCAATGACGTGGTCATCCA
Source organism: uncultured Acidimicrobiaceae bacterium (assembly GCA_963817985.1). Lineage (GTDB taxonomy): Bacteria > Actinomycetota > Acidimicrobiia > Acidimicrobiales > RAAP-2 > Bog-756. Next base: position 9,423 of record CAWFQI010000008.1, on the reverse strand, counting down.
CCGAGATGATCGGTGGAATGTCCGGAACCGTAGTGCTGAGGGGAGCGACCATGGTTGACCTGCCTTTCCTTCGATTGGCCCGGCCACGGCAACCGAAGCAAGGCGCCGGCAGACCGCCGAGTCCTGCTCAGTTTCGTCGCCGAGGGACGGACGGGGCGTCCAGAGTTCCGTTTCGTGGAACTCGGTTCTATCTCCGGAAGAGGGGTGCTCAAGGCCTCGCCCGGTGCCTCAGCAGGTCCCTGAGGCACGTGTTCCGACAATTGGAACGAGCCGGAGAACAGTACGGTCGGCGGAGACAAGCTGAGAGCACGGTCCCGACCATCTTCCACAAAGGGGTACTTTCGTGAAGAAGCTCATCATCGAGGTCGCGGTCAACGAGTACGTCACCCGATTGGACCACCCCGGTGTACCACTGACCGAGGAGGAGATCGCCGACCAGGTCGTGGCCTGCGCCGATGCCGGAGCATCCATCGCCCATTTCCACCCGAGGACCGGACTGGAGCGGCTCGATATCGATCACGCCGAGGATGTTGAGTTCTACGCACGGACCATGAAGCTGATCGCTGAGCGGAGCGAGATCATCGCCTACCCGACCATGCGGGTGAGCAACGCCACCGACGGGGCGAGCATCCGGGCCTACCCCCACGTGCGGGAGTTGCGAGCATCAGGTCCCGTCCCGTTGGAGACATTCGTCTTCTTTATCGGCGCCACGAATATGGGCAGGTGGAGTCGTGAACGGGGCCAATGGCTCTTGGACCAGGTCACCGGCACCACCCACGAGGTCGCCGTCGAGTTCTTGACCTGGTGTCGCCAGTCGGGGCTCAAGCCCCAGTTCGGGGTGCGGGAGATCGGCCATTTACGCCATATCGAGACCTACCGACAGCTGGGCTTGGTCTCGGCGCCCATCGTGCTCCACCTAAACCTCTCCAACAGTGAGGCCTTCGGCCCCCCGCCGAGCGCGGCCGGCATCCTCAGCATGCTCCAGTTCATCCCGGAGGAGTGGAGTGTCGAGTGGTTCGCCCACAACTATCACAACTCGTTCAATGCCGATTCGGGCGACGAGGAGCGTCACCGGCTGTTCAACGCTCTGGCTGTCTGCATGGACGGACATGTACGCACAGGGATCGGTGATCTACCCGGCTGGGGCGACCCACAGCTGAGCAACGTGGAGATGGTCGAGCGCTTCGGGGACATGGCGGCAACCGTTGGGCGCGAGGTCGCCGATCCAGCTGAAACGCGGAGCATGCTGGGGATGGGGTAATGGATGGCGGAACCTGGCTCGACACGGGACGTTCTTGTGACACGTCCCTCGTGGCCCCGTTCACTGGTTCCAGTCTGTGGAACCAACCGTAGAAGGCGAGCATCAAGTGGGCAAGCATGCACCCCGATACGGGGCCGTGGGGTGGCACCGACGAGAGTGAGGTCTGATGGGCAAGCCAGCAACGATGACAACCGAGCGGGTGGCTGTGGGGCCCTACGAGTTCCTCCTGAACCAGTCGGGGGACCCGGAGGCACCGGCGGTTCTCTTCCTGCACGGCTCGGGCCCTGGAGCCACCGGAGAGTCGAACTGGAGGGCCGTTCTCGAGGACATGGGCGATGAGTACCGTTGTCTCGCTCCTGACGTTATCGGCTACGGCGACTCGACCCACCCTGATCCACCGCCGCAGGGGATCATCCCCTTCACCCAGGTCCGGGTGGATTCTCTCCTTGGCCTGCTGGATGTTCTCGGCATCGACAGGGCGAGTCTCGTCGGCAACTCGATGGGCGGCCTCATCTCACTGAGCATCGTGCGCCAAGCTCCTGAACGGATCGACAAGATCGTGCTGATGGGCTCCGGAGGGGCCCCGTTGCCTCCCGGTCCGGGCCTCGCCGCCCTGATCGGCTTCTATGGGAACCCGACTACCGATGCGATGGTCAACGTGATCCAGACCATGATCTACGACCCCGACCAGTTTGGGGACGAACTTGAGACCATCGCCGCGGTCCGAACGCCACGGGCAACCCGCGCCGATGTCAGGCGGTCGCATGAGGCGACGTTTGATCTGTCAGTCCCCTGGGTCATCACCGACGAGGAACTGGCCGCCATCGTCCAAGATGTCCTGGTCATACACGGTCGGGAAGACCAGATGCTGAACTTCGCCGATAGCCTCTACTTCTTTGAGCGCATACCCAATGCCAGGCTCTATGGCATCGGCAAGTGCGGACACTGGACCCAGATCGAGCAGCATGACCGCTTCGTAGCCGTAGTGCGCGGCTTTCTCGAGGGCGCGCTCTAGGTCATCGACAGCATACGAAATCGAGGAGCGATGGAACCGCAGCAAGCGACAAGACGACCGCTCGAGCAACGAACGCTCAACCGGGTACTCGAGGATGCGATCGAGCAGCGACCAGAACACGTTGCCTTGATCGACGAGAACGGCCAGCTCACTTACGCCGAGCTATGGGAGGCCGCCGGAAGGGTTGCCGGTGGATACCGCTCGCTCGGGGTCAAGCGTCAGGAGCCGGTGTTGTTGATGCTCGACAACCACATCGACTCGGTGCTGGCCTGGATCGGCCTCAGTTTCAATGCATCGGTGGAGACTCTGGTGAATACCGCCTACAAGGGTCGTTTCCTCAATCACCTGATCCGCGACTCGGGGGCCCGCTTCGCTGTGATCGAGGAGCACTATCTCCCCCAGGTGCTCGAGGCCGCCGAAGACAGCCTCGAGGGCATCGTGGTCCGTCCAACCAAAGGTGACGAGATCGCGCCCATGCATCACGGGACCATCGAGGGGCAACAAACCCGGATCGTACCGTTCACCGATCTGTCGACGCACACTTGTCTGGGTCCCGAAGCAGTGGAACCTTGGGACCTATTGGCCATTCTCTACACCTCTGGTACCACGGGGGTGTCCAAGGGCGCACTCCTTCCCCATGCTGCCGGCTATACGACAGCGGAGTACACCGGTCGGCAGGGGCCAGACGACATCCGTTATGTGGTTGCGCCCCAGTTCCATGTGGCCGGCCAGTGGGGTGGGGTCTATCGGGCGCTAATCCCGGGGAGCACCGCCTACGTGGCCTCGGGCTTCCACGTAACGAACTTCTGGGACGAGGTGCGGTCGGTTGGCGCCACGACCAGCCAGCTGGTGGGGACCATGCCCGAATTCCTGCTGCGGCAGCCGTTGAAGTCCGACGACATCGACAATCCCCTGCGGGAGGTCTACATGACGCCGGTCACCTCGGATCTTGAGACCTTCCGATCCCGATTCGGGGTCGAGGTGGTTACTGGCTTCGGAAGCACCGAGGGCGGGACTTTCCTAGTGGATCTCGACGCTGACCATGTCGCACCTCGACGGTGCGGTAGGGAGCACCCCGATGTCGAAGTGCGCCTCGTCGACGAACACGACATCGAGGTTCGACGAGGCGAGGTGGGGGAGGCGGTGGTCCGCACCAAGCTGCCTTGGACAGTCATGGTGGGATGGAACGGCCTTCCGGAAAAAACCGCCGAGGCCTGGCGCAACGGGTGGCTCCACAGTGGTGATGCCCTCCGACAGGAAGAGGATGGCATCTACTACTTCGTGGATCGGGTCGACGACGCCATCCGACGGCGTGGTGAGAATGTCTCCTCATTCGAGGTGGAGGTTGAGGTCGCCAGTCATCCAGAGGTCCGTGAGGCGGTGGCCATCGCGGTGGAGAGTGAGTATTCAGAGGACGAAATCAAGATCCTGGTGATCCGCGAGGACGACTCTGAGCTGGATGAAGTAGCACTGATCCACTATCTCGCCGAGCGGATGCCGTACTTCATGGTGCCCCGCTATATCGAATACGTCGACGATCTTCCGAGGACTCCGACACAGAAGGTGAAGAAGGCCGAGTTGCGGGCTGTCGGCATCGGGAGCGCCTGGGACCGCGAAATGGCTGGTATCACCGTGACCCGGACAGGCATCAAGGGGACCTCAGCCCAATAGAAGTCAGGTTCCGGAGCGTGGAACCATCGGTGACTAGGAGGGCGATTGCGCTGAGAGAATCGCCCAATGGACGTGCGTCGACCCGTCGTGCGGCCGCACTGACCTTGGCTGAAGCCCAGAGGTCCTGCCATCCCATCCCGCCGCTCACCTCGACCTATCCGGGTATCGATGTGCAGGACGCCTACTCGATCCAGATGCTCAATGTTGAAGACGCCGTGAAGTCCGGGGCCGCCGTCCGGGGGCACAAAGTTGGGCTGACATCGTCGGCCATGCAGAAGATGACCGGGGCGATAGAGCCTGATTACGGACACCTCCTCAACACCATGTTCATGTCCGAGGGGGAGTCGGTCCAACTCGAGTTCGTACATCCAGCCGCGTGTGGTCATCGGGATGGCCTTCGTGCTCGGACATCCCCTCGCGGGTGGCGGGATCACCATCGGCGACGTGCTTCGGGCCACCGAGTTCGTACTGCCGTCCATCGAGCTCATCGACAGCCGTGTCGAGGATTGGAACGTCAGGCTAGAGGACACCGTGGCCGACAACGGCAGCGCTGCGGGGGTCGTTCTCGGTGGCCGGGCCACCAGACTGGATGGTCTCGATCTCCGACTAACCGGAGCGGTCCTGTCGAAGTGCGGCAGACCGGTCGAGAGTGGTGTAGGCGCTGCGGTGCTCGGCAATCCCGTCGTGGCGGTGGCCTGGCTGGCGAACCGACTTCACGACTGGGGAATCGCCCTCGACGAGGGCCACGTGGTGCTGCCGGGAGCGTGCACCCGCTCGGTCGCCGTCACACCCGGTGACATCGTCCGAGCTGAGTTCGCTGGGCTGGGCGACGTGTCTCTGGCCTTCGAATAACCAGGGCTATCGGAGGATGAGCCCAGCGGTTCCGACGAGCAGAACGGCCATCATCGGCGGGCGGTGGAGATCCTTACCATCGATCGAATAGTCCGAGTTCGACCGCAATAAGGACCTGGGGGTTGTATTCATGTACGAGTACCACGACGTCTTCATCGGCGGCACCTGGCACCGATCCCAGGGGGGAGAAAGCATCAAGGTTGTCTCTCCTCACTCGGAGGAGGTGATCGGCCAGGCGGTCCTGGCTTCGGAGGCGGATATTGACGCGGGGGTCGAGGCGGCCCGATCCGCCTTCGACGACGGTGCGTGGGCGGAGACGAGCCCATCCGATCGGATCGACCTGGTTGAGCAGTTGGCCGCCGCATATCAGACGCGCATTCCCGACATCTCCACCGTGATCTCGGAGGAGATGGGATCTCCAATCTCGTTCGCGCAGCTTGCTCAAGGTCCGGCGGCCTGGCTGTCGTTCAACTCGATGATCGAGTTCGCCAAGAGCCTCGTGTGGGAGGAGCGCAGACCGGGATTCATGGGAGGTGAGTTTGTGGTTCGCCGGGAACCGGTTGGAGTGGTTGGCGCCATCGTCCCGTGGAACTTCCCCCAGGGTCTGCTCACTCCCAAGCTGGGGGCTGCTCTCCTGGCTGGGTGCACAATCGTAATCAAACCGTCACCCGAGACGGTGCTCGACGCCATGATCCTCGCCGAGATCATCGAGCAGACCGATATTCCCCCTGGGGTGGTGAGCATCCTTCCTGCTGACCGAGAAGTCGGGGAACACTTGGTCCGCCATCCGGATGTAGACAAGATCGCCTTCACCGGATCGACCGCTGCAGGGCGGAAGATCGGTGCCATCTGTGGAGAGCAGCTCAAGCGGGTCAGCCTCGAGCTCGGAGGCAAGTCAGCGGCGATACTGCTTGAAGACGTGGATATGGCGGCTGCCATCAGCGGTCTCAAGGTGGCAAGCCTGATGAACAACGGTCAGATCTGCGCTGCCCAGACCCGGATTCTTGCGCCCGAGTCCCGCTACGACGAATTCGTGGATGGATTCACCGAGATGGTGCGTGAACTGAAGGTTGGCGATCCTGCGGATCCGGAGACGGAGATCGGACCACTTGCGTCGCAGCGCCAGCAGAAGCGTGTGGCTGACTACATCACCCTTGGGGAGGCAGAAGGGGCGATGCCGACTGTCGGAGGACCGGGTCTCCCCGACGGGCAGTCGGCCGGTTGGTATGTGCGGCCCACCGTGTTCGCCAAGGCAAATAACTCGATGCGCATTGCCCAAGAGGAAATCTTCGGACCCGTAATTGCGGTGATTCCGTACCGCGACGAACGAGAGGCGATCGACTTGGCGAACGACAGCGTCTACGGGCTGGCCGGATCGGTGTGGACGACGGACGAGGAGCGCGGGATGGACGTTGCCCGGAAAGTCCGCTCTGGCACCTATGGAATCAATTTGTATTCGAGCGACATCAACAGTCCGTTTGGCGGGTACAAGGCTTCGGGCATCGGCCGAGAAGGCGGGATCGAAGGGCTCTCTTCGTATCTCGAATACAAGTCAATCGTCACCCCTGGAGCAGGCATCGATCTCGGTTGAGTCGAGGAGCGCGGTCGGGACAGACGCTGCGACTTGTTGCCCGGCGGTTTCCGACCACAGGAACGTGCTATTGACCGGTCACCCGTCGGATTGTTCAGTGAAGCCAAGCACAACGGAGACGAGGGAATCGATGACCGACGTAGTGCAGGACTGTCAGGAGAACGCACCGTTCGGCCTACTCGAACCCGAAGTCATCCGAAACCCAGGTGAGTACTTCAAGAAGCTCCGCGCCGAGTGCCCGGTGGCCAGGACGGACGACCTCGGTGGGTTCTGGATTGTCTCCCGCTACGAGGACGTGCATACTGCGGCGCGCCAGACCGGCATCTTCTCCAGCGCCACCGGCGTTTCCATCCCCCCGAATCCGCCCCCGTACACGCCGGCCCCCTGCCTCGAACAAGACGAGCCTGAGCACGGGCATTTCCGGCAACCGATGCAACCGTGGTTCTCGCCCGGTCGCATCGCCAAGCTCGAGGACGACGTACGGGCACTGGTCACCGGCCTGATCGATGCGGTGATTGACGATGGCCAGTGCAATGCGGCATCGGCCATCTCCGAGCCCATTCCCCCCACCATCATTGCCAACATCCTGGGCATTCAGCAGTCCGACTGGCCGTGGTTTCGTGAGCGATCCGAGTTGTTCCTCAAATCCAACACCGCCGGTGATGTCGAGACCGCCTCGGCTTGCGTGGGCGAACTCTACGCCTACTTTGGCGAGCGTCTCGAGGAACGGCGCGTCGATCCTCAGGCGGACATGTTTACCGACATCGTCGAGCCTGACCATCAACGGCGAGCCGATCACCACTGATGAGGCATTGACTCTGGCCTTTCTTCTGATGATCGCCGGTCACGAGACGACGACCGGTGCCATTTCCGGCATGATCTATCAAGTTGCCAAGCATCCCGATGCCCGGGACCGTCTGATCGAGGACCCGTCGCTGGTCGTTTCCTGCGTAGAGGAATCACTGCGTCTGGAGACCTCGTTGATGGGTCTCGGCCGGATCGCGACCGAGGACACGCTGCTGGCCGGGGTTCCCATCGCTAAGGACGACCGGGTCATGTTGATGTGGGGAAGCGCCAACCGCGACGGATCGGTGTTCGAGAACCCCGAATCCTTCGTGATCGATCGACCGAACAACCGTCACCTGGCCTTCGGGAGCGGTATCCATCGGTGTATCGGTGCGCCGCTGGCCCGGCTTGAGCTGCGCGTGACTCTGGAGGAGATCCTTCACCGGATGCCCGGCGTCCACCTCGAGAACGAGGACGACGTCGCCGTGACGTGGCAACTGGCCAGGAACTTCCGGAACCTGCCGATCGCCTGGTGATCGGCAGGCCCTAGCAAACACCGAGCGGTTCAGAGTCCGCGGGCCATACCCGGCGGGAGATGGAGGGATTCATGACGATCAAGACAAGCGCAGCCGTCCTCTGGGAGGTCGGCAAGGAGTGGAGTGTCGAAGAGATCCACCTCGATCCACCGCGAAGCGGGGAGGTGCTGGTGCGGATCGCCGCCGCTGGGTTGTGTCATTCGGACGAGCACATCTTGGTCGGAGACCTCCCCTTCGCCCTTCCCATGGTCGGAGGACATGAGGGCGCCGGCGTCGTCGAGGAGGTCGGAGCCAACGTCACCAACCTAGTTGCTGGCGACAAGATCATCTTTATGTGGCTCTACTGACTGATCCGTGGGTCGATCAGGCGGCCTGACGACCCGGCAGCGGCGGGCAGTAGCCACCGCGGTCGAGCAGGGCGAGGGCGATCAGATGCTCGGGTTTGGCGAACCCGAAGGCCATGCGGTGGAGCACCCGCAGCTTGGTGTTGGTGCTACTCGATCAGCGCGTTCGACAGGTTGTTGAGCATGGCCGCCTCGATGCCGGCGATGTTCTTCCTGATCTTGCGGCCGAGCTCGACGAAGGCCGGGATCCGACAGCGCTGGACCCAGTCAGCCACGCCGTCGAGCATGGTGAGGGCGAGCACCCCCTTGGTCCTGATGGCGATCCGGAGCTGCTCTTTCATCAGGTAGGCCCGGTAGAGCTTGGTGTTCACCTTGGCGATCCAGGCGAGCTTGTCGGCCTGGCGGGGGGTCAGGTCCTCGGGGTTCCGCCACAGGGCGTAGCGACAGCCCTTCAGCTCGCGGGCGTGGGTGGTCATGCCCCCCTTCCTCGCCTCGTTCCACACCTCGCGGCGGACCTCGTCCAGAGCATCGGTGGCCCACTGCACCACGTGAAAGCTGTCGATGCAGAGCGTGGCGTTCGTGGCCCGTTCGGCCACCACGTCGCCGATCCATCCGGCTCCGTCGGCGCTGACCAGGGAGATCTCAGCCGATCGCTCCTCGCCCAGCAGTTCGAAGAATCCGTTGAGCGTCTTCTTGTCCCGCCCGACGGCCGCCCACACCAGTCGTCCCGGTGTCATGGTCGACAACGATGGTCAGGTAGCGGTGGCCCTTCTTGTAGGAGATCTCGTCGATCCCGATCCGGACCAGGCCGTCGAAGGGGTCGTGGGCGGCCCGTCCGTCGGCCACCACCCGGTCGATGATCGAACCGACGGTCCGCCAGGCGATCCGCATCAGCTCACAGACCGTCGACTTGGCGGTGTGGGTGACCAGCCAGGCCACCTGGTCGTCGAAGAACCGGGTGTGGCCGGCTCCGTGGCGGGCCCAGGGCACCTGGGCGACGGTCGGGCCGTGCTCGGGGCAGTTCACCCTCGGGGAGTCGGCCTGGAGGAAGCACTGCATCGTCCCGAGATCGAGCGCCCTCCAGTTGCGTCGACCTTCCCCCTGGTCATAGCCGGGAGCCCGCACGCCGCAGCGTCCACACCGGCGCTTGGTCGCACGTCTCGGCCGCACGTGGACCACCACGGTTTCGGACTCCTCGTCGAAGTCGATCTCCTCGATCACCGTCGCCCGGTCGACACCGAGCACGCGACGCCATACGTTGGCACCGAGCACGCCATCCTCCTTGCCCTGTTTTCGAACCTTTGAACAGTCCGAAAACGTAGGCGGAGGCTGGCGTTGCTCGCGTCAGGGGGTGGTCAGGGCACCCA
>CAWFQI010000007.1:0-501705 GCA_963817985.1 uncultured Acidimicrobiaceae bacterium | reverse complement strand
CCCGGTACCGGGGTCATCGCCGGCGGTGCGGCCCGGGCCATCTTGGAGATGGCCGGCATCCGCGACATCCTGGCCAAGTCCCTCGGCTCCTCCAACGGCATCAACGTGGCCCACGCCACCATCGCCGGGCTGAAGGGCCTCAAGCGCCCCGACGAGATCGCCGCCCTCCGCGGCAAGTCGGCCGACGAGGTGGCCCCGGCCGCCATGCTCCGGGCCTACCGCGAGCGTCGCCGGGAGAACGACATCTTCACGGAGGTGAGCTGAGATGGCCGCATCGGATACGCCGGCCACCACCGAGTGGCTCCGGGTCACCCAGGTGAAGTCGGCCATCGGCACCAAGCCCAAGCACCGGGGAACCCTCCGGGCCCTGGGTCTGCGGGGCATCGGGCGCACCAACGTGCTCCCCGACCGCCCGGAGATCCGTGGGATGCTGGCCCGGGTCCCCCACCTGGTGGACGTGACCCCCGCCCAACACGACGAGAAAGGCTGACCATGAAGGTCCATGAACTCCGACCTCCAGCAGGGTCGACACGCGCCCGCCGTCGGGTGGGACGCGGCATCGCCGGCAAGGGCGGCAAGACCGCCGGCCGCGGCACCAAGGGCCAAGGCGCCCGCGACACCATCCCCATGGGCTTCGAGGGTGGCCAGCTGCCCTTGATGCAGCGCATCCCGAAGCTCCGCGGCTTCACCAACCCCTTCCGGATCGAGTACACCCCGGTGAAGGTGGGCGCGCTCGAGGCCGTCGAGGGTGACAGCATCGATCTGGCCGGCCTGGTGGACATGGGCCTCGCCCACAAGGGCGATCTGGTCAAGATCCTGGGCGGCGGAACGCTGTCCCGGGCCATCCGGGTGGAGGCCCATGCCTTCTCCAAGTCGGCAGAGGCCACGATCACCGGCGCCGGAGGGTCCGTCACGGTGGTCCCCCTGCCGTTCGGCCACGATCGCCCTCCGGCTCAGGGCAACGCCCTCACCAACCGGTAGCATCGGCCCACCGCGGCGTCGAGGAGCCCCATGCTCTCCAGTCTGGCCAATATCTTCCGGATTCCCGACCTTCGCAAGAAGGTTCTCTTCACGCTGACCATCATCGCCCTGTACCAGTTCGGGGCCAACGTCCCGGTCCCGTTCGTCAACTTCTCCAAGGTCGCCCAACTCACCGCGGCCTCGAAGTCCTCGGGCGTGCTGGGCTTCCTCAACCTGTTCTCCGGCGGTGCCCTTACCCGGATGGCCGTGTTCGGCCTCGGGATCATGCCCTACATCACCTCCAGCATCATCATCCAGCTGCTGGCCACGGTGATCCCGAAGCTCGAGCAGTGGCGTGACCAGGGCGCGGTGGGCCAGAAGAAGCTGACCCAGACCACCCGGTACCTGACCGTGGCCCTGGCCCTCATGCAGTCGACGGGTCTCGTGTACCTGTTCCACAAGGGCGGCGGCGGGCTGTTCGGCACCACCCAGAACGTCGACCTGATCCTCAACTACTCCATCTGGCGGGCCGGCTTCATCGTGCTGACCCTGACCGCCGGCACCGCCTTCGTCATGTGGCTGGCCGAGCTGATCACCCAGCGGGGTATCGGACAGGGCATGTCCATCCTGATCTTCGCCAACGTGGTGGCCGGGATCCCCTCGGGGCTCAACACCGTCCTCCAAGAGGGCGGCCGGGTGAAGTTCACGGTCATCCTGCTCGTCTCGCTGGCCCTCCTGGTGCTCATCGTCTTCGTCGACCAGGGCCAACGGCGTATCCCGGTGACGTTCGCCAAACGGGTGGTGGGCCGCAAGATGTACGGCGGCTCCAACACCTACATCCCCTTGAAGGTCAACCAGGCCGGGGTGATCCCGATCATCTTCGCCAGCTCGGTGCTCTACATCCCGGTGCTCTTGTCGAACATCATCCCCTCGGCCGCCTTCCGGAGCTGGGTCAACCACAACGTGACCCCGACCAGCGTCTTCTACATCCTCACCTACTTCATCTTCATCCTGTTGTTCACGTTCTTCTACGTGTACGTGGCCTTCGACCCCCACCAGCAGGCCGACATCATCAGGAAGCAGGGCGGCTACATCCCCGGCATCCGGCCCGGCCATCCGACCGAGCGCTACCTGGCCCACATCCTCAACCGGATCACCTGGCCCGGCGCCCTCTTCCTCGGGGCGGTGGCCGTGACGCCGTCCCTGCTCATGGCGGCGTGGAACATCACCAGCTACCCCTTCTACGGCACCACTCTCCTCATCGCGACTGGCGTGGCCCTCGAGACGATGAAGCAGATCGACAGCCAGCTCATGATGCGGAACTACGAGGGCTTCCTCAAGTAAGTGGTACCCGGAGCCAGGCTCGTTGTCCTCGGCAAACAGGGGGCAGGCAAGGGGACACAGTGTGTGCGCCTCTCCCACCACTACGTGGTGCCGCACGTCTCCACCGGCGACATGCTGCGCGCCGCGGTCAAGCAGGGCACGCCCCTCGGGCTCAAGGCCAAGGACCAGATGGACCGGGGCGAACTGCTCGGTGACGACGTGATCATGGAGATGGTGGCCGAGCGGCTGGGGGAGAGCGACGTACGGGCCCGGGGGTTCATCCTCGACGGCTGCCCCCGGACGGTGGCCCAGGCCGAGCAGCTGGCCTCGGTGCTGTCCCCCTTCGACCTCGACCTCGCCATCGACATCGAGATCCACACCAGCCAGGTGCTCCGCCGCCTGGCCGCCCGGCGGGTGTGCACCGACTGCGGAGCCAACTACTCGCTGTCGTCCCCACCCCTCATCAACTGGACCTGTGACGTCTGCGGCGGCGAGGTCATCCAGCGTGAGGACGACACCGAAGAGGCCATCGAGCGCCGGCTCCAGCTCTACGAGCGCCAGACGGCCCCGCTCATCGAGTGGTACCGACGACCGCAACCAGCTGGCCTCGGTGCCGGGTACCGGCTCTCCCGACGCGGTGACCCGCCGCATGGTCAAGGTCATCGAGCAGCGCCGGGGGCAAAAAGGTGGCTGGCCGGCGTGAGACGGACTTTACGATGAGGGTATGAGGCGCCGAACGCGATGAGACGAAACGCTGAAGAGCTGGAGAAGATGCGCCGGGCCGGGACGGGTGGTGGCCGAGATCCACGAGGCCACCCGAGAGGCGGTCAAGCCCGGGGTGTCCACCGCCGAGATCGACCGGGTGGCCAGAGAGGTCCTGGAGAAGCGGGGCGCGGGCTCGAACTTCCTCAACTACCACGGCTTCCCCGCGGTGATCTGCACCTCGCCCAACTCGATGATCGTCCACGGGATCCCCTCGGAGACGGTCATCTTGGAGGAGGGGGACATCATCTCGGTGGACTGCGGGGCGATCATCGAGGGCTACCACGGGGACGCCGCCTACACCATGGGGGTGGGGGAGGTCACCGACGAGGCCGCCCGGCTGATGGAGGTCACCGAGCAGAGCCTCTTCGCCGGCATCGACCAGCTCCGGCCGGGGAACCGGCTCCACGAGGTGGGCCGGGCCGTCCAGCAGGTGGCCGAGGCGGCCGGGTTCTCCGTGGTCAGGGAGTATGTCGGCCACGCCATCGGCACGGCCATGCACGAGGAGCCCCAGGTGCCCAACTACTGGCCCGGATCGGGGGGACCGACCCTGAAGACGGGGATGGTCTTCGCCGTCGAGCCCATGGTCAACGCCGGGGGGCGGGCACGCTCCAGCTGGACGACGGCTGGAGCGTGGTGACCGCCGACGGCCGGCTCTCCGCCCATTTCGAGCACACCATCGCCGTCACCGAGGACGGCCCGGAGGTGTTCACCGTCCTCTAGGACGCAGCGCCCTCGGACCCCCGGCACAGCACCCGCGGCCCCCTCGGGGCCGGATTTGGGGCCGGACTGGCAATTCTGCGCCAACGGGCTACACTGGTAGTTCGGCTGGCCACGGTTGTGTGGTGGCGTGCCGATCCCGCTCCTGGTGGTGCTCCTCTGGTGTGCCCCCGATTGCGGTGCGGACGGACGACCAACGCGTCGTGCAGAACGCACGCTCAGCTCCGGCCGGGCGGACCAGATCGAAAAACTATTTAGGAGATTCACCTGCCCAAGCCCAAGGAAGATGCCATCGTGCTGGAGGGCACGGTCGTGGAACCGCTGCCCAACGCCATGTTCCGCGTGGAGCTCGAGAACGGCCACAAGGTGCTGGCCCACAGCTCCGGAAAGATGCGGATGCACCGCATCCGGATCCTTCCCGGCGACAAGGTGCAGGTGGAGATCACCCCCTACGACCTGCAGCGGGGCCGGATCACCTACCGGTACAAGTAGTCGGCACCGGGCCGGTCTGCCCGGAGCCGTCTCGGGGTGGACCGGGAGCAGTCGGGCAGCAGCGGGCGAGCGGGCGGTACCAGACCAGGGCAGTGAACACGAGACCAGCAGTGAGCAGTACAGGACGAAGGACGGAAACGTGAAGGTTCGACCCAGCGTCAAGCCGATGTGTGAAAAGTGCAAAGTGATCCGCCGGCACCGGCGGGTCATCGTCATCTGCGAGAACCCGCGCCACAAGCAGCGCCAGGGCTGATGCACGCGGATCAGGCGTAAGAGAGAAGGAAGCAACGTGGCCCGCATATCAGGCGTGGACATCCCCCGTGAGAAGCGGTTGGAGATCTCCCTCACCTACATCTTCGGCGTCGGACGCACGACGGCCCAGCAGATCTGTGACGCGACCGACACCAGTCGCGACACCCGGGTCCGGGACCTCACCGACGAAGAGGTGACCCGGCTCCGCAACTACATCGATGCCAACCTCCAGGTGGAGGGCGATCTCCGTCGCGACGTGTCCCAGGACATCAAGCGCAAGATGGAGATCGGCTGCTACCAGGGCATCCGCCACCGCAAGGGCCTGCCCGTCCACGGACAGCGGACCCACACCAACGCACGCACCCGCAAGGGACCGAAGAAGACGGTCGCCGGAAAGAAGAAGGTTCGCAAGTAAATGGCCAAGACCACCAAGCCGGCCGCCGGAGCACGACGCCCCCGCAAGCGCGAGCGCAAGAACATCACCTTCGGGGTGGCGCACATCAAGAGCTCGTTCAACAACACCATCGTCTCCATCGCCGATCCCGAAGGCAATGTGTTGGCCTGGGCCTCGGCCGGCAACGTGGGCTTCAAGGGCTCGCGTAAGTCCACCCCGTTCGCCGCCCAGCTGGCCGCCGAGCAGTGCGCCAAAAAGGCCATGGAGCACGGCGTGCGACGGGTCGACGTACTCGTCCGCGGCCCCGGCTCGGGCCGGGAGACGGCCATCCGCTCGCTGGCCGCCGCCGGCATCGAGGTGGCCGGTATCAAAGACGTGACCCCGATTCCGCACAACGGCTGCCGCCCCAAGAAGCGGCGCCGGGTCTAGGGCCGGGAACGAAGGGAAACCAAGGAACTCTTATGGCTCGATACACCGGACCCGTGTGCCGCCTCTGCCGGCGCGAACGCACCAAGCTCTTCTTGAAGGGCGAGCGCTGCTACTCGATGAAGTGCCCCGTCTCCGAGGCGGTGACCGACCGTCACAGCCGCGCCTACCCGCCCGGCGAGCACGGGCGCGACCGCATGCGCCAGGGCTCGGAGTACCTGGGCCAGCTGCGGGAGAAGCAGAAGGCGCGCCGCATCTACGGACTGCTCGAGCGGCAGTTCCACAACCTCTACGTGGAGGCCAGCCGGGCCCCGGGCATCACCGGCGAGAACCTGCTCCGCATGCTCGAGCAGCGGCTCGACAACGTGGCCTTCCGGGCCGGGTGGGGCGCCAGCCGGTCCCAGGCCCGCCAGTTCGTCCGCCACGGCCACGTGCTGGTCAACGGCAAGCGGGTGACCATCCCGAGCTACCGGGTCCGCCAGGGCGACCTGGTGTCCCTCAAGGCCTCGTCCCGGGAGATGTTCCACGTCCGGCGCAACCTCGACACCCTCGACCGCCAGCTCCCGCCGTGGCTGGAGACGGTCGGCGACCGCTTCGAGGTCCGGGTCTTCTCCCTGCCGCTGCGCGAGCACATCGACGAGCCCGTCCAAGAGCAGCTCATCGTCGAGCTCTACTCCAAGTAGCCGGCCCGATCCCGACGCCAGCCCGCATCACCGCACCACCCACGACCGACCGAATCCCCACCGACACCGCGCACCAGACTGCCGAGGAGCCCTGATCAGCATGCTCATCATCCAACGACCCACCGTCGAATCCATCGGTGAAGAAGAGGACAACCGCCAGCGGTTCGCCGTCGGCCCCCTCGACCCGGGCTTCGGGCACACCCTGGGCAACTCCCTGCGCCGCACCCTGCTCTCGTCCATCCCCGGGGCCTCCATCACCCAGGTCCGCTTCGACGAGGCCCTGCACGAGTTCACCACCCTGCCCGGCGTCAAAGAGGATGTGACCGACCTCATCTTGAACCTGAAGGACCTGCTGTTCCGGGTGCACAGCGAGGAGCCGGTGACCATCCGCCTCGACAAGCGCGGCCCGGGCGACGCCACCGCCGGCGACCTGCAGGTCACCGCGGACGTGGAGGTGCTCAGCCCCTCCCAGCACATCGCCTCGCTGAACGCCAAGGGCCGCCTGGCCGTCGACCTCACCGTGGAGCGGGGCCGGGGCTACCTCTCGGCCGACAAGAACAAGCGCTCGACGGTCATCGGCGTGATCCCTGTCGACGCCATCTTCTCGCCGGTCCGGCGGGTGGCCTTCACCGTCGAGCCGGTGCGGGTCGAGCAGTCGACCGACTTCGACCGCCTGGTCCTCGACATCGAGACCGACGGGTCGCTGACGCCCCGTGAGGCACTGGCCTCGGCCGGGGACACCCTGCGCACCCTGGTGGGCCTGGTGGCCGACCTGGAGGACGAGCCCATGGGCCTCGAGCTGGGCGAAGTCGGCACCATCGGGACGGGCTCGCCCGACCTCGACCTCCGCATCGAGGACCTCGACCTCACCGAGCGTCCCCGCAACTGCCTCAAGCGGGCCCAGATCAACACCATCGGCGAGCTGGTCGACCGCACCCTCGACGACCTGCTCAACATCACCAACTTCGGCCAGAAGTCCCTCGACGAGGTGCTGCAGAAGCTGGACGAGCGCGGGCTCTCCCTGCGGGTCAAGGACTGAGGCTGCGATGCTCGGGACTCCGAAGAAAGGACGCCGCTTCGGCGGTAGTTCAGCGCACCAGAAGGCCATGATGGGCAACCTGGTGGCCTCGCTCATCGCCGCCGAATACCTCGTCACGACCGAGGCCAAGGCCAAGGCCCTGCGCCCGGTGGCCGAGAAGGTCATCACCGCGGCGGCCAAGGGCGGGGTGGCCCGCCAGCGCAACGTGGTGGCGTTCATCCGGGACAAGGACATGGCCCACAAGCTGTTCGTGGAGATCGGCCCTCGCTACGCCGAGCGGCCCGGGGGCTACACCCGGATCCTGAAGCTGGGCAACCGTCTGGGCGACAACGCCCCGATGGCCCGCATCGAACTGGTGTGAGCCCTCCCCCCGGCACCGGGGGGAGCGACGGCGGGGGCACGGCCGACAGAGCCGGACGTGCCGGCGGCGGCCCGGTCGACGAGCCCGAGACTGACGTCCCCGACAGCACCGGTCGACGTCGTGTCGTCCGACACCGTCCGGTGGAAGATGACCGTGGCCTACGACGGCTCGGGCTTCCACGGGTTCGCCGCCCAACGGGACCAGCGCACCGTGGCCGGCGCCCTCGGCGAGGCCCTGGCCAAGGTGGTGCGGGTGCCGGTCGTCCTCACCTGCGCGGGCCGGACCGACTCCGGGGTCCACGCCCTCCACCAGGTGGTCCACTTCGACGTGCCCGCCGATCGGGCCGCCGCCCTCGATCCCTCCGAGGTGGTCTCGTCGTGCAACAGCCAGCTGGGCCCGGCCATCGTGGTGCGCGACGCCGGGGCGGCGCCCCCCGGCTTCGACGCCCGCCATTCGGCCACGGCCCGGCGCTACCGCTACCTGGTGGTGAACGCCCCGGTGGCCGACCCGCTGCTCGCCGGCCTGGCCTGGCACGTGGCCGACCCCCTCGACCTCCGCTCCCTGGCCGCCGCCTCCGACGCGCTCCTCGGCGAGCACGACTTCCGGGCGTTCTGTCGACGGGTGCCGGGGACCTCGCCCGACGACCCCATCCCTCGGCGGGTGACGGCCGCCTCGTGGACCCAGCTCAGCCGGGGGGCCGAGGCAGGGGACGCCCGCATCCCGCGCCTCGCCCCGCCCGAGGCCGGCTCGACCCCGGCCCTCATGCCGGCGGTGGGCAGCCTGCTCGCCTTCGAGATCGAGGCCAACGCCTTCTGCCACCAGATGGTGCGGTCCCTCGTGGGCACCCTGGTCGACGTGGGCCGGGGCCGGAAGCGGCCGTCGGACATCCGGTGGATCCTGGCCTCGGCCGACCGCCAGCAGGCGGCCCAGCCCGCCCCTCCCTGGGGCCTCACCCTCATGGAAGTCCGCTACGGGGACGGGCGGCTTGCCTGAGGTGCCCGTTTCGTCGTATCCTGGGCAGTCGCCGGGTTGGCCAGGAAAGCCGATGGGCGGAGGCGGACCACCCCTCGAGGTGGTCCGGATCGGCAGCAACCACAGGCTCCGCATCGATCGGGGCCTGACTACCCGCAACCACCGGACTCGGTAGTACCGGACAACTCACCGGACAAGGAAATTTCGTGCGCACGTTCTCACCCAAGCCTGCTGACATCACCCGCGCCTGGCACATCGTCGACGCCGACGGCCTGGTCCTCGGCCGGCTGGCCACCGAGGTGGCCGCCATCCTGCGGGGCAAGCACAAGCCCACCTTCGCCCCCAACACCGACATGGGCGACCACGTCATCGTGATCAACGCCGAGAAGGTGGTCCTCACCTCGGGGAAGGCCGACGCCAAGATGGCCTACCGCCACAGTGGCTACCCGGGCGGGCTCACCGCCACCAGCTACAGCGACCTGATGATCGACCGCTCCGACGACGTGGTCCGCAACGCCATCACCGGCATGCTGCCGAAGAACCGCCTGGGCCGCCAGATGGCCACCAAGCTCAAGGTCTACAAGGGTGCCGAGCACCCCCACGAGGCCCAGTCGCCCGAACCCCTCGACCTGCCCGGGGCCCGTCGCACCGCGTCGGCCCGGAGCGGTGTCTAGCCGAACGGGTCCAGTGGTCGCCGACGGCTCGTCCGCCTGAGCGACACGCACACGCCGACACCAACACGAACGCACCAACGAACGCACCGAACAAGGAACGCGAGGAACACACCGTGGCCAACGCCGCCCCCATCTGTCAGACCACCGGTCGCCGAAAGCGAGCCGTGGCGCGCGTACGGATCCGTCCGGGCCAGGGTGCCATCACGGTGAACGGGCAGAAGTTCGAGGAGTACTTCACCTCGGCCACCCACCGCATGATCGTCACCGAGCCCCTCCGGCTCACCGAGACCACCGAGTCGTGGGACTTCGACGTGACCATCGACGGGGGCGGCGTGTCCGGACAGGCCGGCGCCTTCCGGCTGGGCATCGCCCGGGCCCTGTGCGAGCTCGACCCCGAGCTGCGCGCCTCGCTGAAGAAGGCCGGCTTCCTCACCCGGGACTCCCGGGAGAAGGAGTCGAAGAAGTACGGACTGAAGAAGGCCCGTAAGGCGCCGCAGTACTCCAAGCGGTAGCCCCATGGCCCCGACCAGCTTCGGCACCGACGGCGTCCGAGGCGTCGCCAACGTCGAACTGACGCCGGAACTGGTGCTGGCCCTCGGCCGGGCCGTGGCCCGGACCATCTCGGCCACCACCTTCCTCATCGGGCGGGACACCCGGCGTTCCGGCCCGCTGCTGCAGGCCGCCCTGTCGGCCGGCCTGGCCAGCGAAGGGGCCGACGTGGTCGACGTGGGCGTGCTTCCCACCCCGGCCCTGGCCTGGCTGTCGGCCGAGCGCCAGCTCCCCGCCGTGGTCATCTCGGCCAGCCACAACCCCTTCGGCGACAACGGCATCAAGCTGTTCGCCGCCGGCGGGGCCAAGCTCAGCGAGGCCACCGAGGAGGCCATCGAAGCCGAGCTGGCCCGCGTCCTCGACCCCACCGTCAAAGGCCCCCGCAGCCTCGAGGGCCACGGCGTGGGGAGCGTCACCGCCGAGCCGGGGCTCGGCGGCTCCTACGTCGAGCGCCTCACCTCCCTCCTCGAGGGCCGGCGCCTGGACGGCCTCCGCCTGGTGGTGGACAGCGCCAACGGTTCGGCCTCGGCCCTGGCCGCCGGGCTCTACGAGGGCCTGGGCGCCGAGGTCGTGGCCATCGGCTGTGAGCCGGACGGGACCAACATCAACGACGGCTGCGGGTCGACCGACACGGCCACCCTCGCCCGGGCGGTGGTCGAGCACGGGGCCGACCTCGGTCTCGCCCTCGACGGCGATGCCGACCGGCTGCTGGCCATCGGACCCGACGGGGCCCTCGTCAACGGGGACGAGCTGATCGCCCTGTTCGCCCTCGACCTCGCCGACCGCGGCCAGCTGGCCGGCAACACGGTGGTGGTCACGGTGATGACCAACCTGGGCTTCCGCCTGGCCATGGGGGAGCGCGACATCGTCGTGAAGGAGACCCCCGTCGGCGACCGCTACGTGCTGGCCGCCCTGGACAAGGACGGGCTCTCCCTCGGTGGCGAGCAGTCGGGCCACATCATCTTCCGCCGGCTGGCCACCACCGGCGACGGCATGCTCACCGGACTGGTCCTGGCCGACCTCGTGGCCCGGTCGGGCCGACCGTTGACCGAGCTGTTGGAGGGCCTGGTCACCCGGGTACCCCAGGTGCTGGTCAATGTGCCCGTGTCGGACATCGCCCTCCTGGACGGGGCCGAGGCGGTGTGGTCGGCGGTGGCCGAGGAGCAGGACCGCCTGGGTGACGCCGGCCGGGTGCTGCTGCGGCCGAGCGGCACCGAGCCCCTCATCCGGGTGATGGTCGAGGCCACCGGGGACGGCGTGGCCGAAGCCATCGCCGAGCGGCTCGGCACGCTGGTCGGATTCGAGCTGCAGGCGGCCGCCACCCGCGGCTGACCGAACGCCACGCCGTCGGCCCAGGCCCGGTGGGGTGGGGCCCACACCGGCCGTGCCGGCGACCCCCCGGCCGCTAGCCTCGTAGCCATGTGCGGCATCATCGGCATCACCCGTAGCCAACCGGACGGTCCCGATCAGACCGATGTCTTGGGGGTCCTCTTGGAGGGGCTCGGCCGGCTCGAGTACCGCGGCTACGACTCGGCCGGGATCGCCCTCGTCGGCCCCGACGCCTCCGACGGCCTGTGGCGGGCGCGGGCGGCCAACGGCACCCGCTCGCTCGATGACCTGACCAAGCGGGCCGAGGACGCCCCGGAGGGCTCGGGGGCCGGCATCGGCCACACCCGGTGGGCCACCCACGGCGGCCCGACCGAGGGGAACGCCCATCCCCATGTGGACTGTTCGGGGGGTCTCGCCCTCGTCCACAACGGCATCATCGAGAACCACGTGGAGCTGACCGACGAGCTGGTGGCGGCCGGCCACCGCCTGGCGTCCGAGACCGACACCGAGGTCCTCGCCCACCTCATCGAGGCGGCCCTGGCCGAGCACCCCGAGGACGGCCTGGCCGCCGCGGTGCGCGCCGCCCTCGCCCGGGTCCAGGGGGCCTTCTCCCTGGCCGTGGTGACCTCGGCCGAACCCGACCTCATCGTGGCCGCCCGGCGGGTCTCGCCCCTCCTCATGGGGATCACCGAGGACGCCGCCTTCCTGGCCTCGGACATCCCGGCCATCCTGGGCCTCACCCGCGACTTCTTCGTCCTGGAGGACGACGAGGTGGCCGAGCTGCGCCCCGGGTCGCTTCGGGTCACCGACCTGGCCGGCGCCGAGGTGCAGCCCCAGACCATCACGGTCGACTGGGACCTCGACGCCGCCCAGAAGGACGGGTACGACGACTACATGAGCAAGGAGATGCACGAGCAGCCGAAGGCCGTGGCCGACACCCTGCTCGACCGCCTGCTGCCCGACGGCACCCTCTCCCTCGACGAGGTGCACATCACCAACGCCGAGCTACGCGCCGTCAACAAGGTCTTCATCGTGGCCTGCGGGAGCAGCTACCACGCCGGGCTGATGGCCAAGTACGCCATCGAGCACTGGGCCCGCATCCCCGTCGAGATCGACATCGCCAGTGAGTTCATCTACCGGGACCCCGTCCTCGACTCCACCACCCTCGTGATCGGGGTGAGTCAGTCCGGCGAGACCGCCGACACCCGCATCGCCATGGAGGAGGCCCACCGCCAAGGGGCCAAGGTCCTGGTCATCTGTAACGTGGTCGACTCGTCGATGGCCCGGGGGAGCGATGCCGTGCTCTACACGAGGGCCGGTCCCGAGATCGGCGTGGCCGCCACCAAGACCCACCTGGCCCAGATCACCGCCCTCGAGATCCTGGCCCTCTATCTGGCCCAGGCCCGGGGCACCCTGTCGCCGGCCCGTGCCCGCGACCTCTTCGGCCACATGGGCGTGCTCCCCGACAAGGTGGCCCTCGCCCTCGAGCGGGGCGCCGACGTGGAGGCCGTGGCCCGCCGCTATCGCGACTCCCCCTCGTTCATGTTCCTCGGTCGCCAGGTCGGCTACCCGGTGGCCCTGGAGGGCGCCCTCAAGCTGAAAGAGCTCTCCTACCTGCGGGCCGAGGGCTTCCCCGCCGGCGAGCTCAAGCACGGCCCGATCGCCCTCGTCGAGCCGGGGACCGTCGTCATCGCCGTGGCCACCCGCACCCCCATCTGGAAGAAGCTGATGAGCAACGTCACCGAGGTCAAGAGCCGGGGGGCGACCGTCGTCCTCGTGGCCAACGACGGTGACGAGGAGACGGCCCGACAGGCCGACGCCGTGCTCTGGGTCCCCGAGACCGAGTACCTCTTCGCCCCGATCGTCGACGTGGTGCCGTTGCAGATGTTCGCCTACTCCCTCGCCCGCCTGCACGGCCACGACGTAGACCGACCCCGCAACCTGGCCAAGGTGGTCACCGTCGAGTGAGCGGCGCGGACCGTGCCGCTCCGGTGGGTGCGCTCGCCCGGAGCTCGGCCCTCGGCCTGGTGGCCGGGATCGGTCCGGAGGCCGGCGTGGTGGGTGTCGGGGTGGATGCCGTCGACCTCGCCCGGCTGGCCCGGGTGCTCGGGCGCCGGGCCGGGCTGGCCGACCGGATCTTCACCGCCGGCGAACTGGCCTACGCGCGCCGTGCCGCCGATCCCGTCCCGCGTCTGGCCACCCGCTTCGCGGCCAAAGAGGCGGTCATGAAGTCCCTCGGCGTCGGGCTCGGGGCCTTCCCCTTCCACGACGTGGAGGTGGTGCGGGTCGGCCTCGACGCGCCCGGGTTGGTGCTCGCCGGCTCAGCCGAGCAGCGGGCCCGGCGGGCCGGTGTGACCCGGTGGCACCTCTCGCTGACCCACACCGGTGAGGTGGCGGTGGCCCTGGTCGTGGCCGAGGGCACCCCGGCCCCACCGGCCGTCACCACCGGACCCCCGCCCACGTCGTAGCGTCGGCACCGATGCAGCCCGTCCTGACCGTCGCCGAGATGAACGCCGTGGACCAGGCCGCCTTGGCCACCACGACCATCGACGTCCTGGTCGGTCGGGCCGGCCTGGCCGTGGCCCTGGCCGCCCTCGACCTCATGGGCGGGGCCTACGGCCGCCGGGTGCTCGTCATCGCCGGACCCGGCAACAACGGGGCCGACGGCCGGGTGGCCGCCGGGCTACTGGCCCGCCGCGGCGCCCGCACCCTCGTGGTCGACGCCGGCTCGCCCGTCACGATCGGCCCGGTCGACCTGGTCATCGACGCCGCCTTCGGCACCGGCTTCCGGGGGGAGTTCCGGTTCCCGCCGGTGCCCCCGGGCATCCCCGTGCTCGCCGTCGACATCCCCTCGGGCGTGCACGGTGACACCGGGTCGGCCTCGGGTGCCCCGGCCCGGGCCGACCGGACGGTGACGTTCGTCGCCCGGAAGCCCGGTCTCCTCCAGGGCGACGGCGTGCGCCTGGCCGGCACGGTGACCGTGGCCGACATCGGCCTCCCTTCCGGACGCCCGCCCGTCGCCCTCATGGACGACGGCGACCTCGCCGGCCTGCTTCCGTCCCGGACCCGACAGGGCAACAAGTGGTCGGCCGCCGTCCTGGTGGTGGCCGGCTCCCCGGGCATGACCGGGGCCGCCGCCCTGTGCGCCCGGGCCGCCTACCGCGCCGGGGCGGGCATGGTCCGCCTGGGCGTCCCCGGGCTGGCCCTCGCCGACTCGCCGGCCACCGAGGCGGTGGGGGTGGAGCTGGCCGACTCGGAGTGGGCGTCGGCCGCCTTGGAGGCGGCGTCGCGCTGCTCGGCCGTGGTCGTCGGTCCCGGCATCGGGCGCCAGGAGGGGACGGCCGCCGAGGTGACCCGGCTGGTGGCCGAGTCGCCGGTGCCGGTGGTGGTGGACGCCGACGCGCTGTTCGCCCTCGGCCGGGTGGGCGGGGACCACTCCTTCCAGGCCCGGTCGCGGGTGGTCCTCACCCCCCACGACGGTGAGTACGCCCGGCTGGCCGGGGCCGACCCCGGTCCCGACCGGATCACCGCCGCCCGCTCCCTCGCTGCCGCATCGGGGGCGGTGGCCCTCCTGAAGGGTCCGACCACGGCGGTGGCCCATCCCGACGGCCGGGTCCGGCTGGCCACCGCCGGCACCACGGCCCTCGCCACCGCCGGCACCGGGGACGTGCTCTCGGGGGTCATCGGGGCCTTCGTGGCCCGGGGGGTGGACCCCCTGGATGCGGCCGCCCTCGGCGCCCACGTCCACGGGCGGGCCGGTGCCCTGGCCTACGGGGAGGGCACCGTGGCCGGCGACCTGCCCGACCTGGTGGCCGAGGTCCTGGCCGGACGCCACCGGGGGCGGGGCCACCGTGGCTGACCGCTGGCGGCCGGCCTGGGCCGACATCGACCTCGACGCCGTGCGCCACAACGCGGCCGCCCTTCGCACCCTCATCGGGCCGGCCGCCCTCTGTGCCGTGGTCAAGGCGGACGGCTACGGCCACGGCGACCTCCCCGTGGCCCGGGCCGCCCTCGAAGGCGGCGCCACCTGGCTGGCCGTGGCCCTGGTGGAAGAAGGGGTGACCCTGCGCGAGGGGGGCATCGAGGCCCCGATCCTGCTGCTCTCCGAGCCGCCGATCGAGGGCATGGCCGAGGCGGTGGCCCGCCGTCTGGTGCCCACGGTCTACACCGCTGCGGGGATCGCCTCGCTCAGCCGGGCCGTGGCCGACGGGGGCTTCCCACCGGTGGGTGTCCACCTGAAGGTGGACACCGGGATGCACCGGGTGGGCGCCGATGCCGACGAGGTGTGCGCCCTGGCCGACGCCATCGCCGACGATCCCCACCTGGTGCTCGGCGCCCTGTGGACCCACCTGGCCGTGGCCGATGGCGAGGGAGCCGACGACCGGGCCTTCACCGCCCTCCAGCTCGAGCGCTTCGACGCCACCGTGGCCGCCCTGGCCGAGGCCGGTCACCGCCCACCCATGATCCATGTGGCCAACTCGGCCGGGACCATCGGGTCGCCGGCCGCCCGCCACGACCTCGTCCGCTGTGGTCTGGCCGTCTACGGGCTCACGCCGACGCCGGCCCTGGCCGGCGCGCTGGCCGCGGCCACCGGCGGGCTGGCCCTCCGGCCCGTGCTCTCCCTCCACAGCCAGGTCACCTACGTGCGGGACCTCGCCGCCGGCGAACGCCTGTCCTACGGACGGCGCCGGGCGCTGGCCGTCGACTCGACGATCGCCACCGTCCCCATCGGCTACGCCGACGGGGTGCCCCGGCGTCTCTTCGACCAGGGGGGTGAGGTGCTGATCGGCGGGGTGCGACGCCCGCTGGCCGGCGTGGTGACCATGGACCAGATCGTGGTCGACTGCGGCCCGATCGGCTCGGCGCCGGTGGCCGTGGGTGACGACGTGGTCCTGATCGGCCGGCAGGGGAGCGAGGAGGTCACCGCCGACGAGTGGGCGGGACTGCTCGGCACCATCAGCTACGAGGTGCTGTGCGATATCGGACCCCGGGTCCCCCGCCTGCTCCGCGCGGAGCGGGCCCCGGTCTGAGCCGGCACCACGGTCGGGCCGGCACCACAACTCCGGCCGTCCGGTCTGCGGCAGTACCATGCGGCGGTGGCACCGGCGACCGATCTGGCCGAACTAGCCCGACAGGCCGCCGGTTGTGTCCGGTGCCCGCTGTCGGAGCACCGCACCCAGGTGGTGTTCGGCGTGGGGAACGCCGATGCCGACCTCATGTTCGTCGGCGAGGCCCCGGGCCGGGACGAGGACCTGTTGGGCGAGCCGTTCGTGGGCCGCTCGGGCAAGCTGCTCGACCGGCTGGTGGCCGAGGAGCTCGGGGTCGACCGGAGCGTCTGCTACATCGCCAACGTGGTCAAGTGCCGGCCCCCCGACAACCGCGACCCGAAGCCCGAAGAGATCCGTTCGTGCCGGCCCTACCTCGAGGCCCAGCTGGAGCTGATCCGTCCGGGCGTCGTGGTGACGCTGGGCAACTTCGCCACCAAGCTGCTGCTCGAGACCGACCTCGGCATCACCAAGGTGCGGGGGCGCTCCTATCCGATGGGCAGCTACCAGCTGGTCCCGACCTACCACCCGGCCGCCGCCCTGCGCTCGGGCGGCGTGGTGGTGGCCGAGATGCGGGCCGACCTCATCCGGTGCAAACAGCTCCTCGGCTGGGACTCGTGAGCGCGGCCGTCCGCCTGGTGACCGACGGCCCCGACGCCACCCGGGCCGTGGCCGGTGCCCTGGCACCCCTGGCCGTGCCCGGCGACATCGTCTTGCTGGTCGGGGACCTCGGGGCGGGCAAGACCGCCTTCGCCCAGGGGTTCGGCGCCGCCCTCGGGATCGTCGAGCCCATGACCAGTCCCACCTTCACCCTCGTCCGCCAGTACGAGCTCGGAGGGACCCCGGTCGGGCCCGGTGGCCTCCGCACCCTGTTCCACGCCGACCTCTACCGGCTCGACCACCTCGCCGAGATCACCGACCTCGGCCTCGGGGAGCTGGTCGAGGACGGGGGCGTGGCCCTCGTCGAGTGGGGGGACGTGGCCCGGCCGCTGCTCGGGAGGGGCTCCCTGCACGTGGAGCTGGTGGCCTCGGACGAGGCCGAGGACCGCCGGACGATCACCCTCGAGCCGGCCGACGACACCTGGCAGGTCCGGTGGGAGTCGGTCCGCCGGGCCCTGGCCCACTGGGAGGTGGCGGCATGACCCTGCTCGCCATCGAGACGGCGACCGACACGGTGGCGGTGGCCCTGCTCCGCGACGACGGCGGGGTCACCGAGCGGGTCCACGCCGGGGGCCGGGCCCATGCCGAGCTCCTCGCCCCCTCCATCGAAGAGGTGTGTGCCACCGCCGGCTGCACGGTGAGGGACCTCGACGCCATCGCCGTCGACATCGGCCCCGGGCTGTTCACCGGGCTCCGGGTGGGCGTGGCCACGGCCAAGGCCCTCGCCCAGGCCCTCGGGATCGGTGTGCTCGGGGTGACCAGCCTCGACGTGCTGGCCGCCGCCGCCCTCGACGCCGACCGGGACCGACGTGACGCCGACCCGGGTGCATCGGGACTTCTCGGGGCGACGGCCTCGGTGGTCGACGCCCGGCGGGGCGAGGTCTTTGCCGCCCTCTACCGCTTCGACCGGGCCCCGTCGGCCGCCACGAGTGCCGGGCCGGTCGACCCCGGGACGGTACGGGAGGACCGGATGGAGCCGCTCTCGCCCGAGGCGCTCGTCGAGTGGCTGCTCGCCGTGGCCGAGGAGGCCGGCACGGTGTCGGTGCTCGGCGACGGTGCCGTGCGCTACCGGGCCCTCCTCGCCGAGCACCGTGTCCTCGACCTGTCGTTGGCCGACGCCGGGCTGGCCGCACCCCCGGCCCTGGCCCTGGTCGGCCTGGCCCGCCGCCGCCTGGACGCCGGCGTGGCCACCCTGTCCCCCGGGGAGGTGGCCCCCGAGTACCGCCGCCCGGCCGATGCCCAGATCAACTGGGAGCAGCGCCCCACCCGACCGGCCGTCGCCAGCCCGGCGAGCACCGAGGAGAGCCGGCCCGGGTGATCGGCAACACGCGGCCCGACGGCGGGAAGGTCGAGGTGGTCATCGCCCCCATGCGGACCAAGGACCTCCGCGGCGTGCTCCGCATCGAGCAGGCCGTCTTCCCCCAGCCGTGGTCCCACCGGCTCTTCGTCGAGGAGCTGGCCCAGCGCAAGTCCCGCGCCTACCGGGCGGCCTGGGTCGGGCGCACGGTCGTCGGGTTCGCCGGCCAGATGTTCATCGACGACGAGTCCCATGTGAACAACATCGCCGTCGACCCGGAGTGGCAGGGCCGGGGGCTCGGTGCCGTGCTCCTGGCCGACCTGGTCCGCACCGCGCTCGACCGCGGGGCGCGCCACCTCACCCTCGAGGTGCGGGTGGGCAACGAGCCCGCTCTCGCCCTCTACTCCCGGTTCGGCCTGGCTCCCGTCGGCGTGCGGCGGAACTACTACCCGGTCACCGGCGACGACGCCCTCGTCATGTGGGCCCGCGACATCGACACGGCGGCCTACGCCGAGCGGTTGGCGTCCATCGAGGCGGCGGCACCCCCCGACCTCACCGTCGTCTCCCGGCACTGATGCGCGGTGGTCACGGGGTGGGCCGACAGCACCGCGTCGGCCGGGCCGACGACTCGGCCGGACCCCGTGATCGGCCGACCGGGTGGGCCCGGCACACTGGTCGGGTGACCACCACCGTCGACACCCGAGCCGTCGCGGGAACCGGTGGCGGTTCGGTCCCGGTGCCCGGGCATGGGTAAGGTCCCCGGCGTGCCGCCACCGCCCATCCACCGCGTCCTCGGCATCGAGACGTCCTGTGACGAGACCGCCGCGTCGGTGGTGGACGGCGGGACGTCGATCATCTCGTCGGTGGTGAGCAGTCAGATCGACCTCCACGCCCGCTACGGCGGCGTCGTCCCCGAGCTGGCCGGCCGGGCCCATGTGGAGCTGCTCACCCCGGTGCTGGCCGAGGCGCTGGACCAGGCGGGCTCGGACGCGACGGGCGCGGGCATCGACGCCATCGCCGTCACCTACGGCCCGGGGCTCATCGGGTCGCTGCTCGTCGGGGTGGCCGAGGCCAAGGCCCTCTCGCTGGCCTGGAAGGTGCCCCTCGTCGGGGTCAACCATCTGGAGGCCCACCTGTTCGCGTCGCTGCTCGAGCAGCCCGACCTCGGCTGGCCTCTGGCCGTGCTCCTCGTGTCGGGAGGCCACACGCTGCTGCTCGAGGTGAGCGAGCCCGGGCGCTACCGGCTGCTCGGGGGCACCATCGACGACGCCGCTGGCGAGGCCTTCGACAAGGTCGCCCGCTACCTCGGTCTGGGCTATCCGGGCGGTCCGGCCATCGACCGGATCGCCGAGGAGGGGGACCCGTCGGCCTTCGCCTTCCCCCGGTCCTACCCCGGGGACGGCTACGACTTCTCGTTCAGCGGGATCAAGACGTCGGTGGTCAACACGGTGCGTAAGCACCCCGACGCCGACACGGCCGACGTGGCCGCCTCCTTCCGCCTGGCCGTGGTGGACGTCCTCGTGACGCGGGCCATGGCCGCCGCCGCCGAGATCGGCGCCACCGCCGTGTGCCTGGCCGGCGGGGTGGCCGCCAACTCCCTGCTGCGGTCGCGGACCGAAGCGGCGTGTGCCGCCGCCGGCATCGGCGCCTTTCTGCCCAGCCGGGCCCTGTGCACCGACAACGCCGCCATGGTGGCCGCCGCCGGGTGGTGGCGACTCAACCACGGGGGGGCGAGCGACCTCTCGCTCGGGGCCGACCCCAACCTCCGGCTGGCCGCCGTTTCCTGAGCGGCCGGTCCTTCGGCGGGGGAGCCTGGGCTGCGCCCCAGGTCAGGGGCCAGATCGGGTCGGGGGTCTGGCAGTCGACGGTGCCGGTTGCCAAATGCCTCCGAGGTCGCTACCATTAGCACTCTCAACGCTCGACTGCTAACGCGTGCCACAGGAGGCCCGAACCCATGAGTCTGCATCCCCTTGACGACCGAATCGTCGTCCGCCCCGGCGAGTCCGAGGAGACCACCGCATCCGGTCTGGTCATCCCCGACACCGCCAAAGAGAAGCCCCAGCAGGGCGAAGTCCTCGCCGTCGGCCCCGGCCGTCGCGCCGAGGCCACCGGGGAGCTCATCCCCCTCGACATCAAAAAGGGTGACACCGTCGTCTACTCCAAGTACGGCGGCACCGAGATCAGCTCCGACGGCGAGGACCTGCTCATCCTGTCCAGCCGCGACGTGCTCGCCAAGGTAGGTAAGTAATGCCCAAGATCCTGAAGTTCGACGAGGCCGCCCGCCGCGGTCTCGAGGCGGGGGTGAACAAGCTCGCCGACACCGTCAAGGTCACCCTCGGCCCGAAGGGCCGCAACGTGGTCATCGAGAAGAAGTTCGGTGCCCCGACCATCACCAACGACGGTGTGTCCATCGCCCGTGAGGTCGAGCTCGAAGACGTCTTCGAGAACATGGGTGCCCAGCTGGTGAAAGAAGTGGCCACCAAGACCAACGACGTGGCCGGCGACGGCACCACGACGGCCACCGTCCTCGCCCAGTCCCTCATCAAAGAGGGCCTGCGCAACGTGGCCGCCGGCGCCAACCCGCTCGGCCTGCGCAAGGGCATCGACAAGGCCGTCGCCGCGGCGGTCGCCTCCATCAAGGAGCAGGCCAAAGAGATCGACTCGAAGACCGAGATCGCCCAGGTGGCCTCCATCTCCGCCGCCGACACGGCCATCGGCGAGGTGCTCGCCGACGCCATCGACAAGGTGGGCAAGGACGGCACCGTGACCGTCGAGGAGTCCAACACCTTCGGCATCGACCTCGAGTTCACCGAGGGCATGCAGTTCGACAAGGGCTACCTCTCGCCGTACTTCGTCACCGACCAAGAGCGTCAGGAGGCCGTGCTCGACGACCCGCTGATCGTCTTCGTCAACCAGAAGATCAGCGCCGTCCACGACCTCGTGCCCGTGCTCGAGAAGGTCATGCAGACGGGCAAGCCCCTCTTGATCATCGCCGAGGACGTCGAGGGCGAGGCCCTCGCCACCCTGGTCGTGAACAAGATCCGTGGCACGTTCACCTCGGTGGCCGTCAAGGCCCCCGGCTTCGGTGAGCGTCGCAAGGCCATGCTCCAGGACATGGCGGTGCTGACCGGTGCCCAGGTGATCTCCGAGGAGATCGGCCTGAAGCTCGACACCACCACCGTCGATTTGTTGGGCAAGGCCCGCCGGGTCATCGTGACCAAGGACGAGACCACCATCGTCGAAGGTGGGGGCTCCGACGAGGAGGTCAAGGGTCGCATCGCGCAGATCAAGCGCGAGATCGACGACACCGACTCGGACTGGGACCGCGAGAAGCTGCAGGAGCGCCTGGCCAAGCTGGCCGGGGGCGTGGCCGTGGTCAAGGTCGGCGCCGCCACCGAGGTGGAGCTGAAGGAGAAGAAGCACCGCATCGAAGATGCGCTCTCCGCCACCCGGGCCGCCGTCGAAGAGGGCATCGTGGCCGGCGGGGGAACCGCACTCGTCCGTTCCCGGGCCGCCGTGCTCCAGGTCGTCGAGTCCCTCACCGGGGACGAGGCCACCGGTGCGTCGATCGTGGCCAAGGCCCTGACGGCCCCGCTGCACTGCATCGCCAGCAACGCCGGCCTCGAGGGCTCGGTCTACGTCCGTCAGGTGGAGTCCGAGACCGGTTCCATCGGCCTCAACGCCGCCACCGGCGAGCTGGTCGACCTGGTCAAGGCGGGCGTCATCGACCCGGCCAAGGTCACCCGGTCCGCGCTGCAGAACGCGGCGTCGATCGCCGGCCTCCTGCTCACCACCGAGGCGCTCGTGGCCGACAAGCCCGAGAAGGCCGACCCGGCCGCAGCCGCGGCCGCCGCTGCCGCCATGGGCGGCGGCATGGGTGGCATGGGCGGTATGGGCGGCATGATGTAGTCAGCGCCGGCCCCCGAACGGGGGTCGGACGCGCCGGCTGCCGGCGCACTCAGCAGTGAGCAACGACCGGGCCCTCGGGCCCGGTCGTTGCTCGTAGGCGGGGCCGGGTGGTGTCGGGTTACCCGGCGATCGCCGAACCGGGGCGGGCCGTCCCGGCCCTACTCTGAGGGCCTCCATGGAATCCCCCGACCCCCCGATCCGACGCCGGTTCATCCCCCGCCCCGAACTCCACCGCCCCGGCGCTCCCGCTCCCTGGGCCGATCTACCCGTCGAGCAGCGGACCCACATCGATCTCGCCCAGGTGCGCGCCGCCCTCGGCCACGACGGTCGGGACCGGCTGGACCAGGCACCCGAGCCCTGGCGGACGCTGGCCGTCGATGCCCGGCCCGCCGCCGTGCTCGTCCCCCTGTTCGAAGAGGAGGGCGAGGCCCGGGTCGTGCTCACCGTCCGCTCCGACCAGTTGCGCTCCCATCGGGGTGAGGTGGCCTTCCCCGGCGGGAGGCTCGAGGCCGGCGAGGGTGCGGTCGAGGCCGCCCTCCGGGAGGCGAGCGAGGAGGTCGCCCTCGACCCCTCGTTGGTGACGGTGATCGGACAGCTGACCGCCATGCCCACGGTGGCGTCCAACTCGGTGATGACCCCGGTGGTGGCTACCCTCGCCGACCGGCCCACCCTCGAAGCCAGTCCCGCCGAGGTCAACCGGATCTTCGACGTGGCCCTCGCCGACCTGGTGGCCGACGGCGCCTTCCACGAGGAGTGGTGGTCGGTGCCCGACCGGGTCGGCCTCTCGGGGTTCCCCGGTGCCGAGTTCCCCGTCTGGTTCTTCGACGTGGCCGACGAGACCGTGTGGGGGGCCACAGGCCGGACCCTCATGGAGCTGATCTGCCTGGTCCTGCAGGTGCCCTTGCCGCGCTCGCTCCAGCCCGAGACGCCGGCCGACTGACGCATCCGACCCCGGCGGCGCGGTCGCCGCGGCGAACACCGGGGCCCCGGCGAGGGGGGGTCCGCTGCCGCTGCCCCAGGCGGTATCGTGGGGTGCAGTCGGATGGCTCGGTGTCGGAGCAGCCGCCGATCGGAGGTGTGGAGAAAACTGCGACCAGGGTCCGGAGGAACAGCACGTGGCTGAGCTAGAGATTGGCATCTTCAAATCGGGGCGGAGGGCCTACGGGTTCGACGACATCGCCATCGTCCCGAGCCGGCGGACCCGAGATCCCGAGGATGTCGATATCAGTTGGGAGATCGACGCCTACCAGTTCGAGCTGCCCCTCCTGGCGTCGGCCATGGACGGCGTGGTGAGCCCGGCCACGGCCATCGAGATCGGTCGCCTGGGCGGCCTCGGTGTGCTCAACCTCGAGGGACTGTGGACCCGCTATGAGGATCCGACCTCCCTGTTCGACGAGATCCGCGAGCTGCCCACCGAGAAGGCGACGGCCCGGATGCAGCAGATGTACGCCGAGCCCGTGCAGCTGGAGCTGGTCACCGAGCGGATCCGGGAGATGAAGGCGGCCGGCATCACGACGGCGGCCTCGGTCACCCCCCAGAAGACCGAGCAGTTCGCCGCGGCCGTACTGGCCGCCGAACTCGACCTGCTGGTCATCCAGGGAACGGTGGTCTCGGCCGAACACGTGTCCAAGACCGTGGAGCCCCTCAACCTCAAGCGCTTCATCCGTGAGTTCGAGATTCCCGTCATCGTCGGCGGCTGTGCCTCGTATCAGGCCGGGCTGCACCTCATGCGCACCGGTGCGGTGGGCGTGCTGGTCGGTGTGGGCCCGGGCAACGCCTGCACCACCCGGGGCGTGCTCGGGATCGGCGTGCCCCAGGCCACGGCCATCGCCGATGTGGCCGGGGCCCGTATGCGCCACCTCGACGAGACCGGCGTCTACTGCCACGTGATCGCCGACGGCGGGATGTCCAAGGGTGGCGACATCGCCAAGGCCGTGGCCTGCGGGGCCGACGCCGTGATGCTCGGCTCGCCGCTCTCCTCGGCCGTCGAGGCCCCGGCCCGTGGCTACCACTGGGGCATGGCCACCTTCCATCCCACGCTGCCCCGCGGCGCCCGGGTCAAGACGACCACCCGGGGCACCCTCCAAGAGATCCTCCTCGGCCCGGCCCACGAGAACGACGGACGCATGAACCTCTTCGGTGCCCTCCGCACCGCCATGGCCACCTGCGGGTACCAGACGGTCAAGGAGTTCCAGAAGGCCGAGGTCATGGTGGCACCGGCTCTCCAGACCGAGGGTAAGGACCTGCAGCGTTCGCAGGGTGTCGGCATGGGCCATTGAGCCCATCGGCCCCCGACGCCGGAGGGCCCGGTGAGGGCCCCGTCCTGGTCGTCGACTTCGGCGCTCAGTACGCCCAGCTGATCGCCCGGCGGGTCCGCGAGGCGCACGTCTACTCCGAGATCGTGCCCCACACGTCGACGGCCGCCGACCTGGTGGCCCGGCACCCGTCGGGGATCATCCTGTCCGGCGGGCCCAAGTCGGTCAACGAGAGCCCGGCACCGACGATCGACCCGGCCATCTACGAGGCCGGGATCCCCATTCTCGGGATCTGCTACGGCGCCCAGCTGCTGACCCAACAGCTGGGCGGCGAGGTGTCCCGGACCGGGCGGGGCGAGTACGGCCGCACCACACTCACCGTCACCGGTTCGTCGCCGCTGTTCGTCGACTGGCCGGGCGGCGCCGAGGTGTGGATGAGCCACGGGGACGCCATCACCACAGTCCCCACCGGGTTCGTGGCCACTGCGTCGAGCGCGGATGCCCCGGTGGCTGCGCTCCACGACCCGGACCGGGCCATCTACGGGGTGCAGTTCCACCCCGAGGTGGTCCACACCGAGCGGGGCCGGGACCTCCTCGAGCGCTTCCTCTACGACATCTGCCGGTGCCCGCCGTCATGGACCCACACCTCGATCATCGAGTCCCAGGTCGAGGCGGTCCGGACCCAGGTGGGCCAGTCGCCCGTGCTGTGCGCCCTGTCGGGCGGCGTCGATTCGGCGGTGGCGGCCGCCCTGGTGCACAAGGCCATCGGCGATCAGTTGACCTGTGTCTACGTGGACACCGGGCTCATGCGGGCCAACGAGAGCGAGCAGGTGGAGGAGACCTTCCGCCGCCAGTTCCACATCGACCTCGTCCACGTGAAGGCGGCCGACCGGTTCTTCGAGGCGCTGGCCGGTGTGACCGATCCCGAGACCAAGCGCAAGATCATCGGGGAGCTGTTCATCCGCATCTTCGAAGAGGTGGCCCGCGACCTCGTCATCGAGGAGTTCGAACCGGAGGGGGCGACGACGGGAGGATCCGGCCGGCCCGACGAGCCCTCCGGCTATCTCGTCCAGGGGACGCTCTACCCCGACGTGATCGAGTCGGGGTCGGACTCGGCCGCCACCATCAAGTCCCACCACAACGTGGGCGGCCTGCCCGACGATCTGGCCTTCGATCTGGTCGAGCCCCTCCGGCTCCTGTTCAAAGACGAGGTCCGGGCGGTGGGCGAGGAGCTCGGCCTGCCCCACGACATCGTCTGGCGGCAGCCCTTCCCGGGACCGGGCCTGGCCGTACGCATCGTGGGCGAGGTCACCCCCGAGCGGGCCGACATCCTGCGGGCCGCCGATGCCATCGTGGTGGAGGAGATCCGCCGGGCCGGCCTCTACCGCGACCTGTGGCAGAGCTTCGCCGTGCTCCCCGCCGTCCGCACCGTCGGGGTGATGGGGGACGGGCGGACCTACGCCTACCCGGTGGTCATCCGCGCCGTGACCAGTGATGACGCCATGACCGCCGACTGGGCGCGCCTGCCCTACGACTTGTTGGAGCGCCTCTCCTCGCGCATCATCAACGAGGTGGAGGGCATCAACCGGGTGGCACTGGACATCACGTCCAAGCCCCCGGGCACCATCGAATGGGAATGACCGCGCTGGGCGGGGGCCCCGACTCGCTCCCCGGAATGGACGGCGACCCGGGACCCTCAGATCCGGAGGGTCCTGCCCCCACCAACCTGTGGGCCGAGCCCGTGCCGCCCGCGGATGATCCGGGGCCCACGGCCCCGCCGGAGATCGCCTCGGGTGCCCGGGGCAACCCGGCCCGGGCCGAGGCCCTCCTCGACGGGTTGACCGGGCCCCAGCGCGAGTCGGTCGTCCACCGGGGCGGCCCGCTGCTCATCGTGGCCGGGGCCGGGTCGGGCAAGACCCGCGTGCTCACCCGGCGGATCGCCCATCTCATCGCCACCGGCGATGCCAAGCCCTGGCAGATCCTCGCCATCACCTTCACCAACAAGGCCGCCGACGAGATGCGCAAGCGGGTGGTCGACCTCATCGGTCCCCGGGGTGAGCGGATGTGGGTCTCCACCTTCCACTCCGCCTGTGTGCGGATCCTCCGGGCCCACGGCGACCGCCTCGGCTACAAGGGATCGTTCACCATCTACGACGACGCCGACTCGCGCCGGCTGGTGGAGATCGTGGCCCGCGAGCTCGACATCGACACGAAGAAGATGTCGCCGCGCTCCATCCTCGGCCAGATCAGCCAGGCCAAATCCTCCCAGCAGGGACCCGACGAGTACCGGGCGGCGGCCGTGACCATCTTCGACCGGCGCATCGCCGACGTCTTCGACCTCTACCAGCAGCGGATGGTGGCGGCCAACGCCATGGACTTCGACGACCTGCTCTTGAACGTCGTCCGTCTCTTCCGGCTCCACCCCGACGTGCTCGAGCACTACCGGGCCCGCTTCACCCACATCCTGATCGACGAGTACCAGGACACCAACGCCGTCCAGAACGCTCTGGCCGTGCTGCTGGCCGGCGGCCACCGCAACATCGTGGTGGTGGGGGACAGCGACCAGTCCGTCTACCGCTTCCGGGGGGCGGACATCTCCAACATCCTCGACTTCGAACAGGCCTTCCCCGACGCCACCGCCATCACCCTCGACCAGAACTTCCGGTCCACCCAGACCATCCTCGACGCCGCCAACGCGGTGATCACCAACAACGTCTCCCGCAAGCCCAAGTCGCTGTGGACCGACGGTGGCCCGGGCGGGATGATCGTCCGCTACCGGGCCGAGGACGAGCACGACGAGGCCGAGTGGGTGGCCCACGAGATCGTGCGGCTGCGCGGCGAGCAGGGCCTCCGGTGGGGGGACGTGGCCGTCTTCTACCGGACCAACGCCCAGTCGGCCGCCCTCGAGGGGGCCATGGTCCACGCCGAGGTGCCCTACAAGGTGGTGGGGGGGACCAAGTTCTACGACCGGCGCGAGATCAAAGACGTCATGGCCTACCTGAAGGTGCTGGTCAACCCGGACGACGAGATCAGCTGGCGCCGCATCGTCAACGTCCCCAAGCGGGGCGTGGGCGACACGTCGGTGGCCAAGCTGTCGGGATGGGCCGGCTCACGGGGCCGGTCCTTCGGCGACGCCGTGGCCCACGCCGCCGAGGTGGGCATCGGGGGCAAGGCGGCCCGGTCCCTCGTCGACCTGGCGGGACTGTTGGAGCGCCTGCGGGACAAGATGGCCCTGCCCCCCCTGGTCGACGAGAACGGCGACGCCCTCCCCCCGCGCGAGACCGACGCCGTCGACGGCCTCGTCCCTGCGCCGGGCGACGAGCTCGGCGACGAGGAGACCCTCCCGCCCGGAGCGCTCGTCACCGCGGTGGTGGAAGAGAGCGGCTACCGCAGCGAGCTCCTCTCCGAGGGCACCATCGAGGCGCTGGGTCGGGTCGAGAACGTCGACACCCTGGTGGGCATGGCCGCCGAGTACCGCACGCTGGCCGAGTTCTTGGAGGCCGCCTCGCTCGTC
Organism: uncultured Acidimicrobiaceae bacterium; assembly: GCA_963817985.1. Classification (GTDB taxonomy): domain Bacteria; phylum Actinomycetota; class Acidimicrobiia; order Acidimicrobiales; family RAAP-2; genus Bog-756. The sequence goes on along the minus strand of CAWFQI010000007.1, from coordinate 474,089 downwards.
GCCGACTCCGACGAGCTCGGTGGGGACGGCACCAAGGTCTCCCTCATGACCCTGCACATCGCCAAGGGGCTGGAGTTCCCCGCCGTCTTCCTGGTGGGGATGGAGGACGGCGTCTTCCCCCACATGCGCTCCCTCGGGGACCCGGTGGAGCTCGAAGAGGAGCGGCGGCTCTGCTACGTCGGCATCACCCGGGCCGAGCGCCACCTCTACGTCTCCCACGCCTGGAGCCGCATGCTCTATGGACGGGGGAGCAGCAACATCCCGAGCCGCTTCCTGAACGAGATCCCCGACGAGCTGGTCCGCGACGTGGGCGGCGACGCCGCCAGACCGAACCGCTGGGAGTCGGGCCGGGGCGGGAGCGACCGGTTCGGTGACCGCTCACCCGGCGGTGACGACGGGGGCACCCCGGGCCGGAGCGTCTTCGGCCGGGGGGTGGCCGACGCCGAGTTCGACGCCACCGGCCGCCGGCGCCGGGAGCCGGTGTCGAGCGGTGCCGAGCTGCTCGGCCTCGTGCCCGGGGACGTCGTCGTCCACGGCAAGTGGGGCGAGGGCACGGTCGTCGAGGCGTCGGGAACCGGTGAGGACGCCGAGGCCACGGTGGTGTTCGGGTCGGTCGGCCGCAAGAAGCTGCTGCTCCGGATGGCTCCGGTGAAGCGGGCCTAGGAGGTCGTCCATGGTGGAGAAGCTGACGAAGCGCCGCTACGAGGAGGAGCTGCTCCGGCTCCAGGGCGACCTGGCCGCCATGACCGGGTGGATCCAGCGCAGCGGCGCCCGGGTGGTCGTGCTCTTCGAGGGCCGCGACGCTGCCGGCAAGGGCGGGGTGATCAAGCGGATCAGCCAGTACCTGAGCCCGAGGGTCTGTCGGATCGTGGCCCTCCCCACCCCGACCGAGCGCGAGCGGGGCGAGTGGTACTTCCAGCGGTATGTGGCCGAGCTCCCCACGGCCGGCGAGTTCACGCTGTTCGACCGCAGCTGGTACAACCGGGCCGGTGTGGAGCGGGTCATGGGCTTCTGCACCGACGAGCAGTACCAGCGGTTCCTGCGCCAGTGCCCGGTCTTCGAGCACCAGCTCATCGAGGACGGCATCATCGTGTTGAAGTACTGGTTCTCGGTGAGCGACGAGGAGCAAGAACGCCGGTTCCAGAGCCGGGTCGACGACCCGCTCCGGCGTTGGAAGCTGAGCCCCATGGACCTAGAAGCCCGACAGCGGTGGGTCGACTACTCGCGGGCCAAAGACACCATGTTCCTCCACACCGACACGGCCGAGTCACCCTGGTACGTGGTGGAGGCCGACGACAAGCGCCGGGCCCGGCTCAACTGCATCGCCCACCTGTTGAGCCAGGTTCCCTACCAGCCCATCGAGTCGCCCAAGCCCCGCCTGCCCAAGCGGGTGAAGGACGAGAACTACCAGCGGCCGCCCCGGGACCTCGCCACCTATGTCCCGGACTACGTGGCCACCATGCCCGAGCACTCCTGATTGGACGGCGGGACCGTCAGCCGGGCATCCGGCGCCACACCATCCGGGGAAGGTGGCGCATGACGGCGAACACCCACCGGAGGATGGGCGGGGCGTAGACGACCGAGGCACCCGAGGCGATGCCGGCCACCACGGCGTCGGCCACCGCCTCGGGCGTGGTGGCGAACGGGGCCGGCGTCATCCCTTCGGTCATCCGCCCCACCACGAATCCCGGGCGCACGATCGTCACGTCCACGCCGGAGCCGACGAGGGAGTCGCCGAGCCCCTGGGCGAAGGCGTCGAGCCCGGACTTGGACGAGCCGTAGATGAAGTTGGCGCTCCGGGCCCGCTCGCCGGCCACCGACGACAGCACCACGATGCGTCCGTGTCCCTGATGGCGGAGCCGGGTGGTCACGGCCAGGATGGCCGAGGCCAGTCCGGAGAAGTTGGTGGTGAGCACGGCGGCGGCCGCCACCGGGTCCCGTTCGTCGGTGGCCTGATCCCCGAGTAGCCCTGCGGCCACCAGGACGAGGTCGATGTCGCCGAATCGGGTGAAGACGTCGTCGGCGAAGGCGGTGTGGCTGGCCGGGTCGGTGGCGTCGAAGGCCACGGACTCCGCCTTGTCGGCCCCGGCCGACTTGGCCCGGGCCACCGCCTCGGTGAGCCGGCTTCCTTCCCGGCCGGCCAGGACCACGGTCCGACAGCGGCTGGGCACCAGCCGGTCCACGATGGCCTGGGCGATCTCCGAGGATCCTCCGAGGACCAGCACCGACTGGGGTCGCCCGATGGCGTCGATCATGAGTTTGTCCGTTCTGATGGTGTGTCCGATGGGGGAGTGGTGGCGGCGCCGTTCGTGGAGGCCTTCTTCGTGGCCGGCGAGCGTGTGGCTGTCCTCTTTGTGGCCGTCTTCTTCGTGGCCGTGCGTTTGGTGGCTGCAGCCTTGGTGGCTGTCGCCTTCGTCGCCCCGGCCGCCTTGGCCGGGGCTCGCTTCCCGGCGGCTGCCTTGGTGGGGCGCGCCGCTGTGGCCGGTGGGGTCGACGCCCCGGTGTGGTCGTGGTTGGGCGGCGGGACATCCGAGCACAGCCCGAGTCGGCGGCCGAGGTCGGAGCGGAGCACGCCGTCGGGGTCGACCCGTTCTCTCACCGCCTGCCACTCGTCGACCCGGGGATACATGGCCCCGAACGCCTCGGGGGAGACGCGTGAGTCCTTGGCCAGGTAGACGCGGCCGCCGGCGCCCAGCACCTGCTCGTCGAGGTCGTCGAGCAGGTGGTCCAGCTCAGGATGGCCGACCGGGAGGTCGAGGGCCAGGGTCCATCCGGGCATCGGGAAGGAGAGGGGCCCCGGATCACCGGGACCGAACCGCTTGAGCACGGCCAGGAAGCTGGCCAGCTTCAGCTCGGTCAACCGTTCGATGACGGTGCGGACCGTCTCCCCGTGCCGGTCGGGCACGACGAACTGATACTGGAGGAACCCCTTCTTCCCGTAGAGGCGGTTCCAGTCGCCCACGCCGTCGAGGGGATGGAAGAAGCCGGTCATGTGGTGGGGCTTGGCCACCTGGTGGAGGGGGGCCTTCCGGAACCAGAACTCGTTGAAGGCGCCGACGGTGAGGGGGTTGAGGAGGCCGCTCGGCGGGGTCAGGGGCACGCGGGCGAGTGTCCTCGGCACGAACTGGCGGGCCCGGTCGGGCGAGCGCCGCAGTCGGTCGGGCAGGTCTTCCAGGCGGGCGTGGTCGCCCCTCGTGAGGACCGAGCGTCCGAGCCGGCTCCCGGTGGACTGGCAGTCGATCCAGGCCACCGAGTAGCGGTAGGCGTCGTCGCCGGTGAGCATCTTGTCCATGACCGCGTCGAGGTCGGCGGCCCGCTCGGTGTCCACCAGCATGTAGCTGGTCTCGACGGGGATCATCTGGAGGGTGGCCGAGGTGATCACCCCGGTGAGGCCCATGCCCCCGGCCGTGGCCCAGAACAGGTCGGGGTCCGAGGAGGCCGACACGACGGCCGTGCCCGTCGGGCTGACCAGGGTCATCTCGACGACGTGCGAGCAGAAGCTGCCGTCCACATGGTGGTTCTTCCCGTGGATGTCGGCGGCGATGGCCCCGCCGACGGTGACCAGCCGGGTCCCCGGGGTCACCGGCACGAACCAGCCGAGCGGGACGAACCGTTCCATCAGGGTCTGGAGGCTGACCCCGGCGCCGACGGTGACCCTGCCCGCCTCGAGGTCGACGTGGTGGAGGCCGTCGAGCCAGGTGGCGTCGAGGACCGCACCCCCGGCGTTCTGGGCGGCATCGCCGTAGCTGCGGCCGAGGCCCCGGGCGATGATGCCGCGACGGTCCGTTCCCGGGGCCACCGCGTCGGCCATGGCCTGGTCCACGATGTCGGGATGGACGGCGTGGACCACCTCAGAGGAGGTGGGGGCGGTCCTGCCCCATCCGGTGAGCAGGGCGCGGCGTCCCCTCGGGGCGCTCACGTGGCGTAGACGCCGACGGCGAACAGGGCGACCCAGCACACCCCGTAGATCTGGAGCCGGTGGTCGTGCAGGGCGAGCTCCTCGGGGGCAGCCCCGGACCCGGCGTCCAAGAGCCGCATGATGTGGAGGAGGGCGATGGTGAAGGGGATCACGCTCAGCTGGAACCAGATGGGGTCGGATCCGTGGTGGAGCTCGGCGGCCCGGCTGAACGCCCACAGGCAGTAGGCGGTGACGGTGACCGCCGCCGAGAGGGTGCGCACCGACCGCAAGAAGGTGGGGGAGTAGAGGCCGAGGGTCTGGCGTACGGTGCCGTCGTCGGTCTGCTCGTCGGCCAGCAGCTTCTTCTCGCCCGACCGCTTACCGGTGACGATGAGCAGGGAGCCGAACGAGGCCACGATCAGGAACCAGTCGGACAGGGCCACCCCCGTGGCCACGCCCCCGGCCACGGCCCGAAGGACGAACCCCGCGCTCACCGCGGCCAGATCCAGGACGGGCTCGTTCTTCAGGCCGAGCGAGTAGCCCACGTTGACTAGGGCGTAGATGGCCATGACCAGGGCCAGGTGCCATCCCTCGAGCCACTGGCCGAGTCCGATGGCGACGGCCAGCATGACCAGGCCGATGACCACGGCCAGGCGCACCGGCACCACACCCGAGGCCACCGGGCGGTACCGCTTGGTCGGGTGGGCCCGGTCGGCCCCCGCGTCGATGGCGTCGTTGAGGAAGTAGGTGCCCGAGGCGGCCACACAGAAGATGCCGAAGGCGGCGATGGCGTGCCACACGACGGAGTGGTCATGAAGGACCCCGGCGGCGGCCGGCGCCACGAAGACCAGCAGGTTCTTGATCCACTGCTTGGGCCGGCACAGCTTGACCAGGCCTACCGGAAGGGAAGCTGGTGCGGGTCCGGGCTGGCCGGGATGTTGGTCGGATCGGTCCACAGCTTCAGCCGAAGTGGTCAAGGCGTCCTCGGGAGGGGTCGGGGTCGTGCCACCTGTGCCGGAGCGACGGTACCACGCAGCTCCAGGCTAGGGCCTTACCCGGGGGTGGTGGGGCCCGGGCCGATCTTGGCCTCTCCGGAGCCCGGATGGGCTTTTCGTACCGGTCAGCGCTTAGTATCTGCCTCCGTGAAACGCCCGTATCGAGTGGTGGTGGCCAAGCCCGGTCTGGACGGGCACGATCGGGGCGCCAAGGTCATCGCCCGGGCCCTCCGTGACGCCGGCTTCGAGGTCATCTACACCGGCCTGCACCAGACCGCCGAGCAGGTCGTCCAGGCGGTCATCCAAGAAGACGCCGACGCCGTGGGCCTCTCCCTCCTCTCCGGTGCCCACCTCACCTTGGTGCCGCGGGTCATCGACGGCTTGCGAGACCAGGACCGGGGGGACGTGCTGGTCCTGGTGGGCGGGATCATCCCCGCCGATGACATCCCGGTCCTGAAGGAGATGGGGGTGGCCGAGGTCTTCACCCCGGGTGCCCCGCTCCCGGCCATCGGCGCCTGGCTGGGTGACGCCCTCGACCAACGGGAGAGTGGAGTGACCGGCTGATACCGACCGGGCCCAAGAGGCCGGTGGCCGGGCCCGACGAGCCGGGTGACCGACTGACCGGGGCCCGGGGCCGCCCGAAGTCGGGCCGGATCCCGCACCGAGGCCCGCGGGACCGGGTGAGGGCGGGGGCCGAGCCCCATCGAGCAGCACCGTTCGCAGTGAGCACCATGACCGCATCAACCAGGTAGCACAGACAGAGAGGAACAGATCCGGTGGATCTTTTCGAATATCAGGGTAAGCAGTACTTCGCCCGCTTCGGCATCCCCATCTCCAAAGGTGGCGTCGCCGACACGGTGGACGAGGCCGTGGCCCAGGCCGAGGCGTCGGGCTACCCGGTGGTGGTCAAGGCCCAGGTCAAGGTCGGAGGTCGGGGCAAGGCCGGCGGGGTCAAGCTGGCCGACAACGTCGACGAGGTGCGGGAGCACGCCGGGAACATCCTCGGGCTCGACATCAAGGGCCACGTGGTCAAGCGGCTGTGGATCGAGCACGCCTCGGACATCGCCAAGGAGTACTACGCCAGCTTCACCCTCGACCGCAGTGCCAAGAAGCACCTGGGCATGCTCTCGGCCGAGGGCGGCGTGGAGATCGAGGAGGTGGCGGTGACCAACCCCGACGCCATCGCCATCATCCACGTCGACCCGGTGGACGGGCTCGACCTCGACACGGCCAGGGCCTGGGTGGAGCGGGCCAACCTGGACGAGGTGGCCCGGGAACAGGCGGCCGAGCTCCTCGTCAAGCTGTACGCCTGCTACACCGAGGGCGACTGCGACCTGGCCGAGATCAATCCGTTGATCCTCACGCCCGACGACCGGGTCCACGCGCTCGACGCCAAGGTCACCCTCGACGCCAACGCCGCCTTCCGCCACCCCGAATGGGAGGAGTTCGAGGGCAGCGACGTCGAAGACGAGCGGGAGACCCGGGCCAAAGAGCGCGGCCTCAACTACATCGGCCTCGACGGATCGGTGGGCATCATCGCCAACGGCGCCGGCCTGGCCATGAGCACGCTCGACGTGGTCAACCAGTGCGGCGGTTCGGCCGCCAACTTCCTCGACATCGGCGGGGGTGCCAACGCCGATGTGATGGCCGCCGCCCTCGAGGTCATCAACTCCGACCCGGCCGTGCGTTCCATCTTCGTCAACATCTTCGGTGGGATCACCCGGGTGGACGAGGTGGCCAAGGGCGTGCTCGAGGCCCTCGATCGCGTGGAGATCAGCTCACCCATCGTGCTTCGGCTCGACGGGACCAACGCCGTGGCCGGACGCGAGATCCTGGCCAGTCATCTGTCCGATCGCCTGGTCGCCGAGCCGACCATGCTCGACGCCGCACGCCGTGCGGTCGCACTCGCTGGAGGCCAGTCATGAGCATCTTCGTCGACGAGAACACCAAGGTCGTGGTCCAGGGCATCAGCCCCACCAGCCAGGGCCTCTACCACGGGCTCCGCAACCGGGCCTACGGCACCCAGGTGGTGGCCGGCACCAACCCGAACCGGGGCGGTGAGGAGATCGAGGGCATCCCGGTCTTCGCCACGGTGGCCGAGGCCGTCGAGGCCACCGGGGCCAACGCCTCGTTCATCTCGGTCCCGCCCAAGTTCGCCGCCGCGGCCATCGTGGAGGCGGCCGCCGCCGGCGTGCCCTTCGTGGTGTGCATCACCGAGGGCATCCCGGCCAGCGACGAGGCCCTGGCCTACAACCGTCTGGTGCGGGAGTACCCCTCCACCCGGCTGCTCGGACCCAACTGTCCCGGCATCATCTCCCCGGGGAAGTGCAACATCGGCATCACCTCGGGTGACATCGCCATGCCCGGTGGGCCGGTGGGCATCGTCAGCCGTTCGGGGACGCTCACCTACCAGGCGCTCCACGAGCTCTCCCAGCAGGGGGTGGGCCAGACCACCTGTGTGGGCATCGGCGGCGACCCGGTTCCCGGCACCAGCTTCATCGACTGCCTCAGCGCCTTCGAGGCCGACCCGGACACCAAGGCCATCATGATGATCGGGGAGATCGGGGGCTCGGCCGAAGAAGAGGCGGCGGAGTTCATCGCCTCGTCGGTGTCCAAGCCGGTGGTGTCGTACGTGGCCGGGGTCACGGCCCCTCCGGGACGCAAGATGGGCCACGCCGGTGCCATCATCTCCGGCTCCAAGGGCACGGCCCAGGCCAAGATGGACGCGCTGTCCGGGGCCGGCGTCACCGTGGCCCTCAACCCCACCGAGGCCGGCGAGGCCATGGTCGACGTCGTCCGGAAACTCGGCTGACCCCGGACCTCCCGTCGGCCGCCGCGCTCGGCGGCCGGCCGATCGAGGCGGTCATCTTCGACCTCGACGGTCTGCTCATCGATTCGGAGCCCTTCTGGCGTGAGGCCGAGATCGAGATCTTCGGTGATCTCGGTCTCGTCCTCACCGAGCAGGACGTGCGCCAGACCATGGGCCTGCGCATCGACGACGCCGTCCGGCACTGGTGGGACCGCTTCCCCTGGGAAGGCATGTCGCCCGTCGAGGTGGAGCGGGCGGTGACCGCTCGGGTGGCCGAGCTCGTGAGTGCCCGCGGCGAGCCCATGCCCGGGGCGCTCGAGGCGGTCGCCCTCTGCGGTCGACGGTCCCTGCCCGTGGCCGTGTGCTCGGGCTCCTACGCCGTGGTCATCGCCGCGGCCCTCGACCGCCTCGGGATCACGTCGGCTGTCACCGTCTGGCACTCGGCGGAGTGGGAGCCACTGGGCAAGCCCCATCCCGGTGCCTTCTTGTCCACGGCGGCCAAGCTCGGCGTGGACCCGGTCGGCTGCCTCGCCGTCGAGGACTCGTTCAACGGGGCGGTCTCGGCCAAGGCCGCCCGCATGCGGGTCGTGGCCGTGCCCGAGCCGGCCGCGTTCTCGTCCCCTCGGTGGGGGATGTGTGACGCCGTCCTCGCCAGTCTGGTGGAGCTGGACGAGACGCTCCTGTCCAGCCTGGAGGCCTAACGGGCCGGCACGGGCACCCACCCCCTTCCCGGGAGGGGGCGCGCCCCTCGTGGGCGTGGAGCTCTACGAGGTGTCGCCGTGCCGAGCGGGACCGCCGGAATCTCCGGAACTTTCGCTTCGGAAATGCCTCGTCGGTGCCGATACCACTGTCACGAGGGGCACTCCCTGGGCAGGGGGGACCGAGCGACGTGGGCCCGTACACCGGAGGCAGGCCGGTCGGGCCACGTCGCCCCGGTCCTTGGTGATCGGGACAGTACCACCGGTCCCCAGCGGACCCCCTGGAGCGTCGCTAGCCGCGCGAACGTGGGCACGCAGCGGCGCTGATATCGTGCGGCCGTGGTCCCCGGCCTATCTCGAGACACCGTCCCGGGGGCATCGGAGAGGGCGGTCAGGATCGGCGTGCTCGCCTCGGGCAGCGGCACCATCCTCGAGGCCATCGTGGCCGACGACCTGCCCGTGCGCCTGGTCCTCGTCGACCGCCCCTGTCGTGCCATCGACGTCGCCGGTGCCGCCGACATCCCCGCCGCACTGGTGGACCGGACCGCCTTTGGTGGGTTCGGCTCCGGGTTCGATCGCCACGGGTACACGGTGGCGGTGACCCAGGTCCTCCTCGACGCCGCCGTCGACGTGGTGGCCATGGCCGGGTTCGGCACCGTCCTCGACGCGCCGATTCACGATGCCTTTCCCGGGCGCATCTTGAACACCCATCCCGCCCTGCTCCCCGCCTTTCCCGGCTGGCACGCCGTGCGCGACGCCCTGGCTGCCGGCGTGGAGGAGACCGGCACCACCGTGCACATCGCCACCCTGGAGATGGACGCCGGGCCGGTCCTGTCCCAGGCTCGCGTGCCGGTGCTCCCCGACGACGACGAGGCGAGCCTGCACGAGCGCATCAAAGAGGTGGAGCGCACGCTCTACCCCGCCACCATCCGCGCCTTCGTCGACCGGTTGGCGACGACGACTGAGGATGGACCAGGATCATCCACGGAGGTTGCATCATGAGGGCACTGCTGTCCGTCTACGACAAGACCGGCGCGGTCGGGTTGGCCCGCGGGCTCGCCGACCTCGGGTGGGAGCTGGTGTCGAGTGGCGGCACTTCGGCCGCCCTGGCCGAGGCCGGCATCGACCACATCGAGGTGGCCGATCTCACCGGCGCCCCCGAGATGCTGGGGGGCCGGGTGAAGACCCTCCATCCGACCATCCACGGCGGCATCCTGGCCGACCGGTCGAAGCCCGAGCACCTCGCCGACCTCGAGCGCCAGGGCATCGGGCTCATCGACCTCGTGGTGTGCAACCTCTACCCGTTCACCTCCGATCCCTCCATCGAGCTCATCGACGTGGGCGGGCCCACCATGGTCCGGGCCGCGGCGAAGAACCACGCCCACGTGGGCATCGTGGTCTCGCCGGCGGCCTACGACACCGTGCTCGACGAACTGCGTGAGCACGGCTCCTTGTCGGCGTCGACCCGCCTGCGGCTGGCTCGGGACGCCTTCGCCCACACCGCCGCCTATGACGCCGCCATCGTCGACTGGTTCGACGAGGAGGGTGCCGGCGGTGACGACGACGACGCAGCCATCCTTCCCCCCACCATCCACCTCGCCCTCGAGCGCACCGGTTCGCTTCGGTACGGGGAGAACCCCCACCAGCATGGGGCCCGCTATCGGATCGTCGGCCGCCACTCGTGGTGGGACGACGTCGTCCAGCACGGCGGCAAGGAGCTCTCGTACCTCAACATCTTCGACGCCGATGCCGCCTGGCGCCTCGTCCACGAGCTCGCCCCGGCCGGGAGCGACGAACGGTCCGTGGCCATCATCAAGCACGCCAACCCCTGCGGAGCGGCCATCCATCCGAGCCTGGTGACCGCCTATGAGCGTGCCCTCGAGTGCGACCCCCAGTCGGCCTTCGGGGGCATCGTGGCCGTCGGGGGTCCGGTCACCACCGAGGTGGCCGAAGCGATCGCTGCCGGCCCACAGGCCGACCTCATCATCGCCCCCTCCTTCGACCCGGCGGCCCTCGAGCAGCTCACGTCCAAGCGCAAGGCGACCCGCCTGCTCTCGGCCCCCGGGCCCGAACCCCTCGTCCGACAGTTCCGGGGCCTCGGGGCCAGCGTCCTCGTCCAGGACGCCGACCGGTTCCTCGTCCCGGTCTCCTCGTGGGAGGTGGCAACGAAGGCCCAGCCCACCGAGTCGCAGTGGCGGGACCTGGCCCTGGCCTGGACGGTGTGTGCCCGAACCACCTCCAACGCCATCGCCATCGTCACCGACGGTCAGGCGGTCGGGGTAGGGGCCGGCCAACAGTCCCGGGTGGTGGCCGCCGAGATCGCCGTGGCCAAGGCCGGTGAACGGGCCACCGGTGGTGCGGCGGCGAGCGACGCCTACTTCCCCTTCCCCGACGGCCTGTTGGTCCTGGCCGACGCCGGGGTGGCGGCCGTCGTGCAGCCCGGAGGGTCGATTCGGGACGGCGAGGTCATCGCCGCCGCCGACGAGGCCGGAATCGCCGTGGTCATGGCCGGCGGCGAACGCCACTTCCGGCATTGATCGCCTCCCGGCCGGGCGGTCTGCGCCCCGGCCCGTCGGTGCCCGGGCATACTGGACCCATGGGGGAACGGCCGTGACCGCAACACTGCTCGACGGCGAGCTGCTGGCCGCCAAGATCCGGGCCGAGGTGACCGATCGCGTGGGCCGCCTGCGCAGTGCGGGGATCACCGCGGGTCTCGGCACCATCCTGGTCGGGGACGACGGCCCGAGCGCCCGCTACGTGGCCATGAAGCACGAGGACTGTGCCGAGGTCGGGATCCACTCGGCCCACGAACACCTCCCCGCCGACGTGAGCCAAGAGGAGCTCGAAGCGGTGGTGGCCCGGTTCAACGCCGATCCGGCCATCCACGCCTACCTGGTCCAGCTGCCCCTGCCCGAGGGCCTCGACGAGGAGCGGGTCCTCATGGCCGTCGACCCGGACAAGGACGTCGATGGCCTGCACCCGGTCAATCTCGGGCGCCTGGTCATGGGGGCCCCGGGGCCGCTCCCGTGCACCCCGGCCGGCATCGTCGAGCTGTTGGCGGCCAACGACGTCCCGGTGGAGGGGAAGCACGTGGTGGTCATCGGGCGGGGGCTCACCATCGGGCGGCCCTTGGCCCTGCTGCTCGCCATGCGCCGCCCCGGGTGCAACGCCGCCGTCACCGTCGTGCACACCGGCGTGGAGGATCTGGCCGGCCTGGTCCGTCAGGGGGACGTGGTGGTGGCGGCGGCCGGACGGGCCGGCCTCGTGACCGCGGACATGATCAAACCGGGTGCCGCGGTGGTCGGCGCCGGGACCTCGTGGGAAGGAAGGAAGCTCTTGTCTGACGTCGATGCGTCCGTAGCCGAAGTGGCCGGCTGGATCACCCCCCGGCTCGGCGGGGTCGGTCCGATGACCCGGGCCATGCTGTTGCGCAACACGGTGCGGGCCGCCGAGCGTGCCGCATGAGCGCGACCGAGGGCCTGGAGACCGACCACCGCCCGTGGGGCATGTACACCGTGCTGGACGACGACGGTACCCACAAGGTGAAGCGCATCGTGGTGCTGCCGGGCAAGCGCCTCAGCTACCAGCGCCACGCCCGTCGTTCCGAGCACTGGTTCATCGTGCGGGGGACGGCCGAGGTGACCCTCGACGGTGAGGTCCGGGAGCTGACCGCCGGCGACTCGGTCGACATCCCCGTCGGCACCAACCACCGCATCGCCAACGCCACCGACGCCGACGTGGTGTTCGTCGAGGTCCAGCACGGCGAGTACTTCGGGGAGGACGACATCGTGAGGCTCGAGGACGACTTCGGCCGGAGCGACGCCTGATGGGCCGACCGGGCGGGATCAGCACCCGCTGGCGGGCGACGGCGGTCGGAGCGGCCCTCCTGATGGCGGCCGGGACACTGGCCGCCAGCCCCGTGGCCAGTGCGGCCCCGACTCCACCGGTACTGACCGCGGTCGTACCCACCACCCTGACCCCACCTCCGACGACACCGACGACGGTGCCGGAGACCACGACCACCACCACGCCGCCGACGACGACGACCTCCACGACGACGACCACGGTGCCCCCGACCACCACCACTTCGTCGTCCACCACCACGACGACCCTCGCCCCCCTCGTGGCCACCAACACCTCCTCCAAGACGCCGTGGGCCCTGATCATCGTGATCGTGGTGCTGGTCCTCGCCATCGTCTTGGTGTTCGTGCTGCTGGCGGCCCGCCGCCGCCGGGGTGCGGAGGCCACCTGGCGGAACGCGGTGGTACCCGCCCTCTCCGATGCCCAGCTGGCCCGGGCGTCCCTGCTCTCGGACAACGCCGTCTCCGGCGACTCCGAGGTCCGCAGCGCGGTGGCGGTCCAGGCCGAGCGGGCGGCAGTGGCCCTCGACCACACCGTGCCGACCGCACCCGATCCCGAGGCCGGCCAGATGGCGGCCACCGCGGCCGGTGCCCTCCGGGGCCTGGCCTTCGCCGTCGAGGCCGATCGCCTGCTCCGTCACGGCACGGCGGCACCGACCGGAATGCAGCTGGCCGAGGCCGACGAGGCCCGTCGGGCCCGGACCGGCGAGCTTTCCACCGCCCTGGCCAGGCTCGCCACCCGGGTCGCTCCGCCCCGGTCCTGAGGGCCCACCAACCTCCCCACCAGCGGTCCCCCGGGCCCAACCGAGGTCCCGGCGGTAGGCTTGTGCGGCCATGACACGCATCGCCGATCTCCTGGCCAAGGGGAGGACCTACTCGTTCGAGTTCTTCCCCCCCAAGTCCGACACCGAGCAGGCCACCCTGGTCAAGACGCTCCGCGACCTCGAACCGCTCGGCCCGTCGTTCGTATCGGTGACCTACCGGGGCGGGGCCGAGTCGCGACAGCGGACCTTCGACCTCGTCACCGGGATGCTCCGGACGACCACCCTCGTCCCGATGGCCCACCTGATCTGTGTGGCCCACACCCGCTTGGAGCTCGCCGAGATCCTCGTGGCCTACCGTGGCGCCGGCGTCGAGAACCTGATGGCCCTGGGCGGTGATCCGCCCACGGATCCCGCCGATGGCCTGGGGGAGCTCCAGCACGCCTCCGAACTCGTGGAGCTGGCCCACGCCATCGGTGGGTTCTCGGTGGGCGTTGCCGCCCAACCGGGGGGCCATCCCCTCTCGGCCGACCTGGCCACGGACCGGGACCATCTGGCCGCCAAGCTGTCCCTGGCCGACTTCGCCATCTCCCAGTTCTTCTTCGAGGCCTCGGAGTACACCGGGCTGGTGGCCGACCTGGCCGACCGGGGCGTCGACAAGCCGGTGCTCCCGGGGATCATGCCGGTGACCAGCCTCTCGTCCATCCCGAGGATGGCCACCATGGGGGCGGCGGTGCCGGCGTGGATGGTGGCCCGGCTCGAAGAGGCCGACCGCCGCGGCGGCAACGAAGCCGTCCGCCACGAGGGGGTGGCCGTGGCCACCGAACTCTGTGAGCAGCTGTTGGACGCCGGCGTCCCCGGCCTGCACTTCTACACACTGAACCGATCCAACGCCACCCGGGAGATCTACTCGGCGCTGGGCCTGGCTGCGCCCTGAGTCACCCTTCGGGGCCGCTGACCGAGGGCCCCCGGCCCTCCGTCCTGCTAGTTGGTGCCGGGCCGTCGTGGCACCGGCCCGCTCAGCGGGGTCCGAAGCCGAGGGGTCGCGGCGGGAGCCGGCTGATCGGGGTGTCGGGGGTGGCCACCCGGTCGACGATGCCGTAGGCCACGGCGTCGTCGGCGGTGAGGAAGCGCCCGCCCCCGGCATCCTCGGTGACCTGCTCGACCGTCCTGCCGGTGGCGGTGGCCAGCCGGGCACAGAACAGCGCCCACCGGTCACCGTGTTCGACGGCCAGCCGCTCCAACTGCCGGGCGTCGCCGGCGAACTCGATCCTGGGCTCGGCCAGGTGGATCCGTGCGTGGGGGGAGATGGTCCGCTGGTGGCAGACGGCGAGGACTCCCACCGCGGAGCCGGCGGCCTGCCCCGTGCACCAGCCGCGCACCACCACGCCGAGCAGGTCGATGATGTCCATGAGGGCGAGTGCTGCCCCGGTGGGGCCTCCGGGACTGTCGATCCGGAGCTCGACGGAACCGTCGCCGTCGGCGTCGAGGGTCATGAGCGTCGCCCCGATGTCGTTGGCCGCCAGGTCGTCGAGCGGGCCGACGAGGCTCACCACGCGGCGTTCGAGGAGCCGGAGGCGCATCCACTCGCTCGGACTCATCGGCGAATCACCCCACCCGGGCACGCTCACGGCTGTCCCCCCGGCTCGGGCGCGCTCAGCGACCACTCGAGCCGTCGGCCCAGCGCGGTGGCATAGCGGTCGACGGTCGACATCAGCACGTCCGAGGACCCAGTCTCGATGCGGGCCACCGCCGACTGGGAGGTGCCCATGCGGGCCGCCACCTGGGTCTGGGACAGTCCGAGGGCCCGGCGTCGCACGACCAGCTCGTCGCTCAGGGCCCGTCGTCGCTCGGACATCTCACGGAAGCCCGGGAACACCGGTTGGTGGCGTCGCTCGTCCATCTGGTCCCACCTCCTCGTTCCAGGATATCGCTTCCATGATATCTCACCAATGAGATATCATGGAAGACGTATCCCGCCCGGGCCGTCCGGACGGGACCGAGCAGGGAGGTCTCCGATGACCCAGGTCCACGCCCTCGTCCCCACCGTCCTCGAGGAGTCGAGCCGAGGCGAGCGGGCCTTCGACATCTTCTCGCTGCTCCTCCGGGAGCGCATCGTCTTTTTGGGCCAGGAGGTCGATGACCAGGTGGCCAACCTGATCATCTCCCAGATGCTCTATCTGGAGGCCCAGGACCCCGAAAAGGACATCTCGCTCTACATCAACTCGCCGGGGGGCATGGCCTACGCCGGCATGGCCATCTACGACGTCATCCAACACGTGCGGCCCGACGTGTCCACCATCTGCGTCGGCATGGGCATGTCGGCCGCCGCCATGGTGCTGTGCGGCGGTGCGCCGGGCAAGCGCCTGGCCCTCCCGAACGCCCGCATCATGATCCACCAGGGCAGTGCCGGGACCCGGGGGGCCCCGAGCGATATGGAGATCCAGCTGCGCGAGGTTCTGGCCATCACCCGACGCATGGCCGAGATCATCGCCCACCACAGTGGGAGGTCCGTCGACCAGGTGGCCACCGACATCGACCGGGACTACTTCATGACACCCGAGGAGGCGATGGAGTACGGGCTGATCGACGGCATCGTGGAGCCCCGCAGCGGCCTGTCGGCAGCGTCGCTGGTCGGGGCGGCGAGCTGACCGTCCGGCCAGGTTCGCCGGACTCGAACCGGGCCGATTAGCCTCGGCGACATGGCAGCCAAACCTCCCGTACACGTCACCGTCACCGGGGCCGCCGGCCAGATCGGTTACGCCCTCTTGTTCCGCATCGCCTCGGGTCAGCTCCTCGGCGCCGACCAACCGGTGGTGCTCCGGCTCCTCGAGATCGAGCCCGGGATGAAGGCCCTCGAGGGCGTGGTCATGGAGATCGATGACTGCGCTTTCCCCCTGGTCAGCGACATCGTGACCACGACCGATCTCGATACCGCCTTCGACGGGACCTCATGGGCCCTCCTGGTCGGTTCGATCCCCCGCAAGGCGGGCATGGAGCGCGGCGACCTGCTCACCATCAACGGTGGGATCTTCGGGCCCCAGGGCCGGGCCATCGCAGCCAACGCCGCGTCCGACGTGCGGGTGCTCGTGGTGGGTAATCCCTGCAACACCAACTGTCTGATCGCTCGGTCGAGCGCGCCCGACGTGCCGAGCGACCGCTGGTTCGCCATGACCCGGCTCGACGAGAACCGGGCCAAGAGCCAGCTGGCCCAGAAGGCCGGGGTGGCCGTGTCCACCGTCACCAACGTGGCCATCTGGGGCAACCACTCGGCGACCCAGTTCCCCGACTACGCCAACGCCCTCATCGGGGGCAAGCCCGCACCCGAGGTCATCGAGGACACCGCCTGGCTCCAGGGGGACTTCCTCACCACGGTCCAGAAGCGGGGTGCGGCGGTCATCGACGCCCGGGGCCTGTCCTCGGCGGCCTCGGCGGCCAACGCCGCCATCGACTCGGTCAACAGCATCCGCACCGCCACGCCCGGCGACGACGTGACCTCCCTCGCCGTGGTGTCGAACGGTGAGTACGGCATCCCCGAGGGACTGCAGTTCGGCTTCCCCGTCCGGACCAACGGGTCGGGTGGGTGGACCGTGGTGGAGGGGCTGGCCCACGACGAGTTCGCCACCGACCGGATCCGGATCACCACCGAGGAGCTGGAGGCCGAGCGGGCCGACGTGGCCGACCTGCTTCCCTAGGCGGCCCGGGCCCGGGCCGGTTGCGCCGGGTTCCGGCGGGCATAGCCTGAGGGCATGTGCCGGAACATCACCACCCTTCGCGGCCTCGAGCCCCCGCCCACCGAGGTAGAGGTCGAAGCCGCCGCCCGCCAGTACGTGCGCAAGGTCAGCGGCGTCCAGTCGACGTCGGCCGCCACCGAGGAGGCGTTCGAACGGGCGGTCGCCGTGGTGGCTCGAGGCCACTGCCGCACTGCTCGCCGAGCTGCCGGCCCGACGGCAGCCCCCACCGACCCTGCCCCCCCTCCGCCGAAAGGCCGCGGCCGCTACAGGCTGACCGGCGTCGGTGCCGTGGGCCAGCGCACCGCCCTCGCCCAGCCCAACTGTTCGAAGCGACGGATGAGCCAGGCCGACGGGTCGATCATGCCGCGCCGGGCCCCGTGACGGGCCCACGAAGGGTGGGCGTGATGGATGTTGTGCCAGCTGTCCCCGAGGGACACCACGGCCAGCACCCAGAGGTTGGAGCTGCGGTCCTTCGTCGCCTCGGGCCGCCGCCCGAAGGTGTGGCAGAGCGAGTTCACCCCCCAGGTGACATGGTGCAGGACGGCCATGCGCACGAGGCCGGCCCACAACAGTGCGGTGAGGGCCCCGGCCAGGGTTCCCGACAGGACGTAGCCGATCCCGAGCGGGATGGCGAGCGAGGCCGACGCCCACAGGGGAAAGAGCCGGTCGATCCGTTGGATGTCCCGGTCCTTCAACATGTCGGGGGCGTAGCGGCTGGCCAGTGAGGCGTCCGAGACGAAGAGCCAACCGACGTGGGCGAAGGCCAGTCCCCGCAAGAGCGCACCCCCGCGGTCCCCGTAGCGGTGGGGCGAGTGGGGGTCGCCGGGGTGGTCGCTGTACATGTGGTGGCGTCGGTGGGTGGCCACCCAGCTGGTCAGGGAGCCCTCGACGGCCATGGATCCCATGACGGCCAGGGCGATCTTGAGGGCCCGGTTGGGCCCGAAGGCCCGATGGGTGAACAGCCGATGGAAGCCGACGGTGATGCCGAACCCGGTGATCAGGTAGAAGACCAACCCGATGACCAGGTCCGAGAGGTGCACGGCATGACCCCACAGCAGCGGGATGACGACGGCCAGCGCAACGACGGGGCTGGCCACGATGGCCACGGTGACCAGTTTCTGACTGGCGTGCACGATCGGCTGCTCATGGTCCGCCTGGCGGCACGGGTCGGCCGCGGTCATGGGCTCTGGGTCTATGAGCAGGGACTTCACGATGCCTCCGAGGTCGGGCAGTGGAGCGGATGGGGCGCTGGATGCACCGCCTTGCCCGATGTCCTCAGGGGGTCACGTGATCACCAGCGACCCTACTCGGCTGGGGCGCGACCGGGGTAGCGCCCCCCCATGGTCATCCGACCGTCCCGGGACGGGAACCGGCGTCGCACCGGACATGCCAAGATTCCGGCGTGCTGGCCAACCGCGTGACCGAACTCCTCGGGGTGGAGATCCCCATCGTCCAGGCCCCGATGGGATGGATCGCCCGCTCCGCCCTGGCCTCGGCCGTCTCCAACGCCGGGGCCATGGGGATCATCGAGACTTCGTCGGGCGAGCTCGACGTGGTGCGTCGTGAGATCGCCAAGATGAAGGACCTCACCGACCGCCCCTTCGGCGTGAACATCGCCCAGGCGTTCGTGTCCGACCCGACCGTCATCGTCCAGTTCGTCATCGACCAGGGGGTCAGGTTCGTCACGACGTCGGCGGGCAGCCCGACCCGCTACACCGCAGAGCTGAAAGACGCCGGTCTGACCGTCTTCCACGTGGTGCCCACGCTGCGGGCGGCGGAGAAGGCGGTGGCCGCCGGCGTCGACGGCCTGATCGTCGAGGGTGGGGAGGGAGGCGGCTTCAAGAATCCGCGCCCGGTCACCTCGATGGTCCTCCTCCCTTCGGTGACCAAGGCCTTCGACCTCCCGGTCATCGCCGCCGGTGGGTTCCTCGACGGGCGGACCATGGCCGCGGCTCTGGCCCTCGGGGCCGAGGGCGTCCAGCTGGGCACGGCCATGGTGTCGTCGGTGGAGTCGCCCGTGCACGCCAACTGGAAGCAGGCCATCATCGACGCCGCCGCGACCGACACCGTCTTTTTGAACAGCCACACCTCGCCGGGACTGCGCGCCCTGCGCACCGCCCACACCGAGCGACTCGAGTTCGACCATGAGCACAACGCCATGGCGTCGTTCGGGACGGTGGAGGACGTCTACTTCGGGGGCGACCTGTCCTCGGGCATCGCCCTCGGGGGCCAGGTGGCCGGGCGGATCGACGCCAGCCGACCGGTGGCCGAGATCATCGGTTCCTGCCTCACGGAGTGCGAAGCGACCCTGGCCCTCCTGGCGGAGCGGTACGGCACGGTCAAGCCCTCCGGTGAGGCCGCCGGCTGAGGGCGTGGCCGACTACGACCTCTTCGCCCGGTTCTACGACGCCGCCATGGACGATCCGCGCCCGAGGGGCGCCCGGGTCCTCGCCAGCATCGACCGCTATCTGCCCCAGGCCTCATCGGTCCTGGAGCTGGGCTGCGGGACCGGGTCGATCCTGGCCCAGCTGACGGGATTCCCTGCGCTGACCGGCCTCGACCGCTCGCCCGAGATGCTGGCTGTGGCCAGTGAGAAGGTCCCCTCCGCCCGGCTGCTCCTCGGTGACATCGGGGACTTCTGGCTCGGGGAGCGGTTCGACGTCGTGGCCTGCGTCTTCGACACGCTCAACCATCTGCTCACCTTCGAGGCCTGGCAGGCGATGTTCGACTCGGTCTACGACCACCTGGTCGAGGACGGCCTGTTCATCTTCGACGTGAACACGGTGGGAGAGCTGAAGCGGTTGGGCGAGGAGCCACCGTGGGTCTACGAGTTCGACGAACACGTCCTCATCATGGACGTGGGCCTCGGCGACGACGGGCTCTCGGACTGGGACATCAGGATCTTCGAGCATCTGGGCGGGTCGCGTTATGACCTCCACCACGAGCAGATCGGTGAGCTCGGGGTCAGCCTCCGCCGGATCACCGAGGCCCTCGAGCCGAGGTTCACCCTGCTCGAGGCGAGCAGTGACAGCGGTGAGCCGCCCACCGACAGCTCGGTGAAGGCGTACTTCACCTTCCGGCGCGCCGGGTAGGCGCCGCACACCCGCTCCGGTTGGGTCCATCCGTAGGGAGGTGACCACCCAGGCGAGCATTCCGGCGGTCGGCCACCTCGGCCGATACCGTGTGCGCAGCATCGCCCGACCGATGTCCGGAACAGCCCGGACCGGTCCCGACGAGGAGGTTGCCCCGTGGCGTCGACGACCGTGGAGTCTCGGGGGGCCAACCATCGGACGCCGGGGTCACGGCCCGGTCCTCGTCCGGACCGGCGGTGGCGCATGGCCGGCGCAGCCCTGGCGGCCGGTCTGCTGCTCTCGGCGTGCAGCCTGCACGTGTCCAAGCACGGCATCAGCGGCAACGTGTTCGGCCACAAGTTCTCCGGGGCCACCGGCCAGCTCCCGGCCGGGTTCCCGTCCAACGTGCCCGTTCCCGACAACTCTCGGGTCCTCGACGGAGGCGGCGCCGACAACGACTGGGATGTGGCGTTTGCCGTTACCGGGACGCTGGCGGCGGGGACGACGGCCTATCAGGCCAAGTTCCGGGCGGCCGGCTACACCGTGACCAACATCCAGTCGGAGTCGACCCCGGATACGAATGCCGCCAACCCGTCCCCGTCGACGACCATCACCCTGTCGGGCTCCGTGTTCTCGGCGACCAACTCGCAGTGGAAGGTGGAGGTCGAATCAGGCACCACCTCCTCGACCAAGAACGGCCCGCTGAAGGCCGGGGAGTTCGCCGTGAACATCACCGTGGTGCCGGCACCATCGACAGCACCCCCGACGACCTGACCGTGCCACCGCCGGTCGGCCGAGCCATCGAGCATGGCCGCCGGGCGCCATCTACAGTGGCCCCGACACCCCCTCGCTGACCTGCCCGCCGTGGGGGAGTGGTGGAGCCTCTGTGCCAGTGGACGGCCCTCGGCCGCAGACTGGAGGAGCGGTCCAGGCTGGTGAGGACGGGCCGAGAACCGTGGAGAGAGGGTCGTGGTGAACGGCATCCAATGGGTCGTCCTCCTGAGTGCTTCGGTCCCGGTCGTTGCCTTCGGCGCGAGGGCCCACCTGGAGTCGGTCGGTCGGCACCGAAGGGCGATCGAACTGGCCCTCGAGTACGACGAACGGGACGACGTCCCCTGACCTCCGGACGGATTCCACGGGGCTGACCAGGTAGTCGTCGCCTCCGCTGCCGGCTCTCGGGCCCGGTGGCAGCGCCCGTGCGATGGCGCGAGGCTGGTAGGGCACGCCGGGTTGTCGGATGTGGCGTCGCTGGATGTCGAAGGAGGACACCATGCCGTTGCTCTCGTGGTTCGCCCACCACCGCTTCTGGGCTCTCGGCGCCGGCTTGGCCGTCGTCCTGGCCGCCGTGGCCGCCGGAGTCTGGTTCTTCGTCCTCCGTAGCCCCGGGACCCAGGTGGACCTGCGCCAGGCCCTCCGGCTGTACCGCCACGACCAACAGGACTCGTCGTCGGCCGACCGGTCGTCGCTTCCCGCCCCCGGCGTCTACAACTACCGCACCTCGGGGTACGAGCGACTGAGTGTGGCCGGCATCAGTCGCTCCTTCCCGTCGTCGTCGGAGGTCGTCGTCACCGACACCGGCTGTGCGACCGTCCGCTGGGTGCCCTTCGAGCAGCACATGGAGGGACTCGTCGAGTGTTCGGAGGGCAACGGTGCCGTCGGGATGGTGTCGGCCCTCAGCGACGAGGAGATCGCCGGCGTCCGCACCACCGAGGTCATCCACTGTCCGACGGACGCCTACTTCTTACCGGCCGATCCGGTGGCCGGCCGGCGCTGGTCGGCCACCTGTCACACCGGGAGCCAACCGGTCGGGTTCGAGGGTCGCGTCCTTGGGTGGTCCTCCATTGCGGTACACGGTCGGCACGAGCGGGCCCTGCACACCCGGCTGACCCTTACCTTCCGTGGAGGCGAGCGGGGCTCCAACCCCACCGACTACTGGGTCTCCCCGACGACGGGGCTGATCCTGAAGGAGTCCGAGGCCGTGGACCTGTCCCAGAAGACGGGGCCCCTCGGCTCGGTCAGCTACCAAGAGCAGATGGCCATCACCTTGACCTCCCTGGCTGCCGCCCGCTGACTGAGGCGCGCCCCGGCTGGGACAGCCTGGGGTTTAGAGGTCGTTGAAGAAGTCGATCAGCGCCGCGCCCACCTGGGTGGCGTGGGTGAAGATGCCGAGGTGGCTGGCGCCGGGGATCTCCACGTAGCGGGATCCCGGGATGGCCTCGGCGGCCTCTCTCGCCCTGGCCGGTGGCGAATCGATGTCGTGCTCGAAGGCCACGACGAGACACGGCACCGAGATCGAAGGCCATGCCTTGGTCCGCTCGAGGTCGTTGGACCAGGCCAGACAGGCCTCGTACTGACCGAGCCGGCCCGGGTTGGGCCAGGGGGGCTGGTCCTCCAGCAGGGTCAGCCACGCCTCCACCACCTCGTCGTCTTGCAGCTCGTGGTTGGGCAGATAGCGGAG
Organism: uncultured Acidimicrobiaceae bacterium; assembly: GCA_963817985.1. Classification (GTDB taxonomy): domain Bacteria; phylum Actinomycetota; class Acidimicrobiia; order Acidimicrobiales; family RAAP-2; genus Bog-756. Next base: position 451,805 of record CAWFQI010000007.1, on the reverse strand, counting down.
TGTCTCGGTGGCCGGGAACAGCGCGGGCATCGGTTGGTCGAGCCGGGCCAGGTCCCGCTCGACGGTGGTGATGGCCTTCTCCCACGCCGTGGCCACGTTGCAGCTGCCCATGAGGGCCGCACCCCGCACCCGCCCAGGGTGTTCGATAGCCAGGGTCTCGGTGACCCAGCCGCCCATGGAGTGCCCGGCGATCCGCACGGCGTCCATGCCGAGGTGGTCGAGGAGCCCGAGCGTGTCGCCCACCATGTCGGCGATGGCGTACGGGGCCGGTGGCGACGAGGAGGGGGCGACCCCCCGGTTGTCGAAGGTGACCACCGAGAACCCGGCCGCTGTCAGCACCGGGACCAGGCTGAACTGCCAGGCCATGGCGGGCTGGCTGCAGCCGGCCACCAACACCACGGGCTCACCCTCGCCGACCACGTCATAGGCCAAGGTGACGTCGTCGACGGTGAGCTCGGGCATGGCGCCATGATGTCGTCCCCAGGGGGCGGACACAACCGTGCCTGCCGTGTCCGGGGGCATCGAGGGTCAGTCCGCAGGCGCCCCAGGGCTGGTTGCACCTCGGTTCGACTACCGTGCAGGCATGATCCCGGACCACTACACACTGGCCGGATCCGACGTCGCCGTCTCGGCCCTCGGCGTGGGTACCTGGGCGTGGGGTGACCGCTCCACCTGGGGCATGGGTGGCTACGACACCGACCTCACCAAGGACACCATCCGCGATGCGTGGGACGCCACGATCGACGGTGGGGTGACCCTCTTCGACACCGCCGAGGTCTACGGAGGGGGCGAGAGCGAGCGGATCATCGGCTCGCTCCTGGCCGGCGACCCCGAACGGGCCGGCCAGGTGGTGGTGGCGACCAAGTTCATGCCGTCACCGTGGAAGCTTCAGGTCCGCGTGGCCCTGATGGCCTCGCTTCGGGCCTCGTTGGAACGCCTGGGGGTGGCGTCGGTGGGCCTCTACCAGATCCACGGTCCCATCAGCCTCCGCTCCCACGCTGCCCTCGCCGAGGCCCTGGCCGAGGCCCATCAAGCCGGCCTGGTCTCGGCAGTCGGCGTGTCGAACTACTCGGTCAAAGAGACGCTGGCCATGGCGTCGGCCCTCGAGGCCCGGGGCATGAAACTGGCCACCAACCAGATCGAGTTCTCGCTCCTGCGCCGCTCCCCCGAGACCGGAGGCCTGCTGGCCGCCTGTCGGGACGCCGGGGTGTTGCCCCTCGCCTACTCACCCATCGGACAAGGGCGCCTCACCGGCAAGTACTCGGTGGCCAACCCGCCGCCCGGCAAGCGCAACTTCTCCAACCACCCCATGGAGGTCGTCGACCGGGTGGTCGCCGAGCTCCGCCGGGTGGGGGAGAAGCACGGTGGCAAACTACCGAGCCAGGTCGCCCTCAACTGGGTGATGGCCAAGGGTGCCGTGCCCATCCCAGGTGCGAAGAACCGCGGCCAGGCCGAGGAGAACGCCGGTGCCCTGGGCTGGACGGTCGACGAGGAGGATCTGGAGCGCCTCGACCGCGTGGCGCTGTCTGGGATCCGGACGTTCCAGAGTCGACTCTGGCAGCACGGCTGAGCCCGACGATCCCGCGGTCGGGCCGCGGTGCGGGCGACCGGCCCTGGCGTCACTCCAAGAGGGTGGCCTGCACGATGACGTGCATCGAACCGAGGACCGAGAGCCCGTGGCGCCGGCCGTTGCTCGACCACTCCATCAGGATGATCCCGCGACCCGCTCGCGTCCCTGCCGGCGCCAGCGTTGTGGCGATGGTCGCGGGTACGTAGCCCACCCGTTGCCCACCCCCGAAGATGGCCAAGGGGTTCCGGTCGGTGGCGTTGGCCGGTTCGGCCCGGACCTCCACGCTGTTACCCGCCCGGAAGTGGGGGAGCTGCACGACATCGTCGTGGAACGAGACCCCGGTCAGTCGGGTACAGAACACACCGGGTAGCACCGGCGACCGGCTGTCCTCGAAGAGGGTGACCTCCCGTTCGGGATCGAGGTAGGGGGTGTAGCCCACGCCGATGATCTCGCCGTCGGCCGCCTCGATCGTGCGCCGGTCCTCGGCCAGCCACACCCGCAGGACGGCACTCTCGCTGGCTCGCCGGTCCCGTTCGGTCACCGGGGGACCTCCATCGTCAGCGTGGTAGCGCGGCGACGGCCGGCGTTGAGACGGGATCGGCGCCACAGACGGTGCGGTGCGGTCATCGTGCGCACGCCTCGCACCCTCCGGTGTCCTCTGGGTGCCGTCTCCACTGGCATGCGCAGCCTCCCTCGGTGTGCCCGTGCCGAGCGCTCGGTGAGTGCCGCTTCTCGGGTCCCCTGTTCATCGCGGCCCAGATTGTGCCACCTGTGGGGTCTGGCCCGGTCTCATGGGCGGCGACGGCCGGCAACGAGGACGCTACGTCGGGATGAGCTCGATCCGGTTGCCGAACGGGTCGTCCACGTACCACTGCGGCTTGCCGGGAACGTCTTCGGCCTTGCGGGTGGGGTAGCCGGCCGCATCCAGCACGAGGCAGAGGGCCTCCAGGTTGTCCACCCGGAGGCCGGGATGGGCCTTTTTGGCCGGCCGGAAGTCCTCTTCGACACCCAGGTGGACCTTGGCCGCACCGAGTTCGAACCAGCCACCGCCCCGGACCGCCAACTCGGGCGGTTTGGGGACCCGAGGGAGTCCCAACAGGCCGCTGAAGAACGCCTCGGCCTTCGCATCGGCCTCGGGGCCGGGTGGCATGGCCAACTGCACGTGGTCGATGCCCACGATTCGGGGTGCGGATCCGGAGCTCGTCACGGTGTACCTCCTTTGATGGGGCCGCGGGTGTCCCGGCGGAGTGGATGGTCGACGGGTACCTCCACCAGATGGATGCGGAGACCGTCGGGGTCGTCGATCCAGGCCTCGATCAACCCCCATGGCTCGACGACGGCGGGTCGGGCCACCGGCACGCCTCGCGCCGAGAGCTCGGTGAGCGTGAGGTCGAGATCCCGGACCTGTAGCCAGAGGACGACCGGCCCGGAGTCCGGTGCGGCCGTCGGCCTCCCCCCGCCGCCCCCGGTGACCTCGATCAGTCCGCCTCCGGCGAAGAACACCACGCCCCGGTGGGCACCCTCGCCGAACTCACGGGCCACAGCCAGACCGAGATCGTCGCCATAGAAGGCCAGGGCGCGCTCGAGGTCGCTCGGATGGATGATCGTCCGACTGGACAGTACTTCCATGGCTGCTCTTTCCCACCGGTGCTCTCGGCCAGGCGGTGAACGTCGTCGGGGCCGCACACTGGCCCCTGGCCTCTCATGCGGACTCACCGCCTCGGGGCACGGTACACCGGGGCCGGGGGTGCCTTCAGTACGTGGTGGCGGGGATCTGGTCCGCTGAGCCGTTCCGGACGTCGTTGAGCACCCCTTGGGTGGCGGCCAGGACCGAGAGGTCGCCCCGGACCCGGATCCGGCCGGCGGTCAACGCCTCGGCAGGGGACAGCTCGCCCCGGGACAGGGCGGCGGCGTCGTCGTAGGCGAGCACGATGGTCACATCAGGGGTGGCGTCCGGGCCGTCCGCCGCACCGCCCCCGTCGAGGGCGAGTCGGACGGTGCCGCCATCGATCTCCATGACCAGGCGGACGTCGCCGTCGGGCGTACCGCTGACCTCCTGGACCACGGTGACGTGCCCCTCCGCCACGGACGGGTCGGCTTCGGCCACCGGCCATGAGGCGAGGACGGCGTTCCACGCCGCCACCCACTCGGGGGTGAGGAACCGTGCCATCAGCGTGCGGCCACGGCGGCCCGGCGTGACGCAGGTGCCGCCGACACCCGGTTCAGCCCGAGGGCGTGTCGTCGAGGCTGATGACCGTGCTGCCCGGCTCCACCTCGGCCAGCTGGTGCGGCGCGGGGACCCCGTGGACCTCGACCGCGGGTTGCACGGCGGCGGGACCGGTGGCCGGTGAGCCGACGGCGGCCTCGGCCGGTGTCCGCTTGCTCCGATTGAGGATCTTGCGACCGAGCCACGCCACCGGGTCGTACTTGGCGTCGACCACCCGTTCCTTCAGGGGGATGATGGCGTTGTCGGTGATCTTGATGTGCTCGGGGCACACCTCGGTGCAGCACTTGGTGATGTTGCACTTGCTGAGGCCCTGCTCTTGTTGGAGCAGTTCCCGACGGTCGTTGACGTCGAGGGGATGCATCTCGAGCTCCGCCGAGCGGGCAAAGAAGCGCGGCCCGGCAAAGGCGGTCTTGTTCTCCTCGTGGTCGCGCATCACGTGACAGACGTCCTGGCACAGGAAGCACTCGATGCACTTGCGGAACTCCTGGCTCCGCTCGACATCGATCTGCTGCATCCGGTAGCCGCCCGCCTCGACCTCGTCGGCGGTCTTCTCCCGGGGTTGGAACGGCGGGATCCGCTTGGCCACCTCGTAGTTGTACGACACGTCGGTCACGAGGTCGCGCAGGATGGGGAACGTCCGCATCGGGGCCACGGTGACCGTCTCGCCCGGCGGCAGTGTGTCCATGCGGGTCATGCACATGAGCGAGGGAAGTCCGTTGATCTCCGCCGAGCACGAGCCGCACTTGCCCGCCTTGCAGTTCCACCGGCACGCCAGGTCGGGCGCCTTGGTCGCCTGGACCCGGTGGATGACGTCGAGCACCACTTCGCCCTCGACCGACGGCATGACGTAGTCGGTGAACTCGCCTCCCGTCTCGTCACCGCGCCACAGGCGCATGGTGATCTCACCACCGTCGGCTGCCACGTGCTCTTCGGCCATCAGGTCGCCTCCTCGAACAGTTCTTTGAGATCGTCGGGCATCACCGGGATCGGCTCGGGTGTGGCCGTGATGGTCCGGATCGAGGGCGTACCGCCCACGCCCCCGGTGCCGCCGTCCTTGATCCGCTGGACGAAGTTGACCGACCCCATCTCCGCCACCGGCTTCGGGTAGTCGTCGCGGGTGTGGCCGCCTCGACTCTCCTTGCGGTTGATGGCCCCGAGGGTCGTGCAGCGCGAGACGCTGAGCATGGAGGGGAGGTCGGTCGTCAGGTTCCAGCCCGGGTTGTACTTGCGCCCACCGCTGAGGGAGACCCGGTTGGCCCGGTCCTCCAGCTCGTCGAGCTTGCCGATGGCCTCGTCCAGTTCGGAGCCCGTGCGGATGATCCCGACCAGGCTCTGCATGGTGGCCTGGAGGTCGTGCTGGATGTCGTAGGGATTCTCCCCGTTCTCCCGCTCGAACGGCGCCACGGCGGCGTCGATGGCCGCACTGATCTGGCCCTCGTCGAGGGTCACCGTGCCGGGGCGGTCGGTGGCGAACTCGGCGGCACCGATGCCGGCCCGCCGCCCGAACACCAAGAGGTCCGACAGCGAGTTGCCACCGAGGCGGTTGGCCCCGTGCATGCCGCCGGCCACCTCACCGGCGGCGAAGAGGCCGGCCACCGTGGTGGCAGCAGAGTCGGCCTCCACCCGGACGCCACCCATGATGTAGTGGCAGGTGGGCCCGACCTCCATCGCCTCGGCGGTGATGTCCACGCCGGCGAGCTCTTTGAACTGGTGGTACATCGAGGGGAGGCGACGGCGGATGTCCTCGGCGCTCCGCCGGGTGGCGATGTCGAGGAACACACCACCGTGTGGGCTTCCCCGCCCTGCCTTCACCTCGCTGTTGATGGAGCGGGCCACTTCATCGCGTGGAAGGAGTTCGGGCGGGCGCCTTCCGGCACTGTGGTCGTCGTACCACTTGTCACCCTCTTCTTCCGAGTCCGCCGTCTCCGCGGCGAACATCGGGGGGATGTAGTCGAACATGAAGCGCTTGCCCTCGGAGTTCCGCAGGACGCCACCGTCTCCTCGTACCCCCTCGGTGACGAGGATGCCGCGCACCGAGAGCGGCCAGACCATACCGGTCGGGTGGAACTGCACGCACTCCATGTCGATGAGGTCGGCCCCGGCCCAGAGGGACATGGCGTGACCGTCACCAGTCGACTCCCACGAGTTGGACGTGTAGGTCCAGCTCTTGCCCACGCCACCGGTGGCCATGACCACGGCCTTGGCTTTGAACACCACGAACTCACCGGAGGGCCGCCAATAGCCGACCAGGCCCGAGACCGTGCCGTCCGCATCGTGCAGGAGGCGGAGCACCTTCAGCTCCATGAAGACCTCGATGCCGTCGGCCACGGCTTTTTGCTGCAGGGTCCGGATGAGCTCGAGGCCGGTGCGGTCGCCGATGTGGGCCAGTCGGGCGTAGCGGTGGCCACCGAAGTCGCGCTGCAGGATCAAGCCGTCCTTGGTCCGGTCGAACAGCGCACCCCAGTCCTCGAGCTCCCGCACGCGGTCGGGGGACTCCTGGGCGTGGAGCTGAGCCATCCGCCAGTTGTTGAGCATCTTCCCGCCCCGCATGGTGTCGCGGAAGTGCACCTGCCAGCTGTCCTCGTCATAGACGTTGCGGAGTGCCGCCGCCACCCCGCCTTCGGCCATGACCGTGTGGGCCTTGCCCAGCAGGGACTTGCACACGAGGGCGGTCTTCAACCCCCGGGACCGGGCCTCGATGGCCGCCCGGAGGCCGGCGCCACCGGCCCCGATGATGATGACGTCGAACTCGTGGGTCTCGTACTCAGCCATGGGTCGATACCCCTTAGAAGTGGAAGCCGTAGTCGTGGATGGTCCCGCTGGCCACCAGACGCACGTAGAAATCGGTGAAGGCCACAAAGACCAGGCTCATCCAGGCGAACAGCATGTGCCGGGCGTTGAGCGGGGTGAGGGTCTTCCAGATCCGGTGGCGGATGGGCGAGCGTGAGAACTGCTTCACGCCCCCACCGCACAGGTGCCGACAGGCGTGGCAGCTGAGGGAGTAGAGCCACAGCAACGACGCGTTGATGATCAGGACGGCCGTACCCACGCTGAACCCGATGCCGATCCCGGGCTGGCGGAACGCCGTGATGGCGTCGATGGTCAAGATGACGTTGAAGACCAGGCCGAAGTAGAAGAAGTAGCGGTGGACGTTTTGGAGCAGCAGCGGGAAGCGTGACTCACCGGTGTAGGCGCCATGGCCGTCGGAGACGGCACACGCCGGCGGGGCCTGCCAGAACGACCGGTAGTAGGCCTTGCGGTAGTAGTAGCAGGTCATCCGGAAGCCGAGGGGGAAGATGAGGATCAGGAGGGCGGGCGAGATCGTCCACCAGGTGATCACCGTGCTCGGGTGGCTCCCGGGCACGCAGCTGCCGGTGAGACAGGGCGAGTAGAACGGCGAGATGAGGTCTCGGTGGAGCGTGGCGCCGGCGAAGTAGTTCTTGTTTACGAACGCTGCCCAACTCGCGTAGACGACGAAGGCGGTGAGCACGGTGACCGTGACGAGCGGCTGGACCCAGTACCGGTCCTTGCGCAGCGTCGGCACATCGGGCCCACCTCGGGCCCCACCCAGAACTACTGGGGTGACAGCCGGGTTCACTGGTGCGTCCTCCAACGTGGTCACGCCGTCTCCCTCGTCCTTCTCTCGTCGATGGGTCGGACTGCCGGCGGTCCCCGTGGTGGCCGACGGTGTGCTCCCACGGCGGACGCGGCCGCGTCTACCGGCATAGGGTAGCGACTCCTCTTGCAGAAGTCGAAGACATATCTCATCTTGACGTCATAGGATCTGACTATGCTTCCGGCCGTCCACCAGCTCCGGTATTTCCTGGCGGTGGCCGAAGACGGCCAGTTCACCCGGGCTGCGGCGCGTCTGGAGGTGGCCCAACCCTCGGTGAGCGCCCAGATCCGCCGACTCGAAAGTCTGCTCGGCACACCGCTCTTCCACCGAGGGCCCGGGCCGGTCACGCTGACCGATGCCGGGGCCACCTTGTTGCCGATCGCCCGGCGTGTGGTAGCCGAACTGGTGTCGATCGAGGACGAGATCTCCGGGCTGGAGAAGCTCCTCAGCGGACATGTGGCCGTGGGGGCCACCCCGAGCCTGAGCGCCACGCTGCTGCCCAACGTGCTCGGTCGGTTCCACCGCCTCTATCCGGGTGTGGCCATCCGGGTATCCGAACAGGGCTCCCCTCAGCTGGTGGACGAGCTGCTGGCCGGGACCCTTGACCTGGCCCTGGCCATTGCGCCGGTGCAGCTCCGGGGACTGGTGAGCTCGGCGCTGGCCGAAGAGGAGTTGGTGGTGGTCACCACGCCCGACCATCCGCTCGTACGCCGCCGGTCGGTGACCGTTCCGGAGCTGGCCGAGCACCCCATGGTGATGTTCCGGCCCGGGTACGACCTGCGGACCTCGACGCTGGCCCTGTTCGCCCAACACGGCGTGGAACCGACCGTGGCCGTCGAGGGGGGTGAGATGGGGAGTGTCCTCGCCTTGGTGGCGGCAGGACTGGGCGCGGCGGTGGTGCCGGGCATCGTGACCACTGGTGAGACCCGGCTCCGGGTGACGAGGTTCCGCAAGCCACCGCCCACCCGGACCATCGCGTTGGTCCGCGGCGACGACCGGGTCCCGTCGAAGGCCGCCGAGGCCCTCGCCACCGCATTCACCGAGGGGATCACGGCGGCCGGCTGGCCGGGAGCCATGCCTCAAGGCATGCGGCTCCTCCGATGAGCCCACCGACCCCGAGTTCGGGGCCGGAGCTCGACGCTCCACGGCCGAAACGTGGCGCGTAGGCTCGGAGCCATGACCACTCCGGAGCCCACGCACCCTACGGACGCACCCCAGGCCGCCCTCGACCTCGCCACCCGGCTGACCCCTCCTCCGGACGTCACCACCCTCGGTCGCCTGCGCGAGTCCGGGTGGCAGTCGATCCCCGTGGCCGAAGAGATCAGACGGAACGCCTCGGGGCTCATCGCCTCGGGTCGTCCGCTGGTCACCGGTGTGCTCGGCTTCGAGGACACGGTGCTCCCCCAACTGGAGAACGCGGTGCTGGCCGGCCACGACGTCATCCTCCTCGGTGAGCGCGGGCAGGCCAAGACCCGCATCATCCGGTCCATGATCGGTCTGCTCGACGAGTGGCTGCCGATCGTTGCCCACTCGGAGATCAACGACGACCCCTACCACCCGATCTCCCGGTTCGCCAAGGACCTCCTCGCCGAGGCCGGGGACGACCTGCCGGTGTCGTGGGTGCACCGCAGCGACCGCTACGGCGAGAAGCTGGCCACGCCGGACACCTCCATCGCCGACCTGATCGGCGAGGTCGACCCCATCCGGGTGGCCGAGGGTCGCTATCTGTCGGACGAGCTGACCATCCACTACGGACTGGTCCCTCGCCTCAACCGGGGCATCTTCGCCGTCAACGAGCTTCCGGATCTCGCCGAGCGCATCCAGGTCGGCCTGCTCAACGTGCTCGAAGAGCGTGACGTCCAGATCCGCGGTCACCGGGTGCGACTCCCGCTCGACATCGTGCTGGTGGCCACGGCCAACCCGGAGGACTACACCAACCGCGGGCGGATCATCACGCCGTTGAAGGACCGCTTCGGCGCCCAGATCCGCACCCACTATCCGCCCGATGCCGCCACCGAGCTGCGCATCGCCGAGTCCGAGGCCCAGCTCCCGGGCCGCAGCGCCGCTGGACCGGTAGAGGACGGGCCCCGGGTCGAAGTCCCCGACTTCATGGCCGAGGTGGTGGCCGAGCTGAGCCAGCTGGCACGCGAGAGTCCCCATCTCAACCAACGCTCCGGTGTGTCGGTGCGGCTGACGATCGCCAACTACGAGACCCTGGTGGCCAACGCCACCCGCCGGGCCCTGCGCAACGGTGAGGACGAGGCGGTGCCCCGGGTGTCCGACCTCCAGGCCCTCGTCTCTTCCACCCAGGGCAAGGTGGAGATCGAGTCCCTCGAGGAGGGGCGCGAGGAGATCCTGTTGTCCCAGCTGGTGTCGGCGGCGGTGCTGCTGGTCTTCCGACGACGGGTGGTGCTGGAGGATCCTCAGGCCGTCATCAGCTCGTTCACCGTCGACACCGTGGTCCATGCCGGCGACGACCTGCCGGCGTCGGCCTACGCAGGGACGCTGAGCCAGATGCCGGCCCTCTCGGGGCCCGTGCTCGGCCTGACCGGGGGTTCCGAGGACCCCGGGGTGGTAGCCAGTGCCGTCGAGTTCCTCCTCGAGGGTCTGCATCTCACCAAACGCCTCAATAAAGAGGCCGCCGGGGCCCGGGCCACCTACCGAGGTCGCGGATGACCTGGCGCTTCGACTACCGCCGCTGGGACGGCTCCCAGGACTCGCTGGTCGACGACACCGACTCGGTGCTGGCCCAGCTCACCGATGACCTGCTGGCCAACGGCGACCTCCACGAAGCGCTGCAGCGGATCCTCAACCGGGGTTGGGAGACGCCTGACGGGGAGCGGATCCAAGGGCTCCGCGAGCTGTTGGACGAACTCCGTCTCGAGCGAGAGGAGCAGCTCGACCGGGGTGACCTCGGGGGGGCCTACCGCGAGGTGGCCGAAGAGCTCCAAGAGGTCCTGGCCGAGGAGCGCACCGGCATCGAGCAGCTCCAGGCCGACGCCCAGGCCTCGGGCGACCAGCGTCGCCAGGAGGTGACCGACGAGGTTGCCGCCGAGCGCCGGATGCAGCTTGATCTTCTTCCGAGCGACCTCGCCGGCACCGTGCGTGGACTGCAGAACTACGAGTTCGTATCCTCCGAGGCCCGCCAGCACTTCGAGGAGCTCATGGAGAAGCTCCGCGAGGAGGTGGCCAAGACCTACTTCGACCAGATGTCCGAGGCGTTGAGCAATCCCGACCCCGAGCAGCTGGCCCACATGCGCGAGGGCTTCGACGCGCTGAACCGGATGATCGAGCAGCGGGAAGCGGGCGAGCCCATCGACCCGTCCTTCGAGTCCTTCATGGAGCAGTTCGGCGACATGTTCCCGGGCAACCCGAAGGACCTCGACGAACTCTTAGAGCAGCTGGCCGCCCAGATGGCGGCGGCCCAGGCCATGTGGAACTCGATGTCGCCCGAACAACGGGCGCAGCTCCAGGGACTGGCCGAGTCGCTGCTCGAGGACATGGACCTGCGGTGGCAGGTCGACCGCCTGGCCGGCAACCTCCAGCGGGCCTTTCCCGGTGCCGGTTGGGACCAGCGCTTCCGCTTCCGAGGGGACGACCCGATGGGCATGGGGGAGGGGACCGACGCCGCCGGCCGGCTCCGCGACCTCGACGAGTTGGAGAACTTCCTGCGGTCGGCCACGTCGCCCGCCGCGCTGTCCGAGGTCGACCTCGACAAGGTGCGGCGCCATCTCGGCGACGATGCCGCCAAGTCGCTCGACCGGTTGGCCAAGTTGACCAAGCAGCTCCAAGACGCCGGCCTCATCGACCAGCGCGAGGGGCGATTCGAACTCACCCCCCAGGGCATCCGTCGTATCGGACAGCAGGCTCTGTCGGACCTGTTCGGCCAGCTGACGAAGGACCACGTCGGCAACCACCGCACGACGTGGACCGGCATCGGCCACGACCGTGAGGAGACCACCAAGCCCTACGAGTTCGGCGATCCGTTCAACCTCGATCTGTCCCGCACCGTGCACAACGCGGTTCGACGGGGTGGCAGCGGCGTGCCGGTGCGGCTCTCGCCCGACGACTTCGAGGTCATCGAGACGGAGGCCCTCACCCGCTCGGCCACCGTGCTGCTGCTCGATCTGTCGCTCTCCATGCCCATGCGGGACAACTTCGTGCCGGCGAAGAAGATGGCCATGGCCCTGCACACCCTGATCTCCACCCGGTTCCCGAGGGACTATCTGGGCCTGGTCGGGTTCTCCGAGGTGGCTCGGGTCATCGAGCCCGAGGACCTGCCCACGGTGAGTTGGGACTATGTCTACGGGACCAATCTCCAGCACGGCCTGATCCTTGCCCGCAAGATGCTGGCCCATCAGCAGGGCACCAAGCAGATCATCCTGGTGACCGACGGCGAGCCCACAGCCCACGTCATCCCCTATGAGGGGGGCGTCGGCTACGACGTCTACTTCAACTACCCACCCGTGCCCCAGACGCTCGAGGTGACGCTGGCCGAGGTGATGCGCTGCACCCGTGCCAACATCACCATCAACACGTTCCTCCTCGATCCGGACCGGGGACTCCAGGGCTTCGTCGAGCAGCTGGCCCGCATCAATAGGGGACGGACCTTCGCCACCTCGCCGGACGAACTGGGCGACTACGTGTTGGTCGACTTCCTCGCGCACAAAACCTCCCTGCGTTCACGCGGCCGCCGAGCCGGCTGAGGCGCCCTCCGGCTCGCCGGCGGCGTCGCGAGACAGAATCTGGGCTGATTGCTCGTCGCGCCCGCAGACAGCCATCGGGCCACTGACTTCCCACGTCAGCGGTGGTATCGCGCGTCCATCCGTCGACGGCGCCGAACAAGAACTCCTGTTCACGAGCAGAAGTATCTTGCGTTTCCCCCGACAATGGTGAAAGATGACATATCTGTAGTTACATCCGTGCTATGCGACTTCGTGCGAAGTCGTGTGGATGACTGGGAGGGAGACCTGTCAATGGACATGGTGTCATTGATGTACGGGCCCCAAGAGCGCAGCTGGCAGACCAAGGCCAACTGCATGGGGGTCGACCCCGATCTGTTCTTCCCCGAGCGGGGTGCGTCCACCCGCGAGGCGAAGGAAGTGTGCCGGGGTTGTGTGGTCCGTGAGGACTGCCTCGAGTACGCGCTGGCCAACGGGGAGAAGTTCGGGATCTGGGGTGGCTTGTCCGAGCGGGAGCGTCGTCGCCTCCGCCGGCAGCGGGCCATGCAGCGAAGGGCTACCGCCAGCGCCTCCTGACCGTCCGGCCCGGGTCGTGTAGAACCGATCCGGTCAGGTGCTGGGGTCGGCCGATCCCTGTCGGGCCAGCTGGAACTCGATGGTCCGGTCATCGGCGAGATCCAGTTCGGGCCAACGTCGTTCGGGTACCCGCCTGAGGACTCGTTCGGGGACCAGCCCGACCAGTTCGGCCCGGGTGACGGCGCACCCCTGGGCTTCCGCCCCCGCAGCGATGGCGTCGTAGATTCGATCGATCGAGACGGTCGACGGATCGATCAGGTTGCAGCTGACCTGCGCCCCGTCCGCCACCGCCAGCCCGAGGCTCCTGACCGTAGGTCCCCGGAGCGATGCCGCCAGTTCCCGGGCCACGGTGAGCACCGAAGGTCCGTCGGCTTCGTCACCGTCGGCCAGCCACACGTTGTAGGCCACCAGTGTGGGTCGTACGCCGACGGCACACGCGCCCGCCGTCGGATGCGGAGTTGGGGGGCCGGTATCGGGCACCAACGTCGCAAACGCGTGGCGGCGGACCTCGGGGAGCGTTCGCTCCGGACCGTAGAGAAAGCACGGCAGTCCGAGCACGGTTCCCGCCCACACTGCGAAACGATCCCTGGCCGCTACCGCCTCGGCCCATGCCGGCCCGTGTAGGCCGACGGCGCCGAGGGGAACGAAGGGAACCACGTCGAGGGCACCGAGACGTGGGTGGACACCCACGTGTGAGCTCAGGTCGATGGACTCCACCGTTGCCACCGCCACAGCCTGTGCCTTCGTCTCGACCTCGTCGAGCGACCCTCCGAGGGTCAGAACCGAACGGTGGTGATCCGCATCGGAGTGACAGTCGAGCAGCGCCCGGCCGCCGGCCCGGGCCACGCTGTCGATGACGGTGCGGTCGCGGCCCTCACTGATGTTGATGACACACTCGGCTGACGGACCGGTGCCGGTCACGTCAACCGGTGCGAGTCACGCTCAGACGGCCACCGCGCGGCCGATGCGACGACGTCGAAGCATGCGCCGGCGCTCTCGCTCGGACTTGCCGCCCCACACGCCGTGGTCGACGCGCTCTTCGAGGGCATACTGGAGGCAGGCATCAGCCACCGGGCATTCGGCACAGATGCGTTGCGCCGCCTGCACACCAACACCGTCACTGGGAAAGAAGATGGTAGGGGAAAGGTCCTTGCATTTCCCTACGCTCATCCACTCCGTGTCCATGGTCCCTCCATCGATTTCGAGGAGGCTGCGGTGGGTTTCTGACCTGTCTGGCGAACCCGTGTGCCGCCGCCTTCCGTTGCGCTACTAGTGTCGCATTTTGAACTGTTGAACAGTGCGATCTGGGCCGGTATTGATGGAATCCTCACAATATTCTTATGAGGCACCAGGGCCTTCTTATGAAGGCCATGACGCAGGTCCCGATAAGGCGCCGGGAAGCGGTCCGGAGGCGACACCCGCCCCGCAGAGCGTTCCGTCGTTCTCGTCGTCGGAAGCAACCGAGGGGACGCTCCCACCTCCGCCCGCCCCGCCTCCCGACGCCCCGCTCAACGATGCACCCGCCGGCCCGGTCCCGGTGGTCGGGCTGCCGGCCTATCCGGCCCCCGGCGCCTACCCCGCGTACAACGCCTACAGCCCCTATCCGGTCTATGGCGGAGGGGGGTATGGGGGCGGATACGGACCCCCGGCTGCACCGGTCGGCTACCCCTACCCCTACCAGCCCCTGCCCGCTCCCCGTCTCGTGCGCCACACGTTGGCCCGGCGGACGTGGATCTGGGTGGTGGCCGCCACCGCCGTGGTGGCGGCGCTGGTGGGTGGACTGGTCGGGGCCGTCGTCGGGGCCGGAAGCCAACAGACCATCGTGAAGTCCTTCTTCCCCAACCGGAGCGCCCTTGTCCATCCGACCGACGTCCAGGCGGTCCTGGCCAAGGTGGAGCCGGCCGTGGTGGCCATCGACAGCCAGTCCGGCGGCTCGTCGGGCTCGGGCGACTTCGTCGAGGCGGCCGGTACCGGCATGATCCTCACCTCCAACGGTGAGGTGCTCACCAACAACCATGTGGTCTCCGGGGCGACGACGGTGACGGTGACGTTGTTCGGACAGACCAAAGCACTCCCGGCCCACATCGTCGGCACCGACCCCTCCGTCGATGTCGCCCTCGTCCAGATCGACCATGTCTCCAATCTGCCCACCGTCACACTGGGCGACTCGTCCCAGACCCAGGTGGGTGATTCGGTACTGGCCATCGGCAACGCCCTGGCGCTGGCGGGCGGGCCGTCGGTGACCGAGGGCATCGTCTCGGCCGAGAACCGGACGCTCTCGGCCGAGAACGACAGCGGCCAGACGGAGAACCTCACCGGACTCCTCCAGACCGACGCCGCCATCAACCCCGGCAACTCGGGTGGCCCCCTGGTCGACTCCCGGGCCGAGGTGGTGGGGATGAACACCGCGGTGGCGTCGAGCAGTTCGGGCAACGCCCCGACCCAGAACATCGGGTTCGCCATCACGGTGAACTCCGTGAAGCCGCTCTTGGCCCAGCTTCGCCAGGGAGGTACCGGAGGGGCCGGGGGGAGCACAGCGACGACGGTCCCGGCCAACTCGGCCTACATCGGCGTCACCGTCGGCCCGATCACCCCGGCCCTCCAGCAACAGGACCACCTCGTCCCGTCGACCGGAGCGCTCATCCTCTCGATCCAGACCGACAGCCCTGCGGAGAAGGCGGGCCTGCAGGTGGACGATGTGATCGTGTCGCTCAACGGCTCGCCGATCACCAGTCCGACCGACCTCCACACGGCCATCCACCCGCTGAAGCCCGGTGACCAGGTGGCCCTCGGGATCTACCGGGGCGGTACGAAGATGACCGTCAACGTGACGCTCGGGGTGCTCCCAGCCGGCGGGTAGGCTCTCTCCTGCCGCGATTCCAGGAGGACCCCTGCCATGACCCAGGTCAACGACGACCCGACACTCCCCGAGGAGAACGAGGAGCCGCTGCCGCCCGTGGGCCACGTGCGGGTGGTGTACCTCGGACCGGTGGCCCCGCACTGGGAGGTGCGCTCGGACTTCGGCGACCCGGCCTTCATCGAGGAGTTCCGACGTCGGACCATGGCCCGCCTGGTGCTCCTGCCTCCCCACGACCCGCAGTACCGGCGCAACCGGGAGCGGGTCATCAGGGACGCCGAGCGGGAGAACATCCTGCTCGAGTGGGATCTGGGCGTACCCGAGGAGGAGCCGGCCCCGGTGGCCGCCGCCGAGTCGCCCGCTGAGGCCGAGACCGCCTCCCCCAGCTGACCGCCGTCGGCCAGGGCCGACGGCCGGGTCTCATCGAGTGGTTCTCAGGCTCCTGAGGGATCGTCGAGTTCGGGAAGGCTGATCCGCTCCAGCCACAGGCCGGGGGCGTCGACTTCGGCGGGCGTGGGCAGAGTGCGGGCCGCGGTCCACAGGCGGGCGAGGCCCTCCTCACCGGCCCGCTCCACGACCCCGCTCACGAACGACCGGCCCCGGTCGACCTGGGTCTGGTCGAGGTCCAGACCGAACAGAGCGCCGGCGGCCTCTTCGCCCTTCCCCCGCTCGGTCCGCCGCCGGTACCAGGCCTCGGCCAGCTGGGCGTGGGAACCGACCAGCTTGGTGCCGACCAGCGTGGCGATGTGGTCGGCGTAGCCGTCGATGACCACAGCCAGGGCGGTCAGCTGGTCGGAGGATCGGCGTGACTCAGGGGTCAGGAGCTCACCGAGCAGTGCCTCGGGGTCGCCGAACATCCCCTGGAGCGACTCGAGGTCCATGCCGGCGCCCTCCAGCCCACCTGCACCTCCGAGGGCACCGAGTCGGCCGGTCAGGTCCTGTTGGGCCGCGGCTGACGAGGCGGCGAGTTCCAAGAGGAGCTCCTCCATCCGACCCCGCACGGCCGGCCTGGTCAACACGGTGTTGGAGGCCAGTTCGCGGGCGCACACCCAGAGCAACGCCTCTTCTTCGGGAAGGCTCCAGTCGCTGGCGAACGACGCGATGTTCTCGGTGACCAGGAGCAGCTCGTCCGAGGGGGCCCAGGGCACGGCCAACGGATACTGGCCGAGGGCGCGCTGGGCCAGGTGACCGACCACCGAACCCACCTGGAGGCCGAAGAACATGGGCCCGAACTGGCCGAGCAGTGCGCCCAGGCCGCCCATGGGGTCCTCGGTGCCGAACGGATCGGCCGACGAGGGGTCACGCTCGGGGGCTGCCCCCGGCGGCGGCCCGGCGACCGGGGTCATGGCGGTGAGCAGCGTCCGCCACGATTCGAGGGCACGGACGGTCCAGTCCCCGGGCCCGACGGAGACACAGGTCAACCGCCGACCATCAGGGGCGACGGGCATCCCGGTGGCCTCGGTCACGTTGAGTTCGGCCACCCGGGACAGCTGCTCGAGGCGGATCCGCTGGACCGGATCGACGTTGGCCTCGGGGGTACCGCCGGTGGCCACGTTGACGGCGAAGCTGCGGGTCATCTCCCACTGGCTCCCCGCGTTGGTGCCGAGCATGTTCATGAGGTCGCCGAGCAGCGATTGGAACGGGTTGCCCGCATCACCGGGTTCGGGCGGTGCCATGAGGTCATGCTACGGCGATGAGCCGGCCTCCGGTGCATCGGGGGGCGGCTCGGCTACCTGCACCATCTCGGTGATCGGGCTCCCGTTCCGCTCGAAGGTGAGTTTCACGTCGGTTCCCGGCGGCGTGCTGTAGAGCCAGGTCTTGAGCTCGGCGCTGGATCGGACCCGATAGCCGTTCACCGCGGTGACCACGTCCCCGTCCTCCAGTCCACCCGCGGCGGCCGGGCTCCCGGTCATGACGGCGTCGACCGTGGCCCCGTCGAGCTTTTGGGGCGCCGTCGCCGTCTCGGCGTTGGTGGCCGTGACGCCGATCCACCCTGGATCCACCGCACTCGACGAGACCAGCTGATCGGCCACGCTCCACACCAGTTCGGCGGGGAGGAAGACCGAAGGGCCGACCAGGCCCGTGCCGCCGATGCGTTCGAGAATTCCGGTCACGTGGCCCTGGTCGTCGAGGAGCGGGCAGCCGATGTCCCCCACGCCGAGGGGTGCGGCCACCGCCGTGATGGCGAAGCTCGAGCTGATCTTGTCGAGGCCGAGGGCCACCCCGCTGGCCACCACACTGCCGGCGTACAGGGCCGGGCTTGGGGCCTGGCCGACGTGACGGCCCGGCTCGAGGGCCATGGCCAAGGCCACCGAACCGGTGGTCGGTGGGGCGAAGTCGAAGGTGGCGGCGGGAAGGTCGTCGGCGATCCTGAGGACCGAGAGACCTGTTGCCGGATCGGAACCGACCGAGGAGGCGGCCAGACGGTCACCGTCGG
Organism: uncultured Acidimicrobiaceae bacterium; assembly: GCA_963817985.1. Taxonomy (GTDB): domain Bacteria; phylum Actinomycetota; class Acidimicrobiia; order Acidimicrobiales; family RAAP-2; genus Bog-756. The sequence goes on along the minus strand of CAWFQI010000007.1, from coordinate 433,840 downwards.
GTTCGATGACCGTCACCGAGCTGGCTCCGGCTACGGCGGCCGAGGTGGTCACGATGATGCCGCCGGACTCGGCCACGAGACCCGTGGCGAGCCGACTGCCGTGACCGGTCGTTACCGCCAACCCGACGGTCGAGGGGAGGGCGGTGACCATCATGGTGTCCACGGTTGACTGCGGTGGCACGAGTCCTACCCCCGGCTCAGTGGTCGGGACATCGGTCAGGGTGGCGTGCTCGGGTGTCGGACCGTTCGCCGAGGTGGGGTCGTTGGTGGTGGAGACCATGAGGCCGGCCACCACGAGGACCACGATCACGCAGGCGGCGGCGCCCCCGAACACCCACGGTCCGGTGCGGTCACGGGGTTGGGGTCGGCTTACCGGTGCCGATCCCGTTCCCTCGGAGGGAAACGACGATGACTCCGAGGGGTGACGCCAGAGCCGGTCGTCAGGAGGAATCCATCCGCGCAGCCGATCGGCGTCCGGGTCGTCCCAGTCCTCATCGGGATCCCGACCCGACGGCCCCTGGTCCTCTCCGTCCACGAGCCCAGAGGTTAGTGACGACCGGGGGGTTTGGTGCATCGGGTGAGGGGCCGGCCGGGGACCCGATGGACGGTCCACACCGTTCGTCGGGCACCTGGCCCTACGATGACGGCGTGGCTAGGGACCTGGCGATCGATCTCGGCACGGCGAACACCCTTGTCTACGCCAAGGGTCGCGGGATCGTCCTCAACCAGCCCACGGTCATCGCGCTCGACACCCGGTCCCACGATGTCCTGGCCGTGGGCAACGAGGCGTGGCAGATGATCGGACGGACGCCGGGATACATCGTGGCCGTGCGGCCCCTCCGGGAGGGCGCCATCACCGACTTCGACATCACCGAGCGGATGATTCGACTGCTGCTGCGCCGGGCCGGGGTGACGAGGCTGAACCGGCCCCGGGTCCTCATCTGTGTGCCGTCGGCCATCACCTCGGTGGAGCGCCGTGCCGTCAAAGAGGCGGCCCGGCGGGCCGGAGCATCGGCCGCCCATCTCATCGAACAGCCGATGGCCGCAGCCATCGGAGCCGGGCTCGACATCCACGAGCCGGTCGGCAACATGGTGGTCGACGTGGGCGGCGGCACCACCGAGACGGCGGTGATCTCGCTCGGTGGGGTCGTGGCCTCACACGCCATCCGGTGCGGGGGGTTCGACATGGACGCCGCCATCCAGAGCTATGTCCGCCAGCGGTACGGCATCGCCATCGGCGAGCGCACCGGCGAGGAGCTCAAGCTCGCCATCGGCTCGGCCCTTCCCTATGCCGACGAGATGAGGGCCCAGGTGCGCGGCCGGGAGATCTCGACGGGGATGCCGAAGACCGTCGTCCTCACGCCCGAGGAGATTCGCGACGCGCTGCGGGACCTGGTCGAGCTGATCGTGGCCACCGTCGTGGAGTGCCTCGGCGAGTCACCGCCGGAGCTGGCTCAAGACATCATCTACGAAGGGATCCACCTGGTCGGTGGGGGAGCGCTCCTACGGGGGCTGGCCAACCGATTGGCCGACGAGACCGAGGTGCCGGTCCACCTGGTGGCCACGCCGCTCGAGTGCGTCGTCGTCGGCGCCGGGATGTGCCTCGACTCGTTCGAGAGCCTTCGACCCATCTTCGCCGCCGCCGAGTCCTGAGCCCTACTCCAGGGCCAGCAGGTCCTCGGCGACCTGGCGGACCTGCCAGTCACGATCCTCGAGGCAACGGCGGAGCGCCGCGTCGACCGATGGTCCTTGGAAGGCGGCCAGGGCCACCGCGGCCCGGCGCCGCACGGCGGGTTTGTCGTCCAGCGCACCCAACACGGCCGGCAGTCCGGCGGGGTCGCCGATGGCACCGAGCGCGGCCACGGCGGCTTCGCGGCACAGCGGGTCGCGATGACCGGTATCGGTGGTCGCCAGGGCGGCGAGAACGGAGACGGCGGAGCGCTCACCCCGTTCTCCGAGCGACCACGCCGTCATCTCAACCACCGACTCGTCGGCGTCGTCCAACAGCCCGACGATGGCCACGTCGGGCCGCGACGCGGCCAGCTCGGTGGCCCGTCGGCGGACGGCGGGGTCCGGATCGGCGCAGGCGGCCGCCACCTCTGAGTCGGTGAGGCCACCGAGTCGTTCAAGCGCCCCGAGGGCCGTGGACCGCACCCGTCCCGACGGATCGGCAAGACCGGCGCGGGCCGTGGTCTCGTCCCGGCCGTGTCCGGCCAGGGCCACCGACCGGCGACGTTCAACCACGGGCGGCACGCCGGTTCCGGTGCCATCGATTTCGACGGGTTCCGTGGCAGGCTTCAGGACTGCATCGGCATCCCCATCTCTTGCCGATGGCACATCGGCTGCATCCGGAGCTACCACCTCACCACTATGACCGACGACCACGACCACATGGGGCTGACCCCGACCCCGAGGGACGCCGGGGTCACCACCCCCCTGGACCCCGGCTCCCCGCAGTCAGTGGTTGCCCCATCGAGCGTGCCCTCCCTGGCGACCGAGGACGGCCCACCCGAGGTCGGTCCGGTGGAGGGATCTGCGGCCCCACCCCGGCAGCGGAGCAAGCGTCGCTTCTGGGCGTGGGCGGTGTTCATCGTCGTGGTCGTGGCCCTTGTGGTCGCCGCCCGGTGGAATCTCGACTACTACGCCTTGGAGCCAGGCTCGGCGCAGTCCGTGCAGCAGTTCATCACCGTGCCGCCTGACAAGAGCCATCCGGTCACTCACCCCGTGCTCCTCACCGACGTCGAGCTCGGCCGGGTGACCGCCCTCACCTATCTGTTCTACAAGTTGCAGAGCAACTCGGCCCTCGAGCAGGTGGATTCGGTGACGGGTGGCACGCCTCCGTCGCAGCTGACCGCCCAGGGGAATCTCGAGATGTCCCAGGCCGAAGACGACGCCAAGGCCGCAGCACTCGACCGGCTGGGCTACACCGTCACGGCCACCCCGGCCGGTGCGGTCATCTTTGGGACGTTCCCGGGAACCCCGGCCTACGGGGTCCTCCAAGTCGGCGATGTGGTCACCGCCGTCAACGGCGTCCCGACCCGGTCGACCAAGGCGTTCAACGCCGCCCTCAAGCCCTTCCACTCGGGTCAGACCGTCGACCTCACCGTCCTGCGGGGCGGGAAAGGGGCGCCGGTCTCGGTGCCCATCACCTTGAAGACGACGGCCGTGGACCTCGGCGGGGGCGACGTCGTCCATCTGGATCTGGGCGTCGACAGTGAGGACCAGATCGACTACACCTTCCCCTTCCCGGTGTCCATCAACGTGACCAACATCGGGGGCCCGTCGGCGGGGCTCGCCATGACCCTCGGCGTCATCGATGCCCTCACCAACGGGTCGGTGACCGGCGGCCACACCGTGGCGGCCACCGGAACCATCGACGCCCAAGGGGATGTGGGCGACGTTGGCGGCGTGGCCCAGAAGACCGTGGCGGTGGAGAACGCCGGAGCCACCATCTTCCTTGTGCCTCCCCAGGAGTACAAAGCGGCGTTGTCCAAGGTCAAGCCGGGATTGCAGGTCTACGCCGTGGCCACGCTGAACCAGGCGCTGCAGGTGCTGGCGGCCCACGGCGGGAAGGTGCCTCCGGTGCCGGCTGGGGCGACACCCGCCGCACCCAGGAGTGCCACTGCAGGATGACGACGCTCGTCCACGCACGGTCGTAGGCTCTCGGCCATGCCCGAGGAGCGACTGATGTCCATCTCGTCCTCATCTCATCTCACGCCCGACGACGTGGCCCGACACTCGTTTGGGACCGTGCGTCGGGGATTCGACCCCGGCGAGGTCCGTGCCTACCTCGAATCCCTGGCCGCGAGCTTGCGGGGCGTGGCCGAGCGGGAACGCCAGCTCCTCGACGAACTGTCGGACGCGGAGTACCGGGCCAGCCACCCGGTGCTGGACGAAGCCACGCTGACGGCCGCACTCGGGTCCGAGACGGCCCGGGTGCTCCACAGCGCCCACGAGGTGGCCGCAGAGATGCTGGCCAAATCCGAGGCCGAGGCCAACCGTCTGCTGACCGAGGGTCGCGAGGAGATCCAACAGACTCGGGCGCACACCGAGGCACGACTGGCCGAGAAGTCCGAAGCCATCGAGACCGCCGCCGCTGAACTGCAGGAGCGGATCGAACAGCAGTCCGCCGCCATCATGGAGCGGTCCCGGCGCGAGGCCGATGCCCTGCTCGAACAGGCCCGGGAGACGTGCCGGGCCATGGTGGAAGAAGCTCAGGGGCTCCGGGCCCGGGTGCTGGCCGATCTCTCCAAGCGCCGGAAGGTCCTCCACGTGCAGATCGAGCAGCTTCGAGCCGGTCGGGAGCAGCTGGCCGAGACGGTCCACGACGTGCGGCGGTCGGTCGACACCATCGCCAACGAGCTGTTCGCCGCGGAGGACAACGCCCGGCTGGCAGCCGAGGCCGCCGGCCGTGAGGCACTCGATCGAGTGGACACAGCCACGCCCGAGGAGCTCGCCGCCCAGCTGCTGGCCGACGAGCACGAGTCGGTGGTGGCCATCGAAACCGGAACCGATGTGCCGGTCGAGGCCGACATCGCAGCGAGCTCGATCGAAGCCGACGGCGAGGCCCAAAGCGAGGTCGGGGCCGACGACGGCGCCGAGGCACCCACCCGGTCGCCCGAGTTCTACGACCAGCTCGAGGTCCACGACCCCGAAGGGGTGCAGATCATCGGGGCCGTCGTGGCCGGGGCCGGGCCGGTGGAGCAGGAGGCCGGAGAGGCCGATGGGGCCCTGGAGGAGTCTCCGGGTCCCGAAGAGGTCGACGCGCTCTTCGCCAAACTCCGGGCCGCCCGTCAGAGCGAAGAGGCCCCCGAGCCGGTGCCTGAGTCCGTGCCCGAGTCGGTGCCCGATGCCGGAGCGGTGACACCGCCGTCGCCCACGGCCGATCCGGCGCCACCAAAAGCAGTCGCCAAGGCGTCGAAGGCCGGCACGAAGGCCACGCCCAAATCCGGCGGAAAGGCAGCCGGGAAGGCCGCCACCCCGGCCCCCACCGCCGACGTCGTTCCTGATGGGCCGGTGGACACGGGGTCGGAGCCCGGGGGTGATGATGACGACGGGCCACCCGAGGAGCGCAACCCCCTCGCCATCCGCAGGGACGAACTGATCGATCCGGTCGTCACAACCCTCTCCCGGCGTTTGAAGCGGACGTTGCAAGACAGCCAGAACGAACTGCTCGACAGCCTGCGTTCCAACGGATCCCGCTGGTCGACCGATCTGCTGCCCGAGGAGACCGAACACATCGACAGCTTCTCCACCGCCGCCCTCCCGGCCCTCGAGCAGGCCGCAGCCGCCGGTGTGTCCTTCACCGGTCTGCGTGGGGCCAGTGGGCCGAAGACCGACGATCTGGTGGGCATTGCCCACGACCTGGCCGTGGCCGTGGTCGGACCCTTGCGCCGCCGCCTGGGTGGCGGAGAGGGCCTCGACGACGCCGACGAGTCGATGGTGGCCGAACACGTCGGCTCCGCCTTCCGTGAATGGAAAGGTGAGCGGATCGAGCGCCTGGCCGGCGACCACGTGGTGGCGGCGTTCTCGGCCGGCACCATTGCGGCGGCAGAAGGTGGATCCCCCGCCCAACTGGAGTGGGTAGCCGTTTCCGATACGGGAGACAACCCCTGTCCCGATTGCGAGGACAACGGCCTCTCCGGCTCCCTCCCGCCCGGTGAGGAATACCCCACCGGGCACCGGCACCCACCCGCCCACTCCGGGTGTCGATGCCTCCTCGCCCTCTCCGCCACCTAGGCTGCTGCCGTGCGTTCCCCCAGTGACATGCCTCAAACGGCGCGCCCGGCGTCCAACCGCCGCCGCCGTTGGATCATTGCCGCCGTCATCATCCTCATCATCCTCATCGCGTCGTTGCGGACCTTCGCCGTTTTCTACACGGACGCCTTGTGGTTCTCCTCGGTCAATCTGCACTCGGTCTGGGTGAAGCTGTTCGAGATCAAGTTCGGTCTGCTGGTGGTCTTCTCCGCCATCTTCGCCATACTCTTACTGGCCAGCCTCCTGGTGGCCGAGCGGCTGGCCCCGAAGGGCCCCTCCCTCGACGCCGAGGACGAGTTCGTCAAGCGATACCAGGAAGTCATCGGGCCCTACGCCCGCTGGCTCCGGGCCGCCGTGGTCGTCGTCCTCTCCCTCATCATCGGGTCCCAGGCCGTCGGACAGTGGAACAACTGGATCCTCTTCAACAACAGCACCCCCTTCCACGCCACCGATCCCCAGTTCCACCGCAACGTGGCGTACTTCGTCTTCACCCTCCCCTTCGAGCAGTTCCTGGTCCACTGGACCCTGGTGGCCCTGTTCGTGGTGCTGTTGGTCACACTGCTCAGCCACTACCTCAACGGGGGGATCCGACTCCAGGGATCCCGCCCCCGGGTACGTCCAGCCGTCAAAGCCCACATCTCGGTCATCCTGGGTCTGTTGGCCCTGGTCAAGGCGGTGGGCTACTACCTGGCCCGCTACAGCCTCGACCTCTCCAGTAACGGCTACAACCAGGGGGCCGACTACACCGACGTGCATGCCCGGCTCCCTGCCCTCGAACTGCTCATCCTGGTGTCGTTGGCCGCTGCCGTGCTCCTCATCTACAACATCCGCCGCCAGGGTTGGGCCCTCCCGATCCTCGGCGTCGGGCTCTGGTTCCTCGTGGCCCTGACCGCCGGCACCATCTATCCAGCGGCCGTCCAGGCCCTCAAGGTGAACCCCGCCCAGAACACCCTCGAGCGTCCCTACATCCAGCGCAACATCAACGCCACGAGGGCGGCCATGGGCCTCGACGCCGTGGCCAGCACCTCGTATCCCGCCTCGTCGACGCTCACCGCGGCCCAGTTGTCGGCCAACAGCGACACCCTGGCCAACGCCAAGCTCTGGGACCAGACCCAGACCCAGCCCACCTACGACAAGTTGCAGGACATCCGCACCTACTACCAGTTCAACACGTTGGCGGTGGACCGCTACAAGGTCAACGGGAGCGAGACGCCGACCATCGTGGGCGTACGGGAGATCAACGACGCCGACCTCCCCTCCACCTCGTGGGTCAACACCACCCTGCAGTACACCCACGGCTACGGGATGATCGTCTCGCCCGCCAACCAAACCACCAGTAACGGCGACCCGCAGTTCGCCGTGGGCTACGTCCCCCCGGTCTCGAACAGCGGGCTGCCTACCGTGGCCCAACCCTCCGTCTACTTCGGGCTGAACAACTCCGGCTACGTGGTGGCCAACACCAAACAGCCCGAGATCGACTTCCAGCTGACCAACGGGACCAATGTCGAGACGCACTACAAGGGCAACGGCGGGGTCCAGCTCTCGAACTTCTTCGACCAGGTGCTGTTCGCCGTACGCTTCAGCGACATCAACCTGCTCATCTCCAACCAGATCACCAGCCAGTCCCGACTGATGTTCGATCGCGGCGTCCAGGCCCGGGTGACCAAGGCGGCACCGTTCCTCAGCCTCGACGCCGACCCGTATCCGGTGCTGCTCAACGGGCACATCGACTGGATCCAGGACGCCTACACCACGACGGACAACTATCCGTATTCGCAGAACGCCGACACTGGTGCCCTGCCCAGCGGCAGCGGGCTCAACCAGAACCTCAACTACGTTCGCAACTCGGTCAAAGTGGTGATCGACGCCTACACCGGCAAGATGACCTTCTACGTGATGGATCCGAACGACCCCATCATCCAGACCTACGAGAAGGCCTTCCCCGGGATGTTCACGTCGTCGTCGAAGATGACCCCGGCCCTCCGCCAGCACCTCCGGTACCCCGAGGACATCTTCACCCTGCAGGCCACCATGTACGGGAAGTACCACATCACCACGGCCCAGAGCTTCTACAGCGCCGCCGATGCATGGGCCCTCTCCCCCTCACCGGGCGCCGGTTCGCCCTCCCAGCCCTTGCAGACGACACTGACCACCAACGCCCAGGGTCAGGAGGTCTCGACCGGCCAGCTCGAGCGCATGGCTCCCCTCTACCAGGAGATGGAGGTCCCGGGTCAGTCCAAGCAGTCCTTCACCCTGCTCGACGCCTTCGTGCCGATATCGGGGCAGAGCCAGATCCAGACGCTGTCGGGATTCATGATGGCCGGCTCCGATCCTTCCGACTACGGCAAGCTCCAGATGTTCGTGACGCCCCGGGACAAACCGGTCCAGGGCCCCTCCATCGTGGCGGCCAAGATCGACGCCACCAAGGCGGTCTCCCAGCAGATCTCACTCCTCAACCAGAACGGCTCGTCGGTACAGCTGGGCAACGTATTGATGATCCCCATCGCCAACTCGTTGCTGTACATCCAGCCCCTCTACGTCCAGTCGTCCCGCAACACCTTCCCCGAGCTCCAACAGGTGATCGCCGTCTACGGGAACCAACCGGCGGCCATCGGGGCGACGCTCGGCGATGCGCTGACCACGCTGTTCCAGGCACCGGTGTCGACCACGCCGGGTGGGGGAGCCTCCAACACCCTCTCGCCCCAGATCCGGGCCCTGCTCAGCGCGGCCCAGCAGGCCTATGCGCAAGGCCAGACCGACCTGAAGGCCGGCCAGCTGGGCGCCTACCAGCAGGACATCCAGACGCTCGAGTCCAACCTGCAGGAGATCCAGCAGCTGACGGGCACCGCACCTGCCACGTCGGGATCCGGCACGACGACGACCACCGCACCGACCTCCTCCACGACGACCACGACCTCGACGACCGCTCCGTAGGCGGGTGGCCTGGGCTCAGGTCCGAGGTACTCCCGCCCCAACCTGGCGATGGACGCGACCCGTCGTCGGGATGGTAAGTTGTCAGCTCACGACGCGGGGTGGAGCAGTCTGGTAGCTCGTCGGGCTCATAACCCGAAGGTCGTGGGTTCAAATCCCACCCCCGCCACCAAGAGGTGCCAGCGTGAACGGCACCGACGCAGTTGGGGAAGTCCCGGTTTCCTGTTGGGGGGCCGGGATTTTCCGCGTCCGGACCAAGGTGGCGGCCGAACCTCGGAATGGCTGCTCTCGTCTGGTGATCTGGAGGCAGCCACATGTGGTGCCCTTCTCAGGGCTCCGGTATACCTGACCGAAGGCTTCGAGCGTGGTGGTCTCGGGCTCCAGACCACCCCGCTGACCAGTGTCCACCGCACTGCAGACGGAGTACTCGTCGTGGAGCCGGCACCCCGAGCCGAGCACGCTCCCGGTCCTCCGGGAGCTGGGCATCGGCCTGGTGGCCTACTTCGCCACTCGGTCGGGGCATGCTGACCGGGACGGTGCGGTCGAGGTACGACCTGGACGATTCGGACTTTCGCAGGACCAACCCACGCTTCACGGAACAGAACTTCGCCCGCAACCTGGCCAGTGCTGAGGAGGTCCGGTCGATCGCCGAGGAAGTCGGGTGCACGCCGGGCCAACTCTCCCCGGCGTGGCTCCTTGCCCAAGGCGACGACATCGCCCGCTTGGGGGCGATCACACCAGCGGCCGGTGACCATCACCACACCGAGCAGATGCGGCTCATCGAGCAGTGATCCGGCTGGATCGGTGACGGCCGACCACCGTCTATGGCGTTCGGTCGATCGGTGAGGTGATCCCCTGTACGTTCATCTTGTCCGCCACTCCCATGAAATCGGGGAACGAGATCGACGTTGACCACCACGAGGAGCGATACCCACCACCGGCCCTCGCGCCCGCTCGAGCGCCTGGCCGATGTCGTCTGCCGTCGGGCCTTCTCCTCGCCGGAGGCAGTGGCTTACGAGCTCACCATCGCACCGGCACTGGCCGCAGTGGTCATCCCTGCCATCACGCCACTGGTCATCGGCAGGCGCGTCCTCGATGTTGGCTGCGGAGGTGGTCGAGTGGCCGCTGGGTTGGTCGCCGGGCTCCCGGTGAGTGTCGTGGGCGTCGATCCATCGGCATCCCAGATCAAGCGGCTGGCCAGGAAGAATGTCGCTGCTGTGCACGGAGCGCGTGCACGCGGTGAAGCCCTTCCGTTTGGCGACGGCTCCTTTGACACGGTCGTCTCCTCGTGTGCCTGGAAGCACTGGCCCGATCCTGGCGACGGGATTGCCGAATGCCTGCGAGTCCTGCGGCCCGGGGGTTCGTTGGTGGTCATCGAGATCGACGGTTCGAGTACCAGGGCCGAGTTCTGGGAGTTTGCCCGGAACAGTCGTGTGCCCTTCGCCATGAAGCAGGCCTACCTGCGCTTCGCTATGCGCACCGTGGTGGGAGTAGCCCCGGACCGGGTAGCGCTCGAGCAGAGCTTTCTACGCGGCGGATCGGTGGTTCCCGAGATCCGACATGTGCGCGGGATGCCGTTTTGGATCGCCGACCTCAGGACCGGCGACGAGACTCCGAGCACCCCGTCCGAGCCGTGACCGAGTGGCGCAGGGCGTTCGCTGACCCTGCTCCATGAGACGGCTGTTCAACCACGAGTGGGCGCCGTGGCCAGCCAGATGGTCCGGGCACCGCGGACCCGAGAGATCGTGACGGTGGAGCACGCTGTGAGGACCGCCATCGTCGATGAGTGCATCGAGGGTGTCTAGGTCGTCGGCGTCGATGGCGCCATCGAGTTGCGAGCGGAGGCGCTGGAAGAACATCCGGGCATAAGCGCCGGTGGCCGCGGGCAGGGGCGGATCCGCATCGAGGGTGAAGTTCCGGGCTACGACGCTGACGAATCCGACATCGGCCAGCCGAGCACCCCAGTCCGAGCCGAGCGTGGGAAGGTGACGCTTGGCCTCCTCGGCCAGCGTGGCGTGAAGGCGTGCTTCGAGCCCGGGTCGCCCGAGTCCGAGATCGTCGGGCAAGAAGCGAGGAAGCATCTCCATCTCGGCGACGGCGATCAATCCTCCGGGGGACAGCGCGGCAACGAGATCGGTGAGTACCCGGTCCGGCTCGGCCAGATGATGGAGGGACAGGGACGCCCACACGACATCCACCCGTTCGTCGATCGGCCACGGGTCGTCCAAGTCGGTCCGGACGGTGACGATCCGATCGGCCGTGCCCGTGGCTTCGGCCTTGGCCCTGACCCGGGCGAGATGATTGTCTGAGTTGTCGACGGCCAGCACGTTGGCCGTCGGGAAGGCATTGGCCAGCGCGACGGTCGCCGTCCCTGTGCCACAGCCCAGGTCGACGATCCGGCGGGCCGGCAGATCCCCGGCCCGGTGAGCGACCCAGGCGATGGCCTCGGCGAGGTAGGCGCCGTGCACCAGGCCGTCGAGGTCCAACAGCTCGGCCAGGGCATCGTCCCCGTCCGGACCGAGGGTCTGGTGATGGTGATGGTGGTGGTGCTGAGGTGCGGTCATGGCGGCACCCTACGGCCTCAATGCGTATAAGACATAGGATCTTGCCAATGAAGCAAGATCCGACGAGCGGGGGGAAGGCAACGCCCGATTTCGACTCCCTGGTGCGCCAGCGGATCAGGAGCCTGCGAGTCGCCCGCGGCTGGTCCCTCGACGAACTGGCGGGTCGCTGCCACTTGAGCCCCTCCAACCTGAGCCGCATCGAGACCGGTCACCGGCGGATCGCCCTGGATCAGCTGGCGCCGATCGCCCGGGCCCTCGACACCACGATCGATCAGCTCGTCGAATCCGACGAGGACGCAGACGTCGTCATCCGGCCCCACCGTGATGAGGCCGGCGGGGTGACCACCTGGGTCCTGACTCCTCGTCAGCGGGCACCCCACGGGGTGTCCGTGACCAAGATGCGCCTGGAAGGACCAGGAGCGACCAGAGGCTCGGACGATCTCCGGGTCCATCCGGGCAGGGACTGGTTCACGGTTCTGTCCGGCACCGCCCGCCTCCAGCTCGGTGAACGGACGGTCTTGGTCGAGGCCGGCCAGGCTGCGGAGTTCTCGACCATGATCCCGCACGCCTTCAGCGCTCACGGGGGCCCGGTCGAGATCCTCTGCATCTTCGACCACGACGGCGAGCAAGCGCACCGCCGCCCACCGACGGGTTGACCAGGTCCCGCCTGCTCCCGTTCCGACACCGACCACCCAACGTCCTCTAGCTTTGCTGGGTTGCGTCGAGCCAGGTCGGAGTGGTCTTCTTGGAGCTTGACGAGGGCGAGGCTCAGACGCTCTCACGACGAAGCGGAGCACGGTTGTCTGACTCGACGATCATCTACACCCATACCGACGAGGCCCCTGCCCTGGCCACCTACTCGTTCCTGCCGGTGATCCAGGCGTACGCCTCGACTGCCGGGGTCAAGGTGGAGACGCGGGACATCTCCCTGGCCGGACGGATCATCGCCAGCTTTCCCGAGTACCTCGAGGAGGGTCAGCGGATCGGTGACGCCCTCGCCGAACTCGGCGCGCTCCACGGCCACTCCGGAGGCGAACATCATCAAGCTTCCCAACGTCTCGGCCTCCAGCCCCCAGCTGAAGGCGGCCATAAGCGAGTTGCAGAGCCACGGCTACGCCCTCCCGGACTTCCCCGACGATCCGAAGTCCGACGAGGATCGGGACATCCGGGTCCGCTACGACCGGGTGATGGGAAGCGCGGTCAACCCGGTGCTCCGCCAGGGGAACTCCGATCGACGGGCCCCCGACTCGGTCAAGGGATACGCGCGCGCCCATCCCCACCGGATGGGCGCCTGGAGTCCCGACTCGCGGACCAACGTGGCCCATATGGACAGCGGCGACTTCCGGTCGACGGAGCGGTCCGCGGTCATCGACGAGGCGGGATCTCTCCGGATCGAACTGCTCGGCGACGACGGCACGACCACCGTCCTGCGGGAGTCCGTGCCGGTGCTGGCCGGCGAGGTGGTCGACGCATCGGTCATGCGCGTCTCGGCCCTCGACACCTTCTTGGCGGCCCAGATCGAGCGGGCGCGAGACCAAGGCGTGCTCTTTTCAATCCACCTCAAGGCCACCATGATGAAGATCTCCGACCCCATCATCTTCGGTCACGCCGTGCGAGCCTTCTTCCCGGATACCTTCGCCCGGTACGGCGGGTTGCTCCAGGAGGCCGGCCTCAGCCCTAACAACGGGCTCGGCGGCATCTTCGCCGGTCTGGAATCGCTGCCCGAAGGGGACGAGATCCGGTCCTCGTTCGACCGTGAGCTGGCCGAGCGGCCCCCGCTCGCCATGGTCGACTCCGACCGTGGCATCACCAATCTGCACGTCCCGAGCGACGTGATCGTCGACGCCTCCATGCCGGCCATGATCAGGACGTCGGGACACATGTGGGGTCCCGACGGTGACGAGGCGGACACCCTGGCCGTCATCCCCGACAGCAGTTACGCCGGCGTCTACCAGGTAGTCATCGATGACTGCCGGGCCCACGGGGCCTTCGATCCGGCCACCATGGGGTCGGTGCCCAACGTCGGTCTGATGGCACAGGCGGCCGAGGAGTACGGCAGCCACGACAAGACCTTCGAGCTCGCCGCGCCGGGCACTGTCCGGGTGATCGATGCAGCCGGCACCGTGCTCCTCGAGCAGCCGGTGGCCCGGGGCGACATCTTTCGCATGTGTCAGACCAAGGACGTACCGATCCGGGACTGGGTCAGGCTGGCTGTCACGCGGGCACGGGCCACCGGCTCGCCGGCGGTCTTCTGGCTCGATGCAGGTCGCGCGCATGACGCCAACGTGATCGACAAGGTCCGTGCCTACCTGCCCGACTTCGACACCGAGGGCCTCCAGATCGAGATCATGGCCCCCGAGCAGGCCACCGCCTTCTCACTGGAGCGCATCCGCCGGGGCCTCGACACCATCTCGGTGACCGGCAACGTGCTCCGGGACTACCTGACCGACCTGTTCCCCATCCTCGAACTCGGGACCAGCGCCAAGATGCTGTCGGTCGTCCCCCTCATCCACGGCGGCGGACTGTTCGAGACCGGCGCCGGCGGTTCGGCCCCCAAGCATGTCCAACAACTGATCAACGAGAACTATCTCCGCTGGGACAGCCTGGGAGAGTTCTTGGCCCTTGCCGTCAGCTTCGAACAGCTGGCCCAGAGCACGGGCAACGCCCGGGCCCAGGTTCTGGCCGACACCCTCGACCGGGCCACGGGCACCTTTCTCAACGAAGACCGTTCACCCACCCGCAAGGTGGGCGGCATCGACAATCGCGGCAGCCACTTCTACCTGGCCCTCTACTGGGCCCAGGAGCTGGCAGCCCAATCCGACGACGCCGAGCTGGCGCGGGCCTTCACGCCGCTCGCCACGACCCTGGCCGCGGAGGAGGAGACGATCGTGAGGGAGCTGATCGCCGTCCAAGGATCACCCGTCGACATCGGTGGCTACTACCAGCCCGATCCGGTGCTCGCCGAGCTGGTCATGCGCCCATCGGCCACGTTCAACGAGGCCATCGCCACCCTGGGCTGACCGCCCGGCGTCCCGGGCCCACCCTGCGGTCGGGGACCGTAGGATCGGCGCGGTGAGCGGGGCGTCATCGAACCAACGGGACCTGGAGTCCCTCGTGGCCGTCTTGTCGCGCGCCGGCTCCACCGAGGAGCCCAACGAGGAGGTGGTGGGACTGACCATCCTCCACCACGGCCTGCAGTGTGCCGAGGTCCTCGCCGCCTCCCGCCCCGACGACCTCGAGCTCCAGGTAGCCGGCCTGCTCCACGACATCGGACACGTGCTCGTCCCGGGAGCCGAAAACGAGCACGGCGCCATCGGCGCCGCCGCGGTCCGACCCGTCCTCGGTGGCCGGGTGGCCACGCTCATCGAAGACCATGTGGCCGCCAAGCGCTACCTCGTGGCCGTCGACGCCACCTATCGGAATGTCCTGTCGGCGGGGAGCCGGCGGACCCTGGTACTCCAGGGCGAGGCCATGGCCCCTTCCGAGGTCGATGCCTTCGCCCAAGGGGTCCACTTCGAGGACACGGTGCGCCTCCGACGGGCGGATGAGTCGGCCAAGGACCCCACCGCGTCGGTGCCGCCCCTCGATCACTGGCTCCCGGTGATCGATCGACTGGCCAACCGGTCGGCCAGCACCGGCAGGTGACACGGTCGGGGGTCGGACCCGGGACGGTGGGCCCGAAGGTCTTGTTCGTGGTCCTCGACGGCGTCTCGCCCCGCCACGTGAACGACGAGGTCATGCCCGAGCTGACCAGCCGGGCCCGAGCGGGGGGATGGTGTCCGGCCGGTATCCCGGGGGTCATGCCCACCTCCACGTATCCCAATCACGCCACCTTCGTGACCGGAGTGATCCCCGCCGAACACGGGGTCGTGGCGAACGAGATCCCGATCCCGGGGGCGACGATCGCCGCGTCGGAGCGAGGGCCCTCGGTGCCCACCTTGTTCGACGTCATGCGGGACGCCGCCCGGCCGTCGGCCGCCGTGTTCGGCGACGATCACCTGGTCGGGGTGACGGGTGCCGCCGGGGTCGACTACCTGTGGCCCGACGGTGACTTCGGCGACGGCGTGGCCAAAGACATCCTGGGCTACGCCAGAGACGGCGAGACCGCTTCCCGTATCCGCGAGGCGGTCACCGGTGGCGCCGAACTGGTCGTCGCCCAGTTCAACGAGACCGATACCGCCGGACACCTCTTCGGGCCGGACAGTCCCGAGGCCCTCCATCGGTATCGCCGGGCCGACGCCCACCTCGGGGAGCTGTTCGGGTGGATGGCCGACCGGTGGGGGGAGTGGGTGGTCGCGGTGGTGAGCGACCACAGCCAGGAGTCGGTCACCGAACCCGCCCCCATCGACCTCCACACGGCCGCGGGGGCCAACCAGGAGGGTGTGGTGGTGGACGACGGTGCCGTCGCCGTGGTGGGCGGGCCCATGGCGAGGGACGTGGACTGGATCACCCGTACCCCCGGGGTCGAGGGGGTGTCCCGTATCGACGACGACACCGTCCTCGCCTGGGCTGTCCCTGGGCGGTGGTTCTCCTCCGTCGAGTTCCCGGTTCGCGGGGTCCACGGCAGCCCACGCACGGCGCACCAGGTGGCGGTGGCCACCGGCGGACACCCCGCCGTCGAGCGGTTGGCGACCGCCTTGGCGGGGCCCCCGATCTCGTCGACCTGGTGGGCGCCCACCCTCGCCGACCTGCTCGGGATAGCCGTCCCGGCCGACCGGCCCGCAACGTCTCGGCCCCGACGGAGCGGGGCGGAGCAGCCTGAGGCACCCGCTCGGTAGCATCACGGTGTGGCCATCAGTGAGGCACCTCCGGCCCCGCCGGACCTGGAGCCGTTCCGCCGGGAGCTGACCGGCTACTGCTACCGCATGCTCGGATCGGGGTTCGAAGCCGAGGACGCCGTGCAAGAGACGATGGTGCGGGCGTGGCGCAACACCGACCGGTTCGAGGGGCGTTCGAGTCTGCGCTCCTGGCTCTATCGCATCGCCACCAACGTCTGCATCGACATGCTCCGGAGCGTGCAGCGACGGGCCCGGCCGATGGACATGGGTCCCGACTCGCCTCCTCGGGAGTCCCTGCTCGGCCCGATGCTCCCCGAGGCCACCTGGGTGACCCCGGTGGCCGACGGACGCGTCCTTCCCGACCACGCCGATCCTGCCGAGGTCGCCGAGCACCGGGAGTCGGTGCGTCTGGCCTTCATCACCGCACTGCAGCACCTCCCGGCCCGACAGCGTGCGGCCCTGATCCTTGCTGACGTCCTCCGCTGGAGTGCCACCGAGGTGGCCCAACTCCTCGACACCTCGGTGCCGGCGGTCAACAGCGCCCTCCAACGGGCTCGGGCCACACTGCGTTCGGTCGGGGTGGACGGCCCTCTCGATGTGCTGGACGGTCCCGATGCCGCCCTGCTCGAGCGCTATGTAGACGCCTTCGAGCGCTACGACATCGACGAGCTGGTCGCCCTGCTCCACGAGGACGCAGTGCAGTCGATGCCTCCCTACGCCCTGTGGATCCAGGGGGCGGCGCGCATCGGCGAGTGGATGGTCGAGCCAGGGCCGAGCGCCTGTCGGGGGTCGCGCCTGCTGCCGGCGACGGCCAACGGGTGCCCGGCCTTCGGGCAGTACCGACGCGACCCGGCCGGGGGCTTCGCCCCCTGGGCGCTGCAGGTGCTCGAGATCTCCGGAGGCCGGATCGTGGCCATGAACTTCTTCCTGGCCGCTTTGGACCCTGAGCGCCTCTTCGCCGAGTTCGGGCTCCCCGGCCATCTCGACGAGTAAGTGAAGGCCCGGACGATCTCGACGACCCCGTCCGTCACCGATGAGTTCGGCCCCCACCGCCCGTCAGAGCAGTGTCAGGATCCCCAAGCGACCAAGGAGCGGCCATGACCACCCGAGACCACGCACCCATCGGAGCACCCTGCTGGGCCGACCTGTGGACGTCGGACATCCCCGGCAGCCGCACCTTCTACGGCGAGCTGTTCGGGTGGGAGTCGGGGGATCCCGACCCCGAGTTCGGTGGCTACTTCATCTTCACCCGGAACGGCGTGGACATCGCCGGATGCATGGGTGACATGGGGGAGGGGATGGCGGCCAACGACACCTGGAAGATCTACCTCGCCACCGACGACATCACCAAGACCATCGGGTCGGCCGAGGAGGCCGGCGCCGAGATCATCGCCCCGGCCATGCCGGTCGCCGAGCTCGGCATCCAGACCGTGCTCGTCGACCCGACCGGAGCGCACCTCGGGGCATGGGAGGCCGGAACCTTCCCGGGTTTCACCGTGCTCGACGAGCACGGCGCTCCGAGCTGGTTCGAGCTGCACACGCGTGGCTTCGAGCAGGCACTCGACTTCTACCGCACCGTGTTCCACTGGCAGACCACGATGGTGGGCGACACCGACCAGTTCCGCTACGCCACCATGCAGGACCCGACCACCGACGAGCCGCTCGCCGGAATCATGGATTCGAGCGGCTTCCTTCCCGAGGGCACCCCGCCCTACTGGGCCCTGTACTGGGAGGTCGACGATGTCGATGCCGCCCTCTCCTCGGTCGGGCGCCTCGGGGGTGCCGTCGTCCAACCGGCCGAGGACACGCCCTACGGTCGCATGGCCACCGTGGCCGACCCGGCCGGCGCCCAGTTCAGGCTGCGCACCGGCCCGCAGTGAGCCGGCTCGCCCCGAGCCAGGCCCTCCGAGTCCCGCAGGACCTCCGCCTGATCGCAGCTCCGTGCCCCGTCGCCACCGTGGCCGAGGTGGCGCCGTGAAGTTCCTCTGCCTGGCCTACGGCGCCGAGAAGGACTGGTTGGCCCTCAGCGAGGAGCGCCGCCAGGAGCTGCTCGCCCAGGACCAGGTGCTGATCGACCGGGGCGACCAGGTGGCCGCCGTCGGTCCACCGACCGTGGTGCGCGGCCTGGGACGGACCGGTCACCGCAGCACCCGAGGCCTATGCCACCGGGGTCGCCCCGTTGGCCGGCTTCTCGGTCATCGAGGCTTCGGACCTGGACGAGGCCGTCCAGCTGGTGGCGGGTACACCGTGTGCCGTGGCCCGTGGCGCCATCGAGATCCGACCGCTGCTCTGAACCCCGTGGGGTCGGCGTCCGACGGGTGGACGTCGCCGGTTCGGGTCAGCCCTCGGGCTGGTCGCGGTCGCCCAGACGCCGGGTGAAGCCCGCAGGGACAGCCAGGTCGGCCGGGGAGAGGTCGTGGATCGAGGAGTGGCCGAGCCCGAGGACGCCCGAGTCGATGCCACCACGAAGGAGATCGAGCACGTTCTCCACTCCGGCCTGTCCGTTGGCCGCCAGGCCCCAGAGGTAGGCGCGACCGATCATGACCGCCCGGGCTCCGAGGGCCAGGGCTTTGACCACGTCGCTGCCCCGTCGGATCCCCCCGTCGAGGAGCACCTCGACCTGGTCACCGACGGTCTCGGCGATGACCGGCAGCATGCGGATGGTGGCCGGGGTGCCGTCGAGGTTGTTGCCACCGTGGTTGGACACCGAGATGGCGGTGACACCGGCGTCGACGGCCCGCTTGGCATCGTCCACCCGGACGACACCTTTCAACATGAAGGGACCGCCCCACTGCTCCCGCAACCACGCCACGTCATCCCACCCGGGATTGGGCGTCTGCATCCACTTCCCGTAGGCCCCGAAGAACGTAGGGGCGTCCTGGCCGGGACGGGCCAGGTTGGGAACGGTCAGGTCGGGGATCGCCCCGGATCGGGCGAAGTCGGCCAGCCAGCGGGGCCGCAGGAGCACTTCGGGGGCGAAGCGCAGCGCCGCTTTCATGTCGATCTGCTCGGGGATCACCGGGCTGCCCCAGTCCCGCCCGATGGAAAAGGACCAGTCGAAGGTGGCGATGAGGCCCACGGCACCGGCCGTGCGGGCCCGCTCCAGGCGCTCGGACATCTCGTCTTTGTCCCCGACCCAGTAGGTCTGGAAGAACGTCTGGGGGTTGGCCTCGACCACCTCTTCGATGGGCTTGCTGGCGAAGCAGCTGAGACCCATCACCGTCCCGCGGGCCGCCGCCGCTCGGGCCACGGCCACCTCGCCGTCGGGATGGACGGCCTGGACGCCGGTGGGGGAGATGATCACCGGCATGGAGACGGGCTGGCCCATCACCGTCGTGGCCAGGTCACGGTCGTCGCACAGGCCGGCCACGTGGGGAGCCAGGCCCAGCTCGCCGAAGGCGGCCACGTTGTCGTCCACGGTCAGGCCCTTCTCCGACCCGGCCACCAGTGCGGCGTAGACCGAGGCAGGCAGGCGACGTTTGGCCCGCCGCTGGGCTTCGGCCACCGTTTCGAACCAAGGATTGCTCATGGCCGCGTCGATTCCCTTCTCGCAGTGCCGGCTCCCGCACCCGTGGCGCGTTCGGTCTCGGGAGCTCATCGAATGGTCTGGCCGGCGTCGATGGTGAACTCGAGGCCGGTGACGAACCGGGACTCGTCCGAAGCCAGGAACAGCACCGCCTCGCTCACGTCCCGTGCCTGGAGCACGGTGACGGGCAGAGCGTTCTGAAAGATGCCGTTCAGGTGGGGGTCGGTCTCGAGCAGTGGGGCCAACGACCCCAGCCCGACCAGCATCGGGGTGTCGACCCCGGTCGGGTGGACCGTGTTCACCCGGATGTGGTGACGGGCCAACTCGTTGGCCAGCGAACGGGCGATCCCGGTCACCCCGTGCTTGGCCGCCACGTAGGGGCCGAGGAACGGGATGCCCTTGATGCCCGACGTCGAGCTGGTGGCGATGATGGATCCGCCGCCACCCTCGATGAGATGGGGCACCGCGGTGACCATGGTGTTCCAGACGCCGGTGAGGTTGGTGTCCAGGGTGTCCTGCCAGATCTCGGGGGTCACCTGGTCCCAGGTCTGGACGCTGCAGATTCCGGCGTTGGCGCTCACGATGTCGAGCCGTCCGAACGCCGCTACTCCCTCGTCGAGACGCTGGGCCAGCGCCCCGGCGTTCCGCACGTCGGCCTGTCCGGCCACGATGCGCTGGCCGAGGGCCTCGACGAGCCGCACCGTCTCGGCCAGGTCGTCGGTTGTGGACATGGGATATCCCACCCAGGGATAGTCCTCGAGGACGTCGACGGCGATGATGTCCGCCCCCTCCTCGGCCAGCCGGACTGCGTGGCTTCGGCCCTGGCCCCGCCCGGCACCGGTGATGAACGCCACTTTGCCCTCGACCCGGCCAGCCATGCCCGCTAGGCCTCCCGATCCGGCGTGCCACCATGGTTTTCCACCCCGGGGATAGTAATGGCACTCAGTGCCATTTACAAGGGTGGCGGCTCCGGACCCGGGCCGGTGAGGCGGCCCACCACCGCTTCGGGATCGGGTGTCGTGATCACCAGGCGGGAGAAGTCCTGGCCGACGAGCTCGACCACGACCCCTCGGCCCTTTCCGTGGACGGCGGCGAAATCCTTCCCGAACGAGCCCCGACGGGTGCCCACGGCGATGACGCCAGGGAGCCCCGTGCCCGGAGCCCGGATGCCACGCAGCTCGGACCAGACGTCCTCGGTGACCCGTACGACGGACACGGCCGACCACGGGACGACCACGTCGCGGTGCATGCCCTCGAGGTGCTCCTCGGAAGTGAGCCGGAGGGCCAGCTGGTCACCGTCGACCTCGAAGTGGGCCATGGCCGAAAGCGTAGTGACGACGCCGTCGACCGGGCCCGTCCCGGACGGCCGAGTACGTGGCGACCAGGACTTAAGGTTCACGGCCCCGGAGCCGATACTCGCATATGGCCCTGTCGTCCGAGCAGTTCGGTCTGGATTCGGACAGCCCGTTCGCGCTCCGGCGCGCCATGCAGTTCCTCTGCGAGCCCGGGGTGGTCGAGGCGTTCGTCCAGCCGGTGGTGCGCCCGGCCGACCAGCTCATCGTGGGCTACGAGGCGCTGGCCCGCATGCCCCTCGATCCGGTGCGGTCCCCCGACTGGTGGTTGGCCAAGTCCGAGGAGGTCGGCCTGCGCACCGCCCTCGAGGTCGCCTGTCTCGCCGCCGCTACCGACCTTGGGGCCCCGCCCGATGATCGCCTCTTGTTCGTCAACCTGAGCCCTTCCCTCTTGGCCGAGCCCGCCGCGCTGGCCCTGCTCGACCGGCTTCCCGAGCGGGTGGTGGTCGAGCTCACCGAACAAGAGGCGGTGGAGGACTACGAGAGCCTCCGGCGGGACCTGGCACCGTGGCTGGCCCGGGGGGTCAGGATCGCCATCGACGACGCCGGTGCGGGCTACTCCAGCCTCCGGCACGTCATCGAACTCACCCCGGACTTCTTGAAGCTCGATCGCGAACTGGTACGCGACCTCGACCGGGACCGCAACCGACGCGCCCTTGTGGGTGCCATGGCCGCCTTCGCCGCCGAGGTCGGAACCAGCGTCATCGCCGAGGGGGTGGAGACCGCCGAGGAACTCGAGGTCCTGCGGGACGCCGAGGTCGATCTGGTCCAGGGCTACCTGCTGGCCCGTCCGGCCACCAAGTGGCCGGTGCTCAACGACGACTCCCGACCCACCACCGCCTCGGTGAGCCGCCAAACGGGCCAATGGACGGCGGCCGAGGAGCGCATGATCGAGGCCCTCGACCGCGCCCCGGACTCCCGCCGGGCGTGCGCGGCCGTCGTCGAGCACCTCTTCCGCCAGGGCCAGGTCATGCCGAGCGCCTACCTCGAGCGGCACGGTGAGCTCCGGTGCACGGCCCAGCGGGGACTGTGGCAGATCCTCGACGGCATGTCCGGGTCATCGGGCATCACCGGCCGGACCTGGAAGACCGGCAAGCCCATCGTCGTCCCCGACGTGTCGAAGAACCCGGCCTATCTCGAGGCCATCCCGGGCGTGGTGTCGGAGATCTGCGTCCCCATCGTCGTCGGGGGGACGACCGTCGGTGCGCTCAACGTCGAGTCGCTCACCCCGCTGCCGGGCGGGATGCTGGCCCAGATGGAACGGTACGCCGCTCTCTTGGCCGAGCGTCTCCAGGTGATCGGAGACCACCTGGAGGAGTCGTCATGGGACCGCACGGTCCGGGCTTCGGTGGTCATCTCCGGGATCGCCGACAACCCCCAGATGCCCGACCGGCTGCTGCGCTGCCTCCGGGACGCCTCGAGGCTGGACTCGGCGGCGCTGATCATGAACGGCCCCGACCGCCCGTCGGTGGAAGTCGCCGTGGGCCCGCTGGGCGAGGCCCTGGTGGCGCTGTCCCCCTCCGAGCTCCAGTCACTGTCCTCGCTCGTGAACGACATCCGCTCGTGTTACACGGGCGGCGACGCACTGGGCCGCGGGTTCGTCGGTACCGACACCTTGCGGGATGCCGGCGCCCGGGTCGTGATGGTCCTGCCCCTCTGGGCCCAGCGGGCCAGGCTGGGCAGTGTGGTGTTGGCCCACTCCCGTCCCCTCCAGTTGGACGGGGCCGAGGTGCGGCCGCTCGAGACCCTGACCGACCACGTGGCCTCCGCCCTGGCTTCTCGACGACGGGTGGCGCTTCCTGCACCCCCGGTCCGCTGGGAGCGACGGGCTCCCCGTCAGGGCGGGCCGTTGCCTACCCGGTGGGAGCGCCGTAGCGCGAACTCCACGAGTCCGCCGCCACCAGGCCCGCCACCACCAGGGCCATCAGCGGGACCACCACAGCCAGACTGACCACACCTCCCGCGAAGGCCAGGGCCAACAGGGCGATGACCGCCACCGGGGTGCACCACCGGGGCAGGGCCCAGTCCGGGTGGAAGACGGTGTGCAGGGCCGCGGTCACCACCAAGAAGACGGCTACCGGGACGGCCACGGCGAGAGCGGCGGTGATCCGGGAGGCGGACCCGTGGTGTTCCACCGTCTGGACCGCCACCTCGAGGCCGGCACCGAAGGCGGCCACCGAGGCGAAGACGAAGTAGTGGGCGTAGCCCCACAGATAGGACAGACTCCGAGAGATCCGCAGCGCCTCCTCGGCGGGGTGCTCGAAGTACCACCACCACAGCCCGAACACGAGGGCCAGGCCGCCCACGGCCAGCCCGACGAGCGTGGCCGAGATCGCATCGGCCGACACCGCCTCTTGGATGGCGATGGTGGCTGCGGCCACACTCTCGCCGAGGACGATGAGGGTGAAGAGCCCGTAGCGCTCGTTGATGTGGCCGGGATGCCAGGTGGTGGGCCGGCCAGCGCGCTCGCCCCACCACGGCAGCGCCATCTCGCCCGCCGCCAGCACGCAGAAGGTGACGTCGTCCCACGAACGCGGGAGGAAGAGTCGCACCACCCAGCCGATCTGGAGCACGGTGATCCCGAGGGCGTAACGGTGGGCCACCGGGCGACCGTCAGGATCCGAGGCCGCCGCCCGCATCCACTGAGCCACCATGGCGACACGCATGACCACGTAGCCCACCGTGATGGTGGCGAAGTCACCCGAGGTGAAGGCGGAGGCGACGCCGGCGGCCAGGATGAGGGCGCCGGCGATCTGGACGAACGTGAGGAGCCGGTAGGGAACATCGTCGATGTCGTAGGCCGAGGCGAACCAGGTGAAGTTCATCCATGCCCACCAGATGGCGAAGAACACCATGAGATAGCCGACGACGCTGGACCCGACTCGCCCGGCCGAGATGCCGTGATTGAGCTGTGCGGCCGCTTGCGAGACGGCCACGACGAAGCAGAGGTCGAAGAGGAGCTCGAGTGGGGTCGACGCCCGATGGTCCTCGTCCGTTGACCGTGGGGCCATCGACCGCAGCCACCCGGTTGAGTTCACGCCGCCGGCTCCGGACCAAATGACCCCGGCACGGTCGTCGCGGCGCACTCGGGAACGGGCACGATCACGACGGCGTCACTCCTCGGGTCAGGACAGGTGGAAGACACGACCGGCCGACGGCCGGCTCGTGGCGACCGGGAGGTGCTCGGTCGGCGTGGCGCATGCTAACGGGGATCGACCGTCTGGGTTCGCTGGAGCCCGGCTCGGCACCGACACAAGCCGCGGCATGCAGGGGTTACGCCCCGGCCGTCGACCGGGACCGACCGGAGTCCCCTCGGGGCTGCGCCGTGCCGTTCGACGTTCCCGGGGACGGCCGGGGCCATCCCCGGGAGCATGGCCACCCGCGGAGGTGACCGGTACCATCGGAGCCAGTCGGGCGAGCAGCGGGTACCGGCCCGGGCCGGCGGAGAAGCAGTGGAGGAGTCACCATGACGGACGCCGAGGAGTTCTGCCACCATCTCGATCAGGTGCAGGAGGTGAGCCCGTCGGCCGACGGATGCGAGGACTGCCTCCGTGAAGGGGGCCACTGGGTCCATCTGCGGATGTGCATGATCTGCGGCCACGTGGGCTGTTGTGACAACTCGCCGGGACGGCACGCCACTGCCCACTTCGACGAGGGGGGCCATCCCCTCATCCAGTCCTTCGAGCCGGGTGAGGCGTGGTGGTGGTGCTACGTCGACGAGTTCGCCTTCGAGGTGGACGGCGTGCCCCAGTTCCAGCACTCCTGACCGCTCCGGGTCATCGGACCGAGGGCCGGCGGGCCGATCCGCCCACCCGGTGGTGCCCCAGCGAGGGGGGTCGAGGTCACTAGGGTCGTCCCACGCATGACTCCGACCCGAACATCCCGTTGCCGGGGCCTCCGCCCGGTGGTCGCCGCCTCGTCGGGCCTGGTGTCCCTGATCCTGTCGGGCTGTGGCCTCTTCGCCCAACCGCACCCCGCCGCGGTAGGTGGATCGTCCCTGGCGCCGGCCGGGTCGATGGGGTACGTCGTGTGCTCCAACGCCGTCACGCCGATCGAACTGGCCACCCAGACCGCCGAGGCGCCGATCCCGCTGCCCATCTCGGGCACCCCTGACCTTGGCGACTTCGCCGTCGCCGTGTCGTCCGACGGCCGGATGGCCTACGTGGTGACCGCCGATGGCGCCGCCACCGGCCCGGCGTCGTCGACCCCGACGTCTGCCCCGGTGGGCACCACCGCGGTCACCGCACCTCCTTCGAGCACGACGTCCACGACCGCCTCTTCGGTCGGGGCCCAAAACGTGGTCGTCCCCATCGACCTCGTCACCCAGCGGGCCGGGCGGCCCATCGATCTCCCCGGACAGGGGGCCACCCACGCCATCGTGGTCCTTCCCGGGGGGCACACGGTGCTCGCCGCCAGCGGGAGCACCGTCGTCCCGGTCGACGTGGCTACCCGCCAGGTGGGCAGGCCCGTCGATCTCGGCGCGGGACGAACCATCTACGGGCTGGCCCTCGATCCTGCCGCCCCCACCGTCTACGCCCTCGTGGCCGGGGGCGTCGTGCCCGTCAACACGGCCGACGACTCGGTGGGTGCGACCATCCCGACCGGCCTGAGCGTCTCGTCGGTCTACTCGCCCCATGGGATCGCCGTCACCGCCGACGGCGCCACCGTCTACGTCGTCGGGCAGGGACCGCCGGACTTCGGCGGACGGGTGCTCCCCATCGCCACCGCCACGACCGTGGTCGGCGCGGCCGCCAGTTTCGACAACTACGGCATCGCCGCCCCGGCCGCCCTGGCCGTCGAGCACGACGGCAGCTCGCTGCTCGTGGCGGACTCGGCCAACAACTGGATCAACCCGGTGCCCATCGCCAGCTTCACCAATCCTCCCGCCCCGGTCCGGCTTCCGGGCCAGTCGGCCGGCGAACCCAGCTCGGGGACCCAACATCCCACCGACATCGTCCTCGACCCGTCAGGATCCGATGCCTACGTGGTCGAGGGGTTCGACTCGGTCCTGCCCTACGAGCCCGTCTCCCAGACCTTCGGCCGGGCCATTCCGGTGTGCACGGGAGCCTCGTCGATGGCCATCGCCCCCGCTCCCTGACCCAGGCCCTCACACGGCGGGCGGCGCCGGTGGGCCTACGGCGTCGTCGTCGGTCGCCGCGGTCTCCCCACCGTCCCGATGTCGACGCCCGAGGCCCGGACGGCGGCGGCGGCGTCCTCGGAGCGGTAGACGGCCGGGCCTTCGCCGGCGGCCAGGAGCAGCTCGTCGAGCGCCAGGGGAACCGCGGCGGTCAGGCTCCACAGACGCGGGATGGTGTCGGGGCTGGCGTGGATGCCCCAGTAGAGGATGCCCCGGTAGCTCATGATCGTGATGTTGACGCCCATGCCGTCCATGACCGGTCCGAGCGGGAACCCGGCCTGGAGCTCGGCCCCGGCCAGATAGAGGGGGAAGTCCGGACCCGGGACGTTCGAGATGACCAGGTTGGCGATGGGCCGGTGGCGGTCGGCCAACCGCATGCGCGAGTAGAGCCGGGCCGCGTTGGCAAAGAAGTTGGGCGTGCCGTGCTCGGCCCAGGTGATCAGTGTGTCCGGCCCCAGGGCCTCGTGCTCCTCTTTGGCCCCGAGCGTGCCGTCGTGGATGGCCTGGAGTCGTTCGAGGGGGTCGTGCAGTTCGACGGGGAGCTGCACGAACATGGTGGAGAGCTGGTTGGAGCCGCGGGGGTCGTCGACGTCGGAGCGCACCGAGACCGGCACCACCGCCACCAGGGGCTTGGTCGGGAGCTCGTCGCCCTCGAGGAGGAAGCCCCGCAGCGCACTCGTGCACACGGCCAGCACTACGTCGTTCACCGTGGTACCGGTGGCGTTCTTCAACCGCTTGACGTCCTCCAGGCCGATGGCGGTGAGGGCCACGCTGCGACGCCAGGTCAGGGCTCCGTTGAACGAGGTCCGCGGGGCCGAGAGGGGAAGGGCGGCCTTGGCCTGGGGGGCCCGGTTGTGGGGTTTCTGGCGGACACGGCGGACGTCCAGCACCCGTTGCGTGGTGTGGATCAGGTCGCGGGTCATCTCGAGGGGACGGAGGGTGCGGGCCACCACGGCCTGGGTCATGAGTTCGAGGCCCGAAGGGACTCGCCCGTCCACGGGCTGCTCGGGAGGCAGGCTCTCGGCGGTGGGCTCAGGGCTCAGATCGAAGAGGACCGAGAGGAGGGCGGCACCCGAGACCCCGTCCACCGTCGAGTGGTGCATCTTGGCCACGAACCCGATGCGCCCGTCGGTCAGGCCCTCGACGACCCACATCTCCCAGAGCGGCCTCGACCGGTCCAAGGGGCGTCCGGTGATGTCCCCGGCCAGGTCGGCCAGCTGGCGGAGCCCACCGGGGTGGGGCACCGCCGCCAGGCGCACGTGGTAGTCGATGTCGAAGTCGGCGTCGTCGATCCACACCGGATGCCCGAGCCGGAACGGCACCTCCATCAGGCGCCGGCGGAAGACCGGGGCGGCGGGCAGGCGGGCCTCGATCGAGCCCTTCATGCGGTCGAAGGAGTAGCCGCCGGGCACCGTGGAGGGGTCGAAGACGAGGCACAAAGCCACCTGCATGTGCAAGCTCGGGGTCTCGAGGTAGAGGAAGCTTGCGTCGAGCCCGCTCAGTCGTTCCATGCCCGTGTTCCCTCCTCGTGCGACGCCCACCCCCCGGGATCTGGCCGCCGATTGGTTTCACTCCGCCGTGCGGAGCGTGTTGTATGGAGGGGTGGCTTGGGTGTTCCTCGCAGTCAGCTTGGTCTTCGCGATCCTGGCGGTCAACGCCTACTTCCCCGTCCGCCGTGAGCCCTTCACCGTGGCCAGTTTCGCCATGGGGTGGATTCCCGGTGAGCTCCCCGTCCATATGGCGGTCCTCCTGGTGGCCGGCTCGGTGGCCTTCGGCGTGAACGGCTCCCTCGCCGACTGGCCCGGCTGGGTGGGACTGGGCATCGCCGCCCTCACCGCCTCGGCCTTCGTCAACCTGGCCCGGGTGGCCTCGGGAGCAGCGGACCTCGTCGATGAGGCCCTCGAGCGGGCCACCGGTGGTGCCATCGCCGCCCTGGCCCGCGACCCGCGCCCGGCCTGGAACCACCGGTGGCGGCTGGTCATCGCCATCCCGTTCCGGTTCCGGGGCATCCGCCGGGCTCGGAACATCGACTACTGGGGGGACGGCAACTACCGGCACAAACTGGACGTGCTGACCCGCCGGGGCGTGGTCCCCGTCGACGCCCCGGTGCTGGTCTACATCCACGGCGGGGCGTGGGTGATCGGGGACAAGCGGGAGCAGGGCATCCCGATGATGCACGAACTGGTCCAGCGGGGCTGGGTGTGCGTGGCCGTCAACTACCGGCTCAGTCCCCGGGGGACCTGGCCGGCCCACATCGTGGACTGCAAGCGGGCCGTGGCCTGGGTCCGAGAGCACATCGCCGAGTACGGCGGCGATCCGGGCTTCATCGCCGTGGCCGGGGGTTCGGCCGGTGGCCACCTCTCGGCCCTTCTCGCCCTCACCCCCGGCGAGCCGGCGTGGCAGCCCGGGTTCGAGGACCTGGACACCTCGGTCGATGCGTGCCTGCCCTTCTACGGCGTCTACGACACGACCGGTGACCCGGAACGATCCGGGGCCTACGGGAAGGGAAGCCTCGACCTGCTGGAGCGCCTGGTCATGAAGACGTCCATCGCCGACAACCCCCGGCTGTTCGAGGAGGCCTCCCCCGACCGCCGGGTCACCTCGCAGGCGCCGCCCATGATGGTGTTCCACGGCGTCAACGACACCCTGGTCCCGGTGGCGGTGGCCAGGTATTTCGTCGCCCAGCTGCGGTTGGCCTCGCAGGCTCCGGTGGCCGCCGTCGAGCTCCCCGGGGCCCAGCACGCCTTCGACGTCCTGGCGTCCATCCGCTCCCGGCACACCACGATGGGGGCCGTCCGCTTCCTCGAGGCCATGCGGGTGCGGGCCGACGCCCGGGCCCCGGTCCCCGGCGTCGACGCCTGAGCAATACGGCCCGCGACCTGCGGTGCTAGACAGTCGGGCGAGTTTCTGACGTAGAGTCACATATTCGTGGCCGTCCGGTTCTGTGTGGCCGCCACTGAGGTCAGGTGAGCAGTGCACGGGTCGACATGGCAAGGGGGAACCTTGGTTTCAACAACGTGGAGAACGCGCCTGGCCGCGCTGGCCCTGGTCGTGGTGGTGGCTACCACCGCGGTCGCCTGCAGCTCGACCAAGTCGTCGTCCTCGACCACCGCGGCGTCGGGATCGGGGAGTTCGAAGATCCCCTCGGGTGCGTTCAGCGACCACACCGGCATCACTTCCAGCTCGGTCCGGGTGGCGAACGTCTCCACCCTGGCCATCGGCGGGCTGTTCAAAGGGGCCCTCGTCGGAACGGAGGCCTACGCCGACTACGTGAACTCGACCGGTGGGGTGAACGGTCGCAAGATCGTCGTGGACTCCGCCGATGACAACTTCAGCGGCGCGGGGAACAAACAAGCCACCCAGAACGCCCTGACCAACGACTTCGCCCTGGTGGGTGGGTTCTCCCTCCAGGACAACTTCGGCGGTCAGCTGCTGGCGGCCAATCCGGGGATGCCCAACGTGTCGGTGGTGCTCGACGGCACCACCAACCAGCTGCCCAATGTCTTCTCGGCGGTGCCCCTCAACGGGGGATGGGAGGAGGGCTCGCTCCAGTACTTCAAGAAGAAGTTCCCGAAGGACATCGGCGCGGTGGGCACGGTGGTGTCGGACCAGGCCTCGGCGGAAAAGGACTGGTCCGGCCAGAAGTACGCCATGGAGCAGGTCGGCTACAAGATCGTCTACGACCCCACCGTTCCGGTGACCCAGACCGACTACACCCCGAACGTCATCGCCATGAAGAACGCCGGAGTCAAGATCCTCTTCCTCTCCCAACTGCCTCAGAACTACGCCTCGGCCATGCTGAAGGATCTCCAGCAGCAGAACTTCCACCCCCAGGTGATCCTGGGCTCGGCCAACTACAGCAACGACCTGGTCTCGGCGGCCGGCGGTCCCGCAGCGGTCGACGGGGCGCTGTTCGACTCGAACACCTCGTTGTTCCTCGGCCAGGACGCCGCGGCCATCCCGGCCGTCGCCACCTTCAACAAGTGGGTGCAAAAGGCGTCACCCGGATTCAAGACCGACCTGTTCACGCTGTACGGGTGGCTCTCGGGCGAGTTGTTCTCCCAGGCCCTGAAGAATGCCGGATCCAACCCCAGCCGGGGCTCGCTGCTCCAGGCGCTGTCCAAGATCACCTCGTTCAGTGGGGACAACATCATCGCCCCCAACGATCCGGCGGCCAAGACCGTGGGGAACTGCTACCTGATCGGGCAGGTGGCGAACGGGAACTACCAGCGTCTGGACGACCCACCTGTCAACAGCAGCACCAACGGGTATCGATGCGACTACAAGTACATAACGCCGCCGGCCTCCTGACCGGCCCGGACCCGACGCGGAGGGTATGACGTGAAGCGACGGGGGACGAGGGTGGCGCAGTGAGCGACTTCCTGCAGTACACCGTGTTCGGGATCATGCTCGGCGCCGGCTACGCCATCGCCGCCACCGGCCTGGTGGTCACCTACACCACCTCGGGGGTCTTCAACTTCGCCCAGGGTGCGGTGGGCATGGTGGCGGCCTTTTGCTACTGGGAGCTGGTCTCGGCCCACAACGTGCCCGTCCTGTTGTCGCTGCTCATCATCTTGGTCATCGGGGCTTCGATCGCCGGGGCCCTGGTCGAGCGGGTGCTCATGCGACGGCTCCACGGCGCGTCGGCCGAGCGACCGGTCATGGTCACCCTCGGCCTCATGGTCATCCTGACCGGGATGGCCACCCTCATCTGGAGCCCGACCACCGAGCGCCAGGTCAACAACCTGGTGTCGGGCCAGTTCCGCTTCGTCGGCATCAACATCCAGTACCAAGAGGTGCTGATCATCGGTGTGGCCCTGGCCGTGGCCATCGCCCTGCGTGCCCTCTTCTACTCGACCCGCACCGGATTTGCCCTGCGGGCCGTGGTCGACGACCCCGAGCTGCTGGCCATGTCGGGGGTCTCACCCAACCGGATGAGCCAGTACGGCTGGATCCTCGGGTTCATGATGGCCGCCCTGGCCGGCGTCCTCCTCGCCCCGACCCAGACCACCGGGATCAGCATCGAGGCCATGACCCTGCTGGTGGTCAACGGCTACGCGGCGGCCATCGTGGGACGGCTGAAGAACATTCCGGTGACCTTCGTCGCGGCCATCGTCATCGGGCTGGCCGAGAACTACGTCATCAACTACATCCTTCCCCACGTGCCGGAGAACCTGGTCCCCGACATCACCTACGCCCTCCCCATGGCCTTCTTGTTCATCGCCCTGGTGACCCTGCCCTCGGTGCGCCTGCGGGCCGTCGGGCGTCTGACCACCATGCGGGCGCCGCGGGTGGCCGGAGGCCGGGAGTCACTGGTGGCGGCAGTCGTCTTCTTCGTCCTCGCCGTCGTCGCCGCCCTGGTGTTCTCCAACACCGAGGTCAAAGGGACCACCTTGTTGACCCTCGGCGGCATGGTCATGACACTCGGGATGGTGGGGCTGTCCCTCGTGCTGCTCACCGGGTACTCGGGCCAGGTCTCGCTGTGCCAGTTCTCCTTCATGGGGATCGGGGCCTTCGTGATGGGGAAGATCGCCGGCGGCGGCTCCGTCCTCGGGCTGTTGGCGGCCACCGGTGTGTGCGCCGGCCTCGGGGCGCTCATCGCCCTGCCCACCATCCGCCTACGGGACCTCTATCTGGCCCTCGCCACCTTCGCCTTCGCCGACGCCGTGGCCACCGGGTTCTTCCCCGACAGCCACATCTACGGGAGCGGGGGCGTCTCCATCGGGCGGATCGTGGTCCCCGGGGTCAACTTCGGCAGTGACAGCGCCGAGTTCCTCTTGGTCTCGGGCTTCTTCGTGCTGGCCGCCCTGGTGGTTCTGGCCATCCGGCGCAGCCTCTTCGGCCGCCGTCTGGTGGCCCTCAACGACTCGCCGGCGGCCTACGCCACGGTGGGCCTCAACATCGGGTTCACCAAAGTGGCGGTGTTCGCCATCGCCGCGGCCATGGCCGGATTGGCCGGGGCCCTCTACGGCACGGTGCAAGGTGTGGTGGGCACCACCGACTTCGACGTGTTCCCCGGCATCATCTTCGTGCTCTTCGTCACCATCTGGAGCATCCGCACCGTGTCGGGGGCCTTCCTCGCCGCCCTCACCTACGTGGTGCTCAACCAGCTGTGGCCGAACGGGGTCGGGCTGTTCGCCGGAGTGGGGATCATCCTGATCGGCCGGGCGGCCGGCGGGCTCCTCGGCATGGAGTTCCTCCAGTTCCGCCTGCCCTGGGTCCGCCGACCGACGGGGACGCCGCCGGCCACCACCAGTGAACCGGTGAGTGCGGCGGCCGCACTGAGGAAGACCCGTGCCGCCGGGTAACCCGAACGGCGCCCGGAGCGCCGCACTGACCGTCTCGGAGGTCGCCGTCCGCTTCGGCGGCGTGTCGGCCCTGAACGACGTCACCCTCACCGTGGAGCCGGGCACGGTGACCGGCCTCATCGGCCCGAACGGGGCGGGCAAGACCACGCTGTTCAACGTGATCAGCGGGCTCCAGGTGCCCGATCGCGGTTCGGTGCACCTGTTCGACGTCGACGTCACCACCATGAAGCCGCACCGACGGGCCCGCCTCGGACTCGCCCGCACCTTCCAGCGCCTGGAGATCTTCGGCACGCTCTCGGCCAGTGAGAACGTCCAGGTGGGCATCGAGTCCTCGGTCAAATGGTGGGAGTGGCAACGGTTCCGCCGTGCCCTGCCCTGGAAGCGGCGCAGGGCCACCGACCAGGGAGCCGCCGGCACGGACGACTTGCTGACCTCGACCCGCTGTGACCGCCTGCTCGAGGGAGTGGGACTGGCCGGGCTGGGGGACGAGCAGTCGGCCACCATGTCCACGGGGCTGGCCCGGATGGTCGAGCTGGCCCGTGCCCTCGCCATCGGGCCCAAGCTCCTCCTCCTCGACGAGCCGGGCTCGGGATTGGACGAGTCGGAGTCCAAAGCCCTCGGAGACCTGCTGGCCAAGTTGGCCGCCGAGGGCATGGCCGTCCTCTTGGTGGAGCACGACATGGAGCTGGTCATGCGGATCTGTGACCACATCTACGTGCTGGACTTCGGGGACATCATCGCCGCCGGTTCGCCTGAAGCCATCCGCACCGATGCCGTCGTCCAGGCCGCCTATCTCGGCGAGGTGAGCCCTGACTCCACGGCCACCGCCTCGCCGACCGTGGGCGGAGACGGCGCCGGCGGCCCCACCGGTGCGATGCCGGGGGATGAACGGTGAGCGACGAGAGCCCCCAGGTGGGCACCGGCGACCCAACTGCACCACACCAGCTCCCCCCGAGCATCGTCATCGATGACGTCCGGGCGGCCTACGGCCGGATCGAGGTCCTCCACGGCGTCAATCTGGTCGTGCCCCCCGGCAGCGTCTTCGCGCTGCTCGGGCCCAACGGGGCGGGCAAGTCGACACTGCTCAAGGTCATCAACGGGCGCATGCGTCCGACCTCGGGTCAGGTGCTGGTGGGCGACGTGGCCGTCGGGAAGAGTCCGACCGAGAAGCTGGTCCGGAGTGGGCTCTGCGCCATCCCCGAGGGTCGGGGCATCTTCCCCAATCTGACCGTGCGCGAGAACCTGCGCATCTGGACCTACCGGGGCGGGATCACGGCAAAGGAGGTGGAGGAGCAGACCTACGACACGTTCCCCCGCCTGAAGGAGCGGCGCCGGCAGATGGCCGGCACCCTGTCCGGCGGTGAGCAGCAGATGCTGGCCATCTCCCGGGCCCTCGTCACCTCGCCCAAGGCCCTGCTCCTCGACGAGCTCTCCATGGGGCTCGCACCCCTGATCGTCGGTGAGCTCTACGAGCTGGTCGGGACGCTGGCCGCACGGGGCATGACCATCCTGCTCGTCGAGCAGTTCGTGACGACCGCCCTGGCTGTGGCCACCCGCGCCGCCATCATGGTGCACGGCCGCATCGAACAGGAGGGAACTCCCCAGGAGATGGCCGACGCCGCCCTCGGGGTCTATCTTGCCTGATTGACGGCTGGTGAGCGTGGGCCTTCTGCCCGCTCACTCGTCCTCGGCCAGCTCCACTTCGACGCTCGACTGGTCGGATTCGATGGTGATCAACGAGGCCACCACGCCGGCGTCGGCCAGGTCGCCCTCGGCCGCCAAGAGTGCGGCGATCCGATCGGGGGAGTCCGACACCGTGAGCGTTGTCACCGGCCACCGCATGGACCGCTTGGCTGTGGTCTTGGCCCGCCGCACCTGTCCCAAGGCCTCGGCGGCCACCTCGAGCACGAGTCCCGAACGGTCGGGCTGCGCTCCGGCCAGCTCGGACCGGGTCGGCCACGGTGCGGTGTGAATGGAGCCGGTGCGCCACCACGACCACACCTCTTCGGTGACGAAGGGGACGATGGGGGCGAGCAGCCGTAGTAGGGCGGAGAGGGCGAGGGCGAGGGCGGCCCGGGCCGAAGCGGGGCCCGGGTCGGTGGCCTCACCGTAGGCCCGGGTCTTCACCAGCTCGAGGTAGTCGTCACAGAACGACCAGAAGAACGTCTCGGTGCGCTCGAGGGCCCGGGCGTAGTCGTAGGACTCGAAGGCGGTGGTGGCCTCGTCGATCACCTCGGCCAGTCGGCCCAGCATGGCCCGGTCGATGGGGGCGGTGACCGAGTCGGGACCGGGGACGACCACCTCACCGTCGTCGCCGGCCATCCGGCCGAGGGCGAACCGTGAGGCGTTCAGCACCTTGATGGCCAGGCGCCTTCCCACCTTCATCTGACCTTCGTCGAATGCCGTATCGGTGCCGGGCCGGCCGCCGGCGGCCCAGTAGCGCACGGCGTCGGCCCCGTGCTTCTCGACCAGCGGGAGCGGGGTGACCACGTCCCCTTTGGACTTGGACATCTTCTTTCGGTCGGGGTCGAGGACCCACCCCGAGATGGCGGCATCGCTCCACGGCAAGGTGCCGAACTCGAGCTCGGAGCGGACCACCGTCGAGAACAGCCAGGTCCGGATGATCTCGTGGGCCTGGGGGCGCACGTCCATCGGGAAGACCCGGGCGAACAGGTCCGGGTCGTCCTCCCAGCCCCCGGCGATCTGAGGGGTGAGCGACGAGGTGGCCCACGTGTCCATGACGTCGGGATCCCCGACGAACCCACCGGGGCGCCCGCGTTGATCCTCGGTGTAACCGTCGGGCACATCGGTCGACGGGTCGACGGGAAGGCGGTCCTCGGTGGCCAGCAGCGGGCGGTCGAACTCCGTCTCGCCCGCCGCGTCCACCGGGTACCAGACCGGGAAGGGGACCCCGAAGAAGCGCTGGCGGCTGATGTTCCAGTCGCCGTTGAGGCCCTCCACCCAGGCCCGGTAGCGGTGGGCCATGTAGGGCGGATGCCAGTGCAACTCGTCGCCGCGGGCGAGCAGCCGGTCCCGGAGGGGGAGCGTGAGGACGAACCACTGGCGGGACGAGACGATCTCGAGCGGGCGCTCCCCTTTCTCGTAGAACTTGACGGGGTGGGTGATGGCACTGGGCTCGCCGATGAGGGCACCCGAGGCGGTGAGCAGCTCGACGATCCGGGTCTGGGCCTGCTTGACGGTGCGGCCGGCCAGCTCGGCATAAGCCAGCTCGGCAGCACCCGGATCCTCGGACTCCCAACCTTCGGTGCCCCACTCGACCGGGAGGAGGCGACCGTCACGACCGACGACGGTTCGGGTGGGGAGGGACAGCTCCCGCCACCACACCACGTCGGTGGTGTCGCCGAAGGTGCAGATCATGGCGATCCCCGAGCCCTTCTCGGGGTCGGCCAGCTCGTGGGCCAGGACCGGCACGCGCACGCCGAAGAGGGGAGTCGAGACCTCGGTGCCGAACAACGGACGGTACCGCTCGTCATCGGGGTGGGCGACCAGGGCCACGCAGGCCGGCAAGAGCTCGGGCCGGGTGGTCTCGATATCGACCCCGCCGTCGTGATCGACCCGGGGGAAGCGGAGCCGGTGGTAGGCACCGGGTCGCTCGCGGTCCTCCAACTCGGCCTGGGAGACGGCCGTGCGGAAGTCCACGTCCCAGAGGGTGGGGGCGGTCCGCTGCACCACTTGGCCCCGGGCCACCAGGCGCAGGAAGCCCCGCTGGGAGACCCGTTGGGCCCGGTCCGAAACCGTGGCGTAGCTGTGGGACCAGTCGACCGAGAGGCCGAGCAGACGCCAGAGCTGCTCGAAGACCTGTTCGTCCTCCTCGGTGAGCTGATGGCACAGGGCCACGAAGTTGGGCCGTGACACCGAGACCGGGTCCTTCCCCGGTTGGGCCGGAGGGACGAAGGCGGGGTCGTAGGGGAGGCTGGGATCGCAGCGGACCCCGAAGTAGTTCTGGACCCGCCGCTCGGTGGGCAGGCCGTTGTCGTCCCATCCCATCGGGTAGAAGACGGCCCGGCCGCGCATCCGCTGGAAGCGGGCCACTGCGTCGGTGTGGGTGTACGAGAAGACGTGGCCGATGTGGAGCGAACCCGACACCGTGGGCGGAGGCGTGTCGATGGAGAAGACGCGCTCACGGGTCGCCGACCGGTCGAAGGCGTAGGTGCCGTCCTCTTCCCACCGGGACGACCAGGTGGCCTCGAGACCCTCCAGTCCGGGCTTCTCGGGGATTCCTGTGGGTCCGGTCGCCCGGCTGGACGGACCGGTCGCGTGCACGCTCATGATCGGGTTACCGTACCCTGCGTGCTGGAACTCCACGACACCGCCACCGGCCAGGTGGCGCCCCTCCGCCTGCGGGATCCGGGCCGGGTGTCCATGTACGTGTGCGGCCCGACGGTGGACGGCGTGCCGCATCTGGGGCACGGCCGGTTCTCCCTGGTGTTCGACGTGCTCCGCCGGTACCTGCTCTTTTCGGGCCTCGATGTCACCTATGTGTCCAACATCACC
This sequence comes from uncultured Acidimicrobiaceae bacterium, assembly GCA_963817985.1. Classification (GTDB taxonomy): domain Bacteria; phylum Actinomycetota; class Acidimicrobiia; order Acidimicrobiales; family RAAP-2; genus Bog-756. The sequence continues at coordinate 396,972 of CAWFQI010000007.1, read as the reverse complement.
GACATCGAGGACAAGATCATCGCCCGGGCCAACGCCCAGGGTGTGCCGATCTCCGAGTTCACCGCGGGAAACGAGGCCCTCTGGTGGGAGGTCATGGACGCCCTCGGCGTGCTCCGGCCGGACGAGACCCCCCACGCCACCGCCTATGTGGCCCACATGATCGATCTGGTGAAGGAGCTGGTGGCCCGCGGAACGGCCTACGAGACGGGCGATGGTGTCTACCTGTCGGTGATGGATGTTCCGGGCTACGGACTGCTGGCTCACCAGCCTCTCGACTCCCTCCGGTCAGGGGCCCGGGTGGAAGCCGATGAGGACAAGCGCTCGCCGCTCGACTTCGTCCTCTGGAAGAAGGCCAAGGAGGGCGAGCCATCGTGGGAGTCGCCGTGGGGCGACGGCCGGCCTGGATGGCACACCGAGTGCGTGGTCATGTCCCTCGACCTACTGGGCGACGGGTTCGATCTGCACGGTGGGGCGGTCGACCTGATCTTCCCGCACCACGAGAACGAACGGGCCCAGGCCGTTGCCGTAGAGCGGGAGTTCACCCGGCACTGGGTGCACAACGGGTGGGTGACCGTGGACGGCGAGAAGATGTCCAAGTCGCTGGGCAACTTCACGTCGCTCTCCGATCTGCTGGCGCGGAGCGACGCCCGGGCCTACCGGGTCCTCGTACTCCGATCCCACTACCGGTCGCCCATCGAAGTGACGCCGAAGACCATCGCCGACGCCGAGTCGGCCCTCGCCCGTCTGGAGGGCACAGCTCGGCGCTTCGGCCTGGGCGACCTGCTGGCCGAGGGTCCGGTCGTCGACCCGACCCTGGGCCCCAAGGCGACCGGGGACCAGTTGGTGGATGCCGAGGCGGTGGCCCGCTTCCGGGTCCGCATGGACGACGACCTCGACACGCCCGGTGCCCTGGCCATCGTGTTCGACCTCGTGCGGCAGGCCAACGGCGCAGCCGACGCCGGCGATGCCACGGGCGCCGGGCGCGCGGCCCACACGGCCCTGCTGCTCGCTGCGGCCCTCGGGCTCGCCTTCGGTTCGGAAGGCCCCACCGAGATCGACCCTGAAACCGCCGACCGGGTGCGGCGCCGGGACGAGGCCCGGGCGGCGCGCCGATGGGATGAGGCCGACACTCTCCGTGGCGAGCTCGAAGCGTCCGGTTGGGTGGTCGAGGACGGTCCCGAGGGGACGCAGATCCGCCGTCAATGAACGGCGTGTGAACACCGGTCCAGAAGGCCCCTCACCAGTTGATTCTGGAAATGAGACTGCTAGCGTTTTCCTTCTCAGGGGACCGCCCTGGGCCGGTGGTCGGAGACCCACACGCAGGTGCGGGTCGGGCCGGTGGTCCTCAGGCGAGCCTCTGTGCACGAAGCGTGTGGAGGAAAGGGGAATGCCACCGTGGCTTCCGGAACAGTCAAGTGGTTCAACGCTGAGAAGGGCTTCGGCTTCATCTCACAACCGGATGGCGGGGCCGATGTATTCGTGCACCACACCGCGATCCAGATGAACGGATTCCGTTCCCTCGAGGAGGGCCAAGCGGTGGAGTTCGACCTCCAGGAGGGCCCGAAGGGCCTCCAGGCGGTGGACGTACGCCTGGCCCAGCCTGCCTGAGCCCGCTCGCCTCTGAGCGTTCCCCCGGGCAGCCCGGGGCCATACTCCCGAGACCAGCCATCCGGCCCCGGGTCGGTGACGGTCACTAGCGACCTGTTTCTGCTCGCATGGCCCGGGCGTGAGGCTCGGCTGCGCCCAGTCCCGGATCGCCTACCTGCCCTTCCCGGAGGCCCCGCCCATGCCTGGGCCTCGAAGTTCGATCACTCGCACCACTCCGAGGACCGGGGTTGTGGCGTAAGCATCGATTTGTGGTTACCATTGAGTAACTACCAGCGATCCACCGGCAGTCTCCCGGAGGACGGAGCACCCGGTACCCGACCACCATGCACGGCGGTCCGGTGCGCACGGGCAGGAACGGAGCAGGGCACATGGCCGAATTCTCATTGGACCTCAACGAGGACCAGCTACAGATCCAGAAGTGGGTCCACGACTTCGCCGAGAACGTCGTCCGACCCGCGGGGCACGAGTGGGACGAGCGGGAAGAGACTCCGTGGCCCATCATCAAAGAGGCCGCCGAGATCGGTCTGTACTCCTTCGACTTCATCAGCCAGGCCTACTTCGACGAGAGCGGCCTGCTGATGCCCATCGCCAGTGAGGAGATGGCGTGGGGGGACGCCGGTATCGCCCTGTCCATCTTCGGGAGCACCCTCGGGCTCGCCGGCATCGCCGCCAACGGCACCCCCGAGCAGCTCCTCGAGTGGGGACCCCAGTGCTTCGGCACGCCCGACAAGATCCAGTTGGCGGCATTCGCCGTGTCGGAGCCCGATGCAGGGTCCGATGTCTCCTCCCTCCGTACGCGGGCCGTCTACGACGAGGCCAAGGACGAGTGGGTACTCAACGGCACGAAGACCTGGATCACCAACGGTGGGATTGCCGACATCCATGTGGTCGTGGCCTCGGTGGACCCCGAGCTCGGCTCGCGGGGTCAGGCCAGCTTCATCGTGCCCCCCAACACCCCGGGGATCTCGCAGGGTCAGAAGTTCCAGAAGATGGGCATCCGTGCCTCCCACACCGCCGAGGTCGTCTTGGACGACTGCCGGGTGCCGGGGCACTGCCTGCTCGGTGGCAAGGACAAGCTCGACGAGAAGCTGGCCCGGGCCAAAGAAGGCAAGCGCTCCACCAGCCAGGCGGCCATGAAGACCTTCGAGGCCTCCCGCCCCACCGTCGGGGCGCAGGCGCTCGGCATCGCCCGGGCCGCGTACGAGTACTCGTTGGAGTACGCCAAAGAACGCAGGGCCTTCGGCCGGGCCATCATCGAGAACCAGGCCATCGCCTTCAAGCTCGCCGACATGAAGACCCGCATCGACGCCTCCCGCATGCTCGTGTGGCGTGCCTCGTGGATGGGCCGCAACGGCAAGGAGTTCACCTCCGGCGAGGGCTCGATGTCCAAGCTCTACGCGGGCGAGACCGCCGTCTACGTCACCGAGGAAGCCATTCAGATCATGGGCGGCTACGGCTACATCCGAGAGCACCCGGTGGAGCGCTGGCACCGGGACTCGAAGATCTACACCATCTTCGAGGGCACCTCGGAGATCCAGCGGCTGATCATCGCCCGAGCGATCTCGGGAGTGCACATTCAGTAGGTGCACCGAGGTTGGCGTGGTCATCGGTCGGTGGGCTCTCGTGGTCGACCGTCCAATCGTGCGCACGCCGACGATGTCCGGACCGCATCACCGGATGTGGCGGCGATCACGGCTGCTGGGACCCGTTCGAGGCACGCTGTTCGTCGGCAGTGGATTCCTCCCGATGAGGCACCCCGCAGGGGGTAGTTCTGACCGTCAGACCGGGCGTGGATTTCGAGCGATCAGCGTCGCACCCGAAGGAGCTCGTCAGTTCGGAACGGTCGCCAAATGCATCTACCATGCCGGTGAGCGCATCCCATGGCCTGTCACGAGCGACGCTAACCAACGTGGGGGATTCAAGTGATGAATGAGATAGCCGTCGGAATCGTCATGGGCAGCCAGTCCGACTGGGTGACGATGAAGAACGCGGCGGCGGTACTCGACGAGCTCGACATTCCGTACGAGGCGAAAATCGTCTCGGCCCACCGGACGCCGGAACGGCTCAGAACCTACGGAACGACGGCAGTCAGCCGGGGGCTGCAGGTCATCATTGCCGGTGCAGGAGGCGCGGCCCATCTACCGGGCATGATGGCCGCCAACACGCGGCTTCCCGTTCTGGGCGTTCCCGTGCAGTCAAAGGCCCTCAGCGGAATCGACAGCCTCTATTCGATTGTGCAGATGCCGAAGGGCATTCCCGTTGCCACCATGGCCATCGGACCAGCGGGTGCGGCCAATGCCGGCCTCATGGCTGCCTCAATCCTGGCGATCGAGGACACGGCGTTGGCCGTCAGGTTGGATCAGTGGCGCGCCGACCAGTCGGACGCGGTGGCTGAAGACCCCATCGATGAGTAGCCCGCCCGATCCAGGCATCACAACAGTCGGCATACTCGGTGGGGGCCAGCTGGGACGGATGCTGGCGGTCTCGGCGTCGCAGTTGGGTCTCAGTACCCACATATTCTCGCCAGAGGCACTCCCTATTGCCGGCCAGGTGGCCAACCGGACGACACAGGCCGAGTACGAAGACTCGGCAGCGTTGCAGGCGTTCGCTCATTCAGTCGACGTCATCACCTACGAGTTCGAGAACATCCCTTCGGGTGCTCTCGATGGCCTCGAGCCTCAGTGCGACGTCCTTCCTCGGCGCAACGCCCTTGCCACCAGCCAGGACCGACTGACCGAGAAGAACTTCCTTTCGTCCCTGGGCCTCGGCACCGCCCCGTACGCCAATGTCGAGACGGAGGCCGACCTCGAGGCGGCCGTCGGCCGAATTGGGACGCCTTCGATGCTGAAGACCCGATCGTTCGGTTACGACGGCAAAGGACAGGTTCGACTGACTCAGGTTGACGAGGCCCGAGACGCATGGAAAGCCTTGGGCGAGTGCACCGTGCATCCTCGAAGGCTTCGTCGACTTCCGGTGTGAGGTCTCGGTCATCGCCGCGAGGTCACGGTCGGGAGAGCTCGTCTGCTTCGATCCGGGCGAGAACGTTCACCGGGAGGGAATCCTCCGCACGACGACCGTGCCCGTCCACAACGCATCGGCGGGTCTGTGTGAGCAGGCCAGGGCTGCGGCCGGAGTGATCCTCGAGGCCCTGGAGTACGTGGGTGTGATGGGAATCGAGACCTTCATCACCGGCGATGATGAAGTACTGATCAACGAGATCGCCCCTCGGGTACACAACTCAGGGCATTGGACCCAGAACGGATGCGCGGTCGATCAGTTCGAACAACACATTCGCGCCATTGTCGGGTATCCGTTGGGCAACGGTGAACGGCACTCCAATGTCGTCATGACGAACTTGATCGGCGACGAGATCGTCGACGCCAACGAGCTGCTGGCCGAGCCGGGCGTGAGCGTGCACCTCTACGGAAAGACCGAGATCAGACCCGGACGGAAGATGGGCCACGTCAATCGCATCATCGGCCCTGCCGGTACCGGGGGTGCTGTCGGCGATGGTGTTCGGGCTACGCCAGGGGACCACTGAACCGCGTTACCCCCGGTCCTTGTCGCCCGCCAGGCATGTGCGCGCCAATCGTTGCATCGGTCTGGCCCGTGCGTCGGAGGTCGTGAGCTAGCCGGGGATCATCGTCGCCAGGCCGTCGAGCACTCGCTCGAGCCCTAGGCCGAAGCCGTGCTCGAGGCGGTCGGGATCGTGGGGCGCCTGAGCGTCGAGGACGACGCGGGTCAAGAGGGGGTAGCGGCCGCTCTCGATCAGACTTTGGATGTAGGGGACCTGGGTCTGCATCCACTCCTGTTGGTCCATACCCGAGCGGCGGACGGCCTCTTGTTCGGACAGCTCTTCGAGGACGCGACCGCGGACGAAGGCACCGAGCGTCTCGATCATGACCAGCATCTCGTCGATCTCGAGGCCGAGACCGTCGATGGCGCCGAGCACCTGCTCGTAGAGACCGGCTTCGTTGGGTCCGAAACTCCGCATCCCAGCGCTCGGGACAGCCAGCCATGGATGGCGGAGGGCCATGGCCCGTAGTCCGTAGGCGAAGGACCGGAGGTCGTCGCGCCAGTTTCCGTGCACCTCGAAGTGCAGGTCCCTACCCATGACCTCATCGACCATCAGTTCGACCAGCTCATCCCGGCGGGCCACGTACCGGTACAAGGAGGTGGCCCCGACACCGAGTTCGACAGCCAGGGCTCGCATCGAGACCGCTTCGATTCCTTGGGCGTCAGCCAGTCGCACGGCCGCGGTGGCGATCTCCTCACGCGAGTGCGACGGAACCGGCCCGCGGGTGGCCCGTTCGGGGCGATTCCAGATGACTTGCCTCGCGCTCATTGCGAACAGTGTACTCAGTCTGGTACAGTTTGAAACTGAGCACGGTGTACTCAGTAAGGAGAGCAGATGGAGCCAGGTGGCAGCGCAGGAACGATGGTCGAAGCCGACCGGCAGGCCGAGCCGACGCCGGCACCGGCCGGCCACCCTTTGCGCTGGTTCGTCTTCGCCGTCGTGATCGCCGCCAACATCATGGATCTGATGGACTCGACGATCGTCAACATCGCCGGTCCGTCGATCCGGGCCGCGCTGGGTGGGACCGCTTCCACCTTGCAGTGGCTTCCCGCCGGTTACACACTCGCCTTCGCGGTGTTCCTGATCACCGGCGCCCGTCTAGGCGACATGTTCGGCCGCCGCCGCCTGTTCCTCATCGGTTCCGCCGGTTTCACCTTGATGTCGGCGGCCTGTGCCGCGGCGCCGTCGATGGAGGTGCTCATCGTCTTTCGGGTGCTCCAGGGCTCGTTCGGGGCCCTGATGATCCCCCAAGGGTTCGGAATGCTGAAAGAGGTCTTCGCTGAGGAGGAGATGACCAAAGTGTTCGGCGCCTTCGGCCCCATGATGGGCCTCTCGATGCTCGCCGCACCGATCCTGGCCGGAGCGCTGGTCGAGGCCAACCTGTGGGGAATCGGCTGGCGTCTGGTCTTCCTCATCAACGTGCCCATCGGCATCGTCGCCTTTGCCGGAGCGGTGCGGGTGCTGCCCCGGACGATCGCCCACCCCGGGATCCGACTCGACGGCGTGGGGATGGTGCTGATCGGTGTGGCCTTGACCGCCATCATCTACCCGCTGATCCAAGGTCGCACCGACGGGTGGCCGGCCTGGACCTTCATCTCCCTGGCCGTCGGCGCTGTCGTGCTTGTCACCTTCGTCCTGTGGGAACGCGGCCATCGGGGTGATCCGCTCATCGAGCCCGGTCTCCTGACCAACCGCACCTACACGAGTGGCATTCTGGTGGCCCTTGCCTTCTTCGGGGCCTTCGGCGGTCTCGTGCTGTGCGTCTCGTTGTTCGCCCAGCTCGGTGAGCACTTCTCTCCCATCCACGCCGGGCTGACCCTGATGGCGATGGTGGTCGGGATGATCGCCGGGATGGGTGCCGGATTCGCACTTGTGGGACGCCTCGGTCGTCGCTTGCTCCACCTCGGCGTGGTGGTCGTGGCGGCGGGGACCGTGGTGGTAGCGCTCACGGTGAGCGGCGCCCCGACGGCGTCCACATGGGACCTGGCCCCCGGGCTGTTCCTCATCGGACTCGGTGCGGGTGTCAGCCTGGGCCAGCTGTTCGACTTCATCCTGGCCGGGGTGGGCATGGACATGGTCGGCTCGGCTTCCGGTGTGCTCGAGGCGGTCCAGCAACTGTCGAGCGCCCTCGGTGTCGCCGTCCTCGGAACCATCTTCTTCTCGGCCCTCGGCGGCCATCTCCCGACCGACGCCTTGGCCATCACGGCGTGGGCGTGCCTGGTACCCCTGGCCGTCACCTTCCTGCTCGTGTTCAAGCTGCCCATGCACGCTCGCGAACCCCAGGCCTGACCGCCGGGACCGCTGGCCGAGGTCGGTCGGGCCCGGTCTACGCTTCGGTGATGCTCGACCCTCTGGCTAGGGAACTGGCCACCGACCGCTCGTCTCGGGGATTCCCGTGGTGATGACCGTCGTGCTCCTCGTGCTCCTGGCCGTGCCCACCCTCGTCTGGCTGGGCCGACGGGCGTGGACCCAGCGCGACACCACACCGAGATCAGAGCAGTCAGGCCCGCGGCATCGGTGGTGGCAGCCCTGACCCTGTGGCCCCGGTGCGGGCCGGTCGTGCCCTGCGGCCCGCCTGGGTTGTCAGGCGGGTAGGCCCGACAGGAACTCCACCAACAACTCGTTGACTTCGCCGGGTCGCTCCTGTTGGGTCCAGTGACCGCAGCCGGGGAGGACGACCGCCTTGGTCAGATTGGGCATCGAGAGGTCCTTCAGCATCCCGACCAGGTCACGGAACCCGGGCCAGTTGAGAACGAGATCCCTGTCGCCTCCCACGTAGAGGGACGGTGGGAGCAGCGGTGCGTTGTGCCAGGGGGCCGTGTACTCCCAGTTCAGTTGCGACGTGCGGTACCAGTTGAGGCCGCCGCGGTATCCGGTCCTCTGAAACTCACCGGTGAAGTAGTCCACGTCCTCGGTGGTCAGCCACGGGGGTAGCGCCACCCCGCTGACGTCGGGGAAGGTGTAGCCACCGCTGACATCGCTCAAGGTGTTGATCTCCGGAGCGTCTCCCGAGCCGCCGATGAGGGTGCCGACGACCGTTGCCCGGACGTCGTCTTTCGAGTGCGGACTCGGCGACGCCCGGCTCTTGGAAGTAGGCCTGATAGTTGTCGGGCCCGAGTAGCTGGGTCAACGACGTCAGTGTGTCGGTGTTGCCGCGGGGTAGATAGGGCACGCTCAGTAGCGCCACACCACGGACGAGGTCCGGACGGAAGACACCCACGCTCGACGCCACCGGGGAGCCCCAGTCGTGGCCCACGACCACGGCACGTCCCTCACCCAGGGCCTCCATCAACCCGACCACGTCTCCGGCCAGGTGGAGCATCGAGTACTGATCGATCTCGTCGGGGGCGTCGGTCCCGCCGTAGCCCCGCTGGTCGGGCGCCACGGCGTGGTAGCCGGCGGCAGCCAGTGCCTCCAGCTGGTGCCGATAGGAGTACCAGAGCTCGGGAAACCCGTGCAGGAGTATGACCAGCGGGCCTTCACCGGCTTCAGCCACGTGCATGGTGATGCCGTTCGTGGTTACGGAGCGGTGGTTGATCGTCATCGAGCCGCCTTCTGTCGGGAGCGTGCCGGAGCCGAACCGAACCCGGCTCCTCGGAGGCGACCCTAGGGCTCCGCATGGACCGCTGTCTCGTTGAGGAGCTCGAAGAGGGGCGCCCGGCACCACCGGTCGGTTGACGGTACTGTCATGAAGCCAAAAGTTCGGGGGGGACATGAGAGATTCGACAGGCAGTTCAGTGCGGGCGGGACGGACAAGAGCCGCAGTGGTCACCATCGCAGCCGTGACGGCCGTCATGCTCGGAGGTGGAGTCACCGCCGCAGGGGCGGCCCAGTCGGCGACTCCCGTCTTCGACCGGGCGGCCACGCTCACCGGGCCGATCACCACGGGCCATGTCGTCGAACCGCTTTCGGCCAATGCCCCCAATCTCGCTGCCAACGGCTACGTCGAGCAGGAGTACTTCGCCTCGGGCACCGCGTCGGCCTTCACCGCCACCTCGATGCCCAGCGACGGGAAATGGGCAGTCAGCCCGACGACGTCGGCGCCGTACGCAACGAGAATCCTGGTCCGTCGCCCGGCCAACCCGGCCCACTTCAATGGCACCGTGCTCGTCGAGTGGATGAACGTGTCGGCCGGCGAGTCGGCACCCGACTGGGACTACCTGAATCCCTCCCTCATGAAGGCCGGCTACGCCTACGTGGGTGTATCGGCTCAGGAGTTGGGAGTCGACGGGGGCCACGCCATCCTGGGCCAGTCGGGCGCCTCGTCAGGGGGCCTCGTGGCCGAAGAGCCGGCCCGCTACGGGTCACTCCATCACCCCGGCGATCAGTACGCCCTCGACATCTACGCCCAGATCGGCAAAGCCCTCTCGCACCACCAAGCCGACGGCCCTCGGAGGCCTCCGGCCCAAGCACATCGTCGCCGTCGGTGAGTCGCAGTCCGCCTTCTACCTGACCACATTCGCCGATGCCATCCAGCCCCGGACCAACATCTTCGACGGCATCTTCATCCACAGTCGTGGCGGGGGCGGAGCTGCGCTCAACGGAACGGCGATCACCAAGACCCAGGGTCCGAACGACCTCAGGATCCGCACCGACCTGAAGGTGCCCGTCTTCATGTTCGAGACGCAGACCGATCTCATCGCCCTCGGCTACGCACCGGCCCAGCAGCCCAACACCAAACGGATCCGGACCTGGGAGGTGGCCGGCACGTCCCACGCCGACGCCTACGAGGTCGGTGGTGCCGCCAGCCTGCTGGGGTGCACCACGCCGGTGAACAACGGTCCCCAGCACAACGTCGTCCAGGCGGCCTTCGCCGCGTTCAACAAGTGGGTCGACAGCGGGACCCCGCCGCCCAGCCCTCCGCGGTTCCAACTCGCCACCACCAATCCCGCCGCCCTGGCCCTCGACAGCCACGGCAACGTCATCGGGGGCGTGCGGACCCCGGCGGTCGACGTTCCGATCTCGACCCTCAGCGGGGCGGCACCGCCCGGCACCAATGCCCTCTGCTCGCTGTTCGGCCAGTCGATCCCGTTCACCCCCGCCGTTCTGACCAGCCTCTATCCGACGAAGAGCCGACTATCTCACCGCCTTCAAAGCCAGCCTGGACAAGTCGATCGCCGGTGGGTACATCCTGCCCGCCGACCGGGCGACCCTCTTGGCCCAGGCCCAACAGGTAGCCATCCCCTGACGAGTGGCTGGGACCGGAACCGTCGCACCGCCGGGGCACACTCACTACGCTCGAGTCGTGCTCGCACTCCTCATGCTGGTAGTCGTCGGGATCGTCTGGGCGCGGCGTCGATGGACCAGACGCCGCGAGGCGGCGGCCAGCGTGGTGGCCGCCCACGCCGAGGCTGAGGCGGTACTGAAGGAGCACGAGATCATCGAGGATCTCGAAGCCCGGTTCCACCAGTAGCTGCCGAAAGGCGCTGCCCTCGACTGCGCGGGCCGGGGAATCTGTCGTGGACCTGCCTTCGCGATGGACCACACTGTGGCGATGGATTCCGATCGCGCCGATGACTCGACTCGTCCCCTGGTGCTGACCTTGTGCACCGGCAACGCAGCCCGATCAGTGATGTCCGGAGCCATGCTGGCCTCCCCGGCGATCCGGATCGTGACGGCGGGGACCCATGTGGTGGAGGGTCAGCCGATGAGCCGCAGGACGCGCGATGCACTGAAGGCGGTGCAGTTCACAGCCGACGGTCACCGGAGCCACCAACTCACCGACGACGACGTCGCCGGTGCCGACCTGATCCTCGCCATGGCCGGTGAGCACGTGGCCTTCATCCGTCGTCGCTACCCCGAAGCCGCCACCAAGACGGCGTCGATCAAGCGACTGGTACGCGAGCTGCCGGGCGGCCCCGACGCCTCTTGTCGAACGGGTGGCCGGGCTGGGCCTGGCCCAGCTGCCCATCGAGCCGTGGGAGGACGTCGAGGACCCGGCAGGAGGGGAGGATGACGTGTACGTCTCCTGCGCCAAAGAGCTTGCCGACCTGTGCGCCGACCTGCTTCCCCGTCTCTCCTGACCGACCGATACGGAAATCCTCAGGCCCGGCATCGGACCCGCCTGGTGGTCAGCTCTTCGAGAGCTGAGGGTGGCGCAGGGAGATGTCCGCGCAGGCTACGCAGACTTCTTCGGGGATGATGCCGGCCTTCATCAGGTAGCCGAACACAATGCAGCCGAGACAGATGCCGAAGACGGACTCGAGCGTGGCGGCACACGCCAGCAGGCCCACCACCACCCAGGTGGCCGCACCCTCGCCGAAGCCGAACCACAGGATCAGTGCCGTCGTGGAGAACGCGACTCCCATGCCCTGGGCGAACCGCTTGGGCGGCCCGGCGACCGGCTTGGGCCCCCAGGGGAGGCGAGGAGCGATGACCCGTGTGGCCAACTGGCCGAGCGGGCTGAGGGTGGGTCCGGTCAACACGCGTGCCCAGAATCCGTAGGCCAGAGGGATGAGTATCCACGGCTGCTGGAACGCCATCGCCACCACAGCCATGATGAGCACCCCGGCCGCTACGGTGCGGGCGGCGTACTCATTGACCGGATTCGGGAACTTGAACACCCACATAGTTTACCGGATGACTCGGGTTTCTGTATCGCCCACATCCGACCCGGCGGGTGTCGGAACGCGGCGACTTCTCTGAATCAGGCGGCCGTGACCGCCCCCTGCAGCAGGTGCAGCCCTTCGAGGCCGGGCAGTCGATCGACCCGACGATCGATCCGGTCCGCCATGGCCTGGCCGTCCTGATCGCCGAAGAGATAGGCGCGGAGGAAATCGACTTCCTGGTCGGGAACCACACCGGTACCCACCGGGGCCCAGAAGCGCCGGAGCGCCCAGCGGGTGACCTTCTGTGCGGCGCGGCTGTCGCCCAACCTCGACTTGGCCTGGCTGGCGTAGAAGTCGATGTGCCGGCCCTCCTGCTTCATGATGCGGCGGAGCAGTTCGGCCAGCACCGGATGGTCGGCCAACTTGGCCAGGCGGGCGTAGGCCGCCTGGGTGGTCCATTCGTTGACGGCTCCCCAGGTCATGTGCACGGCGGTCAGGTGCGGTGTGAGTGCTGAGGCCAGCTGGAAGCTGAGCGGCTTCCATTTGTCGCTCTTCGGCAGCTTGTTCCGCAGAGCGGCGATGCGCCCGGTGCCGGCCAGTTCGTCATGGGCGGCGAGGATTTGGGCGATGGCTTCGCCATGCCAGAACTCCTCGTAGTTCCACAGCGTGAGAAAGGTCGTCACCTCGGGATCGCGGTGGGCCCGGGTGACCAGCACGTCACGCAGATAGCAGACCGTATGGTTCTCGACGTCGTGCATGTAGCGCAGGCAACGGAGGGCTTCGGGACTGAGCGGTCGGTCGCGGAAGGCGTCGAAATCGATGTCCTCGAGATCGAGCTTCTCCGAGTGGTTTCGGTAGGTGGCGATGTCGAATGTCATGTCGTGTATTCGTCACCGAGCCGACCGGGGATGACATCGTCCTTCCGGTCATTTGGGCCCGATGGACTTCGCTCGCCACCTCGTCGAAGGGAGCCGTTGACGACGAGTGCACCCGTGCCGCCCGGCCAGGCCGATGGGGGCCTCGACGAGGAGCGGGCGTGTGCCTACGGCGTGGTGGCGACGCGACGAACGCCGGCTCCGAAGAGCCGGCGTTCGTCGTATTCCGTGCCCGGGGTGGGCCTTCGGATCCGTCAGATCTTGGACTTGGTGTAGTCGGTGAGCGGACGGGCACCCTTGGTGGGGCTGAATGCATTGGGTACGGGGTACTGGCCCAGCACGAAGTTGAGGATGGCCGCGTGCTGCATCTCGACGGGCTGGATGCTGGCGGCGACCTTCACCGATGCCTTCGCCTTGACCGCGCTGATGGCCGATTGGTACGTGGCTGCGGCACCGTCTTCGAGCATCAGTGCCAACTTGGCTGCCTGGGTCACGTTCTTCACCTTCTTGAAGTCAGCCACGATGATCGGGGTCAACACCGGGTCGGTGGCGGTGATGGGCTTATGGCCGGCCGCAACGATGGCCGAGTTCCAGGCCTGGGCGTGCTGGGTGTGCTGGCCCTTGACGGTGGTGGCAAAGGTGGCAACCGCCGGCGGGACCGTTCCGAGCTTGCCGGCCGTGGCCGCTGCGAGCACATCGCCGTAGGCGGCTACCGCCAGGTTTTCGAGACTGGCAGCCAAGGCCGCTACGGCCAAGTCGCCCTTGAGCTTCCCGGTCTTCGCTGCCGTCGTGCCGGCCCAAGCCGCCGTGCTCGACGAGCCCACGGCGACGAGGGCTGCCCCTCCAGCGACCGCACCGGCGCCGACCAGAAAGCCGCGTCGGCTGGTGCGTGAACGCTCGGTCCATTCGTCGATGGCCGACTCCATGGCCGGCATGCCCACATCGTGGTGGATCTGCTCGAGGTCGTTGGTCATCACGGTGAGCTCATGCTCGGAGATGGCCATGACTTCGGTGGTTCGGGTGCGACGCCTCATGAGAGTGCTCCTTCTGCGGCCGGACGGGCCATGTCGGTGGGGAAGAACGCCTGCGGGAAGCCGACTGAACCGGCGGCGGCGGGCAGGTTGGCAACGTTGCCGGGTGCCAGGGTGATGAGCTGTGCGGCATTGGCGTTCAGCAACGCCTGCACCGCCAACAGCACCGAGGCGTGTTGGGCTTCGACGCCCATGATGGATGCGGTGACCTTCCTGGCGTTGGCGTCGGACAGTGCCGCCACGTCGGCCACGTAGGTCTCGGCTGCGCCCTGCTCGAGTTCGAGCGCCAGCGCCACCACCGGTCCCGGTGAGGTCAGGCCAGGCACTGCGGCGGCCACGACCTTTTGGAGGGCCGGATCGGGGTTGGTCTGGGCCTTGCCACCGAGCCCGGTGATGGCGGCGTTGAAGGCGGCAAGATGCTGACTGTGCTGCTGCATGGTCGTCGTGGCGAATGCCTTCACGACTGGATTGGCCGCCGACCCGCCGATGAAGGGAAGGGTGAGGGCGGTCTTGTACGTGGCCACGGCCAGCACTTCGATGGACGATGCCGTCTGGAGGATCTGCACGTCGCTCCCGGAGGCGGCGAACGCCGGGGAGGCGAACATGGCTTCGAGGGCGCCGGCGATTCCGGCGGCGGCCAGCAGGCCACCTCCGAAGGCGACACCGGTCATCATCTTGGACCGGCGTGCGGCCACCTCACGGGACTCGTCGGGATCGATGAGTCCGTGGGCCCTGGCCTCCTGGCCGGTCTCGACCATCTCGTCCAGGGCGACACCGGTGGCGGTCATGGCGTCATGGTGAATGTCTTGACCCTCCTCGATGAGTGCCCCCATGGCGTGGGGATCGATATCGACGGGACGGTCCTCTCGGTCCGCTGGGCTCTTCGTCAGCCTGCCTCGCATGGTGTTCCTCCTGTGGGTTTGTGGTGGGTAGGGGTGCTGGTGAGAATGCAGTAGGGCTCGATCAGAACGCAGTCGAATAGCCGACGGGGTCGTGATCCGTTACGGTGTCTCGGGTCGATCAACCCGAGACCACAAGCGTCCCGGTCATGTACTGGTGAATCGAGCAGATGTAGGAGTAGCTGCCCGGGTTCTTCGGAGCGGTGAAGGTCTTGGATTGACCGGGCCCGATGTTGCCGGTGTCGAAGCCGGCCTTGCTCGACGTGATGGTGTGGGCCACCGAGTCCTTGTTGGTGACGGTGACCGTGGCTCCGGGTGACACGGTGAGCGACATCGGGGCGAAGGCGAAGTTCTTGATGGTGATGGCGTCCGTAGCGGTGGCGCCGGACCCACCGGAACCCGCCGTCGTCGTAGGTGTCGACATCGGCATGGTGGTGGAGGAGGTGCTGGCTGAACTCGAGCACGCGGCCAACAGCAGGGCCGCGCCGATGAGTGCGGCACCGATCAGGCGACGCGCCCGTCGGGGGCTCGGGTCGGTGTGGCGTTCGGTGGCTGGCGTCTGAGTCGGGGTGGGGTAGGTCATCACCCTTGCCTTCGATGCCGTCGGCGATGCGGATGCAGGTCCCGACGAGATCAGACGGTCGTGCGGGGAGATCCTCCCTGTTCAGGGGTCAGGAATAACCCGGTGATTTATTCATCCGCGGGGGGTGGCCGCTCCGAATACAGTTCCGTGATGGTTGACGTCGAACAGGCGAGTGACGCCAATCTGGTGGTTGCCGTAGGCCGGTGGCACGAGGTGGCCCTGGCCGAGGTGTACCGCCGGCACGGGGGAGCGGTCCACGCACTGGCGCGACGGATCCTCCGCAGCGACCCGCCGGCCGAGGAGATCACCCAGGAGGTCTTCTTGGACCTGTGGAAGCACCCGGAGAAGTTCGACTCCCAGCGAGGAACGCTCCGGTCGTTCCTGTTGGCCCGGACCCACGGCAAGTCGGTCGACTACGTACGCTCGGAGATGTCCCGCCGCAAGCGCGAGGAGAAGACGTCCGCGCGAGACCGCCACGGCCGGATACGACATCGACCGGGAGGTGTGGGACATGGCCGTGGCCGAGCAGGTTCAAGAAGCACTGGGCGCACTCCCCGACGAACTTCGCCAGCCCATCGAACTGGCCTACTTCGGTGGCCATACCTATCGCGAGGTGGCCGAGATGCTGCACGAACCGGAGGGAACGGTCAAGAGCCGCATCCGCTCGGGTCTGGGTCGCCTCCGTGTCAACCTGGCCGAGCGTGGCGTGCAGCCTGCGGGGGCCGAACAGTGAGCGACAATCTTCCCGTGGCCGAGCACCGTGAGATCCAAGAGCTCCTGGGCGTCTATGCCCTGGACGCCGTCGACCCCGAGACGGCGGCCATGATCGAGGCGCACCTGGCCGGCTGCGTCAAGTGCTCCATCGAGGTGGCCCAGCACCACGAGGTCGCCGGATTGCTGGCCAACTCCGGAGGCGAATCACCCGCCGGGCTGTGGGACGGGATCGCCACCCAGATCGACGGCTCGACGCCGCCATCGTGGGAGCGGTTGGCGGCACGGCTCGAGCCGGCCAACGGCCGGGCCGACCGGGTGGTGGGGGGCGGTGAGGACGAGGGAGACGGGCAGGTCGGCTCAGCCCCGCCTTCCGATGGCGTGGTGGTTCCCATCAGCTCGTCGCGCCGGAGCCGTTGGGTGCGAAGCGGCGCCATCGTGGTGGCCGCGGCCGCCGCGGTCATCGCGCTCGTGTTCGGCCTGCAGGTCCACCACCTGAACAATCAGGTGAACGCCCTCCAGGCCCATCCCGGACTGTCGGCCGCCGAGCAGGCGGCCCTCGGGCAGGCGTCGACCAAGCAGGTGCAACTGACGTCGAAGTCCGGCGCGGCCCCGGCCAAGGTCACCGTCGTGCTGACCGCGTCGGGCACCGGGTTTGTGGTGGGCGATCAACTCCACACCCTCCCGTCGAACAAGACCTATCAGCTGTGGGGCGTGATCGGTGGAAAGACCATCTCACTCGGGCTGCTCGGCTCGAATCCCTCGGTCGTCCCCTTCAGCGTGGCCGGCGATGGCTCGGTCCAGGCGTTCGCCATCACGGCGGAGCAGTCGGGCGGCGTCATCCAGAGTCAGAATCAACCGGTGGTGGCCGGCGAGGTCACCGCCTAACTCCTGGCTTTTGGTGGAGGGACGTTGACCTGACCGGGAGCCTCAGATGCGATGCACCTGACGCAGGCCGGCCCAGGCGAAGTCGGCCAGCCGGGTGGCCAGGCGCTTCGCCTCGGCATCCCGCTCATCCTCGGTGGGTTGGCGTCCGTCGGCGTCCGCTCGTCGGGCGTCCAGCCAGTGCCGGCTGGCACCCTCGGCCATGCCCACCACGGCGTGGGCGAGGAGGAGGCGGTGTTCCGGATCGAGCCCGGCATCGATGAGCGAATCGATGGCTTGCGCGAGGGTCTCTTCCACCCGACGGAGGGATTCGCCGAGTTCGGGATCGTCGGGTGCGTCCCGCCCGTAGAGGAGCCGGAACGCCTCCTCGTTGCCCAACATGAGCTCGAAGTAGGCGGCAAAGCCCTGTTCGACCTGCTGGCGAGGCCCCTGAGCATTGGCCGTGGCCTTGATGATGCTCGTCACGAGCTCCCGCGAGAAGACATCCATGAGTTCGAGGTAGAGCGCCCGCTTGGACTCGAAGTGCTGATACACGAGGGGCTTGGTCACCCCCGCCGCCTCGGCGATGTCGTCCATCGTCGCCGCGGCGTACCCGTGCTTGGCGAAGAGTGAGAGAGCGACCTCGAACAGCTGTCGGCGGCGGGCGTCAGCCGTGAGTCGACGGCCTCCGGTCGCCGCGGCACGACTCACGTTGTCGTCCGCGACGGACTCCGGGTTCAAGGCGCTGGGCATGGCCACCAGCGTAGTTCGGGGTGCGGATACGAACACATGGCCACCGGGTCCCGACGGCTCCCCCCGGATCTGGCGTCAGAAGGACGGCAGGACGGCGGCGATCCGGGCGGGGAGATCCTCCAACGAGAAGTGGGCTGCAGCCACGCCCTCGTTGGTGTCGAGGAGCTCGGGGCTCGGATCGGCCAACCACGCGGCCAGGCGATCCGTCTCGTCCAGGCCGAACCAGTCGAAGCCGAAGGCGGCCAGCTCGGAGGCGACCGGGTAAGGCCCCACGGCCAGGGGCCGCCGGTGGACCGCCGACTCGATGGTCGGATTGCCGAACCCCTCCCAGGTGGATGGCAGGGTCACCACGTCGCAGGCCCGATAGGCGTCGATGACCGAGAGGGCCTCGCCGTCATCGGGCAGGCCCGAGACCACCCGGCACCCGGCCGAGTCGAGCACGGCGTGGAGTTCGTCGTCGTAGCCGTCCTCCGCCGGTCCGAGTAGCCAGTAGATGGCGCCCAACCGGGTGGCCAGCGCCACGCCACCGGCGACGTTCTTGCGCGGGATGGCCCGGGTGGGCTGGAGGACGAGACAGTCGCTCGTCCCCACGTCGAGACGTCGACGGACCTGTTCCCTGACGCCGCCGACGTTCTCGTCGTCCCCGTTCGCGGTCCCCCGCACCGAGCCCGGCGGCGGAATGGCGAAGGCGTTGTAGACGGTGGATGCCGACACACCCCGATTGCCCAGCTGGCGGCGGCTCAGCTCGTTGATGGTCACCTGGCTCCATCGGGGGTCGGTCGGTGGTGGGGGATGGTGGGCGTAGCGGACCCGCTGCCAGGGGAGGTCGTGGTGGTGCAGCACCGCAGGGCGCCCGGCCAGCACGCCGGCCACGACATCGGCCGCACCGGGATTGAGGGGTAGCGAGCAGAGGTTCTCCACCACCACCAGGTCGGCGTCGCCCAAGGCCGCCTCGACCTCTCGGCGTGACGGAGGCTCCGGGGCGTCGATGGCCAGGCCGGGAAGGAGATGGTCGACCCCGCCCTCCCCGGCGACGGTGAGGGTGGTGAACCCCAGGCGAGCGAGGGCACCCTGCCATTTGGCGGCCTCGATGGCGACGCCGTCGGTTCCGCCCAGGCGGAACGAGAGGAGGGCAGCGGTGGGAATGGCGTCACCGTAGCGGTCGGACCGAACCGGACGTGCGGGCGTCAACGGCGTGAGCAGCCCGCGACGACCGGACAGCTGGCTGGCCGGCGGGATAGCGTCAT
Source organism: uncultured Acidimicrobiaceae bacterium (assembly GCA_963817985.1). Taxonomy (GTDB): domain Bacteria; phylum Actinomycetota; class Acidimicrobiia; order Acidimicrobiales; family RAAP-2; genus Bog-756. The sequence goes on along the minus strand of CAWFQI010000007.1, from coordinate 378,276 downwards.
CCGGTGCCCGATCCCGGATCCGATGCCTCCGCTGAACCAGACGGCGACCTGCTGGTCGAGCGCCATGGGGCCGTACTCACCCTGACCATCAACAGGCCCGAGCGGCGCAACGCCATGACCTGGGAGGTCATTCGGGGTCTGCGGGAGCATGTGGCCCGGGCCAAGACCGACCCGGCCGTCCGGGTCCTGGTCCTGGCGGGCAGCGGCGACCAGGCCTTCTGTGCGGGAGCCGACCTGAGCGGCATGGTGCCGCACGACCCCGACGGCGTCACCGACGAGTACGCCCGTCACCACGAGGCCCGAGGGTGGTTGGCCGAGCTGTTCGAGGACCTCTGGCACCTGGGCAAGCCGACCATCGCCCGGGTCCAGGGCTGGGCCATGGCCGGAGGGTTCGGATTGGCCCTGGCCTGCGACATGCTCATCGCCTCGGACGACGCCCGGTTCGGGGCCCCGGAGCTGAACGTCGGTCTGTGGCCCTACATGGTGACGGTGCCCATGCTGCGGTCCATGCCGGCGAAGAAAGCACTGGAGTTGTGCCTGACCAGCCGGGTGGTGGGCGCCGAGGAGGCCGAGCGGATCGGATTCGCCACCCGGGTCGTGGCCCCCGACCAGTTGGATGGAGCCGTGGCCGAGCTGGCGGCCGTCTTGGCCTCCAAGCCTCCCGGGGTGATGAGGATGGGCCGCGAATCGTTCTACGCTGTGCTGGATTCGGCCGCGACGGAGGCCTTGCCCTATCTCCATGCGATGCTCACGGTGACCAGCCAGACCGCCGAGGCGGCCGAGGGCATCGCCGCCTTCGCCGAGAAGCGCTCGCCGTCCTGGCAGACGTCGTCGGTCGACACCGGCGCCGACACCAACCCCACCTGAGATCCGAGGAGCCCACACACATGGCCAAACGAGCACTCATCACCGGCATCACCGGCCAGGACGGCTCCTACCTGGCCGAATTCTTGCTCGACCAGGGCTACGAGGTCTGCGGGATGGTCCGGCGATCGAGCACGCTCAACTTCGAGCGGATCGCCCACATCCAGGATCGGCTCACCCTGGTGGCCGGTGACCTCCTCGATGAGGTGTCCATGATCAATATCCTCCGTGACAACCACCCCACCGAGGTGTACAACCTGGCCGCCCAGTCGTTCGTCCAGACGTCGTGGAGCCAGCCAGTGCTCACCGGGGAGACGACAGCCCTCGGAGTGACCCGGGTGCTCGACGCCATCCGGATCGTCGACCCGGAGATCCGCTTCTACCAGGCCAGCTCATCGGAGATGTTCGGCAAGGTGCTCGAGGTCCCCCAGAAGGAGTCGACGCCCTTCTATCCCCGGAGCCCCTATGGGGTGGCCAAGGTCTACGGCCACTGGATCACGGTCAACTACCGCGAGAGCTACGACCTCCACGCCAGCTCGGGGATCCTGTTCAATCACGAGTCGCCACGCAGGGGTCTCGAGTTCGTGACCCGGAAGGTCACCCATGGGGTAGCCCGGATCAAAGCCGGGATCGACGAGAAACTGGCCCTCGGCAACCTGGACGCCCAGCGGGACTGGGGGTTCGCCGCCGACTACGTGCGGGCCATGTGGCTCATGCTCCAACAGGACTCGCCGGACGACTACGTGGTGGCCACGGGCGAGACCCACTCGGTGAAGGAGCTGGTCGAGCTGTCCTTCGCCGCCGTCGACCTCGACTGGGAAAACCACGTCTTCATCGACGAGCGCTTTCTCCGGCCGGCCGAGGTGGACCTGCTGGTCGGGGATCCCTCCAAGGCCGAGTCCACCCTCGGCTGGCACCGTGATGTCGACTTCCCCGCACTGGTGCAGATGATGGTGGAGGCCGATCTGGCGCTGGTGCAGAGCCAGCTGACCTGACGCGTGTTCGATCCGGCCACCATCCATGCCGATCCTCTCGGCCTGCTGGTGGCGTTCGGGGCGGGCATGCTCTCGTTCCTCTCGCCGTGCGTGCTGCCCTTGGTACCCGCCTACCTCTCGATGGTCTCGGGACTGTCGGCGGCCGAGCTGACTGCTCTCCAGGACCACACCCGGGGTCCAGCCGATCCGACGACGACGGCGACCCGTTCAGCGGCGCGTCCGAGGGAAGTGGCGGTGGCACCGGTGGGCCTGGCCGGGGCGGCAGCAGCGGGCCCGGCACCGACATCGCCCGCGCCGTCCGAGAACCCCGTCATGGACGAGGCCGACGAGCCGGGTGCTCCCGGACCGACCGCCGATGTGCTGGCCCGAGAGCGCAGTCGGCTGCTGCGGGGGATCCTCGCCTTCATCGCCGGGTTCACCGTCATCTTCACCATCCTCGGGGCGTCGGCATCGGCCGTCGGCCGGCTCTTCCTCACCCACCAACGCGCCCTCGAGACGGTGTCGGGCATCCTGATCGTCGTGTTCGGCGCCATCCTCGTGGCCATGGCCGCGGGTCTGCCGCTGCCGCTGGCCTTCTCGGGGGAGCGGCGCTTCGCGGTGCGGCCTTCGGTGCTCGGCGCGTGGGCACCACCCATCATGGGGATGGCCTTCGCCTTCGCCTGGACCCCGTGCATCGGGCCGGTGCTGGCCAGTGTGCTGGCCCTGGCCGCCGGCACCGGGGGCTCGGCCACCGGCGGCATTGCCCTCTTGTTGGCCTACTCCCTCGGCCTCGGTGTCCCCTTTCTCCTCTCGGGCCTGGCCTTCGGTCGGATGACCGACGTGTTGGCCCGGGTGCGGAGCCGGCTGCGGTTGGTCGATCTGATCGGGGGGACCATCCTGGTCGTCTTCGGGATCCTGCTCCTCACGGGCAACGTCGACGTCATCTCCGCCCACATCTCCACCTGGCTCCATGACCTGCACCTCGATCGACTTTCGGTGAGCTGATGGCCCCGGTCTGACGAGGGTCGGCGCCTCGGGTCCCGCCTACGGGAGCGGGGGACCAGGTACCGGTCGGGCCCAGGCCGAAGACCGGCCCGGCCCCGCCTGGCTCCGGAAGGCCCGCCCCCGTACCATGGAGGTCGCCCATGGCCTCCGAAGCCCCTCCCCACCCGGCAATTCTCCTCCACGACGCTGTCGCGCTGTCGGGACGGTTCCCGCTGCTCGCCGGGGTCGACCTCGAGGTGGCCGAGGGGGAGACCGTGCTCATCGAGGGGCCCAACGGCGCAGGAAAGACGAGCCTGCTCCGGGTCTGTGCCGGCCTGGTCCCGGTGGCCTCAGGAGAGGCCTCGGTCCTGGGCCTCGACCCCGTCCGCCAACGGAACCAGGTCCGACGCCGGGTGGGCCTGCTCTCCCACGCCTCCCATCTCTACGACGACCTCACGGTCCGGGAGAACGTGAGGTTCGCCGTCCGGGCCGCCGGCGGGGACACCGACCGGATCCCCGGGGCCTGTGACCGCTGGGGACTGGCCGGGCGACTGCTCAAAACGAGTGCCTCGAAGCTCTCGGCCGGCCAGCGACGTCGGGTGGCCCTGGCTGTCCTCACTGCCAGATGGCCCGAGCTCTGGCTGCTCGACGAGCCCCATGCCGGGTTGGACGCAGGGGCCAGGGACACGCTCGACAGCCTGATCGGTGAGGCCGGAGCGGGCGGAGTCACCGTGCTGATCGCCTCCCACGAGACCGAGTTCGTCGAGTCCCTGGCCGACCGGGCCGTGAGCGTCACCGGTGGCCGGATCACCGGCGGCCGCACGATCGGGACGGGACCTGTTGCTGGGGCGAGTACGGGTGGCGGTACCGACCCCGCCGGTGGCCCGCTCCTCGGCCCGGCCGCCGAGGCCGGCGTGCTCGCCGTGCCGAGCCCTGGGGCCGGGCGCCCCGACGGGGAGGTGGCCCATGTGGCGTGACTCGCTGCTGGTGGCGGGGAAGGACCTCCGCATCGAGGCGCGCTCGAGAGTCGGACTGTCCCAGGTGGCCCCCTTCGGGATCGTGGCCCTCGTCCTGTTCGCCTTCGCCCTCGGCCCCGACCGGACGTTGATGGCCAAGGGTGCTCCCGGCTTGTTCTGGGTGGCCGTCCTCTTTTGCACGGTGCTCGCCGTGCAGCGGAGCGTGTCGGTGGAATCGGTCGACGGGGCGAGAGACGGCCTCCGCCTCTCGGGCCTTGATCCCGCCGGTCAGTTCCTGGGCAAGGCCGCGGCCGTCGCCGCCCAGCTCGTGGTCCTCGAAGTGGTCCTCGGCGTGGGCGTGGTGCTCCTCTACGGGGCCAAGATCGAGGTCCCCTGGCTCATCGTGGTCTCCTGTCTGCTGGGCACGGTGGGCCTCGCCGCCACCGGGACCCTCTACGGCGCCCTCTCGGCGGGGCTGCGGGTGCGCGAGACGCTGCTGCCCTTCCTCTTCCTCCCCATCGCCGCACCCGTCCTGCTCGCCGGCACCAGGATCTGGCAGGCGGGCCTGGCCGGCGGAACCGAGTCCTACGGGAGCCCGTGGCTCCGGCTGCTCGTGGTGTTCGACGCCATCTACGTGGCGCTGGGCATCGTGGTTTTCGGACCCATCCAGGAGTCGGCGTGAGTACGAACCAGAGTGTGCCCGCACCCCCGGTCCAGTCCCGACGCTCCCGGTGGACGACCCGGACCATCGGGATAGCCGCCCTCGTCACCACCGCGCTGACCGTGTGGCTCGGGCTGTGGGTGACGCCCCCCGACCAGGTCCAAGGCGACCTGGTGCGCCTGGTCTACATCCATCCCGGCGTGGCCTGGGTGGCGCTCTACCTGGCGTTCGCCCTCGCCGCCCTGTCCAGCCTCCTCTACCTCTGGCCCCGGACCCGCTCGCTGTTCTGGGACCGGCTGGCTGCGGCGGCCGTCGAGGTGGGCGTGGTGTTCAACGTCTGCACGCTCATCTCGGGCTCCATCTGGGGAAAGCCCACCTGGGGGGTGTGGTGGGCCTGGGACGCCCGGCTGACGAGCACCGCCGTGCTGCTGGTGCTCTTCCTCGGCTATCTGGCCCTCCGCCGGGTCCCGGCCGAGCCCGAGGTACGGGCCAAGCGCAGTGCGTTCGTGGCCCTCTTTGCCGCCGTCGACATCCCCATCGTCCACTTCTCGGTCCTCTGGTGGAAGACGCTGCATCAGGGGGCCACCGTCCTCAATGCCAATCTCTCGCCGACCATCCACGGATCGATGGCATGGACCCTGCTGCTGGGCTTCGTGGCCCTCACCTTGGTCTTCGTGTGGATGCTGCTCGTCCGGTACCGGATCGGCGTCCTGGAGGACTGGTTGGGCACCGGGGAGCTCGACGTCGCCCTCCGGGAGCGGCAGGCCGAGGGCGCCAGCCTCGACGAGGACGAGGCCGCCTGATGGGCTACGTCCAAGCCGGCTACTCCATCGTCCTCGGCATCTTGTTTCTCTACGGGCTCCAACTGGTGTGGCGGCGCCGGAGGCTCAACCGGGCCGTGGCCCGCGTGGTGGCCGCCGATGCCGGGGCCAGCGGAGGGCCCCTGGCTCGGCCGGCGGTCGGTCCGACGCCGGGTGACCGGTGACCACCGCCCCGCCGCTTCCCCCTCCTGCATCGGGCGGGGCCGAGTCCGAACCGGGTGGATCGTCGTCCGCGTCCGGAGCGCCGGCGGCCCCGACGACCGCTGCCGGCTCGGGCTCGGCGGGGGGATCGGGAGGGGGCACGGGATCGGGCTCCGGCCCGTCACCTCGGAGGCCCCCGGCGGTTCCGAAGAGCAGCCACCGGCTTCGCTACGCCGTCGTCGGCCTGGTGCTCGTCGGCGCCCTGGGCTTTCTCGTGGCCAAGGGTCTCGGCACGGCCCTCAACTTCTACCTGCCGGCCAATCAGGCGGTGGCCCAACGGGCCACCCTCGGGTCCAAGACCTTCAACCTCGAGGGTGTGGTGGCCAAAGGGTCCGTCAAGCAGACCCCGGTGGGCGTGAATTTCGTGGTGAGGGCAGGCGGCACCGAGGTCGAGGTGGAGAACACCGGGAGCCCCCCCGACCTCTTCCAGGCCAACATCCCGGTCATCGCCGTCGGGCACTTCGCCGGGTCGACCTTCGTCTCCGACCAGATCCTGGTCAAGCATTCGTCGACCTATATCGCCCAGCACCCGGCCCGGGTCACCGCGCCCAACGGCACCAAGCGATGAGTGCTGTCCGCCGCAGGGCCCGCGCCGCCGCCGGCCGGGCGTCGTGAACGGAGCCCTCGGCCACACCGGCGTCCTGCTCGGATTCCTGGCCGCCGTCATCGGTGTGGTGGTGCTCGCCATCGGCCTCGCCCGGGGCCGGCGGTCGACCATGCGGAGCGGGCAGGTCTACGCCCCCATCGTGTTCCTCGGCGGACTCCTCGGCGTGGTGGCCATGGAGCACGCGCTCCTCACCCACGACTTCACCCTCGCCTACGTGGCCGCCAACAACAGCCGCGCCACCCCGTGGCTGTACTCGATCACCGGACTGTGGTCGGCCCTCGCCGGGTCGATCCTGTTGTGGGGCGTGGTGCTCGGAGGGTACGCCACCGCCATGGTCTGGCGGTTCCGTCGGCGGTCCGACGACCAACTGGTGGCGTGGGCCACCTTGGTGGTCTACGTGGTGGCCGCCTTCTTCTTCGCCCTCATGCTGGGGCCCGCCGACCCCTTCAAGCACGTGGCCGGGGCCATCCCCACCAACGGCCCCGGTCCGAACTCGCTGCTGCAGAACAACCCGTTGGTCCTCATCCACCCGCCCATGCTCTATCTCGGGCTGGTGGGCTTCACCCTGCCCTTCGCCTTCGCCATCGCCTCGTTGATCACCGGTCGCCTCGACGAGGACTGGCAGGGGGAGACCCGACGGTGGACCCTGTTCGCCTGGGCCTTTTTGACCATGGGCATCCTGCTCGGGGCGTGGTGGTCGTACCAGGTGCTCGGCTGGGGCGGGTTCTGGGGGTGGGACCCGGTGGAGAACGCCGCGCTCCTGCCGTGGCTGGTGGGCACGGCCTACCTGCACTCGGTCATGGTCCAGCAACGGCGCGGACTGCTGCGCATCTGGAACCTGTCGCTGGTGGTGGCGGCGTTCAGCCTGACCATCCTCGGGACCTTCCTCACCCGGTCCGGTGTCATCCAGTCGGTGCACTCGTTCTCCGAGTCGACCATCGGGCCGCTCCTCCTCGGGTTCTTCGGGGTGGTCCTGTTTACCGGCGTCGGGCTCATCGCCTGGCGAGGTGACCGCCTCCATTCGTCGGGGGGCATCGACTCACCCATCAGCCGCGAGGGCGCGTTCTTGGCCAACAACCTCCTCTTTGTGGGGTTCGCCTTCGTGGTCCTGTTGGGTACGGTCTTCCCCCTCCTCTACGAGGCCCTCAACCACGGCTCGGCGGTCGGGGTGGGGGCGCCCTACTTCAACCGGTTCTTCGTGCCCGTGGGGCTGGCCCTGCTCTTCCTCATGGCCGTGGCGCCGGCCCTGCCCTGGCGGAAGACGACCGTCGAGGTGATGCGGGGCCGACTGGCCGTGCCCGCCGCGGTGGGTGTGGTGGTGGTCGTGGCCTGTGTGATCGGTGGGGTCCACGGGATCGAACCCCTGCTCGCCTTCGGTCTCGGCGCCTTCGCCGCCGCCTCGGCGGGTCGGGCCCTCGTGCTCGCCGTGCGGGGTGCCTACCGGGGGGCGCGGGCGTCGGGGGCGTCACCGGCCCGGGCCTCGCTTACAGGCTGGCGCGGCTTCGTGGGTCGGGCCAACGGCGGCATGGTCGTCCACATCGGGGTCGTCGTGGTGGCCATCGGCCTGGCTGCTGCCACGTCGTACCTGCACCGGGGCCAGCTCCACCTGGCCCAGGGCCAGACCGGTCAGTTCTCGGGCCACACCATCGAGTTCGTGGGCACCCGGGTGGTCACGTCGCCGTCGCACTCGTCCTACGAGGCCATCCTCCGCGTCGACGGCGGTGGCCGGTTCTATCCGGCGGTGAGCCAGTTCGGGGCGGGCACCGAGACCGTGGGCACGCCGGCCATCGACTCCAGCTGGAGCGACGACCTCTACCTCACCATCGCCACCAACCCCAAGGGTGCGGTGTGGGCCTTCGGGGTCGTGGAGCAGCCTCTGGTCATGTGGCTGTGGGTGGGGGCGGGCATCATCGGCGTGGGCTCGGTCCTCTCGGCCATTCCGGGCAAGCGACGGCGTCCGACCGACCCGGTATCGGCCCCGGCGGTGGCGGTGGCCCCGCCGGTGTCCGGCGCGGGCTCGCCTCCGGTGGCCGGGCCCGAGGACCGCCCCGACGTGGACGTCGACCCACTACCGGTGGGTGCGGGGGACGTGCCGTGAGCCTGCGGTCGTGAGCGTGGACGTAGCCGCTCCGTCGGAGGCCGGGGACACCGTTCCGGCTGGGCCACCCGAGCAACCCCGCAGCCGGGCCCGGCACACGGCTCGCTGGGTGGGGGTGGCCGTCCTGGTCATCGCGGCCGGGCTCATCGCCGTGCTCGCCACCCGCCCATCGGCTACCACGGTCGAGGCCCAGAGCGCCCTCGTGGGTAAGAAGGCGCCGGCGGTGGCCGGGGTGACGGTCGACGGTACGCACTTCACCTTGCCCCGGGCACCCGGCCACTACGTGGTGCTCAACTTCTTCGCCAGCTGGTGCGTGCCCTGTCAGGTGGAAGGGCCCGAGCTCGTGGCCTTCCAGTTCCAGCACCACCAGAGCGCCACGGCGTCGGTGGTCAGTGTGGTGTTCCAGGACACCACGGCCGGCGCCCGGGCCTACCAGGCCAAGCTCGGGGTGACCTGGCCCACCATGGCCGATCCCGACAATGCCATCGCCCTGGCCTACGGGGTCAGAGAGGACCCCACGTCGTTCCTCATCGCCCCCAACGGTCGGGTGGTGGCGTCGATCGTGGGCGGCGTGACGGCCAAGGGGCTCAATGCCCTCGTGGCCCGTTCCGAGGCCCGCGGGTACGGACGGTGACCCGACGCCGGTTCCCTCTGTGGACGGCCCTCGGCGTGGTGCTCGTGGTCGCCCTCGTCCTCGGGAGCGGGGTCCTCTCCTCGTCGCCACCGACGCCGGCCGAGCGGGCCGCGGCCATCGAGTCGGTGGTGCGCTGCCCCACCTGTGAGGACCTCTCGGTGGCCCAGTCCACCGCGCCCACGGCGGTCGCCGTGCGGGGGGCCATCACCCAGCTCATCGCCGAGGGGCGGACCGACCAGCAGATCCAGTCCTACCTGGCCGCCCGCTACGGGTCGTCGATCGAGCTCGACCCTCCGGGCAGTGGATGGTCGCTCCTCGTGTGGCTGCTCCCGCTGGTGGCCGGCCTGGTGGCGGTCACCGCCCTGGTGGCGGTGCTGGTGCGGCGCCGGCGGCTCCCGGACGGCCAGTCCGGGCGAGGTGGGCAGCCCGCCGAGTCGACCATGACCCCTGAGGCGGTGGAGGAGCGTCGCCAGTTCCTCACCCGCTCACTGGCCGATGCCGATGCCGAGTACCTGGCTGGCGACCTCTCCGATCAGGACTACCTCGAGCTGCGTCAGCGGGACATGCTCCGCCTGGCCGCCCTGCCCGCAGGGACACGGGGTACGGGACCGGCCGTCACCACCGAGGTGGGCCCGGCCGAGTCCGAGCCGGCCGTCGCCGGCTCGTCGGTGGCCCTCGGCGAGCGACCGGCCGGGTCCGGGGCTGCCCTCGTCGAGCCGGCGACCGAGCCTGATCCGGAGACGGGAGCCGACACCCGACCCGGCGTCCGGCGACGGAGCCGGCGGAGTTGGTGGTTCCTCGGTGGGGCGGTGGCGGCCTTCGCCGGGGCCCTCATCCTGGCGGTGAGCCTGTTCGCCAGCGACCGCCAACCGGGCCAGTCCATCACCGGCAGTTTCGCCGAGACCCAGCAACAGCAGATCGAAGAGACACTGGCCCAGGCGGCCACCGACGAGAACCAGGGCAACGCCGGCCAGGCCGCCCAGCTCTACCAATCGGTCCTGACCAAGCATCCCGACAACGAGGTGGCCCTGGCCCAGCTGGGCTGGCTCGAATACCAGACCGGGGTCCACGGGGCCAGCTCCTTGCTCATCGGCGACGCCCGGACGAAGCTGCAGCGCGCCGTGCAACTCGACCCGGGGGACTACGCCGCCCGGCTCTACCTCGGGACCCTGCTGTTCCAGCGGGACAGCAACGCCGCCGGAGCCGTCGCCCAGTACCGCCGCTTCCTGGCCGACAAGCCGCCGGCCGCCCTCGTCACCCAGGCGTCGTCCGAGATCAGGGCAGCCTTCCAGGCCGCCGGAGTGCCGGCTCCCGCCGAACTGTCGGGCGGCTGATCCTGCTCAGTTGTCCCCCCACCAGGCGTCGGGGTGGGAGGCCAGGGCCGCCCCCAGCTGGTCGGCCAGGGCGACGGCCACCACGCACCGCTCGTGGGAGATGGGTTCGGCGGGGGTCGGGGTCATGACGAACACGCCGAGCACCTCGCCGCCACCGCGCACGGGCAGCTCCACCTGACTGGTCGGGAGTCCGGCCGACGAGGCCGGCCACTGCAGCGGATTGAGCCGGACGGTCCCGTCGGTCTGGATCCACGCGCCTTTCCGGGAGGGCTGGCGCCGCACGAACCGGCAGTCCTGGAGGGCCAGGAGGTCGGTCAGCTGGGCGGCGACACTGATCATGACGAACTCGGGCTCCTCGCCCTCCACGATCTGCTCGGCCACCCCCCGGATGCGATCGAGCCCGTGCCGTCCTTCGATGGCCGCCCGGCGGTAGGCGTGGCCCCGGGCGGCCAACTCGCCGACCAGCAACCCCACCAGGACGAAGAGCAGCTCGGTGGTGAGGTCAGACTGCCGGTGGATGGCCAGGGACTGGTAGGGACGGGTGAGGAAGAAGTCGAAGGCGAGGGCCGACACGAGGGCGGCGAGGGCCGCGGCCCCGCGGTTGCCCGACGAGGCCACGGCCACGGTGACCACGATGAGCACGAGGGCGTCGTCGGCCACGCTCAGGTGTCCCCGGCCCGGGATGAGGGCGAGGGCGATGACGATCGGGGCGATGACCGCCGCCGCCCAGATCAGGCGGTGTCGGGACGCCACCTGGGCCGGGAGGGCGCGGACGCCGGCGCGTAGCCGGGACGACCGCGACGGCCGCGGCACCGGAGGTTCTGCTGACTCATCCGAGCGCATCGGAGGACTCGGTGGTCGACAACAGCTCGTAGGTGGGGTTGATGATGGCCAGCCGGTTGTGGTGCTTGCCCACCATCCCCTCGGCGATGAGCAGGGAGCCGCTGCGGATGCCGCTGACCGACCGGCGCCCGAGGAACACGAGGGTGATGGCGTGCCCGCTGGCGTCGACGAGGACGCACTCGAGGCTCTGGGCCTGGGCCCAGGGCTGGACCCGTAAGGTCTTCACCCGCCCGGCGATGCGGGCCCGGGTGCGCCACGTGAGCTCGGAGATGGGCATCGAGCCCGAGACGGCCGGGATGGCTCCTGCATCGGGCTTGCCCGGGTGGGCCGCACCCGCCGACTTGTGGGCCTTGTTGGCCCGGTGGGACTTGGTGCCTTTGGCCCGGCTGTCCGGCTCGACCACGAGCTCCGCGGTCATCTGCTGTTCGATCCCCGGGGCCACGAGGAACGGCACGATGGTGGCGTTGACGTGGGAGAGCTGGCTCACCACCTCGACGATCTGATCGGCGGTCTGGTCGTGGAGGATGCGGCGCCACGCCTTGCCGTAGGAGCGTCGGGGCAACAGGATGCTCACCTCGGTCTCGCCGTCGGCCAACTCGGCGGCCAACTCGAGTGAGGCCCGGGTGACCCGCCGGTCGGGACAGTCGATGACGTCGAGGGGCAGACGGGACAGGCCCAGTCGCTGCCACCGTTCGATGAGGACGTTGGCCCGGGGGTGGTCGATGTTGAAGTGGACGGCCCGGAGGTCGTCGGGGGTCAGGCTGCGGGCGTACTGGATGGCCCGGGCCGTGGCCAGGTCGATGCGGTCGATCAGGATGACCACCACGTTGCGGCGCAGGATCCGCGCCTCACAGGCCTGGATGGCCGCCCCCTCCTCCAAGACGACATCTTCGGACCGGTACTCGCGGTTGGTGCGGACGAGGCCGTAGACGATGAGCGGCATCACCACGACGACGACCCAGCCCCCCTGGGTGAACTCGGCGATGGCGAAGACCACCACGATGACGGCACACACCACGGCGGCGGTGGCGTTGACGGCCACGCTCTTGCGCCAGTGCTCGTCCCGGTGGTTCAGGTGGTGCTTGACCATGCCCGCCCCGGCCATGGTGAAGCCGGTGAACACCCCGATGGCGTACATGGGGATGAGGGCCGAGACCTTGGCGCCGGTGACCAACAACAACACGATGGATGCCGTGGCGAGCAGGATGATGCCGTTGGAGAAGACGAGCCGGTGGCCCCGGACGGTCAGCATCCGGGGCAGGAACGAGTCCTCGGCCACGAAGCTGACGAGGAACGGGAATCCGGTGAAGCTGGTGTTGGCGGCCAGGATGAGGATGAGGGCGGTCGCGGTCTGCAGCATGTAGAAGAGGACCTGGCCGAAGGCACTGGTGCCGTAGACGAGCTTCCCGATCTCGGAGACGACGGTCGGGGTGCCCGACACGAAGGGGACGGCGTGGGTGAGGGCGGCCAGGACCGACACGCCGAGGAACATGACCCCGAGGATCGTGCTCATGAGGACCAAGGTGGTGCGGGCGTTGCGGGCCTGGGGGGTCCGGAAGATGCTCACCCCGTTGGAGATGGCCTCGGTCCCGGTCATGGCTGAGCTGCCCTGGGCGAACGCCCGCAACAGGAAGAAGGCGGAGATCCCGAGGATCAACCCCCCGCTGGCATGGCCGAGGGGCATGGTCCCGTTCCCCTCGGGTGCGTAGGGCAGGCCTGTCGTGGCCTCCCGGACCAGGCCGGCCACGATGAGCAGGGCCATGTTGGCGATGAAGAAGTAGGTGGGGACGGCGAAGACCCGACCGGCCTCGCGGATGCCGCGGAGGTTGCCGTAGGCCAGCAGCAGCACGAAGGCGATCGACATCGGCACGGCGTCGTGGGCGAGGGCGGGGACGGCCGAGATGATGGCGTCGGACCCGGCGGCCACCGACACCGCCACGGTGATGGTGTAGCTGATGAGGAGGGCGGCACCGGCGATCTGGGCGATGTTGGGCCCGAAGTTGTCGCGGCTCACCACGTAGGACCCACCCGCTTTGGGGTAGGAGCGCACCACGTCGCGGTAGCAGATGGTGACCACGGCCAGCACAGCCAGGATCACCGCGGTGAGCGGCGTCACCAACGAGAAGGCGGCCAGTCCGCCGATGGGGATGAGGACCCGGATCATCTGCTCGCTGGCGTAGGCCGACGAGGACATCACGTCCGAGGAGAGCACCGCCAGTGCCGTGGGCTTGCCCAGCCGTTGGCCGGCGAGCTCGTCGCTGACGAGGGGAGGTCCGAGCAGCCGTCGCTTCACCCGGTAGCGGAAGCTCTCGGGGAGGCTGGCCACCAGCGTCGTGTCGGTCCGGGCCGGGCGGCGGGTGAGGTCGTGCTCGGGCCGTTTGGCGATCCCGGTATCGGTGGTCTCGGCATCCGGCATGCCCAAGGTCTATCCCCTCGGGGTCCGGTGGGCCAGAAGAGTCGTCAGGCCCGGTTCACGGGACGAGGACGGCCTTGCCCCCGACGGTTCGGTCGAGGAGGCCGGTCATCACCGCAGCGGCCTGGTCGAGGGGGAAGGACGCCGGCTCGACCGGGTGGAGTTGGCCGGCGCCGACCATGGCCATCAGCCGGGCGATCAGGTCGCGGTTGCCCCGGGGGTCCTTGAAGGTCCACCCACCCCAGTCCACGCCGACCATGGTGCGATTGTTGAGCAGGACCTGGTTGAGCGGGACCGAGGGGATCGGACCCGAGGCGAAGCCGAGGACGCAGAACCGGCCGAGATGCCCGGTGGCCCGGAGGGCCGGCTCGCTGTGGCGGCCTCCCACCGGGTCGACCACGAGATCCACCCCGCCGCCCGAGAGCTCACGGGCCCGGACCTTCAGGTCCTCCTCCTCGTAGGCGATGGTGGCCTCGGCCCCCATGGCGAGAGCCGCCTCCAACTTGTCCGGGGTCGAGGCGGCGGCGATGACCCGGCCTCCGAGGGCGTTGGCCACGTCCACGGCGGCCAGCCCGATCCCGCCGCCCGCCCCGAGCACGAGCACCCATTCGCCCGGAGCCAGAGTGGTCCGTCGAGTGAGGGTGAACAGCATGGTGGCGTAGCTCTGGATGAGCGCCGCGCCCCGGGCGAAGTCGAGGTCGTCGGGCATGGCCACGAGGGAGAGGGCGGGCACGACGGCCTGGTCGGCGAATCCGCCGAAGCCCACAAAGGCGATGACCCGGTCGCCCTCGGCTACCCCTGACACCCCGGGGCCGACCGCCGACACCACGCCGGCGATCTCGCTGCCCGGCACGAACGGGGTGGGGGGCTTGAGCTGGTAGCGACCCTGACAGATGAGGCCGTCGACGAAGTTCACGCCGGCGGCACGGACGTCGACCACCACCTGCCCGTCGCCGGGCTGGGGAGCGGGACGGTCTTCGACGACCAGAGTCTCCAGGGGACCGAGTTCGGGGCAGACGACGGTACGCACGGTCCCTGAACCTACCGTCAGGCCCGCTAGCTGCGCAGGGCCCGCAGTCCGGCAACCACGGGTCCGAAGGAAGTGGCGAACGCCTCGATGTCGGCATCTGTCGTAGACCAGCCGACCGAGAGCCGGAGTGACCGTTCGGCGTCCACCCCCATGGCCTCGAGCACCGGCGAGGGCTCGAGGCTCTCCGAGGAGCACGACGAGCCGGAGTGGGCCGCCACCCCGGCCTGGTCCAGTCCGAGCAGCACGGGCTCGGCCTCGACCCCCTCGACGCCCAGACACACGATGTGGGGCAACCGCGCCACCGGGTCGCCGAACCGCTCCACCCCGGACACCTCCGACGCCGCCTCGGCCAACCGATCGGTGCGCTCCCGGGCCACGGTCGCCTCGTCCTCCAGCACCCCGGGCCGAGCCAACCACGCCGCCGCGGCGCCGAAGCCGACGGCCCCGACGACGTGCTCCATGCCGGCCCGTCGGGCCCGCTCCTGGTCCCCACCGACGAGGAAGGGCTCGATCCGGAGGCCCCGCCGCACGATGAGTGCCCCGATGCCGGTGGGCCCGCCCATGAGGTGGGCGGACACGGAGACCAAGTCGGCATCGAGCGCCCCGAGGTCACAGGGCAGGTGACCGGCGGCCGCCGCGGCGTCGACATGGATCAGCACGCCCCGGTGGCGGCACCGCTCCACCACCGCTTCGACGGGTTGGACGGTGCCCACCTCGTGGTTGGCCCACTGGCAGTGCACGAGGGCGGCGTCTTGGCCGTAGGTCGTTCGGCACCGGTCGAGGGTCTCGTCGACCGCACCCACCTCGATCCGACCCAGCCGGTCGACCGGGACGGGTTCGACCGGGGCCGAACGGGCTGAGGCGTCACGGACCGAGGAGTGCTCGACCCCGGCCAGAGCCACCGGACCCGAATGGGCGTGGAGGGCTCCCCAGACCGCTGCGTTGACCGACTCGGTGGCCCCCGAGGTCAGGACCACTTGGCGGGGACGCACACCGAACAGCGCGGCGATCTGATCACGGGCCTCTTCCAACTTGGCCCGGACCATCCGGCCCTCGGTGTGCACGCGCCCGGGGTCGGCGGTGATGCCCTCGTCGATCCAGGCCGCCATGGCGGCGTGGGCGGTCGGCCGGACCGGGGTGGTCGAGGCGTGATCGAGATAGTGACGGGCCACCGGCGGACCGCCGGTCAGACCACGGCAGCGCAGGCGTCGTCACCGCGGGCCCGCGACGACGACAGCACCACCGGCACCGTCCCACCGGTCTCCTCGCCGCACAGACCGGCGAGGAGCCCCTTGACCATGCCCCGGTCGACGGCGCAGAGGACGGGGTACTGGTTGGCGGCATTGCCGAAGGGGCAGTTGTCGGCCACCACCGCGGTGGTCGATCCCTGGTCCTCGGCGTGGGCAGCGAAGCCGTGGGCGGTGAGGGTGTCGGCGATGGCGTGCATGGCCGTCCGCAGGGACCGCTGACCGTCGCCGGGGGACATCTGGCCGGCGAGGGTCCGCCCGTACTCCTCGCCTACCCGCTCGGCCATACCTTCGGCCACATCGGGTCCGAGGAGCTGGAGCGCCTCTTGCAGCAACAAGACAAGGAGGTCGTCGCGACGGGTGAGGAGGTCGAGGGTGGGGTCGTTGCCGATGACCCGGAAGCGCTTGGACGGGCGACCCGCCCCGTTGCCGGCGGCCCGTTCCATGGTCACCTCGACGTAGCCGCCCGTGGCCAGACGATCGAGATGGTGGCGGGCCACGTTCGGATGCAGGGAGAACCGGGCCGCCACCTCCGAGGCGGTGGCCCCCGGGTTGGACCGCACGAAGAGGTAGATCTCCCGGCGGGTCGGATCCCCGAAGGCCGAGGTTACGGCGGTCACCGCGGCCGAGAAGTGGCTGTCGGACTCAGCCGTCTCCGACCGGTCGGCCGTGGACGCCGCTTCCGAGGAGGTCGCCACGACCAGGGAGGGGCTGTCCGGGTCCGAGTGCACGTCACGTAGTCTACCGGTGAGACCGAATTCCCCCGAGGAGCTGCTGGATGTCCATCGACGAATCCCAGGTCACAGCGGCCCTGGCCGCAGTGACCGACCCTGAACTGCGCCGGCCGCTCGGGGAGTTGGGCATGGTGGGCTCGGTCCAGACGAGGCGCAAGCGCGCCACAGTGGATGTCGCCCTGCCCGTGGCCCACTATCCCCAGGTCGACCAGTTGGAAGAGCGGATCCATGCCGCCGTCTCCTCGGTGCCGGGCGTCGACGAGGTCAATGTCACGACGTCGGTGATGGATGAGGAGACCCGGGCCCGCCTCCGGATGCTGCTCCGTGGCGACGCGGTCGACGGGGGGACCCAGCACGCCCCCGACGACGGACACGGGCACGGCCACGACCACGGGGGTGGCCAGCTCGGCCACGAGGAGGGCCGGCCCAACCGGTTCATGCAGCCCCGCTCAAAGACGAGGATCCTCGGCATCTCGTCGGGGAAGGGTGGCGTGGGGAAGTCCTCGATCACGGTCAACCTGGCCGTCGCCCTGGCCCAGCGGGGGTTCGACGTCGGCATCCTCGACGCCGACGTCTACGGGTTCTCGGTCCCGAAGATGCTCGGGGTCACCAACGATCCGCTCATCATCGGCGACCTGGTCGTCCCGCCGACGGCCAACGGTGTGCGCTGCCTCTCCATGGGGTACTTCGTGCCCGACGACACCCCGGTGATCTGGCGCGGGCCGATGCTGCACAAGGCGCTCGAGCAGTTCCTCGTCGACGCCTACTGGGGCGAGCCCGACTATCTCCTCATCGACATGCCACCCGGTACCGGTGACGTCACCCTCTCCCTCGGGCAGTACCTCACGAAGACCGAGGTCTATGTCGTCACCACACCCCAGCCTGCGGCCGAGCGGGTGGCCCAGCGTTCGGCCTACGCCGCTCGCAAGCTGAAGCTGGCCGTGCGGGGCGTCATCGAGAACATGAGCTGGTTCACCGGGGACGACGGGAAGCGCTACGAGCTGTTCGGCGCCGGCGGCGGCACCCAGTTGGCCGACGAGCTGGGCGTACCCCTGCTCGCCCAGGTGCCGCTGGTGAGCGCCCTACGCCAGGGTGGCGACATCGGGGTGCCCACCGTCGTGGCCGAGCCCGACAGCGAGGTGGCCGCGGTCTTCGGGGCGCTCGCCACCTCCATCGTGGAGCTGGGCCCGGCCCGGGTCTACCGCAAGGAGCTCAGCCTCTCCTAGCTTCGATCGGCCGGGTCGCCGCCCGTCGCTAGCCCCAGGCGGCCCGGGTGGGCGGGAGTCCGCTCGACCCGTCGGGACCCGGCACGACGCCCAGCACCTGGTGGATGGCCAGGCCCCCATCATCGAAGCCGTTGGCCGAGGCGGCCATGTACAGCCTCCAGATGTTGGCCCGGGGGAGTCCGACGAGGGCCACCGCCTCGTCCCAGTGCTCTTCCAGGTTCGACACCCAGTGATGAAGGGTCCGGGAGTAGTGCTCGCGCAAGGACTCGACGTCGCGCACCTCGAACCCGGCCCGTTGCATGGCCCGAACCACCTCGGACACGTCGACCAGCTCACCGTCGGGGAAGACGTAGCGACCGACGAACGAGCGTCGCCCCAGTCGTGACCCGCCCGGCTTGGAGATGGCGTGGTTGAGCAGCCTCCCCGTCGGGGTGAGCAACCCGTGGAGGGTCTCGAAGTAGAGCGTCATGCGCTCACTGCCCACGTGCTCGAACATACCGATGGACGAGATGGCGTCGAAGTGCTCGCCGCGGAGGTCCCGGTAGTCCTGGAGGCGGATCTCCACCTGATCCTCCAGCCCCGCTTCGCGAACCCTGCGGCTGGCCTCGTCGACCTGCTCGTGACTGAGGGCCACCCCGACGACGCGGGCGCCGTGGAACCGGGCGGCGTGCATGGCCATCGAGCCCCACCCGCAGCCCACGTCGAGGAGCCGGGCCCCCGGGGTGGCGTCGATACCCAGCTTGCGGCAGATGAGCTCGTACTTGGCGGCCTGGGCCTCCTCGAGGGTGGTCCCGGCCTCGACGAACCGGGCACACGAGTAGGTCATGCTCGGCCCGAGGACCAGCCGGTAGAAGTCGTTGCCCACGTCGTAGTGGTGGCTGATGACCTTGGCGTCGCGGGAGGGGGAGTGGAGCCGGCCCACCGGCCGACACTCCTCGGGTGGGGCCGGGGGTGGCGGCCCCAGCACGCCCAGCTTCCGGGCCGCCCCCACCATGGTCGGGAGGCTCCGCACGCCCACCTGGCGAAGGTCGCGCGGCGAGGCGTCGTGCAGCGTGCGCAGCAGCAGGTAGATGTCTCCGTCGATGGTCAGGTCGCCCGAGACGAAGGCCCGAGCCACACCCAGCTCGCCCGGGGACCAGAGGATTCGCCGCACGGCGTCCGCCGACCGGATGTGGAGGGTCCCCACGCCGTCGTCGGGCCCGAAGCCGGACCCGTCCCAGAACTCGAACCGGACGGCCACGTCCGTGCCCACGACGAGGCGGACGAAGGGGGCGAGGACGTCGGCGACGGTCCCCCCTCCCGCACGGGCCGGCGGGTACGTCGGGCCCTCGGCGTTCGTCGTGGTGCCCGGGGCGGTCCGGGTGCTCGACAGCTCGGTGACCATGGTCGACCTCCTCGACCGGCGCGGACGTTCCGGTCCGGCTCCGATCCTATTGCCGGTGCGGGAGGTCGGATCGGGCCGGTCCGATAGTCGGCCGGCCAACCCGGTGACTAGAGGCCGGTCGTGGCCGGAACCCTGCCTGTCGTGACCGCCTGCACCAGGGCCTCGTAGTCGCGCTCGTTCTGGTCGGCGTAGGCCGCCGAGAAGTCGGCGATGGCGATGTCGAAGGCGTCGCCCTTCCCGAGGTAGGAGGCGATGGCGATCCAGTCACCCGATCGGGCATGGGCCCGGGCCAGGGTGGCCCCGCACATCCGGGCATAGTGGACGGCCCCGTCCACCTGCAGGCTGTCGACGTGGGCCGAACCCTTCCAGTCGTGCAGCTGGCGGATGTAGTAATCGCGGGTGTGCCCGTCGATGTCCTTCACCTGCTGCCAGCCGAGGAAGATATCGCTGGCGTTCTGCATCAGCCGTTGTCCCACCACCACCCGCTGACCGCTGTTGTCGTAGGCGCTGCGGCCGGCGAAGCGCTCCAACACCGAAGGCTGGGCCTCTTTGGCCTGCAGGATGAGTGGGTCGGCATCGTCCACGCCCATCATGAGAAACACCCACGCCCGGGTGCCCACGCTGCCCACCCCCACCACCTTGCGGGCCATATGGACGTAGCGGTACTCCTCCAGCGGGTGGTGTTCGTGGGCCAGGGTCCGCCGGTACTTCTTGATCAGCTTGCGCAGCGACCGCTCGGTGTCATGACGGGCCTCGGCGGTGAGCACGAGGTCTTCCACGGGCACGAGGAGGGGCGGGTCCTTCACGAAGCGGATCCGACCGTCGACCCGCTCGGTCAACTTGCGGAGGGCCCGATGGCTGTCCCTCGTCCGGGCCTTCCCCACGTCCATGACCTGGTCGGGCCGGCTCCGCTTCTGACGGCGGTTGTCGGAGTCCTCGGTGCGGATCCACTCCAGCATCTCGCCGATCTCCATGTGCGAGTACCACACGTCGAGGGTGGTCATGTGGGCGGCTTCCCGCATGCTCGCCCGGTACTGGCGTGCCACCGCCGTCACCACCCGCCGCCGGTCCGACGGGGAGAACCCGCGGTCGCGCCCGGCGATCTCGAAGCTCGCGGCCAGCCGTTTGACGTCCCACTCCCACGGTCCGGGCAGGGTCTCGTCGAAGTCGTTGAGGTCGAACACCAACTGGCGCTCGGGTGAGCCGAACACCCCGAAGTTCGAGAGGTGGGCGTCCCCGCAGCACTGCACGGTGATCTCGGAATCGGGCGTGGTGGCGAGGTCCGACGCCATGATCAGGGCCGCACCCCGGTAGAAGGTGAACGGCGAGACCATCATCCGTCCGTACCGGATGGGCACGAGCTCGGGCACCCGGCTGGCCGCCTGCTCCTCGAGCAAGGCCACCGGGTCGGGCCGACCGGGATCAGGTTGCCAACTGCCGTGGGAGGACCGTGGTGCGGTACGCCTCGCCGCCTTTCCCCGGGCCACCCGCTCGGCCCGGCTCGGCCGTTGGGTCTTCCGTACCGAACGCGCCGGTGGCGCCTGCACCTCATCGCCCCTCACCTGGGGAATTGTACCCCCCTGCCGCGCCCTACGGCCGTGGTCGTTGCGTCGAGGAACCGCTCGGTGCCCGGCTGCCGAGCAGGTCGGCCCGGGATCAGGGTCGAGCCGACATCCCGATGCCGGCCGGGAGCTTGCCGGGATCCCACCCGACGAGGGCGACGGCCTGGCTGAAGGCGAAGCGGTCCGTCATCCCGGCGACGTAGGCCACCGCGGCCCGCACGGCCTCGGGCTCCCCGCCGACGAGGTCGAGGGGTCCATCCGCACCCACCGGGATGAGGTTGGGTCGGTCGCCGAAGTAGTCGACCAGCGCCCGGAGGACGGCCACCACCGACCGACCCTGGGCGACCGAGCTCGGCCGGAGGTAGATGTGCTCGTAGTTGCTGGCCCGGAAGGCGGCCAGCGCCTCGGCCTGCTCGTCGGCCATGCCGATCGTCCCACTGGCGAGGATGGTGGACACCAGCGCATCGATGAAGGTGCCGAGCTGTTGGCTGCGGTCGTCGCCGCACCGTTGGCGCACCACCTCGGGCAGGGCGCTCGGCGTCACGATGCCGCTCTTCACCGCGTCCTCGAAGTCGTGGCACACATAGGCGATCCGGTCGGCCCAGCTCACCACCTCGCCCTCGGGGGTGGTGGGCGCCGGTCGTGACCACGAGTGGTTGCGGATGCCGTCCAGGGTCTCCAGGCAGAGGTTGAGCGGGGCGAGCGACACGTCCGCCCCCCAAGGGGCGTGGTCGAAGCCGTCGTCGAGATACGGGGAGAGGGCATCCTCGCTGGCGTGGCCGCCGGGACCGTGGCCACAGTCGTGCCCGAGGGCGATGGCCTCGGTTAGCGCCACGTTGAGCCGGCAGGCCCGCGCCACCCCGGTGGCCACCTGGGCCACCTCGAGCGCATGGGTCAGCCGGGTGCGCTGGTGGTCGTCGGGGAACACGAACACCTGGGTCTTGCCGGCCAGGCGCCGGAACGCGCTGGCGTGGAGGATCCGGTCGCGGTCGCGTTCGAAACAGGTCCGCCACGGGTCGGGCTCCTCGGGACGTAGCCGCTGGCCCGCACCGAGAGCCCGGGTGGCACCGGTGGCCATCTGTTCGGCCTCGGCGCGCTCCCGGGCCGGCCGGTCGAACCCCGACGAAGGATCTGGCGGACCGTCCCCATCGGGCTCAGGGCCCGGGCCAGCGGCCGACGCCCGGCTGTCGGCGTGGGCGAAGGTGATCCCCGGGCCGCCATGCCCGGCCATGGTCGCCGCCCATCGGCGGTTCCGCTCGGTGGACCCGTCGAGAGGACGGACGGACTCGGGCACCTCACCCGCCCCGGGCGCACGCTCATCGCTCATGGTCCCAGTGTGCCCCACGCCTGTCACACCGGAGGGACAGGCCGGTAAGTCGTGGTCGGATGGACGCGACGCCCGGCTGGCAAGGGCGGGGGACGCCGGGCGCCGCGGACCTTGTATCGTCGGAGGGACCTGGCAGTCGTGCCGGGCCCCGCTGAGAGGAGCGTGCCAGGTGGACGTGCGTATCGGAATCGTGCAGTCGATGAAGGAGCTCGACATCGAGTTGCCCGACGATGCGGACCGCGAGAAGGTCCTGGCCGACATCGAGACGGCGCTGTCCGACGATGGAACCATCCTGTGGCTGACCGACCGGAAGGGTCGCCAGGTGGGCGTGCCCGTCGCCAAGGTGGCCTATGTGGAAGTGGACCCACCGGTCTCTGATCGACGGGTCGGCTTCGGGATCTCCTGACCCGACCGCATTGCGGCACCGTGGCCGTTCGGCCCCTTCTGGTGCGGTGATGCCGGAGCGGGCCAACGCCCTCGTCCCATGAATCCGCTCCTCGATCTCAAACTGCTCTTCGTCACGGGGAAAGGTGGCGTCGGGAAGACGACGGTGGCCTCGGCGCTCGCCCTGCTCGCCTCCCAGCACGGCAAACGGGTGCTCATCTGCGAGGTGGATGCCAAAGGCGACGTGGCCGGCTTCTACGAGACGTCCCCCACCACCTTCCAGGAACGCGAGGTGCTCCCCGGACTCTTCGCCATGACCATGGACACCGAGGCCTCGCTCCGCGAGTACCTGAAGCTCCAGCTGCGCATCCCGGTGGTGGGCCGGATCGGGCCGCTGGCCAAAGCCTTCGACTTCGTGGCCACGGCGGCGCCCGGGGTGCGAGAGATCCTCACCGTGGGCAAGTTCTGTTACGAGGTGCGGGAGCGCCACTACGACCTGGTGGTGGTCGACGCCCCGGCTTCCGGGCACATCATCGGCCAGCTGGCCGCCCCCCAGGCCATCAACAGTCTGGTGAAGGTGGGCCTCATCCGCTCCCAGACCGACTGGATGCTCGAGATCCTCTCTGATCCACGGCAGACCGGGCTCGTGGCGGTGTGTACACCCGAGGAGATGCCGGTCAGCGAGACCATCGACCTGGCCGCCCGGGTCCGGAACGAGACCACGGTCCGGCTTTCGGCCGTGGTGGCCAACCGGGTGCTTCCCGAGCTCTTCGGGCGCCAGGAGGAGGCCGTCTTCGACGCACTGGGTGGTCCCGGTCCGCTGGCCCGGTTGAGCGAGCTGGTGGGGGGCGACGCCGAGCCGGCCTTCGACGCCGCCCGGCTGGCCGTCACCATGCGCCGCACCCGAACTACCCACCTCGACCGGCTCCGCCAGGGGATCGACAGTGCCGTCCCCCTGCTCTACCTGCCGTATCTGTTCACCCGATCCCATGGCCTGCGCACCACCCGACAGGTGGCAGCCTCTCTCGGTGAGGAGCTCGGCTTCTGATGGCCGCCGAGCGGGCCGGTCACCGGGGACGGGCCGGGCGTCCGGCCCCGGCCGACGCGGGCCAGGGGCGCGAGCGCCGTCAGGGCCCGGCCGTGTCCTCAGCCGGCAGCGGGTCGATGGACGGACTGCTGGCCACCAAGGAGATCGTCATCGCCTGCGGGCCCGGGGGCGTGGGCAAGACCACCACCGCCGCAGCCGCCGGCGTGATGGCTGCGGTGCGGCACGGCAGCAAGGTGTTGGTGTTGACCGTCGATCCGGCCAAGCGCCTGGCCGATGCCCTCGGTCTCGAGGGTATCGGCAACACCGAGCACCGGGTTCCCGACGAGGCCTTCCGGGCCGCCGGCGTGAAGGCGAGGGGCGAACTGTGGGTGGCCATGCTCGACACCAAGGAGTCGTGGGACGCCCTCATCCGCCGCCACGCGCCGGACCGCCAGACGCGGGACGAGATCCTGGCCAATCCGCTCTACCAGAACATCTCGGGGAAGTTCGTCCAGAGCCACGACTACATCGCCATGGAGCGCCTCTATGAGATCCACTCCGAGTGCGACTACGACCTCATCGTGGTGGACACTCCACCCACGAGGAACGCCCTCGACTTCCTCGACGCCCCGCAGCGCATGGCCGACTTCTTCTCGTCCCGACTGCTGCGCTGGCTGATCGTTCCCTACCGTTCCCGCCTGGTCAATGTGGCCACTAAGCCCTTCTACTCCATTGCCGACCGGATCCTCGGCACCGAGTTCCTGGCCGACATCTCCGAGTTCTTCATCCTGTTCCAGTCCATGTACGACGGGTTCGTCGAGCGGTCCGAGGCGGTGGAGCGCCTGCTCTCGGACCGCCGGAGCACGTTCCTCGTGGTCTCCACCCTCGAGGCGGTGCCCTTGCGCGAGGCGGAGTACTTCGCCGAGCAGTTGGTCTCGCGCCGCCTGCATCTCGGCGCCATCGTGCTCAACAAGGTGCTCCCGGACTACCTGCGCGGCTCGGAGGGCACGGTCGTGGCCGACGCCATGAACGAACGGGCCGACGAGCTCGCCGCCCTGTTGACGCCCGAGCTCGCCGCCCTGGACCCGGCCATGGGCGACACCGACCAGATCGCCCGGGTGCTGGGCGAGGTGGCCGACAGCTACCTGAACTTCCAAGTGGTCGCCCTACGGGAGATGGAGGAGCGGAGCATGCTCTCGGTGGTGCCCGACGTGCTCGCCACCGTGCCGTTCTTCGACACCGACATCTTCGACCTGGCCGGCCTCGTCCGGCTGGGCGAACAGATCTGGGAGTGACGGAGCCGAGCGGGGGTCCCGGCTGACTTACGATGCAACGGTGACCGACATCGTCGACCCGGCCCTCGAGGCCTACGCCGAGGAGCACACCACGGCGCCGCCGCCCCACCTGGAGGAACTGGCCCGCGACCTGCGGGCCACCCTCACCGCCCCGGGCATGATGGTGGGCCGGCTCGAGGGCCGCTACCTCGAGCTGCTCACCTTCGCCCTCGGCGCGCGCTCGGTCCTCGAGATCGGCACCTTCGGGGGCTACTCCTCGCTGGCCATGGCGGCCGGGTTGGCTCACGGCGGCCGTATCACCACCTGTGAGATCTCCGAGGAGCACGCCGAGTTCGCCCGACGCCACATCGCCGCCAGCCCCTACGCCGATGCCATCGAGGTACTCGTGGGACCGGCCATCGACACCATCGCCACGCTGCCCGGTCCGTTCGACCTGGTGTTCATCGACGCCGACAAGGCCGCCTATCCCGACTACTTCGAAGCCGTCCTGCCCAAGTTGGCGCCGCGGGGCCTGATCGCCGCCGACAACACCTTGTGGAGCGGTCGGGTGCTCGACCCGTCGGACACCTCTGCCGATACGGTCGCCCTGCGGGCCTTCAACGACGCCCTGGCCGTCGACCCGAGGGTCGTCGTGGTCCAGACCACCGTGCGCGACGGCGTCACCCTCATCCGGCGGGCCGGCTGAGCGACCGCCATGCTCGACTACCACCTCCACCTCTGGCCCCACTCCCAGTCCGACGCCGAGGCAACCGTGGAGCAGGTCACGGCGTACTGCACCCGAGCCGTCGAGGCGGGGGTGACCGAGATCGCCCTCACCGAGCACCTATTCCGGTTCACCCAGGCCAAGGACCTCCTCGGCGGCTTCTGGGACGACCTGCCCGGGGAAGCCCTCCGCCCGGGCATGGCCGCCTACTGGGACCACCACGCCCGGGTCGACCTCGATGCCTACGTGGACGTCGTCCTGGCCGTGAAGGCCGCAGGGCTCCCGGTCGTCCTCGGCCTCGAGGTGGACTACTACCAGGACCGGATGGACCAGGTGGCGGGCCTGCTCGCCGACTACCCCTTCGACGTCCTCTTGGGCTCGGTGCACTGGCTCGGGACGTGGCGGTTCGACGTGTTGAACGATCCCCTCGTCATGGCCGAGTGGGACGTGCGTGACATCGATCTCGTCTGGGACGAGTACTCACGGGCCATGGAAGAGCTCGGGGCATCAGGGGTCTGTGATGTCTTCGCCCACCCCGACCTGGTCAAGGTGGCCGGACGCGTGCCCGCCGTTCCCGACGAGTACTACGACCGGATCACCGAGGCGGCCGTGCGCTCGGGGATGGCCGCCGAGGTGTCCTCGGCCGGTTGGCGGAAGCCGGTGGGCGAGGAGTACCCGGCCCCCCCGCTCCTCAAGCGACTGGTGGAGCGGGGGGTTCCACTCACGACGGCCTCGGACGCCCACTCCCTCCCCGACGTGGCCGACCGGGCCACCGAGATGCGGGACCTGTTGACGGCGGCCGGGGTCAGCACCCTCCAGGGCTACCGCGCCCGACAGGCCTACCCGGTGGACGTGGCGCCCGCTGTAGAGGTCTGAGCGGTGGCCACCCCGGCGGAGCTGGCCTTCGAACGCACCAACCTCGATGAGACCCAGCTCGGGCACCTCCAACGACTCCTCGGGACCTGGGGGATCCTGGCCGACCTCTCCTTTTCCGACCTGGTCCTGTTGGCCCCGATGGCGGAGCCCTCGGACGACCCGTCGTCACTCGGCCTGCCCCGGGCTCACCACGACGACGCTGAGCCCGGGGCGGCCCGGCCTGTCGAGGTGGGGACCGAGCTGGTCATCCTCGGCCAGATGCGTCCCTCCAACAGTGCCACCGTCGTCGAGCACGACCTGGTGGGCCAGACAGTGGCGGCGACCGACTGGCCGCTCGCCGTGCTGACCGTGGAGACGGGCGACGTCACCCGGGGCGAGGTGCAGCTCGAGCCGGGTGACGAGCCGGTACGGCTCCACTGCATCCCGGTCCGGTGCGAGGGCACGACCGTGGCCGTGCTGGCCCGGCTGGCCGCCGGCGCGGGCCGACGCCCCGGCCACCTCGAGCGGACCTACCGGGACCTGTTCGACCGCTTCGCCGTCATGATCTCCGAATCGACGTTCCCCTTCCCGAGCGAGGAGGTGGCCACCGAGGAGGCTCCCCGGGTCGGGGACGGGGTGGTGGTCGTCGACGAGGAGGGCCGGGTCCGGTATGCCTCACCGAACGCCACCAACGCGCTGCACCGCATGGGGATGTACTCCCAGACCGAGGGACGCCGGCTCACCGACCTCGGCATCGAGGAGTCGGCCATCGAATGGGCCCTGGCCTCGGCCCTGCCCGTGGTGGAAGAGGTGGAGCGCCGACCGGACGTCACGGTGCTCCTCCACTGCATCCCGCTCATGGCCGACGACGTGGTGACCGGCTGTCTGGTGCTGTTCCGCGACGTGACCGACGTGCGCCGGCTCGACCGCCTGCTCCTGTCGAAGGACGCCGCTATCCGAGAGGTGCACCACCGGGTCAAGAACAACCTCCAGACGATCTCGGCCCTGCTGCGCCTGCAGGCCCGCCGCCTGCCCCGCGGCGAGGGGCGAGTGGCACTGTTCGAGGCGGAGCGACGGGTCCGTTCCATCGCCATCGTCCATGAGATCCTGTCGCGAGAGCCGAGCGACCAGGTGCCCTTCGACGAGATCGTGACCTCGTTGATCCGGATGGCCGAGGACTCGGTGGTCCAGGGCCAGGGCCTGACCTTCGAGGTCACCGGCGAACTCGGGGAGGTGCCGGCCGATGTGGCCACCCCGCTCGCCGTCGTGCTGGCCGAACTCCTCCAGAACGCCGTCGAGCACGCGTTCACCACGGCCGGCGGCGAGGACGAGCCGGGGCTTTCGGACCGCCCGCCCCCGCACGAGGACGGGTCGGGGGAGCCGGTGCAGCCCCCGGGGCGCATCCGGGTCCATCTGGTCAACGACCTCTCGGCCCTGACGCTCGAGGTCATCGACAACGGCTCGGGTCTACCCGAGGGATTCGACATCGACGCCACCCAGAGCCTCGGTCTGTCGATCGTGCGCGACCTCGTCCGGAGCCAACTCGACGGAACCATCACCATGCGGAACCGGGGCGATCACTTCCCGGGCACGCGGGGCACGATCGTGGCCATCACCCTGCCGGTGCAGGACGGCGACGCCGTCGGGCTCTGAGTCGCCGGAGCCGGGGCAGTCCGGAGGCGGAGGTGATCGGGGTGGGGCGGTCAGCGGGCAGGCAGCTACTCGGTCGAGAAGCGGTAGGTGGAACGCGTCGGCGACCTAGCGGTCGCCGGGATCAGGAAGCGCGACGCCGGGCGGCCAGCCAGGCCTTACGCAGCTTGCGACGCTCCTCTTCTGAGGTACCGCCCCATACGCCCGACTCCTGGTTGGTGGCCAGGGCGAAATCGAGGCACGGCTCCTGGGCGTCACAGCCACGACAGACCCGCTTGGCTGCTTCGATCTGGTCGATGGCCGGCCCTGTCGTCCCGATGGGGAAGAACAGGTCCGGCTCGGTGCTGCGACAGGCGGCCAAATAGCGCCAGTCACCGTCGTCCCATTCGACCGTTCGGTTCCACATAAGGGCCACGATGCGTCCTCCGCTCCCATTGCCAGGGATTTCCAGTTTGTGATCTGTTTCACATAGCTCGGCGCCACACTGTCACCGGCCGTTCAGGTTTCGTTCACTAGAGTAATCACCGGCACTGTCCGGTGCAACCGGTTCTTGTGTCGGAACGCACCCAGTTGCGCCCGTTTTTCGGGCAACCCGGCGTTGGCGAGTCCGAGGAGGATCCGGAGCGTGACGGTACCCGCCATCTTCGCCCATCGGGGCAGCCCCGACCCGGCCAGCGGTGTCCGCGAGAACACCCTCGAAGCGTTCTTCCGGGCCCGGCTGCTCGGCGCCCAGGGCGTCGAGTTGGATGTCCGGCGGACGGCCGACGGGGCGTTGGCCCTCCATCATGATGCGGACATCCGGGGATTCGGACCGGTCCATGAGGTCGAGTCGGGCTCGCTTCCGGCATCGGTGGCCTTTCTGCCCGCCGCCCTCGAGGCCTGTGCAGGCCTCGAGGTCAACATCGAGCTGAAGAACCTGCCCGCCGAGCCGGGATTCGACCCCGACGAGCGGATGGCCCGTGAGGTGGCCGAGCTGGTGGTGGCGGCCGACCGGGTGTCGACGGTGGTGGTGTCGTCGTTCTGGCCGGCGTCGCTGAGCGCGGTGCGCGACGTCGAACCCGACATCGCCACTGGGCTGCTGGTGGCCCCGTGGTTCGATCCCGCCGCGGCCGTACCGGTGGCCCTCGAGCACGGCTGTGGGGCGCTCCATCCTCACGTTTCGTCGATCGACGACGCCCTGATGGCCGAGGTGGGCCGGGCCGGACTCTCGGTGGCCGCGTGGACGGTCAACGACCCCGAGGAGCTGGCCGGGCTGGCCGCCCTCGGTGTCCACACGGTGATCACCGACGACGTGACCATGGCCCTGTCAGTGCTGGGCGGGGCCTGACGCCACGGCGAACGATCCCCCGGGCTGACCGTGCCGTCCCCCGTTGGAACTGGCTCTGACCGGGTCCTTCCTGTCGGGCTGACGAAGGGGGCCGGCCCGGCCACGAACGGTGAGGTCCTGACCAGGCAGGACGGGCCGATTAGCCGAGAGGCCGAATTTCAATAACAATGCACGGCCATGAACGTAGTTGTCTGTGTGAAGCAGATCCCCGATCCCGCCGCGCCTGGCGCCCTGGATCCGGGGACAAAGAACCTTGTCCGAGCGGGAAAACTCATCCTGGACGATTCCGACGCCTACGGCGTCGAGATGGCGCTCCAGCTCGCCGATAGTGCCGGCGGCGGGGACGTGACCCTCGTGTCCATGGCCCCCAACGGGGAGACCTCAGGGCTGCGCACCGCGTTGGCCATGGGAGCGGCGAAGGCCATCCTCATCAGTGATGACTCGCTGGCCGGTACGGACGCCCTGGGCACGGCCAAGGTGCTGGCGGCCGCCATCAAGCGGGCCGAGCCCGACCTGATCCTGGCCGCCACGGAGTCGACCGACGGGTACACGGGGACCACCCCGGTGCAGATCGCCGAGCTCCTGGGCCTCCCCTCGGTGACCTTTGCCAAGAAGGTCGAGATCACCGGGGACTCGGTCAAAGTCGAGCGCCAGACCGAGTCGGGCTATGACGAGGTCGAGAGTCCGCTGCCCGCCCTGGTCACCGTTACCGCCGGTGTCGTCGAGCCCCGCTACCCGTCGTTCAAGGGCATCATGGCGGCCAAGTCGAAGCCGGTCGAGACCCTCACGGTCGCCGACCTCGGCATCGACGCCGGCCAGGTCGGCGCCGCCGGCGCCCGCCAGGAGGTCACCAACGTGGCCGAGGCCGAGGCCCGCTCGTCAGGCGAGATCGTCGTCGACGAGGGCGAGGGCTACACACGGGTCATCTCATTCCTCGAGCAGCTGAAGGTCCTCTAGGACCGGTAGGAGAACACGAACACATGTCTGTCGACAAGATCTGGGTCCTCGCCGAAGTAGCGGACGGGGCGCCCACCACCACCTCCCTCGAGCTCATCACGGCCGCCCGTGAGTTGGGCAGCACTGTCGAAGCCGTCGCCTACGGCGACGCCACCGCCTCGGTCGCCGGCACGCTGGGCGAGTACGGGGTGACCACCGTCTATGACGTGGGCGACCTCGCCGGCTCACTCCCCGGAGCACCGGTGGCGGCCACCATCGCCGCGGCCACGTCCGCCGGCAACGGTCCCGACGCCGTCCTCTTCCCGGCCACCTACGACGGCCGCGACATCGCCGGTCGCCTGTCGGTGAAGCTGGACCGCCCCGTGCTCACCAACGTGGTCGGCCTCACGGCCGGCGACGGCGGCCTCGTCTCCGAGCACGCCATCTTCGGTGGCAGCCAGGTCCTCACGGCCAAGTTCACCGGCGAGGGCCCCCAGATCTTCGTGATCCGGGCCAAGTCCTTCGCGGCCGAGCCGTCGGGAGGAGCCCCGGCCAACGTGGTGGCTTCACCGGCACCCGACACCGGGGCCACCGGCGCCGCCAAGATCGTCTCCCGGCACGTGGAGGAGCGCACCGGTCCCAAGCTGGACGAGGCCAACGTGGTCGTGTCGGGCGGGCGCGGACTGGGCGAGAAGGACCAGTACGCCCTCATCGAGGAGCTGGCCGGCCTGTTGAAGGGCGCTCCCGGAGCCAGCCGGGCCATCGTCGACGCCGGCTGGGTGCCCTACTCCCACCAGGTAGGCCAGACGGGCAAGACGGTGAAGCCCACCGTGTATGTGGCCTGTGGCATCTCGGGCGCCACCCAGCACCTGGTGGGCATGAAGAATTCGAAGAACATCGTGGCCATCAACAAGGACCAGGACGCCCCCATCTTCTCGGTGGCGGACCTCGGGATCGTCGGCGACGTGCACAAGGTCCTGCCGCAGCTGATCGAGGCCCTGAAGGCCCGGGGGTAATCCAGGTCCGACCGGCTTCGGCCGGCCGGACCTCGCACCCGTCTGGCGGTCGTCCCGCGACCGCCGACCGGAGCACGGCGACAGGCCGCGGGGAGGCCCCGTATTTCGGGGCGGGCGTGCCATACTGGGACTTCAGCGTCCTTCTCGTGCACAGATCCCCCGGGTGTGAACCTCGCCTCCTTCCGTCGCCGCAGTCATCCGTCCCCTGACGTGAGCCGCGACGGTTCGTGGAACCCGGTAACCGGTCTGTGGATCGGCAGGCCACATGCCTAGGCCGATCGAGGGGACGAGCCCCTACCTCCCCGGTCTGGACGGCATCCGGGCCATAGCGGTCCTGTCGGTGATCGTCTTCCACCTCAACTTCGGGTGGGCCTCGGGTGGCCTGCTCGGCGTCCAGGTCTTCTTCGTCCTGTCGGGCTACCTCATCACCGACCTGCTGCTGGCCGAGTACCGCCGCCACCAGGGGATCGCCCTCGGCCAGTTCTGGCTGCGCCGGGCCCGCCGGCTCCTGCCCGCGCTCTTCGTCGTCTTGTTCGTCACCGTGGGCTGGGCCACGCTGTTCGACCGCAGCCAACTGGCCGCCCTGCGCTCCGACCTGCCTTCGGGGATCTTCTACTTCAGCAACTGGTGGTTCATCTTCCACCACGTCTCCTACTTCGCCAAGTTCGGGCCGCCCTCCCCGCTCGGGCACCTGTGGTCGCTGTCGATCGAGGAGCAGTTCTATCTGATCTGGCCGCTGTTGGTCCTGGCCGCCATGAAGTTCCTCCACAACCGCCGGACCATGATCGTCCTCACGCTGGTCGCCGCGGCGGCCTCCGCCATCGAGATGGGGATCCTGTTCGTGCCCGACGGGGATCCGACCCGCGTCTACGACGGCACCGACACCCGGGTCTTCGCCCTCCTCATCGGCGCGGCCCTGGCCATGGCCCTGCCGCGCAACCAGGTCTTCGCCCCGGTCACCGTGAACGCCCGGCGACTGCTCGACGCGGTGGGAGGGGTGTCCCTCCTCGGCATCTTCCTCATGTTCTGGCTGACCAGCCAGTACGACTCGTTCCTCTACGAGGGGGGCATGCTGCTGTTGGCCCTGCTCACCGCCATGCTCATCGCCGTGACCATCCATCCCGGTTCGCACCTCGAGACCATTCTCGGGTGGGAGCCGCTCCGCTGGGTGGGGGAGCGGTCCTACGGGATCTATCTGTGGCACTACCCGGTGATCGTGCTCACCTCCCCGCTCGACGCCCCCCCGAGCATCGTGCGGGCCATCCTCCAGATCGCCGCCACCCTGGTGCTCGCCGCCCTGTCCTGGCGGTTCATCGAACAGCCGGTCCGCCACGGCGCGCTCGGGCGCCAGTGGCAGCGCATCAGGGACCACCAGTGGACGCCACCCCATCTGAAGCCGGCCGGCTGGGTGCTGGCCGGGGCGGTCGCCTTCAACGCCGTGGTCTGCACCGTGGGCCTGGTCGGGCTGGTGTCGGCATCGGCCGCCTACCCGATCCCCCGGGTGACGAGGATCGTCCCCCACGTCCAGCGCCATGTGACCGTGCCGTCCGCATCGTCCACCACGACCACCACGCCGCCTCCGGGTGCGGGGGTGACGGCCATCGGGGACTCGATCATGGTCGATGCCGCTCCCTATCTGCAGACGTCACTGCCCGGCATCGCCATCGATGCCCAGGTCGGCCAGCAGCTCGCCCAGGTGCAGGCGGCGGTGCCCCAGCTGAAGTCCGAGGGAGCCGTGGGCAAGCGGCTGATCATCGAACTGGGCACGAACGGCCCCTTCTCGTCGGCTCAGCTGACCTCCCTGCTCGACGCCCTGGGTCCGGCCCAACGGGTGGTGCTGGTCAACACCCACGTGCCCCGGCCGTGGCAGCAGCAGGTCAACGACAGCATTGCCAGCGTGGCCCAGTCCTATCCCAACACGGTCCTGGTGGACTGGGCGGCCGACAGCGCCAACTACCCCCAGTACTTCTATCCCGACGGGGTCCACCTCGACCCGGACGGCGCCAAGTACTACGCCTCGCTGTTGGTCCAGGCGCTCGACCAACCGCTCCCCAAGTCGTCGGTGCACTGATCCCGGAGGGCCGTCGCCCCGTCCGTCAGACGAGGGGCCAGGGATAGGGCGGTCGGTCGCCCAGGGGTTCGGGGAAGGTGGCGGTGTGGACCAGCCGGGCGACGCGGTCGGACAGCGCCGAGCGCTCGTCGTCGTCGAGCAGCCGACCGAGCTCGTCGGGGAGATCCCTCGCCAGCGGTTCGATGTCGACGAGCAGGTGGTCGGGAACCGGCTCGTCGGCGAAGTCCCAGATCACCGTGCGCAACTTCGGCTGGCGGTGGAAGCAGAGCCCGTGGTCGATACCCCACAGCCTCCCGTCGTCGCCGATGAGCACATGGCCGCTCTTGCGGTCGGCGTTGTTGGCCACGATGTCGAAGACGCACATCGTCTGGAGTGTGTCGAGATGGCCGCCCTCCTCGAACAGGGTGAAGTAGTGCTGCTCGTAGTCGGCGGCCACGAACAGCTGGAGCGATCCTGAGCCGAACGGGCCGTCGTGCCGTTCGACGGTGGGGGGCACGAGCCCCCAGCCCAGGGCCTCGGAGAGGGCATAGGCCGCCACCTCGCGGCGGTAGAGGCCGTCGGGAAAGTCCCACAGGGACTGCTCACCCGAGGCCGGCTTGTAGACGGCCTGGAGGAGGTCGTCGGTGTCGTCGGTGTCGTCGGCGTCGTTATCGGGCGCGCTGTCACCGGGTTCCGCTCCGCCTTCGGGTTCGAGAGCGACCAGAAAGGTCAGGTTGGAGCTCCACGGCAGGCGGCCCACCACCGAGAGTTCGCTCCGGTGGAGCAGGTCGGGGATCGACTCGAGCCCCGGTCCAACCGTTGGGCTCCAGCCGTTCACACCGCCGGGGGACGGTGGCCGTTGGTCCGTGGGCACTCGTGTCCCGACGGATCAAGCGGGGAGCCGCAGAGCGGACAAGGAGGCCGGCCCGACTCGACGAGCCGGGTGGCCTGGATGGCGAAGGCCGCCGCCTGCTCGCGGGAGATCGACAGCCGGGCGATGGCTCCGGTCTCGTCCTCGGGGACCAGCTCCTCGATGACCAGGATGACCCGGTCGTCGGTGTCGTCGTAGGAGACACCGACGGTGCCGACCACCCAGGCCGGGTCGGTCGGCTCCTCCAGCTCGAGGGCCTCGGGCAGGTGGCCCGGGCGGGACTGGTCCCGGACGATGCGGGCCAGGTAGTCGGCCACCACCGCCACCTGCTGCTTTTCGATCTTGAGGGTCAACAGCGTGGGCCCCTGGCGGCACTGGAGGAGGAAGAGCCGGTCGCCGACCGGTCCCACGGTGCCGACGGTGATCCGCTCGGGCGCCGAGAGGTCGTAGCCCTCACTCATGAGATGGCCAACTCGCCGAGGGCGCCGGTGGAGTTGACGGCGAGCACATGGGGTCCGGCTGTGCCGTAGGCCACCACCGAGACCGAGCACGGGGACACGCTCAGGCGTTGGAACAGATCGAGCGGGGTGCCGGCGGCCGCGGCCACGGCGGCCTTGATCGGATCGGCGTGGGACACCGCGACGATGGTCTCGCCGGGATGGAGCTGCACCAGGCGGCCGATGGCCGAGGTGATCCGGGCCTGCATCTCGAGGAAGGACTCGCCACCCGGGAACCGGAATCCACTCGGGCTCCGCTGCACCTGGTTCCACTCGGGCTTCTTGGCCAGGACGGCCAGTTTGGCCCCGGTCCACTGGCCGAAGTCGCACTCGAGGAGTCCCCGTTCGGTTCGGACCCGGAGTCCGAGCCTCCGGGCGATGGGTTTGGCCGTCTCGGCCGTCCGCTCGAGCGGCGAGGCGTAGACGGCCACCGGGCCCGGACGGTCCGGTGCGGCCAGGGCGGCGATCCGCTCGGCCACCCGTTCGGCCTGGGCTTCGCCGTCCTTGGACAGGTGGAGGCCGCCGGCGCGGCCGGGGAGGACCTTCCCGGTGGTCGGCGTCGTCCCGTGGCGGACGAGGAGGACCACCGTCGGACGTTGAGGAGGGTTCTTTCGGCTGGCCACGCCCGTTCACCGTACTCTCTCCCCGCCGCGACTCCTCCACCGTGCGGGGACCCGTCGGAAACCTCGCCGGGGCCCGGGGCAGTCGGTGTTCGATGGGGCGACGAGCCGAGGAGGCCCGCGCCGGCTCACCGATCAGTCCGGACCGCCCACTCCCGCGCCGACGAGGGGCCGGTCGGGCAGTTCGAGGGCCACGCCGGCGGGGCACGGGGTGAGGCCATCGGGGCCACCATCGCTGCCGATGCCCCCGGAGCCACCCAGCTCCCCGGGACCGTCGGGCGCGTCGGGGAGCACGACGTCGTGACTGTGGTCCTCGTGGGAGAGCTTGGACGGCCACCAGTTCCAACGGCCGAGCAGGACGACCACCGAGGGGACCAGCAGCGTGCGGACGAAGAAGGTGTCGAGGAGGATCCCGGCGGCGAGCCCGAGGCCGATCTCTTGGACCTGGGTCCCGCCGGTGGCCGTCAACACCCCGAAGGTCCCGGCCAGGATGAGCCCGGCGGAGGTGACGGTGGTCCCGGTGGCTTCCACCGCTCGGCGGACGGCCACCCGGATGGGGGCGTGGTGGGCCTCTTCACGGATGCGCGTCATGACCAGGATGTTGTAGTCCTGGCCGAGGGCCATGATGAAGATGAACATGAAGAAGGGCAGTACGAAGTTGATGCCGTCCTGGCCGCCGATGAGCTCGAAGACGAGGACGGCCAGACCGAGGGAGGCCAGATACGACAGCCCTACGCTCACCACCAGGTAGAGGGGGGCCACCAGGCTGCGCAGCACGATGGCCAACAGCAGGGCCAGGACGATCATGACGATGGGGATGATCCTCATCAGGTCGTTGCTGGAGATGGAGCCCACGTCGGCGGCCACCGGGGCGTAGCCGGCCACCCCCGACGAGGTGGCCCCGATGTCGCGGGCCACCTGGGTGACGACGGTGCGCACGGCCGGGACGGCATCGGCGGCCGCCGTGCTGGTCGAGGGTCCGGCCTTCAGCGAGGCCTGGTATTCGACGGTCGTCCCGTCCGCGCTGATGAACTGGGCCGACTCCTTGTAGGCGGTGTATTCGGCCGGGGTGAGGGAGACCCCGGGGGGAATGGCGACGGGCAGTTGGTCCGCGGGACCAAAGGAGGCGAGCTGTCGGTGGGCGTCGGCCAGCTCGGCCGCCGTCACCACCACGCCGTCCGGGTCGAGGACGCTGGTGACGGCGTTGAACTGGCCCGAGGCGGCCAGGCCGTGGAGGGCG
Organism: uncultured Acidimicrobiaceae bacterium; assembly: GCA_963817985.1. Classification (GTDB taxonomy): domain Bacteria; phylum Actinomycetota; class Acidimicrobiia; order Acidimicrobiales; family RAAP-2; genus Bog-756. The sequence continues at coordinate 341,905 of CAWFQI010000007.1, read as the reverse complement.
GTGGAGAGCACGTCGGGGTCGTTCCACACCGAGGTGGGCAGGCGGAAGACCACCGCAGTCGGGTCGGAGTCAGACGAGGGGAACTCCGAGGCCAGGACGGTCTGACCCCGGCCCGAATCCGAACTGGCTGGAGCGGGGGGATCGCCGAAGCCCGAGGGCGAGTAAGCGAGCATGGACAGGGCCAAGCCCCCGAAGATCACCAGGCCGATGATGAGCGTGAGCACCGGGCGGCCTACCACCTTGGCGGCGATCCGGCCCCAGGCGCCGCCTTTGTGCTGGCCCGGGGTGGGGATACGGGGCCAAAAGACGCTGCGTCCGAGCACGGCCAAGAGGGCGGGGAGGAGCGTCAGGTTGGCCAGGAGGGCCACCGCGATCCCGATGGCCAGCGCCGGACCCAGGCCTTGGTAGAGGCCGAAGGTGGCGACGACCACGGCGGCGAGGGCCCCGATTACGGTCAGCCCGGAGAAGCTGATCGACTCGCCCACCTTGCACAAGGAGAACGAGACCGCCTCGTCGACGGGCTTGCCCCGGCGGAGCTCCTCTCGGACGCGGAAGATGAGGAAGAGCCCGTAGTCGGTGCCCGCCCCGAGCAGGACCACCGTCAAGAGGATGGGCGTGAGGTCCGACACCTGCACACCGGCATGCGCGGAGACGGCGATGACCGGCCCCGCGGCGAACATGGCCACGACGGAGGGCAGCAGGGCCACGAACGGAGCCAGCAGCGCCCGGAAGGTGAGGAACAAGAGGGCCAGGATGAACAGGACCGACAACAGCTCGGTGAGGGTCTGGGTATGGCCGTTCTGGCTCTGCTGGTCGACCGCGGCCGCCACCCCTCCGGTGAGATGGAGCGACATCCCCGGCGGCACGCCCGAGGTGGTGAAGGTGGACCGCAGCCCGGCCACGGTGTCCACGGCCACCTTGTCCGAGGATCCGGGCCGGACCGTGAGCTGGACCATGGCCCTCCGGGCCCGGCCGTCGGCCGAGCTGCCTTGGTCCACCACCGAGACGACGTGGGGAATCGAGCGCATGGCCTGTTCGGCCCGGACGATCGCCGCCTCGTCGGCCCCGCTGAGCGAACCGTGGTCGGCCGAGGCCACCAGCGTCACCGTCGAGGTGGTCTGGGGATTGAACGGTTGGGCCAACTCGTCGGCACGGACGCTGGCCGCCGTGGCCGGCAGGAACTGGGAGTTGGAGGACTTCTCGACGCTCGAGAGCGAGGGGAGGCAGACCATGAGCAGCACCGTGGCCACGATCCATCCGGCGATGATGGGCCACCGACGCCGTACGGTGAACCGTCCTAGGGCGGCGAACAAGCGGTGATCCTCCAAGGTCGTAGGTGGATCCCCTTGGAGCCGGGAGCCCGAACAGTTGAGCGCGCGGGTACCGGGCACAAAGAGGACGTCGCCAGGGCCGGATGGTCTGCGGTTCGAGCCTGACCCCTGTCCGATCAGACTAGGTCGGCGTCCCCGTCCGATTCAGGGCCTTTGGTCCCAAACGAACGATTATTACGAGATTTTCACGTGCGGATGCGCCCTGGTCACGCCGGGTCGGGGAGGAGGCGGGGCATGGGCACCGCCGTCTCGGGCCACCGCCGGCGGCTGACCTTGGCCAGACGCTGGAGGAGGGCGATGGCACCGGGATCGTCGTCACCGGGCCGCGTCTCGACCGCCCCGTCGGCGATCATCCCTTCCAACAGCTCCCGACCCGTGTCGGTCCGCACCATCGTGAGGGTCCAGTCGTTGAACGCCCCGATGCCACCCGTGGAGATGTCGGCGTGCTCGGCGGCGAAGTCGGGGCAGGACTTGCACCCCTCCCGCGTCCAGGCGTGGGCCTCTTTCAGCGGGATCTCGTGGTACTCGCCGTCCCGGGTCCACACCTGGAAGACGCCTTTGATGTTCATCTTCTCGATGTCGGCTCGGGCGATCCCGTACTTGGCCTCGAACAGTTCGGGGAAGATGGCGTCGTCGAAGGTCTTCGAACACATGAGCCCGATGGTCAACGAGAGCCGCCGGGCGATCTTGCCCGCCTTGCGGGCCTTCATCACGGGGGCAGCCGACGCCTGGCACCCCATGCCGACCAGGGCGATCCGTTCGGCCCCGGCCTCGATGGCCAGGGGATAGGCCAGCGGGTTGGCCGAGTAGGTGTACCGGGAGCCCGAGGCCGCCAGGACTTGAGCCCGGTTGGTGGCCAGGCCGGGCACGGCCTTCCACGTCGAGCCGTCGCCCTCGAGGTTGGAGACGAGGGCCGCGTCGATCATGTCGTGCTCGAGGGCCCAGATGAGCAGGGCGGAGACGAGACCGCCGTCCTGTCCCTGGGCCAGGATCTCGGGGTCGGTGGCCCGGACGAGCAGGATGTCCTGGGACACCCCGGCCACCTCCTCGGCCGTCCGCTCCCGGCCGAACAGGTGCGTGTCGATCTCGGGCTCCCACAGGCGGAAGCGGGGACAGGCGCGGGTGCACATGGTGCATCCCTTGACCCCGTGGGTGCAGCTCTCGGGGCCCCCGTCGGCGTCGATGTGGAACGGCTTGTACTTCCCGCCGGTGTCGTCGTAGGACAAGACGTCATAGGGGCACGCCACGATGCAGCCGGCGCACCCCGTGCACAGGCCGGACGTCACGACCTCGGTGAACAGCTCGGCCCAGTGGGGCTTCTCGGGAGGCATGGCCCAACCCTACGCGAGAGCCACCGACCGGGTGGCGAAGCGGGACGGGCCGAAGGAGGGCCGGTCTTCGCTACCCTCGGGCCGTGCCCGAGCTCCTCGAAGTCGAGACCTACCGAGTGCTGGCCGTGGCCGCCCTCGATCGCACCATCGCCTCGGTGTCCTGCCCGGACGCCTGGTACCTGAAGGGTGCGGCCACCAAGGCCTCCCTCCAGAGGGTCCTCGTCGGTGGTCGCTTCATGGCCGCCCGGCGAATCGGGAAGCTGCTCATCCTCGACGTCGACTCCGGTCCCAGTGTGGGCCTCCGGTTCGGAATGACCGGCTCCCTGATCGTCGACGACCGGGCCGGGGTCGACCAGATGCGGTACGCCCCGAAGCGGCGCGACCCGGTCTGGGACCGGTGGAAGGTCCAGTTCGAGGACGGTGGCTCCCTCGTGATGCACGATCCCCGTCGGCTGGGTGGGGTGATCCTCGATCCGGACCTGGCGGTGCTCGGGCCCGACGCCATGGCCATCACCCCCGGCGAGCTGGCCGCCACGTTGCGAGTGTCCAAGGCCCCCCTCAAAGCCCGCCTGCTGGACCAGTCGAAGGTGGCCGGGATCGGGAACCTCATCGCCGACGAACTCCTGTGGCGGGCGGCCCTCGCCCCGCTCCGCCCGTCGGACTCCCTCACGCCGAACGAGGTGCGGCGGCTCCACCGGAACCTGGTCCGGACCCTCGCCGACCTCACCGACGGGGGAGGCTCCCACACCGGCGACCTCATGGAGGAGCGGCGCACCGGCGGTCGTTGCCCCCGGGACGGGACCGAGCTGGTCCGCTCCACCGTGGGTGGGCGGACCTCGTGGTGGTGCCCGGGCCACCAGCACTGATCGGGAGATCCCCTCGGTACAACCGATCGGCCAGCGCGCAGTTACTAAGTGCGCATAGTATCTGGGACGTGTCCATCCCAGCGCACCTGACTACCCGCCCATCGGTGGTCGAAGCAGCCAACGCTCCAGGTGGGCCCGATCGGGTGACCGGCGCCGGTCCGTCCGCCACCGTGACACTCGCCGGAGGAGGGTCGAGCCGTGACCAGCTGGCTCGGCGTGGTGTCGCGGGACCACGTACGGCGCGGCGTGGCCTCGGGTTTCGCCCAGATCGGTCACGGGAAGAAGGTCGGCCTGGCCCGGATGCGAGCAGGAGACGGCCTCGTCTACTACTCGCCCCGTGCCTCGCTCGACGGCACGGCGGCCCTCAAGGCCTTCACCGCCATCGGCGTCGTGGCCGACGATGCGCCCTGGCAGGCCGACGAGGGCGGGTTCACGCCCTGGCGTCGGCGGGTGACCTACGACACGTCGGCCGCCGAGGTGCCCCTCGAGCGGGTGAAGGCCGACCTCGAGCTGACCCAGAAGCCCAACTGGGGCTACTCGTTGCGCCGGGGCCTCATCGAGATCAGCGACGCCGACTTCGGGTGCATCGCCACGGCCATGGGGTCCCACCGGTGACCGCCCGTCGTCTGGCCACCAGGTTCTCCCGGGCAGACGAGAGCACCGGCCTCCTCCTGTGGCAGGTGACGAACCGGTGGCAGGCCGCCCAACGGGCTGCCCTCAGACCCTTCGATCTGACCCATGTGCAGTTCGTGCTGCTGGCCACACTCACCTGGCTGGCCGGCGACGGTGTGGTGACCCAGCGCCAGCTGGCCGACCAGGCCGGCACCGATCCCATGATGACCTCCCAGGTGGCTCGGGCCCTGGACGATCGGGGCCTCCTGTCCCGGTCCACCCACCGCGACGACCGCAGGGCGTGGTCGCTGTCGGTGACCGAGGCGGGCGCCGATCTGGTCAACCGGGCCGTGGTGGCGGTGGAGGCGTGTGACGAGGCCTTCTTCGGACCCCTGGGTGGTGGCGGTCGCGCCTTCACCCAGGCCCTGGCCGCACTGGCCGGCCCCCCTCACTGAACCGACTGTGGCAGGGCCTCGCTCAGCCCTCGAGCTCGGCCAGCACCTTGGCGGCGTGGCCGTCGGCCTTCACGTGGTACCAGGGTCGGGCGATGGTGCCGTCGGCGGCGATGAGGAAGGTGGACCGGATGACCCCGATGGACTTCTTCCCGTAGAGGGTCTTCTCCCCCCAGGCCCCGTAGGCCTCGCCCACCGCGTGGTCGGCGTCGGTGAGCAGAGGGAACGTCAGGCCGTACTTGGCCCGGAACTTCTGGTGCTTCTCGGCCGTGTCGGCCGACACGCCGAGGACCGGCACCTTGGCCTTGGCGAACGCGTGGAGGTTGTCGTTGAACTGGCAGGCCTCTTTGGTGCATCCCGGCGTGTCGTCCCGCGGGTAGAAGTAGAGGACGAAGCGCTTGCCGGCGAAGTCGGCCGAGGAGACCTCCTTGCCGTCCTGATCAGGCAGCGTGAACGCCGGAGCCTTGTCGCCGGCTTCGAGTTTTCCCATGGTCGGCTTCCTTTCGTGGGGCGCGACGGACCCGATCGGTCCGTGTCTCGACACAGGGTAGGTGCTCGACCGGGGCCCGGCATGCGAACAGCCACACCATCGGCGACGGGGCGCTGCCGGTGGGTCCGATGGGACCGGATCCCCACCTGCACCGGGGCCCGGGTGGGGAGTCGCTGCCCTCTGACCTGGTGTAACGGCGAATACCAGGTAGACTGGTGTTCGTGATCGGGCTGGTGCCCGGTCACCGGGGTCTTCCTCATCCTGTTTCCGACCTGCCGACGCAGTCCGGACGATGGCCCGAGGCGGGCCCGCAGGCATCCGTGAATGGCACGGTGTCGACGGTCGGCCTCCGGCCGTCACTGAACGATGAGAGAGAGCTTCTGAACCCCATGACCACCGTTACCGATCCGTCGGACCGCGTCCTCGATCCGTCCGATCTCCCGGCCGCCGGCGCCGACAACCCACCCTCGTTCGCCTCCCTCGGGGTGGACCCCGCCCTGGTCAAGGCCCTGGCCGACCAGGGAATCACCCACACCTTCGCCATCCAGGCCATGACCGTCGCCGACGCGCTGGCCGGTCGTGACGTCTGCGGCAAGGCCAAGACCGGCTCGGGGAAGACCCTGGCCTTCGGCGTCCCCCTTCTCCAACGGACGATGGCAGCCCGGTCCACCGAGCCCGGTCGGCCCCGGGCCCTCGTGCTCGTGCCCACCCGCGAGCTGGCCGTCCAGGTGTCCGAAGTCCTCGAGCCGCTGGCCAAAGAGGCCGGGCTCCGGATCGTCGCCGTCTACGGCGGGGCCGACATCGAGCGGCAGGTGAAGAAGCTCCGTCGGGGCGTGGACGTCATCATCGCCACCCCGGGTCGCCTCATCGACCTCGGCGACCGCGGGGAGCTGTCCGTCGCCGACATCGAGACGCTCGTGCTCGACGAAGCCGACCGCATGGCCGACATGGGGTTCATGCCCCAGGTCGAGTGGGTGCTCCGTCGCCTCGAACGCGAGCATCAGACCCTCTTGTTCTCCGCCACACTCGACGGAGCCGTCGACCGGCTGGTGAGCCGCTATCTGACCGACCCCGTCCTCCACGAGGTGGCCTCGGCCCACACCACGGTCGACGCCATGGAGCACCGCTTCCTCGAGGTGCACCAGATGGACCGGGTGAAGGTCTGTGCCGCCATCTGTCGCAACTCGGAGAAGACCCTCGTGTTCGTGCGGACCAAGCGGGGTGCCGACCGGTTGGTCGAGCAGCTCCGCAAGGAGGGCGTGCGGGCCGACGCCATCCACGGCGACCTGCGCCAGTCCAATCGCGAGCGGACCCTGAAGGACTTCAGCGAGGGCAAGCTTCCCGCCCTAGTGGCCACCGACGTCGCCGCCCGGGGCCTCGACATCGACATGGTCGATGTGGTCATCCACTTCGATCCGCCCGAGGACCACAAGGCCTACCTCCACCGGTCGGGGCGCACCGCCCGGGCCGGCGAGGCCGGCCTGGTCGTCACCCTGGTCCAGTGGAACCAGGTGCTCGAGATCGAGCGGATCCAGACCCGGATCGGGCTGCGGTCGCCGATCGTCGAGATCTTCTCCAACGACTCGCGCCTGAAGGACCTGGCCGCCTGGAACCCGCTCGAGGACTGAGCTCACTCCCGCCGAGCTCCGGTCCGTCCCGGAGTATCCGGGCCCCGTACCATGGCGATCGGGTCGTTCCTGAGCCGGAGGGCCGGCCCGGACCGGGTCCCACCCATCGTCTGAGGAGGTCGCCTTGCCTGACCGACACTTCACCGAGCCCATGACCATCGGTGCGGGCACCGAGGGAATCGAGCGGGTCCTCGTCGTGACGGCCCATCCCGACGACGTCGACTTCGCCGCGGCGGGGTCGGTGGCCGTGTGGACCGATGCCGGCGTGGAGGTGGCCTACTGCATCGCCACCGACGGGGAGGCCGGGGGCGAGGACCGCACCCTCGCCCGGAGTGACATGGCCGCCATCCGCCGCAGCGAACAGACCGACGCGGCCGCACAGGTGGGCGTGAAGGACCTGACCTTCCTCGGCTACCCCGACGGCCGGCTCCAGCCCGGTCTCGATCTCCGACGGGACATCGCCCGGGTCATCCGTCGGTTCCGTCCCGATCGGGTGGTGACCCAGTCCCCCGAGCGGAACTGGGCCCGTATCTATGCCAGCCACCCCGACCACCTGGCCGCCGGCGAGGCCGCCGCGTGCGCCGTCTACCCCGACGCCCGCAACCCCTTCGCCTTCCCCGAGCTGTTGGAGGAGGGACTGGAGCCCCATACGGTGCCCGAGCTGTGGATCATGACCACCGAGCGCGCCGACCGTGCCGTGGACGCCACCGCGTGCTTCGACCGGAAGCTGGCCGCCCTGCGCTCCCATCGCAGCCAGGTGGGTGACGGCGAGCACCTGGAGAACCTCCTGCGGACCTGGATGTCGGGAACCGCCCTGGCCGCCGGGCTCCCCGACGGCAGATTGGCCGAGGCGTTCCACGTCGTCTCGACGGCCTAGGCAAGCCCCGAGCGAGCATGACCGACACGGCATCCCAACCGATCTGGGCCATCCTCCAGCACGTGGCCCACGAGGGGCCGGGCCTCGTCGCCGACGAGCTCCATCGGGCCGGCCTGTCCTTCACGATCGTCCGCCTCGACCGGGGGGACCGGGTGCCCGAGGCCGGCTCGGTCGCCGGGGTGGTGGCCATGGGTGGCCCCATGGGGGTCCATGACCACGACGAGTACCCCTGGCTCCCGGCCGAACGGGACCTGTTGGCCGCCACGGCAACCGAGGGCAAGCCCGTGCTGGGGGTGTGCCTCGGCGCCCAGCAGCTGGCCATGGCTCTCGGCGCCGACGTGACGACCGGTGCTGCCCCCGAGATCGGTCTTGGACGGGTCGAGCTCACCGGCCCGGGTCGACAGGATCCGGTGACCGGCCCCGAGTACGGCGGTCTGGCCTCGACGACGATCCCGTGTGTGCACTGGCATCAGGACACGTTCACCCTCCCTGACGGGGCGGTCCATCTGGCCGCCTCCCGCCCCTTCCCCCATCAGGCCTTCCGTTGGGGGGACCGGGCCTACGGCCTGCAGTTCCACGTGGAGGTGGACGCGGCCCTGGCCGCCGCGTGGGAACCGTTCCTGCCCGAGGGGGTTACCCTCGACCCGCCGAAGCTGGCCGAGGTGGAGACCGTCGGGCACCGCATCCTGCGACGCTTCGTGCAACGTGCCGGGGCTCCCGGCCTGGAACCGTCCCGTCCCGACGCCACCGGCCGTTCGGGTGGGGTCGGACGGTGACCGGACCGACCGACGTCATCTCGCCCCTGCCCGCCGGCCCTGGGCCCGGGGCGGACGAGGTGGTCAAACCCCGGCTGCGAGGCGTCTTCCACGAGGTGGCCTTCTTCGTCTCGCTGGTCTCGGGGGCCGCACTCATCTGGGCGGCGCCGACCGCCGGTTCGAAAGCCGTCATGGCGGTGTACGCCGTGTCCATCTCCCTGCTGTTCGGCGTCAGTGCCCTGTTCCACCGACACACCTGGGGACCGGTCGGACGCCGTCGCATGCGCCGGGCCGACCACTCGACGATCTTCATCGCCATCGCCGGGTCCTATACCGCCGTGGCCGGTATCGCCCTGTCGGGCTGGTCCCGGACGGCGGTGCTCTGCATCGTGTGGGGTGGCGCGGTGGTCGGCATCGCCCTGCGACAGCTCTGGCTCGACGCACCCAAGTGGGTGATCGCGCTGCCCTACGTGGTGGTGGGGTGGGCGGCGGTGGCCGTCCTCCCCCAACTCTTCCGTGCCCTGGGCGGCGCCGGCTTCACCCTGCTGCTCATCGGTGGGCTGGCCTACTCGGCGGGCGCGGTGGTGTACGCCCTGAAGAAGCCCAACCCGGTGCCCGGCGTCTTCGGCTACCACGAGGTCTTTCACGCCTGCACCATCGTGGGTGCCGTCCTCCACTACGTGGTCATCGCCTGGTTCGTCCTGCCGTTGGCCGGCTGACGCCCCCACCGGAGCTGATCGGCGACACCGCGACCATCGCCGAGTGGCCGGCGATGGTCGGCGATCAGCCGGCCATCTGGCGGAGCATGTAGGGGAGGATGCCCCCGTGGCGGTAGTACTCGGCTTCCATGGGCGTGTCGATGCGCAGCCGGGCCTCGAACTCGACAGTGCGGTCCCCGTCCACGGCCCGCACCGAGACGGTCTTCGGGGTCACACCCTCGTTGAGCGGCTCGAGGCCGGTGATAGTGAAGACCTCGTGCCCGGTGAGGCCGAGGGAGGCAGCGTTCTGGCCCTCGGCATACTGGAGGGGCAGCACGCCCATGCCGATCAGGTTGGAGCGGTGGATGCGCTCGTAGCTCTCGGCGATGGCGGCCCGGATGCCGAGCAGGGTCGTGCCTTTGGCCGCCCAGTCCCGGGACGAGCCCGAGCCGTACTCCTTGCCGGCCAGCACGACGAGCGGCACACCCTCGGCGGCGTAGCGCTCGGCGGCGTCATAGATGGTCGTCTGCTCCCCGTCGGGCAGATGGAGGGTGATGCCTCCCTCGGTCCCCGGTGCCAGTTGGTTGCGCAGCCGGACGTTGGCGAAGGTGCCCCGCACCATCACCTCGTGGTTGCCCCGCCGGGCCCCGTAGGAGTTGAAGTCGCCCCGCTCGACCCCTTTGTCGGCCAGGTAGTGACCGGCGGGCGTGGTGGGCCCGATGTTCCCGGCCGGGGAGATGTGGTCGGTGGTGACGCTGTCGCCCAGGACCGCGAGCACCCGGGCGCCTTCGACCTCGGTGACCGGTGCCGGCTCCATGGTGAGCCCTTGGAGAAATGTCGGCCGCAACACGTAGGTCGAGTCGTGGTCCCAACTGAAGGTGTTCCCGGTGGCCGTCTCCACGGCCTGCCAGCGTTCGTCGCCGTCGAACACCGCGTCGTAGCGCTGGCGGAACATGGCCGAGGTCAACGAGGTGCGGATGGCCTCGGTGATCTCCTCAGCCGACGGCCACAGATCGGACAGGAGCACCGGTCGACCGTCCCGATCGGTGCCGAGCGGGTCGGTGGTCAGGTCGATGTCCATGGTGCCGGCCAGGGCGTAGGCCACCACCAGTGGAGGGGAGGCCAGGTAGTTCATCCGGACATCGGGGTGGATGCGCCCTTCGAAGTTGCGGTTCCCCGAGAGGACCGAAGCCACCGACAGGTCGTGCTCGTGCACCGTCTCGGAGATCCCGGGGAGCAGTGGTCCCGAGTTCCCGATGCACGTCGTGCACCCGAACCCGACCAGGTCGAAGCCCAGCTGAGCCAAGGGTTCGGTCAGTCCCGCCCGATCCAGGTAGTCCATGACTACGCGGGAGCCCGGGGCCAGCGAGGTCTTCACCCACGGCTTGGGCATGAGGCCACGCTCGACGGCGTGTTGGGCCACGAGACCGGCGGCCACCATCACCTGAGGATTGGAGGTGTTGGTGCAGCTGGTGATGGCCGCCACCACGATGGCTCCGTCCTCGACGGTTGCCGCCGACCCGTCGGTGAGGGTGGCAGGGCCGCTTCGGGGATCCCGGCCGAGGGCCGAGCGGTAGGCCGTACCAGCCCCGGCCACGGTGACGAGGTCCTGGGGCCGGGCGGGTCCGGCGATGCTCGGCACGACCGTGGAGAGGTCCAGCTCGATGGTCTCGGAGTAGACCGGCTCCACCCCGTCGGCCACATGGAACATCCCCTGCTCTTTGGCGTAGGCCTCCACGAGGTCGACGTGCTTGTCGTCCCGACCGGTGAAGCGCAGGTAGTCGAGGGTGACATCGTCGATGGGAAAGATGGCACAGGTGGCCCCGTACTCGGGCGACATGTTTCCGATCGTGGCCCGGTTGGCCAGGGGCACCGCAGCCACGCCCGGTCCGTAGAACTCGACGAACTTGCCCACCACGCCGTGCTGGCGCAGCAGGTGGGTGATGGTGAGGACGAGGTCGGTGGCCGTGGTGCCGACCGGCTGCTCGCCGGTCAGGCGGAAGCCGACCACCGGAGGGAGGAGGAGGGAGAGGGGCTGGCCGAGCATGGCCGCCTCCGCTTCGATGCCGCCCACGCCCCAACCGAGGACACCGAGGCCGTTGACCATGGTGGTGTGGGAGTCGGTGCCGACCAGGGTGTCGCAGAAGGCCCGCCCGTCGTCGGTGGCGAACACCACCCGGGAGAGGTACTCCAGGTTGACCTGGTGGCAGATCCCTGTGCCCGGCGGCACCACCCGGAAGCCGTCGAAGGCCTGCTGGGCCCAGCGGAGCAGCTGGTAACGCTCGATGTTGCGCTGGTACTCGATGTCCACATTGAGGTCGTAGGACTCGGGACGGCCCGACGACTCGGCGATGACCGAGTGGTCGATGACCAGCTCCACCGGCACCAGGGGGTTGACTTTGGCCGGATCGCCGCCCAGCTCGGCCAGGGCATCGCGCATGGCCGCCAGGTCCACGACTCCGGGCACCCCGGTGAAGTCCTGCATGAGCACCCGCTCGGGGGTGAGGGCGATCTCGGCGGCGTCCTCGCTCCCGAACCCGTGCCGCTCGGGGTGGTTGCCCCACCCGGCCACGGCTTCGATGTCCGCCGGCCGGACGGCCAGGCCGTCTTCGTGGCGGAGCAGGTTCTCCAGCACCACCTTGATCGAGTACGGCAGCCGGGCCACGTCGAACCGGTCGGCCAGGGCGTTGATGCGGTAGATCTCGTAGCTGGCGTCACCGACGGTGAGCGAGCCGCGGGCACCGAAGGAGTCGGGTGCGCCAGTTGGGGGGGTGTGTGCCATGCCCCCATTCTGCCACCGGTCGGACCGGCGTGAACCGGTCCGACCACCTCGTCAGGTACGGGTCCGGTACCGCCTGACGGCGAGCGGGATGAGGACGATGAGCAGGCCGATCGTCCAGGCCAGGGTCTGGATGACCCATTTGGCGGTGGGTCCTCCGATCATCAGGGCTCGGCAGGCGCTGACGGTCACGCTCACCGGCTGGTAGGTGGCGAACCCCTGCAGCCAGCTGGGCATGGAGGCGACCGGGACGAAGGCCGACGAGACGAAGATCAGCGGGAAGAGGATGGGGAACGACATCACCTGGGCCGCCTCGGCGTTGGGGGCGGACAGTCCGATTACCGCGAAGCCCCAGGAGAGCGAGTAGGCGAACAGCAGGATCAGGAGAATGGCGGCGGTGTAGGCCAGGACCCCGGTCGTGGGGCGGAAGCCCACCGCCAGGCCCACCGCCGTGATGATGATGACGGTGAGCACGTTCCGGACCATGTCTGCGGTGGTCCGGCCGGTCAGCACCGCCGACCGGGACATGGGTAGGGCCCGGAATCGCTCGATGAGCCCCTTTTGCAGGTCCTCGGACAACCCGATGCTCGTGCTGACCGCTCCGAAGGCCACCGTCTGGACGAAGACGCCGGGCATCAGATAGTTGATGTAGCTGCCTCCGGGGACCTTGATGGCGCCACCGAAGACATAGGTGAACAGCAGCACGAACATGATCGGCTGAACGGTCGAGAAGAACAGCTGCTCGGGGATGCGCAAGAGGGCCAACAGGTTGCGCTGGGTGATGGTCACGGTGTCCAACACCCCCCAGCGCAACCGGGCGATGGCGGAGTGAGCCGGTGGGCCGCCCGAGACCGAAGGTGCGGTGATAGCGGTGGTCATGAGATCTCCCCACTGACGATGGGCATGGCTTGCGTGGCGGCCTTGCGACGGGACCGGCCGCGCTTTTTCGGTTCGGGGTCCTCGGTGTCTTCGGACTCGTCCTCGGCTCGGCGGCCGGTGAGTCCGAGGAAGACGTCGTCCAGGCTGGGCTCGCGGAGGGTGAATGCCGTGGGGGTGATCCCGGCCTGGTCGAGCGAGCGGAGGCCGGCCATCGCCGAGGTGGGTCCGTCGTCCACCGTGACCTCGACCACCGTTCCGTTCACCGTCGGGGTGTGGGATCCGAGCGAGCCGAAGAGCTCGGCGGTGCGGTGGGCGAGGTCGATGTCCTCGAGGCCCACCTCGAGGACGGTGGCTCCCAGGCTGGCCTTGAGCTCAGTCGGGGTGCCCTGGGCGATGACGTGTCCGTGGTCGATGACCACGAGGTCGGTGGCCAGTCGGTCGGCCTCCTCCAGGTACTGGGTGGTGAGGAGCACCGTGGTCCCGCCGCCGACGAGGCTCTCGATGACCTCCCAGAGGTCGTTGCGGCTCTGGGGGTCGAGGCCCGTCGTGGGCTCGTCGAGGAACAGCACGGTGGGCCGGGCGACCAGGGCTGCGGCCAGGTCGAGCCGGCGCCGCATCCCACCCGAGTAGGTCTTGAGGGGCCGGTCGCCGGCGTCTTCCAGGTTGAACTGCGAGAGCAGCTCGCTGGTGCGGCTGGTCACGTAGGTGGAGTCGAGGTGGTTGAGACGCCCCACCATGCGGAGGTTCTCACGGCCGGTCAGGTTCTCGTCGACGGCGGCGTACTGTCCGGCCAGGCCGATCAGGCTTCGCACCAGGCTGGCCTTCTTCCGCACATCGTGGCCGAGGACCCGGGCGGTGCCTCCGTCGGCCTTCAAGATGGTGGTGAGCACCCGCACCGCGGTGGTCTTGCCCGAGCCGTTGGGCCCGAGCAGTCCGAACACCCGGCCCTCTTCGACCGCGAAGGACACCCCGTCGAGGGCGCGGACCTCGTGTTTGCCCTTGAAGGTCTTCTCGAGACCGTCGGCTTCGATGGCGTACGGCATGGACTGGGATCCTGACTGCTCGGGGGTGGGCTGGCGGGGCCGCACGGGCGGTGGGCCGGGGCGACCCGTTGGTACACGGGGGCCACGCGGGCGCTGACGTATCTTACGGGCACCCAGGCGCGAGGCCGGCATCCCGTACCGCTCCGATGCAACGCCGGTTGACGGCCGATAGCCTCGGCTCATGGAAAAAGGCGATCAGGTACCGGACTTCGAACTGCCCGACGAGGACGGAACGCCGAGGAAGCTGAGCGAGCTCGCTGCCTCGGGTCCTGTGGTGCTGTTCTTCTATCCGGCGGCCATGACGTACGGATGCACCAAGGAGAGCTGCCACTTCCGGGACATGAAGGCCGAGTTCGAGGCGGTGGGCGCCCAACGGGTGGGGATCAGCGCCGACCAGGTGGCGAAGCAGAAGCAGTTCTCCGACAAGCACGCCTTCGACTACCCGCTGCTCTCCGACCCCGACGGGGCCGTGGCCACCCAGTTCGGCGTCCGACGCGGATTCACCAAACTGTCGCCGACCAAACGGGCCACGTTCGTGATCGGACCGGACCTCAAGGTCATCGAGGTCATCCAGAGCGAGGTGCGCATGAACGTCCATGCCGACCGGGCCCTCGAGGCCCTGAAGGCCAACGCCGCCGGCTGACCCGGTGCGGAGCGTCCCCGTGCGGGGTCCCCTCCGATGGGATGCTGTCCGGATGGACGTCCGGTCGTCGAACCGACCCCTATGACTCCGGTTCCGGGTTCCGGTCGCATCGAGCAGCTGGCTCAGGCCGTTGCCGAGCGCGTCGTCACGATCGTGATGGACGCCATCGACATCGACGCCTTGCTCGAGCGCATCGATGTCGATGCGCTCATCTCGCGGGTGAATGTGGACGGCGTCGTCGAGCGGGTCGACGTGGACAAGCTGATCGACCGCGTCGATGTCGAGAAGATCATCGAGCGGGTGGACGTCGAGAAGATCATCGAGCGGGTTGATGTGGAGAAGATCATCGGGCGGGTCGATATCGACGCCATCATGGAGAAGACCGAGCTGGGCTCCATCATCGCCCGGTCGACCACCGGCGTGGCCTCGGAGGTGCTCGACGTGGTCCGGGCCCAAGGGGTCGGCCTTGACGACTTCTTTGCCCGCTGGACGAACCGGATCCTGCGTCGATCGGCCGACGCACTCCCCTTGGGGCCGCCGACGCTGGTCCCTCTGGCGGTACCCGAGCTGAACGCCGGGGCGGGATGATGGCTGCGGGAGTCCTGCCCGAGCCCATCGAGGGGCGCCAGGGCCACTACGCCGGGGCGGTCAGCCGGTTGGTGGCCTTCGGGGCCGATGTGGGCGCATCGTGGGGGCTGTTCACGCTGGGCGCGGCGGCCCTGGGCTTCACGATCCAGCTGGCCACCGGGACCAAGTTCTCCCTGAGCAATCACCAGCTGGCGTCGTTGGTAGCCGCGGTCATCTGGGAGTTCATCTACTTCGCCTACCAGTGGACCTTGAGCGGCAAGACCATCGGGATGGCCGTTTTGGGCATCCAGGTGGTCCGGACCGACGGCTCGCCTATTCGAGCCCGGCAGGCCATTATCCGGACGGTCACCTTTCCACTCAGCATCATCGTCTTCGGGTTGGGATTCCTCGGCATCCTGACCAACCGGGACCGCCACGCCTGGCACGACCGGTTCGCCGGTACCGCAGTCGTCTACTCGTGGGACGCACGGGCGGCCCGACTGCGCTGGCTGGCCAAGCAGGACGCTCCGGCCACCACCCCCGAGGTCCCGGCACCGACCTGAGCCCTCACGTCGGGTGCAGCTGTCAGGATGTCCGACGGTGGACACCGGGACCGACACCGTGACGACGAGGCCATGAGCCAGGCCCACCGTGTGAGCGCGCGTACACCAGCGGGTCCCCTAGTGATCGCCGGCACCGCGGCGTCCGACACCGTGGTCGACTGCCGTCCGGTGTGCCGGTGAGCACGGCTCCGCTGTTCCCGCGGCCTCCACAGGTCGTCGCCCCCGGTGCCGTCCTCGTGCCGGAGTGGCTCGGCCTCGAAGCCCAGCGGGACCTCGTGGTGGCCTGTCGGGCGTGGGGCGGGGAGGCGGGGGGATTCCGCTCCCCCCGAATGCCACGGGGAGGAATGATGTCGGTCCAGATCGCCTGTCTTGGGTGGCACTGGTTGCCCTACCGGTACTCGCGGCGGGTGGACGACGGCGACGGACGGCCCGTGGCGCCGTTCCCGGCGTGGCTCGGGGATCTGAGCCGACGGGCGGTGGAGGAAGCCGCGGCTGTCGACCCGAGCGTCGTCGCCGGCGGAGCGGGAGGCGGGATCGACGGGTCCGGGGCGTTCGATCCCGATGTGGCCCTCATCAACTGGTACCCACCCGGCGCCCACATGGGCATGCATGTCGACCGGGACGAGAAGAGTCCGGCCCCGGTCGTCTCGATAAGCCTCGGTGACTCGTGCACCTTCCGCTTCGGCACGTCGGCGGGACGGGGTCGACCGTGGACCGACGTCGTGCTCCGGTCGGGCGATCTGTTCGTGTTCGGTGGTGACTCCCGGCTGGCCTATCACGGCGTCCCTCGGGTCGCCCCGTCGACCGGCCCACCCGACCTCGGGGTGGGGGAGGGACGGTTCAACATCACCATCCGCCAGTCGGGCCTGGTCGATCTGCCCTAGCGGTGGCCGCGTGATTCTGCGGCATCCCGAACGCCGTGGTGGTCGGCGCCGGGACGGCTCAGCTCGTCCGCCATGCGGTTGCGGCAGTGGTCCGAACAGAAGTAGTGGGTGACGTCGCCGTCGATCAGGGTGGCCGGAGCGTTGGCCGTCTCCACCTGCATGCCGCACACCGGGTCGATGGCGTAGCCGTCCCCACCGCCCAGTCTCATTCGGTTGCGGTAGAGCCAGTAGAGCAGGCCGAAGAGGGCCAGGAAGACGATGTTGAGGTACGTGGTGTAGTTCCACGAGAAGTGGGACGGAGCGATCACCGTCGGTCGGGTCGTCGGGATGAGGCCGGCCGCCTTGAAGAGGCCCTCGGTGATCAGTCCGGCGATCGACATGACGCCCCAGAAGACGGCGAGCATCCGGATGGTGAGCCGGCCCCCGTAGTAGCGGCGGTAGATGAGCAGGAGGGGGAAGGTGATCAGATCGGCGAAGATGAATGAGATCACACCGCCGAAGGAGATTCCCCCGGCCCACAGGGATGCGGCCAACGGCACGTTACCGATCGAACAGACGAAACTGATGATGGCGATGAACGGTCCCACGATGACGTTCTCGACACTCGTCCAGAACCCGTGACCGTGGAGGAACACGACGTTCCAGACGTGGGTGGGCACGGCCACGGTCAAGAAGCCGGCGACCGTGTAGCCGATCAGCAGCTCTTTCCGCAGCATGGTCAGGTCGGCCATGGTGTAGGTGGCAGCATCGGCCCACCCGGCCTTCGAGCGCAGCTTGACCGACCACGGCTGCTGTTGGAGCGCCTCAGCCGCCTCCTCTGACTGACCGTGATGATGGTCGTCATCCGATCCGACCGAGAGTTTCTCCCGGGCCCGTACGACGAGTCGTCCCCGGAGCCACAGGCTCCCAGCCACCGTGAGTAGGACGATCATGATGATGCCGCCGACGAACTCACTGACGGCGAACTGCCAGCCCATGAGGACAACGAGGACCACACCCAGCTCGACCACCAGGTTGGTCGACGCGAACATGAACACGCAGACGGCAACGAAGTCGGCACCTTTGACGAAAATTGACTTGGCCATGGCTGTGGCCGCGTAGGAGCAGGACGACGAGACCATCCCGTAGAGGGAGGCCCGGGTGACCGAAGCCGGTCGGTGATCCCCCATGGCAGCCTGCATGGACTGGCGGCTGACGAACGACTGCACCGCTCCCGAGAGTCCGAAGCCCAGGATCAGGGGCCAGAGGGTCTCCCAGAACATGAAGAAGGCCTCGCGGAGACTTCGGCCCACGATGTCCACCCACCCCGCTGTGGCCAGGAGGTTCATGGCTGCGTGAGGCGGGAAGCGTGTGATCGGTCCAGGGCGAAGATCGGTCTCACGACCTCACCAGTCGGGCGATCGCTGCCGACGCCTCCCGCAGCTTCTCGGCGGCCTCGTCACCCCCCGACGTGACGGCGTCGGCGACGCAGTGAGCCATGTGGTCCTCGAGCAGGGCGAGGGCCACCGACTGCAAGGCCCGGGTGGCCGCCGAGACCTGCTCGAGGACGTCGATGCAGTACCGGTCCTCCTCGACCATCCGCTGCAGCCCGCGCACCTGCCCCTCGATGCGTCGAAGCCGCTTCTGGATGGCTTCTCGGTCGTCGTCGTATCCGTGGGTCATGGCGTGCTCGCTCTCCAGGGGTCACCCGTCGAGCAAGTCGGCGGTGCGCGATTGGTTGGGTTCCGGGCGGGTCCCTCCGATGATGGTGGATACCCTATGGGGGTATATGATACCGCCGGGAGGGAAGCGGCGTGTCGGGTCCGTACGGTTGGATGAGCAGCGTCGTCATAGGTGCGCACCGGCGGCGGCACAACGCCCGGTGTGGCCGGTCCCTCCACCTCCGTGGGCTCCCCACTGCTTAGCCACCCGGTTGGTCCAGTCCCGGGCCGGAGTGGTTGGTCCCGACCGATGAACTCGGAGGACAAGGGGTACGGTGAACCTGTGGTCAGGGACTGGCGTGGACGTGGGGCGCCGGGTCGTTCGGCCCTGGCTGCACTAGCGCTGGCCGCGGTGGTCCTGGGCGGCTGTCTCCCGGCCAGCGAGGCAACAGGAAGCCGGCCGCCGGGCCCGACCATCGCCGTGATCGGCGACAGCATTGCCGGGCACCTGGCCACGGACCTTCGCCACCCCGGCTTCGACGGGCCCCACGGGGTCACCTGGTCGATCGCCTCACAGGCCGGTGCCGGATGGGGCGAAGGTCAAAATGCCCAGGGGAACTGGCCGTTGGACGTCGTCCAGGGCAACTGGGCGGCGAAGCGGGTGGTGGCGGCCACCAAGGTCCGACCCACAGCGGTCGCCATCGAACTCGGCACCAATGACGCGCTGCGAGCCACCTTCGCCTTCGTCACCAACAGTTCCACGAACCTGGCGGCCCGTATCACCGGGACCGACAACAACGTAAGCAGCGTGGTCAAACTGGCCAGCTCACGGTTCCGATGCGTGGTGCTCGTCACCCCCAGCTACTACCCGCCGACCACCTTCGACTCCGAAGTGCACTACTCGCAGCAGGCCTGGGGTATCCGGGCCGAACTCCTGAAGCAGGCCTCGAGCGCCGACGGACGGTCGGTGGAAATCGCCGACTGGGCGGCGTTGTCCTCGCCCCACCATCTCGAGTCGGGCTCGACCGACTCGTGGTTCCTCGCCGATGGGCTCCATCCCAACCTGATCGGGGAGCGTGCTCTGGCCATGCTGATCACCCGGACGGCACACACCTGCCCGTAGTGCCCAGCGCGGCCCAGGGATGCCCGACGCCGTAGAGGGGTGTCCGCTCGAAGCCGCGCTGGGTTCGGTTGCCAGTTGGTGGCATCCCCGGCCTGTCGGGTCGGTACACCCTTGACACGGACCGCCCGAACGAGCGGAGGTCCCAGGCGCCCTACCGGAGCGAAATTTTTGGTGCCCCCGGCAGGACTCGAACCTGCGCCACCGGCTCCGGAGGCCGGTGCTCTATCCGCTGAGCTACGGGGGCATGCAACGGGCGTCGGGCCCGTGTGTACCGACCCGGGCGTTCCCGGACCGGGGGCCAACTGTAGTGCGACGCCGTGGTCGCCCACCCCGGGTCACTCCGGGGGACCACTCCAGAGGACGTATCCTCGCAGCAACATGTCCACCCGAGACCTCCTGGCCCAGGCCGTAAGCAGTGCTGTCACCGCCGTCTCCCAGCGCGAGGACCTCGCGCTGGAGGTGGGGCCAGACGCGGTCCATCTCGAGCGCCCTCCTCGCCGCGAGATGGGCGACTGGTCCACCAACGTGGCCATGGTCAATGCCAAGCGGGCCGGGACCAATCCCCGGGCGTTGGCCGACTCCTTGAAGGCGGTGCTCGAGGACTCGCCTCCGGCCCATGTGTCATCGATTGAGATCGCCGGACCTGGATTCATCAACTTCCACCTCGACGACGGCTGGCTCTACGACGCCCTCGATGAGCTGCTCGAACAGGGCGAAGAGGGATTCGCCCGACCCGATGTCGGTCACGGTGAACGCGTCCAGGTCGAGTTCATCTCGGCCAATCCCACCGGACCGATCCACGTGGGCAACGGGTGGTGGGGAAGCTACGGCGACGCCCTGGCCCGCATCCTGGCCCGCGCCGGGCACCAGGTGAGCCGCGAGTACTACGTGAATGACACCGGTGGCCAGATCCGCACGCTGGGGGAGAGCCTGCTCGCCCGTCGGGCGGGCCGGGAGGTGCCCGAGGGCGGCTACTCAGGTGAGTACGTCACCGACCTCGCCGCCACCTACGAGGGACCCGAGGACGTGACGGCGGCCGGGCGCTGGGCGGCGGAGCACATCCTTGAGCACATCCGGGCCACCCTGGCCTCGGTGGGCATTGTCTTCGACGAGTGGTACAGCCAGGCCTCCATCGAGGAGAGCGGGGCGGTCGACGAGACCATCGCTTTGTTGACCGAGCGGGGACTGGTCTTCGAACAGGACGGAGCCACGTGGTTCCGGGCCACCGAACTCGGGGACAGTCGTGACCGGGTCCTGCGCAAGTCGAACGGTGACGCCACGTACCTGGCCGGTGACCTGGCCTATCACCGGGACAAATTCCTGGTCCGCGGGTTCGACAGGGTCATCGACGTATTCGGCGCCGACCATCACGGACAGGTGGCCAGCCTCATGGCGGGAATCGAAGCCCTCGGCATCGACCCGTCACGTCTCGAGGTGAAGCTGGGACAGATGGTCTCGCTGATGGACGGGGACGAGGCCGTCAAGATGGGCAAGCGCGCCGGTAACGCCGTCTCGCTCGACTCGCTGGTCGCCGACATCGGGCCTGACGCCACGCGCATTTTGAGCCTGATGAGCTCCCTCGACCAGGCCACCACCTTCGACCTGGCCTCGGTTCGGGAGCAGTCGGTGGAGAATCCGGTGTTCTACGTCCAGATGGCCAGTGCCCGGATCGGCGGCGTGGGTCGCAAGGCCGCCGAGCGCGGGGTGGTGCGCGCACCCCGGGACCAGGTCGACCTCACCCTGCTCGTCCACCCGCGGGAGACCGAACTCATCCGGTGCCTGGAGGAGCTCCCCGAGGTCGTAGCCGATGCCGCAGCAGATCGGGCCCCGACCAAGGTGACCACGTGGGTCCGGCGTCTGGCCGGCTGCTTCCACGGCTTCTATCACGACTGTCCGATCCTGGCCGACGACGTCGACCCGTCGGTGGCCCAGGCCCGGCTGTTGCTGGTCGAGGCCACACGAATCGGCTTGGCCATCGGCCTCGGCCTGCTCGGAGTGTCAGCACCGGAGGCGATGTGATCCGGGGCGGCTCGACCGGGCCGGTCGAGCCCGCACTCCTCCCGATCACCGCGTCGATCGACGAGCTGGGCGAGTTGGCGGTCGGTGGGTGCTCGCTGCTCAGCCTGGCCGAGGAGTTCGGAACGCCCCTGTTCGTCTACGACGAGGCCCATCTCCGGGCCCGGTGCCGCGACGCCGTCGAGGCCTGGGGTGACGGTGTGGCCTATGCCACCAAGGCGTTCCTCTGTGTGGCCATGGCTCGGTTGGCCCACGAGGAAGGGATGTGGCTCGACGTGTCCACGGGAGGCGAGCTCCATGTAGCACTCACCGCCGGCGTGCCTGCCGAACGGCTGGTGCTCCACGGCAACAACAAGTCCGACGAGGAGCTGGCGGCCGCGTTGGCTGTCGGGGTGGGTCGGATCGTCATCGACTCGTTCGACGAGATCGACCGGCTGGAGCGACTGGTCCCCGAGGTTCCTGTCGAGGAGGATCCTCATGGGGGCGCTCCGTCGCGCTGGCGCCCGAAGGTGCTGGCCAGGATCACCCCCGGCGTCGAGGTGCACACCCACGAGTTCGTCCGCACCGGACAGGACGATTCCAAGTTCGGGTTCGGCCTGGCATCGGGGGCCGCGGCCAGAGCCGTCGACCGTCTCGCTCGATTGGACGACGAGGGGACGGTCGAGTTCGTGGGCATCCACGCCCACCTCGGGAGCCAGGTCTTCGCCTTGGCCCCCTTCGTCCAGGCCATCGAGGTGCTGGCCGAGTTCTTCGCGCCGCTCGACCTCCCCGAACTGGTGGTGGGGGGTGGCCTCGGCGTGCCGTACGTGAACGGCGAGGAGGCACCGCCCATGGCCCAGTGGGCGGCATCGGTCCGCCAGGCGTGCCGGAAGGCGGGAATCCCCGACGCGGTGCGTGTCACGGCCGAGCCGGGTCGCTCCATCGTGGCCTCGGCGGGCATCACCCTCTACCGGGTGGGGACGGTCAAAGACGTCCCTGGATTCCGGACCTACGTCTCGGTGGACGGTGGGATGAGCGATAACCCCCGGCCGGTCCTGTACGGCAGCGGTTACGAGGCCTTCCTCCCACGGGAGCCCGACGCGGCCCGTCCGGAAGCCGTTCGGGTGGTGGGCAAGCACTGCGAGACCGGTGACGTGGTGGTGGCCGACGGGTTCGTGCCCCGTGATCTGGTGGTGGGGGACGTCCTGGCCACGCCAGTGACCGGAGCGTACGGACACTCCATGGCCTCCAACTACAACAAGGTTCCCCGGCCGGCGGTCGTGTTCGTAGCCGGGGGCGAGGCCCGGGTGGTCGTGCGCCGGGAGACGTTCGACGACCTGGTCCGACTGGACACCTGATCGCCAGGTCCCCCTGCGGTCAGGCGGTAGCGTGACCGGGTGACCTTGGCCCCCTCTTCCGACCGCGTGGTGCGCATCGCCGTGCTCGGATGCGGCAATGTCGGCTCGGCCCTGGTCGGAATCCTCCAGAGCCGGTCCGAGGCCCTGGCCGTCCAGAGTGGGGCCAGGCTGGAAGTGGCGGGGATCGCCGTCAACGACTTGACCCTGGAGCGGGCGACCCACGTTCCCGCCGATCTGCTCACTGCCGATGCCGCCGGCCTCGTCACCGACCCGTCGGTCGACGTGGTGGTCGAACTGATTGGAGGGCTGGTTCCGACGGGCGCCCTGGTGCGGACGGCCCTCGAATCCGGGAAGCCGGTGGTCACCGCCAACAAGGCCCTCCTGGCCTCCCCTGAGGGCGTGGAGCTGCGCTCGCTGGCCAAGCGCCAGGGGGTCGACCTCTTGTACGAAGCGGCTGTCGCCGGTGCCATCCCCCTCGTCCGGGCGCTCCGCGAGTCGCTCACCGGCGAGCGGATCCAACGGGTGATGGGCATAGTGAACGGCACCACCAACTTCATCCTCACCAAGATGAGCGAACAGGGTGCGGACTACGCCGACGTGCTGGCCGAAGCCCAGGTCCTGGGACTGGCCGAGCGCGACCCCACAGCCGATGTGGAGGGATACGACGCCGCGGCCAAAGCGGCCATCCTGGCCGGCGTGGCCTTCGGGTACGACGTGGGTGGCGCCGAGGTGATGCGGGAGGGGATCACCGCCATCACCGCCGTCGACGTGGAGTTCGCCGAACGCCTGGGCTACTCGGTGAAGCTGCTGGCTGTGGTCGAGCGGATCGGGGAGGACGCGCTGTCGGTACGGGTGCACCCGGCACTGGTTCCCAAGTCCCATCCCCTGGCCGGGGTCCGTGACGCCTTCAACGCCGTGTTCATCGAAGGGGAGGCGGCCGGCGAGCTGATGCTCTACGGCCAGGGTGCGGGTGGACTGCCCACGGCCAGTGCCGTGGTCGGCGACCTGATCGATGCCGTGCGCAATCGTTCGGCCGGTACCACCGCCCCCACCCCTGACCGCCGGCCCGCCCGACTGTTGCCCGAGGCCGAGCTCCGGACGCAGTACTACCTGAGCATCGATGTCACCGACCGCCCCGGAGTGCTCGCCGCCGTGACCAAGGTCTTCGGGGACCACAACGTGTCCATTCGCTCCATGGAGCAGGAGGGATTCGCCGGGGAGGCCCGTCTCCTGTTCGTGACCCACCTCGCCCGGGAGGGGGATGTCCGCGACACCCTCGCCGAGCTGGCCGAGCTCGATACGGTCGAGCAGATCGGTGGCGTGATGAGGATCGTCGGGGACACCGAATGACCGGTCGGGCGGCTTGGCGCGGCGTCATCGAGGAGTACCGGGACTTCCTCCCGGTATCGGACGCAACCCCGGTGGTGACGCTGCTCGAGGGAGGCACGCCGCTTCTGCCCGCGCCCCGGCTCTCGGCCCGGGTCGGGGCCCGGGTACTGCTCAAGGTGGAAGGGGCCAACCCCACCGGGTCGTTCAAGGACCGGGGCATGACCGTCGCCATCTCCAAGGCGGCCGAGGAAGGTGCCAAGGCCGTGGTGTGCGCGTCGACCGGAAACACGTCGGCGTCGGCGGCGGCGTTCGCAGCCCGGGCCGGGCTGACCTGTGCCGTGCTGATCCCTGAAGGACACATCGCCCTCGGCAAGCTGGCCCAGGCGCTGATCCATGGCGCGCGCGTGCTGCAGGTGCGTGGGAACTTCGACCAGTCGCTCGCCATCGTCCGTGAGCTCGGCGAGCGTGCCCCGGTCACTGTCGTCAACTCGGTGAACCCCTATCGGATCGAGGGGCAGAAGTCAGGGGCCTTCGAGATCGTCGACGAACTCGGCGACGCCCCCGAGGTCCACTGCATCCCGGTGGGCAACGCCGGCAACATCACCGCGTACTGGAAGGGCTACCTCGAGTTCAAACAGGCGGGCCGGTCGACGCGGCTGCCCCGGATGTTGGGATTCCAGGCCGCTGGCTCGGCCCCCATCGTCGAGGGTCACCCGGTGGAACACCCCGAGACGGTGGCCACGGCCATTCGCATCGGCAACCCGGCCAGTTGGTACGGGGCCACATCGGCCGCGTCGGAATCGGGTGGCGGCATCGCCGCGGTGACCGACGATGAAATCCTTGAGGCGTATCGGTTCCTGGCCGCCGAGGAGTCGGTGTTCTGTGAACCGGCGTCGGCCGCGTCGGTGGCCGGCCTCTTGAAGACCGGGCTGCCCGACGGCCTCGGGCCCGCCGCCACCGTGGTCTGTGTCCTCACCGGGCACGGCCTGAAGGATCCCGATATCGCCATCAGCCAGATATCGGTGCCCACCGTGGTGGACGCCGACCTGTCGGCGGTTCTGGACGAGTTGTCGCTGGCCTGAGCGATGTCTGCCGGATGGACCGCCGACGCCGCTGGCTGTGGGACCCGGGGTGCCCGCACGACGACCGGGAGTGGCAGGGTTGTTGCTGGTCCGCCCGTCCGCCTGTACACTGGTGACACCTTCGCTTTCCACAACGTGCCCGACCGGGCTTGTGGGCGGGACTCCCTGTATCGCTTCTAGCGACGCGATCAGCCCGCAGACAGCGTCGGGGGGACAAACGGTCGAGAGCGTAACTCGAGACCTGCGAATCCCCACCCCTGATTCCCTGGCAGTGGGACTCACTCCACCTGCCAACGAGGACATGTGAAACGAGGAAGCCGATGACTGCGGAACAGCAGCTCGAGCGCTCGGTATTGGAGGGCAAGGAGCGAGATGAGCTCCACGCCATCGCACAGGCACTCTCTGTGAAGACCAATACCAGAACGAAAAAAGCGGACATGATCGATGGCATCCTGAAGGCCACTGGCGTCTCCGTCGACGACGGTGCCACTGGCGGGGCCACCAAGGACAGCCCCGGTGCATCGGGCAACGGGGAAGCCTCCAACGGGACCCCTTCCAACGGCCGTCGGACGGCACGGTCCCGGGCGACCGCGCCGGCTGCCGAGGAGGCCAACGGATCCGGTGACGATGCCCCCCGAGCCGAGGCACCAGCTGCCGAGGCGAGCACCGGTCGCCGGCCGAGCCGGACCCCCGCACCGGTGGTGCACTCCTTTGGGCCCAACGACGATGCCGACCACACCTCTGACCGGGTTGATCTCGACGAGGAGTTCACCCCTGCCACACCGGCCGACAACGGATCCGAGAGCGGCTCCTCGAACGGCAGCGGTGACGTTGCCTCGGGTGTCACGACCGTTCCCAACGGATCCGGTGGGGGACAGGCCGAGGGAGCCAGGCAGGGTTCCCAGGGCGGCGGCAGCAACCAGAACAGCCGCAACAACCAGAACAATCGCAACAACCAGGGCAACCGCAACAACCAGAACAACCAGGGCAACCGCAACAATCAGGGCAACCGCAACAACCAGAACAACCAGGGCGGCGGCAACGACGACATGGGGAACCGACGGAGCAACCGCCGGCGCCGCGGACGCGATCGCCAGGGCGGCGGGGCCGAGGGTGATCTCCAGGGTGCCGGCGGCCAGGAACAGCAGTATCAAGGCGAGCTGATCGCCGTGAAGGGTCTGCTCGACCTGCGGGACGAGGGCTACGGCTTCTTGCGCTGCGAGGGCTACCTTCCCTCCACCAAGGACGTCTACGTCTCGATCAGCCAGGCCCGTCGTTTTGCCCTCCGCAAGGGCGACAGCATCGAGGGATTCTGTCGGCCGGCAGGCAGCACGGAGAAGTTTCCGGCACTGCTGCAGATCGACACGGTCTCGTCGCTCGATCCCGAGGTGGCCCGTAACCGGCCCCGCTTCGAGGACCTCACCCCCCTCTTCCCCGACGAGCGCCTCAATCTCGAGATGCCCGGTGAGAAGGAGAATATGACGACCCGGATCGTCGACCTGCTCTCGCCCATCGGCAAGGGCCAGCGCGGCCTTATCGTGTCGCCTCCGAAGGCCGGCAAGACGACGGTGATGAAGCACATCGCCCACTCCATCGAGGCCAATAATCCCGATGTCCACCTGATGGTGCTGCTCGTCGACGAACGGCCCGAAGAGGTCACCGACATGCGTCGATCGGTACGCGGCGAGGTGGTCGCTTCGACCTTCGACCGTCCCGCCGAGGAGCACACGGCGGTGGCCGAGTTGGCCATCGAACGAGCCAAGCGACTGGTCGAGGCGGGCCGTGACGTCGTCATCATCCTCGACGGGATCACCCGGCTCGCCCGGGCCTACAACTTGGCCCAACCGGCCACGGGACGGATCATGTCCGGTGGTGTCGACTCGGGTGCGCTGTACCCCCCCAAGAAGTTCTTCGGTGCCGCACGAAACATCGAAGAGGGTGGCTCGCTCACCATCTTGGCCACGGCCCTCGTGGAGACGGGTTCGAAGATGGATGAGGTGATCTTCGAGGAGTTCAAAGGCACCGGGAACATGGAGCTGCGCCTCGACCGTCGCCTGGCCGAGCGCCGCCTCTACCCGTCGATCGATGTCAACGCCAGCTCCACCCGCCACGAGGAGCTGCTCTTCAACCGGTCCGAGCTCCAGCAGGTCTGGAAGCTGCGCCGGGTGCTGAATGCCCTGGCCAACGAGGGAAGTGCCGCAGCCGGTCTCGAACTGTTGATGGACAAGATCCGGACCACGAAGAGCAACGAGGAGTTCCTGGCCGAGATAGCCAAGGGACCGGCCACCTGACCGATCCGGCTACCGCCAGGGTGCGGAATAACCGACCACCCTGTTCCGTTACACTCGGTGCGCCGCAGGGAGGATGTCGACTGACATCGAAGTGCGGCCACCTCAGGAGAATCCCATGAAGACAGACATTCACCCAACCTACGTAGAGTCGTCGGTGCGTTGCTCCTGTGGCAACACCTTCACCACCCGCTCCACCAAGCCCGAGATCCACCTCGAGCTGTGCAACGAGTGCCACCCGTTCTTCACCGGCAAGCAGAAGCTGGTGGACTCGGGAGGTCGCGTCGAGCGCTTCCAGCGTCGCTACGCCAAGACCGGGTCGCGGAAGAAGAAGGCCCCGCCCGCTTCCTGAAGTGACGGCCGGGGGGCGGCGGCACCCCGGTACCCGGCGACTGTTCGGTCCCGGACCACAAGGCTGCCCGCGGGGTGGCACTACCCTGGCCCGGTGGCCAACAGACGCATGAACGAGCGCATGCAGGAGTTGGAGCGCGAGTACGAGTCGGTGCTCGACGAGCTGAACGACCCCAACCTGTCAGCCGACCCTGCCCGTCTTCGGTCGGTCTCCCGCCGTCATCGGGAGCTCGAAGATCCCGTGCAGAGCTGGCGGCGGCTGCTGGCGGCGGAGTCGGACCTCGAAGCGGCCCGGGAGATGGTGCGGGACTCCTCGGGTGACGAACGGGAGTTGGCCCAGGCCGAGGTGACCGAGGCCGAGCTGGCCATCACCCAGCTCGAGGAGGAACTCCGGCTCCATCTGGTGCCCAAGGACCCCAACGCCGGCCGCAACGTGATCATGGAGATCCGCGGTGCCGAAGGTGGTGAGGAGGCGAATCTCTTCGCCAAGGACCTCTACGAGATGTACACGCGCTACGCCGCGGTGCGGGGATGGAAGGTCGACGTACTTTCGTCCAGCCCCTCTGAGCGCGACGGGCTGAACGAAGTCACCTTCGTGGTGAAAGGGGACGATGCCTGGCAGCGTCTCGAACACGAGGGAGGTCCCCATCGGGTCCAGCGGGTGCCGGTGACCGAGTCCCAGGGGAGGATCCACACCTCGTCGGCGGCGGTGGCGGTGCTGCCCGAGGCCGAAGAGGTCGACGTAGCCATCGACCCGGGCGATCTGAAGATCGACGTCTACCGTTCGACGGGGCCGGGAGGCCAGTCGGTGAACACGACCGACTCGGCGGTGCGCATCACCCACCTGCCCACCGGGATCGTGGTGGCCATGCAGGACGAGAAGAGCCAGATCCAGAACCGAGCCAAGGCGATGATCGTGCTGCGCTCGAGACTGCTGAAGGCGGAACAGGACCGTCAATCGGCCGAGCTGTCCGAGCAGCGACGCAGCCAAGTGGGGGGAGGTGGCCGGTCCGAGAAGATCCGGACCTACAACTACAAGGACAACCGGGTGACCGACCACCGGATCAAGCTGACGCTCCACAAGCTCGACCGCATCCTGATGGGCGACCTCGACGAGCTCACCGATGCGCTGATGGCCGACAAGCGCTACCGGCAGCTGGATGACCAGTGAGGCCCGGGTGGCGTGCCTGGCCTCTGCGACAGGTGATGCCGAGATGACATCCGTCGGGCCTCGGGGGTCCATCGCCCCGGGGGACCTCCAGTCGGTCGTCGCCGAACGGATTGGCTCGGCCCGTGAGGCCCGGTGGCTGCTGCAGCACGTCGAGGGGGACCCGGCCCGGGCGCTCGCGCTGGCTGAGCGGCGGGCAGCCGGGGAGCCGCTCCAGTACGTCCTTGGTCGGTGGTCCTTCCGCTCGCTCGAGCTGGCCGTGGACACGAGGGTGCTGATCCCGAGGCCGGAGACCGAGCAGGTGGTGGAGGTGGCGCTGTCCGAGTTGGCCTCCCTGCAGCTCAGCTCGGAGGGCTCCGACGACGGGGGCCCGGTGATCGGCGTCGATCTCGGCACCGGGTCGGGGGCCATCGCACTCTCGCTGGCCTGTGAGGGGAGGGCGCACGCCGCGGGCCTGGCTGTATGGGCCACCGATATCTCTCGTGACGCCCTCGAGGTGGCGGCCACCAACCTCGAGGAGCTGGCGCGACGGGACCCAGATGCGGCGCGCCGGGTCCGGCTGGCCGAAGGAAGTTGGTTCGAGGCCTTGCCGAGCAGGGCGTCGGGCGCCGTCAGCTTGATGGTTGCCAATCCCCCCTATGTGGCCGAGGCCGAGTTTCCACTGCTCGACCCCACGGTCCGCCTGTGGGAGCCCTACTGCGCCCTGGTGGCCCCCGACACACAGGGGGTCGGCGGGCTGGGCGACATCGAGGCGATCGTCGTAGGCGCCCTCCCCTGGATGCGGCCCGGCGGGGTGCTGGTGGTCGAGATCGACCCGGGCCAGGCCGAAGCCACCCTGGCCACGGCCAGGCGTGCCGGGTGGGGCGAGTGTGAGACACGAAGTGATCTGGCCGGTCGGATCCGCATGGTGGTAGCACGGCGGTGACGGTCGGACCGGTCCCGCTCATGGTGGACCCCGAGAGCCTGGAACTGGCCGTCTCCGCCCTGCGGGGCGGTGCGGTGGTGGCCGTGCCCACCGACACCGTCTACGGACTGGCCGCCGACCTTTCCCGTCCCCTGGCCATCGAGAATCTCTTCGCCCTGAAAGAGCGTCCGACCGACGTGCCCGTGCCCGTCCTCGTGGGCGGACTCGAACAGGTGACCGCCCTGTGCGGTCCCCTCGGGAGAGTGGCCGAGCATCTGGCCGGTCGGTACTGGCCCGGTCCGCTGACCCTGGTCGTCCCCCGGCGTCGCACCTTCACGGCCGACCTTGGTGGTCCGCCTTCGGCCCGTCAGACCGTCGGGGTGCGATGGGCCGACCACCCGGTGACCCAGGCCCTGTGTGATCGGCTCGGCCCTCTGGCCGTGACCAGCGCCAACCTCCATGGCGCCCGGGCCGCCTCCCGGGCCGATCAGGTTCGATCGATGTTCCCCGACGGGGAGGATCTGGCCATGATCCTCGATGGGGGTAGCTGTGAAGGTACGCCTTCGACCGTCGTGGAGTGTCGGGGACCCGCCCTCCGATGTCTCCGGGAGGGTTCGATCCCGTGGCGGGATCTCCTCGGCGAGGGTCGAGCGGTCTCCCGCCCTCTTCCCCAGTAACCACGATCCCGTTCCCCGAGCGGTGAGTGCGCCCCGCACGGAGACCATGGGGAAGGAATGGGGCCCAGGCAACGGAGCCACCGCCATCCGCTACCATCGCCAGAAACGGGCTGCGGAGCTGGGAGGACCACTGTGTTCAAAACGATTGTCGTGGGAACGGACGGTTCGGAGACGGCGTCCGCCGCAGTAGCCCTGGCTGTCCAGCTGGCGCGTGAGCAGGGGGCGACGCTCCACCTGGTGGTGGGGGTCCATACCGCAACCGCGGTGGCCGTCCCGGCCGGCGGAGCCAACGTCTCTGACCCGCTGGGCGGGGCGGCGCTCCGGGGTGTGGCCCAACACATGTTGGAGGACGTCGCCGGGGACGTCACCGACTTGAACACCGAGATTCACACCGGTGTCGGTGACCCCGCCGAGGTCATCATCCACACGGCAGACGAGGTTGGGGCCGACCTCATCGTGGTGGGCAGCAAGGGGCTGCGGGGCTCGAGGCGGATCCTCGGGTCCGTCCCCAATTCCGTGGCCCACAAGGCTGGATGCCACGTCCTCATCGCCCGCACGACGTAGCCCACCCCGCCAC
Organism: uncultured Acidimicrobiaceae bacterium; assembly: GCA_963817985.1. Taxonomy (GTDB): domain Bacteria; phylum Actinomycetota; class Acidimicrobiia; order Acidimicrobiales; family RAAP-2; genus Bog-756. Next base: position 311,015 of record CAWFQI010000007.1, on the reverse strand, counting down.
CGGGGACCGGCAGCCCGGCGTCGGTGGCCGATGGGGTTGACGATGCACCTCTTGACAAGGGACACTGGTTACCTGATGAACAGGACCCCTGACGCACGCAGCACCGTAATCATTATCGACTAGGCACATACCTGACCGGTGTGTGCCCCTCGACCGTCCACCTGGTGGACGGTTTTTCAATTGGGGATCCCGATGAGAACGGGAGCCCGCGGAGTGGGGGACTGCTCATCGGTGAGGCTCGATCTCGCTGGGATCCACCTCACGGGGCACCAGCCGGGGACGGCTGGTGGTTGGATGGGCCGGGACACGGCGAGCTGCCGGAACACCAGGCCCGATAGGACAGAAGACGACGCATGGAACGAAGGACAGGAGCACCGTGGGAAGTTATCGAGTTGGTCTGATTGGAGGCGACGGCATCGGCCCCGAGGTCGTCGCCGAGGCTCTCAAGGTGGTCGCTGCGTCCGGGGTGTCCCTCGACACGACCGAGTACGACCTCGGCGCCGACCGCTACGTCCGCACCGGCGACGTGCTCCCCGACTCGGTGCTGGAGGAGCTCCGTGGCCAGGACGCCATCCTGCTCGGAGCGGTAGGGCCACCGGTCGGTTCGACGGCGGTCCCACCCGGTGCATTGGAGCGAGGGCTCTTGCTGCGCCTCCGGTTCGAACTGGACCTGTACGTGAACATGCGGCCCTTCACCGGCGTCCCCGGTGCTGTGGCGCCTGATTGCGACTTCGTCGTCATCCGGGAGAACACCGAGGGCACCTACGCAGGTGAGGGTGGTTTCCTTCGGAAGGGGACGCCCTACGAGGTCGCCACCCAGGGCTCGGTCAATACCAGGCACGGCGTGGAGCGCTGTGCCCGCTTTGCCTTCGACCTGGCCACCACACGGACACGGCACCATCTGACCCTCGTGCACAAGACCAATGTGCTCACCTTCGCCGGTGACCTGTGGCAGCGCACCGTTGACGAGGTGTCGGCGGAGTTCCCGACCGTGAGCCGCGACTACAACCATGTCGATGCCACCTGCATCTACCTGGTCGAGAACGCCTCCCGGTACGACGTCATCGTCACCGACAACCTCTTCGGTGACATCATCACCGACCTCGCCGGTGCCGTGGCCGGGGGGATCGGATACGCCGCATCGGCCAACCTCAACCCTGACCGGACCGGACCATCGCTGTTCGAACCGGTCCATGGGGCGGCCCACGACATCGCCGGAACCGGCACGGCCAACCCGGCCGCCGCCATCCGGTCGGCCGCCCTCATGCTCGACCATCTCGGTGAGGCCTCGGCCGCCGAGAAGGTGACCCAGGCGGTCGCCGACTTCATCCAATCCCAACCCGCACCCACCATGTCGACCGCCGCGGTCGGCGACGCCATCGCAGAAAGGCTCTGAGCCATGCCCCTGACCCCGACCGAGAAGATCTGGATGGACGGCGAGCTCGTCGACTGGGCCGATGCGACCGTGCACGTGCTTACCCACACGATGCACTACGGATCCGGAGTGTTCGAAGGGATCCGTGCCTACCCCACCCAGCGGGGCGTGGCCGTCTTCCGGTTGCGCGACCACATCGAGCGCCTGTTGGTGTCGGCCAAGGTGTTCATGATCGATGTCCCCTACACCGTGGACGAGCTGGTTGACGCGACCCGGGACGTGGTCCGGGTCAACGGGCTCGACGACGGGTGCTACATCCGCCCGCTGGTCTACCTGGGATACGGCGAGATGGGCCTCAATCCCATTCCCTGCCCGGTGAACGTCTCCATCGCCGCATGGCCCTGGGGCACCTACCTCGGCGACGACGGTGTGGCCAACGGCGTCTCGACCAAGATCAGCTCGTGGCGCCGGCACGACCCCAACGCTGTTCCGACCGCGGCCAAGGGCACCGGTATGTACGTCAACTCGTCACTGGCCAAGGTGGAGGCCATCAAGGCCGGCTACGACGAGGCCATCCTCCTCGGCCCCGACGGCAATGTCAGCGAGTGCACCGGTGAGAACATCTTCGTCGTCCGGAAGGGTCGTCTGCTCACACCGCCATCGTCCGACTCCGGTGCCCTCGAGGGAATCACCCAGCAGTCGGTTGAGACCATCGCCCGGGACCTGGGCTACGCAGTGGTCTACGAGCCGATCATCCGCACCGACCTCTACACGGCCGACGAGGCCTTCCTAACCGGTACTGCAGCTGAGGTGGTGCCCATCCGTGCCGTGGACGATCGAGCCGTCGGGGACGGCAAGCCCGGGCCCATCACCCAGAAGCTTCAACAGACCTACTTCGCCGCCGTGCGGGGTGAGGTCGACCAGTACAAGGACTGGTTGGACTATGTCGAGTGACGGCCCCACCCTCAACGACGACACGCCGGACGGCAGGCGGTACTCCCCAGGTCACGGCCACTCCCACGGCGACGGTGTCCACCACTCGCATCCCCTGACCCCCGGACAACAGGCGCACGCCCATGTCCAGCGGTCTCGGGGAGGCCCTGCCCCTGCGGTCGGTTCTGCCGGGCACGACTTCGACCTACCAGCCCTTCCCGGTGCTGTCGACGTCTTCGACACCACCCTTCGTGACGGTTCCCAGCAGGAGGGCCTCTCGCTGACCGTTGACGACAAGCTGCGGGTGGCCGAGCAGCTCGACCATCTGGGAGTGACCTTCATCGAGGGCGGCTGGCCCGGGGCCAATCCCAAAGACGAAGAGTTCTTCGCCCGGGCTCCCACCGAGCTCTCACTCCACCGGTCGACGTTGGTCGCCTTCGGCTCCACCCGTCGGGCCGGTGTTCGGGCCGAGGACGACGAGACGCTCCGGCATCTCGTCAACGCCCAGACCGAAGCGGTCTGCATCGTGGCCAAGTCCTCGGAGATGCACGTGGTCGACGCCCTCCGCACCACGTTGGACGAGGCGGTTGCCATGGTGGCCGATTCGGTTGAATTTCTACGAGCGAACGATCTCCGGGTCTTTCTCGACGCCGAGCACTTCTTCGACGGCTTCAAGGCCAACCCGGAGTTCACGCTGCGAATCCTGCGGGCCGCCGAGGAGGCCGGAGCCGAGACCCTGGTGCTGTGCGATACCAACGGAGGCACGTTGCCCTATGAAGTGGAGCGGATCGTCTCGGGCGTTCTCGGTGGATTCGAGACCCAGGTCGGCGTGCACTTCCACAACGACAGCGGCTGTGCAGTCGCCAACTCGTTGGCCGCGGTGGGGGTGGGGGCCACCCATGTACAGGGGTGCGTGAACGGATACGGCGAACGGTCGGGCAACGCCGACCTGGCGGCCACCATCCCAGACCTCTCGCTCAAGCTGCGGGTGGACACGATCCCCGCCGAGCGACTGGAGCTGTTGACCCCGGTCTCCCATCACATCGCCGAGCTCGTCAACATCGCACCCAACCCGCAGCAGCCCTTCGTCGGCGCCTCGGTCTTCGCCCACAAGGCCGGCCTGCACACCTCGGCCATCGCCCGCCGGTCGGATGCCTACGAACACATCTCGCCGGAGCTGGTGGGCAACGGGACCCGATTCGTCGTCTCGGAGATGGCGGGCCGGTCGACGCTGTCCATGAAGGCTGCCGAACTGGGCCTCGAGCTGGACTCCCAGGCCATGGCCTCGGTGCTCGACTCCCTCAAGCGCCTGGAGTACGAGGGCTACCACTTCGAGGTGGCCGACGGCTCCCTTGAGCTGCTGCTACGGAATTCGACCGGCTGGGAGCAGGAGTTCTTCCAGCTCGAGTCGTACCGGGTCATCGCTGAGCACGGCGAGGGCCGAACCACGGAGGCGACGGTCAAGGTGATGGTGGGCGACGAGCGGATCGTGGCCACCGCCGAGGGCAACGGCCCGGTGAACGCGCTGGACGGTGCCGTCCGGGGTGCTATCGGGTCCCACTACCCGGCGCTCGCCGGTGTCCATCTGGTGGACTACCGGGTCCGGGTGCTCGACTCGGCCAGAGGTACCGGTTCGGTGACCAGGGTGCTCATCGACTCCACCGACGGTGACCGGACCTGGACCACGATCGGGGTTTCCGAGAACATCATCGCCGCATCCTGGCAGGCCCTTTCTGACTCCATCGTCTACGGTCTGCTCCATACCGGCAGCACTGCGGACGACTGAGCACTCCGTCCAGAGCCTGCCGGACCGATCATCAGGAGCCCCACAGTGACCCAACCGAGTTTCGTGCCCATCGTCGAGGCCGACCAGGTGCGCCCGTCCTACCGCCTCAAGGTGCCGAGCATCTGGACCCAATCTCGGCCGTCCGAGGTGCGTGGCACCTCACAGCCCGAAGGCCGTCTGCTGGGGAAGCCCGGCCCCGACCAGGGATTCGCCCTCAAACTGGCTCGTCGGTTCGAGGCCCGTCTCGTCTTGGCCGAGGGAGACTCGGCTGAAGATGCCATCGCCGGATGCACGGCCGTGGCCATGCGTCGTTGCGCCAGCTTCGGGCGGGCCCCGGCCGTCTACGACCTGGAGTTCGCATTCACCCTGTGGGGGTTCCTCGGCGGGGCGCCGGCGGATCTGGTCGCGGCCCGGTCGCCCCTGTTCAGGTCGGCATCCCACCACTACCTCGCCCAGAGGGCCATCGCCGACAGCGTCCGGGACGAGTCGCTACGGCTCACTCCGGACGCCGTGGCCGACCGGATCGGCCAGTGGCAGGAGATGATCGACCTACCCGAGACGCACTGAGCGGCAACCGCCGGGCCCGGTCCCTGGGACCGGGTGACTCAGCGGCCCTTGCGCCACCGCTTCTTCGAAGCGGGTGCTCCGATGGTGGATCCGACCACACCTGAGGGTGACACATCGGCTCCCGCCGAGGCATTTCTGGCCGACCTGCTGGAGACGCCACTGGTGGCCAGCGATGCATTGGTGTTCCCGCCGGACCGCCGGTCCTCACCGTCGTACTGCACCGAGATGTTGTCGGCGAGATGTGACCCCTGCATCGCTTTTTGGAACAGGTCGGGGAATTGAGGGCCCACATGGGTGGCCTTCGACGGATCGTCGTCCCACCGGCGCTTCGGCACCCCGTCGAGACCCTGCATGGACGGTTCAGTCGTGGAGTCGACTCGGACGGTTGGATGTAATTCGGGTGGGTACCACTTGCCGTCGCTGGCGATCCACCAGCCTGGCCCCTCGGACTTATCACTCATACCGTTTCCTCCACCACTCTATGTGAGAATCAATAACCGAATAATAGCCCCGGGAAGGACGAATTGTCGATAAATCTCTGTCGACCCGATCGAGCTCTGACTTGAAACTTCCAGTTCAGGCCGGTGGACGGCGGCGTGGTGCGGTCCCGAGGGAGCTGTGTGCGTCCCGATCTGAGCCCCAGAAGAGCGGGTTTGGAGTTCGGTTACAGGAGTTGTTGGCGGCATGAGTAATTTGGCCCGATGAACCAGCCGACCTTTGCCCTGAACGACACCCATCGGGAATTCCGGGACACGCTCCGTAAGTTCGCAGAGGATCGCGTGGCCCCCAACGCGGCTGAAGCGGACCGGGACGCTGCCTTTCCCAAGAAGTCATTCGATGCCTGCGTGGAGCTTGAGCTCCCCTCTCTGGGCATACCCGTGGAGTACGGGGGGGCGGGGGCCGACATGGTCACCCAGGCCATCATGGCCGAGGAGCTGGCCCGGGTCTGTGCCTCCACTGCGCTCACCATGCTGATCTCCAAGCTGGGGATGCTCCCGATCATGAACTGGGGGAGCGAGGAGCTGAAGCGGACCTATCTGCCCGACGTGGCTTCGGGTGCCAAGCAGGCCAGCTACTGCCTGTCCGAGGCCGATGCCGGCAGCGATGTCGCTTCCATGCGGACCCGGGCGGTCAGGGACGGCGATCACTACGTACTGACCGGATCCAAGTACTGGATTACCAATGCCGGCGTCTCGGACACCTACACCGTGTTCGCCGTCACCGACCCCGACGCCGGGCGCGGCAAAGGGATCAGCTGTTTCCTCGTGGAGGCCGACTGGGGCGTCGAGGTGGCCCCCCATGAGGACAAGATGGGGCTCCGGGGCAGCCCCACCGCGGCGATCACCCTCGATGAGGTGCGGGTGCCCGCCGGCAACCTGATCGGTGAGGAGGGGATGGGGTTCACCATCGCCATGCACACCCTCGACCGCAGTCGTCCCACCATCGGAGCCCAGGCGGTGGGGATCGCCCAGGGTGCCATCGACTACGCCGCCGGCTACATGAAGGAGCGACAGGCCTTCGGCAAGGCCATCGCCGACCAGCAGGGGCTCCGGTTCATCCTGGCCGAGATGGCCCTTCGTAACGAAGCGGCCCGCACCCTGATCTACCGGGCCTGTTCCCTCATCGACAGCGACGACCCCGAAGGAGAGCTGACCATGATCGGGGCCATGGCCAAATGCTTCGCATCCGATACGGCGATGGCCGTGACCACCGACGCGGTCCAGCTTCTCGGGGGCTACGGCTTCACCAAGGACTTCCCGGTCGAGCGGTTCATGCGAGATGCCAAGGTCACCCAGATCTACGAGGGAACCAACCAGATCCAGCGCATCGTGATCGCCAAGAAGCTGCTTGGCTAGCGCTTCTCCCCGAAGAGGCGACGTGCCCGTCCGCACGTGACGATGACGGCGGCGGCTGCATCTCGAGGCGGTGGCACCGGCCCGGACCACGACGTCCCCGACCGACACCGGGACCTCGGTCATGGAGGCGATGGGTCGAGGGACCCTAATCTCAGCACATGGGAGAGAGGAAGGTCCTCGTCACCGGCAGTTCGGGACAGCTGGGAGCAGCCCTCGTCGCCACCTTCCGCAGGCAGGGTCGAGAGGTTCTCGGCCTCGATGTGCGCGACTCACCGTTCACCTCCCGCGTTGGATCAATAGCCGATCACACTGTGGTGCGGCAGTGCCTGAAGGGTGTGGAATCGGTCCTGCATGCCGCATCCCTTCACAAGCCCCACCTCGCCTCCCACGATCATCGATCGTTCATCGAAACGAACGTGACGGGGACGATGGTCCTGCTGGACGAAGCGGTCGCGGCAGGAGTCGGCCGGTTTGTCTTCACCAGTTCGACCAGCGCCTTTGGACGAGCACTTGTGCCTCCACCCGGATCCCCAGCTGCTTGGATCACCGAAGACATTGCACCCATTCCGAAGAACATCTATGGCGTGACGAAGACGGCAGCCGAAGATCTCTGCCAGTTGGTAGCACGGGACCGGGGGCTGTCGGCGGTGGTCTTGCGAGCCTCGAGGTTCTTCTCCGAACCAGATGATGACCCGGAGATCACCTCCATGTTCACCGACGAGAACATCAAAGCCAATGAATTCCTCTACCGACGCGTCGATATCGACGATGTCGTGAGCGCCCATCTGCTGGCGGAGGAACTCGCACCTTCGATCGGGTTTGCCAAGTACGTAGTCAGTGCCACCACGCCGTTCGTCCGTGAAGATGCGAATGAGCTGGCCCGAGATGCTCCGGCTGTGGTTCGCCGCCTCTTTCCTGATCAGGCGGCTGCGTACCTCAGACGGGGGTGGACCATGGTTCCCCGCCTCGACCGGGTCTACGACAACACCCGGGCTCGGGCGGAGTTGGGCTGGGCCCCCCGCTACGACTTTCGCTGCGTACTCGACCATCTCAAGTCGGACTGAGTAACGGCGGGGCGAGCGACAGACCAGCAGGGGTAAGACGCCTCCCAACCATCATCGGGCTCCGGTCAGAGATCGTCGACCGGTGGCTCGCCGTCGAGCCAGTTCCACTCGCCGTCGGTGGAGACGAAGGTGAGTTCACCGCTGGCTCGACGACGGGCGAACGCGTCGTCCGTGAGGATCATGACCCCGTCAACGTCGCTGTCGGCGAGCCGTAATACTTCGTCAGCGAATCGGCCACCACCACGGCCAGGTCTTCGTCGTCTGCCACGGCTTCGCCCCAACACTCGATGGCGTCTCGATGGTGGGCACGGTCCCTCCTCATCACCTCGATCATGGCATGGCCCCGCGCACCCGTTCCGATATCTGAGATGATGGACGTGGGGAAGAAGGAAGACGATGAGCGGGCTTCAGGCCAACGTGAGGGCGATCGCAGGTGCAGGGTTGGCGTCACTCCTCCTGGTGGTCTCGACGATCTGGCTTCCTTGGGCCACGTACCGATCTCCCACGCTCGACGTTGACTTCAGGAGTGGTCGCCTGGGACCGCTGCTTCTTGTTTGTGGTGTCGGCTCGCTCGTCTTGGCGGCTGCGTCGCCGATGTGGAGTAAGCCGATCGGTTACTGGCTTTGTCTCGCTCTCGGATGTGGTGCCTCCCTCGGCTCCCTCGCCACCGCATTGGCAAAAATCGCCGATGCGAACCGGACGACCGCCATCCAGCCTGGCTACGCAGCAACCACCTCCTTCGGTATCGGTGCTGGGGTCGCCATCGCATCGTCAGTGGTGATGGTGGTGTGCAGCCTGACCATGCTGAAGTCGAACAGATCGGAATCTTCCGGGACAGAGCGAGCGTCCAAGGAGGGCTCTGTTCGCTGAACCGAAGGGGCGGCCCCTCATGGGCGATAGAAGCGTCCCATGGCCAGACTCGCTGCCGTCAGAGCACGGCACGTGCAGTTACCCCGACAACAGGGATATGTCCGACTGGTACGGCAAGTGGCTCGAGCCATCTACCGATACCTCAGTCGTGGATCGGAAGGTCAGAGTCCGTTGCTGCCGAGCCAGTCGAGCACTGTCGGTCGGGCAACTTTCGCTACTCATCTGACGGCTCAAAATATAAAGGGGATCAACTTCTTGGTCGAACGCCTGTATTCCGGATAGGTATTGGGAAAGAGGCGCTGCATGGTGCGTTCCTCGACGTTTGCGCTGTAGACGAAATAGGCACCCATCAGGACGGCGGCGACAAGCCAGTACCAACTGACGGCGACGGCCGTTCCGAGGCCGGCAAGGATAATTCCCGAGTAGATGGGATTCCGGATGTACTGGTATGGCCCCGTCGTGACCAACTCTGCGTCCAGCTTCTCGGACATCGGGGTGCCCCAGTTCCGCCCCAGATTCACTCGTGCCCACACGGCGAGCCCTAATCCTGTCAAGAGCAGCACCAGCCCAATTCCTTGGAGAACGGGGCTGCTCACGATGGCATGGTGACCCTTCAGAACGCCGAAGCGGATGATTAGGTAGGCGATGGCGAATGTGGCGACCCTCAAGCCGATGAACTGCCCAGTTCGTGAATGCGTCGCCCGCTTGGCGCTTAGGCCAGCGACCAGCCAGGCCGACCAGAAGACGATCCAAAGGCCGTACACGACGTAGTCGATACCGTGCATCAGTTGTTCCTTGCGCCTCAGCAGAAGGCCCAAACATTCTGGGTAGTCGATGAGACCTGAGTCGGGTGGATGCCTACTCTGGTCGGGGTCATAACACTAGTAGAGCCCCGTACTGTCCCGAGTTGTAGCCCCCCGTCGTCCCTCAGCTCACCGTTGTCCGGAGCCGCCTTCTGGCGTAGCTGGCAAGGTCCTGCGCCTTGCGAGGCTGGACAGAAACCCGCGGCGCTCAACCGTCCGTCCTGTCAGACAGATTCATTCAGTTTGCCAACTCCCAAGCCGATAACGGAGAAGCGATCGGCCAGCGCCGACCTGCGCCGAAAACCGATTGTGGGCGGAGTGACTGGGGAGAAGATGAACAGTCCGAGTGAGTTGATAGGTAAGGCAGCCAACACGATTGGTACCGAGGAGCAGGTCATCGCCGCGGGAATCTTTGGTCTCAAAGACGACTACGTGGCCGTTGGTCTGAGCACTGCGGGAGGTGCCAGCGTCGCTGACGCGATGTTGGATAATCCGCTTGCGAGCGCCGTGGGCGGTGCTGCCGCAATGCATGCAACTCGATCGGCGCTGGCTGCTTCACAAGGACTGACCGTCCGGATGCTGGTGGCGATCACGACCGACCGCATCTGGATACTCGATTGGGAGACAGGCTCAGGTCCCACCAGAGAGCTTCTTTCTTTCGATCGTTCATCTACCGAGGTGACGATCACCAAATTTGGGTTGAGCCGGCACATCGAGCTCCATAACTCGGTAACTGGCCAATCACTGGCCCTGTCGGGAACGACCGCGCCGTTCTCTTCTCAGTCCAAAGGAGACAAGATGGTCCTGAAGGAGATGTCTGCACCACGCTGATGCCGATTTCGGTCGCGGCAACGGGCCACCAGCGATGCAATGCCACTGTTCCACGTACGTGGAGGGCATGGACTGCACCTTTCGTCTGCCTGACCGAAGCCGCAACCACCGTGTGCCGACCAGACTGAGGCAGGGCCGCTCGCTACTGTTCGATCGACCTTGGTCCATCGATTGCAATCGACGCCCTGATGGCGGCCAGCTCCCCGTCATCATCGCCTGACTCGGCTTGGAGTTCAGCAACTTCGGCGACGATGGCCGCCAAAAGCTTGTTCGCAGCCAGTACCTTGTCCCGCAGGTCCTGAAGCCGCGTCTCCCTATCCCCGGACAGAAGGAGCTCTGCCTCCGCACGCACGGTCCTTCCACTCTCCTTGGCCAGCTTCTTCGCCTGAGCGACGAAGGCATCGGTCTCGACCTCGGTGTAGGTCACCTGCTTTTCGAGCAGAAGTCCGATCACCTCACGTCGGGCAGTCCTGGCCACGGGACGACTCTAACGTCTTCGCTGCTGCACTCGAATCCGTGAACCGAGCCCGGATGTGGACTCTGCAAATCTCGGCGGTTAGCTCCGAGGTCCCAGATGGTTCCCCACAGTCGCAGACGAGGGATATCACCTTCGAGGAAACGGGTACCGGATTCGAGATCTGGTACTCCGACCGCATCGCGAATGAGCACCGGGGCCTGGTCGATGAGTCCGCCGACTGGCTGGAGCGCGTGATGGGCGTCCTCAACCTCGGACAGATCGACTACAAGGTACTGATGGCCGATGGTGCTCTCACTGACCAACTCAGAAGTGGTCTAATCGGCTGGTGGACATCGAGGCTCGAGGACCTAGATCTGTAATCGGATCTGTCGATGCGCGGGTGGGCGAGGTGTGAGGAGCCCGTTTGTGCAGAGCGTGGCTCGCAACTTCGAGCAATCCCTGCGGCTGATTGAGGCGGCGACAGCGGATTGTCCGGACGATCTGTGGGAGAAGGATCTGTGGCCGGATCAGGCATCCACGGGCCCGGCGCCGCACGGAGGATTGCACGGGTCAGCCCCCTGGTTCTTGGTGTACCACGCGCTATTCACCCTCGACTACGACCTCAGCGCCGAACTCGAGCCTTGGGAACCGCCTCGACCCTTTGACGAGAACACGTACGCCCATCCCAACCGCATGTTCACCAGGGCCGAACTCCTGGGCTATGTCGACTACTGCCGCGAAAGGGTGCATCGAACGCTTGACATGCTCACCGAGGAGATGGCGGCCCGGCCACTCCCTGCCGCCCATCGTTATGCCGGCATGTTGTACGGAGTGATTGTCGGCGGTGTGCCCTTGCACGTTGTCGAGCACGCCACTCAAATCCGTCAGTTCCTCACTGCCGCCGGGGTCGACGTGCAGCCCATGCCTGGCGATCGAGGTTACCTGGGTGACGAGTGACCAATCTGCCGGCAAGGGCAAGGTTGAGGTTGATGAAAGATGCACCCGTCGATTCGTAGCGGGCAGAAACGGTGCGGAGTTAGTTGTCGGACTGCCCCATGTCACCCCTACGTCGAGCACCGACGTTCCGGGGGCAATGATGCCCCGGCGGGGCAGGGTGGTCGAATGCCTGTCGTCAAAGCGAAGCGAGGGAGCGACGTCCTAGGCCTGAACGAGGTTCAGATCTTGGTCACAACCACACTGCACGGTGCATTTCGCACGACGTAGTCGGAGACCGAACCGAGGAACACTCGCTTTAAGCCTCCTCTGCCCCTGGAGCCGATCACGATGGCCCGAGCCGACAGATCCTGGGCCAGGTTGCAGATGGCCTCCCCGGGGTCCCCTTGAAGTATGCGAACGTCGCACTTGACCGGCGCCAGTGCGCGCTGCACCTTCTCGATGAGCGTCGAGGCGGAATCGGTAGCTTCGGTGACCAGCTCGTCGTACTCCTGGGGCGTCAGCTCAGCCCCAGCATGCCCCGAGCCGACCAGGGCTGCTTCGTCCGGCGCGTTCATGACCGTGACCAGAACAAAGCTCTGATCTGAGCCGAGCAACTCGAGTCCGGCAGATAGCGCGCCTGAGGCCGCATCGGATCCGTCAGTGCAGAGTAGAACGGGTGAAGCCACGGGCCAACCGTAGCCACTGGCGATCGGTGGCGCCGCCAGGACCGGTTCCTCCCCCTCAGGCGAACGGGCTCGCCGTCGAGGCCATGGTCTGTGTCTCACCGCGAGTCCCGGCAGGCCACATTCTCCTGTGCTCGGCGGCGTTGTCCGAGCTCAGGTCAATACGGCCTTCACGCGGGGGCGGATCGACGTCAGGTAGACGAGGGACAGAATTACCCCGACGATGCCGGTGAGCAACCAGGTGACGACGATGAGTGCAACCCACATCCCCTTCGATGATCCAGCCGCGGCGAAGGCCCCAGACGGTCTCGCCAGGGCATCAATGAGCGCCCAAATCGGGATGACCAGCAGCACTACGGCAATCAGGAGGAGCAAAACTCCATCACCGCCGAAGACCGTTCCGGTCATGAAGGCACCTCCCGCTCAGACGGTTCGACAGTATCCCACGGGAACCTAGTTCCGGCGTGGCATCCATGCCCCCGGGGGCATCCACCTTGGGTGGCTCCGGGCCGGTTGCGACCAAGGTCGTCAGCGCACGGACGAACGCCAGTGCTCGGACGGCCTCACCGAGGGGTCGTGCGAGCACTCGTTTTCCCATGGCCCCTGAGGTGGAAGCAGGCGACGAACAATCTGAGTGGCCATGGAGGGCGCCCGGTGCCAGATGCTCCTATCGGCGTATGGCCACGCGTAGGTCAAGCTGCCTTCGTGCACACAGTCGAGGAGTTCTGGCAGATCAAGATCGGAGGCAGACCATTCGTAGAGCTGCTGGAGCCTGGGGACGATCATCCCGAAATCCAGCAGTCGGCCGAAGCTCAGCTCGTCCGACACGTACTCGATGACTGCATCCGAAAGGGGATATTCGTCAGGAAGGACCCGAGACAGCTGAAGAAAGATGCCGGTCATCCCGAGACGCGGATCTCCGAGTACCGGCGCCAGTGGACGCAACCAGCCGAGCGACAGGCGTGGCGCGGCGACCAGCGCATGGGCGTAGAGCACCCGACAGAGCACGACGTTCATGAAGAAGCGTTCAGGGGCCGTTTCGCCCTCGGCGAGGTCCCAGTGATCGACATAGGCAGCCACGACGCTTGCGTTGTGGGCGCGGTACCAGGTCTGGGCACTCGGCCGATCGGCGAAGCTCAACCAGTGGTCCACGGGTCGCGTGGAAGGAGCACCCGGAGCGCCTCCGCTGAGGGCCACCGCCTCGCATCCGTCCCGTAAGAGCCGCTCATTGACCGACCGCCACCAGGGACTTCCGGGGTGCGGGCTGTCCGGTGGCTCCAGGACGCCGCGCCGAAGCTGCCAACGCATGAAGGACATCGCCGCCCGCCGGTAGGGCAAGTGACGGGGGGCCCTTCCAAAGGGCCCGTGGTAGCTGCGTTCGACCAGCGCCAGCCGGCCCTCGGGATCATCTCGCACCCGGGCCACTTGCTCGTGGGCCCAGTCATCGGCCGTCTTGGCAATCACCACCCGTTGAGTCTGGCATGCGCAAAGCTGGCCACTCCTCGGTCGGGTCCGATGCGGCGTGGGTGCCGATGGAGGGCGTCGTCGAGGAGTGGGAACCGGGCGGGCACGACGTTCCCGGCCGGGTGCCCAAAGAGGCAGTAGAGCCTCCGTCCGACTAGTCCCGCTCGACTCGCTGCAACCCACGTTCAGGGGTCCAGGATTCGATGACGAGCCTGGTCCCCTCGGGATTGAGGGCCGTGATCACCACTTCGTTGATGTCGGCAGTGAACATCTCCCCGTCGGGCCCGTTGCCGCCGTCGCCGTCGCCCTGAGTCAACGGAGAGACGGGGATGGCCCGTCCGGAGACCTTGGCTTCACCGGGCCAGTCTTTCTCGTTGCCTTCCTCGGGGTGGAAGGTCGGTCCGTGCATGGCGAACCGGGGATCTCGCGCCAAGTCCGCCCCCTTCCGTGCGCCAGGCATCGAGCCGAAGCCCAGATCGGTGTCGGTGAATTCACACTCGATTCCCGAGATTCGCGGTGACCCGTCGGCGCGAAGAGTGGCGAGTGTCTTGTGTCGCCCGGCCTCCATGAGGGTGCGTACCCGCGAGGCGAACTCCGGCTCCGCCTCTTCAATCGACTTCCATGACACCATGACCGGAGAGCATATTCCGACCGATCCGTTGCCGGCAGTCGAGTTCGGGACATCGCCACTCGGAGGGTTAACCCTCGCAGGTTCCAACCACCGTTGCCGTTCCACCCTCATCCGTCGCCGTGAACGTGCCTACCCCCGTCACGGTCACCGGAACCCCTGCACTTGCCGTCTGGGATGTCGAGGGCGACGTCACCGTGAGCGTGCCGGCGCCAGCGGTGAAGGTGAGCGTGGAGACAATGCCTGAAGTCGTGCCACACACAGCAGTAGTCCGGGTGGTGACCACCGTGTCATGAATGTGGGCGGCAACTGTTGCAGCCAGCGTGCTCGGACACTGCCACGTTCCAGCGGCATCGTCCTGGAAGCCCATGAAGTGAGCAACGAGGCAGGATGCCACGGCATCGGTGGGGGACCAGGAGGACCCTGCCGCAGCTGTACTCACTTCCTGCAACAGTTCTGGCAGGGCGGACTGCTCGGTCTCCGCGTTGGCCACTTCATGGGCTACGAGGGCCAAGGTAGGTGAACCGGCGAACACGGTGCGCTCGACGCCGGCCGACCACGAGGTGCAACCAGCGGCTCCGCCGGCGTTGGCCGAGACACCGCATGCAGCCGCTGTGTCTCCCATGCTCCAACTCCACGAGGACGGGGGGACGATACCGGCCGCCTCTACCTGCGCTACCAAGGTGGCCACGGTCGGCTGGGCCACGGGTGTGGTCGTCGGAGTCGTTACAGCTCCCGAAGCCAGTGGCGTCTGCACCGAGGCGACGGCTTCCGCCGGGGTACTTGCGGTCGGCGCCGTAGTGGTCGGGGAGACGTGACCGGCCGGGACGGCCGATGGCACCGACTTTTCGGAGCCTGGCCCCTTGGCTCCCGGTGAACCCACCACGATGGCCAGGGCGACGAGCGCCGCAGCGATGGCGAGGGTGACCAGGAGATGCGTGCGGAGAGGCCTACGGGAAGGCCGGACGCCGCCTGGGGCGGGTGTGGCTTGCGTGTTCGTTGTTGCGAGGGTCTGCGCCCGGTTATCAACCATGTGTTGAAGCCTAGGGCTTTCAACACATGGTTGTCAACACATGGTTGATAATCAAGGTCTGAACTGGCTAGGGTGGCTCTCATGACACCGGACGTCGAGACACTGGCCGATCACTACATCCAGATGGGCCGAGAGCAGGTCATGGACGGAATGCCCGAAGGGCGGGACGCGGCACTGGCCGAGCTGCGCTTCGCCGACTCCCTGCGTCGCTCGGCCGAACGCCTGAGTCAGCGATCAGCCGAGGCGGCGCGCCAACTGGGAGCGAGCTGGCGGGAGATCGGCGAGGCGGTAGGAGGCATCACCCCACAGGGCGCCGAACATCGCTTCAGCGCAGCGGCCAAAGAGCGGCGTTCGAAGGCATCCAAGGCGGAATGGGCGTCGAAGGAGCGTCGTCGTACCCCTCGGCTGGGACCTTCCGAGGACCGCTCCTACGAGTCCGAGCGAGCCTGAACCCCTTCCGGCCGGACGTATATCGCCCGATACGCCCGGACGGTCAGGATGGGGGTGGGGCCATCCCCGCCGGGATCACGGCGGACAGCGAGGTGTAGACCACGATGTTGGAGAGATAGCTGCCGGTCTGATGGTCGAACACGCCTCCGCAGGTCACCAGCTGTAAGGCACTCGAGCCGTGCGAGCCGTAGACGCGCTGGGCGGGGAAGTCGAGCTTGGAGTACATCGCCACGGCGTTGACGGTGAACCGGGCGGTCACGCCATCGGTCAAGCCCACGTCGACCTGGTCGCCGGCGGCCAGCGTGCGCAGTTGGAAGAACACTCCAGCGCCGAGATAGCTGTCGACATGCCCGAGCAGCACTGCAGAGCCGATCTGTCCGGGAGTTGGGCCCAGGCTGAACCATCCTGGCTGTGCCGTACCCGTCGGCACCTGCACGGTGCCATCACTGTTGAGCCCGAGTGGGTTGCCGAGGAAGACGGTTAGACCGATGGCGGGAATCGTGAGCGTAAGGGGAACCGACCGGTCCGTAGCCAATGCCGCGGCCACCGGTGGTGAGGCGACGGCTGACCTCATAGCCTCGGGTGACGGTGCTGGCCCGGCGAGCGCGTGGCCCCCACCCTGCAGGCCCAGTCCGACGAGCCCGGTGCCTACTAGAGCTAATACGACACCTATGGCCCACAGACGCACCGGGGGCCGGAGCGCCCGCTTCACTCCAAGATTCACGAGACGGTGGGGAAGGACTCGCCCCCTGCCCGATCGCGACGGCGGGTGAAGGCCACTGTGCCGAGCGTCGCCGAACCGACGAGGGCCAGGGCTCCCAGTCCGATGAGCCCATCATTACGGGAGGGCGCTCCTCCACCGAAACCGGTGTGAGGAGAGCCGACCGGAACCACCGAGGTCGTTCCTGCGGCTGAACCACTGCCGGTTGAGGACTCACCCGAGCCAATGCTCCCGGTAGTGGTGATGGATCCAAGCGGCGTCGTTGTCCCTCCGACGCCAGTGGGCGTCGTGGTGGCTGTGGTGCCGGTGGCGGGCGTCGTGGTGGTGGTGGTCGAAGATGCACTCACCGTGCAGGTCGACGGTGCGGTGATGGTGTTGGCATCAAGGCTCACTGCTCCATTGCGGGCCAGGACCCGTCCTTGCACAGTGGCACCCGAGAGCAGGTTGATCGAGGTGAGCGCCATGATGGTGCCCACGAACGTACTGGAGGAGTTCAAGGTCGCCGTGCTGCTGACTTGCCAGAAGACGTTGCAGGCCTGGGCTCCGTTAATCAACTGCACCACGCTGTTCGAGGCCGTCACCAAGTCCGACGATGCCTGGAAGACGAACACCGAGTTCGGGTCGCCCTGGCCGTTCAGAACCAACGGGCTTGCCGCGGTGATGTTGGCCGTGGAGGCGTGTCCGAACGCGTAGACGCCGGCGACCAGGGTCTGGCCACCAAGCTGGTTGTCACCGGCGGTGAACGTAGAGGTGGGCGGCTGTCCAGCGGCAGTCACGTAGGCGGTAGTCAGATCGTTCTTCGCCGTAGTGAGAAGGCCAGGGTTGTTGACATTGCCCGCGGGACCGGTCCCGTCGGTCGAATAGATGGTGCCGGTGACCTCAGCCTGGGTCAGGCCCGTGATGAAGGTCCCGGCGGCTGGACTCAGCCCCACGTTCCCGGTGATCGCAGAGGTCGGGATATCGCTGACGGCACTCCCGGCCAGCACAGCGAAGGGAGTCGCCGTGCCCAACTGGACAGATTGGGCCGCCGAAGCCGGCTGAGCGAATGTCGTGCCCACGAGAAGGAGCGCCAAGAGAGGCGAGCTGACGAGTAACGATTTGGATCGCCACGGCCGACTGTGTCTACTGCCGGTCTCCCGAGGGGAATGGTGCAGACGCGCCGCGACGCGTTCACGGGCGGATGTCACATTGGGGATACGCATGATCGACCTCTCGTTCGCACCCGAAATAGATAACCGTTAAGACACGGACGTCCGGATGGTCCCCCCATCCTACGCCAGTAAGTCATAACTAGCAACGCATTTCTAGATATACACATAGTGCTCACCCTTAAATTCCGTCGGGTAGGCCCACCGAGCCGAAGTTTCGATCAGCTTCCTGCACGCGATGGTCTCCGTTTCCAGAAGTGTCAGGCCAGGATGAGGCACCACTCGTGTACGAGGTTCTCGTCGTATCAGGGCAGCGGCACATCAGACGGTCGTCTGCCGTCGTAGGAGAACTCGATCGGAGTGTGGTCTTCCAGGTCCCGGTGATCAGACCAGATGGTTGTCGGATCTGATCATTTCGGACCTCACCCGGGCCAAGAGCTCGGTGGGTGGCAGGGGGCGATCGAAGAGATAGCCCTGGCCGATGTCGACGCCCTCCGCCCCCAGCAGTATTCGTTGTTCGTCGGTTTCAATTCCTTCAGCGACACACACCAGGCCCAAGACCTTGCCCAGTTGGATGAGCGTATGAACAAGGGCAGCAGCCTCCGGTGTCTCGCCCATCCCGGCCACGAATGTCTGGTCGATTTTGAGCACGTCAATGGGGAACTGTCGGAGATAGGCCAGCGATGAGTAGCCGGTTCCGAAGTCGTCGATGGCGATCCGGACTCCGAGGGACTTAAGCAGTCGGAGTCTGGCCATGCTGGCTTCCACGTTGTTCATGAGCGCCGTCTCGGTCAACTCCAGGACCAGGGTCCGAGGATCAATCCCGGAGAGGGACACGGCCCGACTGACGTCGTCGACGATGCGATCGCGCTCCAGCTGTCTGGCGGACACGTTGACCGATACCACCAGTGGGAAGCCCATCTCAGCCCAGGCAACGCTCTGGCGGCACGCCTCCATAAGTACCCAGGCACCAACCGGAATGATCAGGCCGCTGGATTCGAGAGCGGGGATGAACTCATCAGGCATCACCGTGCCTCGTTCGGGATGAGACCACCGCAGCAGGGCCTCGACGCCCGTGGTCGCACCGGTGGCGAGGTCCACGGTCGGCTGGTACAGGAGGAAGAACTGCCCTGCCTCGAGGGCTCCTTGGAGGTCCACCTCCAGGTGACGGTGCCCGTCGACGGCGTCCCTCATGGCCGGGACAAAGCCCATGGCCTGGGCCTTTCCCGCCCATTTTGCCTGATATAGGGCTATGTCGGCGTCCTGAAGCATGCGTCCAGCCGAGGGACGGTCACCTTCGACATATCCGATGCTGGCGGTGACCGAGAGCGGCACTTCGCTGCCGGGAACCTCGAAGCTGGCGCTGAGTACGTCCAGAATGCGAGCAGCGAGCACCGTGGCCCCCTCGGCCAGCGATATCCCTTCGACGAGAACCACAAATTCGTCGCCACCCAGACGACCGACGGTATCGCCCTGTCGAACCGCACTGGCCAACCGTGCCCCAACGCTGACGAGTAGTTCATCGCCCACGGCGTGCCCCAAGGTGTCGTTGATGTCCTTGAACTCGTCGAGATCAATGAAGAATGCTGCCACGGGAGCGTGCTCTCGGCGTGCCCGAGCGAGCATGTGATCGAGCCGATCGAGTATCAAGGCACGGTTGGCCAGACCGGTGAGCGGATCGTGCAAGGCCTGGTGCTGCAGCTCGTCGGTTCGTTCCTTCACTAGGGTCAGCGCCCGTTTGCGACTTGTGGCCAACACGTAGATCAGCAGAACGAACAAGAGAGTGATCAAGGTGCCTCCGAGTAAGACGGCGGCCGAGTTCGCACTGTCGAAGATGCCTGCACCGCCCACCGCTTGGAACACGCGGACGTTCCAACCGTTGTGCAGGTTCACTGACGTGGCACTGGCCCCTCGTGGCGCCCTGCCGGCCGTGAACGTAACTGCATGCGGCCCACTGCCGAATTGGAAGGCCACGGCCGTGTGAGGGTGTCCGTGGAGCGCGGTGGCGAGCAGGGTGTGAGGATCAAGCTGGGTTCCGACGAATCCGAGGAGAGCCGCACGTCGAGCGGCGACAGTGGCCGGGGTGGCGCCCCCCTGATAGATCGTCGTGCCAACGGCCAGTTGCGTGTTCCTCCCCGACCGATAGGGGAGGTAGGTGCTCGCCCCTGAGTCTCGAGCCCGGAGAAACCCTGCGCCGAGGGTAGTGGCGCACAGGTCGAAATTCGGAGGCGTCGTGACATGACCTGTCGGCGAGGCGGTGAGAGTGGCAAAGCAGTAGAAGGACCGAGTTCCCGGTGGCTCGATCTGGAAGGACCCGGCCGCCGCTCCTGTCGCCATTTCTGACTGCCGCTCGTAGTGGGTGAGCTGGTCCCCGGCGATGAGTTCGACATTTCCGATACCAAGGAGCTCCGGAAATCGGGCAAAGAGCCGTTCTGAGCGCACCCAGCTCTGGAACTGCGACTCCGTCGCATTGGGGTCGTTGATGATGAACGCCCCGGTGTTCACGGCCAAGTCTTGCTCGCGCTCGATAGCGAGCTTGAGTGTGGAAGAGATTTCGACTGATGTGGTGCCGAACGCCGACTTCGAGCGCTGGGAATCACTGTGAGCGACGGCCTGAGCCCCCACTGCTGATCCGCCCACTCCTGCAATCATGACGAGAATGGTCCAAACGATCCACCCGCGATGTTTGTGGGCGCGCGGGTGGCTCATGTCCTCACGCCCACTCGGCCCGGCGCCGTCATTTCTCCCGATCGGGTGACCTTCCCTTTGGTCGGCCGACTCGACATTGGGGTTGGGTTGGCAACGGAGGCCCGTTTCGTGTGGGCGATTCGTAGACATTGACTGGCAAGCACAGGTCCTCCTTTGCGACTCCCAAAGCGGTCCTGACGTTGAAGTTCAATTTCGGGCCGTCAACGCAGCCCCATCGCGGGGCCTGATGTCATTCAGGAAGAGTTCAGGCTGCCCTAGCTTCGACCAACCTCAGCCCCTACTTGAGCAGTCCCGTGTAGGGCACTTGAAGGAAATGGGGCGCCCCTACCGAAACCGTATGGCCCTCCCTCAGCCGCCCCACACTCTGCGCCGCCGGTCGATCGTTCTGACTGAGGAGTGTGGAACTCGACCACTTCGGCCAGCGGGGTGAGCGTGGGGCGTTCGGTCCCAATCCACGCGAGGGCATTCCCCCGGAACTCTTAGGGTTGGCCCTACTCCTGGCAGGGTCCCAGGTGGCCGATAGCTGGAGTGGAACTGCTGATGGGTTCCGTGCCAAAGACCGTCGATGGCGGGCGGGTCCTAAGTCATGGCACGCCAGACGCAAGGGAGATGACCAAGGTGAGCGATACCGAGGCACATGACGAACCAGGGCGACGCCACTCGTTGACTTGGACGACCGCCGATCCCCGGACGTCGTCTGCCGGAGTGGTCCGCATGTCGGGACTCCACTCCCCGGGATCGGAGCGATGATGAGGGTGGCTGAACCAGGCACGGCCAGGGACCTCGACAGCCTCATGGAGTACCGGGTGTTGGTGGCCGAAGACGATGCGATCTGTCAGGACATCGTCCTGTTGATGTTGGAACGCCTGGGCTGCCCCGGAGATGTGGTCGGTGACGGTGTGGCAGCCGTTTCGGCGGTCAACGCAGGCTCCTACGACCTCGTCCTGATGGACGTGCAGATGCCTCGTATGAACGGGATGGAGGCGACCCGGCTCATCAGGGATGCCCTCGACCCAACTGACCAACCGACCATCATCGCCATGACGGCGGACACGTCATTGCGATCCCGTGAGGAGTGCCTCGGAATCGGGATGGACGGTTACCTGGACAAGCCGGTGCGCATGGACGAGCTCACCTCACTGCTCGAGCTCGGCCACGGTCGGAAGCCCAAACTCGAGCTGGTGGATCCAGGTGGAGTCGCCGACGAGGCGGTACTCGGCGAACCGGCCACGACCGTCTACGACCACGCCATCCTCGAGTCACTGGTCAGCGATCTGGGAGGTGACGAAGCGGTACGAGACGAACTGATCACGTCGTTTGTCCTCGATGCTGATGAGCGAGTCGCCGCGATCCTCACTGCTGGCGATGGGGGCGATCTTGCCGCGCTTGGGTTTCAGGCTCACGCCCTCAAGTCGGCGAGCGCGACGCTCGGGTTACTGGCGCTTTCCGAGGTGGCAGCCGATATCGAATCAACGGCTGGTCGGGCCCCGCTCGAGGTCGATGTGGGCGAGCAAGCCTCGAGGCTTGCCGCAGCATGCCACTGCGCCGTTGACGCGTTGAACGAGGTGCGATGTTGACGCAACAACGTCCCCTTCCTTCTTGAGTGTCCACTCGGCGGCCATTCGGCGAGAGGCTGGCGCGGCAGGACGACCAGGACCCATTCCAAAGGTCCACTGCCACCGCAACGCTATGAGCGCAGCATCACCTTGATGCACTCCGCGGACCTGGCCGCCACGGCGGCATAGGCCTCGGCAGCCTGACTCAGTGGGAACTCATGGGTGATGATCCCCTCGGTGGAGATCCTCCCGCTGGTCACGAGGGGCACGAGTTCCTTCCACGTCTGGTGGACGGGCGCGGTCGTCATGCGCAGTGT
This sequence comes from uncultured Acidimicrobiaceae bacterium, assembly GCA_963817985.1. GTDB lineage: Bacteria > Actinomycetota > Acidimicrobiia > Acidimicrobiales > RAAP-2 > Bog-756. The sequence continues at coordinate 288,828 of CAWFQI010000007.1, read as the reverse complement.
CACACTCCGGAAGAGGGCCAAGAGAACCGGCAGGGGATATGGGTTGAGGTCATGTACGCCGATTACCGAGACCGTGCCTCCGGGTCTCACGCAAGCAAAGGCATCGTTCAAGGTGGCGTCGAGCGCAACGGCGTCGATGACCGAATGGGCCCCCCGTCCACCGGTGGCGTCCATGACCGCCTCTACCGTGGGACCCTCGAGCGGAACGGCTCCGGAGGCCTCGGCCAGTGCTCGTCGGCCGGCCACTGGGTCGACGGCCAGTACCGTGCCGGCTCCGAGCGCTACAGCAGAGCGGACTGCGCACAGTCCAACCGCCCCGAGCCCGAGTACTACCACGGTCCCCCCCAATGGGGTGTCAGCCCGCTTGGCACCGATCCAACCGGTGTTGAGGTTGTCGGTCAGCAGCAATGCCGCCTCGTCATCCATCCCTGGCGGGATGGCCAGCATTTGGAAGTCCGACGAGGGCACAGCGACGCTGGTGGCCTGACCCCCACCGAGGGTCCCTGATCCGAACACCTGCGGACTGTGGATACAGGTGACCGGATCACCGGTGTCGCAACCGTCACAGTGCCCGCAGCCGGTGACCGATGCGGTGAGCACGCGGTCCCCAGGTCGGAACCTCCGAACATCGGGTCCCACTTCGACCACCGTGCCGATGAATTCGTGACCGATGGGGAAGCCGTCGCCGACCGGGATGTCACCGTCGTAGAAGTGCAGGTCCGAGCCGCAGATGGCACTGGCCTCGATGGCCACCACCGCTCCGTCGGGTCCGGGTGGGATCGGATCGGGAGCTTCAACGAGACGCACCTGACTCGGGCCGTCGAGTACTACCTGGAGCACTGCATCCTCCGATCCCGAGGTAGACACAATCGAGAGTTTGTGTACTATCACACATCTGGCGGGCGCACTGACCCTCGCCGGGGGAAGGGTGAGACATGCGCAACCCGCACGCAGGTGAACCGTTCGAAGCCTCGGACGAGGACATCGCCCGGGCGTTGACTGATCTCAGCATCCCCACCCTGATGCTCTCGTTGGTCCATATGACCGGGGACCCAGAGCTGATCAGAGGGAGATTGAAGCCTGCGGGGCTGTTTCTCAACGAGGTCCAGGGTTACATGACCGAAGAGGACAAGGCCGAGGTGCGCGCCCTCGCCCTCCCGATCATTGCCAACTATCGCGACCGTGGCTGTCCCGAGCCCGTCCCCATCCAGGCTGATCTCCTCCACGAGATGATGACGTGGTTGGTATGTGAAGACGTCCCCTATGAGTACGTGCCCATGCTCGTCGAAGAGATGGAGCTCGACGGCACCGACGTGCGGCGGGTGGCGCCAGCAGGGGACGAGGACGCCCGAGGGGCCTTTCCGGTTGTCGTCATCGGGTGCGGTCAGTCGGGGCTTCTCGCCGGTATCCGGCTCAGTGAAGCCGGCATCCCGTTCACGATCGTCGAAAAGAACGCCGGCGTCGGGGGGACATGGTGGGAGAACTCGTATCCCGGGGCCAGGGTCGACGTCGGCAACCACTTCTACTGCTACAGCTTCGAGCCCAGCGACGCCTGGACCGAGTTCTTCGCTCAGCAGCCCGAGCTTCAGGCCTACTTCGAGTCGGTGATGACGAGACACGGCATCGACAGGCACGTCCGGTGGGAGACCGAGGTCCTGGGGGCGAGCTGGGACGATGACAGCGCCACCTGGTCGGTCAGGACCCGGGGCCCGCGCGGCACCGAGGAGACGCTGACCGCCCGGGCGGTCATCTCGGCAGTGGGCCAGTTGAACCGGCCCCACGTGCCGGATATCCCGGGCCAGGAGGAGTTCGCCGGACCGGCCTTCCACTCGGCCCGTTGGGACCACGAGGTCCAACTCGCCGGCCGACGGGTGGCGATGATCGGGGCCGGCGCCAGCGGCTTCCAGATAGCCCCGACTATCGCTCCAGAAGTCGAGCACCTCACCGTGTTTCAGCGCACCGCCCAGTGGATGTTCCCCAATCCGAACTACCACGAGGCGGTCGGGCCGGGGGTGCGTTGGGCCCTACGCCACCTCCCGTTCTACGGTCGCTGGTACCGATTCCTCCTGTTCTGGCCGGGGTGCGACAAGGGGCTCGAGGCGGCGCGGGTCGACCCGAACTACCCCGATCCACAACGCGCCGTCAGTGAGACCAACGAATTCACTCGGCAGATGTTCACCGAGTGGATCACCAGTCAGGTCGGCGACGACCCCGAGCTGATCGCAAAGGTGGTCCCGGACTATCCGGCCACCGGTAAGCGCACCCTGCAGGACAACGGGAGTTGGCTCCGGACCCTGACCCGGGACAATGTCGACCTGATCCGTACGGACATCGACCACATCGAGTCCGATGCCGTCGTCACCTCGGACGGAGTACGGCATCCGGCTGATGTCCTCGTCTACGCCACGGGATTCCATGCCAACCGGGTGCTCTGGCCGATGGAGATCACCGGTCGGGACGGTGTGGATCTCCGGGCTACGTGGGGCGAGCGCCCGGCGGCCTACCTCGGGATCACGGTCCCCGGCTTTCCCAACCTGTTCTGCATGTACGGCCCGGGGACCAATCTGGCCCACGGGGGGAGCTTGATCTTCCACTCCGAATGCCAGATGCGCTACATCACCCAATGTCTGGATGTGCTCATCGACGAAGGACGCCGTTCGATGGAGCCGAAACAGGAACGCTACGACGACTGGCACGAGCGGTCTCAGCGTGAGATCAAGACACTGGTGTGGTCTCAGCCCTCGGTGAAGCACTCCTTTTTCAAGAATGCCTACGGCGAGATCCACGTGTTGAGTCCGTGGAGGCTGGTCGACTACTGGAGTTGGACCAAGCAGGTCGATGTGGGCGACTTCGAGTTCCGTTGACTTCGATCACCACCACCATCCCGGTCCCCGGTCCAACTGCCGCCGTCACCCACCCGACTTCTCGAGACCGGCTGTTGGACGCCACCGAGCGGTGTCTGCGCCGGTCGGGCCTCAAGCGGATCACCATGACCGAAGTGGCTCGGGAAGCCGGCCTGTCACGGGCCTGGCTCTACCGGCAGTTCCCTGACAAGTCCGCTTTGGTACTTGCCACCTTGGCTCGCATCGACGAGCAGTTTTGGGCCGACGCCCATGCTCGGGTCTCGTCTGCCCGCGGTCTCTCGGCGCGGGTGGCCGAGGCGGTGGTGCTCTCTCGGGAGCAGCGGCCCGGGGCCCTCCTTATCGAGTTGCGGACGCCGCGAGCCCGAGGCCTTCGTCGCCGTGATGGGTACGGGTCTGCGGGAGATGATGCCGGGCATGGCCACGTTCTGGCATGGGTACCTCGAAGAGTCCATAGGAGAGGGCGAGGTCCGTTCGGACATCGACGTCGTCAGGGCGGCCGAATGGGTGATGCGCATGGTGCTCTCGCTTGTCACCGTGCCCGGGCATACCGTGAATGTGGACGACCGGGCCGCCGTCGAGCAGTTCTTGGACGAGTTCCTCGTGGCCGGATTGGGCTGAATCCGGGGTACATCCCGACCTCTTGCCCCCGCCACCCCGCTACCCTGAGCGCGGTGTGCCTCCTCGTATTCGCCTGGCAGCCTGGTGAGGAGTTCCCGCTGATCGTGGCGGCGAACCGGGACGAGCGTCTCGACCGCCCGGCTCACGCCATCGACGTGCTGTCCGATGAGGACCCTCGGATACTCGGTGGCCGGGATGACCTGGCCGGTGGGACCTGGCTGGCCGTCAACGAACACGGTGTGGTGGCCGGACTGACCAATCGACCTGCTCCCGGGGGGCGGGACCTCACCAAGCGGTCACGTGGAGAACTGCCCCTGCTGCTCGCATCCCAACCCACCGCGGCGGCGGCCGTCACCGATCTCCTCGAGCGAGTCGTGCCCGGCCAGTACAACCCGGCGTGGCTGCTGGTGGGCGACCGGTACTCGCTCACCTACATTGAACTGGCCACCGACCTGGCCCCGGTCGCCGTGGCGTTGGAACCGGGTGTTCACGTCTTGGAGAACGTCGCCCTGTTCGATCCGTCGCCCAAGGCCGACCGGGTGCGGCGCCTCATCGACGGGAGTTTTCGTCAGGGATCCTCGGTATGGGCCGCTCTCCGGTCGGTGCTGTCCGATCACGTTCTCCCGCCAGGAGCAGACACAGCCACCTTCGGCGATGACCGGTCACCACGTCCGCAGGCCACCATGGCTGCCTGCGTTCATACCGATGACTACGGCACCCGGTCGGCGGCTTTGGTGCGGGTGCCCGCCGGACGTGATGGTCGACCCGACATGCTGGTGGCCGATGGTCCACCTTGTACGACCACCTTCGAGGACGTCACACCCCGCTGGGCCACTCCTCAGTGAGCGTCTGCCTCCAAGCGGGGTAACCCCTACGGCGTACTCCCTCCCCGTCGCCGGGGTGCCGGTTCCACCACGACTTCGGGGCGGTGCAGTCTCGGTGCCCGCTGGGGCGGGCGGTTGGGGGCTACGGGTCCGGAGCGCAGGTGGTGTCGGGTGCCGGTCCACGGGGCGGGGGGTGCCGTGAGGTGGTCCGCCAGGCGGTAGGCGACCGTCTCGTAGTTGACCCGCCACCCCCGGAAGTCTGGCCACGCCTCCTCTGCGGTCCGCTCCATGGAGAATCCCACGTGCTCCAACATGGCCACGGCTTCCTCGAACTCCTCGAACGTGAGCGCGATCGGACCCTCGGGATTGGGATCGGGGTCCACGCTCCACCCGAGCATCGTGGCGATTCGGTTAAGGGCCGTGAACCCCATACGAAGACAGAGACGAGACTGGGACGAGGCGGTGCTCGGGGCGAGAGCGAGGTGCATCGCCGCTCCATCGAGGACGGCGATGAGTCCCACTAGCCAGGAAAACCAGGGCTGGGGTGAGCGGAACAGCAACATGACCGGATAGGTGGTGTGGCTCTCGGCCAGTTCGGCTGACCACTCCTCCCACGATGAGTAGAAGTCGGGGAGCGTGTCGATGATGCCCACCAGCTGGTGGCGGGCCAGCACCTCCGGGCCCCAGGCCGGGATCCCGGCCCGGCTCTCCAACATGGCGACCAAGCTCTCTCGGCGGTTGAAGGCCCCGTACAGCGCGGGCAGGTAGGCGATCTGGAGGGCGACGATCACCACCCAGGTTGCTCCGGCCGCGATGTCGACGGCCTCGTTGGCCGGCCCGCTCAGGTCGATGGTGCCCACGGTGAACACCGCTCCGGTGGCCTGGGCCAGCGCGGAGACGAGGGAGTGGGTCGTCCCCTCGAGCATCAAGGCATACCCGACGATGAAGCCACCCGCCCAAAACAGCAGTTGGGCGATGAGTGCTACCGGTGCGGTCGGAGCCAGTAAGGCGTCCTTGCCTTCGTAGGTCTTGGCCAGGCGAGACAGGGCGATGAAACTGATCTGCACGAGCCGGTTGGCCCACGACGAGACCCGTTCGAATCCCCGTGGCTCTCGGGGGAGCACGATGGTGAACAAGACGCTGGCCGACGTGAGTAGCACGAGCACGAGCCCGATGGCGAAGAGCAGCGTGCTCATGGCCACACCGCACAGGGCGCATACCGTCGCGGACCCGGTCCTGGGATCGCGGGCTGCTCGACGGTGTCCGGCATCTGCGACATGGTAGGACCACCGGGTCCAGGGTGCCGCGTCGAACCGGTCGACGGCACCATCGTGGCCTGGGGTCTGGAGGCCTGAACGTGTCAGCAAGCGCACCGGGGGAGAGCGAGGGCGAAGGGATGGCAGCGCCGAGTGAGGTCGTCGACCGGACCGACGAAGGACGGTTCGTCCTCGAGGTCGGCGCGGAGGTGGCGGAGCTCGTCTACCGGGTCGAGGGGACCTATCTGGTGCTGATCCATACCGAGGTCCCACAGGAGCTCGAGGGCCACGGCCTGGGCGGGGTCCTGGTTCGGGGTGCGCTCGATCGGGCACTCCGTGACCGACTGACGCTCGTGCCCCTCTGTCCGTTCGCCCGACGGTGGCTGAAGCGCCACCCTGAGGACGCCGACCGAGTCCCGATCGACTGGGAACTCGGTACCTGACGCTCCACGCTGGGCCGACCGGGACGTCAGGATCAGGTCCGAGGGCCGGCCTGGCATCCATTCCTAGAACCGGTTCTATACTTGCAGCGGCCAGCGCCGCTTTTGCGCCGACGGGCACCCACGGTACCGAACGCAGTAGTCACAAGACCGACTCCTCAAGGGGGATTCATCATGGCCCAACCAGTGATCGTCGATGCAGTCCGAACCCCGATCGGAAAGCGCAACGGGTGGATGTCCGGCTTTCACGCCGCCGAGCTCCTGGGTAATGCGCAGGTAGAGCTGGTCAAGCGGGCCGGCGTCGACCCGGGTGACGTGGAGCAGATCGTCGGTGGATGCGTCACCCAGGCGGGCGAGCAGGCCTCCAATGTCACCAGGACGGCCTGGTTGAGCCAGGGCCTGCCCTATGAGGTGGCCGCCACCACCATCGACTGCCAGTGTGGGTCGGCCCAGCAGGCCAACAACTTCGTAGCCAACCTGATCAGCGCCGATGCCATCGAGACGGGCATCGCCTGTGGTGTCGAGGCAATGAGCAGGGTGGGTCTCGGTGCCAATGCCTTCAACGGTCCGGGCCGGTCGAAGCCCGAGGAGTTTCCCTGGGACATGCCCGATCAGTTCGGCGCCGCCGAGCGGATCGCCCAGAAGTACGGGATCACTCGCGACGACGTCGATTGGCTGGGATTCGAATCCCAGCGCAAAGCGGCTGTGGCCGTGGCGGAGGGGCGGTTCGAGCGCGAGATCGTCCCCCTCGAGGTTCCGGTGGTCGGCCCCGACGGTCCGACCGGGGAGAGGGCCCTCATCAGCAAGGACCAAGGACCTCGGGACACCACCCGTGAGGGCCTTGCCGGACTGAAGCCCGTCCTGCCCGATGGTATGCACACCGCCGGGAACAGTTCACAGATCTCCGACGGTGCCGCCGCCGTCCTGTGGATGTCCGAGGGGAAGGCCGCCGAGACCGGCCTTCGGCCCCGGGCGCGCATCGTGGCGCAGACCCTTGTCGGCTCCGACCCCTACTACCACCTGGACGGTCCCATCGCCGCCACTGCCGATGTGCTGCGCAAGGCCGGGATGACCATGGACGATATCGACATCTTCGAGGTCAACGAGGCGTTCGCCTCGGTGGTCATGTCCTGGGGCAAGGTACACGAGGCCGACTGGGACAAGGTCAACGTGAACGGTGGGGCCATCGCCCTCGGCCACCCGGTCGGTTCCACCGGCGCTCGGCTGATCACCACCGCCCTCCATGAGTTGGAGCGGAGCGACAAGAGCCTGGCCCTGATCTCCATGTGCTGCGGAGGCGCCCTGGCCACGGGCACCATCATCGAACGGATCTGACCGGCCGCATCGGCCCGATTCGGCCGGTGCCACCATCCGTTTCCGAGTTGGCCGTAGCGCTGTCGGCTCAATTGGGAGTAGTACGGGGTTGTGCCCCTGACTCGACTTTCTCTGCTCCGATCGCTCTCCGTCGTCGTGGTGCTGGCCGTGGTGGCCGCCACGATGGCATCGGTGGTGGCCGCCGCCTCCCCGGCCGGGGCTAGCAGCCGGTCCGGGCATACGGCTGCCGTGTCGGACTGGACCACATTCGACCACGATGGATTGCGCTCGGGAGTCGACGCTTCGGGTAATCCGTTCTCGCCGGCCGTGCCGGCCTGGACCTCGCCGACGTTCGACGGCCAGCTCTACGGACAGCCCCTCGTATCCACCGGGCGGGTGTTCGCGGCCACCGAGAACGACACGGTCTATGCGCTGGCCGCCAACACCGGACAGGTCCTGTGGTCGAACCATCTCGCCACGCCACTGGACCCATCGACGGTGGCCGGACTGTGCGGCAATATCCACCCGACGGTGGGGATCACGGGAACGCCGGTGATCGACCCCGCCCGTTCGGAGATCTTCGTGGTGGCTACCGAGGCGGCCACCCTCAACGGGTCGCCCAACGCCGCGCACCATCTGGTCGGACTGAACATCTATACCGGCCTCGTCATGCTGGACGAGGCCATCGACCCGGCCGGATCCAGCCCCGCCTTTCAGCTCCAACGGGTGTCGCTCGCCCTTACCAGCGGCCGGGTGGTTGCCAGCTTCGGGGGCAACGCCGGCGACTGCGATCCCTACCACGGACTGGTGATCTCCGTCCCCGAGGACGGGTCCAGCCCGTCGGTGTTCACGGTGGCCAACCAGGCCGGCGACAGCCAGGGCGCCGTGTGGATGGGAGGTGCGGCACCATCTGTCGACGCTCAGGGCGATGTCTGGGTGGCGACCGGTAACAGTGCCCACCATCTTTCGACCGACAGCTACGACCAGAGCGACAGCGTGTTGCGGCTCAGCCCTACCATGCAGCTGCTCGACGCGTGGGCTCCGACTACATGGTTCTCCGACAACAATGCCGATCTTGACCTGGGATCGGGAGCACCAGCCCTGCTGCCGAACGGTTTGGTCTTCGAGGTGGGGAAGTCCCAGACCGCCTATGTGCTCAACCAGTCGTCACTAGGCGGCGTCAGCAACGCACCGTTTTCGTCGGCCGGTTTCTGCTTCTCCGACGGAGGATCCGCCGATCTGAACGGCACCCTCTTCGTCCCCTGCAGCAACGGTGTCCACGCGGTCACCGTCACGTCGAGCGCGCCGAGTGCCACGTGGACGGCGTCGACATCCTCAGCCAAAGGCTCACCTATCGTCGCCGGGGGTCAGGTGTGGACGATCGGGGGCGGCAACCTCTATGCCCTGAACGCCACCACCGGCGTGGTCACGCAGACCTTCAGCATCGGCTCCTCGTCGTCATCGTTCCCGTCCCCGTCGGCCGCTGATGGTCTGATCCTGGCCCCGTCCTCGACGCAGATTCACGCCTTCGTAGGTCAGGCCGGGCTTCCGGCACCACCCACCCCGATCCCGCCGCGCCCCGGCTACTGGCTCGTGGCCTCCGACGGAGGCATCTTTGCCGAGGGCGGCGCGTCCTTCTTCGGTTCTACCGGTGGCATGCATCTCAATCAGCCCATTGTGGGCATGGCCACCACGCCGGATCACAACGGCTACTGGCTCGTGGCCTCCGACGGCGGTATCTTCGCCTTCGGCGATGCCCCGTTCGAAGGCTCGACGGGCGGCATGCACCTCAACCGGCCCATCGTGGGCATGGCCGCTGACGCCACCGGCCGGGGCTACTGGCTCGTGGCCTCCGACGGCGGCATCTTCTCGTTCGGTGACGCCTCGTTCCACGGCTCCACGGGCGGTATCCACCTCAACCAGCCCATCGTGGGCATGGCCGCTGACGCCACCGGCCAGGGCTACTGGCTCGTAGCCTCCGACGGGGGCATCTTCTCGTTCGGCGACGCCGCCTTCCACGGCGGTACCGGGGGCATGCACCTCAACCGGCCCATCGTGGGCATGGCCGCAGACGCCACCGGCCAGGGCTACTGGCTCGTCGCCTCCGACGGCGGCATCTTCTCGTTCGGTGACGCCTCGTTCCACGGCTCCACGGGCGGTATCCACCTCAACCAGCCCATCGTGGGCATGGCCGCTGACGCCACCGGCCAGGGCTACTGGCTCGTCGCCTCCGACGGCGGGATCTTCTCGTTCGGCGACGCCTCCTTCGAGGGCTCCACGGGCGGCATCCACCTCAACCGACCGGTGGTGGGCATGGCCGACGGTCCCGCACTGGGCTGACTGACCTGCCCGGCAACCGCCACTGGACAGCCGGTTGCTTCATCGTGCCGAGGGAACGTCCAGAAAGTAGAATGCGTTCTAGTTGCCCCGGCAGCCGTGCGTCTTGGGTAACGCTGGGGGAGTTCGCTGTGGTCCGGCCGTGAACTGGGCTGGCCGGCAGACGGTTCGGAAGGGCCGAGCCCCGACTATCGACAACCAACGAGGAGTACCGTGACCGGAACCGAACACCTGACCTACGAGCGCGTTGGCTCTACCGCCGTCGTGACGATGAACCGGCCCGAGGCGAAGAACGCCTTGTCGGGTCCGATGCTGGTGGGCATGGTCGATGCTTGGATGGAGATCGACGCCAACGATGACATTCGCTGCGCAATTCTCACCGGGGCCGGGGGAACGTTCTGTGCCGGCATGGACCTGAAGTCCATGTCGGGACCGGGCAACGACTCGGTGAAGGAGCGAATGGCCGAGGACCCCGATCTCCACTGGAAGGCCCTGCTTCGCCACTACTCGCTGAGGAAGCCGCTGATCGCGGCCGTCGAGGGCTGGGCGGTCGCCGGGGGCACGGAGATCCTTCAGGCCACCGACATCCGGGTGGCGGGGGAGAGCGCCAAGTTCGGGGTGTTCGAGGCGCGTCGTGGGCTCTTCCCTCTCGGGGGATCGACCGTCCGCCTGCGACGCCAGATCCCCTTCACCGTGGCCATGGATCTGCTCCTAACCGCCCGGGAGGTCTCGGCCCAGGAGGCCAAGGAGATCGGTCTCATCGGCCGGGTGGTGCCCGACGGTGCGGCGCTCGAGACCGCCCTGGGCATCGCCGAGGTCATTGCCGCCAACGGGCCACTGGCCGTCGAGGCCATCAAGGCTTCGGTCAAGGCCACTGAGGGCATTCCCGAGGAGCAGGCGTTGGCCATGGAACTGGAGTTCGGGTGGCCGATCTTCGCCACGGAGGACGCTGCCGAGGGCCAGAAGGCATTCGCCGAGAAGCGAACCCCCAACTACCAGCGCCGGTGAAGGACCTATTCGAGGAGGCTCCGACGGATGACCCACGTCGCCGTCTGGCCGACGCCATCCGGCCGATCATCACCCTCAATGTCTCCGCTGAGCTCGATGACGAGGCGCTGGAGGAGGCCGCCGAGGCCATCGAGGCGGTGGCCGAGCGCCTGACGGCCCGGGCCGGTCCCCGCCGCGGCCGGAACCAGCCTGACCTCGCCCGCGCCGCCCAGGACTTCTTCCCGACGAGCCCGGTGATCGGTCTGGCCAACCCCGTCGCCCCTCCGGTCCGGGTCGCCGTGATCGAGGGCGAAGGAGGTCGACCCGAGATCGCCGGTCTGGCCAATTTCGGATTCGCCTACGAGGGGCCTCCCACCTGCGTACACGGTGGCGTCATCGCCGAACTGCTCGATGAGGTGCTCGGGGCGGCCAACATCGTGGCCGAGCATCCAGCCATGACCGGCACCCTCACCGTCCGTTACCGCAAGCCGACGCCGCTCAACACCGACCTCCGGGTCGAGGCCCGCTTCGTGCGCGTTGACGGCCGGAAGGTCTACACCTGGGGAGGCATATTCGTCGAGGATGTGCTGACGGCCGAGGCCGATGGCATCTTCATCGAGGTCGTGCCCACCCAGATGCTCGACATCGCCGAGTCCAATATCGACAGTGCCGACCCGGCGATGCTCGAGGCCATCAGGGCCGAGGCCCTGCGGGAAGGGGCTGCTTCCGATGTGCAGCGAGTCACCGATCCCGGCCGGGGAACTCCGGCCTGATCCGGGCGGGGCGGTGGCCGGGACCGGAGTGGTGCGGGCGGCCGTCCCGGGCGACTCCCGCGCCATCGCCCGGGTCCACGTGGACTCGTGGCGGGTCGCCTACCGGGGCCTGTTGCCGGACGACTACCTGGCCGGCTTGTCCTCCGAACAGCGCACCGGCCTGTGGTCGGGCATCCTCGCCGACCCGTCTTCGGGTCATGTGCTGGTGGTGGAGGTGGGTGACGCCATCGTCGGATTCGCCCATGCCGGCCCGAGCGGCGATGACGATGCCGGGCCCGAGACGGCCGAGCTCTACACCATCTACATCCATCCCGATGCGTGGGGCCAGGGCTGTGGAACAGCCCTCATGGCGGCCGTCCTCGCCGATCTCTGGGAAGAGGGATACCGGGTCGTCACCTTGTGGATGCTCGCCACCAACGATCGGGCTCGCCGGTTCTACCTGCAGCAGGGCTGGTCAGAGGACGTCCCGGTGCGCACCCAGTCCTTCGGGGGCCAGGTGGTCACTGACCACCGTTTCCTCCGCTCACTCGTCCGCACGCCAGGTGACCCAGCCCGGCGTCAGATCTTCTCCCGGCCCTCCCAATAGGGATCCCGGAGCTTGCGCTTGTACAGCTTGCCGTTGGGGTCACGAGGCATGTTGTCCGTGAAGTCGACCGTCTTCGGCATCTTGAACTTGGCCAACCGGGTGGCGCAGTAGTCCAGGATCTCCTGAGCCAACTCGGGCGTGGGCTCGACGCCCTCTGCGGGCTCGATGACCGCTTTGATCTCCTCGCCCCAGTCATCGTGAGGAATGCCGAACACGGCCACGTCGCCCACCTTCGGAAATCCCAGCAGCACATTCTCGATCTCGGCCGGGTAGATGTTGGCCCCCCCCGAGATGATCATGTCGATCTTGCGGTCCCGTAGGAAGAGGTAGCCATCCTCGTCGATCAAGCCCACGTCGCCCACGGTGAAGAACTTGCCGATACGGTTGTCCTGGGTCTTGGTCTGGTCCTTGTGGTACTCGAAGTCCCCGGTCTGCATGGACATGTAGACGGTGCCGATGACGTTGGGCTCCTCGATGCGGGTGCCTTCATCGTCGAAGATGGCGATCTCCGAGATGGGCCATGCCTTCCCGACCGTGCCCGGTTTCTCCAACCACTCCTCAGCGGAGACCAGGGTGCCGCCACCTTCGGACGCGGCGTAGTACTCGTCGATGGCGTTGCCCCACCACTCGATCATCTTGTACTTCACGTCCACGGGGCAGGGCGCGGCGGCATGAATCATGTGCTCCAGGGATGACAGGTCGTACTTGGTACGCGTCTCCTCGGGCAGGGCGAGCAGGCGGTGGAACTGGGTCGGCACCATGTGGGAGCTCGTCACCTTGTAGCGCTCGATGAGCCGGAGCATCTCCTCGGGGATCCACTTGTCCATCAGCACCACGGTGTGGAGCAGGTGGATGGACGCTCCCGAATAGCGCATCACCGCGGTGTGGTAGAGCGGTGAGCCCACGATGTGGACATTGGCGTCATCGGGTTGGATGCCGAACAGGAAGAGGATCCCCGACAGACCGAGGGCGGCCTCTTCGGGGGTGGCGCCGCTGAGCTTGCGGAAGACGCCCTTGGGGTTGCCCGTCGTGCCCGACGTGTAGTTCATGACGTCGCCGATGGTGCGGTCAGCCGGGTCGTCGGTCGATTGGGCGTCCCGCATCGCCGAGTAGGACTCGAACCCGGCGATGGTCCCGACGCCGAAGCTCTGTTCTGCGGTGAGGCCGGCCTCGCCGGCGGCGTCCACGGCTACCTGGGCGAAGCGCTCGTGGGCCACAAAGGCCTTGGCGTCGGAGTCCTTCAGGATGTAGGCCACCTCGGGGGCGATGAGGTGGTGGTTGATCGGGACGAGGTACCACCCGGCCTGCAGGGCGGCCAGATAGAGCTCGAAGACCTCCACGCCGTTGGGCAGCAGGGTCGCCACCACGTCGCCGGGTTGCAGGCCGAGGGCCCGGAGCCCGTGGACCACCTGGTTGGTCCTCCCGAGCAGCTGCTCAGCGGTGTACTCGGTCTCATCGGTGTCGACCAGAGCAAGCTTGCCCGGCTGCTCGTGGGCCAGTGCCCAGAATCCGAAGTCGCCCATGATGATTGTTACCCCCTGTGCCGGGTGTTGTCGGCAGATGTGTAGTGGTCAGTCGAGCGGCCCGACCAAAAGGCCGAGCTGCCGCCCCGGGGACGGCACCTCTTCGAAGGCCGTGTCACCGCCCCGTGTGGCGCCGTCCCGGTTGGGGACGCTAGAACAGGTTCTCGTAACCGGTCAACCGTCGTCGGGGTGTGCGCTGTCGCGCCCAAGCCGGGGTGGTGGCGACCCGACTCGAGGCCCGGCGCCCACGGCGTGGGTCGGTCCCGGTCGGAATCCAGATAGAGAGGTTGTAGGCAATGAGTGAGTTCTTGCAGGGGAAAGTGGTGGCCATCACCGGTGCGGGTGGAGGTATCGGCCGGGCCGTGGCCCTGGCCGCGGCCGGCGAAGGTGCTCGGGTCGTGGTAGCCGACATCGGAGTCGGTCTGGCCGGCGAGGACCCGAAGAGTGAGGTGGCCGAGGCGCTGGTCGCCGAGATCGAGGCGGCCGGCGGCGAGGCGGTCGCCGTGGGGGAGAGCGTTACCACACTGGAGGGCGGCGAGAAGATCGTCGGTGCCGGCGTCGAGCGATGGGGTCGCATCGACGGCGTGGTTTGCATCGCCGGAATCCTTCGTGAGCGGATGCTCTTCAACATGGCCGAGGACGAGTGGGACGCCGTCGTCGAGACCCATCTGAAGGGCCACTTCACCCTGTTCCGGGCCGCATCAGCCATCATGCGCAAGCAGGAGGGCGGTGGGTCCCTCGTGGCGTTCACCTCCGGGGCCTTCGCCGGAAGCGTGGCCCAGGCCAACTATGCCGCGGCCAAGGGGGGGATCGTCTCCCTGGTCCGGTCGGCGGCGGCCGGACTCAACCGGTATGGCATTACGGCCAATGCGGTGGCGCCGGTGGCCCGCACACGGATGTCGGCCAACGTGCCCATGGACCTGGCCGAAATGGGCGATCCCGAAGACATCGCGCCGCTGGTCGTGTACCTCCTGTCGGACAAGGCGAAGCACGTAACTGGTCAGGTCTATACCTCGGTGGGTTCGAAGATTGCCGTCTGGAACCAGCCACGCGAGGTGCGTGCGGTCTACGCAGACGGTCGTTGGACACCCGAGGAGATCGCGGCGCGTCTCGACTCCACGGTGGGGCAGGAACGCATGCCGCTGCTCGACCAGTTGGAGGAGTACCGCAAAGCCGCGGAGGCGAAGGCCGCCGCCGAGGCTGCCGCCAAGTAGATCCAGGGCCCCACCCGGGGATCAGGCCTCAGTCACCGGGAGCCGAGCACGCAGAACTCATTGCCCTCGGGGTCGGCGAGGACCACCCACTCCTCATCGCCCTCCTGGCCCACCGAGGCGGGGACGGCACCGAGATCGCGGAGGCGCTCGATCTCACTGGCCTGGTCGTCGGGTACAAGATCGAGGTGAAGGCGATTCTTGACCGCTTTCGACTCGGGCACCTCCAAGAACAGCAGCGGTCGAACCGTCCCCCGGTCTGGGTGGCCCTTGCCCGGTTCGACCCAGACGTCACCGTCATCGTCTTCCCGCCACTCCCACCCAAGTGCCTCGGACCAGAATCGGGCCAGCGACACGGGGTCTTCTGAGTCGACGGTGATCGTCTCGATGCGCAGTGCCATGGTGCCTCCCTAGCGCGGCCCTGGTCGTTAGGCCGCCCTGCCAGTGTGCCCGCTCTGCGCACCGGATGTTCGATTGCCGATCCCCGCTCCCGAGCACCGAACGAGGTCTGGACGGTGTTGACAGGTTGACGGTGGGGGCCGCTCGGAGCCGGACCGCCGATGCCGATGGGCCCGTCGCCCGTCGCCGTCGGTGTCATCGCTCGCTCCTTTCCGAGGTCACCGGCGATACACCGATTGCCGTGGGCCACTCCGTAGCATGAGCGTCGACAGGGGCCCACGACGCGTGGCCCCGGTGTCATGAGCCATCGGGAGGTAGTGCGTGGTTGCTCTGGCCGTTGCGTTGAGTGTCGTCGTCTTGTTGCTGGGAGTCCTGGTGGCTGGTTTGTTGCGCAGCCATGCCGACATCCTGAAGGCGCTCCATGATCTCGGCGTCGGCGTCGGTGAACCCGGGGCAACCGAGGACCACCGGCACGGAGACGGCCGCCGGGCGTCGTCGGCCAGCCCGGACGGCGCCAGTGCGGTGCGGGTGCCGTTGACCATCGGACCCCCGTTGCCCGGCGAGCGAAACTCGACCTCGGCTCCCCCCATCGGCGGGACGACCCCGAACGGTGATGCGCTGGCCGTCACGGTGACGGGAGGCGACCATCTGACCTTGCTGGCCTTTCTCTCGTCGGGCTGTGCCACCTGTGCGGGGTTCTGGCAGGCCTTCGAGACGCATGACCAGCTGGGCCTTCCCCCCGGCACCCGCCTCGTGGTGGTGACCAAGGGGCCCGATATGGAGATCCCCGGAGAGGTGGCCGCCCTGGCTCCCCCCGGCCTTCCCGTGATCATGTCCACCGAGGCCTGGGGTGACTACGAGGTCCCCGGCTCGCCCTTCTTTGTCCTGGTGGAGGCCTCCTCGGGTCGACGAATCGGTGAGGGCGTGGCCAACCACTTCAGTCAGGTTGTCGAACTCGTGCGGCGGGCCCAGTCGGACGCCCGCGTGTTTTCGATCGGCAGCCGCAGCCGGGGCCTCGTCGATGGCCTCGACGGCCCCGAACGGGAACTGGACAACGATCGCGAGCTGATCGATGCCGGCATCCTTCCCGGCGATCCGAGCCTCTACCCGACCTCGCTCGACGAGGTCTACGGGCGAGCGGCGGGTGGGGACGGGCCCGGAGGAGCGACCACCCATCACTCGGGCCGGTTGAGCGTGGCCGTCCTGAAGGCACACGGCATCGAGGCACCGCTGCCCCCTGGCTTCGAGGGCCGCATCGTCATCCGCCCGGCCATCGGCCGTGAGGTTCCCTATCCAGTGGCGAACTTCTCGACATTCGCGCTTCCGGTCGACGTGGGCGACTTCGGAAGCGGTGCCGTCAACCTGATGGAGCCCTCGGATATCTTTGCCACACTGTTCGAGTACGGCCCCGAGAGTCTCGGTAGACCGCTGTTCGCCCGCCAGGGCATGCCCCGAGCGCTCGCCGTCACCGATTTCCGCCCGTATCTCCTGCGCCGGGGGCTGAGCGGCCAGTCCGGATCCCAGTGGTTCTTCACCGAGGCAGGACGGCCCTTCACCTTGTATGTGGTGCTCGGCAGCCATCGCCAACGAAACAGTTTGGTGCCGCGGGTCAATGCGCTCATCGGCAGCGTCACCATCAGCCCGAACGCACCCGTGGCCACGACGTCGTTTGCTACCGCCTCGACGGGTGACCGATGGAACTGATCGGCGTGTACCTGATGGGCTGTGGCCTCTTGGCGGTGGCCGGCGTGGTCAAGGCCGTCCGGCCCGACGAAACGGCCAGGGCCCTCGCCTCGGCAACCTCCGTTCCGTTAGGTCCCATGCGCGTCCTGGTGCGGTTGGGATCGATCGGAGAAGCAGCTCTCGGTCTCGCCGCGCTGATGGCTCCCCGACCGTGGTCGGCCGGGCTGGTGGCGTTGTCCTATGCCGTCTTTGCCATCTTCGTCGCCTACGCCCGGTCGAACGGCGGTGCCATCGCCAGCTGCGGGTGCTTCGGGACGCCGGACACCCCGGCCACGGCTCTCCACGCCGTCATCGATGCCGCCCTGGCCACCTCCGCGGCCGTCGTGGCATGGTCGGCTCCAACGTCCGGAACGATCATCGGGATCCTCTCGGCCCAACCCGGATGGGGCATTCCCCTCGTGGCGATCAGTGCCCTCGGGGCATGGTTGGTCTATCTGGCCATCTCGGTGATGGCATCGCTGAGGGCCGCACGCTCCCTGACCGGAGTCACCTTCAACCGACCGTCTCACGCCCCGTGAGCGTCACCCTGGTCGAACGGGCATCGAGTTTTCTCGGGACCCGGCTGTCCCGGCGCAGCTTCATCAACCGGTCCGCCTACGCCGGAAGTGCCGTCGCCATCGGCTCCGGAGTCGATCTCGTGCTCCGGCCGGGGTCGGCCTACGGACTCGTCTGCAACTGCGGCAACAGCAACTGCGGCTGCGGGTCGACGTGTTGTGCCGGGTTCACCGAGTTCTGCTGCTCGGTGAATGGCGGCTACAACTACTGTCCCACCAACACCGTGATGGGTGGGTGGTGGAAGGCCGACAACTCCTCCTACTGTGGTGGCCCCCGCTACTACATGGACTGCAATGCCACCTGCCAGTGTTCGACGGGCTGTGGGAACGGCTGGGGGTTCTGTGAGCCGGCTTGTGACGGCGTGTCGTGCGGCTGTGGCCCCAACGGGTGCAACTCGTACGTCACGGGTTGTTTCCAGTTCCGCTACGGCCAATGCAACCAGCAGATCGACTGCATCGGCCGCATCGTCTGTCGGGTGGTGGCGTGCGTGCCGCCTTGGGAGATCGATCCCAGCTGCACCACCACCAACGCCCAGGACAACTCGACGGCCGAACAGAACGCCGCCTGCTGGACCACGGCGTTCCCGACGCCGAACCCGGGTCCGTGCGCCTCCACCCTGACCAACTGTCAGGTGGTGGGGATGGCGGCGAGTACTGATGGTGCCGGCTACGGCATCGTCACGTCGTTCGGACGGATGCTGGCCTACGGCGACTTCCCCTCGGACGGTGACGAGTCGGGAGTGTCGCTGGCCAAGCCCATGGTGGGGATCGCCCCACGCCACTCCGGGGGCTACTACCTGGTGGCGAGCGACGGCGGCATCTTCACCTTCGGTGGGGCACCCTTCTACGGGTCGATGGGTGGCCAGCACCTCAACCAGCCCATGGTGGGCATGGCGGCCACCCCCTCGGGCAACGGCTACTGGACCGTGGCCACCGACGGCGGCATCTTCACCTTCGGCGACGCCCAGTTCTACGGGTCGATGGGTGGCCAGCACCTCAACCAGCCCATCGTGGGCATGGCCGCCACCCCCTCGGGACAGGGGTACTGGTGCGTGGCCACCGACGGCGGCATCTTCACCTTCGGCGACGCCCAGTTCTACGGGTCGATGGGTGGCCAGCACCTCAACCAGCCCATCGTGGGCATGGCCGCCACCCCCTCGGGACAGGGGTACTGGTGTGTGGCCTCCGACGGCGGCATCTTCTCGTTCGGTGATGCCCAGTTCTACGGGTCGATGGGTGGGATGCACCTCAACCAGCCCATCGCTTCTATGGCGTCGCCGCCAACGAACCAGGGCTATTGGTTGGTGGCACGGGACGGCGGGATCTTCACGTTCAACACGCCCTTCTACGGATCGGCGGCGTCATGACCCGTCGGGTGGCCACCCTGCTCCCGGCACCAGAGGCGGCGGGCAGGGAGCTCGCTCCGTCTCGTAGCCGACACCGTTTCGGGAGGAACTGATGAACGTGTGCATCCTGTTGGTGTGTGCGGTGGTCACCGTGGCGGCCGCTGTTCGCTCGACCTGGTCGCCGTGCGGTCTGTCCATGCTCTCCACCATCACCCCGCTCAGCGAGGGGGCGAAGGGCCACTCCTACCGGGCCACCTCGGCGTGGTTCGTGGCCGGGGCCACGGCGGGAGGAGTGAGCCTCGGCCTGGTGATGGCCGGACTGTCTGCGGTGGTGCGGACGGCCCATCCCAGTGAGGTGGTGGTGGGTTCCCTGGCCCTGGCGGCCAGCCTGGTGGCGGCGGTCTCCGACGCCGGTGTCGCCGGTGTCCGGCTACCGTTCCATCGTCGCCAGGTCAACGAGCGCTGGCTCGACCACTTCCGCCCCTCGATCTACGGCCTCGGGTTCGGTTGGCAGATCGGCACCGGCGTGGCCACCTACATCACGTCGGCGGCGGTCTACCTGATGGTCGTGCTCGGTGCCCTGGCCGGCCACCCCCTGGCCGCCCTGGCCGTGGGCACTGTCTTCGGGATGCTGCGGGGGACCGCCGTCCTCCTCACCCGGCGGGTCACCGATCCCTCGCGGCTCCGGGAGTTCCACCGGCGGTTCCTCGCCGTCGGTCCTCTGGTGGGTCGGGTCCTGGTCGGAGTCGAAGTGGGTGGTGCCGCCGTGCTCGCCCTGCGTCTCGGCTCGCTTGCTGCCGCCGGGGTAGCCATCGTCGTACTGACCGTCGCGTTGGGCGTGGCCGTCGCGGCAGCGGTAGTCCGACTCGGCATCGTGGGTTCGCCGTCCGGCCGATCGGGACCGTCGTGTCGGCGGCCGACATCGGCCGCACCGACCGAACCGGCCACGGTCTCTGGTTCGGCGCCGGGCTGAGCTATCCGTCGGCGGGGTGGGACGCCACCGACCGTTCAGTCTTCGTCTGTCGGGCCCGACGAGGGAATCGACGGGACCGGCACCGGTGGGGGTCCGTCCTCGATCGTCTCCGTCGATCCGGGATCCAACGACTCCGACGGTGCCGTGGTGGCACCGTCGTCGATGCCGTGGCGCCACCGTTGGAGGGGACCAATGCGGGTGACGAGCAGCACCATGCCGACCACGGCCAGGGCCACCCCTGCCCACTGGACGAGGAGGGAGCCCAGGTGGCCGTCTTCCCCCAACCAGAGGTGTTCGTCGAGGAATCGCTCGATGCCCCAGAGCACCATGCCCACACCAAGGACGATGCCCGCCGGGGGCAGCGGGCTGGACTCCGATCCGTGGGTGACGGCAGGATCGGGGCTGGACGGTTCGCCGTCGCTGTCGCCTGCGCTACCGACTTCGTCGGCGGCCTCGATATCGACGTCTGCTAGGGCCGGAACCGGTCGCGGTGCCGGCTGTGGAGCCGAGTTGCGCAGCCATCGCTCGACCAACAAGAGGATGCCGAAGATGGTGAAGTCCTCGATGGCTTGGAAGATAGGTACGGGGAGCCGCCTGCCCATCTGCCCGGCGTAGTACATCCCGAACCACTGGTTGGTCGGGTGGCCGCCACCGGCCACCATGAGCTGGGGGCCAAGGAGGCGCCCGATACCCCAGCAGGCCATCAGCACCGGTGCCATCAGGTCGGCGAACCGGAGGCCGGGGAGTTCGGGGCACCGACGACGGGTGCTGACGATTGCCACCGGGACGGCGAACAGGAGTCCGCCGAACGACGACAGACCGCCCTGCCAGATGGCGAAGACCTGGCCCGGATGGTCGGAGTAGTACGAGAGGTTGGAGACCACATGGAGGGCGCGTGCGCCCACGATGGCGGCCACGATCACCCAGACGAACATGCCGGTCACCCACTGCCAGGGATAGCCGGCCCGGCGGAGGCGACGTTCGGTGTAGCGGAGGCCGAACCAGAAGGTGAGCGCCAGCCCGATGCCGTAGGTGTGGACCTCGAGGAACCACACGTGGAACGCGACGGGGATCGGTCTCATGGCGAGGGCGGGGTCATGGTCGAAGAGTGCCTGATCGGAGACGCAGTCGGCGCTTCCAGTATGCCCCAGGCGACCGTTAGGGTGGCACCGGGCCCGCCAACGGGGCGTCGCCAGCGGCACCAGATGGGGGAACCATGCGAGACCTAGCCGGCACTGTGGCCATCGTCACCGGCGGCGGATCGGGGATCGGCCTGGCCACCGCCACACGACTGGCCGGGGTGGGGGTGTCGGTGGCCGTAGTCGACAGAGACCTGGGCTCGGCCGAGGAAGCCGCTTCTGCGCTCGGGGGCATCGCCTTGCAGGCCGACGTGGGCCTCCCCGAGGTGTGGCCCGGCATCATCGACGAGGTGACCGAACGCCTCGGTGGAATCGATCTCGCCCATCTCAATGCCGGGGTGATGACCGGTGAGGCCGACCTCACGGCGCTGAGCGATGATGCCTACCGGAGGGTGCTCTCGGTCAATGTGGACGGCGTGGTCTTCGGACTGCGTGCGTTGGTGCCGGCCCTGGCCGCCCGTGGGGGAGGTGCGGTAGTGGTCACGGCCTCCCTGGCCGGCCTCATCGGCTTTTCCCCCGACCCGATCTACTGCCTCACCAAGCACACGGTGGTCGGCCTCGTGCGGTCGGTCGTTCCCCAGCTGGCCGACCAGAACATCACCATCAACGCCGTCTGCCCCAGCATCGTCGACACGCCCCTCATCGGGGACAGTCGAGGTCTGCTCGAGGCCAGCGGCTTCCCGCTCATCGATCCGGATACGGTCTCTGCCGCCGTGGTCGACTGCCTCGCCGGTGAGGGGACCGGTGAGGCCATGGTTATCCAGGCCGGTCGGGAGCCCCTGCCCTACCGGTTCGCCCGGCCTCCCGGGCCCCGGGCCGGGGGGACCGTCGGTCAGCTACCGCCTGAGGAGTTCACGGCCCACGATCAGGGGTGAGCCCGGAGTCACGGGCAGGCGAACCCCGTCGGGACGAGTGATGCGTTCGAGCTGCGCTCAGCCGACGCGGCCGGCGCCGACGAAGTTGCCGCTCGTGCGCACACCGGTCTCCCAGACCACAGCACCCGTGTAAGGGGCCTCGATCATGGTGCCGCCGCCGAGGTACAAGGCGACGTGCTCGGAACCACCAGGACCGTAGAAGAGGAGGTCACCGGCTTGGATATCGGCCAGCGGGATGTGGGTGGTGGCCGCGTACTGGGCACCCGACGTGCGGGGCAGTGAGATGCCGGCCTGGGCGAACGACCATTGGACCAGGCCCGAGCAGTCGAAGCCGACCCCGGGGGTCTCGCCACCCCAGACGTAGGGCACGCGGAGCTGGCTCTCGGCGGCCTGGATGGCGCCACCGATGCCCGCCGGAACCGGTGGCGGTGGGGACGTCGGCACGCGTGGCGGTGGCGGTGGCGGTGCTACCGCCACCGTTCCCGTGGGTGGTCTGCGCCACCGTCTGCGCGGCGGCCTGGGCCTTCTGGGCCTGTGCCACCTTGGCGTTGAAGGCGGCGGCAGCAGCAGCCTTCGCCTGTGCGGCGGCCGCCTGCTGCTGGGCGATCACGTCGGCCTGGATCTTGGCGTCCACGCTGTTGAGGGTGCCCTTGTACTGCGCGGCGAGCTGCTGGGCCGAGTTCTCCGAGCTCTGCAGGGTGTTGCGGGTGGTGGTGGCTGAGGCCTGCTGCTGTTGGAGCGCGGCCTGGGTGGCCTGCAACTGGGCCTGGGCTGTGTGGAGGTTGTCGATCGTGGTGGTGACGTTGCCGGTGGCAATGGACGAGTACTCGGATCGAATGCCGCTGGTGTTGGGGTTCGACGAGAACATCTGGGTGACCTGACTGCTGGTCCCACTGCTCGTGTAGTCGCTGATGGCCTGGGTCCGGAGCTGACTCTGGTCCTTGGTCACCTCGGCCTGATCCTTCGCCACCTGCTGTTGATTGGCAGCGATCTGGGTCTGTAGCTGGGACAGGTGGTAGTCGGCGGCCTGCACCTGTCCGGTCAGTGACTGCTCCTGGGCCTGGATGGCCTGAAGCTTCGACGTCACCGCCGCCGCCTCGGCCTTGTCGCTCGAAAGTTGATCGGCGCCAGCGGGTCGGGCGGAGGAAATCACCGCAGAGGTGACTCCTAGTGAGGCTGCCAGTGCGAGTACCGTAAACACCCGTTTACGAGGTGGTTTCCGGAGGGCAGAGGACGCACGTGGCTCAGACGTCGAGTACTGCTCGGCGTGAGTCATATCGCCCTACTGTTTAGCCCACCCCAGGGGTCACCACAAGGTACCCCCGCCGAAGTAACCCTCTCACCAGGCCTTATGGAGGGTAACGGGGGTGCTGGTGTGACAGTGCTCGAAGGGACAACGGTCGTTGTCGTACCGCATTCGGTCTCGATGAGACCGCACGGAGTGACCATCGGACACGGGCACGGTAGGGTCATGAGTCATGGGCGAACTCATCGAATTCCCAAGTAATGGGACCACCGGTAAGGGCTATATCGCGGCCCCGGCGTCGGGTGCGGAATCCACCTCGGGAATCATCGTGCTCCAGGAGTGGTGGGGCCTCGTCGACCAGATCACGCGGACCTGCGATCGCTTCGCCGAGGCCGGGTTCACCGCCCTCGCTCCGGACCTCTACCACGGGACCACGGTGCCGCTGACTGAGCCCGATGAGGCGGGCAAGCAGATGATGGCCCTGTCCATGGACAGCACTGCGAAGGACCTGAGCGGTGCTGTCGACGAGCTGCAGCGCCGCACCGGTCGCACGCAGGTGGGCGTCATCGGCTTCTGCATGGGCGGTGGGTTGGCGCTCGTGCTCGCCACCCAGCGTCCCGACGCGGTGAAGGCGGTGGTGCCGGCGTACGGACTCATCCCGTGGCCCGACGCTCAGCCCGACTTCGCCAAGCTCGATGCCGCCGTGCTTGGCCACGCGGCTGGTCAGGACGATTACTTCACGCCCGAGGCCGCCCGGGAGATGGAAGCGCAGTTGACGTCACTGGGCAAGGAGGTGACCTTCTACCACTACCCCGACGCCGGGCATGCCTTCTTCAACGAGGACCGGCCCGAGGCTCATGACGAGGAGGCAGCAGACCTCTTGTGGGACCGGTCGATCGCCTTCTTCCGGAACAGCCTCAGCTGAGCCGGACGTGGCATCCGCCGGCCTGGTCGAGGAGTACCTGACCCTCGGTCTCCGCCTGGGCCGGCACATCGACGGTCTGGTGGACGCCTACTACGGGCCGGCCGAACAGGCGGCGGAGATCGAAGCCGAACCGATTCTCCCGCCCGATCGACTGGTTGCCGAGGCCCGCTCGCTCCTGGCCGCCATCGATGCCGGTCACCCGCTCGATCCGGCCGCCGCCGGCGCCGGCCACGAGGACGGCGCTGCCCCGGCCCGACGCCACTGGCTGCGGGCCCAGGTGGTCGGGTTGCTGACGACGGCACGCAAGATGGCCGGTGAGCCCATCGCCTACGCCGATGAGGTGGAGACCTCCTACGGCGTCCGTCCGAGCCGGGTGCCCGAAGACGTACTCCTCGACGCGCACCGCCGGCTCGACGAGGTCCTTCCCGGTAGTGGACCGTTGGCCGAGCGGCTGGTGGCGTGGAGGGAGTCCCACGCCGTGCCGGTGGACCGCCTCCGGCCGGCCATCGATTCGTTGGCTGAGGACCTGCGAGATCGGACACGCCAGCTGTTCGGACTGCCCGACGGGGAACGGGTCGACTTCGAGTTGGTGGCGAACGAACCGTGGTCCGGCTTCAACTACTACCTCGGCGATCTGCACAGTCGGGTGGCGATCAACACCGATCTGCCCGTGCTCTCCACCAGCCTGGCCCACCTGGTGGCCCACGAGGCCTACCCCGGCCACCACACCGAGCACACCCGCAAGGAGGTAGGCCTGGTCCGCCGGCGCCGGTGGTGGGAGGAGTCGATCTTCCTCGTGGGGACGCCCCAGTGCCTGCTGGCCGAGGGACTGGCCGATCTCGGTCTGGAGGTGGTCATGGGACGTCGCCCCGAGGCCACGGTGGCCGAGCATCTGAAGCCGCTCGGGATCCGGTATGACGCCGAGGTGGTGGCGTCGGTGGCCGAGGCCGGAGAAGCGCTCGGAGCCGTCCGTCAGAACGCCGCCTTCCGACTGCACGAAGACGGTGCCGACCCCGAGACGGTGAGCGCCGAAGTGGCCCGTTGGGGACTCCTCTCGCCCGATCGCGCCGCCAAGGCCGTCGAGTTCCTCATCCATCCGACCTGGCGCGCCTACCTCACCTGCTACGTCGAGGGACTGCCGCTCTGCCGTTCGTTCGTGGGCGGTGACCCCGCCCGGTTCGAGCGTCTGTTGTCCGAGCAACTGACACCCGACGCCCTCAGCGAACAGATCCTTGCCGACCGTGTCGCGGCCAACTCTGTCTCCGGACCCCCAGCCTGATCGGTCCGTGATCACGACCGGCGCCGCGACTGCTCCACCCACGGAGATCCTCGGGGCCAGCCCGGTAACCGGTGACGCGGGTGGACTCGAGGTGGCCATGGACGCTGCGGCAGCCTGCTACCTGCGTCTGGGCGTGGCCAGGACCACCGCGGCCGACATCGCCCGGGAGGCGGGTATCTCCCGGGCCACGCTCTATCGACGGTACGGGAGCCATCAGGCCATCTTCTTGGCCGTGCTGACCCGCGAGTCCGAGGTGATGTCGAATGACGCCCGAGCCCACCTCGACGCCCTGGCCCTCACCGATCCGGCCGAGCGGACCTTGGAGGGGATGATGTTCGCCATCGATCAGATACGCAGCCGACCGGTGCACGCCGCGGTGTTCGGGGGGGAGTCGGCGGCGTGGGCTGCGGGCCAGGCCATCCGCATGGAGGCGCTCCGCCGCATCGGGGAGTCCGGGGTGCGGCCCCTCGTGGCCCCAGCCCTGGCCGAGGGGTCCCTCTCCGAGCGGGACGTCGAGGACCTCGTCGACTGGATCCTGCGCATCCTCATCTCCTACGCCGCCGTCCCCGGCCACGGCGACCGCCCACCCGACCAGATCCGTCGCCAACTCGCGTCGTGGTTCCTTCCCGCCTTCCAGGTGCGCATCGGACCGAGGTGACGCCGCCGGTGCGGGGTTGCCCATCGCACGGGCGTCGACCGCAGCCAGATCCTGCCCCGGTCGGATGGCCGTGAGACACTAGGGTCGGAGTGTCTCACGAAGGGGCTTCCGAGGGGGTAGGGCCACCGGGAGTGCTCAGTCCGACCGTGTCGGTGCAGACCACCGCACGACGATCAAGGGGGAAGTGCCATGACGACGATGCGGGCCGTCCAGGTCACGAAGAACGGGCCACCCGGGGAGGTACTGGCCGTCCGGGAGGTCGACCGCCCCGAGCCCGAGGCCGGCGAGGTCCGCGTCAAAGTGGGCGCAGCCTCGCTCAACTTCAACGACATCGACCGCTGTCTCGGCAAACTGGTCTCGGTACCGACGCCGCCGCCCTACACCTTGGGCATGGACGTCTGCGGCGTGGTCGATGCCGTGGGCGAGGGGGCCGAGCAGTGGTTGGGCCGGCGGGTGGTGGCCATCACCAAAACGGCCCTCGGCGGCATCGCCGAGTACGCCATCGCCCCGACCGTGTCGGTCTTCGAGGCTCCAGCCCAGCTCGACGACGCCGAGGCCACGGCCTTTCTGCTCACCTTCCAGACCTCCCATCTGGCCCTCTTCAAGCGGGGACGACTGACGGCCGGCGAGACCCTGGTGGTCCACTCGGCGGCGAGCGGATTGGGCACCGCCGGCATCCAGCTGGGCAAGGCCAAGGGGGCCCGGGTGATCGCGGTGGCCGGCGGTCCCGAGAAGGTCGAGCTCTGTCGATCCCTCGGCGCCGATCTGGTCGTCGACCATCGGGAGGAGGACTTCGTCGAGGCGGTCCTCGGTGCCACCGGCGATGCCGGAGCCGACGTCGTCTTCGACCTCACCGGCGGCGACTTCGTGGAGCGGTCGTGGCGGTGCACGGCCCACGGTGGCCGCTATCTGGCCGTGGGATTTGCCGACGACGACGAGAACGGCATGACGGGCAGGCCGCTACGCATGGCCTGCATCGGCAACATCGACATCGTGGCGGTCATGGTGGCCTGGGCCGACGAGGTCGATCCGGGCATGAGGCGGTTCGGGTTCAACCCCTTCGGCCGGGACGTGGCCGATGAGATCCACGCCGACCTGTTGTCCATGGTGGCCGCCGGGTCGATCCGACCCTCGATCGGTCGACGGGTGACGATGGGCGAGGCCGGCGAGGCGCTCGACCGGCACCGGCAGCGCCGATCCCTGGGTCGGACCGTGGTCATGGTGGGCGGGTGAGCGCCCAGCCGTCGTCGGAGGCCGCCACCGCCGAGTTCACCTGGCGGGACTCCGAGTTGGCCAGCCCCCCGCTGAAGGCCCTCAACGCGGTGGGGAACGCGATCAAACACCTGGGGAGGGAGGTGCCATCCCTGTCTCCGGCGGCCGTGGTCAAAGCGGCGACCAAACAGGCGGGATCGGGCGATCTCGGCTCGGACTCCTATCAGGAGCCGCTCAAGGTCTACCTCGCCGCCTGCGAGGCCGAAGCAGACCTCACGACATTCGGTCGCATCCTGATCACCAAGATGCTGAGCGCGGCCCTCGTCAACCGCATCGAGCTCCACCGGTGGGCGGTGGACCACCCCGACATCGAGCGCCAGTCCATCGACAGCCCGTGGATCATCGTCGGCCTCCCACGGACCGGGACCAGCCTGCTCTCCAACCTGTTGGGCCTGGATCCCATGGCCCGGCCCCTCCGGCAGTGGGAGGCAGCCCACCTCATCCCGCCCCCGACGTTGGAGGGGGCGGACGAGGACCCTCGTATCGCCAAGACCGCCAAGGAGCTCGACGGTCTGATGAAGCTGAATCCTCCGCTCCGGGCCATGCACCCCTTCGGTGCCACCCTGGCCCAGGAGTGCGTCTCGTTGTTCATGTACGACGTCCGGACCCTGGCCCTCGAGACCCAGGCCCATGTGCCCACCTACGCCCGCTGGTTGGAGCACGCCGACATGGCCCCGGCCTACGCGCAGCACAAGCTCGCCCTCCAGGCACTGCAGTCGGCCCAACCCACCGAGCGGTGGATTCTCAAGACGCCGAACCACCTCTGGCACCTGGAGGCCCTGCTCGCGGCGTATCCCGACGCCCGGATCATCTGGACGCACCGGGACCCGGGCCCGGTCGTCACCTCGCTCGCCAGTCTGGCCAACGCAGGACAGCGCCCGTTGACCTCACGGGCCGACCCCCGGCCCACGGCCGAGGAGTGGAAGCGCAAGTGCGCCTTCGCCCTCGGTTCGGCGCTGGCCTACGACGAGAAGGCGGGGGACGGCTGGTGCCAGCACCTGGCCTACGACACCCTGCTCGACGATCCCTTGGGCGCGGTCCGGACGCTCTACCGCCACTTCGGCGACGAGGTCAGCGACCTGCACGCCCGGCGTATGGAGGCCTTCCTCGAACAACGTCCCCAGGACGCGTTCGGCCGCCACCGCTACGACCCGGCCGACTTCGGCTGGACCTACGCAGGGCTGGCCGAGGAGTTCGCCGAGTACACCACCCGTTACCACGTGACGCCCGAGACCCGCTGAGGGCGGACCGGACCGGACCATTTGGGCCACCGCCCCACGGGGTCGTAGCCTGGGGTCATGTCTGAACGCTCCCGCAATCTGCCCCGCCGCTCGTGCATGTCCTCCCCAGGGTCGAACGAGCGCTTCTTGGCCAAGGCGCCAACCGTGCCCGCCGACATGAGCTTCCTCGACCTGGAGGACTCGGTGGCCCCGCTGGAGAAAGAGGCGGCCCGGGCCAAGGTGGCCGACGCCATCAAGAACCTGGCCTGGGACGACCGAGTCCTCTGTGTCCGCATCAACGCCTGGGACACCGAATGGACCTACGGGGACGTGATCGATGTCGTCTCCAATGCAGGCGAACGCCTCGACGAGGTCATGCTGCCCAAGGTGCAGTCGGCCGCCGAGGTCGTGGCCCTCGACCTGCTGCTCACCCAGGTGGAGAAGAAGAGTGGCCTACCGGTCGGGCACATCGGGATCGAGGCCCAGATCGAGACCACCGGTGGGCTCATCAACGTGGAGGAGATCTGTGCGGCCTCACCCCGGCTGGAGACCATCATCTTCGGACCGGCCGACTTCGCCGCCTCGATGGAGATGCCGGTGCTCACCGGTGGGGTGTCCATCCCCGAATACCCCGGCGACCACTTCAACTACGTGTTCTCGAAGATCCTCATGGCCGGACGGGCCAACGGGCTCCAGGTCATCGACGGTCCGTTCCTGAAGATCCGTGAGCTCGACAGCCTCCGGGAGTTCTCCCAGCGCACCCGGGTGCTCGGCTACGACGGCAAGTGGGCCCTGACGCCCGATCAGGTCGGGGTGCTGAACGAGGTGTACTCACCCACCCAAGAGCAGTTCGACAAGGCCTGGGACATCCTGGACGCCTACCGCAAGGCCACCGAGGACGATCGCACCGGTGCGGTCATGTTCGGGGACGAGATGATCGACGAGGCGTCCCGCAAGATGGCCACCAAGTTCGTCACCCGCGGAGAGCGGGCCGGTCTGTCGCGGTCGACGGGCTGACCGTGTAGCCGGCCCTCAACGACCGGCGTCGGCGACCAGTCGGCGGGCGATCACTTTGAGGGCCAGGGTTTCGTCGGCCCCCTCGAAGATGGACAGGACCCGGGCGTCGACGAAGTACCGGCTGACGGGGAACTCCTCGGCATAGCCCATGCCGCCGTGGATCTGGAGCGCCTCCCGGGTGACCCACTCGGCCGCCCGGCACACGTAGGCCTTGATCATCGAAGCCTCGAGGGTACCTTCGCCCTTGGCCATCAGGCGGGCCACGTCATAGGAGAACTGGCGGGCCGCCTGGATGAGCACGGCCATCCGGGCCAGCTTGGCCCGGGTCAGCTGGTAGTCGAGGATGGGCTCGCCGAACACGACCCGGTTGCCGGCATACTCGAGCGCCGCCTCGTAGGCGGCCTGCATGACCCCGATGGCCCGGGCCGCCGTCTGCAGGCGACCGTTCTCGAAGCCCTGCATCTGCAGGTAGAAGCCTCGTCCCAGGCCTTCCTCCCCGCCAACCAGGTTGGCGTCGGGGACGAACCAGTTCTCGAAGGCGACCTCGTAGGAGTGCATGCCGCGATAGCCCAGGGTGTCAATGGCCCGACCCTCCATGCGGCCCGCCGAGTCGGCCGGCCGGCCGGCCGCGCCGGGTTCCTGGGTGAAGAGGAAGCCGTGCCCCTCCGCTTGGGGCTTCTCGACGAGGAAGAGGGAGAGCCCGCGGTGGGCCTTGGCCCGGTCGGGATCGGTGCGGGCGAGCAGCATGAGCACGTCGGCCCGGGCCGCGAAGGTGCACCACGTCTTCACGCCGTTGATCAGCCATCCCCCCTCGGTGGGCACCGCCGACGTGACCACGCCGGCCACGTCGGACCCATAGTCGGGCTCGGTGACGGCCACCGCCCCCATGACCTCGGCGGTGGCCAGCTTGGGCAGCCAGTACTGCTTTTGTTCCTCGGTGCCGCCGTGGACGAGCGCCCGCGTGAGGATCTCGGGTCGGGTGATGAGGGACCCGCCCGCCCCGAGCGATCCCCAGGACAGCTCCTCGGTCGCCACCACCATGCCCAGGTAGTCGGCCTCACCACCGCTGGCGAAGCCCCCGAACTCCTCGGGAACCGACATCCCGAAGCCACCCATCTCGGCCATGCCGGCGATGATCTCCTCGGGGATGTCGGTGTTGGCCCGGTGGATGTGCTCGGCCCGGGGCCGGATCTGCTCGTCGGCGAACCGGTGGAAGGTCTCCCGGACCAACTCGAAGTCGGCATCGAGATGTCGTTGGCCGGGGCGGTCGGCGAGGGAAGCCAGAAAGGCGGGGTCGCGGAAGGTGGCGACGAACGGCTCGGCCGGCGCCATCCAGCCCGCTGACACGCCCCACTGGGAGGCGCGCCCGAGTACCCGGGTGGCCAGGTCGGCCAGGGCATCGGCGGCGAAGGCACAGGCGATGGCGGCCTCGGTCTCGCCGTGGGTCCCGTAGACGAGGAGCGCCTCGGCCGTTCGTACGGCGGCCGCGGCGTGGGCGATGTCGTAGGCGAGGACCTGGGCGGCGTCCGGGCCGCCTGCGGCCACCAGGGCGGCGACCCCGGCGTCGACTACCGATTGGGCAAGGGCCAGCGCATCAGCTGCGGCCCGCAGGTCAGGGGCGGGAACGGGGTCAGAAGTCACCGGCCAAGCGTACCGGCCCGACGCCGGCCACCCTCAACCGGCCGACCGGTCCCGACTCGCGGCTACCTCGGTCCCGGCTCCTGGTCAGGCCGGGGGGTTGATGTACTTGTAGTTGCAGTTGTACCCGTGGGTGCTGCTGGTGGGCGCCGGATCGTTGGCCCTGACGAACTGGCCGTTGACCACCTTGGCGATCAGATAGCAGTTGCCGACCTGCTTGGTCACCGGATTGTTCGGGGCCACGATGTGGTTCCCGTCGAAGGTGGTGATCTTGGACAGGGCCTGCAGCTCCGACCCGCGACTGGGGTTGGCGCCGGCGTTCTTCAGCGCCTGGGCGAACAGCTCGGTCGAGAGCCACCCGTACAACGTGTAGAGGTCCGTCTTGAAGCCGGGCGAGGCCACGTTGACCCAGTGCAGGAAGGTGGCGACGGCCGGGACCGTCTTTGCGTCCTGTCCGAGGTAGAGCGAGGTGTTCTGCTCCAGGTAGTCCCCGTTGATGGCGGCCGCACCTCCGGAGTCCTTGGCCAGGGCGTTGGTGTAGGTGGCTGCGCCGAGGACGACGATGGGGTGGAAGTTCTGCTGGGTGAGGTCCTTCAGGAACGAGGCGGCGTAGCTCTCGGCCATGGAGTCCATGAAGACGATCTTGACGCCCTTGTTCTTCATGGCGATGACGTTCTGGGTGAAGTCGGTGGTGGACACGGTGTAGGTCGGCTCGTAGACGACCTTGTAGCCGACCTTCTCCATGGCGTACTTCTCACCGGCCCAGTCGGCCTCCGAGGACGGAAGCCCGGCGACCATGGCGCCGACGGCGGTGACGTCTTTTGGATACTGCTTCTTGATGAACTGCAGCGGGCCCTCTTCCCACCCGCCGTTGAGCGGCACGGCGCTGAAGACGTTCGGCAGTTTGTTGGTGGTGGGATCGAGCACCACCGAGACGTCGGGCACCCCGGGGTTGGCCTTGAGCAGGGTCCCACCGAAGCTGTCCTCTAAGGAGAAGTTGCCGACCATGGCGAAGTCGTTCTCGATGGCGTTCTGGGTGGCCTGCTTGTTGCCGGCGCCGCCGAACTGGTCGTCGAAGTCGGTGAGCACCAGTTTGCGGCCGTTGATGCCGCCGGTCGAGTTCACGTAGTCGGCATAGGCCTGGGAGCCGACGTCGGCCCCTTTGAACAGGCCGATCGACAGCGTCGACACGTTGCCCAGCTTGACCTCGGTCTTGGTGATTCCCGTGTGGTCCTGGAAGGCGCTGGACGGGATCGTCGAGGCCGATGCCACACCGCCGGCGGTGACGAGGACGGCCGACGTGGCCATGACCACGGCCAATCCCACCACGACCATCCGAGACTGCAGCGAAGTAGCTCTCACCGTTCGGTATCCCCCAGCTATTCCTGGCTATTGGCCAGTTCTTCCCGCCCGCACTGGCCCCCATGGCCCCGTGTCAGACGAGCGAGGGGTGACTCTACGCCACCCGGTCACCGAATTGCCGTGCAGGGATCAATTTGGTCCTCTACATGGGGTTATACCGCAATAGACCGGGAGTGTCCCGGCAGATCGGCGGCTCGGAGCCTGTCGGAAACGGCACGATCAATCGGCCCAGAGGGCGGTGGGATTGTGGGCCATTGCCAGGCCTGAGACTTAGCTTTTGGTGCGTCTCAGTCACCCCGGGCGGCCGGGTATCCCCACGGGCAACGTCAGGGCTCTCTCAGTCGAGCGATCAGGCCGGCGGGGCCTGGGCGACCACGGTGACGAGGGGGGGCAGTACGACCGGGTCGTCTCCGGGGTCGACTTCGGTCAGAATCCTCAGATAGTCGGCCACGGGTCCAGGCCCAGCCCCGGCCGGTGCCTCGGCCCAGGCGTCGACGGTGACCAACCCGGCATCCCGGGCCAGCGACGGGAGCAGGGCGCCGATGTCGGGATGGCGGGCCGAGGGCATCGAGAAGGGCTCGCCGTTGATGCGGCCGGCTGACGTGATCGGCTCTTGGGCCACGACCCACCCGCCGGGCCGCACGGCCGCGGCCATGCGGGCCACCACCACGCTCGGGTCGACCACGTGGAGGAGGAGGAAGCGGCAGAAGGCCAGGTCCACCGGTTCGGGCAGGCGAAGGTCCTCACCTGACTGGGTGATGGCGAGCACCTGGCTGTAGGCCGCCGCCGCCTCGGCCACCTCGTCGCGGGCCATGGGATCGCTGTCCACGGCGTAGACCCGTCCGTCGTGGCCGACCACTTCGGCCAACGCCACCGAGACGTCACCGCCCCCGGCACCGATGTCGGCACAGGTCCAGCCGGGCCCGATGCCCAGTCGCTCGAGTGCGGTGACCAGCGGTCGCCGGTAGACGTCGTCTCTGAGCCCCCGGAACTCCATGGCCTCAGGCTACCGGTCCTCGTCGGGGCCACCCGAGGGTGTCGGGTCCTGCACCGACCCTCGGCCCCGCCCGGCTGCGGCCCGACGGAGATTGGGGCCGGGTTCCGTACCGTCGCGGGCCCGGCAGCCGGTAACCTCATCTTCCGTGCGAGTCACCATGATGCTGTGCGATGCAGCCCAGGTCTCCGACGGCAAGCTGTATGTGCTGGGAGGGGGTTGGAGCATGACCGGCCCCGACCCGGTTCCGTCGGCCATCGCCCTCAAGATCGACGTGGGCTGGCACGAGGCCGAGGCGGCCCACCACTGGGAGCTCTTCTTAGAGGACGCCGACGGCCGGCCGGTCCTCGTCGAGACCCCCGAGGGCGAGCATCCCGTCGAAGTGCGCGGCGAGTTCACCGTGGGCCGGCCCCCCGGCATCCCCGAAGGGTCACCGATCGACGTGGCCCTGGCCGTCAATCTCGGACCCCTGCCGCTCACCCCGGGTACCCGCTACACGTGGCGTATGGCCATCGACGGCGAGTCCCAGACCGACTGGGTCCTGGGCTTCACCACCCGGCCCACCCTCGTCCGGGACTGAGCCGTTGACCACCTTCGACCGGCCCTTCGGCCGTGATTTCGAGGACTTCGAGCCCGGTGACATCTACCGTCACTGGCCGGGTAAGACCATCACCGAGGCTGACGATCACCTGTTCTGCATGATCACCATGAACCACCATCCGCTGCACACCAACGCATGGTTCGCCGAACACGAGTCGGTCCAGGGAAAGAACGTCGTGGTGGGCAATCTCGTCTACTCCCTCGTCCTCGGGATGAGCGTGCCCGACGTCAGCGGGGCCGCCATCGCCAACCTCGAGGTGGAGTCCCTCATCCACCGGGCTCCCACGTTCCACGGCGACACCATCTACGCCGAGACCAAGGTCATCGACAAGGTCGAGTCCAGGTCCCGGGACGACCGCGGCGTGGTGACGGTCGAGACCAAGGGATTCAACCAACGGGGCGAAGAGGTGTGCTTCTTCCGGCGCAAGGTGATGGTCTGGAAGCGCGCCGCCGCGCCCCAGCGCCGACGGCCCTACGAGGACGACGTCTGGGATTGAACCGACCCGGGGGTGTGTCGTGGGGCGCCGCGTGAAGACCGCCGGTCTCACGGCGCCCGGGGCCGGTGAGGACCGACCGGTGCGTGACCGCCGTCAGCTCGAATCGCTCGGTCG
The DNA here is from genome assembly GCA_963817985.1 of uncultured Acidimicrobiaceae bacterium. GTDB lineage: Bacteria > Actinomycetota > Acidimicrobiia > Acidimicrobiales > RAAP-2 > Bog-756. Next base: position 254,244 of record CAWFQI010000007.1, on the reverse strand, counting down.
CGCCATCGACGCATGGGGGACCGAACTCGGTGGGAACTCCAGGCGGCCCGAGCTCCCGTGGCGGTCGACTCGTGACCCGTGGGCCGTGTTGGTCAGCGAGGTCATGGCCCAACAGACCCAACTGGCCCGGGTGGTCCCGGCGTACCGGGCCTTCTTGGACCGTTTCCCGACCCCGGCGGCGTGCGCCGAAGCTCCGGTGGGCGACGTGCTCCGCTCGTGGCGCGGACTTGGCTACAACCGGCGTGCCCAGAACCTCCATCGCACCGCCCGCGCCGTGGTCGCTCAGCACGGCGGTTACCTCCCCGCCGACCTGGCCGGCCTGCTCGCCCTTCCCGGGGTCGGCGCCTACACGGCGCGGGCGGTACTGGCCTTCGCCTTCGAGCAGGACGTCGGGGTGGTGGATACGAATGTCGGACGGGTGTTGGCGCGTGCCGTGGCCGGCCGTCCGGTCAGCACCGCCGAGGCGCAGCGTCTGGTGGATGCCATGGTGCCGCCCGGCCGGGGATGGGGCTTCGGCCAGGCCCTCCTCGACCTCGGGGCCGGGACGTGTGTGGCCCGGACGCCGCGCTGTCACGAGTGTCCCGTCCGACGACGGTGCCGGTGGGCTGCCTCAGGCCGGGTCGGACCGGATCCGGCGGTGGGGTCGGCTGGGGTCTCAGTGCCTCAGAGCCGGTTCGCCGGCTCGGACCGGCAAGGCCGGGGTCGCCTGGTCGAGGCCCTCCGACACGGTCCGGTGGCCGCTGACCACCTGGCATCGGTGGTGGGATGGACGGACCAACCCGAACGACTCGAGGCGATGGTGGAGGGTCTCGTGGCCGAGGGCATGGTGGTCCGGGGTCCGGGAGGGACGCTGCACCTGCCGTGAGCAGGTGCCGGCCGATGGTCGGTCGGCTGGCTACGGTGTGCGATCGTCAGTGCAGTGACGGTCCCGCGCTCGGCCGCGGGAGGGAGGGGAGGGTCATGGGGCGATGCTCGGTTCGGTCGTTGTGGGTACTGTCGGCTGCCGTAGCGGCCGCTGCGGTGCTGTCGGCCGGTACCGCATCGGCGGGGACACCGGCTGACCGTTCGGGGAGTGTGGCGCTGGGCGCCCCCGCCTCGGTGCCCGAATCGGTCTTCACGGTGACGGCCCCGCCCGTGGTGGCGACCCCGGCCATTCCGAACGGACCGGTCTCGCCGACCCGCTACGACCGTGTGGCCGTGCGCCGCTTCGGGTCGTCGAGCGCGGCCCATGTGCTGGTCCTCGTGCCCGGGACCAACGGAGGGGCCGGGGACTTCGACCTCGTGGCCCCGTACCTTGTCACCCACGTCCCCCATCTCCAGGTGTGGGCCGAGATGCGACGGGAGGGAGCCCTCCAAGACGATTCCCTCGTGCAGTCGGTGCTGGCCGGCAAGGCCACCTACCAGCAGGCGTTCGACTACTACCTCGGCTTCCTGTCCGACCCCTCGATCACCGACCACTACCAGCCGCTCCAGGCGTCGCAGTTCACCTTCGTGCAGCAGTGGGGGATGGCCGTGGCCATGAACGACCTCAATGCGGTGATCCAAAAGGCCAGGAAGGGCGGGTCGCGGACGGTCACACTCGGCGGACATTCGCTCGGAGGTACCGAGGCTGCCGCCTATGCCGCCTGGGACTTCGCCGGCCGCGGCGGCTACCGGAACATCAACGGCGTCATGTGCATCGACGGGTGCGCCGGGGCACCGTTCGCCGGCCAGCAGCCGGTGACGACGGCCTCGGCGCAGGCGGCCATCGCCAAGATGGCCACCACCGGCCCCTGGCTGGATCTGCTGGGTGCCGGCCTTCCATGGGTGACCGGCGCGTTCAGTCAGGTCGGGGCCCTCGCCGCCGTGGAGGCCCCAAACGCCTCATCGCTGCTCCAGACCTTCCCGCTCCTGCCTGCGGCCTTCAAGCCACCGAAGCCCGTGACCAACCAGGCGCAGCTCGGCTACGCCTTCGACGCGTCGACCTCGCCGGCGTCGCTGGCCCTCATCCATGTGCACTCAGGTCATGTGGCGTTGACCGGCGACCCGGCCGGCTGGGTCAACCTCGGCCTCACGCCCATCCAGAACGTCGCCGACGTGTTCGCCCAGGCTCCGCTGGCCGCGGCCGACTGGTACTACCCGGAGCGACTGTCCATCGACGCCGGTGCGGCGGCCACGCTGACCCAGAGCCCGGTCGCCACGTATCTGGGCTTGCGTCTCTTCGACACCGGAAAGGTGAACGTGCCGCTCTACGCGTTCCAGACCTCGCTCGGCGGTACCGACAACGCCGTGGCGAACGGGGCCCGCTACTTCCAGAAGCACTCGTTGATCCCGCGGGTGACCGTGGTCAGCCGCACGTCGACCTACAGCCACCTCGACCCGCTCCTGGCCGCGCCGTCGAAGAACGCCTTCTTACGCACGGCGGTTCCGTGGTTGAAGAGGATCGGCGCCTAACCCCGCCACTCGGTGGTGGTCGGCCTCAACCGGTCACAAACCGCACGATGTGGTCGTTCACCACCTCGGGGCGCTCGACATGGAGGAAGTGCCCGGCCCCCTCGATGACCTCCAGTTCGGAGCCCGGGGCCAAGAAGTCGGTGACCGGGCCGATGATGTCCAGGCCCATGCAGCCGTCATCGGCCCCGTGCAGGTAGAGGGTCGGCTGGGGGGCGACGGTGCCCGCGGCGGCCTGAGCCCCGGCGGCGTCGGGGTCGTCGGGTGGTCCGGCGAACATGGCGCGGTAGTAGCCGATGGCGGCACTCAGGCGCTCGGGCGTGCCGAGGGCCTCTTTGACCCGTGCCGCGTCCCAGGCTCCGTCGAATCCCGGAGACCAGTCGGACCACAGTCGGTCGATGAAGGCGTAGTCATCGAGGGACACGGCGTACTCGGCCAACGGGGTCTGGAAGAAGAACACGTACCAACTCCGGCGGAGCTGGTCGTAGGAGAAGAACCCGTCGGCCATCGAGGCCTGGGGGGCTACGGCGGCGGTCACCACCCGGCGCCACCGGTCGGGTTGGGCGGCGGCCGCGCCGTAGGTGGCGAAGGCTCCCCAGTCGTGACCGATGATCACCGCATCGTCCCGTCCGCCGAGAGCCTCGTGGAGCGCACAGGCGTCGAGGGCCAGCGTGCCGGTGTCGTAGCGCCCGTCGGTGGGAACGGCGGAAGGGGCGTAGCCCCGAAGGAACGGGGACACGGCGTGGAACCCGGCCTCGGCCAGCTCCGGGAGGAGGTAGCGCCAGGTGTGGGCGGTGTCGGGGAACCCGTGCAGGCACAGGGCGAGGGGTCCGTTGGCCGGGCCGGCCTCGAAGTAGGCGAACTCGGTGCCGTTGGCGGTGATGGTGCGCTGGTCCATGCCCCGGAGGGTAGTTCCGACCTCCAGTACGGGTCACGGTGGCCGGGACGGTCTGCCCGGCGTGATCGGAGCGGGCCGCGCTGCGCCTTCGTCTCCGGGTGGCCGACTAGCCTCGTCCTTCGGTGAGGATCACCTACTTCGGTGTCCGGGGCTCATGCCCGTGCTCGTCCGATCACTACCGACGCTACGGGGGGAACACCTCCTGCGTGTTGATAGAGGTGCAGGGCGAGCCTCCCTTGATCATCGATCTGGGGACGGGCCTGCGCGCCCTCGGCAAGCAGTTGGACGCATCCCTCGCACCCACGGGAGCGCCGTTACGGGCCAATGCGCTCCTCTCCCACCTGCACTACGACCATGTGCTCGGGATCCCGTTCTTTTCGCCCATGCGCCACCCCGACGCCGTCGTCGACGTCTATGGACCCGCTCAAGAGGGGGCGCTGCTCGCCGACACCCTCGCCTCCATGGTCCGACCGCCGTTCTTCCCGGTCCACATGGCCGAGTTCGAGGGGTCGTTCCGCTTCCACGATCTGGAGGGCTCCGACGAGTTCGCCCTCGGGGCCGTGAAGGTCAAGGTCCGTCCGGTGGCCCACATCGGCCATACCCTCGGATTCAGGCTCGAGGTGGACGGCCAGGTCCTGGCCTATGTGTCGGACCACCAGGCCCCGTCTGACCTGTGCTCGGTCGAGCCGAACATCCTCGAACTGTGCGACGGCGCCGACCTGCTCCTCCACGATGCCCAGTACACCGAGCCGGAGTTCGCCAAGCTCCCCGGCTGGGGCCACTCCACCTCCGCCTACGCCGTCCTGGTGGCTCGCGAGGCCGGGGTCAAGCGTCTGGCCCTCTTCCACCACGACCCGGCCCACTCCGACGAGGAGATCGACCGGATGCTCGACGGAGCCCGGAAGCTGGCGTCGTCGTCGCCGAGCCTGACCGTCGATGCCGCCGCTGAGGGCGTGGTCCTCGACCTGAACGAGGGTTGACGGTGGCCTTCGACTCCGAGTCGTTCAAGGACGCCATGAGCCGGTTCACCACCGGAGTGACCATCGTCTCGGGTATCGAGGACGGCGAGCCGGTCGGCTTCACCTGTCAGAGCTTCGTCTCGCTCTCCATCGACCCGCCCTTCGTGGCCGTGGCCCCGGCCCGTACCTCGACCAGTTGGCCCCGCATCGCCCGGGCCGGAACGTTCTGTGTGAATGTGCTGGGCGACCACCAAGAGGACCTCTGCCGAGGCTTTGCCGTCTCGGGGGGTAACAAGTTCGAGGGAGTGGCGTGGCACCCCGCCCCGGAGACCGGCGCGCCGGTCATCGAGGGCAGCCTGGCCTGGGTCGACTGTCATGTCGAGCTCGTCCACGATGCCGGTGACCACGAGTTGATCATCGGCAAGGTGTTGGACCTCGGGACGAACGACGGGGTGCCGTTGCTGTTCTTCCGGAGCAGGTTCGCTACTCTGGCCCGGCGCGCCGGAGACGGGGAGCACTAACGCCTAGCGGATAAGGACCTACACGTGCCTGACATCAAGGAGTCCGACGTCATCGCCGATGTGATCGTCGTGGAGCCCGACGCCCACGGTGACCAGCGGGGACGCTTTGTGGAGACCTATCGGCGCAGCTGGTTTCCCCTGGGCCGCGAGATGACCCAGGCCAACCGTTCGGTGAAGCAGGCCGGTGCCATTGTGGGTCTGCACTACCACCTGCACCAGGCGGACTACTGGTACGTGCTGGCCGGCACGGCCCGGGTCGTCCTCCACGACCTCCGTCAGGGATCACCGACCGACGGGGCCACCTTGACGCTCGACCTCGAGGGGGATCACGACCGTGGCCTGTTCATCCCCCCCGGTGTGGCCCACGGATTCGCCTCGCTGACCGACCTCACGCTCTGGTACCTGGTCGACGGGTACTACAACCCCGAAGATGAACTGGGTGTGGCCTGGGACGATCCGGCCATCGGGGCGGACTGGGGTCTCACCGATCCCGTGCTCTCGGCCCGGGACCTGGCCAATCCCCTTCGGTCCGAGATCCATCCGGGCGTCCAGCCGAGAGCGGGCCTGCGCACCTGACGGCCATGGCGGACGAGTGCCCGTCCTACCGGTTCTGACAGACTGCGGCGATGGCACGAGACGCGTCACCACCGCCGGTCATCCCAGATCCTGGGGCCGGCTCGCCCACCGGCACCAAGACCCGATCGGTGACCTCGGCAGACGAGGAGCGGACCGAGTCAGCCGAGCTATCCGTCCCGGCACCGACCGGCGACCGGCTGGGTTCGCCCCGGACCGGTGTGTTGGTCACCGGGGGCGGTTCGGGCATCGGTCGGGAGACCGCGATCGCCCTCGCCGAAGTGGGTCGACCGGTCTCGGTCTGGGACATCGACCGCGCCGGAGCCGAGGAGACTGCCACCCTCTGCCGTGATCGCTTCGGGGTGGCGACCGACTGGTCGGCGATCGACGTGGCCGACACCGAGGCGGTGGGGCGGGCCGTACCCGAGGTCGAGGCCGCCCTCGGGTCCCTCGGGGGCTTCGTCCATGCGGCCGGGGTGTCGGGTGCCATGCCGGTCGATCTCATCGAGGACGAGCTCTGGGACACGACGCTCAACGTCAACCTGCGGGCCGGGGTGATGATCTCCCGCCAGCTCATCGAGCCATTCCGACGGGCCGGGCCGGGCTCCTCGGTGGTGTTCATCTCGTCCATCGAGGGCCTGTTCGGCAGCCTGTTCCTCACGGCGTACTGCGCGTCGAAGGGCGGGGTGCTGGGCGTGATGCGCTCCATCGCCCAGCGCTTCGCCTCGGAGGGGTTCCGGGTCAACGCGGTCTGCCCGGGGGCCGTGGCCACCCCCATGCTGGCTCCGGCCTTCGAGCTGCCGGGATTCCGCCAGCAGCTGGAAGAGCGGACCCCCCTCCAGCGGGTGTCCACCCCTGATGAGATCGCCCGGCCCATCCGGTTCCTTCTCTCTGACGAGGCCTCCTTCATCACGGGGGCCCACCTCACCGTCGACGGAGGCCTCACGGCGGTTACTGCCATCTGACCACGGATAATCGCCCTGGATGATGGGTCTATCGCCTGCAGAGGTGGGGAACCGGGGCCGGGGGTCCTCGGCCGGACCCGGGTGCGCCGGGCAGGCCTCGCCTCCCACGGGCGAGCCGAGTCGGGTTGAATAGTCGGGATGTGGATCGCCCTCGCCGTCGTGGCACTGATCGTCGTGGGCGCAGTGGCCGTGGTGGTGTTCCGCCGCCCGGAGGGCGACGACATCGATTCGGTGAGGAGCTACCACACCGCCCTCGGGACCCTCGAGCACCTGTCCGAGCGCTCGGCGGGCTCCTCGGTCTCGGTAGTGGAACGTGAGGACCGGCCGAGGGCGGAGCCTGGAGTGCCCCGTTCGTACCAGCGGCGCCAGGAGTCGGTGGGCCTCGCCCGGGGGTCGGCCGGGACGTCGATGGGCGTCGGGACGGGGCGGTCCGTGCCCCCGGTCCCCGTGCGGGGGAACGACGAGTTTCCCGACCCCGAGACGCCGCTGATCTTCGACGACTCCCGCCCACGTGACCGGGTTCGGTTCGACGGTTCGGGAGAACCCGTCCCGGCGTCGCGGACCGACCGGGCCCAGCGCCACGCCCTCGACTCGATGAACCACCGGCCCCGTCGCACCACCACCGTGATGATCGTGGTGGCCGCCGTGGTGGTCTTCGGGGTGCTGGCCTACGTGGGGTCCAAGCGGTCGTCTCCCAACCACACCCACGCCGCCTCGGCCACGTCGACCACGGCTACGCCGACCACCGTCCGGGCGTCAGGTTCGGGACCGTCCACCACGACGGCCCACGAGCGGTGCCGGGGGCCCGGCCAAGGCCAAGACCAAGTCGAAGCCCGCGGCCAAGCCCACGCCCACCACCCAGCCGAGCCAGGTGGTGGCGCTCACGTCCACGGCCACCACGGCGACCTACCCGGTGATCAACAGCAACTACAAGGTGACGGTGACGGGCACCGGGACGTGCTGGGTGGCGGTGACCAGTGCGTCGTCGAACACCACCCTGTGGGCCGGCGAGGTGCAGGCGGGAGCGGTCCAGGTGGTGGCGGCCAGTGGGACGGTCGAGGTGCAGCTCGGAACGCCCGACGTGACCCTGGCCATCGACCAGGTCCCCGTCGTCCTCCCGACGCCGGTCCGGGCCCCGTTCGTGGCCACCTTCCAGCCCACGGCGGCGGCCCTGGCCGCCAGTCCGCCGACCACCACGACGACCACCTCGGCGGCAACCTCGTCTACGAGCTCGACGACTCCGCCGTGACCTCTGGGTCCTCGACCAGCCCCAGGGCGTCGAGGATGAAGGCGTAGACGAAGGCCTCGTCCCGCCAGGCGTCGTAGCGGCCCGAGGGCCCACCGTGTCCCGCCCCGAGTTCGGTCTTGAGCAGGACGCGGTTCGCCGGGTTGGCCGCACGGAGCTTGGCCACCCACTTGGCCGGCTCCCAGAACCCGACCCGCGGATCGGACAGTCCCCCCGTGGCCAGGATGTCGGGATAGCGCACCGGGCGCCCCTCGTCGTCCCGCTCCCGGACGTTGTCGTACGGGGAGTAGGCCTTCATCACGGCGTAGATCTCGGGGTCCTCCACCGGGTTTCCCCACTCCTCCCACTCGAGCACCGTCAGCGGCAGGGTCTCGTCGAGGATCGTGGTCAGACAGTCCACGAAGGGCACCTCGGCGACGATGGCTCGGAACAGCTCGGGGGCCAGGTTGGCCACCGCCCCCATGAGGAGGCCGCCGGCGCTGCCCCCTCGGGCCACGAGCTGGTCCGGTGTCGTCCAACCCTCGTCCACCAGGGTCTGTGCGCACGTCACGAAGTCGGTGAAGGTGTTGGGCTTGGCCGTGAACTTGCCGTTCTCGTACCAGGACCGCCCCATCTCACCGCCGCCCCGGACGTGGGCGATGGCGAAGACGAACCCCCGGTCGAGGAGGCTCAGCCGGAGCGAGGAGAAGGTCGGGTCGATGGACACCTCGTAGGAGCCGTAGCCGTAGAGCAGACAGGGGGACGGGTGCGACGGTGCCGGATCGCCGACCAGGTCGGGCCGGTACACGAGGGAGAGCGGGATCCTCGTCCCGTCATCGGCGACGGCCCACCGCCGCTCGGTCCGGTACCGACCGGGATCGAAGTCGCCGAGGACGGGTTGGCGCTTCCGCAGCGACGATGCGCCGGTACCGAGGTCGAGGTCGTAGACGGAGCGGGGCGTGACGAGGGAGGTGTACTCGTAGCGCAAGGCGGTGGACTCGTACTCCGGGTTGGCCCCGCCCCACACCGTCGAGGGCGACTCCGGCCGGGCCAGGGAGGTGGAGGCGCCGGTGGTGGCGTCGATCACCCGCGCCACCGTCTCGCCACCCTCACGCTCGTAGACCACCAGGTGGTCGGCGAAGGGATCGACCGAGTCGAGGCGGACGCCCGGGCGAGCCGGGATGACCTCCTGCCAGGAGGCCCGCCCCGGCGAGTCGTCGGGTGCCTCCATCAACCGGAAGTCCTCGGCTCCGTCGTTGGTGACGATGAGGAACCGCGCCGTCCGCCCGCCGGCCGGGTCGCCCCGGTCGTGGTCCACGCTGTACTCGACGCCCTGGCGGCGCGGCTCGATCACCACGAACTCGCCGCCGGGGTCATCGGCGGGGAGGGCCCAGTACTCCGACGTGACCTTGGAGTCGAGACCGATGAGGACGAACCCGTCGTCTTTCGTCCGACCCACACCGAGGTAGAAGTGGTCGTCGCCCTCCTCGTAGACGAGGGTGTCGCCGGCAGGATCGGTCCCGACCCGGTGGCGCCACACCTGGTAGGGACGCATGGCCTCGTCGACCCGCACGTAGAACACGGTGGCGTTGTCGTTGGCCCAGGCCAGGCTGTAGGAGGTGTCGGCCAGCTCCTCGGGTGCTACCTCACCGCGGTCCAGATCGACGAAGCGCATGGTGTAGCGCTCCCCGCCCGTGGTGTCGGTCGAGTAGGCCAGCCACCGGTGGTCGGGGCTGACCTCGAGATTCCCGACGGCGAAGTACTCGTGCCCCTCGGCTAGGACGTTCTCGTCCAACAGGACCTGTTCGTCTTCGGGAATCGCACCGGGGCCCGGGATGGCCCTGTCGGATCCTCCGTCGTCTCGGCCGGTCGCCACCGGACGGCGGCAGTGGATCCCGTAGCTGCTTCCCTCTTTCGTCCGGCCGTAGTAGAGCCAGGGACCCTTCTTCACCGGCACCGAGAGGTCGGTCTCCTCGATCCGGGCCACCATCTCGGCGAAGAGCTCCTCTTTGAGTGCGGCCAGGCCGGCGGTGATCGCCTCGGTGTAGGCGTTCTCCTCCTCCAGATGGGCGATGACCGCCGGGTCGTCCTTGTCCCGCAGCCAGAACCAGTCGTCGGTCCGGACGTCGCCGTGGGCCTCGAGCCGCACCGGACGGCGCTCGGGGACGGGTGCCGTGAGGCCGGTTGGGAGCGATCTCGGGGTCGAAGAGGCGGCCATGGGACCAGGATGGCACGTCTTTCCCCGAGGCCCAGCCGCGGGCCCGCGCTGCCCTGGCCCCGGGGTTGTTACTATCTGTATAGGGGAAATCGAGCGGTCCGTCCGGACTGCATCCTCAGGAGCCCACATGACGACCACCGATCTCGACCTCGGCAAATACAAGCTGGGGTGGTCCGACGAAGAGGACTACGTCTTCAAGCCCAAGAAGGGCCTGAACGAGTCGATCGTGCGCGAGATGTCGGCCATGAAGAAGGAGCCGGAGTGGATGCGGGACTTCCGCCTCCGGGCCCTGCAGCGCTTCGAGAAGCGGCCCATGGCCGAGTGGTTCGCCGTCAACATGCCCGACCTCGACTTCGAGGACATCTACTACTACATCAAGCCGACGTCTGGTCAGGTCGAGGACTGGAACGATCTGCCTGATGCCATCAAGAACACCTACGAGAAGCTGGGCATCCCCGAGGCGGAGCGGAAGTATCTGGCCGGGGTGACCGCCCAGTACGAGTCCGAGGTCGTCTTCCACCGCAACCGCGAGGACCTCGAGGCCCTGGGCATCATCTTCTGCGACATGGACACCGCGGTGCGGGAGTACCCCGATCTCGTCCGTAAGTACTTCGGGACCATCATCCCTCCGAACGACAACAAGTTCGCCGCCCTCAACTCGGCCGTCTGGTCCGGTGGCTCGTTCATCTACGTCCCACCCAACGTGGTCGTCGACCAGCCGCTCCAGGCCTACTTCCGGATCAACGCCGAGAACATGGGCCAGTTCGAACGGACGCTGATCATCGCCGACGTGGGCTCACAGGTGCACTACATCGAGGGGTGCTCCGCACCCGTGTACACGAGCGACTCCCTCCACTCCGCCGTGGTGGAGCTGGTGGCCCTGGAGGGCTCGCGGATCACCTACACGACCATCCAGAACTGGTCGAACAACGTCTACAACCTGGTCACCAAGCGGGCTCGTGCCGAGGCCGAAGCCCATGTGGAGTGGATCGACGGCAACATCGGATCCCGCCTGACCATGAAGTACCCGAGCGTGTACCTGATGGGGCCGAAGGCCTCCGGCGAGGTCCTCTCGGTGGCCTACGCCGGTGCGGGCCAGCACCAGGACGCCGGGGCGAAGATGATCCATGCCGCCCCCGAGACCACCTCGACGATCGTGTCGAAGTCCATCTCCAAGGACGCCGGCATCACCACCTACCGCGGGCTGGTGCACGTAGACGAAGGGGCCAAGCACGCCAAGAGCTTCGTACGGTGCGACGCCCTGCTGCTCGACGACACCGCCGTCTCCGAGACCAAGCCGTACATGGAGGTGGCCGAGCGGGACGCCCGGATCGGCCACGAGGCCACGGTGTCCAAGGTCGGTGACGACCAGCTCTTCTACCTGATGAGCCGGGGCCTGTCCGAGACCCAGGCCATGGGCATGATCGTCAACGGCTTCATCGAGCCGATCACCCGCACGCTGCCCATGGAGTACGCCGTGGAGTGGAGCCGCCTCATCGAACTGCAGATGGAAGGCTCGGTCGGCTGAGTCTTCGGCGCTACCGGTCCGCCGGTGGTACCCCGACCGGCGGACGGAAAGGCAGAATGGTCCTATGCCGATGAGGGAAGAGTGCAAGCACTTTCAGAGCCGGACCTACGACTCAGGGGAGGTGGCCCGGTTCTGCATCCTCGACCTGGCCCCCGAGGCTCCCTGGAAGTGCCCCGACAACTGTCCCTCCTATGCGCCCCGACTGGCCGACGTGGGATGGGCGCACGGTTCGCTCGTGGAGCCGGCGCTCGAGCCCATGCCCGACGTCCCCGGCGAAGAGGCGGCGCAGCTGCTCGACCAGGCTGAGGACATCATCAACGCCGTCGGGCCGGACATCCTGGCCGAGGTGCGCCGGGAGGATGAGCGCAACGAGCGCAAAGACCGCCGCTGGTGGCGCCGCAAGCGCTGAGGCCTACTGGTCGGTGAACTAGCGCTGAGGCCTACTGGCCGGTGAAGTTGGCCGGCCGCTTCTCCATGAACGCCCGCATGGCCTCAACCAGGTCATCGGAGGCGAGCGATCCGGCGTTCCAGGTGGCCACGTACTCGAGGCCCTCCGCCACCGACCGGTCGGCACTGGCCACCAGTACGGCCTTGGTCCCCTGAACGGCCAGCGGCGAGTTGGCGGCGATCTCGTCAGCCAGGGCGCGAGCGCCGGCCAGGACGGCGTCGGCGTCGGCGTGGACCTCGTTCACGAGACCGATGGCCTCGGCCCTCGCCGCGGTGATGTCCTTTCCCGTGAAGGCCAGCTCAGCCAGGTGTCCCTGGCCGATGATGGCCGGGAGGCGCTGCAGGCTGCCGAGGTCGGCGACGATGGCCACCTTCGCCTCGCGCACCGAAAAGAGCGCGTCAGCACTGGCCAGCCGGATGTCGCAGGCGGCGATGAGGTCCACGCCACCGCCGATGCAGTATCCGTGCACGGCAGCGATGACCGGGAGCGGGCAGTCGGCCACTGCGCTGACGGCCGCCTGTAGTCGGAGGATCTCGGCGCGGCCCGAGCGGGCCCGGGCCGCCATGGAGCGGGACCCTGTGGCCCCGGAGTCCCCGGTGAGCCCGGACATGGCCACCAGGTCCAGTCCCACCGAGAAGTGGGGACCACGTGCGGCCACCACCACGACCCGCAGATCCGGCGCGGACCCGAGGGCGTCCATGGCCCGGGGCAGGTCGGACCAGAAGTCCGGACCCATGGCGTTGCGCTTCTCGGGCCGGTCGAGCCACAGCGTGGCCACGTGGCCGTCCACCTCGATGGCCAGGACGTCAGAGGCGAACGAGTCGACGGCACTTCCCTGGGTCGGTGTCATAGTCCGAGCGTAGGCCGGGGGTCACCTGGCCGCCTCGGCCCGGGGCCGGTGCCTGCGGCCCCGGGGGTAGGATGGAGGTCGAGGCTCGTTACCCCGGGCCTCGTTGCGCGAGAGGTCCCTGCTCTGTCCACGTTCACCCCCGAATCTGCTTCGGCCCTACCCGGGCTGCCCTGGCTCCAGCGGCGCCGGGCCGACGCGGCCGCCACCTTTGCCTCCTCGGCGCTGCCCAGTGAGAAGGACGAAGTCTGGCGGTACAGCCGGATCGACCAGCTCGACCTCGACCGCTACCGGCCGGCTGGGAGTGTGCCCCCGGCGTCGGCCAGCGACCCCGGCCCGTCCCCGTCGGACCGCGTCCACTCACTGGTGGCCAGCCTCGGCCCCCGATCGGGTCTCGTGGTGACCATCAACGGCGTCCTCGCCACGGTGTCGTCGTCGGTGGGCGACGACCTCTTGAGCATCGGGCGGGCGGGGGAGCACCCCGACGGGGAGCGCCTCCTCGGATCGGTGGTCACCGACCCCGGTGACTTCCTCCTCTTGAACGAGGCCTTCGCTGTCGACCCGCTCATCATCGACATCGCTCCGGGCGCCGTCATCGACGACCCGGTGGTGGTGGTCCACGTGATCAGCGGCGACGGGGGCGAGGCGGTATTCCCGCGCTCGTTTGTCCGCTCCGGAGGATCGTCCCGGGCCGGTGTGGTCGAGATCGTGGTCGACGTGGACGCCGGGCTGCTCGCCGAACTACCCGCGCCGTCCACCCCGACGTCGACAGCAGCACGGGGTCAGGGCCACCTGGTCGTCCCCCTCACCGAGATCGACGTGGCCGACGACGCCACCCTTTCGTTCGTCAGCGTCCAGTCGCTCGGGACCGATACCTGGCAGCTGGCCCATCAGGGCAGCACCATCGGGGCCCACGCCACGCTGCAGAGCTTCGCCGTGGCCCTCGGTGGCAGTTACGCCAGGCTTCGCACCGACTCGGCGCTGCGCGGCGAGTCGGGGACCAGCCTGCTGCGTGCCGCCTTCATCGGGCGCGACGACCAGATGCTCGACTTTCGCACCCTCCAGGACCACCTGGCCCCCCGGACGACCAGCGATCTGTTGTTCATGGGGGCGGTGGCCGATCACGCCCACTCGGTATACAGCGGGCTCATCCGGGTGCGACGGGGCGCGGTCCGCTCCGATGCCATGCAGACCAACCACAACCTGGTGCTCGATGAGGGGGCCCATGCCGACTCGGTCCCCAATCTCGACATCGAGGAGAACGACGTGAAATGCAGCCACGGGTCGACCGTCGGCCCGGTCGACGAGGATCAGCGCTACTACCTGGAGTCCCGGGGGGTGGAGCCCGATGTAGCCGAGCGATTGATCGTGGCTGGGTTCTTCGAGAACATCGCCGACCAGGTCCCCATCGCCGGCACCCGGGCCATGGTGGGCCGGGCGCTCGCCGACCGAACCGGCGTGACCGGTGCCTGAGTCGGCCGCCGTGGGGAGCGGCGAAGTCCTGCGGCTGTGCGGCCGGGGTGACCTCCTCGCCGGTGAGGCCCGCCGCTTCGACGTCGGCGGTCTGAGAGTGGCGCTCGTTCGCATCGACGACGACTTCTATGCCATCGGCGACCGGTGCAGCCACGAGGACTTCTCGCTGGCCGACGGCGAGGTGTGGGGGGCCGAGTGCGAGATCGAGTGCGCCAAGCACGGGTCGACCTTCGACCTGCGTACCGGCCAGCCGTGCTCACTCCCGGCCACCCGGCCCGTACCGGTCTACGACGTGGTCGTGGAAGGTGATGATGTCTCGGTGGTGGTCCCATGAGTACCGGTGAGCTCGTGATCGAGGATCTCCGCGCCGGCGTACCCGGTCGGGAGATCCTCCGTGGCGTGACCTTGACCGTGGGCCAGGGCGAGGTGCACGCGGTAATGGGGCCGAACGGTTCGGGCAAGAGCACCCTGGCCCACGTGCTCATGGGCCGGCCCGGCTACGAGATCCTGGGTGGATCGGTGACCCTCGACGGCATCGACCTCCTCGCCCTGCCCACCTGGGAGCGGGCGCGGGCCGGTCTGTTCCTCGCCATGCAGCACCCCATCGAGGTGCCCGGGGTGTCGCTGCTCACTTCGCTGACGGCGTCTCGTCCCGTCGTCGCCGACGGAACGGGCGGCCCCGGGGTCGAGGCCCGCCTCCGGGATGAGGCGGGCCGCATCGGCTTCGATGAGCGCTTCCTCACCCGCCCGCTCAACGTCGACCTGTCGGGTGGAGAGCGCAAGCGCAACGAGACCTTGCAACTGGGCGTCCTGCGCCCGCGGTTCGCTGTGTTGGACGAGATCGACTCGGGGCTGGACGTCGATGCGCTGGCCGCCGTGGGACGCCGGGTGGAGGAGGCCACCACCGAGTGGGGCCTCGGCGTACTGGCCATCACCCACTTCCGCCGGCTGCTCGACGTACTGCGCCCCGACGTGGTTCACGTCCTGTCCGACGGGCGGGTGGCAGCCACCGGCGGCAGCGAGCTGGCCGAGACCGTCGACCAGACCGGATACGCCGCGTACAGCTGATCCGAGCGGGCCTACCGGTGCGCCTGTGCGGCCCGGTGCGCTCCGAGGCGGCACCTCGGAGCGGCCCTCGGTTGGTAGCGTCTCCCCATGGCTCCTCGAGATCGTCGGCGGGGTGGCGCCCACAGTGCCCCCCGTAAAGGCCGCCGGTCGACCGATCTGCCCCTCGACGGCCCGGCGACCCCGGAGAGTCAGGCCCCCCGCTCCTCGGCTCGGCCGAACCCCGAGGAGCCGCCCGTCACCGGGCCCACACCCAATTTCAACGCTCCGGCCGGTGCGACCCCGTCGGGCGGTGTGCCCGTCCTCGGCCGGAGGGCCCCCCTCGGCGATCAGACCGGCGAATCGTTCTTCGGCTCGTCGCTGCGGACCACGGGCGCCACGGCGGTCACTGCCGCGGCGGCTTCCGGGGCCGAACAGACGACGGGGGCCCTGCCTCCCGACCCCGGCGTGCCCCTCAGTCGGAGGGAACGGAGGGCCGGTGCCGGATCGTCGGCGGCCGGGGGTGGTCAAGGTGGTGGCGGCGGTGGCGGATCGAACGTCGGCGGGACCTCCGGTGGTGGGAGGAGAAAGAAGCGCACCTGGCTCGACCGGGTACTGCTCGCCGGGATCGTCATCGTGGCCCTCGCCCTCGTGGGCATCGGCTCGGGCTGGGCCTATGTGACCTACCGGTTCAACCAGGTCCAAAAGGTGTCGGTCCGGCACCTGAAGAAGGCCCCGGTGGGGGAGCCGTTCAACGTGCTGCTCATTGGGTCTGACTCGCGCGTGGGGGAGAGCGCGGCGGACGCCGCCCACTTCGGCAACCAGGCGAACGCGGGTGGCCAACGAAGCGACGTGGTCAAGATCGTTCACATCGTCCCGGCCACCGGCCAGGTCAGCGTGTTGTCGATCCCCCGTGACACCGTCGTCACCGTGGCCGGGGACACCAGTGAGATCGGCAAGTACAACCGAATCAACGCCACGTACAACACCGGTCCGGACCAACTCGTCCAGACCATCGAAGCCGACTTCGGCATTCCCATCGAACACGTCGTCCAGGTCGACTTCGCCGGACTGCGCGGGGCGGTGGATGCCATCGGCGGCCTCTACCTCAACTTCCCCTATCCGGCCAAAGACGCCTACACCGGGCTCAACATCACCCAGACGGGGTGCCAGCTGGTCAACGGGGGGTACTCCCTGGCACTCGCCCGCAGCCGTCACTACGAGTACTACAAGAACGGTTACTGGCAGTACGACGGGACCAGTGACTTCGGACGGATCCAGCGCCAGAACGCCTTCTTGAAGGCGGTGATCAACCAAGCCGAGACCAAGTACAACCCGCTGACCCTGAACGTGTTCGTGGGCTCGGTGGTCCAGGGCGTGACCGTCGACTCCACCTTCACCGTGAGTGACCTCATCTCCCTGGCCCGGCAGTTCCACACCTTCTCGTCGACGTCGCTCGCCACGGCCACGTTGCCCACCTACTCGCACTACTCGTCGGCCTTCAGTTCCCTGGGCGACGTCCTCTACGTCCAAGAGCCCCAGGCCACCGCGGTCATCACCCAGTTCCTCGGCGGGCCCCCCGACACGGCGGCGACCCCGCCTCCCGGTCCTTACGGCGTGGTGCCCACCACTACGACGACGACGCTCCCGCCGGAGTCGACCCTGGCCGGCTCCACACCGGCAACCTCGGCCCCGTCCAGCACGACGACCACGGTCGAGACCGATTTCGACCCCACCCCCTGCTCGCCGTCCTGAGGCCCCCGAGCCCCGTCGGGTGGGTGGGTCCGACCTTGACTAGGCGATGGACCCGCCTCTGATCAGGCCAGCGCCTCGTGCTCGTCGAGTCCCTGGGCGAGGGTGTTCCAGCTCAAGGTGGCGCACTTGATGCGTACGGGGAACTTCACCACGCCCTGAAGGGCGGCGAGCTCGCCCAAGGCATCGATGTCGATGGCTTCGGGCTCGAGGGGTTCGACCTCAGCGCCCTCACCGTCCGATGCGCCAGCGGAGGGAAGGGTCGATTCGTGGATGGACATCATGCCCTTGAACGTCCGGATGAGGTCCCTCACGTCGGTGACGGGCTTGCCCTTGACGGCGGCCGACATGAGCGAGGCCGACGACTGGCTGATCGAGCAGCCGCTGCCGGCGATCTTGATGTCCGAGACCACGTCGTCTTTCACCTCCAGCGTGACCACGATCTCGTCACCGCAGAGGGGGTTGAAGCCTTCGACCCGCTGGGCCGGCGGTGACTCCAGCTCGCCCCGGTTCCGGGGGGACCGGTAGTGGTCGAGGATGATCTCGCGGTAGAGGTCTTCGAGTCCGGGCATCAGCGGACCCCCCGCCGGACGCATCGAGATCGCTGTGGACGCATGGCCCCAGAGTACCGGCCGACCCTCATGCGAAGAACGCTCCGGCTGCGGTGAGGGCGTCGGCCAACGTGTCCACGTCGGATTCGTCGTTGTAGAGGGCGAACGAGGCGCGGGCGGTGGCGTTCACGCCGAGGCGTCGCATGAGCGGCTTGGCGCAGTGGTGACCGGCCCGCACGCACACCCCGTACTGGTCGAGGATCTGGGAGATGTCGTGGGGGTGCAGGTCCCGGTAGGCAAACGAGAGCACCCCGCCACGGGCCTCGGGGTCCGGGGGTCCGAAGATCCTGATGTCGTCACCGAAACGATCCTGGAGCGTGCTCAGGGCGTAGGTGGTGAGCGAGATCTCGTGTTGGCGGACGGCGTCCATGCCCACCGTCGTCAGGTACTCGACGGCGGCGGCAAGCCCGATGGCCTCGGTGATGGGTGGGGTGCCCGCTTCGAAGCGCCACGGGATGTCGTTGGGGGTGAACCCCTCTTTGCGCACATCGAGGATCATCTCGCCGCCGCCGAGGAACGGGGGCAGCTCCGAGAGCAGCTCGTGTCGCCCCCACAGCACCCCGATGCCGGTGGGGCCCAGCATCTTGTGGGCGCTGAAGGCCAAGAAGTCGACACCGAGGGCGGTCACGTCGGTGGGCAGGTGCGGCACCGACTGGGCGCCGTCGGCCACCACCACGGCGCCGGCCCGGTGGGCGACCTCGGCGATGCGGGCCACGGGATTGAGGGTGCCGAGCACGTTCGACATGCAGGTCACACCGACCAGCTTGGCCCCGTCGACCAGGGCCTCGAGGTCGTCGAGGACGAGACCGCCCTCGTCGTCGACGGGAATCCACCGGATGGTCAGGCCGCGCTCGGCGGCCAGCATGTGCCACGGGACGATGTTGGCGTGATGCTCCATCTCGGTGAGGACGATGGTGTCCCCCTCGTGCAGATGGGTTCGCCCCCACGTATGGGCGACGAGGTTGAGCCCCTCGGTGGCGTTCTTGGCAAAGATCACCTCGCGGGCGGGGTCGGGGGCGCCGATGAACCGCCCGACGGCGTGGCGAGCTGCCTCGAAGCGACGGGTGGCCTCCTCGGCGATGGCGTAGACCCCGCGGTGCACGTTGGCATGGGTGGTCTCGTCGTACTCCCGCATGGCGTCGAGCACTTGGACAGGACGCTGGGCCGACGCGGCCGAGTCGAGGTAGGTGATGGGGTGCCCGTTGACTTCGCGACCCAGCAGGGGGAAGTCCTTTTGCAACGTGGCCACGTCCAGGCCGCGGCGGGTTTCGTTCAGTGGCGCCATGCGTCATACCCTTCGGTCTCGAGTGACAGGGCCAACTCCGGTCCCCCCTCGGCGACCACGACGCCGTCGACCAGCAGATGCACCCGGTCGGCGGCCAGCTCGTCGAGCATGCGCTGGTAGTGGGTGATGACCAGCACGCCCAGCTCCGGTCGCGCCTCACGCACCGTGTGGACCCCCCGGGCCACGGTGCGGAGCGCGTCCACGTCGAGGCCCGAGTCGGTCTCGTCCAAGACGGCCAACTCCGGCTCGAGGATGGCCATCTGGAGGATCTCGTTGCGCTTCCGCTCGCCGCCCGAGAAGCCCTCGTTCAGGTGGCGCTCGCCGAAGGCCGGGTCCATGCCCAGCTTCTCCATCCACTCCATCATCATCAGGCGCACCTCGAGCACCGAGAGGTCCATGCCCCGTCGGGCCGAGAGGGCTTGGCGCAGGAACTGGATCACGGGCACGCCCCCGATGACCTCGGGCTCTTGGAAGGCGAGGAAGATCCCGGCCTTGCCGCGGACGTCGGTGGCCCAGTGGGTGATGTCCTCGCCGCGGAACCGGATGGCTCCCGACGTCACCTCGTAGGCCGGATTGCCGAGCAGGACGTTGGCCAGTGTCGACTTGCCCGACCCGTTGGGGCCCATCAGTGCATGGACCTGTCCCGCCTCGACGGTCAGGTCCACCCCCTTCAGGATCGGGGCGCCCTCCACCGAGACGTGGAGCGCCTCGATCTGGAGGAGGGGAGTGGACGGCTGCCGGTCCGAGGAGGCTGGGGCTTCACTGGGCACACTCCGATAGTAGCCGGATTCTGTAGTTTCCCCTACGGGAATAGGGGGAATCCGGACCCTCCGGTGGTCGGCGTCGGATTGCGCATGTCACCAGGTCGGCCGGTACGGTACCCCCTATGGCCGACCCCTGGAATTTTGCCGGCCCCGTCACGCAGCTGGACTCGACCTCGGGCGTGGTGACGCTGGTCGACGAGTCGACCTTCGCCATCAGCGGGGGTTCCGGCGACATGTCACCGGGCGCCGCCCAGGGCCTGTTCGTCCGGGACACGAGGATCCTGTCCCGCTTCGAGGTGCTGGTGGACGGGGTGCGTACCGAGCCGCTGGCCGCGGTGACCGACGACCCCTTTTCGGCGACGTTCGTCTCCCGCTGCCTCCCTGCCCCGGGCCGGGCCGACTCCACCTTGATGGTGTTCCGGTCGAGGTACGTGGGCCAGGGCATGCGCGAGGACCTGACCATCCGTAACTTCGCCGACGAGGCCGCCCTGTGTACCGTCCAGGTGCTCATCGGCTCGGATTTCGCCGATCTCTTCGCCGTAAAGGAAGGCCGTGTGGGGGCCGAGCCCGGAGCGACCGACGTGATCGCCACGGTGCGCGAGCCCGGCCAGGGTGCGGCCGACCCCGGTGCACCCCGGCTCGCCATCGTGGTGTCGTCGTTCCGTCGGGCCGGTGTGGAGCGCGGAGTCGAGGTCCGTTTCGACCAGCCGACTCTGCTGACCTCGGACCGGGCCACCTTCGAGGTGGCGGTCCCCCCGCGGGGGGAGTGGACCACGTGCATCGAGGTGGGGCCGGTCTTCGACGGACAGCCCGTCGACCCGAGGTACCGCCGGGGCCAGCCAGTCGACCGGGCCACCCCCACGGAACGACTGGCTGAGTGGCGCCGCCAGGTGCCCCAGGTGGAGACGAGCCACCCCGGGCTGAAAGAGGTCATCGCCCGCAGTGCCGAGGACCTCGGGGCCCTCCGTATCTTCGACCCCGACTACCCCGAGCGGGTCGTGGTGGCGGCCGGCGCCCCGTGGTTCATGACCGTGTTCGGCCGTGACTCGCTGCTGACCGCCTGGATGGCATTGTTGGTCGACCCGGACCTGGCCCGGGGCGTGCTCCAGACGCTGGCCCGATTCCAGGGTAAAGACGTCGATCCGCGCCACGACGAGCAGCCCGGCCGCATCCTCCACGAGATGCGCTTCGGCGACGCCGCCTCCCTCTCGCTCGGGGGAGGCAGCATCTACTACGGCACGGCCGACGCCACGCCGCTCTTCGTCATGCTGCTCGGAGAGATGCGCCGTTGGGGGGTGGCACGGGAGATGGTCGACGAACTCCTTCCCAACGCCGCCCGGGCCATCGAGTGGATCGAGCAGTTCGGCGACGCCGACGGCGACGGCTACGTGGAGTACACCCGCAACACCGAGCGGGGGCTGGCCAACCAAGGGTGGAAGGACAGCTGGGACGGTATCCGCTACGCCGACGGGCGGGTCGCCGAAGCCCCCATCGCCCTGTGCGAGGTGCAGGCGTACACCTACGGGGCCTATCTGGCTTCGGCCCACTTCGCCTTCGAGGTCGGCGACTCGGCCACCTACGACCGCTTCCGGGCCAAGGCCACCCAGCTGAAGGTGGCGTTCAACCGGGATTTCTGGCTGGAGGAGAAGGGGTGGTTCGCCGTCGGCCTCGACGCCGACAAACGGCCCATCGACTCGTTGACCTCCAATATCGGACACTGCCTGTGGACCGGGATCGTCGACGAGGACAAGGCCCGGCGAGTGGCCGAGAAGCTGATCTCGCCGGCCATGTTCTCGGGCTGGGGGCTGCGCACACTGTCAAAGGACAGCGGTGGGTACAACCCCATCAGCTACCACTGCGGTTCGGTGTGGCCCCACGACACCGCCATCGTGGCCGCGGGGCTGGCCCGGTACGGCTACGACGGGGCCGCCCAGAAGCTGATCTTCGGCCTGCTCGACGCCGCCCAGGCGCAAGGTGGCCGGCTGCCCGAGCTGTTCAGCGGCCTCGATCGCGGCGAGCTCACCGTGCCGGTCGGCTATCCCACGTCGTGCTCCCCCCAGGCCTGGGCGGCGGCGTCGCCTCTGCTGTGCCTGCGCACGCTGCTCCGCTTGGACCCGTGGATCCCCTACGGCAAGACCTGGCTGTCGCCCAATCTCCCCGAAGGGATCAACTACCTGAAGGTCGCCGGCATCCCCCTGGCCGGATCCCGGGTGACGATCGAGGTGGGTTCTGAGGTGCCCGGAGGCGTGGCTGTGACCGGCCTACCGAAGGAGATCGAACTGATCAGGGAGCCCCGGAGGCCGTCCACGGCAGTCTGAGAGGTCACCGATCCGGCCGGCGCGTGGGAGCCGGGCTCACCAGCCCCGTTCGATCCACTCGTCGAGGTGCGGCGTCTCCGTGCCGATGGTGGTGCCGGCCCCGTGGCCGGGCAGCACCAGGGTGTCGGGAGCGAAGGGTGCGAACAGGCGCTCCTCGATGGACCGGATGATGGTGTCGAAGTCGGCGTTCTCGAACGACGTGTTCCCCGGCCCGCCAGGGAACAGGGTGTCGCCGGTGAACAGCAGTGGGGTGCCCTCCACGGTGAAGCACATGGAGCCGGGCGTGTGGCCCGGGGTGGCGATGGTGCCCATCCGCAGCCGGCCGACCTCGAGCACCGACCGGTCCTCGAGGATCTGGTCGTAGGAGGGAAGCATGTCGGCGTCGGCCCCGGTCACGGCCACGTCGATGCCGGCGTCGCGGACGGCTTCCACGGCCTGGATGTGGTCCCAATGCCCGTGGGTCTCGACCACCTGGCGCACGTCCAGGGCCCGGCACAGTTCGAGGAGCTTGTCGTGCTCGTTGGCCGCGTCGATGAGCAGGGACTCGCCTGTGGCCCGGCAACGGACGATGTACACGTTGTTGTCGACCGGTCCCACCACGATGCGGTGGACCTCGACCGCGGTGTCCTGATAGTCGATGACGGTGTCGGGCACGGTGGTCGGCCTCCTTCCAGCCGGGGCGCTGAGGCACGGACCCCGGGGTGATTCCTCAGGTCAGCGTACTGGCCGGCTGCCGCCTGTTGGTCATCCGGCCACCCGTTCTGGTAGACAGACCTGATAGACAATCGGGCAGATCCGCCCCTTTTCGGGGCCGGCCCAGGGGAAAAGAGAACACGATGAACTTCGCTTTCAGCGAGGAGCAGGACGAGCTGCGCAAGGCGGTAAAGCGCTTCCTCGACGACAAGTCTCCCGAAACGGAAGTACGCCGACTGATGGAGACCACCGAGGGCTACGACCCCGCGGTCTGGACCCAGATGGCCGAGCAGCTCGGCCTCCAGTCCCTCACCATCCCCGAGGAGTACGGCGGTTCCGGCTTCTCCTATGTCGAACTGATCGTGGTCTTAGAGGAGATGGGTGCGGCGCTCCTCTGTGCACCGTTCTTCTCCACCGTCGCCCTGGCCGCCAACGCCATCCTGACCTCGGGCGACACCAAGGCCATGGAGTACCTCCTGCCGGGCATCGCCTCGGGTGAGACCATCGGGACGCTGGCCTTCACCGAAGACTCGGGCCGCTGGGACGCAGACGGGATCACCCTTGCTGCCACCCCGTCGGGCGACGGCTGGGCGCTCAACGGCCACAAGTCCTTCGTTATCGACGGACACGTGGCCGGCCTGGTGCTGGTGGTCGGCCGCACGCCGGCCGGCCTGTCGCTCTTCGGGGTCAAAGGTGACGCCGAAGGCCTCACCAAGACACCCCTGGCCACGATGGACCAGACCCGCAAGCAAGCCCGCCTCGAGTTCGTCGACACCCCGGCCTGGCTGATCGGGACCGACGGGGGCGCCGAGCCAGGACTGTCCAAGACCCTGGACCTGGCCGCGGTGGCCCTGGCCGCCGAGCAGGTCGGTGGGGCCCAGCGCTGCCTCGACAGCTCGGTCGAGTACGCCAAGACCCGCATTCAGTTCGGCCGGCCCATCGGGAGCTTCCAGGCCATCAAGCACAAGTGCGCCGACATGCTCTTGGAGGTCGAGTCGGCCAAGTCGGCCGCCTACTACGCCGGCTGGGCCGCGGCAGAGGACTCCGACGAGCTCCCGGTGGTCGCCTCCCTGGCCAAGTCGTACTGCTCGGAGGCCTACTTCCACGCCGCCGCCGAGACCATCCAGATCCACGGCGGTATCGGCTTCACCTGGGAGCACCCCGCCCATCTGTACTTCAAGCGGGCCAAGTCCTCCGAACTGATGCTGGGCGACCCGTCCTACCACCGCGAGCTGCTGGCCCAGCGCATCGGTATCTGAGCACACCGACCGATGCCCGACACCGATCGCCCAGGCACGGGCGCGCCCGCAGGTCACCGCACCCCGGTGACCTTGGCCCCGGCCGATCTGGCGTAGCGTTCCGTCGATGAATAGCGGGAGAAACCTGATCGCCTGGGCCCTCTTGGGCCTCCTCACGGTCCTGGCCCTCGGCGGGGCCATCCTCGGCATCGCCCAGTCGCCGAAGAACGTGCCCCTCCAACAGGCCGTGACCAACACCCTCAACGCGGCCAACTACTCCGAGGTACTGACCGAGAACACGCCACAGGGCAAACAGACGGACTACCTGGTCTTCCAGGCGCCTGACCGCCTGGGTGGCTACATCCAGAGCGGCGGCAAGCGGACCTACGTCTATGTCATCGGCAACGTGGAGTACCAGAGCCTGACCGTGGCCAACAACGCCCCGACCACCAGCCTGGTCTTCTACCGACAGGCCAGCCAGGGAGCCAAGGCCCTCGACCCCGCCCACGGCTACCTGCCCTACGCCCGACAGGCCAAGGACATCCAACAGAACGGGAACACCTACTCGTTCACCCTCTCGGAGACCACCGCCCAGGGCAAGCAGAGTGGAAAGTTCGTCTACACCGTTTCGGGATCGTACATATCGGAGTTCACCCTCAACGTGGCCAGCTCCTCGGTGCAGTTGGTCATCTCCCAGGTGGGAACCTCCCCCCCGGTCAAGCTGCCGGCCGGAGCCAAGGTCGTCAAGGCCAACGGCTGAGTCTGTCCACCGGTCGACCGGCCGAGGGGTCCGATGTCAGGCCGGGGCCGGAGCGACGACCTCGTCGATGGCGTTCCGCAGCTGGCGGGCGTTTCGCTCCGGGTCCTCGGCTTCGCAGAGCCAGCGGACCACCACGAAGTGCCTCGCACCGGCGGTCGCCATGGCCCCGACGGTCGCCGGGTCTACACCTCCGGTGATCCACACCGGCCACGGTGACCGGGCCACCGCCTCGGTGATGTAGCCGAGACCGGTTCCGGGTCGGCCCGGCTTGGTCGGCGTGGCGGTGACCGGCCCCGCCGACACGTACTCGACCGGGGCCGGCTCCGAGGTCGAAGTGCCCAGGGCCGCCTCCAACTCGGGTACGGCATGGGTGGACAGACCGATCACGGCGTCCTCGCCCACGATCCGACGGGCGGCGAACGGGGAGAGGTCGTCCTGTCCGACGTGGACCCCGTCGGCACCGACGGCTGCGGCCAGATCGGGGCGGTCGTTCATGATGAAGGGCACACCACTGTCGGCGCAGGCCCGCTGGACGAGCCGGGCCCGCTCGATGAGGGCGATGTCGTCGAGGTGCTTCTCCCGCAGCTGGACGAGGTCGACGCCTCCCTCGATGCAGGACCGGACGAACCGCTCGAGATCGGGACGGTCAGGCGTGCACAGGTAGAGCCTCCGGTCGGCCAGTCGCCACCGGTCCGAAGGAGGCACGGCCGTTCAGCCCGACGTTGCCGCTTTGGCCTTGGCCTTGGCTTTCATCTTCTGTTTGTACTGACGCACCTTGGCCAGCGCCTCGGGCGAGTCGATGTCGGCCACCGATCGGAACGAGCCGGTCTCCCCGAACGGGGAGGCGGCTTTCTCCCAACCGGGAGGCCGGACCCCGAACTGCTTGCCCAATAGGGCGACGAAGATCCGGGCTTTCTGCTCCCCGAACCCGGGCAGGGCCTTCACGTTGGCGAGGAGGGTCTTGCCGTCGGCCGCCGAAGTCCAGATGGCGGCGGGATCGCCGCCGTAGGACTCGAGGATCACGGTGCACACCTCTTGGACCCGGCCCGCCATCGACTTGGGGAACCGGTGGAGGGCCGGCCGCTCGCTGAACACTGCGGCCAAGGCCTCGGGATCCATGGCGGCCAGGGCGGCGACGTCGAGGTGGCCGCCGAGCCGCTCGGCCAGGTCGTAGGGCGACCGGAACGCCCGCTCGAGCGGGACCTGCTGGTCGAGCACCATCCCCACCAGCAGAGCCAGCGGATCGGTACTCAAGAGCTCGTCGGCGGCCTCATCGCCACTCAGGTACAGGGACATGGGATCCAGCGTATGCGACTTCCCGTCACCCTTCGACATCTGGTGGCCGGCACTCCGAGCGGGCTGGACCACCTCACGATGCCCGTGGCGTACCTCGATCTCCTTGGCCCGTATAGCCCACCCAGAGGGCCAGCCTTGCCGGCTGGCGTCGGACTCAGTCGGTCCAGGGATCGTCGGAGCCCGGGTCGACCCCGTAGCGATCGATGGCCTCGGCCACCGTGGCCGCGGGTACGGCCCCGTCGGCGGACAAGCTGGACAGCACGGCCACCACGACATGGGCTGCGTCCACTTCGAAGAACCGGCGCAGGACCTCACGGGTGTCCGACCGGCCGAAGCCGTCGGTGCCGAGCGAGGTGAACCGGCGGGGCATCCACCGGGACACCTGGTCGGGAACCATGCGCATGAAGTCGGTGACGGCGACGATGGGACCGGCCGATCCCTCCAGCGACTCGGTGACGAACGCCACGCGCTCGGGCTCGCCGGGATGGAGGCGGTTCCACCGCTCGACCGACATCGCATCCTCACGCAGCGACTTGTAGGACGTCACCGACCACACGTCGGCGTCCACCCCCCACTCCTCGGCCAGCAGACGCTGTGCCTCGACCGTCTCCTGCCACGCCGATCCCGAGAAGAGCAGGGTGGCCCGGGCGCGCGTCCCGGACCCGGTCGACCCGCCCGGGCCTGAGGGGTCGACCGGGGCCTCCCCGAACCGATAGAGCCCCTTGATCGTCCCGAGGCGCACCCGTTCGGCCTCGGCCGGATCGGGCGGGAGCGCCGGCATCGGGTAGTTCTCGTTGTACAGCGTCATGTACCAGAAGCGGTCCTCGGGCTCGGGCCCGGTCATCCGCCTGATTCCGTTCTCGACGATGGCCGCCACCTCGTAGGAGAACGCCGGGTCGTAGGCGGCCACGCTGGGCACCGTCGAGGCGAGCAGTAAGGAGTGGCCGTCTTGGTGTTGGAGCCCCTCGCCGTTCAGGGTGGTCCGACCGGCGGTGCACCCCAACAGGAAGCCGCGGCCTCGGCTGTCCGACAGGGCCCACAGCAGATCGCCCACCCGCTGGAACCCGAACATGGAGTAGAAGAGGTAGAAGGGGATGGTGGACTGACCCCAGGTGGCGTACGAGGTCGCCGCGGCAGTGAAGGCGGCTACGGCACCGGCTTCGGTGATGCCCTCTTGGAGGACCTGGCCCGAAGCGCCCTCGGCGTAGTGCAGGGCGAGGCCGGCATCGACCGGTGTGTAGTGCTGGCCTCCGGGTGCGTAGATCTGGACTTCGCTGATCAGGGACTCGAGGCCGAACGTGCGCGCTTCGTCCGAGACGATGGGAACGATCCGCTCCCCGATGACGGGGTCACGGGTGAGGGAGCGCAGCAGACGGGAAAAGGCCATGGTGGTGGACACGGCCTGGCGTCCCGACCCGGCCTCCAAGTCAGCGAACGCGTCGTGTGCCGGGGTGGGGAGCGGCTCGGCCCGCACCACCCGGCGGGGGAGGGGCCCACCCAGGGCAGCCCGGCGCTCGGCCAGGTACCGCGCCGCCTTCGAGTCGGGAGCGGGCCGGTAGTACGGGGGCAGGTCGGCGTCGAGGTCGGATTCGGGGATCTCCTCGTGGAGGAACAGCCGGTTGCGCAAGGTGAGGAGCTGGGCCTTGGTCATCTTCTTGATCTGATGGGTGGCGTTGCGGGCCTCGATCTCGGGGCCGAGCGTCCAACCCTTCACCGTCTTGGCCAAGATGGCCGTGGGCGCGCCCTCGTGCTCGGTGGCCGCCAGGTAGGCGGCAAAGAGCTTTCGGTAGTCGTGGCCGCCACGGGGCAGCGACTGGAGCTCCTCGTCGGAGAGGTGGGCCACCAGCTCTTGGAGCCGCGGGTCCGGGCCGAAGAAGTGCTCCCGGATGTAGGCCCCGGACTCGGTGGCGTACTTCTGGAACTCGCCGTCGACCGTGGTGTTCATCTTGTTGAGGAGTACGCCGTCAACGTCCTTGGCCAGCAGCTCGTCCCAGGTGCGGCCCCAGATGACCTTGATGACGTTCCAGCCCGCACCGCGGAAGAGGGCCTCGAACTCCTGGATGACCTTGCCGTTCCCCCGCACGGGGCCGTCGAGACGCTGGAGATTGCAGTTGACCACGAAGACCAGGTTGTCGAGATGCTCTCGTCCGGCCATCCCGAGGGCGCCGATGGTCTCGGGCTCGTCGAACTCGCCGTCGCCCACGAAGCACCACACCCGGCTCTGGCTGGCGTCGATCAGGCCCCGGGCGTGGAGGTAGCGGGCGACGTGGGCCTGGGCGATGGCGTTGAGCGGTCCGAGCCCCATGGACACGGTCGGGTACTCCCAGAACTCGGGCATGAGCCGGGGGTGGGGATACGAGGAGAGCCCGTCCACGCCCACCTCGAACCGGAAGTTGTCGAGGTGCTCCTCGGACAGGCGGCCCTCCACGAAGGCCCGGGCATAGATCCCCGGTGAGGCGTGACCCTGGAAGTACACCTGGTCCCCGGGCTGTCCGTCGTCCTTCCCCCGGAAGAAGTGGTTGAAGCCGACCTCGTAGAGAGCGGCCGAGCTGGCGTAGGTGGACAGGTGCCCGCCGATGGCCTCGGAACGGACATTGGCCCGCACCACCATCACCGCGGCATTCCAGCGAATGAAGGCCCGGATCCGCCGTTCGAGGTACTCGTCGCCGGGGAACTCGGGCTCCTCGTCGGTGGGGATGGTGTTCACATAGGGGCTGGACACCGTGGCCGGGAAGTCGACGTGCTTCTGGCCGGCCCGCTCGAGTATCCGCATCAGCAGATACCGCGCCCGGGTACGTCCATAGGTGTCGACCACGTCGTCGAAGGCGTCGAGCCACTCGGCGGTCTCCTGTGGATCACGGTCGGGTAGCTGATGGCTGACGCCGTCGAACAACATGGTTCCATGCTCCCACCGCGCGGTGGTGCAAGGGAATTCATCGCAACGCGTTCTACCGTTCGATCCCGAGGTGGCCCCACCCGGGGTGCGCCATCCGATCGGGGCGGCCGGTCGACCGGGGTGCACGCCCGGCCCACCAGACGGGGCATGCTGTCCCGATGCACGACGACGCCCCGCTCGAACCAGACACCACTGTCGTCTTCACCGACGGTGCTTGCCGGGGGAACCCCGGGCCGGGGGGCTGGGCCTGGGCTGTGGACGGAGACGGCTCGGACAGTGGCGGCGAGCCCCACACCACCAACCAGCGGATGGAGGTCACCGCCGTCATCCGCGCCCTCCAATCCTTGCCCGGCCCGCTGCATGTGGTCAGCGACTCCACCTACGTGGTCAACTGCTTCCGGGACCGGTGGTGGCAGGGGTGGGAACGTCGGGGATGGCGCAACACCCAGGGCAAACCGGTGGCCAACCAGGATCTCTGGAAAGAGCTGATCCCCCTGGCCCTCGAGTCCGGGCGCCCGGTGACCTTCGCCTGGGTGAAAGGCCACTCCGGGCACCGGATGAACGACCTGGTCGACCTGTTGGCCACCCAGGCCGCCGACCTCCAGTAGGCGGAAGAGGGCGCGAACTGACCCCGTTTGGGTTCGTCGGCCACCTCCCGTAACCTGCTGGCATGGAGATCCAAGGAAGTTCAGCCATCATCACCGGCGGCGCATCTGGCCTCGGCGAGGCCACCGCCCGGACCCTGGCCGCCCGGGGCGTGCGGGTCACGGTCTTCGACCGCAACGAAGAGCGGGGCAAAGAGGTCGTCAGTGAGATCGGCACCAACGCCAACTTCGCCGGTGGGGACGTGACCGATCCCGAGGACTGCCAGAAAGCCGTGGACCAGGCGGCCGACGGCGGCAACCTCCGTATCGCGGTCAACTGCGCCGGCACCGGGTGGGTGGGGCGGGTCATCAATCGGGACGGATCCCCCCATGACCTGCAGCCCTTCCAGTTCATCCAGAATCTGAACGTCATCGGGACGTTCAACGTGATGACCAAGGCGGCCTCCCACATCGCCACCGTCGAACCCCAGGAGAACGGCGAGCG
This sequence comes from uncultured Acidimicrobiaceae bacterium, assembly GCA_963817985.1. Classification (GTDB taxonomy): domain Bacteria; phylum Actinomycetota; class Acidimicrobiia; order Acidimicrobiales; family RAAP-2; genus Bog-756. The sequence continues at coordinate 224,413 of CAWFQI010000007.1, read as the reverse complement.
TGGGGTGATCGTGAACACGGCCTCGGTTGCCGCCTTCGACGGACAGATCGGGCAGCTGGCCTACTCGGCCTCCAAGGGCGCCATCGTGGGCATGACCCTTCCCGCCGCCCGCGACCTCGCCGTGGTGGGCATCCGGGTCCTCGCCATCGCCCCTGGGCTGTTCGACACCCCGCTGCTGGCCATGTTCCCCGACGAGGCCCGAGCCGAGCTGGCCCGGTCGGTCAACTTCCCGAAGCGGCTGGGCAACCCCTCCGAGTTCGGCGAGTTGGTCGCCCACATCGCCTCGAACAGCTATCTCAACGCCGAGGTCATCCGTCTCGACGGTGGCATCCGGATGCCGCCCAAGTAGCCGCCCCCGGGCCAGCCTCGTCCCCTCGGGCGGTAGTGTCGGCCCGAGCACCATGACGAGCACCGTGTCCACATCGCCGCCCCCCGCCCCGGCGGAGGGCGGCGGCATCATCCGGACCGTCGGGCTCACCAAGGTGTACGCCGGATCGGATATCCGAGCGGTCGACGGACTCGATCTCGAGGTGGTCCACGGTGAGATCTTCGGACTCCTCGGGCCGAACGGTGCCGGCAAGACCACGACTGCCGGCATGCTCACCACCCGGGTGGTGCCCACCTCGGGCCAGGCCTTCGTCGGTGGGATCGATGTGGTGGCCCACCCCGCCCTGGCCAAGCAGATCCTCGGGATCGTGAGCCAGCAGAACACCCTGGACCGCCAGCTCAACGTGTGGGAGAACCTCTACTTCCACGGCCGCCTGTTCGGGATCCCCGCTCGCGAGTCCAGGCGGACAGCCAGCGAGCTGCTGGAGCAGTTCCAGTTGGAACGGTGGGCCAAGGCCTCGGTCTACGCCCTGTCAGGAGGCATGGCCCAGCGTCTCATGGTGGCCCGCGCCATCTTCCACCGCCCGGCGGTGCTCTTCCTCGACGAGCCCACGGCCGGACTCGATCCCCAGAGCCGGCTGGCCCTCTGGGAGACCCTGCGGACGCTCAACGCCGAGGGCCAGACCATCATGCTCACCACCCACTACATGGAAGAGGCCGACCAGCTGTGCGGCCGGGTCGCCATCATGGACCGGGGCAGGATCTTGGCCCTCGACACCCCGGCAGCTCTGAAACAGCAGGTGAACGCCGACACCATCGTCACGGTGATCGCCAGCGGCGACCAGGAGGCGCTGGCCCGGGTGTTGGGCGATGCCGTCGATGGCGTGACCGCCTCTCGAATCACCGACACCGGAGTGGAGCTCCACGTAAAGGGCCAGGACCGGCTCCTGCCGCGGGTGGTGAACACCGCCGAGGAGGCGGGATTCCCGGTGCTCGACCTCTCGGTCACCGAGCCCACGTTGGAGACGGTGTTCATCAAGCTCACCGGGAAGGAGCTCCGAGAGGGATGAGCACACTCGCACCGGGCACAGCACCTGCCGCCGTGCACGAACGGCCCACCCGATCGACCTTCGACGCCAGCCGCATCGCCCTCGGCGCCCTCATCCTCCGGGACCTGGTCGTCCTGCGCAAGCACGTCTTGGAGTTCGTCATCAGGGTGCTCGTGCAGCCGTTCCTCTTGTGCTTCGTCTTCCTCTACGTGTTCCCGAAGATCGGCCAGGGGATCGGGGGAAGCGGCGGACCGGTCGCCGAATCGGCGTTCGCCACGCTGCTCGTCCCCGGGGTGGTGGGGATCTCCATCCTCTTCCAGGGGGTGCAGTCGGTGGCGCTGATCATGTCCCAGGAGTTCGGGTTCACTCGGGAGATCGAGGACCGGGTCCAGGCCCCCTGCCCCATCTGGCTGGTGGCGATGGCCAAGGTGCTCTCCGGTGCCGTGCAGGGCCTCATCTCGGCCATCATCGTGCTGCCCATTGCCTCGGTGGTCCACGCCAAGGGCGTAGAGGCCCACCTCAATCTGCACTGGTGGATCATCGTCACGCTGGTTCCCCTGGCCTGCGTGACCATGGCCTCCCTCGGCCTCTTGCTCGGTACCAGCTTCGAGCCGCGAAACATCGGCTTGATGTTCGGGTTCATCATCCTGCCGGTGACCTTCCTCGGGGGGACCTACTACGAGTGGACGCGACTCGCCCCCATCCAGGCCGGTGGCTGGCACTGGCTGCAGACCGTCGTCCTGATCAATCCGCTCATCTACGTGAACGAGGGGATGCGGGCCGCCCTGACCAACGCCCCCCATATGCACCTCTACATCATCTACCCCGTGTTGACGGCGTTCCTCGCCGTCTTCCTCGGGCTCGGCCTCCGCAACTTCCGTCGCCGGGTGCTCTCCTAAACGCACCCGTCGGCACCGGGCCCACGCCCTACGATGGCTCCGTGGCCGGGGACGACGGGTATCTGCTCGACAACCGCCGGGTAGAGGCGGGTGACCGGCTCACCGCGCTGGCCTCGCTCCTCGACCCGTGGACCTTCCGTCATCTCGACGACTGCGGCATCGGCCCGGGCTGGCGTTGCTGGGAGGTCGGAGCGGGCGGCCCGACCGTGGCCACCTGGATGGCTGGGCGGACCGGTCCCGAGGGCTCGGTCCTCGCCACCGACCTCGACCTCTCGTGGATGGGCGAGCCCGACGCCCTTCCCTTCGAGGCCCGGGTCCATGACGTTGGCCTCGACCAGCCACCTCCGGGTCCCTTCGACCTCATCCACGCTCGCCTGGTGCTCGTCCACGTCCCCCAGCGCCGCCAGGCTCTCGAAGCGCTGGTCGACGCCCTCCGACCGGGCGGATGGCTGGTCGTCGAGGACGCCGATCCCGCCCTCCAGCCGCTCACCTGCATCGACGAGTACGGGCCCGAACAGGTCCTGGCCAACAAGCTTCGCCGGGACTTCCGGGCGCTGTTGGTGGACAGCGGCGCGGACACCGGCTTCGGCCGGACCCTGCCGCGCCTGCTCCGGTCGGCCGGACTGGTCGACGTCTCTGCCGACGCCTACTTCCCGGTGACCGGTCCGTGGTGCACCGTGCTCGAGCGGGCCACCGTGGAGCAGATGCGGCAACGGCTGGTCAGCGCAGGGTTGGCCACCGAGGCCGAGATCGACCGCCATCTGGCCGCCATCGACGCCGGCGGCATGGACTTTGCCACCTCCCCACTGATCTCGGCCTGGGGCCGGGCACCCGTCTCGGGGTGAGCGGCATCCCGCCCGGGACCACCTGTCCGGTCCCCAGTTACCGCCGGGTACCGAGGTGGCGTCGTCCCTCGGCCCGGTAGGCTGGACGATGGTCGCGCACCGGGCGCGGCAGTGGACGGAGGTGATTCCCACGACACCCGAGGTGGCTGAGGATCGAACGGCATCGGGGGGAGTCGACAGGGGGATCGACACGAAGGACACCGGCGGCGACGAGGCCGGTCCGACCACGTTCGACGTGGTCATCATCGGCGGGGGGCCGGGTGGCTACGCCACCGCCCTCTACGGCGCGTCTGCCGGCCTGTCCATCGCCATCGTGGAGCTGGACAAGGTGGGGGGAACGTGCCTCCACCGGGGATGCGTCCCGGCCAAGGAGTTCTTGGAGACCGCCTCGGTGTTCCGCACGGTGGCCGACTCGAGCATCTTCGGCGTCACGGCGGGAGGCGACGACCCCATCACCCCGGTCGTCGACTTCTCGATCAGTCAGGCCCGCAAGCAGCAGGTGGTGGATCAACTGTTCAAGGGACTGGCCGGACTCCTGAAAGGACGCGGGGTCACCGTGTTCAGCGGCAGTGGCACCCTGGTGGCCGACCACAGGGTGAAGGTCTCGGGCAACGACGGTTCGACCACCGAGATCACCGGCACCAACGTGGTGTTGGCCGCCGGGTCCGTCCCCCGCACCATTCCGGGCTTCGACATCGACGGCACCCTGGTCATGACCTCGGACGAGGTGCTCGCCCTGGACGAGCTGCCGGCATCGGTGGCGGTCATCGGGGGCGGGGCCATCGGCTGTGAGTTCGCCTCGATGCTCAGCGACCTCGGCAGCACGGTGACGGTCTTCGAGGCCCTCCCGGGGATCCTCGGAGGCTGCGACGAGGACATCGTCAAGGCGGTGGCCCGCTCCTTCCGCAAGCGGAGCATCGATGTGAAAGCCGGTGTGCGCCTGCAAGGCCACACGCCGGACCCCTCCGGACACGGCACCGTCGTCTCCTACAACGACGGTGAGAAGTTGGCCGTGGACGCCGTGGTGGTCTCCGTCGGTCGCCGGCCCCGCACCGAGGGTCTCGTCTCCCCCGGCACCGGGGTGGTTATCGATGATCGGGGGTTCGTGGTCACGGATCGGACCATGCGCACCGACGCTGATGGCGTCTGGGCCGTGGGGGACGTGGTGGCCGGCACCCCACAGCTGGCCCACGTGGGGTTTGCCGAGGGGATCGTCGTCATCAAGAGCATCCTCGGCGAGCCGGTGGTCCCGGTCGACTACGACCGGGTGCCCTGGGCCATTTACTGCCATCCCGAAGTGGCCTTCGCCGGGCTCACCGAGGCCGCCGCCGTCGAGGCGGGGTTCGACGTGGTCGTGAAGAAGGACCCCTTCGGAGGCAACAGCCGGGCCCGGATCATCGGAGAGACCGACGGACTGGTCAAGGTGGTGGCCGAGCGCCTCGCCGACGGGTCCACCGGTCGGATCCTCGGTGTCCACATGGTCGGACCCTGGGTCACCGAGCAGCTCGGTGCTGGGTACCTGGCCGTCAACTGGGAGGCCACCGCTGATGAGGTGGCCCAGTTCATCCAGCCGCACCCGTCGTTGTCGGAGACATTCGGCGAGACGGTGCAGGCGCTGACCGGAAGGGGACTCCACGTTGCCTGATGTGACCATGCCGCAGCTCGGGGAGACGGTGACCGAAGGCACTATCACCAAGTGGTACAAGGCGGTCGGAGACCAGGTGGCCCGGGACGAGCCGCTGTTCGAGGTGTCGACCGACAAAGTCGACTCCGAGGTCCCCTCTCCCGCCGAAGGGGTACTGACCGCCATCCTCGTGGAGGAGGGCGACACCGTGGACGTGGGTGTGACCCTGGCTGTCATCGGCGAGGCCACCGCATCCGACGGCACCGCACCCTCAGGGACCGCCGAGCCGGCCGCCGAGGCTCCACCAACACCGGTCGCACCAGCGCCGGCTCCGGAACCGACCCCGGTGACCGCGACGCCGTCACCACCGCCCCCGGCACCAGTGGCCCAGCCAGAGCCTGTGGTGGTGGGGGCCGCATCGGTGGCGGCTTCGTCGCTGACCAACGGAGCCGGTGAGGGGCTCGTCCTCTCCCCGGTGGTCCGAAAGCTGTTGCACGATCACGACATCGACCCAGGCTCGGTGCACGGCACCGGGCTCGGTGGTCGGATCACCCGCAACGACGTGGAGTCGGTCATCGCCGGCGGTGGAGGGACCGACGGCTCCGCGGCACCAGCCAGGGTGCCGAGCATCGCCGATCGCCGACCACCCGCCACCCCGTCCGAGACCGCTCCGACGGCTGCCGCCACACCGGCTCCCGCACCTCCGGCCGCGGAGGTGGTCCGCCCGACGGGCCGTGACGAGGTGGTCCCGTTCACCAATATCCGACGGCGGACAGCGGAGCACATGGTGCGGTCCAAGGCCACCTCCGCGCACACCCTGATGGTCAAAGAGATCGACTACGAGCGGGTCGAGCAGGTCCGTCGCACCCATGGTGAGCGGTTCAAGGCCGAGGAGGGGTTCAGCCTCACCTACCTACCCTTCGCCGCCCTGGCCACCGTGGAGGCCCTCGGCGAGTTCCCCCACCTCAACGCCTCGGTCGGCGATGACTCACTCATCATCCACCACGACATCAATCTGGGGATCGCCGTCGACCTGGACAACGAGGGACTCATCGTGCCCGTGGTCCACAACGCCGAGGAGCTGAACCTGCGGGGCATGGCCCGTCGGATCCGTGACGTGGCCGAGCGGGCCCGCAACAAGAGGCTGAGCCTCGACGACATCAGCGGCGGCACCTTCTCGATCACCAACGCCGGTCCGTTCGGCACGTTGATCACCGGCGCCATCATCAACCAACCCCAGGTGGCCATTCTCTCGACGGACGGCGTGGCGAGGAAGCCGGTCGTCGTGGCGCTGCCCGACGGTACCGAGTCCATCGCCATCCACTCGGTCGGCCTGGCTGCCCTCACCTTCGATCACCGTGCCGTGGACGGCGCCTACACGGCGAGGTTCCTGGCCCGGTTGTCAGAGATCCTGAACGAGCGTGACTGGGCCGGGGAGCTCTAGGCCGGTGGGCCGTTCTCCTCGGGGCATGCCGGCCAGCACCCGATGAAGGTCCGGTGGTTGGGTCGGGTCCCCTACCGAGAGGCCTGGGCTCTGCAGCGCGCCATCAGTCGGCGGTCGACCGACGACTACCTGCTGCTGCTCGAGCACCCACCCGTCTATACGCTGGGTCGCAACGCCGACCTCGGCCACGTACTGGTGGATCCGAGCACGGTCGGCGCCGAACTGGTGCCCGTCGACCGGGGTGGCGACGTCACCTTCCACGGGCCGGGCCAACTGGTCGGCTATCCCCTCATCACCGTAGGGCCTGGTCTCCAACACGGTCGCACCCATGTCACCCATGTCGAAGACGTCGTGATCGCCGCCCTGGTCTCGTTGGGCTTCGCATCGGCCAGCGTCGGCCGGCTGCCCGGCTACCCGGGTGTCTGGGTCGGCCTCGACGAGGAGGTGGGTGCCGGCTCGCCGGGACCCCGCAAGATCGCCGCCGTCGGGGTGCGGACGGCACGGGGGCGTACCACCCACGGCTTTGCCCTCAATGTCTCCACCGACCTCACCATGTTCGGTCACATCGTGCCGTGCGGGATCGCCGACCGTCCGGTCACCTCGCTGGAAGCCGAGGGGCTGCCGGTGAGCATGGCCGAGGCCCGGACGGCAGTGATCGCCGCCGCCGAAGATGTGTGGGGTGCCGTCGAGGACAGCCAGCTCGTGACGGATGGCGCCGCCGTGGTCCAGGCCGCCCCGGCCTCGGACCCCGACCTGACCGAACCCCAGCTCGGTGTCGTCCCCAGCGGTCCCGTACCGGTGGCCGTCGCCTTCGGGCGGACATCGGGGGCGAGCGCGCTCGACCGCCGTCTGGCCCGGGCCGGGGTGGATCCGGCCGCCGGCCTCTCCCTCGACCAGCGCAAGCCGGCGTGGCTCCGGGTGCCGACGGTCATGGAAGGGGAGTACCTCGGCCTCCGCCAGAACCTGCGGGACCTCGACCTCGTCACGGTCTGCGAGGAGGCGGGCTGCCCCAACATCTACGAGTGCTGGTCCGACGGCACGGCGACGTTCATGATCAACGGCTCGCGGTGCACGAGGGCGTGTGGGTTCTGTCAGGTGGACACCCGCCACCCACTGCCCCTCGATCCTGGCGAGCCCGAACGGGTCGCCGAGGCGGTGGCGCGGATGGGGCTCGCCCACGCCGTCATCACCTGTGTCGCCCGTGATGATCTAGCCGACGGCGGGGCTGGCGGTTTCGCTGCGGCCATCGCCGCGGTCCGATCCCGGGCACCCCGCACCACGGTCGAGGTCCTCATCTCGGACTGCAAGGGTGACGACGCCTCACTGGCCACCATCTTCGGGGCCCGCCCCGACGTGCTCAACCACAACATCGAGACGGTGGCCCGTCTTCAGCGCGCCGTTCGCCCGTCGGCCGGTTATGCCCGCAGTCTCGGGGTGCTGGCCCGGGCCAAGGAAGCCGGGCTCACCACCAAGTCGGGGATCATCCTCGGGATGGGTGAGGACGAGGACGAGGTCCTGGCCACCTTGGGCGACTTACGCTCGGTCGGCGTCGACATCGTGACGATCGGCCAGTACCTGCGCCCGAGCCGAAAGCACCTGCCCGTCTCCCGGTTCTGGGACCCTGCCGAGTTCGAGTCCCTGCGGGTGTCCGGCATGGCCATGGGATTCACCCACGTCCAGTCGTCACCCCTCACCCGGTCGAGCTATCACGCCCGCGAGGCGGCCGAGGCGTCCAACCGTCCGCTCGGCAGCGAGGGCGACACCCCCGGCCGACGGAGTGGAACCGTGGCGGTACGGTGAACCGGTACATGGCGTCGAGAACCCCAGCCTGATGGAGGGCCTGAGCGAAGGGGCCCGGCAGTGGCGCCGTGATCGGCTGGACCGTGTGCGCGCCCGCATGGGTGAGCTCGCCATCGACGCCCTGCTGCTGTCCCACGGGGCCGACCTTCCGTGGTTGACCGGCTACCGGGCCATGCCGCTCGAGCGGCTCACCATGTTGGTGCTCCCGAGGGAGGGCGATCCTGTCCTGGTGGTGCCCGCCCTCGAAGCACCCCGGGTCCCGCGGGCGGGGGACCTCTTCGACCTCGAGGCGTGGGACGATACGAAAGATCCCGTCGAACTGGTCACCGGTCTGCTGGCCGGAGTCTCCCCTCACGATGGCGACCGGCTGGGTCTGGCCGTCTCGGACCGGGCGTGGGCCACGACGGTTCTCGCCCTCCAGCGGCGGGTCCCGAACGCCACCTGGATCGAGGCCTCCACGGTCACCTCGCCCATCCGTGCCGTGAAGGACGCCTCGGAGCTGGCCGCCCTGCGGAGCGCCGGCGCCGCCGCCGACCGGGTGGCCGCCATGCTCCAGGGTGGGGAGATCGGCCTGTTGGGCAAGACCGAGGCCGACGTGTCGGCCCGACTCGGCGCACTCCTGGTCGCCGAAGGCCACACGCAGGTCAACTTCGCCATCGTAGGCAGCGGCCCCAACGCTGCCAGCCCGCATCATGAGCCGGGCTCCCGGGTCATCGCTCCGGGTGAGACCGTGGTGTGCGACTTCGGTGGCACCTACTCGCTCGACGGCGACGTCGGCTACTGCTCGGATATCACCCGCACGGTGGTGACCGGGGCCCCCAGCGGGGAGGTGGCCGAATGTTACGAGGTGCTCCTGGCCGCCCAACAGGCTGCGGTGGCCTCGGCTCGGGCCGGCGTGACGGCCGAGCACGTCGATGGCGTGGCTCGGGCGATCATCGAGGACGCAGGGTTCGGTCAGTACTTCGTCCACCGAACCGGGCATGGGATCGGCATCGAGGAGCATGAGGACCCCTATCTGGTAGTGGGCAACGACGAGCGCCTGCGACCGGGTCACGCCTTTTCGGTGGAGCCCGGCATCTATCTGCCGGACCGCTTCGGCATGAGGTTGGAGGACATCGTCGTGATCGGCGAGGACGGGGACCCCGAGCCGCTCAACTCAGCCGACCACGGCCTGATCGTCGTCGACGTCTAGGAGCTCCGATGGATCTGGGCATTGCCGGCAGGGCCGCACTGGTGGTGGCGGGATCGAAGGGCCTCGGGCGAGCGAGCGCCGAGGCCCTGGCCGGCGAGGGTGTGCGGGTGATGCTCTCCTCACGGAGCGAGGCGGCCCTCGAAGAGGCGGCGGCCACCCTCCGGGCCACGGGCGCCGAGGTGGTGACCCGGGCGGCGGACATCACCGACCCGGATGCGCCGGCCTCCTTAGTGGCGGCCACCATCGACGCCTTCGGCACCCTCGACATCGTCGTGGCCAACGCCGGAGGCCCACCCCCGGCCCACTCGCTCGAGATCGACGACGACCAGCTCGAGGCTGCCCTCAACGCCAACCTGCTCTCCGCCGTGCGGCTGACGAGGGCTGCCGTGCCCACCATGCGGGCCAACGGATGGGGTCGGATCGCCTACATCAGCTCCTACTCGGTGGTGCAGCCGATTCCGGGGCTGGCGCTCTCCAATACGGCCCGCACCGGGCTGTGGGCCTGGGTGAAGACCGCAGCCCAGGACGTGGCGGCTGAGGGCAGGGGGATCACCCTGAATCTGGTCTGTCCCGGTGCCCACGCCACCGACCGCATGCGTGAGCTGGGCGGTAGCGGACCCATGGGGGACCCGGCCGACTTCGGGAGCATCGTCACCTTCCTCTGCTCCGAGCAGGCCAACTACGTCAACGGTGCCGCCATCGTGGTGGACGGTGCCGCCACGCTGGCCCTTTAGTCCTCCCGGCCGCCCTGGCCCCGGGGAGTTCCGCCCGTAGCCTGCGTCGCGTTCTCTCGCCGCTGCCAGAACCGTCGCTGGAGGATCAGGGCCACCACCCCCACGGCCAACAGGATGACCACATTGAGGAAGAGCTGCTCGGTTGCGCCCCATACCTCGCTCCACTGCCCGAAGGCGGCCCCAAGGCCCATGGCCGCGGCGGCTGGAATGGTGGTCACCGAGATGAACACCCCGATGAGGGCGTTGGCCCGTGACTGCAGTATCGAGACCACCCCTACGATCCCGGCGATGACGGCGACCACGATGGAGAACAAGTTGGGCTGATCGATGAGGTCCGAGACGGGTCTGAATCCCAAGAGGAAATCCGGTGGGGCCTGGCCGGAGGCCCGGATGATCAGTGAGAAGAGGAAGGTGGCCACGATGGCCAGCCCGAACCCCAAACCGAGAGCCACCAGGCCGCGCTTGACCGGACGGGGATGGCCCTGGGTGATCCCAAGGGCTGTCCCCAAGATGGCGTTGTACTCGGGCCCGACGACCATGGCCCCCACCACGAGGATCTGCGAGTTGGTGAGGATGCCGACCGCGGCGATGAGCCCCGCACACAGCAGCAGCATGAAGAAACTGATCGGGTACGAGGCGTTGGCCCGGATGGTGGCGTCGACCACCTCCCATACCGGAGCGATCTCCCGATCGCTCACCATGGGCCTGATCATCTCGCGATGGGTACGGATAAGGGCCATGTCGGTGCGGTCCACCGAGAGCACGCCCCGCTCACGGGGTCCGAGCGTCCGAAGCTGATGGATCACCGAGCTCGCCACTTCGGGGACGAGGTCGCACTCCACCACATCTCCGTCGGGAAAGCGGGCCGAGCCCGGATGCACCGTTACGTTGAGTACACCGGCAGTGGCTCCGAGTACGTCGAGGATTACCGGCGTGCTCTCGAGGGGGCTGGACAACCGAACGTGGTACATGATCCCTCCTGTCTGACCCTGCCGTGGGCGTGCCACGGCCGCCGGCCTACCGGATCGAACCGGGACGGGTCCGACCGCAGGGGACGATCCGACGATTGGGGAACGCTAGCCATCCCCGGTGGGGATCCGGGTGATCATCACCGTGTGGACGTGTCGCCGACTGTCAGCAGACCGAGACCTGACCGCAGTTCTCTGGGTCCGCCGCGAGTGGGTTCGCTGCCCCGCCATGCAGTCGTTCCGGTGACGCACCGGCGCCTCGGTGGCCAGCCTGACGATGTCACGGGTGTCGAACGTGTCGAGGACAGCTACCCGATCGGTTCGGTGATGGCGGTGGACGAGCCGCCTGACGAACAGAGTCTGAGGGTGGGGCGGGTGGGGCAGACGCCACCTTCGGCGGATGCCTCCAGCTCCTCGATCGCCTCTACCGTGGCGGCGGGTGGGTCCAGGGTGCGGAGCGTCGACTTGAGCGCCGAGTCGCTGCACGAGATGGCGAGTCCTGTGGCCATGCCCTCGGGCCATGACGGGGCATGGGCATCCAGCCACCGGACGAACCCGTCGCAGTCGGGACCCGTACGGAGGATGATGTGGACGGTAGGTGGGGAGGTCGTAGAGGTGGTGGTAGTAGTGGTGGTGGGTGCGCTCACGGGCGTCGAGGAACACGCTGCCAGCCCCGCGACGATGGGTGCCAGAACCACGAGACGCCACCGCCCGGACATGCCCAGATGGTAGCGCTGTGCTCCTTTCCGGGTCCCGGTGATCCCCCTCGGCGCTTCAGCGACAGCCCGGGCGGGTACAACTCAACGGTGACTCCGTCGACGACCCCCGAAGAGCCATTTCCTCACCTTGATCTGGAGGGCCTGATCGGTCTGGCCGTTGGCGAGGCCGTGGGCACAGCCGAGGCGGCCGGGGTTACCCGGATCCGCCTGATCGAGGTCGAGAGTGGTGCCATGGCCGGCGCCATCGACCTGTCGGTCAACCGGCGACGGTTGACACTGGTTCAACAAGGCGGTGTGGTCAGCTACGCCGGGTTCGACCATGGGCGTTCGGTGGGGACATGGCCCCTGCCGGCTCCCTAGGTCGAGGGCGTACAAGACAGGTCGAGGGCGTACAGGCGGTAGCGGACGACATCTCGAGGCCATTGCGCCACGGTGGTTGGCCCGTCGCTAGGACGGTCCCTTCGGCACTCAGTGGGGGGAGGGATCACTCGTCGGTTGCGGAAGGGGTTGTTCCATCCGGGGAAGCGGTGTGGACGGCACGCCCATCGGGGGTGGCGGTGGAGGAGCGAGCGAGGGCATCGACGACAGGGGCGTCGACGGCACCGGCGTCGGGGGACGGAGCGTCATCGCGGCGGCCTGGTCGAAAGCAGGTACCGGGCGTGGAGGCGTGTCGGCCTGAGCTCCGGGACCGACGATCGTGGCCACGGGCCGGGAAGCCGGAGCTTGGGGACTTCCCCGCCTGGACGCCTTGGCCCGGGTAGGGGCAACGAAGGTGGGGGCAAGCGGTCGGTCCGGGTCGTCGGCGGCTGTCGCAGGGGGATCGGGTATCGGGGCGTGGACATAGCGGGCCACATCGAGGTCGAAGTACCCCTCGCTGGCTGCCTTTCTGATCTTCTGGTCGCGCCGCTGTTTGGCCCGCACGAGAAGAAGGGCGACGAAGAGGAGCACGACGACGAGGACTGCGCCCAGCTCCAGCTGCGTGGCGCTAGACGACGTCGCCGTTACCTCGGCCGGGAGGAGGGAAGGTGCTGGCATCCCTGACAAAATTTACCGATCGAGAATTGTTAACGCACCTATTTTTTTCCCGGCGCTGACCCGGGGTGGAGGTGCGACACGGCCCATCATCGGGGTCCTGGTCAGGCGATGAAGTACTTGGCCTTGGGGTGGTGGCAGATGATGGCCGTCGTCGACTGCTCGGGATGGAGCTGGAAGCCCTCGCTCACCTCTACGCCGATCCGGTCGGCACCGAGCAGTTCAACCACCTTGGCGTTGTCCTCCAGGGCAGGACAGGCTGGGTAGCCCCACGAGTATCGGCCACCCCGGTACTGCTGCTTGAACAGACCGGTCAGCGACGGGCCGTCCTCATCGGCGTAGCCGAGCTCCTCGCGGATTCGCCGGTGCCAGTACTCGGCTAGGGCTTCGGCCATTTCCACGCCGAGCCCGTGCAGGTAGAGATACTGCTGGTACTCGTTCTCGGCGAAGAGCCTGGCGGCCTCTTCGGAGACCCGCGATCCCATGGTCACCACCATGAAGCTGGCCCAGTCGGGCTCGCCCGAGGACAACGGCCGGAAGAAGTCGCTGATGCACAACCACGGCGCCTCGGTCTGACGGGGGAAGGTGTAGCGCATCAGCTCATCGGAGCGGCTCTCGTCCTCGTACAGCACGAGGTCGTCCCCGTCGGCGTTGGCGGCGAAGTGTCCCCAGGCCACCTGAGGCACGAGCAACTGTTCGGCGGTGGCTTTGGCGAGCTGCTCCCGGAGCAGTGAGCGCACGCGCACCTTGAAGGCCGGGTCGTCCTCGCCCTTCTCGGGGCGGAACCCCCACTGGTTCCGGAACAGTGCGGTCTCGTTGAGATAGGCGGCGACGTCGTCCACGGCCATGCCCTTGGCCACTCGGCTACCCAGGAAGGGCGGCTTGAAGGTCGGGTTGTCCATGACCACGTCGGGTGAGCGGGTGGGCAACGTCTCCCCCCGCTCACGGGCCTCGGCAGCGGCCTGCTTGCGCAGCTCGCTCTTGCGGGGCCCGAGGTCCCGTCCACCGATGGCGATCCCGAACTCGGGGTCGTCTTCGCCGGATTTGGCCAACTCGACCAACCGGTCCATGGTGCGCAATCCCTCGAAGGCGTCCTTCCCGTAGAAGAGCCGGCCGTCGTAGACCTTCCGGAGGTCGCGTTCGACGTAGGTGCGGGTCAGGGCGGCACCACCCAGGATGACCGGGATATGGGAGAGGCCTCGACGGTTGAGCTCTTCGAGGTTGTCCCTCATGATCAGGGTCGACTTGACCAGCAGTCCGCTCATCCCGATGGCATCGGCCTCGGACTCCTCCAGGGCCGCCACCATGTCGGTGATGCCCACCTTGATGCCGAGGTTCTTCACCGTGTAGCCGTTGTTGGTCAAGATGATGTCCACGAGGTTCTTGCCGATGTCGTGCACGTCGCCCTTGACCGTGGCCAGCACCATGGTGCCTTTGCCTCCCTGGTCGGCCTTCTCCATATACGGCTCGAGATAGGCGACAGCGGTCTTCATCGTCTCGGCCGAGCCGAGCACGAAGGGAAGCTGCATCTCACCGGAGGCGAAGAGCTCACCGACCGTCTTCATGCCGGCGAGGAGGAAATCGTTGATGATGACCAGTGGGGTGTGGCCGGCGGCCATGGCCTCTTCGAGGTCGTCCTCGATCCCGTTGCGGTCGCCGTCGATGATGCGGTGCTCGAGACGGCGCTCCACCGTCCAGTCCGAGCGGTCTTCCTGGACCGCTCCGGCGGAGGCGGACACGCCCTCGAAGAGGGCCAGCAGTTCGGTCAAGGGGTCGTAACCGTCGTGTCGCCGGTCGTAGATCAGATCGAGGCAGACCTCACGGGCCCGGTCGTCGATCTTGGAGAGGGGCAGGATCTTCGAAGCGTGCACGATGGCGGCATCCAGGCCGGCCTCTACGCACTCGTGGAGGAAGACCGAGTTGAGGACCTGCCGGGCGGCGGGATTGAGACCGAACGAGACGTTGGACAGGCCGAGCACGGTGTAGACGCCGGGTAGCTCGGCCTTGATCCGCCGGATGCCCTCGATGGTCTCGATGCCGTCCTTCCTGCTTTCCTCCATGCCGGTGGACAGGGGGAGGGCGAGGGCGTCGAACATGAGGTCCTGGGGCCGTAGTCCGTAGCGCTCGACGGCGATGTCGTGGATGGCCGTGGCCGCCCGCACTTTCCAGTCGGCCGTCCGAGCCTGGCCCTCCTCGTCGATGCAGGTGCACACGACGGCAGCACCGAACTCTTTGGCCAGAGTCAGGAACGAGTCGAGACGGGTTCCCGGCTCGTCCCCCTCTTCCAGGTTGACCGAGTTGATGACGGCTCTGCCGCCGATCCACGAAAGGGCGGTCTCGACCACCGGGGCCTCCGTCGAGTCGACCATCAACGGAGCCGTCGACTGGGTGGCGAAGCGAGAGGCCACCGCTTCCATGTCGGCCACACCGTCGGCGCCGGTGTAGTCCACGCAGACGTCGATCAGGTGGGAGCCCTCTTTGACCTGCTCGCGGGCCATGGCCACGCACGTGTCCCAGTCGGCTTCGAGCATGGCCTCACGGAACTTCTTCGACCCGTTGGCGTTCGTCCGCTCGCCCACCACCAGGAACGAGGTGTCCTGCTCGAACGGGACCTGGGTGTAGATGGATGCCGCTCCGTACTCCGCTTCGGGATGCCGGACGGACGGGGTGAGGTCGGCACAGGCGGCGACCACCGCGGCCAGATGCTCGGGGGTCGTTCCGCAGCAACCGCCGATCACCGAGATGCCCAGTTCGCCGACGAACTGACGGTGGAACTCGGCCAGCTGTTCGGGGGTGAGGTCGTAGTGCATGGCCCCGTCGACGACCGAGGGCAAGCCGGCGTTGGGGAGACAGGTCACGGGCAGCGAGGCGTGGTTGGCCAGATGGCGCAGGGGTTCGAACATCTCGCTCGGTCCGGTGGCGCAGTTGAGTCCGATGAGGTCCACGTCCATGGCCTCGAGGGCGCACAGGGCGGCCCCGATCTCGGTACCGGGCAGCATGGTTCCGGTGAGCTCGATGGTCACCTGGGTCTGGATGGGCAGATGGACGCCAGCCGCCTTCATGGCCCGCCGGGCGCCGTTGATGGCCGCCTTGGCCTGCAGGAGATCGAAGACCGTTTCAATGATGATGAGGTCGACGCGTCCCTCGATGAGGGCCGTCGCCTGCTCCTCGTAGGCGTCACGCAGGTCGGCGTACGGGATCTGCCCGAGGGTCGGGAACTTCGTGCCCGGCCCGATGCTGCCGGCCACCCAGCGCGGCCTGTCCGGGGTGGCGAAGTCGTCGGCCGCGTCGCGGGCGATCCTGGCGGCGGCCAAGTTGAGCTCCCTGACGCGGGCGCTCTGGCCGTACTCGGCCAGAACGGGGGCGAACGCCCCGAACGTGTCCGTCTCGACCACGTCACAGCCGACCTCGAAGAATGACCGGTGCACCCGGTCGATGGCGTCGGGACGGGTTACCACCAGCAGTTCGTTACAGCCCTCGAGGTCGGGTCCACCGAAGTCGTCGGCAGTCAGGTTCATGAGCTGCAGATTGGTGCCCATGGCACCGTCGAACACCACCACCCGATTGGCGGCGGCCTCGAGGTAGGAGGAGGACGAGGGTGAGGTGGTAGCCATAGCCCCTCAAGGCTACCGGCCGACGACCGATCAGTGGGCCGGAGGAGGCCTTGGGTTCACTCACTGCGTTTGCTCGCAGCGGTGCGGTCCGGCCGGTAGGGAGGGTTAGCATCAGGCCGGTGATGACGCCGGTGTTGAGGATCTATACGAAGACGGGCGACGACGGCACCACGGGCCTGCTCTTCGGCGGCCGGGTGGCTAAGGACTCGGCGCTCATGCACCTCACCGGAACGGTGGACGAGGCCCAGGCGGCCATGGGGCTGGCCCGGGCCGAGGCTCTTCCCGGATCCGAACTGGACGGGCTCCTCACCCGGCTGGAACGGGACCTGTACGTCCTGATGGCCGAAGCCACGACTGACCCGGCGAACCGGGCCAAGTTGAAGCCGGGTTCCACGCTGGTGACCGAAGCGATGGTGTCCGCCCTCGAGGTCCAGATCGACGATTTCATCGAGCGAATCGAGATGCCCACCGAGTTCGTCATTCCTGGTGCCAATCGCGCCTCGGCCTCCCTCGACCTGGCCCGGACGGTGGTCCGGCGGGCCGAGCGGCTGGCTGTCGCTGGATCGGTCGAGGGATCGCTCGTCCACACCTATCTCAACCGGCTCTCCGACCTGCTGTGGGCCATGGCCCGTTGGACCGAAGGAGACCACCACCTGTTGGCCCGCACCGCTCCACGACGGCGCGCCGGGGCCAAGGGAGCGGCTGGGTCGTCGGCATCGGGCGATCCTGGCGACGACGCATCCGACTACGAGAACGAGGGAGCCCCATGATGGAGATCGAGGTAGCAACGCTCGGCGTCCTTCCCGAAGGGTTGGTGGCCCTCGGTCTACCGGCGTCCTCCTCGGCAGACGGACCGCAGCTGGCCACCGGTGGTTCGGATCTGACCGCGGCCGGGGCGCCTGATGCCCTGGACGCGACCTGGTGCGAGCGCCACGGCTTTGCCGGCAAGGTTGCCCAGACCCTCTCCGTGCGGTCGGGCATGCCGTCGGCGTCGGGGGAGACCGGAGATACCGCGGATATCGTGGTGGTGGGTATCGGCGCCCTTGGGTCGCTGTCGGGAACGGCCGGCCTTGAGGCACTCCGCCGTGCGTCAGCCGCCTTTGTCCGGACGGTCGGGCGGGGGGCGGTGGCCGCCCTCGTGTTGCCTGCGGACACCGACCTCCCCGTCGACGAGATCGCATCCGCCGTTGCCGAAGGTGCCGTGCTGGCGGCCTACCGGTATGAGGACTACCGGACCGGTGACGAGGCGTCCCGGCTGCTCCGTCTTGTCGTCGTCCCGCCGGAAGGCGCCGATGCCGGGCTCGTCGCCTCGGGGGCGGCCCATGGCGCCCGACTGGCCGAGTCGGTGAGTCTCGCCCGGGACCTGGTCAACGAGCCGCCGAGCGCGCTGACGCCGACGATCTTCGCTGACACCTTCGTGCAGCGATTCGCCGAGGTGGACGAACTGACCATTGAGGTGTGGGACGAGGACCGAATCGTCGCCGAGCGGCTCGGCGGCCTCCTCGGGGTGGCCCGTGGCTCGACGCAGTCGCCCCGTCTGGTCCGGGTCGAGTACCGACCCGACAATCCCCTCGAGATCGATGGCCGGGTGCCCCACCTGGCCCTAGTCGGTAAAGGGATCACCTTCGACTCCGGCGGTCTGTCGCTCAAGACGGCCAGTGGCATGGAGACCATGAAGACCGACATGGGAGGGGCCGCCGCCGTCCTCGGGGCCATGGACGCCGCCGCCGCCCTCGGGTCCAGGATCCGCATCACCGCCCTCGCCCCGTTGACTGAAAACATGCCGGGCGGATCAGCCATCAAGCCCGGGGACGTCCTCACCACCCGGAAGGGCAAGACCATCGAGGTGCTGAACACGGACGCCGAAGGCCGACTGGTCCTCTCGGACGGGCTGACCCTGGCCGCTGAGTCCGAGCCCGATGCCATCATCGACCTGGCCACATTGACGGGCGCCGCCGTCGTGGCCCTGGGCAAGGAGATCGCCGGACTCCTCGGCAACGACGAGGGTCTCCTCTCGGAGGTGCATGCCGCCGGTGAGCGGGCGGGGGAGCCCAACTGGACCCTTCCCATGCCCGACGACTACCGGGCCCACATCGATTCCGAAGTGGCCGATATGCGCAATGTGGGCCGACCCGGACAGGCTGGAAGTATCGCTGCAGCCATGTTGTTGCGTGAGTTCGTGGGTTCGGTTCCCTGGGCTCACCTGGACATCGCTGGGCCGGCCCGATCCGATGAGAACAGCCGATATCTGGCCAAGGGGGGCACAGGGTTTGGGGTGCGTACCCTCGTGGCGCTCATCACCTCCGAGGAGTTTGCCCGGTTCCTCGTGGCGCTGGGCTCGGCCTGAGACGACCAGGGATACGGCGAACGACTCGCACTCGGTGATCCGAAGCCCGGCGAGGTAGGTTCGCGGGGTGCGGATCGCGGTGCTCGGTGCTGGTTCGTGGGGGACGACGGTGGCCTCGCTCGTGGCGCCCCGACACGACACCGTCCTGTGGGCTCGCAACGCCGATGTAGCCAAGGCCATCAGTGTCGACCACGCCAACGCCGCCTACCTCCCGGGCTTCGACCTGCCGCCGGAGCTGTCGGCCACCTCGAGTCTCGAGGAGGCCGTCTGTACCGCCGACCTGCTGATTGTGGGTGTACCCACCTCCGGATTCCGAGAGGTCCTCGAAGAGGCGTCTTCGTGCATCCGACCGTGGATCCCAGTCGTCAGCCTGTCCAAGGGACTCGAGCGCGGCTCGCACCTCCGGATGACCGAGGTGATCAAAGAGGTAGTCCCGGGCCACCCGGTGGCCGCGCTCACCGGTCCCAACATCGCCACGGAGATCATGTCAGGCAAAGCTGCCGCCGCCGTGATCGCCACTGAGGATCTCGAGGTGGCCCGGGCCATCCAGCAGGTGGTGACCAGGGGAGTGTTCCGTGTCTACCTCAACGATGACGTCATCGGCTGCGAGATGGGTGGCGCCCTGAAGAACGTAATCGCCATCGCTGCCGGTATCGGCGAAGGGTTGGGCGTAGGCGACAACACTCGGGCCGCAGTCATGTCGCGGGGCCTGGCCGAACTCGCCCGGCTCGGTGTGACCATGGGCGCGCAGCCCACCACCTTTGCCGGTCTGGCCGGGATGGGTGATCTCATCGCCACGTGTATGAGCCCTCACAGCCGCAATCGACGGGTCGGTGAGCAGCTGGGCAAGGGCCGGATGCTCGACGACATCCTGGCTGAGATGCACATGGTGGCCGAGGGGGTGAAAACGGCGAGCGTCGCCCTCGAACTCGCCGAGCGCTATCAGCTCGACCTCCCCATCTGCAGCATGATCGACAAGGTGGTGAAGGGAGAGATCGAGCCGTCCGGGGCCTACTGGGGGCTCACGCCGGCCGGCCACGAGGACGATCCCGGCTGAGGATTGGTATCACCGACCGCCTCACCGGCCGCCCGGAAGGCGACGGCGGGGTGGAAGTGCCACTTGTCCAGCTGCCGTTCGATCTCGGACCGGCTTGCTCCTGACTGAGCCAAACTCGCAGCCAACCGTTGGGCACGACGTCGCATCTGTTCAGGAGCCGGGAGCCGTTGTTCGGCCAGCCATCGACGGTGACCAGCCTGGAGCGAGTCAGGCAGCCGGCTGACGTGGCGCAGCGGAAGGGCTGGGACCGTGGTTCTCACCGCCAGGGCATCGGGACCGTGGGGGCGAGCCAGCTCGAACGTGCACAGTCGCTGCAGCGCTCGTCGGAAGGGCGAGTTCTTCCCCATGCGTTCGCCCAGCCCTAGCGATCGTGCCGTCTCGGCCAGGTCGATGGTGAGCCCGGCAGGGTGCATTTCGAGGCCATACGAGAGGCGCCTCAGCAGTAATGCCGTCGACGGACCGATCACGGGCAACCAGTAGAGCTCGACATACCGAGAGCCGGCGGCAACGCCGTCCAGGTCAAGAATCGGGTCGTGCCAGGCGACCACGCGAAGACGGTGGTCTTCCCGCCCGTCTGTGTCTGCGGCCGGGTGGGCCGCTGGTGTCGTTCGTGGGGACGGGAAGAAGATGGGCGTGGACATGGTGACCTCCGGTGCAGGGACGGGGCGCCGGATCCGCCCAGCGGAGAACGGCGCACACTTGTCCTCGCAGGTTGCTTCTCGGACCTAGCTGTGAACCTGGCACGCTGCAGGAACTCAGCTGGCCGGAGACCTTGCCCGGAAGGCGTCCCGCCCACCGCAGTCAGCGAGAAGGTTTCTCGGCAACCATGGTGGCCAGTTTGTCGATGACGAGGTCCCAACCGAGCTCTACGTTCCCGGCCACGTCGGGCATGGCCTCCCAGAGCGCTTCGAGCTCTTCGTGGACGAGGGTCAGAGCCGTGCCTCCGTTCGATGAGTCGGAGAAGGTAACGGTCAGCTGTGAGTCGAACGTCGGGCCGTCCATGCGATCCGGACCGACCATTGCCCATCGGAGCACGATCCGTGTATCGGGGACCAGCTCGACGATCTGCCCTTCGAACCCGCCGCCCGGTTCGTCATTTCGCCCCTGCCACACCCGGAAGGCTCCGCCGACTCGTTCGTCCACCTCGATACGAGTCACCGTGAGGTCACCGGGAGCCAGCCATCGGCGAAGAAGATCGGGCTCGAGCCATGCTCGGTACACCTGGGAAGGTGGGGCCGGGATGATCCGCTGGAGGTGGACGGCGGGGCGGGTGGATTCGGGTGGCATGGAACTCCTAGTTGGTGGTCGATCGGGAACGGGGGTGGGCGGTGGGGACCGGGCCTGACCCCATGGGCCCTCCCTCGCTGTCACTGAAGACCGCCTCCAGCGCATCGAGACGCTCCGTCCAGAACCCCTCGTAGCGGCGGACCCACTCGGACACCGGGGCCAGGGCCTTCGCTTCGAGCTGGCACACGTGGCGACGACCCTCCACGGATTGACGCACCAGCCCGACCCGCTCGAGCACCTTGATGTGCTTGGACGCGGCAGCGAGCGTCATCGTCAGGGGCTCGGCCAGTTCGCCGACGGTGAGCTCGCCCTCGGCCAACCGGCCCAGCATGGCTCGCCGGGGGCCACTGGCCAGGGCCCGGAACACGGCGTCCATCGTTACGGAATCCTCAACCATATGGTTGAGGGTAATCGCCTACTCCGACAATGTCAACCACTTGGTTGAGTATGTGAACAACGGCGTGTTCTGCTCGAATTCGACCGACGGGCACCGCCGTTCCTCTTTCTGTCCCTACCGATGTAGCCGCCTTTGGGTCCATCCAGGGTGTGTTCTCGAACCCAAACGAAGGTAGACGGCGGTCGTCTCTTTCGATCGCCGTTGGGCCAGTTGTCGGGGTACCCAACCAGTTGCTGATCACGCTTCGATTGGATTGGTCCATTGAACCCGTCTGTCGCATCGCCTCAAGGCTGAGATCCAGCATGCCGATATCCCTGGTGGAAGCAACGAGGGGCTCAGCGACGCTATGGGAAATCGTCTTCGACGATCCACACACTTTGGGTCACGGTCGGTAGGCAGACGCCGGTCGCACTCGTTGTGGTGCTCGCCCTCATCGCAGTTGCCCTTCCGTCGCTGATTGCGCGGGACCGTGCCTCAGCGGTGTCGACCGCGCTGTCGACAGCCACGGGCTACCAGGAAGTGGCCTCCGATGGCGGCATCTTCACGTTCGGTGCCGCCGGATTCTTCGGCTCGGAGGGCGCCAAGCCACTCAACCGCCCCATCGTGGGCATGGCTTCGACCCCTGATGGTGGTGGCTACTGGCTCGTGGCCTCCGACGGCGGAATCTTTGCGTTCGGTGATGCCGGCTTCTTCGGCTCGGAGGGCGGCCAAGCCATCTCAACAAGCCCGATCGTGGGCATGGCCGCCACGCCCGACGGGAAGGGCTACTGGCTGGTGGCCTCCGACGGCGGAATCTTTGCGTTCGGTGATGCCGGCTTCTTCGGCTCGGAGGGCGCCATGCCACTCAACCAGCCCGATCGTGGGCATGGCTGCCACGCCCGACGGGAAGGGCTACTGGCTCGTGGCCTCCGACGGCGGAATCTTTACGTTCGGTGACGCCGGCTTCTTCGGCTCGGCGGGCGGCCAAGCCACTCAATCGCCCCATCGTGGGCATGGCTGCCACGCCCGACGGGAAGGGCTACTGGCTCGTGGCCTCCGACGGCGGAATCTTTAGCGTTCGGTGACGCCGGCTTCTTCGGCTCGGAGGGCGCCAAGCCACTCAACCGCCCCATCGTGGGGATGGCTGCCACGGCCGACGGGAAGGGCTACTGGCTCGTGGCCTCCGACGGCGGAATCTTCGTGCTGGGCGACGCCGGCTTCTACGGCTCAGAAGGGGCTTCTCCCCTCAACGAGCCCATCGTGGGCATGGCTGCCACCAGTACTTCGGTGACGACGCGGGCCAATACCAATTCCGGACCCCCCACCGAAGTTGTCTACGGATCGGCTGGGAGCTTCGGCGGTCTAGGGTCAGCTTCTCAGCTTCCTGGCGGGCAGGGCGTAACGACCGATGGAGTACCAGGTTGGGGCTTTCTCCCCGGCCAGGCCGTCATGGGGGCGGCACTCGGGCCTGACGGGAGCATCGTCATGGGCGGTAAACCCCAGACGTCGAACCAGAGTCAGGCCACAGCCAACACCATGTCTGTCTCTGTTTTCAATCCTTCAGCCAACAGCTTTCAGAACGTGGTGATCCCGACATCGACCGGAAAGACCACCGAGGAGGAGACGGGTTACCCGACGGGCGGGGCCGATATTGCGGCGCTGGTGTCCGTGCCCGGGCACGCCCATCAGGTGGCATTCCTCTCCTCGTGGCCGTACCGGGGATGGGATGCGTCCACCCAAGGCCAGTACCCGACGTTCGGCGACGTAGCACCCTCCTCCTCCGGCTCCTACCAGGAAGTGCCGGGTAGTGCTCAGCTTGCCTACAACATCGACCCGTCCGGGACGACGTGCCCTGTCCAGGTATCCGGCACACCACCGGTCAGCGATTGTCCCGGTACCGCAGCCATGGACGTCCTCCCGACATCGGGGGATCTCGTCGTAGCGCAGTACTTCGATAACACCAACGTTGGGAAATACAGCGGCGGCCTGATGGTGGTCAGTCCCACCGGGCACCTAGTGGGTTCGTACTCTTACCCCAACGTGAGCACGAGTGGTTCGCCGGTCTACGCCTTTCCTCGTGAGGTCGACGTAGACCCAATCACGCACAACGGTCTCGAGCGATTCGCCGTGGTCTTTGATGTGTTCACCACCGGCGCCAGCGGAGCCATGGTGCAGTCAACCTTCACGATGCAGCTGTTTCAATTCGATCACACCACTGACGCGGTGACGCCACTCTCTGCACCGTTCCTGCCTGGGCAGAGCGTTGCCGGGAAGACCGCCTACTTCGAGACCGCCCACTTCGACCAGCACGGAGATCTCTGGGCCGCCGAATCGCTCACCAATTTCACACCTGGCGGCAATATCGTTGAGTACGGCGCTTCCTCGGTTGACGGCAAACTCAGCTCGGGATCATGTCGATCCGGAGCGTCGGCCACGGCCAACTGGGAGGAGTCGTGTACCCCTGATCTGACTCTTCCGACACCGCCATCCTTCGGCGATGTCCGTTCCATCACCGAGGACACGGCCACCGGAGCCTTGTACTTCGCCAGCATCTCAGGCGTACTCCTGCCGGTGCTGCCCACAGGGTCAGGATCGGGTTGGGCCACTGGACCCGTTTTCGACTACGGCATCAACTCACTCGTTGATC
Source organism: uncultured Acidimicrobiaceae bacterium (assembly GCA_963817985.1). GTDB lineage: Bacteria > Actinomycetota > Acidimicrobiia > Acidimicrobiales > RAAP-2 > Bog-756. The sequence continues at coordinate 200,452 of CAWFQI010000007.1, read as the reverse complement.
GGAACAACGTGGTTGTCGGCCCTCGACAAGGGGTAATTGACCCGAGTACCGGCTACCTCTGGTTGCCCATTGAACAGGTAGAGTCAACGGTGGCTTGCAATCTGGGCGACTTCTCGTGCCACTCTGCACCTACATCGACGGCCCAATGGTTGTTGCGAATCGACGTGCGAGACCTTGCCAGCTGATCACTGGCGTGACTGACTACGTTGACGTCTTAAACCAGTATGGCTGATAGGTGGGGTAGTAGGTCGAGTGGGTGATGCGGGCCCCTTGCTCGGTGAAGGCGACAAAGGGACTCTTGTTGTCGATGGGCAGTCCCAATAGTTGATCGGTCTGCGGCTCCAGGCCCGGGGTCCACCCACTGGCGAGGAGAAGGTAGGCCACTCCGTGTTCGTCTTGGGGCACCTGGTAGAAATCTGGACCCCGATAGATCAGGCCAATTCCGACCTTCCCCGGTGGCACGCGGTGCTGGATGTCTGCGGTTATCTGTTTGACGCGAGCGACTCCTGGAAAGTCGACGAGGAACTGATTTCCGTAGGGAAACATCGCCACCAGCACGCCGACGAGACACGCCACTCCGAGGGCGACGAGAACCAGTGAGCGTCGAGCGCTGCCGGAGACCCGTGATTCCTTGCGCCCCAATTGGCTTCGGACCTCGGTCACTTGGGAGCGAATCTCCACCAACTGGGGGCGAAGGACCGTGAATACAGCCAGACCCAACGTGAGCCAGATCCCTATACCGAGAATCCATACAGCCAAGTTGACCCAGATAAAAGCCAGGAGGTCGCTTGAGGGAGTGCGGGAGAACAACGCCACCACGCCGACGGCCGTACCCAGGGTCACGACACTCAGGCTCAGGAGGGCTGACTTCTTGTATCTCCAAGCTTGGACTGCGACCCCGACCAGGACGAAAAGGACGACTACCCCGAGGAGGACACTTCGATGCACGATGTCTGCATTCGCCGCCAACTCATCGATAGGACGAGGGGCGGTCCAGATGGGATTTATGGCGGACGCTCGACTCAGCGCGCGAAAGCCGAACACCCACCCCTCGGTCTTTGACGTCGGATGAAGCAGAATCGAAAGATTGGGCCGAGCATCGAAGAACTGTTGATAGAGAGGCCCGACCCAGCAAACCGCAGCCACCACGCCGGTCCAACACAACCAACGATAATTGGCTGGACGGCGCAGGAGCCAGCCCGTGATCGTGGCCATCGCCAGCAGCAGGGCGATGGTTGGTAGGTATAGGAGATTCGAGTCGATCGCAACCGAGCCCAGGAAGAATAAGAACGGGACGAGGCGAAGGTGACCACGACCAACGGCGAAGGCAACTCCAAGGAAGCCGATGAACCAAAAGAACCCGAATGAGTTATTCCACACCGGGTCGACGAACGGTGTCGGTGAGACAATGGCCATGTTCACGACGACGAAGGTGAAAATGACAGCTGCCGATACTCCGCTCGTCCTCCACAACACCTCGATCGTGACGGTCAGGACTAGTGCGCAGAGCATTGCCGATCCGATCAGTACGCCTTGGCCGGCATCAAGGTGGGTGAACGGACCAAGGAGCCAGTACTCGAGCGGTCCGGGATCGGAGGCATTCGATCCACCTGTTGCCGACGTCAACTGGCCAAGTAGCGGAGGGTGAAGCGACAGAGCTCGCCACGCCCCTATGGCGATAGTGGCGTCATCACCCAGTGGGCGCCACCCCCGAGCCATGTTTCGGATCATCGGCGCCAAGACGAGTGTCCACACAACAAGGTGAGGCGCCACGCGAAGCAGGCGGCTCGAAAGCGTCGGCGACACCTTTGGTGAAGGGTCGAGCTCGACGTCGTCAGCTATCGCCAGGGTGCTCATGGGGTTACCGATCGGGTCTTGCCGGTTGTGAGGAGTCTGAGCGTATCAATGGAGCCTTTGCGGGGTAGTTGCACCTCATCGGATTGCTCGCCGACGAACACTCACCGTGGTGCGACGGTGCGTGATTGTGGACGGACGACAAGTGGCAGGCAGGCACGGGCTGTGCCAAGGTTCGCGTTGATGGGTTCGCATCTGATGTCGGGAATGCCGCCGATGGCCCGGATGGGCCACCCTGGAGCCGTGGTATACAGTCCACCGCGTGTCGATGGGGGGGATTCCTCATCCGGACAAGAAGGCCTCGGATGAGGAGACGCGTTTGACGACACGACTTAGCTTGGTGATACCTGCCTACAACGAGGCGGATCGACTGTCGACGGGCCTTTCTCGCCTACTCGATGGGCTCCCGACCGACGATACCGAGATCTTGGTCATCGATGACGGCAGCACCGACCAAACCGCCAAGGTCGCCGCCGAACAGCTTGCCCATTGGCCTCAATATTCAGTGACTTCACTGGCACGCAACAGCGGGAAGGGAGCCGCCGTTCGGGCCGGTGTCGTGCGGGCCCGGGGTGACGTGATCGCCTTCGTCGACGCCGACATGGAGACCGACCCTCGAGATCTCGGCGAACTTGTCCGCACCTTGAAGAACAACGACGTGGCCGTCGGGTCCCGAACCCACGAGTCCTCAACGGTCAACGACCGCAGCTCGCATCGAGCAATGATGACCAGAACGTTCGGATTGGTCGTGGCCCAGATCATGCATCTTCCGATGGGCGACACCCAATGTGGGTTCAAGGCATTCAAGGGCTCGATAGCCAAGTTGCTTTTCCACGGCAGTCGCGTGGATCGGTATGCCTTCGATGTCGAGGTCCTAAATCTTGCTGCTCGATTGGGCCTGAGGACTCAAGAGGTCCCGGTCCGCTGGACCGAAGTGGACGGAAGTCATATTCGACCGTTTCGCGACGCCGTACAGATGATGGCCGATGTCGCCCGTACCCGCCGCACCTGGCGAATCCAACCTCCGATGCAGGGGCTTTTCTTGCCAGAGGTGCCGATCGATGCTGCCACTTCTCTTATCCGACCGTGCACTCGGAGCGTAGACCTCGCGATCAGCTGGAAGGGAGGTACTGCCATTCTCTTCCCCTGCGTTCCTCCGACGACGGCCCGTCGCATCTCTAAGCGATTGCTTACCTCGCTACAGAGCTATGACCCCCAGGTGCTGAGCGTCGAATTCGATGCCCTCTTCAAGCCGATTCTTCCTAATGGTCATTCTGCCAGGGAGTGGGCAGGATGACATGAAGGGCGTTAGACGCTCCTTTCAATTCTTCAAAGCATTCCGTAACGAAGGAACCGATCCGGCTACCTTCTATCGTTTGCTGGCCGAAGACACCGTCGAAGATGTATCCCGCTACTGCCAGTTAGTCGGGGCGATAATTGTCGATGTTGGTGGTGCATCGGGATACGTTGCTGACGCGTTTCGGGATGTGGGTGCCCACTCGGTTACGGCCGAATACAGCTTCGACCAGATGATCGAACACGGACGAAGGCTGGTGAACGGCGTCGCCGCCGACGGGGCCGCACTGCCTCTGGCGACCGGATCCGTGGACGTCAGCTACTCCTCAAACGTGCTTGAGCACGTCGTCCGCCCGACATACATGCTCTCGGAGATGGTGCGAGTGGTGTCGCCGGGAGGTGTCGTGTACCTGACGTTCACAAACTGGCTCTCGCCATGGGGAGGCCATGAGACATCGCCGTGGCACTACCTCGGTGGGGCGTGGGCGGCACGGCGCTATGAGCGCATTCACGGTATTCCGGCCAAGAATCTCTACGGCGAGAGCCTCTTCCGTTTGGGTGTTGGTCAGGTGCTGCGCTGGTGCGAATCCCGATCCGACGTCACGGTGGTAGATGTGTTTCCTCGGTATTACCCACGATGGACGAAGCCATTGGTTCGGATCCCGGTGCTTCGGGAGTTCCTCACGTGGAACCTCGTGGTGGTGATGCGTCGTAACAGCAGAGTGGCCGAAGTCCTACCAGCCGACTGAGCGTCATGCGGATCGCCTTCTTGAGCTGGCGGGATCTTGCCAACGAGCTTGCTGGTGGTTCGGAGGTGTTCATCGATCGACTCGCCGTGGAATTGATTGGCATGGGCCACGAGGTCGCTCACCTTTGCGGCGGCCCTGTCGCCCCTCGCCGATACCCGGTAATCGACCTAGGCGGCGAGTTCACGCAGTATCTCCGCGCCCCTCTGGCTCACTTCAGCAACGTACGCCAATGGGATCTGCTGGTCGACACCGAAAATGGGCTGCCCTTTTTTTCGCCGCTGTGGCGAAGGAAGGCGATCCTGGCTCTGGTCCACCACGTCCACACCGACCAGTGGGATCAGCGGTTCCCCCCGTCCCTCGCTGCCGTTGGTCGATTCACCGAGGCAACCGTGATGCCCCGCGTCTACGGGAGGGTTCCCTTCGTCGCCAACTCGCGCTCTACGGCATCGGCCCTCGCTGCCATTGGAGTCGATCCTGCTCGGATACACATTGTCCACCCAGGGGTCGACCCTCCAGTCGTGGCCAATGTGCAGCGTTCCGAAAGCCCGCTATTCGTCTGCGCTGGCCGACTGATGCCTCACAAGCGGGTGGACCTGCTACTCCGCGTGTGGAACCAAGTGCACCCCGTGGTGGGCGGTCGACTGGTCGTGCTCGGAGACGGTCCGGAGCGGGCTGCACTAGAGGCGGCGGCTGGCAGTGGTGTGGAATTCGCCGGTAGGGTCGACGAGACGCAGAAGTGGCGCCTGCTGGGCCAAGCGTGGGGACTCGTGCATTCGGCACAGCATGAGGGATGGGGCATTGTGATCACCGAGGCGGCACAGGTTGGTACACCGGCCATCGGATTCGATGTGCCAGGGGTGAGAGACGCCATCGTGGATGGCGAGAGTGGGATCCTCGTCGAAACCGAGGTCGACCTTGTCCGCGAGTGGATCGCATTTTCGAAGTCCCCGGGACTCCGTGATCACCTCTCTTCTGGTGCCCGCCGCCACGCAGCCCTGTTCGGCTGGGAGCACATAGCCCGTGTCTTTGAGGAAGTTGCAGTCCAGGCGGTCCGATCGCCCTCCCGGTCGTGACGGTGGTCACCGCTCTGCGGAGAGACAGCGTGGCGCATCCGGGTCCCTCCAGCCCTGCGATCCCTGAACCCGCTCCTTGTCAAGACCCGGTCAGTCGATGGGTCTTGTTGGGCTTGGGCCCGTTCTTCCTTCTCGCGACGATGATCCAGTCGCCGGGCTTGATCGTCGACGACACCAAGTTGCCGGTACTCACTGCTCCGTGGGCGTGGATGCACGCCTCCCTCCACCTCTGGAGCCAGACAGTTTCTTCGGGATCGGTTCAGGATCAAACTTTCGGCTACCTGTTTCCGATGGCGCCGTTCTTCGAAATCATGCACCTCCTGCGTGTTCCGGTGTGGTGTTCAGAGCGCATCTGGTTGGCCCTACTCCTGACGGTCGGAGCGTGGGGAATGGTGCGAGTGGCCGAAGCGCTCGGCATCGGAAAACGCTGGGCTCGGGTACTTGGAGGTATCACCTACTGCGTCGCACCGATCGTGGTTACCTGGGCCGCCTCGTCGGCCACGCTCCTCGCCGTGATGCTGATGCCATGGTTGTTGCATCCGCTCATTGTCGGAGCGAGCCGCGGATCACCGAGAAGGGCAGCAGCGCGTTCAGGGGTGGCGGTGGCCCTTATGGGGGGCGTGAATGCCACGGTCGTGTTCGCAGCTCTTCCCGTTGGTGTCATCTGGCTGCTGACTAGGAGACCCGGTCCCCGCCGGCGTGCCCTGACCATCTGGTGGCTCGTTTCGTTGGTGCTAGCCACCTTTTGGTGGATCGTCCCGACGATTCTCCAGGGGAAGTACGGCTACAACTACGTGCCCTATACCGAGTCAGCGGCCACCACTACTGCGACGGCATCGGCATTCGAGGCGCTGCGAGGAGCTTCGTATTGGACCGACTACTACCACCTGGGCTCGCCGCTCATACCTGGTGCTTGGACGCTCGTCACCTCGGCGGCCGCGATAGCGGCCACTGGTCTCGTCACGGCCGTTGGCCTCTGCGGCCTCGCCCGCCGGATCATTGAGCGGCTCTTTCTCGTTGCCACCCTCAGTGTTGGGGTGGCGGTCATTGCCATTGGTTACAGCGGCTCACTTGCCGGGCCGTTCTCCCACCGTGTGCAGGTCCTGCTGCAGGGCAACCTGGCGCCCTTGCGCAGCGTGGCAAAGTTCTCGCCTGATGTAGCACTCCCCATCGCCCTCGGACTGGTGTGGCTAGTCTCAACTCTCTCGACAGACCAGATTCGTAGCCGACCTCGCACTTGGTCCGACGTGCGCTCGAGTGTGGACCGTTTCTCGCCTGATTTCCTGCTACCCGTCACTCTTGGCGCGGCCTGGATCGCAACGAGGGCTACCGCCACTATTCGGGGGGTCCGCCAACTGGATTGGGCGAACGTGCGCTCAAAGGTGGCCAATTCGTCGCCCGACTTCTTGTTGCCCGCGGCGTTGGCAACGGCACGATTGGTGTCGGCCATTCCGAGCCGTCGCACCACACCCGAGCCCACCCCCCGTCTGCGGCGAAATGGGTGGCGGATTCTGGTCGGACTACTCACCCTTGTCGTGGTGTTCCTCGCCGCCATGCCGTTCTGGCAGCGAGATCTTTACCCAAGTGGAGGATTCGCCACCATTCCCCACTACTGGACTCAGGCCGCCGATTGGCTTGAAGGACATCAGGGCAACGAGACCACGCTGCTCGTACCGGGCGCCACGTTCGGTGAGTACACGTGGGGTAAGCCCGAAGATGAGCCTCTTTCTGTGCTCGCGTCCACGTCGGTCACCGCTCGATCTGTCGTCCCGTTGGGATCGAACGGCAACACCGTCATGCTCAGTGCGGTTGAGGACGCTATCTCCACTGGTACGGCTCAACCAGGAATGGCCGAGTATCTCTCCAGATCGGGTTTCGATTATGTGGTTGAGAGGAACGACCTCAATCTGAAGGAGACGGGAGCACCACCACCGGCGTCGGTGCACCAGGTGCTCAGTGAGACACCGGGTCTGACCGAGGTGGCATCGTTCGGGGCGTACCTTCCGGTCTCCCAAGTAACGAACGGAACACTTCCCGTGTATGACTCGCCCTCGTACGTCCATCTCCGGCCGGTGGAGATCTACCGGGTCGGGCCCCCCACCGGCGAAGTTCAGACCTATCTCCGCGACTCGACCTCTCGTGGTCAGCGGATCGAGTGGATCACTGTTGCCCTTGGCCGGAGCCGGAATGCTGAAGGGACGTCCTGCGGTGCTGGCTAAAGATCCAGATGCTGCCGGTACTGCGTCTTTGTCCGGGTCGACGTGGGCCATCACCGATGGCAATCAACGGCGTGCCGTGACGTTCGGGCAGATCAGCAATACCTATTCGTACCTCCTGGGACCCGGCCAGCGCCCAGGTGGATCACCCGCGGGCGTCCCCCTGAACTACCAGGTGGTTCCTGGGAGCGATACACAGACCGTCGCCGCTCCCCTCGGGGCCTCATCAGTTTCGGCTACCTCCTACGGGTCAACGCCGCTCTATAACGAACCCTCAGAGGGTCCAGACTCGGCGTTCGATGCCGATCCCACAACGGCCTGGGTGGCCACGGCTGCCAATAACTCCGTTGGTCAGTCACTGTCGATTACCTTCAACCGGGCCGTCCCGTTTACGACGATCCATATCACCCCACTCGACAACAGCCCGCTCCGTCCACGTATCACAGGCCTCACGCTCACCACTGATGCGGGAGCAGTCAAAAGGGCTCTGCCGCTCCGCAACGGCCCAGTCGAAGTCAAGGTGGCGCACGGCTCGACGCGTCATCTGACCATCACCATAAGTTCGGTGAGCGCTCCTTCCAAGGAATCGTTTCTCGGTCCACTCGGGGCAGGAATCACCGACGTGGCGATCCCGGGAATCTCCTTCCGTCCGGCGATGCAGCTGCCCACGGACGATGTGTCCTCGTTCGCGGGGTCTGACTAGGCGCTCGGTCCTGGTCAATGTCAGTGCTCCAGTGACTAATCCCAACCTCGATTTCATCGACCCGACCAACCTGGTCCAGCCGATACCCCGCCGAGTTGTGTTGCCTCATGCGACGTCGATGACTATCAATGGCACCGTTGTCCCTACGCCTAGCCTCGATCTCGAACATTTGGTCGCCTTTGTGGATACTCCCCCCGACCAGGCCCTCAAGATTTCTGCCAGCTCGTGGCTCGGGGGCCTCCCGCGCTTCCGTCCCCAAAACCTGGTGAGAGCATGATTCCTCCCCGTGGATCGCTGGGACGGGTGACACGGATCCTTCCCTGACCCTTCAGTGGACGGGCTGCGGCTCGTCGAGTCGATCTCGCTCGGGCTCACGCGACAAGCCAGTCGCGCCCACCGAGGTCATTGTCTCCAGCGCCGCGGGGAGCCGATGGCTCGTTGTTCCCCGACACGGGGGCGTCCTGACCTTCCGCGCCCATGTACGTCAATTCCCTCACCGTCCGCTTCGTTGGGACCACGAAGCGGGTGACGGCGATCCCGCTCAGCGGTATTCCCATCCCGCTCCCCGTGGGACTGGCGTCCATAGCGGTGTGCCGGCCGTGCAGGCCACACGATCCCCAGCCTGTGGTACGCACGTCACCTCGTTGACTGTCCCGTGTGGATCAGGACCGACGGTGCTGGTCGATGGCACACGCCTGTCCAGACGTCAGTGACCGGGACGGTCGGGTAATTTGCTCGAGCCTTCAGCCCATGTCCCTGCAGGCCTGCACTCAGAATGGCGTCCACCTTGCCGCCGGTGACCACATCATCTCCTTCCCATCGGGAAGCCCATTTCTCGTGACTGGGCTCCTGGCGCAGGGGACAGGTTCCGGCCTGACAGCCCTACCCACTGGGACGCGTTCGGCCACGTGTCCTTTGTGGACACCGGGTCGCCGCACGGTGGCGGTGAGCGGAGGTTCAGCCACCTATCTCCAGGTCTCCCAGAACTACAACCCCGGGTGGGTGGCAACGCTGGATGGTCGCACGGTTACTCCGGTTCGCCTGGACGGTTGGCAGCAGGGTTGGATCCTCCCGGCGGGTGCTTCGGGCACCATGGTGATGACCTTCACTCCGGATCACACCTATCGGGCGGCGCTGCTACTCGGCGCACTGTTCCTCCTGTTACTCGTCTGCCTGGCGCTGGCAAGGAATGACAGGTCTCGCCTCGAGCCGAGTCCACCCCGACGAAAGCTTCGTAGCTGGGTACGCTTCTGCGGTGCGGCCATCGTCGGGTCAGTGTCGGCGGGTGGCTTGCCCTGTGCTCGTCCCGCTTTGTCTTGTGGCGCGGCGCTGGGGAGCGCCGTGGTCCGATCATCGCCGGCCTTTCGTTCGCCGCCGCCGCCGTGATCGTTGCCTTACTCCGAATGCGGTTCCAGGAATCCATTCCGGAGCCTTCGGGGCTCCGGCCCAGGTCGCCTCGGTGCCTGCGCTTTGTGCGCCGTCCTCGCCGCCGTCGTGGTGGGGAACGTCGCTCACCCGGTGACGATGGGCGTCCCGATGACCGAACCCGACCGGTGGCGTTCGGAGCGCCCCTGACGCACCAACTGGATCCGTCCGACTAGGCGCTCAACCTCCGAGGTCGGGCTGACGTCGCTACCACCGACCACGGTGGAGGCTGTCCTCCACCGTGCGCCGAGGCCGGCGGGCCGAAGAGGACGGCGGATCCGGTTTGGCTGCCTCACCGAGGAGGACCGCACCCAGCCACCGGAGGTGTGGGGGAACGCCGAGTGACTTCAGCGAGCCGGTCCTCGCCACGGAAGTTGCCCAGGAACGCGGACCCGATTCCCCGATCGGCCGCACCGAGCAGCACGTTCATGACGGCGAAGGCCGTATCCACGTACCAGAAGGGGACCACCCACTCTGCCGAGCTACCGTCAGCTCGCACCTTGTCCGGCTCGGCGTAGCGGTTCCGGTAGGCCTCCGGGTCGGCGTAGGCCAGGAGGACAACCGGTGCCCGGGAGAGCCCGGGATACCGGCGGGAGGTGGTACGCCAGGCCTCGTCGGTAGTGGCCCGCCAGTAGCGGTCGGTCTGCTCCGGACCGTCGAGCACCACGAACTCTCGACCCTGGGAGTTGCCCGCCGACGGTGCCCGAAGGGCGTCGGACAGGAGCTCCTCAAGGACCCCATCTCCGAGCGGCCGGCCGCTGAAATTCCTGGTCATGTGCCGTCTGGCTATGGCCTCGGTCAGCTCCATGGTGACTCCATGGCCGCACGCTATCGGCCGCCGGGAATGTTGACCCCGCTGGTAGTGTTTGACCTGTTGTGGAAGTGCACGGGTGATCGGCGGGAGCCGGCCTCGTGCTGATGACTAAGGATCGTGATTACTGTGCCCACGTTCAGGGAGATGTTGGCCAACGCCAAGGCGTCCATTCGAGAGGTCGAGCCGGCCGAGGCTGCCGAGGAGATCGCCGCCGGTCCCACTGTGGTTCTGGACGTCCGTGAGCCCGATGAGTACGAGCAGGGGGCACTTCCTGGGGCCGTACACATTCCGCGAGGGACCTTGGAGACCTCGGTGGAAGGACGGATTCCCGACAAGTCGAGCCACGTGGTCGTCTACTGCGCCGGCGGAACGCGGTCAGCGTTCGCCGCCCAGACGATGCAGGATCTCGGCTACACCGACGTGGCTTCGGTCATCGGCGGGTTCAACCGCTGGAAGGACGAGGGACGTGACTGGGTGGCACCCCAGTCTCTGTCGCCTGAGCAGCGCAACCGCTACCAGCGCCACCTTCTCCTGCCCGAGGTGGGGGAGACGGGTCAGCTGAAGTTGCTCGATTCCAAGGTCCTGCTGCTGGGAGCAGGCGGACTCGGTTCGCCCGCCGCCCTTTATCTCGCGGCCGCCGGCGTGGGAACCATCGGGATCATCGACATGGACGTGGTCGACGCGTCCAACCTCCAGCGCCAGATCCTGCACAACACGGATCGAATCGGTGAGCGGAAGGTCGACTCGGCCAAGAAGACGCTGACCCTGATCAACCCCGACGTGAACGTGGTTACCTATGACGTTCGTCTGGGTGCGGACAACATTCTGGACATCATCGACGGCTACGACGTGATCGTGGACGGCACGGACAACTTCCCCACCCGGTACCTGGTCAACGACGCCTCGCTGCTCAAGCGGATTCCCGTGGTGCACGGTTCCATCTTCCGGTTCGAGGGCCAGGCCACGGTATTCAATCCCTACGTCGGCCCGTGCTATCGGTGCATGATCCCCGAGCCCCCTCCGGCTGAGCTGGCTCCGAGCTGCGCCGAGGCCGGCGTGCTGGGTGTGCTGCCCGGCATCGTGGGCTCCATCCAGGCCGTCGAGGCCATCAAGATCCTCCTCGGTATCGGGGAGACCCTGCAGGGTCGCCTGCTGGCCTACGACGCCCTCGAGCAGAACTTCCGGACCTTCAAGGTGCATCGTGATCCGCACTGCCCGGCATGTGGGCCCGACGCCGGCGAGATCGTCATCGCCGAATATGACGATCTGTGCATGCCCCATGCGGTAGCCCCACCGGTGAACGCCTGACCCAAACGCCGAGTGGTGCCTGGGGGCTGTAGGGGTGATTGCTGCCCGGAAATGCTGCCGTTTTCCCAGCTGGGAGCCTGACACCGTAACCTGTGCCCCATGACACCGGAGAGCGCGTCAGACAAGCCTGAGAACCAGCGGTTCACTGACTCGGGGATCGAGATTCAACCGGTCTATGGACCGGCCGACCTCGACGGGTGGGACCCTGAACGTCAACTGGGTACGCCTGGCGCCTACCCCTATACCCGGGGCATCCGAGCCGACATGTACCGCGGGCGGCTCTGGACGATGCGCCAGTACGTGGGCTTCGGCACCGCGGAGTCGACCAACGAGCGATTCAAGTTCTTGTTGGGCGCAGGTCAGACCGGGTTGTCGTGCGCCTTCGACCTCCCCACCCAGATGGGCTACGACTCGGACCACCCCCGGTCCGAAGGGGAGGTGGGCAAGGTAGGGGTGGCTATCGACTCCATGGCCGACATGCGCCTGCTACTGGCCGATCTGCCCCTCGACAAAGTCACCACGTCGATGACGATCAACGCCACCGGCGCCATCCTCTTGCTCTTCTATCAACTGGTGGCCGAGGAGAACGGCGTCGACCCGAAGCTGCTGGGCGGCACCATCCAAAACGACATCCTGAAGGAGTACGTGGCGCGGGGCACGTACATCTACCCGCCACGACCCTCCATGCGCTTGGTCACCGACACCTTCTCCTACTGCGCCGAGCACCTCCCGGCCTGGAACACCATCTCCATCTCGGGGTACCACATCCGAGAGGCGGGCTCCACGGCCGTCCAGGAGATCGCCTTCACCATTGCCAACGGGATCGCCTATGTGGAGGCGGCCCTGGCCGCCGGACTCGACGTCGACGCCTTCGCACCTCGGCTCAGCTTCTTCTGGAACGCCCACAACAATCTGTTCGAAGAGGTGGCCAAGTATCGGGCCGCCCGTCGCATGTGGGCGAAGATCATGACCGAGCGCTTCGCGGCCAAGGACAAGAAGTCGACGCTGCTCCGGTTCCACACGCAGACGGGGGGGTCGACCCTGACGGCCCAACAGCCCGAGAACAACATCGTCCGGGTGACGCTCCAGGCGCTGGCCGCGGCGCTGGGTGGCACGCAGAGCCTGCACACCAACGGCTTTGACGAAGCCCTGGGGCTGCCCACTGAGCGGGCGGCCAAGGTGGCGCTCCGCACCCAGCAGATCGTGGGCTACGAATCAGGGATCGCCGACACCGTCGACCCACTGGCCGGGTCCTGGTTCGTCGAGTCGCTCACCGACGAGGTGGAGAAGGCGGCTTGGGTGTACCTCGAGCGCATCGACGAGATGGGTGGCGCCGTGGATGCCATCGAGGCCCAGTACATGCAACAGGAGATCGAGCAGGCCGCCTACACCTACGCGAAGGACATCGACTCGGGCGACAAAGTGATCGTGGGAGTGAACAGGTACGTCGATGATGAGCTCGAGCCCACCGAGGTCTTCCCGATCGACCCCGAGCTCCAGCGGTCCCAGGTGGCCCGGGTCAAGCGTGTCCGACAGGAGCGTTCCCAGCCCGAGGTCGACGCCGCGTTGGCCGATGTGGAGGCGGCGGCCCGTGGCACGCAGAATCTGCTGGTGCCTATGAAGGCCGCACTGGCCGCCATGGCCACGTTGGGGGAGGTATCCGACGTCCTGCGGGGCGTGTTCGGGGAGTTTCACCCGAACGGCTGAGCCGACCAGCCGTGGCGAATGATGCGCAGGACCCCCACCTATTTTTGCCTTTCCGCTCCACCATGGGCCGCGCCGGCCGAGACTGGACGGGAACGATCGCAACCCGCTGCGGCGATCAATCTGAGTGGCCAGGGTGCCATTCGCTGGCCAACACGGCGTAGATGTCCTCGTCGGTCCACTCGCCCTTGACCCACTCGTTCTGAACGAGGTGGGCCTCTCTCCTCATCCCCAGTCGCTCCAGCAGGGCTGCCGAGGCCCGGTTGCGGCTGTCCAAGTGCCCGGCGACACGGTGCGCACCGAGGGCGGTGAACGCCAGGTCTACGATGGCCCTGGCCGCCTCGGTGGCGTAGCCGTGACCACGGGAATCTGGGTGGAAGACGTAGCCGATCTCTGCCTGGCGGTGCTCGTCGCTCCGCCAGCACAGTCCCACATCGCCGACCACCTCACCCGAAGCGGTGACCTCGACGGCCAGGTTGATCCACCTCCCCGCCTCGGTGATCTCGGTCTGCAGACCGGCCAACTTCTCGGCCGCCTCTGTCCGGGTGAGCGCCTCGTCGTAGAGGAACCGGGCGACGTCAGGGTCCCCCCGGAGGGAGTGGTAGCGATCCAGCTCCTCTAGTCGCCACGGTCTGAGCGACAGGCGGTCGGTCCGGAGGGGATAGGTGGGTCGGAGATTTGGTGTCATCGGAGCGGGCGGGGTTGGCCGACCGGATCAGCCGGACCGACCGGCCACCAGGCGCTCCCGGGTGTCGTCCGAGCGTGCCGCGTCGATGACCGTCCAGGCCATGGACAGCGAACCGTCCAGGACGGCGCGATCGGCGGAGGCCGTGACGCAGGCGGCGGCGAACTCGGGCTGGTGATTGACCGACCCGCCGGCATCGATGCCTACCAAGGGATGGATCGTCGGCACGGCCAGAGACACATTGGCCATGTCGGTGGAGAAGGTGGGACGTGGAGCGAGGTTGTCGTCGAGGGTGAAGGTGCGCCCCAGTTCCTCGGCGTTGGCCCGATACAAGTCGAGCAGGGCTAGATCACTCTCCATGTGGGAGTACACCGGAGAGAGCTCGCGACGTTCGACGGTCGTCCCGGTGGCCAGGGCGCCGGCGTGGAAGCAGGCCATGACACGGGGCTCCAGTACCTCGAGGCCTTCCAGCGAAGTGGAACGACACATGAACCGGCCGCTCACCGAGTCCGGGATCACGTTGGCCGCCTGTCCGCCATCGGTCACGATCCCATGAATCTGGTCTCCGGGGCGGAACTGCTGGCGCAGAAGACCGAGGGCGACCTGACTAACGGTCATGGCGTCGCCGGCATTCGCCCCCTCCCAGGGAGCTGCCGAAGCGTGGGCGGTCTTTCCGTGGAAGACCATGTCGAAGTGGGAGACGGCGAGGCACGTCCCCTGGAGGCGATCGGTGGGCCATGGGTGAATCATCAAGGCGGCGTGCACGTCAGCAAAGACGCCGTCCTCCAGCATGGTGATCTTGCCGCCGCCACCCTCCTCGGCCGGGGTGCCGAGGACCCGCACCGTCAACCCGAGGTCGTCGGCCAGCCCGGCCAGACCGAGGCCGGCACCGACCGCCGCGGCGGCGATGATGTTGTGGCCGCAGGCGTGCCCCACACCGGGTAGGGCGTCGTACTCGGCACAGAGGGCCACCACCAACGGCCCGGTCCCGATCTCGGCCGTGAACGCCGTGGCCATTCCCGAGGTTCCGGCGCTTACCGCAAAGCCGCCGTCACTCAGCTGCTCGGCCGTCCAGGCCGCCGCCCGCTCCTCTTCGAAGGCCGTCTCAGGGTGATCATGGATGTCGTGGCTCAGCCGGACCAAGCCGTCCAGACGCCCCTCGATGGCGAGCTGGGCGGCACCCTTCTCCTTCGTGGGCTCTGGCATCGGTGACCCTTTCGCTGGGCGGATCGTGCTCGTTGACTGTGCCCGTTGGCTGCGACCGCTCGACTAGTCGATGACGGCGATGACGTCGCCGGGTCCGACGGACTCGCCCGCGGCCACCCGCACCTCTTTCACCGTTCCCGCCTTCTCGGCATTGACGTTGTTCTCCATCTTCATGGCCTCGAGCACACACACCGTCTGGCCGATCTCTACGGTGTCACCCACGGCCACCATGACCCGCACGATGGTGCCCTGCATTGGAACGGCGACGGTACCTGACCCCGCCGCACCGCCGCCTGCAGCCTTGGGTCGCTTGGGACCGGCCCCGCGAGCGGCCCCGGCACCGGTGGCGATCACTGCGTCACCAAGGTCGGGGACCCACAACTTGACCTGGTACCGGCGTCCGTCGACTTCGGCGGTCACGTCCCTGAGTACCCGGGGAACCGCCTCGTCGCCCTCGGCCGGAACCACCGCCGGGGGTTCAGCCGAAGCCGCCACGACGCCGCTCAGATCGAGGCTCTGCTCGACCCAGTTGGTGGAGTGCTGTCCCGACACGAAGTCCGGGTGGGACAAGATGGCCACGTCGGCGGGCAGCGTGGTGGCCACGCCGTCGACCACGATCTCGTCGATGGCCCGGAGCATGCGTCGGCGGGCCGCCTCACGATCGTGGCCCCAGACGACCAGCTTGGCCACCAGGTTGTCGTAGAACTGGCTGATGGTGTCGCCGGACTCGTAGCCGGCGTCGAGGCGCACGCCCGGCCCGCCCGGAGCGACCAGCTTCGTGATGGTTCCCGGCGAGGGTGTGAAGGCCCCCCCGGTCGGATCCTCGGCGTTGATCCGGACTTCAATGGCGTGCCCGTCGCGTCGGACGTCGTCCTGGGTGAACCCGAGCGGCTCACCCGACGCCACCCGCAACTGCCACTCGACCAGGTCGAGGCCGGTGACCAGCTCGGTAACCGGGTGCTCCACCTGCAGGCGGGTGTTCATCTCCAAGAAGAAGAACTCCCCGTCCTGGTAGAGGAACTCGACGGTTCCCGCATTCACGTAGCCACAGGCCTCGGCCACCTTTACCGAGGCTTCGCCCATGGCTCGACGCACGTCGTCGGGGAAGTTGGGTGCCGGGCTCTCCTCCACCAGCTTCTGGTGGCGGCGCTGGGCCGAGCAGTCGCGCTCACCCAGCCACAGCGTGGTTCCATGGGTGTCGGCGATGATCTGCATCTCGACATGTCGGGGCCAGGCCAGGTACCGCTCCACGTAGCACTCGTCCCGACCGAAGTAGGCCTTGGACTCCCGCATGGCCGACTCGAGGGCATCGGCGGCCTCGTCGGGCCCGTCCACCACCTTCATGCCCCGGCCACCACCGCCGTAGGCCGCCTTGATGGCGACCGGCCAGCCGAACTCGTTGCCAAAGGCCGTCACCTCGTCGGGTGACTGGAGGACCTCGGAACGACCCGGCACGCCCGATACACCGGCGGCCTCGGCGGCATGTCGTGAGCTGATCTTGTCGCCCATCACCTCGATGGCCTCCGGCGGGGGGCCGATGAAGGTAACCCCGCGCTCGGTGATGGCCCGGGCGAAGTCGGTGTTCTCCGAGAAGAACCCATAGCCCGGGTGCACGGCGTCCGCCCCGCTCCGCTCCACGATGTCCACGATGGCTTCGGTGTTCAGGTAGCTCTCGGCGGCTGTCTGGCCACCGAGGGCGTAGGCCTCGTCGGCCAGTCGGACGTGGAGCGCGTCACGGTCGAGCTCCGAGTAGACGGCCACGGTGGCTACTCCTAGCTCGCGGCAGGTCCGGATGACCCGAACCGCGATCTCCCCCCGGTTGGCGATGAGAACCTTCTTCAGCACGCTGCGCCTTTCGAATCGAACGGGTATGGGACGGCGTCGACCGTCCCGAGGCGCTCTAACACTGTCACGGCCCGTAGGGTGTGTGCCATGCCGGGGCCGAGGTTCACCGACATCCGCCGTTTCGACGCCATTGATTCGACCAACCGGTACCTCTTAGAGGAAGCACGGGCCGGGGCTCCCGAGGGCGTGGTGGCGGTGGCGGGGCACCAGACAGCCGGCCGGGGACGACTGGGCCGCCGTTGGGAGGCTCCCGCCGGGGACAACCTGTTGGTGTCGATCCTGCTCCGCCCCGACCTGCCCGCCGACCAGCGCCATCTGGCCACCGCCGCCGTGGCCCTGAGTGCAGCCCAAGCCGCCGAGGAACTCACCGACCTGCGCCTCGGAGTCAAGTGGCCGAACGACCTGTTGGCCTCCGATGGCCGCAAGGTGGCCGGGGTCTTGGCCGAGGGAGATCTCACGGGCCCAACTGGGCCGGCCGCGGCGATGAACCCCGCCATCGTGGTGGGGATTGGCGTGAACGTGAACTGGCCGGCCACCGACAGTGACCTGCCCGAGGAGTTGGTGGGGGTGGCCACGTCCCTGCGAGAGCTGGCTGGCGGTCCGGTCGACCCCACCGACGTCCTATCGTCCCTGCTCAGCGCTCTGGAGCCTCGCGTAGACGCCCTGGGGACGCCATCGGGTCGATCCCAACAGGCCGACGAGCTGCGCGACCGCTGTGTCACGCTCGGCGCGGTGGTTCGTGTCGAGTTGGCTGAGTCGACGTTCGTGGGACAGGCCGTGGATGTCACTCGCGAGGGACACCTGGTCGTCCGGACCGACGAGGGGCTACGGACGGTGGTGGCCGGGGACGTGGTCCACGTTCGACCCTCGGGATGAGGATGCCGGTATCGATTGGCCACGTAGAGGACCGTCGGTGTCCGGTGGCTCCCCGAGCGTGGTCGGCCGTTAGGCAACTCGGGTGTGGGCTCACCCACGAGTAGCATTAGCCGATCATGCGACTACTTGTGACCGGTGGAGCCGGCTTCATTGGATCGAACTTTGTGCGTTACTGGGTCCAGCACCATCCCGACGATGTGGTCGTGGCCTACGACGTGCTCACCTATGCGGGCAACCGTCCCAATCTTGTCGACGTTGAGGACCGCATCGTCTTTGTGCAAGGGGACATCGGTGACCTCGAAACAGTGGCCAAGACCCTGGCCGAGCACGAAATCGACGTCATCGTGAACTTTGCCGCCGAATCGCACAACAGCCTGGCCATCCTCGACCCGTCCCGGTTCTTCCGGACCAACGTGCTGGGCACCCAGACGCTGGCCGAGGCGGCCCGACGGCATGGTGTGAGCCGTTTCCACCACATCTCGACCTGTGAGGTCTATGGCGATCTCCCCCTCGATTCCGACGAGGTCTTCACCGAAGAGACCCCCTACCGTCCCCGCACCCCTTACAACGCCTCCAAGGCCGGTGCCGACCACGCCGTGCGGGCCTACGTGGAGACCTTCGCCCTGCCGGCCACCATCACCAACTGCTGCAACAACTACGGGCCCTACCAGTTCCCCGAAAAGGTCATTCCGCTGTTCACCGCACGGGCCCTCGACGACCAGCCCCTGCCGCTGTACGCCTCCACGCAGAACCGACGCGAGTGGCTCCATGTCGACGACCACTGCCGTGCCATCGAGTTGGTGCTGCAACACGGGACGGTGGGGGAGACCTACAACGTGGGCAGCGGCATCGAGGCCAGCATCGAGGAGATCGCCGACGCCATCTTGGATGCCACCGGCAAGCCGAGGAGTCTGAAGGAGATCGTTCCGGATCGTCCGAGCCACGACCGGAGGTATCTCCTCGACTCCACCAAGATCCGTAAGGGTCTGGGCTGGGAGCCGACAGTGCCCTTCGATCAGGGCCTGGCCGACACGGTGGCCTGGTACACGGCTAACCGGAGTTGGTGGGAGCCGTTGCGAGACCGGGCCCCCGTGGTCGAAGGGGCGTGGCGGACCGAGGTGTCCCCGGGACAGTCCACCAGGTCGTGAACCGCCCGCTTCGGGTTCTGCTTACCGGAGGTAACGGCCAGTTAGGTCAGGACCTCAGCCGGGTTCTGGCCGGAGGCGTCCCCGACGGGGGCGCCCCCGAGGGCCTTGCCATCCTCCCCGCTGTGGCGGAGGGGACCTTCGACGTGCTCTCCACAGATATCGACACCCTGGACGTCGTCGACCGGGGCGCGGTCTTGGCCACGGCCGACTCCTTCCGGCCGGACATCGTGCTGCACGGCGGGGCCTATACGGCCGTCGACGCCTGCGAGTCGGAGCCGGACACCGCGTACTCGGTCAACGCCCTCGGCTCCCGCAACATCGCCGAGGCCGCCGCCGTATCCGGTGCCCATCTCGTCTACGTGTCGACGGACTACGTCTTCGACGGGACGCTCGACCGACCGTACGTAGAGTGGGATCAACCCAACCCCCGCTCGGTCTACGGGCGTAGCAAGTTGGGCGGCGAGACCGAGGTCCATGCCGTGGCCGGGCCTTCGGCGACCATCGTGCGGACGGCGTGGGTCAGCGGGGCGCACGGCGCCAACATGGTCAAGACCGTGCTCCGGTTGGGCCGCTCCGATCCCGAGAGCACCCTCCGCTTCGTGGACGACCAGCACGGCTGCCCGACGTTCACCTCCGATCTGGCCGCCGCCCTGGTTCGTCTGGCCCTCGACCGCCGACCGGGCACCTTCCATGTGACCAATCAAGGGGAGACCACGTGGTTCGGCTTCGCCCGGGCCGTGCTCGAAGCGGCTGGACTCGATCCCCGAAGGGTCGAGCCCATCGGGACTGCTGACCTCGACCCGCCCCGCCCCGCCCCACGCCCGGCCAACTCCAGGCTCGACAACGCGGGCTTGCGGCTGTCGGGGGTTCCGTTGCTGCCGGAATGGACCGACGCCCTCAAACGCCTGGTGGCGGCCCTGCCGTCGGACTGACTACACGGAGTTCTCCCTTCCCAGGACACGCTGACCCGGGCGGCAACGACTTCAGAACGTGGGCAAATGAGCCGACATGGAGGAGGACCCTTGGTCCACGAGAACTTGCCCAGTGAAGTCAGGAATGAGCCCGTGCTGTCATTGATCTCCGGAGTGTTCGGCGGCTCCAGCCCCACGTCCGGGGCCAAGTCCACCCCGGCCGAGAGCCAGACGTGGATCGGCACCCAGCCGGGTCGAGGTGGCGCCGGGGCACTGTCGCCGGCCAACGGTCACACCATCGCTGTCATCGGCGTGGGCTATGTCGGTCTTCCGACGGCGGCGACGCTGGCCCACCTGGGTCACCGGGTCACCTGTGGTGACAACGATCCCGCCAAGGTGGCCATGCTTGAGCGGGGCCAGGTCCCGATCGTCGAGGAGCACCTGGAGGAACTGGTCCGCGAGGGCCAAGCGGCGGGGAGGCTCCACTTCGTCGTTGGCGCCTCGGCTGCCGTCGAGGGGGCCGAGTTCGTATTCCTTTGCGTGCCCACGCCGCAGGGCGACGACGGCTCAGCCGACCTCTCCTACGTCGAGGCGGTGGCGAAGGAGATCGGCCCACTCCTCTCGCCGGGAACCGTCATCGTGAACAAATCGACGGTACCCGTCGGCTCGACACTGGTGGTCGAGCGGGTGCTCGGTCGATCCGACGTTGCCGTGGTGTCCAACCCCGAATTTCTGCGGGAGGGAACCGCGGTTCCCGACAGCCTCCATCCCGAGCGCATCGTGGTCGGCGCAGACGACCAAGCGGCGGCGGCCCGGGTGGGCAACCTGTTCTCGGGGACCCACGCCCCACTGCTGATCACTGACGCGGCCACGGCCGAGACGATCAAATACGCCTCCAACGCCTTCCTGGCCACCAAACTGAGCTTCGTGAACGCGGTGGCCGGACTGTGCGAGGCGGTGGGTGCCGATGTCCGGGATGTCATCTTGGGTCTGGGCTATGACAAGCGAATCGGCTTTGAGTACCTCCGTCCGGGACCGGGATGGGGTGGGAGCTGTCTGCCGAAGGACACTCGGGCACTGGTGCACATCGCCGAACAGGCCGGATACGACTTCTCCTTCCTGAAGGGGGCCATCGCCACCAACGACGAGCAGTTCGAGCGTGTGGTCAACAAAGTCCGAGCTGCCGTGGGGGACCGCCTCGAGGGAGCGGTCATCACGGTGTGGGGTCTCACCTTCAAAGCGGGAACCGACGACTTGCGCAACTCGCCTGCCGTCGAAGTGGCCGTGCGTCTGGTCGAAGAGGGTGCCATCGTCCAGGCCTTCGATCCGACGGTCGAGGTCCCCTTGGGCCAGCAGTCGACGGCCGTCGAAGGCCTGATGGGCCGGCCCACGGCCGACCGGCCCGGAGGGGCCGGACGTGGTGCTGATCCTGTGGTCCGGGCCTTCCCCGACGCCTATTCGGCCTGCCGGGACGCCCAGGCGGTCGTCGTCCTCACCGAATGGGACGAGTTCCGCTGGCTCGACTTCACCAAGGTCCGCGACGCCATGGCCTCAGCAGTCGTCGTCGATGCCCGCAATCTGCTGGATCCCGCCCAACTGCGTCGGATCGGGTTCGAGTACACCGGAATCGGCCGTCGGTAGCTCGCCGTGACTACCGGACGCGTCCGCCGTGACGCAGTGACGAGGCCACGTTGACGCAACGATTGGTGGTGCTCGGGGGCGGTGGGTTCCTCGGGTCACATCTCTGTGACCAGCTGCTGGCCCGTGGCGACGAGGTGGTCTGCGTCGACAACTTCTCGACCGGCCGTCTCGCCAACGTCGCCCATCTGGAGGATCGACCGGACTTCACACTGGTCCGCGCCGACATCGCCCAGGAGGTGCCGGTGGACGGACCGGTGGACGGGGTGTTCAACCTGGCCAGCCCGGCATCTCCTCCTGACTACCTGGCCCTGCCCTTGGAGACCCTGGCCGTCGGGAGCGAGGGCACCCGGCACGGTCTGGAGCTCGCCCACCGCCACGGCGTCCGCTACCTGCTGGCGTCGACCAGCGAGGTGTACGGCGACCCCGACGTCCACCCCCAGACCGAGTCCTACTGGGGCAACGTGAACTCGGTCGGACCCCGAAGCGTCTACGACGAGGCCAAGCGGTTCGCCGAGGCGCTGACCATGGGGTACCACCGGACGCTCGGCACCAATGTGGGCATCGTCAGGATCTTCAACACCTACGGGCCCCGGCTCCGGCCCGATGACGGCCGGGTGGTCTCGAACTTCCTCGTCCAGGCCCTCAACGGCGAGCCCCTGACCGTCTACGGCGACGGCAGCCAGACCCGGAGCCTCTGCTACGTGGACGACGAGGTCCGGGGGCTCATCGCCCTGTTCGACTCCGACCTCACCGGCCCGGTCAACATCGGCAACCCCGATGAGTACACGGTCCTCGAGCTGGCCCACACCGTTGTCGAGCTCCTCGGGTCCTCCTCGGAGGTGGTCCACCTCCCGCTGCCCGTGGACGACCCGACCCGCCGGCGCCCGGACATCACCTTGGCCAGGACCGCCCTCGGCTGGGAGCCGACCACGGGACTCCGTGAGGGCCTGGCCCGGACGGCGGAGGCCGTGGCCGGCGAAGCCGGGGTCGTCGTCACGACGAAGTCCCCTGCCGACGGATCACGGAGCGGTCGCGATGAGAGGGTCTGAGGTAGCCTGCCCCGAATTGCCGACGACGGCAGCGGACGAGATGGTACGGACACTCCCATGAGCGATGACTTCGACATCGGGGACCTCGCGGGATCCCCAGTAGATGACCACTGGTTCACGCTGCTCTCGGTGATCGTGCCCGTCTTCAATGAGCGGACGACGGTGGCCGAGGTCATCCGTCGGATCCGGGCGGTCAAACTGCCGGTCGATGTCGAAGTGATCGTGGTGGACGACGGCTCGTCGGACGGTACGGACAAGGTGCTGGCTGCCCTGGGTGACTCCACCGTCCGGGTGATCAACCATGCGGCCAACAAGGGGAAGGGTGCGGCCATCCGTACGGGCATGGAGGCGGTCAAAGGCGACCTGGTGCTGGTCCAGGATGCCGACCTCGAGTACGACCCCAACGACTGGGGTCGACTGCTCGAGCCAATCCTGCGGCGCAAGGCCCAGGTCGTCTACGGCAGCCGGTTCACCGGCGAACGCAAGAACATGCTGCCACTCCACTGGATCGGCAACCGGTTCCTCTCCCTCGTCACCAACGTGCTGTACTCCTCGACGCTCTCGGACATGGAGACCTGCTACAAGATGTTCGACCGCAGGGTGCTCGAGGGGATCACCATCGAGTCGGACCGGTTCGACTTCGAACCCGAGATCACCGCCAAGGTCCTCCGCCGCGGGTACCGGATCTACGAAGTACCCATCTCCTATGCCGGTCGCGAGCCCGACGAGGGGAAGAAGATCACCTGGCGGGACGGCTTCGGGGCCCTCCGTGCGCTCGTCAAGTACCGGTTCACTCGGCTGGATCGGTGACGCCACCCGCCACCGATCGGTCCGGCCGCGCCGGCCAGGCGGAGGGGGTCGCGGTAGCAAAAGGCGGATCGGCGGCCACGCGCTCTGAGCTTGGAGTCACTGTGGTCATCGTGAACTACGAGTCCGGTGTCGCACTGCTCCACTGCATCGAAGGGTGGATGGCCGACGGAGCGGGCGAGGTGGTGGTCGTGGACAACGGATCCCGGGACGGCTCGGTCGCCCGGGCCACGGCCCGCTTCCCCGACCTCGAGGTCGTGACTCCCGGCAGGAACCTGGGCTACGGGGCGGCCGCCAATCGCGGGGTGGCGGCCACGACTGCACCCCTGATCGTGGTGAGCAACCCCGATCTCGAGGTGCGTCCGGGGACCCTCGCTTCGTTGACCGACGCACTGGACCACCACCCGAGATGGGCTCTTGTCGGACCGCTGATCCGCACCTCCTCGGGCGACCGCTACCCCTCGGCCCGCCATTTTCCCTCCCTGGTCGACGCCGGTGGCCACGCGCTCCTCGGGATCTTCGCTCCCGACAACCGCTTCACGAAGTCGTACCAACGGAGCGAGCTCGATCAGGCCACCGGAGACCCAATCGAGGTCGATTGGGTCTCGGGGGCGTGTTTTTTGGTCCGGCGCCCGGCCTTCGAAGAAGTAGGAGGGTTCGACGAGGCCTACTTCATGTACCTAGAGGACGTGGACCTCTGCTGGCGGATGGGTGAACACCGGTGGTCGGTCGCCTACGTGCCCGAGGCGGAGGTGACCCACCGCCAGGGTGTTTCGACCGATCACCACCCCTACCGCATGATCCTCGAGCATCACCGCTCGCTCCTGCGCTTTGCCATCCGCTCCTCCCGGGGTTGGCGTCGGGCCGCCCTGCCCCTGGTGGCCCTCGGAATCGGGTTGAGGGCGGCCCTGGCCTCCCTGGCCCGTATCACCGGGCGGTGAGCGGCCCGTCCGGAATGCCGGACCGCAGGCTGTAGGGTGTCCTCCGATCATGGCGAGCAACTCGAAGGGCAACTCGACCGGTAAATGGGTAGAGCGTGCCGCCACCACCGGTGGGGGACGTACCTACCGCGGGCAGATGCCGGTCAACTGGTACGCCAGCCTGGCCATCATCGTCATCGTGGGCCTGGTGCTGATCGGGTTCAGCCGCTATCAGCGGACCCATCAGACGACGTCGTCGGCCGGACCGCCGACTACCAGTCAGCAGTGGTTCGCCGCGCTCGGTATCGACATCTGCGGCACCGTGCAGGCTGCCCTCCCGGCCAGTACCAACGGCAACAAGGTGGGCTTCACCGCCAACGGGAACGGCGTGTTGACCATCCAGCCGAAGAACAGCTCCGAGTCCGGAAGCAACGCCACCCTGGGCAAGTTCGTCTCGGGGTACAAGGGGCTCGAGTTGAGCTCGTCGACCCTTCAGTACCCGGGCAAACAGCTCTGGACCAACGGCGACGTGTGCCCGAAGGGCACCCCGGATGCCGGAAAGCCCGGGGTGGTCATCGTGGACAGCTGGCCCAACTTCAACGCCAAGTCAGGCAGCGAGACGAGCGGGGCCCCCGAGGACCTCCTGTTCAAAAACGGTCAGCTGATCACCATGGCCTTCGTGCCGGCCACCGCCACGATCCCGAAGCCTCCCGCCTCGGCCATCACCGCCCTGATCCAGGCACTGTCGGGAACCACCACCACCACGACGCTGCCCACGACGGCGACCACAGCACCGGTCACCTCGACCACGGCACCGGTAACGTCGACAACGGCACCCACCACGACCACCACCGGGAAATCCAAGTGAGAGCTGTCGTCCTGGTGGGAGGGGAGGGCACCCGGCTCCGCCCCCTCACCCTGACCACGCCCAAACAGATGCTCCCCATCGTGGAGCAGACCATGATCGAACGGGTCATCGGACACTTGGCCGATCACGGCATCGACGACGCCGTGCTCTCGCTCGGCTACCGACCTGATGCGTTCATCAACGCCTATCCGAGCGGCACGATCGCCGGCGTGCGGCTCACCTACGCCGTGGAACCGACGCCGCTCGATACGGCCGGGGCCATCCGCTTCGCCGCCGGTCATGCGGGGATCGACGAGACCTTCGTCGTGGTCAACGGGGACGTCCTCACCGACGCCGACATCTCGGCCCTGGTCGCCTTCCACCGCGACGCGGGAGCGGAAGGGACCATCAGCCTGACTCCGGTCGAGGACCCGAGTGCGTTCGGCGTGGTGCCCACCGACAGTGCCGGACGGGTCGAGGCGTTCATCGAGAAGCCTCCCCGGGACGAGGCGCCCACCAACTTCATCAACGCCGGCACCTACGTGTTCGAACCCTCGGTGCTGGATCGGATCCCCGATGGTCGTCGGGTCTCCATCGAGCGCGAGACCTTTCCGGCGTTGGTCGAGGCAGGCACCTTGTTCGCCCTCGGATCGGAGGCCTACTGGCTGGATACCGGGACCCCGGACGCCTACCTGCGGGCCCACCGGGACCTGCTGCTCGGTCGGCGGTCGTCGCCGCCGGCTCCTGGTGCAGTGTTGGACCCGGCCATCGGCCCGGGTACCTGGAGAATCGGGGAGGCCGACGTGCGGTCCGACTCCGTGGTCCGGTCACTGTTCGGCACCGGAGCATCGGTGGCTGCGGGTGCAGCCATCGAGGAGTCGGTCATCGGAGCAGGGGCCGTGGTCGAAGAGGGTGCGGTCGTGACCGGGAGCGTGCTGCTCCCCGGAGCACGGGTGGCATCCAAGGCGACGGTGGAGGGCTCGGTGATCGGGCCGGGGGCCATCGTGGGCCAACGCTGTGTCATTCACGCCCTGTCGGTGATCGGCGCCGGCGCGGTGACCGCCTCGGGCACGGTCATCGACGGCGAACGAGTTCCCTCAGGAGTCTGACCATGCGGATGTTGGTGACGGGCGGTGCGGGGTTCATCGGATCCACGCTGGTGGACCGGCTACTGGCCGAAGGGCACACGGTCGATGTCCTGGATGATCTCTCCACGGGCTCGTTGGCCAACCTGGCGGACGCCAGGGCCTCGGCCGGGCATCAGCTCACCGTGCACCAGATGGACGTCCGCTCGGCCGAGGTGGTCGACCTCTTGGCTCGGCGCCGACCCGAAGTGGTGTTCCATCTGGCCGCTCAGGCCGACGTGCGGGTATCGGTAACCGACCCGGTGTTCGACGCCGATGTCAACGTCCTCGGAACCCTCCGGGTCCTCGAGGGTGCTCGGGCTGCCCGGTCCGAACGGGTGGTGTTCGCCGCCAGCGGGGGCACGCTCTACGGCGAGCCGGCCATGTCGGAACTCCCGCTGAAAGAGTCCCTACCGCAACGTCCACTGTCGCCCTACGGGGTGTCGAAGAAGGCGGCGATCGACTATCTGGTGGCCTACCGCGAACTGCACTCGCTCGAGTTCGCCGCCATGGCCCTCGCCAACGTGTACGGGCCCCGACAGGATCCCCACGGCGAGGCCGGGGTGGTGGCCATCTTTGCCGAGCGCCTGGTCACCGGCCAGCCGATCACGATCTTCGGCGACGGGGAGCAGACCCGCGACTTCGTCTATGTCGACGATGTCGTCGATGCCTTCGTGCGGGGTGCCTCCAAAGGCGGCGGGCTCCTCTGCAACATCGGCACCGGCCGGGAGACATCGGTGAACGAGCTGCTGGCCGAGATGGCCGTCCAGGCCGGCGTCGAGGCCGCTCCCGAGTTCAAGCCCCTTCGTCCCGGCGAACTGCAGCGGAGCGCACTCGATCCCAGCCGGGCCGGGATCCAACTGGGCTGGAAGTCGTGGACGACGCTCGGCACCGGCACGGCGGCGGTCCTGGACTTCGTGCGCCGACGCCTCGCCCGCGAGGCCGAAGGGGCCACCGACGGGGACGACACCAGCACCGTCTGAGTCGTTCCGGACCCCTTCTTTGGGGCCCTGTGCAGGAATGAGCCCGCCGAGGCGGTAGTCTGTGAGGGTCCTGGTGCGCGGAGTTGGCGGCAGGCCATCCCCCGAGACGCATTCCGGCGTCCCTCCCTGTGCACCGAAAGTACCTCATGCCCCCCTTGCAGCCTTCCTTCGCCTCCCTCGGCGTACCCGTCGACATCGTCGCGGCCCTCGATCGAAAGTCCATCACCGAGCCGTTCCCCATCCAGGCCATGACCCTGCCTGATGCCCTGGCCGGTCGGGATGTCTGTGGCAAGGCCCCGACGGGGTCGGGCAAGACCCTGGCCTTCGGTATCGGGGCCGTGGCTCGACTGTCGGGTCGGCCGTCGCGGCCCAAGCACCCTCGGGTCCTCGTGCTCACCCCGACACGGGAGCTGGCCGCGCAGGTGGCAGCGGAGCTCCAGCTGCTGGCCACACCCCGGGGCCTCCGGGTGGACTCGTTCTACGGGGGCGTCGGCTACGGCCCCCAGCTCAAGGCCCTGTCCCGCGGCGTGGACGTGGCCGTGGCCTGTCCGGGCCGCCTCGGCGACCTCATCGAGCGGGGGAGCATCAAGCTCGACGCCGTCGAGATCGTGGTCATCGACGAGGCCGACCGCATGGCCGACATGGGCTTCCTACCCGACGTCAAGCGACTGCTCGACCTCACGCCGTCCGACCGTCAGACCCTGCTCTTTTCCGCCACGCTCGACGGTGATATCGACGTCCTCGTCCGCCGTTACCAGCACGACCCGGCCCGCCACGAGCTCGAGGTCGACGAGGACGACATCAACGCCGCCGTCCATCTCTTTTGGAAGGTGTCCTCGGGTGACCGCGTCGACCTGACCGCCGATGTCATTGCCGCCGCCGGTCCCACCATCGTCTTCAGCCGCACCAAGCACGGCACCGACCGGATCGCCAGGCAGCTCGAGCAGCGGGGTGTGCGGGCCGCGGCCATCCACGGTGACCGCAGCCAGAAGCAGCGCGAGAAGGCCCTCGACCTCTTCGTGCGTGGTGCCGTCGACACGCTGGTGGCCACGGACGTGGCCGCCCGGGGGATCCATGTGGACGGCGTAAACGCAGTCGTCCACTTCGATCCGCCCGCTGACGCCAAGGACTATGTGCACCGCTCGGGTCGTACCGCCCGGGCCGGTGCCACTGGCGTCGTGGTCAGTTTCGTCACCCCCGACAAGGCGGCCGTGGTCAAGAGCCTCCAGCGCCACCTCGATGTGCCCATGGGGACCACCGCACCCGATATGTCCAGTATCAAAGCGGTGATCGGCGATCCCCCCAAGCGCCGTCCCGTCCAGGACCGACCGGCATCGCCGTCGGCCTCGGGCGGTCAGGGCGGGAGGGGTCCGAGCCGCGGCGGCCGGCCCGGCCAGGGCCGACGCCAGGGCAAGCCGTGGAAGCCTCGTCCCGAGGGCGCCCGAAGCGGCCGATCGCCCGAGGGGGGCAAACCCCACAACGGGTCGAGCCAGGGCGGCGAGCGATCATCCGGCGCGCCCACGGATCGCACCGCGACCGGCCCAAAGCCGGCCCGCAGTGGGGCAGGGTCATGGGAGTCGCGCGGCAACCAGGCCAAGCCAGGCAAGCCCGGCAAGCCGGGAAAAGCCGGGAAGCGGACCCGACACGGCAAGCCCGGTGCCCCCGGCACAGGAGCCTCCTCCCAGCGACGGGGCCGCCCGGGATCGGCAGCTGCCGGGGG
This sequence comes from uncultured Acidimicrobiaceae bacterium, assembly GCA_963817985.1. Lineage (GTDB taxonomy): Bacteria > Actinomycetota > Acidimicrobiia > Acidimicrobiales > RAAP-2 > Bog-756. The sequence goes on along the minus strand of CAWFQI010000007.1, from coordinate 171,548 downwards.
CCACAACGGAGGATCGCATGACCAGCGGCGCAGCGGACCCGTCGGGGCCAAGCGGGGCGCTGCAGGCGGTTCGCGGGGCCGCTGACGGTCACGGCGTGGGCCCACGGGACTGGCGGCTGCATGCCGGCAGCAACCCTCGGCGTTGCCCAGGCTCGACAGAGGGTGCTCTAAGGTCAACCCATGGCATCCGATACCAAGCCCACTGTCACCATCCCCGACGGCCCTCCCCCCGGGGAGCTGCTCATCGAGGACATCGAGATCGGTGAGGGGGCCGAGGCGGTGGCGGGTCTCCCCGTCAATGTCCACTACGTCGGGGTGTCGTGGTCGTCGGGCCAGGAGTTCGACTCATCGTGGAGCCGCAGCGAGCTCTTCTCCTTCCCCCTTGGTGCGGGGCACGTCATCTCGGGTTGGGACCAGGGCGTGGTCGGCATGAAGGTGGGTGGCCGACGACGCCTGACCATCCCGCCGCATCTCGGCTACGGGGCCCAGGGGGCCGGCGGCGTGATCGGCCCGAACGAGACCCTGGTCTTCGTGGTCGACCTGTTCGACGTCGGCTGAGCCCAGCCGACGACCGGGTCGGTTAGCGGAACAGGTCCTCGTCGGGCGGACGGACGATCTCGGCGGCCACCGAGGACGGTCGCATCCAGCGCGGATCGACCCCCCGGAGTACGGCTGCGGGAACGTTCTTGTCCTTGCCCATCACCAGCTCGGCGGCGCCGGCCAGCTCGTCGGCCACACAGACCTCGGTGGCCTCGAGGACCCGTCCGGTGGCGTCCGCGGTACCGCGCAGGTCCACAACCCCGGCGACTCCGGCGATGCCGATGGCGACGTCGGTGACCCCCCGTCGCCAGGTGCGGCCGAAGGTGTCCGAGATGATGACCCCGACGGTAACGCCGTGCCGGTGCTCGAGCACCTCACGGATCCGCCGGGCTGAGCGGTCTGGATCGACCGGGAGGAGTGCTGCCGTCCCTGCATCCACGTTGGACAGGTCGACGCCGGCGTTGGCACAGATGAAGCCGTGCCTCGTCTCGGTGATGAGGAGGTCGCCCCGCCGCCGCACGATGCGCACCGACTCCGATTCGACCAGCGCCACCTTGGCCGAGGGATCGTCGGCGTCGATGCTGACGATACGGCCCTCGGCCTTGGAGACGACCTTCTGGGTGACGACCAGCACATCGTCTGGCCTCAGGCCGCCGGGCACCACCGGTCGATGGTCCCCGGCGGTGACGAGCAGGTCGGCCAAGAGCTCGGCCAGGTCGTCGCCGGGCTGAACCTCGCCCATCCCGATGACCGGGAAGATGGTCAGCCCGGCCGTCCCTGGCGGAGCGTCGTCGACAGCCCCCCCGGACCCCGGGGTCGGTGCCTCAACCGACGGCATCGAGCACCGTCCGGGCGAGGGCTGCCGCGTGGGCGACGGTGGACATGACCGTTGGGGCAACCACGCAGCGAACCCCCTCGGCCTCGACGGCCCCGGCCAGCGCGGCGTCAGCCTCGTCGATGACCAGGGTGCCCATCCACGGCGCGTACCACCGGGCCACCCCGACTACCGAGGACTCGAATCCCATCTCTCGGAGGAGGCGGTCGGCGGGCCCCTTGAGGGCGGCTCCGGCGATGATGGGGGAGACTCCGACAATGCGCTCCCGCAGGGCGGTGAGCCGTTCGAGCACTCCGGGTACGGCCAGGAGGGGCCCGATGGATACCACCGGATTGGACGGGCACACCACGATCGACTCGGCCGCATCGAGCGCCTCCAGCACTCCGGGCCCGGGGCGCGCCTCGTCGGCCCCGGCGAACCTGACCGCCGAGACCGCCACATCGTGGCGCAGCCGGACGAAATACTCCTGGAAGCCGACTTCGGGGCCGTCGACCAGCTGCAACCGGGTGCGCAGGGGATCGTCGGTGACCGGCACGAGGCGGATGTGCACACCGAAGGACCGGGTCAGCTCGGCGGTGACCTCGCCGAGGCGTGCCCCCTCGCTGAGCCGTTGGGTGCGATAGCAGTGGGTGGCGAGGTCCTGGTCACCGAGGTTGAACCAGGTGATGCCGCCCAGACGGCCGAGTGACTCCATCACCCGCCAGGTCTCACCGGCCAGGCCCCAACCCGTCTCGGTGTTGATGGCGTCGGCCAGCGTGTACATCACGGTGTCGAGGTCGGGCGAGATGTGCAGTCCGTGGAGCACCGTGTCGTCACCCGTGTTCACGATGGCCGTGATCTCCGACGCTGGGAGCACCTCCACCATCCCCCGGAGGAGGCGGGCGGCACCCACCCCGCCTGCCAGTGCCGCAATCATCGACGGCGCGGCCTGGTGGGGAGCATCGGCCCGGGCACCCGGTGATCGAGGGGTGTCCCGGCGGTGTGGTCCGGATGCGAGGTGGTCATCGGGGCAGGCTACCCGCAGGCTGTGCGGCCCCGGCCGAGCAGGCCCCAGCGTCACGTGGCGCTGTCCGGGACCTCGAGGCCTCATGTGCAAGGCTCCATTGGTGACGCCGGAGCGATCTGCCACCCCCGATGGGGACCGCCTGTCGGTGGGTTTCGAGGCCACACCACTGTTGGGTCGCCCTACCGGGGTCGGCGCCTTCTGCGTCGGGGCGCTCTCCGGACTGGCCGACCTCGGATCCGTCCGGGTCTCGGCGTTCGCCGTGAGTTGGCGCCGCCGTGACCAACTGGCCGCGCTCGTGCCCTCGGGGGTCTCCTGGTCGCACCGGGCCATGCCGGCCCGGCCGTTGCACGCAGCATGGTCGCGGACGGCGTGGCCCCCGGTTGAGCTGTTCATCGGGCCACAGGACGTGGTGCACGGGACCAACTTCGTGGTCCCCCCAACCCGCAACGCCGCCCGGGTGGTGACCGTGCACGACCTGACCGTCGTGCTCTACCCCGAGCTGTGTGACCCGCCGACCCTGCTCTTCCCCGACCTCATCAGACGGGCGGTTGCCGACGGGGCATGGGTCCATACGCCTTCCCAGTTCGTAGCCGACCAGGTGAGCGCGGCGTTTTCAGTTCCTCCTGAGCGGGTCCGCGCCGTCCATCACGGTGTCCCACCGGTCCCCGGGGGCTCGGGCTCGCAACCATCGCCCGTGCGGCTGCCCGAAGGGTGCCACCGCTACGTTCTGGCTGTCGGGACGGTCGAACCACGAAAGGACTACCCCTTGTTGGTGGCAGCGTTCGACGACGTTGCCTCGGCCCATCCCGACGTGGCCCTCATGGTCGTGGGCCAGGACGGGTGGGGCGCGGAACGGTTCACGAGGGCGGTCGAGGCATCGCCGTTCCGTAGACGGATCGTGCGTACCGGCTATCTGGATGATGCCGGCCTCGGTGCTGCGCTGCGGCACGCCGCTGTCCTCGCCTACCCGTCCCGCTACGAGGGGTTTGGGTTCCCCCCGCTCCAGGCCATGGCGGTCGGTGTTCCCGTGGTGACCACGACGGCCGGTGCGCTCCCCGAGGTCGTCGGGGACGGCGCTCTACTCGTGGACACGGGGGACCGGGACGGACTGGCCGGCGCTCTCGACCGGGTACTCCAAGGAGGCGCCGAGATCGACGGGTTGGTGGGCCGGGGACTCGAACGGAGCCGCACCTTCACCTGGGCGGCCTGTGCCGACGGCCTGGTCGGTCTCTACCGGGACGCCAGGGGCGGATACCGGACCGGTCCGGCCGGCCCGACGGGCCACCGAGGGGGTAGGGGTCCCGAGGCGAACGGGAGTGCACCGTGAGCCGGCTCCGTCTGCTCCTGATGGCGGAGCAGCTGCGCCGCCAGGCTTCGGGCGGGATCGGCACCTACATCCGGGGCCTCATCCAGGGACTCGACGACCTCGATCCTGTCGAACGACCCGAGGTCACCGTGGTGGCCAGCCGGTCAACCTCGGCCCGCGGAGCGCCCGACCCTCTGTCCGAACTCGGCCACTCGGTCCGGGCCTATCCGCTCCCCGGCCCCGTGCTGACCCGGGCCTGGGATCGGGGGGCCCTGCGGGGATCTCGGGGGTTCGACGTGGTTCAGGCCACCTCGCTGTCCACACTGGAGCCCGGGCGAGCGGCTCTCGTGACCACGGTCCACGACCTGCTCTGGCGCCGAGTGCCCGAGGCCTATCCGGCCCGAGGCCGGGCCTGGCACGAAGGAGCGCTCCGCCGGGCCCTCGAGCGGTCCGACCGGTTCATCGTCCCCGCCGAGGTCGTGGCGGTCGATCTCATCGAGGCCGGCGCCCCGACCGAGTCGGTCCATGTGATCCCCATGGGCTCAGACCACCTGCCCACCCCGGACGTCGATGCGGCGACCAGGCTGCTCTCCCGCATGGGCGTCGACGGACCCTTCCTCCTGAGCGTGGGGACCCTGGAGCCGCGCAAGAACCTCCCGCGTCTCGTCGACGCCTACGAGCGCGTGCGATCCTCGCTACCCGAACCATGGCCGCTCGTGCTCGTGGGGCCGAGCGGATGGGGGGCCCGGGTGAAGCCGGACACCGGCGTGGTCCTCACCGGGATGGTGACGCCGGCGGAGCTGTCGGCCCTCTATGCCATGGCCCGGCTGCTGGCCTACGTTCCCTTAGAAGAGGGGTTCGGCCTTCCCCCGGTGGAGGCGATGGCCTTCGGCACCCCCGTGGTGGCCAGCCCGTTGCCGAGCACGGCGGGGGCGGCCTTCGAGGTCGATCCTCTCGACGTCGACTCCATCGCCGGAGGTCTGCTCGCCGTGGCCGGTAACGAAACCGAACGGGAGCGGCTCTCTCATCGTGGTCGCCTGCGCACCGACGAGCTGCGCTGGTCGGTCATCGCCGGCCAGCACCTGGCCGTCTGGCGTGAAGCCCGCCTGGCCAAGGACAGTGCCCGTGGCTGACTCGCCGTCCGCGCTCCGGGTGTCGCTCGACGTGTCGGCGGTGCCGACCCGAGCCGTCGGCGCCGGCCACTACACGCTGGAACTGGCGTCGGCCCTCACCGCCCGCGGTGACGTCGCCCTCACCCTGTTCGGCCGCAGGGACGACGTGCGACGGTGGTCGGACCTGGTGCCGCCCTCGGCTCTGGTGAGCGCCGCCCCCACGTCACGCCCACTCCGGCTGGCCTGGGAGCAGACCCTGCTTCCCGGCCTCCTGACCCGTTCGGGGGTCTCGGTGCACCACGGGCCCCACTACACGATGCCGGAACGCTCCTCGGTGCCGAAGGTGGTGACCGTCCACGACCTCAGCTTCTTCGTGACGCCCCAGTGGCACGAGCGCTCGAAGGTGCTGGTCTTCAAGCGGGCCATCGCCCGGGCCGCCCGGATGGCGGCGGCGGTGGTCTGCCCGAGCCGGGTGACCGCCGACGAGCTGGCCCGGTTCTGCCGGGTGGATGCCGAGGTGTTCGTGGCGTCCCACGGGGTCGACACGGCCCGGTTCCGGCCCGATGAGCCGTACGCCGGGGCGGACCGGGCCGCCCTCGCCGCGGTGGATCCCCGTCTGGCCGACGGCCGTCCCTACCTGTTGTTCGTGGGCACGCTGGAGCCCCGCAAGGACGTCCCGACCCTGGTGCGGGCGTTCGCCCGGATGGCGGGAGGACACAGCGACGCCCTGTTGGTCCTGGCGGGAGGCGACGGATGGGGTGTGGCACCGGTGGAGGAGGCGATCGCGGCATCGGGGTTCACCGATCGAATCCTGCGTACCGGGTACGTCCCCGACCAGACGGTGCCCGCGCTGCTCCGGTCGGCGACCGCGGCCGTGTATCCGGCGCTCTATGAGGGATTCGGGCTGCCGGCCCTCGAGGCTCTGGCGTGCGGCGTCCCCCTCGTCACCACCTCGGGAACGGCCATGGAGGAGGTGGCGGGGGAGGCCGCCGTCCTGGTCGAGCCCGGTCGGGTGGACACGCTCGCCGAAGCCCTCGAGGCGGAGCTGGTCAGTGGCCGGGTGGGCGAATCCCGTGCCATCCGTCGGAGCCGCGGCCTCGTGATCGCCGCGGAACACACCTGGGCGCGGTCAGCCGAGCACCACCTGGAGGCGTACCGCCACGCCAGCCGAACCGGCGCAGGGTAGGCCGGGCTTCGACCCGAGGAGGGCACCAGTGCCGCCACCGGCGCTGGTCCGGGTGGGGAGACGGTAGGGTGACCCGTCGTGCGCTCCCTCATCACCGGTGGTCGTGGCTTTGTCGGCACGTGGCTGGCCGACCATCTCCGCGAACTCGGCGACGACGTCGTCGCCATCGATCGGGAGGTGGAGATCACCGACCCCTCCGCCCTTCTGGAGGCCATGTCGGCGGCGGCCCCTGATGCGGTCTACCACCTCGCGGCCATGACTCACGTGGGACAGTCGTGGGACGAGCCCCTCCAGGTGCTGGAGGTCAACATCATGGGGACCGCGGCGGTCCTTGCCGCAGCCCGGCAGTGCGGGACCGACCCCCGGGTGCTGGTCACCAGCTCGGCCGAGGTCTACGGCGCCGTCACCGATCCCGACCTGCTCCCGTTGGACGAGCGCTCACCCACCGCCCCCCTCACGCCCTATGCGGCCAGCAAGCTGGCGGCCGAGGCCTTGGTGGCCCAGGCCCACTTGGGGCACGGTCAGCACGTCATCACCGTACGGCCCTTCAACCACATCGGCCCTGGTCAGACGCCGAACTTCGCCGTGCCCGCCCTGGCCAAGAGGATCGTCGAGGCCGACCGCCGCGGGATTCCGACCATCCCGGTCGGCAACCTGTCGGCCCGCCGCGACTTCACCGACGTCCGCGATGTGGTCCGGGCCTACCGACTGCTCGTCGAGACGGGCACGCCCGGTGAGGTCTACAACGTCTGCTCCGGCCGGGACGTCTCCATCCGCGAGATCGCCGACGGTCTGTTGAGCCTGGCGGGGACGACACTCGAGTTCGAGACCGATCCGGCGCTGGTGCGCCCCGTCGAGGTCCCCGTGCTCCGCGGGGATCCGTCCCGTCTGGTCGACGCCACCGGGTGGAAGCCCGACATGCCCCTCGACCAGACCCTGGCCGACGTGCTGGCCTACTGGCGCGAACACGCCGAGTGACGCGAAAAACGACCCGCGTGGAGCGGGTCGTTTTTCGGTTTTTCGTCCGGCCGGTGTTGTCCAGCCCTAGGGGTGCGGCTCAGGCGGCGGAACTCGGGATCTTCGAGCGGATCTGGCTCCGAGCCTCTTTGGCCTGGACGTGGGCCTGCTTGGCCAAGTCGCGTGCCTGGGTGGGGAGACGGTCCTCCAGCGGTGCCACGGCCTCCTCGAGGCGCTCGATGATCTCCTCGAACCGCTCCATCAGTCCTTCGACGGTGACCTCCACCGTGTGGAGGGCATCGCCGAGGTCGGAACGGGCCGCGGTGACCCGGTCCTCGAAGCCGGCCTTCGGCTCGGCGAGACGCTTCATGATCTCCTGGCGCTGGACCTGGGCCTGCTGGAAGCCGAGCACGCCGGCACCGATGACCACGTAGGTGGCGTCCTTGGCCACCGCAGCGATGTCCTTGGCCGCCTTGGTGACGTCGGTGTTGATCTCGGGGATCTTGAACTCGGGCATTTTGATTTCGGGCTTCTTGATGGTGGGCATTGGTTGCTCCTTCGGTTGATGTGGTGTCCTGCTGACTCGGCCGGCTCACCGGGTGCTCGGGGCACTCAGGGTGGTCACCGGTCTTTGTGGATACAAGTGTATACGCAATGATAAACAGTTGCAAGCACCTCACCGCCGGTGGGACGCATGGCCAATGACCAGGTAATTCACAAATTGCCGGCTCCGGCCCGATAGCCTCTGACCCCTGATGGACACACTGGCTCCGCCGGTCGTCGCTGTCGTCGTCGCCCACGATCCGGGTCCGTGGTTCGAGGAGACACTGGCTTCGATCGCCTCACAGGACTATGCGGAGCTGTCCGTACTGATCCTCGATTCCGGCAGTCGGGAGGACCTGACCGCCAGGGTGGCGGCCGTCCTCCCGACCGCCTACGTGCGCCGATTCCCGCAGAATCGTGGGTTCGGCGCCACCGTCAATGAGGTCCGCTCCATGGTGGAAGGAGCCGACTACTTCCTGATCTGCCACGACGATGTGGCCCCGTTCCCCGACGCCGTCCACCTGATGGTGGAAGAGGCGTTCCGCTCTAACGCCGGGATCGTGACGCCGAAAGTGGTCAGCTGGAGCGATCCTGAACGCCTGGTCCACGTGGGAATGACCGCGGACAAGGGCGGATCGGTGGTGGACCGGGTCCAACCCTTCGAGATCGACCACGGCCAGCACGATGCCGTTCGTGACGTCTTCGTCGCCCCGGGCGGGGTCAGCCTGATCAGAGCTGACCTCTTCGAGGAGTTGGGCGGATTCGACCCGGCCATCGTGGCCATGGGCGAGGACCTCGATCTGTCCTGGCGAGCCCAGGTCGTCGGGGCACGCATCATCGTGGCCCCCGACGCGAGGGTCCGGCATCTGGAGGAGCTGGCTGGTGGGGCCCGGACCGTCGAACCCGAACTGGTCGGCGCGGCTACCGGTCCCTCGGCGACCGGCGTCGATCGAGGTCTGAAGGAGGACGGGGACGGGAACGACGGCCAGGGACCGAGCCCTGAGGACGAGGAGCCGGTGAGCGACGGGCGGAGGCGAGCCAGGAAGGCACGGAGGGTCGACCCGTCCTCGGCGCCGGTGACCCTCCAAGAGCTCCAGCGCCGCCACGAACTCCTGGCCGTCTTCAAGTGCTATGGACGATTCCACCTGGTCCGGGTGATTCCCCAGGTCGTGGTGCTCGCCTTGGCCGAGATCGTGGTGGCCGAGCTGGCCGGCAACCGGGCCCGGGCCCGGGCCGTGGTTCGGGCCTGGCGGTGGAATCTCGGGCGACTCCCGGTCGTTCGGGCCCAGCGCAAAGAGTTACGGGCCCATCGTCGACTGAGCGACAAAGAGGTCCGGCTCCTGCAGCTCGGGGGCAGCGCCCGGCTCTCCTCCTACTTTCGCCGGGTCTTCCAGCACGGCTTCCACGGTGCCCATGCCGATGAGCTGGCCGCAGCCGACCTGGCCACGACCCTGGCCCTCGACGGTGGTCCCGATCCGTCCACCGCACCCGGTGACGATCGGGGCGACGTGTCCGAAGGGGACGGAGCCCGGCCGGTGGCCGGTGCCGTCGACTCGGCTCGCGGGCGGGTGAACGGACGGGTGCGCCTCGTCGCCTGGTTGATTGCCGGCGTCGTCGTGCTCATCGGCAGTCGGGGCGTCCTGACGGGAAGGCTCCCGGCGGTCGGACAGTTCGTGCCCTTCCCCAGCTGGTCACAGACCCTCTCGCAGTTCGCGGCCGGATGGCACCCGTCCGGGGTGGGCACCACCGCACCCGCCACCCCGGGACTGGCGTTGACCGGCCTGGTCGGCACGGCGCTGATCGGGGCCATGGGCCTGACCCAGAAGGTCCTGGTCTTCGCCTGCATCCCCGTGGGCGTATGGGGCGTGGTCCGCTTGCTGCGCCCCTTCGGGTCCCAACGCGCCGCGCTCATCGCCGGCGTGGCCTATCTGGCGGTGGCGGTGCCCTACAACGCCTTGGCCCTCGGTCGGTGGGGAGCCCTCGTGGTCTATGCGGGCGGTCCCTGGGTGCTCGCCCGCCTGTTCCGGGCCACGGCGGCCTCGCCCTACCGGATCGGCCGGGCGTCGGTGCCCACCGGGTCCTCGGATGTCCATCGGAGCGGCTTGGGCGCCATGGTGGGTCGTCATCCATCCTGGCGGAGCGCGCTCGCCCTCGGCCTGATCGAGGCCGTCATGATCGCCTTCGTCCCCGCCGCTGCCATCGTCGTGGTCCTGGCCGCCCTGGCCCTCGTGATCTCCTCGGCCATCTTCAGGGATCTCCGTTCCACCCGCCGGGCGCTCGGTCTGGCCCTGGCCTCCACCGGGGTGGCCGCCCTCATCTGCCTGCCGTGGGTGGTCGGGGTCCTGTGGGCCGGGCGGGGTGCCATTGCCGTGTTCGGCGTTCCCATACCGGCCTCGTCGGCGGCGTCGTGGTCGTCCCTCCTGCGGTTCTCCGCCGGACCCATCGGTGGCTCGCCGCTGGCATGGGGTTTCGCCCTGGCCGCAGTGACGCCCCTCATCCTGGCCCGGGGCGACCGGTTCCGGTGGGCAGGGAGATTCTGGGCGGTGGCCCTGGTCTTCTGGGTGGCCGCCCTGGTGATCGGGAAGGGGTGGGCCGGCAGCCTGGCCATCGACCCCTTGGTGTTGCTGGCTCCGGCCGCGGCAGCCGTGGCCGCGGCCATCGGGCTCGGGGTGGCCGCCTTCGAAGAGGATCTCCGGGCGGCCGAGTTCGGATGGCGCCAGTTGGTGATGGTGGTTGCCACCGTCGTCCTCGGGCTCGGTGCCGTCCCCACCGTCGCCTCGGCGATGCCCGGGCGGTGGGACCTTCCCGTCAACGACTTCAGTCAGTCGGTCTCCTGGATGCACGCCAAGTCCGCCGACGGGGCCTTCCGAGTCCTGTGGCTGGGGCAGACCAACGCGCTCTATCAGGGGTCGTGGTCGGCCGGCGATGGCCTGGCCTACGCCACCTCTGAGGACGGCGGCCCCGATGCCCGGTGGTTGTGGAACGCCCCGGGTCCCGGCCCAGCGGAGGGACTGGCGTCCGCTGTCAACCTGGCCCGTTCGGGCGGCACTGACCAGCTCGGACGGCTACTGGCCCCGTCGGGTGTCCGTTACATCGCCGTACTCACCTCCCTCGCCCCCGAGATCACCGGTGAGCAGACACCCACGGAGTACCCGGTCCCCGCCGACCTGGCCCCGGCCCTCACCCGGCAGCTCGACCTCAGCCCGGTGCTCTCGGGTACGGGGATCACCGTGTACGTCAACAGCGACTGGCTTCCGCAGCGGGCCGAGGTGCCGGCGGGAACCACCGTCTCGAGCGCGGTCCAGCCCGATCCACGGGCCGGGAGCCCCGGAGCCGGGGTGGTCCCGGGCGCGGTGGCGGTACTGCCCGGCGCGGCCGCGGCGCGGTCGTTCTCCGGGCCCGTGACCAAGGGCACGGTGCTGTCGGCTGCCGCCCCCGCCGGGCGGTGGACCCTGACGGAGTCGGGCGGAGCCACAGCGCCGCGGTCCCCCTCGTTCGGGTGGGCCGGCCGCTACGAGGTGACGACAGCCGGGGCCGCAACGCTCCACTTCGACGGGGGCGTGGTGGCGCCGCTCTCCTTCGCCGTATCGGTGCTGACCTGGCTGGTGGTCCTGGTTCTCCTCGTCGGACGCAACCTCGGCCGACCATGGAGTCGGATGCGGGTCCGACGTCGTCGGGGCGCGGGCGTCGGCGAGGACGCCACCCCGGGGTCCACGACGAGCCTCGAGGACGACCTCTCGCAGAAGGAGCCGGTGTCGTGAGCGACTCCGACGACTCCTTGACCGAGCCGGACTGGACCGAGCCGGAGTGGACGTTGCCCACCGGGGCCACGTCCCGGGACCGGGTCCGCCAGGACCGCCGGGCCTCGGTCGAGCCGGTGGCCAAGAGGGCATCGGTCATCGCCGCGGTCATCGCCACGATCGTCGTGGTGGGAGCCATCGCCGCGGCGGCCGGAACACCCGCGCCCGGACCCCCTCCGTCGTTGGCCGACGGCGTGGCCGTTGCGCCGGTCGACGCCTACTCCTCCTCGGCGTTCTGCACGGCGGGCCTCGGGACGGCGGCCAACAGCACGATCTATCTCACGAACTCGAACCCCTCACCGGTCGAGGCATCCATGACCGCGGTGGGCCCGGCCGGCACCGGGGGAGCGGTCCCCAGCGTGCGCCGCACGGTGAGTGTGCCACCCCTCGGAACCGTCGCTGTCGACCCGGCCGACGGGCTGCCGTCGGGCAGCAACGCCTCCACGTTCACCTTCGCCCACGGTGGTGTCACGGCAAGCCAAGTGGTGTCCGGTGCCAACGGGTGGAGTATGGCCCCGTGCGCCTCGAGAACCTCCGCGAGCTGGTCGTTTGCCGGCGGAGCCACGACCTCGGGCAATGCCCTCACCTTGTCGCTGTTCAACCCGGCGGCCACCGAGGCGGTGGTGAACGTGTCGTTCCTCACCGAGAACGGACTGGTCGTACCTCCGAAGTACCAGGGCCTCGAGGTCCCGGCTGGTCAGTTGGTCGAAGCGAACGTGGGTGACTACGTCCAGAACTCCTCGACCATCGCCACCTTCGTCGTGGCCCAAGCCGGCAGTCTGGTCAGCTCGGAGTTCCAGCAGTGGTCGTCCGGCCCGACCGGGGGCATCTCGCTGCGACTGGGATCACCCGCGCTGTCGACCACGTGGCGGCTGGCCCAGACCACGGCGATGCCCCAGTCCACCGTGAACCTGTACCTGGCCAATCCGGGGCGGAGTTCGTCGACGGCCACCATCACCCTCGGACTGTCCTCGGGCACCGTCGTGCCTCACCGCGTTGTGGTGCCACCGGCCTCGATCGTGGCCTTCCCGGCGTCGGGGACCCCCGGTCTCCCTCAACAGACGCCCTACTCGGTGACCGTCACGTCCACCGCTCCGCTGGTGGTCGGACGCTCGGTGCAGGCGCCACCGGGCTCGCCTTCCCCGGTGTGGGGATCCTCATCGGCCACCACCTCGGTTGCCACCCACTGGATGGTCCCGGGACCCGGGCTACCGGGGGCACCCGCCATCACCGACGCCTCGGTGAACAGTCTGGCCGTGGCCAACTCGGGGACGACCGCCGCGCAGGTCATGGTGGGCAAGCTCGGGGCGACAGCACCCGTCGCCATGTTCACCGTGGCTCCGGGCCGGGTTGTCGTCCTCGGGGCGAAGCAGGTCGGGGGACTCTCGACCCTGTTGGTGTCCGCCTCCCAGCCGGTGTTCGTGGAAGCGGACAGCACGCCTCCGGGTACGCCGGGGGTGGTCACGTCCTCCGGGTTCCCGCTCGGAGGCTAGACCCGTGGCACCGAGCGCCGGGATAGATCGTCCGGCCCGCTGATCCAGGACCGGTCCGTGCGTGTGCAGGCCGGTCTCAGCCCTCGGGGATGGCGTCCCACCACTGGCACCACCACTCGGCGCCCACCAGAATCCGGAGCTTGGGGTGCCAGCAGTACGAGAGCTCGTTGTACGGCTCGAGGTAGTACAGGCAGTTCTCGCACTTCTCGTTGCCCGACGGCTTCCCCTTCAGCACGGCGTTCGAGGCCAGGTGGCGAAGTTCGATCGAGAGGGTCTCGTCGATCTCTTTCGGTTCCGGATCGGGAATGACGTAGTCGGCCATGCCAGCAACCTACTCGGAGGCCTCCGCGTTCGGCACATTCGGATGGCGGATCGACGGCCGCGGGGTGCAGTAGAACAGCACGGTGAGCGACGAGGAGGACCGGGCACCGATCTGTCCGTTCTGCGGGGTGACGGCACTGCCCGGCGACGCCGGTCACGTCATCGACACCCGCTTCATGTGCGAGAACCCGGACTGCGAGGCCTTCGGTGAGGAGATCGCCGACTGAGGACCTCCGAGTGAGGCATCGGGGCCGAGGTCGGCCGACGCCCCGGACTATGTCGCCGGCTTCGACCCCGGGGCGCCACTGCCATCGGCCCCCGGGTCGTCCGACTCCACCTCGGCCTTGATCCGCTCGAGGGTCGTGCGCATGTCGTTGCGGTTGGTCCGGCCCCGTGCCCAGCCGAGGAGGGCCCAGTACAGGCGTAGGACACCCGTGTCCCCCAAGGCAAAGGTCTCGGTCACGTCAGTCCCGTGCTCGGTGGGCTCCATCCGGTAGCCCCACACGGTCAGGGCCTTGCCCGGCGGCCCGACGGCGAAGGTGAAGGCCCGGCCGGGCTCGCACTCCTCGACGGTGCACGTAGTCCAGTAGGTCGGACCGATCCCGTTGCGCTTCACGTGGCCCCGGAATCGGACGCCCACCGACGGTCCCGTGGCACCGTCGAGCCACTCGGCTTCGAAGGTCTCCGGGCTGTAGCGGCCGATCTTGGTGACGTCGCTCACCAGCTCCCAGATCGCCTCGGCCGGGGCCTCCATGTGGACGGTCACCGATTCGTGCATGAGACCACCCTACGGCTCCCCAGGGGCGATCACTCGGTGGGATGCCACGGCCCGCCCGACCAGGTCTGGCCCAGAGTGCCCTCAATCACGGGACCAAGTGGTCCAGTGGCCTCGGCGAGGGATGCTCGAGCGCGAGGCAGGAGGTGGCGGAGGCGGCCACGGGGCCTGCTTGGGCCAGTGCCCGGTGGTGGGTGGGGCCGGGGTCGGTGAGGGCGCCTGGGGCCAGTGCCCGGCAGGAGGAGGCGGCGGGGGAGGCCAGGGAGCCTGTCCGACCGGGCCGTCACCGTTGGGAGCAGGCTGGGCCGGCAACGTGGCTCCGGTCTCGTCGCTGGCGTGGGTGGCTCCGCTCGTCTCGCTGTCGGCCTCGGGCTGTGACCCGCTCGGCGCCGTACCGGCAGGGGCACTTCCCGAAGGCGTGCCGGTGGAGCCGTTGGCACCGCTCTCGCTGCTCCGGTCGGCGTCTCCGGGAGGACCGTCCACGTTGTCCGAGCCGGTCGGGCCGTGCTGGGAGGCGACGAAGATCGGTGGCACGTTCTTCACGCCGTGGGCATGGACGGGCCGACCGTACGCGGTGTCGACGAGTCGGCCGACCGTCTCCCCGTCGATGGTCTCCTCGTCGAGCAGAGCCCGGGCGACGGCGTCGAGGCCACCGCGATGACGGGCCAGGACTTCCAGGGCCCGCTCCTCTTGGGCGCGGAGGATGATCTCCACCTCGTCGTCGATGATCTGGCTGGTGTGCTCGGAGTAGTCCCGCGTGTGCATGAGATCTTCGCCGAGGAAGACCTGGCCCTGGGAGCCCCAGGCCATTGGACCGATCTTGTCGCTCATGCCCCACTCGCGCACCATCTTGCGGGCCAGCTCCGTGTTCCCGACCAGGTCGTTGCTGGCTCCGGTGGAGAGGTCGCCGTAGACCAACAGCTCGGCGGCCCGGCCACCCATGCGCACCGCGAGGGAGTCCTCGATGTGCTGACGGGGATGAATGTGGCGCTCCTCCATGGGGAGCTGCATGGTCACCCCGAGGGCCATACCTGTTGGCAGGATGGTCACCTTGTGCACGGGATCGGCCTCGGGTAGCACGTAGGCGAGGACGGCGTGGCCGCCCTCGTGGAAGGCGACCCGCTCCTTCTCGGCGCCCGACAGGACCAGGCTCTCGCGACGCTGACCCATGAGCACGCGGTCGCGGGAGGCCTCGAAGTCCACGTTCTGGATCACCTTGGATCCCCGCCGGACGGCGTGCAGGGCTGCCTCGTTGACCAGGTTGGCCAGGTCGGCACCGCTCATCCCCGGCGTTCCCCGGGCCACGGTTCCGAGATCCACGCTCGGGTCGACGCGCTTGTCCTTGCAGTGCACCTGGAGGATGGGGAGCCGCTCGTCGAGGTCGGGGAGGGGCACCACGATCTGACGGTCGAACCGACCGGGCCGGAGGATGGCCGCATCGAGGATGTCCGGGCGGTTGGTGGCTGCCATCACGACGATGCCCTCAGTGGGGTCGAAGCCGTCCATCTCCGACAGCATCTGGTTGAGGGTCTGCTCGCGCTCGTCGTGCCCGCCACCGAGGCCGGCGCCCCGCTTGCGGCCGATGGAGTCGATCTCGTCGATGAACACGATGGCCGGCGCCTGCTTACGCGCCGTGGCAAACAGATCGCGTACGCGACTTGCGCCCACGCCGACGAACATCTCCATGAAGTCAGATCCGCTGACCGACATGAACGGCACACCGGCCTCACCGGCCACGGCCCGGGCCAGGAGCGTCTTACCGGTTCCCGGCGGCCCGACCAACAAGATGCCCTTCGGGATGCGGGCGCCGATCTCTTTGAAGCGCGCCGGAGTCTTCAGGAAGTCCACCACTTCGCTGATCTCCAACTTGACGCCGTCGTAGCCGGCCACGTCGTCAAAGGTCGTCGACGGCCGCTCGGTCGAATAGAGCTTGGCCTTGGACCGCCCGATGGACATGATGCTTCCCATTTGTCCCTGGGCCTTTCTGGAGATGTAGTAAAAGATGCCACCGATCAGCGCGAAGGGCAGGATCCACGTCAACAAGATCCCGAGCAGCGGATTCGAGGTTCCCGAGTTCAGGTGGGCATTGGGCCCGAGCGCCTTCAAGGCGGTCTGCTCCGAGTCGATGATCGGGTTGGGCCCGGCCGCCGTGTAGGTCCCGCCGTTGGCCAGGTCACCGGTGATCACGCCGGTCGACATGTCGACGTTGGCCGTCTTGACCGACTTGTTCTGGAGGTCCGTGAGAAACGCGTTGTAGGTAAGGGTATTGCTGGTGGTCTTCGAGAGCAGATTGGGGATAATGAAGATGGACAGCAGCGCGACCACGATGACCACGTAGAGGACCATTCGGTTTTTGTTCTGGCCCGGTACTTCCTGCCCGGGGCCACCAGGCGTCGGGGGGCCGTTCGGTATGTCGGGGTTGGGCGGGGTCACCCCATCATGCTATTCGCACGAGGAGCCTTTTGACGCATCGCCCCACCCCATCGGGCGGGCCGCCTCCTCGGGGCTCGCACCGGTCGGTATCGTAGGAGGGTGATCGAGCGGTCCGAACAGGGTGCTGACCCCGGCGCGACCGCTGGAAGCGGGCTGGTCGGGGTGCCCATGTCGCCACCCGGAGTGGCACCATCGGCACCGCCGGACGACAGCCCGGCGATCCCGCGAATCCAGCGGCCCGGGGCGGACGTCTCGCTGGGCGTCCAGCTGGCCGCCGGCGCGGCACCCGACTCACCCACGTCGGCCTGGATGTGGATGCTGTTTGCCGCCCTCGGGTTCCTCGGTGGCCAGATTCTGGCGGTCATCTTCGTGGCCATCACGGCGTCGGCCGAAGGCAAGCTGAACTCCCTCTCGGCCATCACCAAGCTGAGCGAGCCGCCCACCTGGTACATCGTGTCGACGCTGCTCGGCCTCTGGGCTGGGTTCTTCGGGGCGGCCTGGTTGTCCACCGGGGTCCGGGGCACCAAATCGTTCGTCCGTGACCTCGGTCTCCGGTTCCGTTGGCTCGATCTGATCGGCATCCCGATCGGTGTCGGCGGCCAGATCGCCGTTGCTTTGATGTACATCCCGATCTCCCACCACGTTCACGACTTCAACCAGCGCTTCGACGCTCCGAGCCAACGGCTCACCGGCGGGTCCCACGGAGCCGGCTACACCCTGATCGCCATCCTGACCGTGGTCGGCGCGCCATTCTTCGAGGAGCTGTTCTTCCGGGGGGTGCTGCTCCGGGCGCTGGCCCGACTGTTCGGCACGGTGGGGGGGTGGGTCGGTCCGACCCTGGCCATCGTGGTGACCGGCGTGCTCTTCGGGCTGGCCCACGCCGAGTCCCTGCAGCTTCTCGGCCTCGCCTTTTTCGGCATCGTCCTCTCGTTCGTCTCCTATCGCACCGGCCGGCTGGGCATGAACATGGTCGCCCACGCCACCTTCAACCTGATGGCCGTGGTGGCCGTGGTGGCTCCCCTGGCCCTCGGCGGGACGCTGGTTTGAGATGACCGCACCCGTCGATGTGGCCCCGGCTCCGCTGCCGGTGGACCCGCTTCCGGTCCTGGCCCCCGAACCACCCTCGTGGCCGCGTCGGCTGACCGGACGGTCGTCGTGGCCGGGCTGGGCCAACCTGGTCGTCGTGGCCGGGGTCACGCTGGTCGCACTGAGCCAGCTCCACCCATCGCTCCTCGTGGCCAACACCACCACCGCCGGCGGCGACACCGGGGCCCACGTGATGCTCCCGGCCTTTCTCAAGTCCCACCTGTTGAACCACGGCCAGGTGACGGGGTGGGACCCCGACTGGTACGACGGGTTCCCCCTCTACACCTTCTACTTCCCGTTGCCCGGCATCATCACGGTGCTGTTCAACTCGGTGCTCTCCTACGACGTGGCCTTCAAGCTGGTCACCGTGCTCGGCACGCTCACCCTGCCCGTCTGCGCGTGGGCCTTCGGCCGCTTGGCCGGTCTGCGGGACCCGGGTCCTGCGGGCCTGGCCGCCGCCACGCTCCCGTTCCTCTTCGAACCGAGCTTCACCATCTACGGCGGCAACATCCTGTCCACGTTGGCCGGCGAGTACTCCTTCTCGCTCAGCCTCTCGTTCGCCATGCTGTTTCTGGGCGTGTGGGCCTACGGGCTCCGCACCGGCCGCCACCGAGCCCTGGCCGCCGTGCTCTTCGCGGTGACCTTGCTCTGCCACCTGCTCCCAGCGCTGTTCGCCTTGGCCGGTGCGGTGGTGTGGCTGCTCCTCGACGCCGATGTGGTCCGAGGCGTGCGGGCGGGGCTACGCGGGAAGCTGGCCCGTCGTCGCTGGTCGAAGCGATTGGCTTGGTCGGTGGTGGCCGGTGTGCTCGGCGTGGGCCTCAGCGCCTGGTGGCTGCTGCCCTTCGCCACCGGTCAGGCCTACACCACCAACATGGGCTACACCAAGGTGCTCGGCTTCCCCCACCTGCTGTTTCCGGCCTCGGCCCGGTGGGTCCTGGCCGCCGATCTGGTCGGTCTGGCGGCGATGGTGGTGCGGCGGAGCCGGGTGGCGCTGTTCATCGTGGTGATGGGGGCACTCTCGGCTGCTGCCGTGTGCCTTGATCCGGCCAACAAGCTCTACAACGCCCGCTTCCTGCCCTTCTGGTTCCTCTGCCTCTACCTCCTGGCCGGGTACGCCCTGGCCGAGGTGGTGGCAGCGGTCGCCCGCTGGGATCGCCGTCGCCGACTGAACCAGTGGGTGGCCGTCGTTCGTCCCCGCCTGGACGGGGTGCACGAGACCCCGTGGCAGCCCGGCGCCCGGATCAGTCGATTCAGGCGTCCGAGTCCGGCTGCGTTTCCGGCGGGAGCGGTCGTGGGTCCGCTGGTGGCTCTGGCCGCCGCGTGCCTCGTCGTTGTGCCCCCACTCGTCCTTCCCGCCTCGAGTCTGAGCAAGGTGGGGATCACGGTCAGCGCCAACCAGCCCAGTGCGTGGTCCGACTGGAACTACTCGGGCTACGAGCGAAAGCCGGACTATCCCGAGTACCACGCGGTGATCCAGATGATGGCCAAGGTCGGCGCTGAGCAGGGCTGCGGGCGGGCCATGTGGGAGTACGACCCCTCCCTCAACCGGTTCGGCACGACCATGTCGCTGATGCTGCTGCCCTACTGGACGAACGGATGTGTCGACTCGATGGAGGGCCTGCTCTTCGAATCGGCCTCGACGACCCCGTTCCACTTCATCAATCAGAACGAACTCTCGGTCAACCCCTCCGACGCCGTGGTCGGGCTTCCCTACGGTGGCCTCAACATTCCCCTGGGCATCCAACACCTCCAGCAGCTGGGGGTGAAGTACTTCCTGGCCTCCTCGTCCACGGTCGAGAATGCCGCAGCTTCTGACCCCAGCCTCACCGAGGTGGCCTCGAGCGGCCCCTGGCGGACCAGCTACAACGGGGAAGCGCTCGACACCACCTGGAAGGTCTACAAGGTGGCCGACGCCTCACTGGTCCAGCCGTTGACCAATCAGCCCGTGGTCTGGAAAGGGGTCTCGCCCAGCCAGGCCAGCTGGCTGGCCCCGGCGGTGAGCTGGTACGACGATCCCACCCGGTGGAACGTGGTTCCCGCTGCCGACGGCCCGGCGGCCTGGGAGCGGGTGCCGATCACCCAGACCCGACCGAAGGCGGTGCCCGAGCCGGCCACGACGGTTTCCCACGTGGTCGAGCACGACAGTTCCATCTCGTTCCATGTGGACCGCATCGGCACGCCCGTCGAGGTCAAGGTGTCGTACTTCCCCAACTGGAAGGCCACAGGGGCACAAGGGCCGTGGCGGACCGCGCCCAATCTGATGGTGGTGGTGCCGACCAGCCACGACGTCACCCTCCACTACGGCAGCTCACCCTCCGATGAGGTCGGCCAGCTCATCTCGGTCGTGTCGCTTGTGGCCGTGATCGTGCTCGCCGTGCTCGGACGACGGGCCAGACGGGCACGCTCGAGAGCCCCAACGGCTGCCGGTCCCTGACGGGATGCCCGCCCAGACCCTCCGGATGTTCCCCCTGTCGACGGTCCTGTTCCCCTGGGCCGGGCTGCCCCTCCATGTGTTCGAGACCCGTTACCGCACCCTGATGACCGACTGTCTGGCCGAGAGCGGGGAGTTCGGCGTGGTCCTCATCGCCCGAGGATCAGAGGTGGGTGGCGGGGACCAGCGTGTCGATGTGGGCACCGTGGCCCGGATCGACCAGGTGGCCGAGCTGGCCGACGGACGGATGCTGGTGGTCGCCCGGGGCGTCCGCCGGGTGCGGGTGGCGGCCTGGTTGGCCGACGAGCCCTATCCGCAGGCTCTGGTGGAGGACCTGCCCCTACCGCAGTCGGGCGACCTCGACCTGGCCCTCGCCACCGCCGAGGTCTCGGTCCGCCGGCTCCGGTCCCTGCTCTCGGAGTTGAGCGATGTACCGGCCCTGCCCCCCGATCTCGAAGTGACCGGGAACAACGAGGAGATCGCCTGGAAGCTCTGCGAGCTGGCCCCGCTCAATCTCATGGACCGCCAGCAGTTGCTGTCGTCCGCCACACTCGAACACCAGCTGGGGGATCTGGCGGAGCTGTGCCAGGCCCGGTCCGATGACGTGGTGGCCATGCTGGCCGCCGGATTCGAGGACTGAGGCCGCCACCCGGTCGGTGGGTTCAGGGAGCCGCTTCCCCCTCGAGGAAGGTGGTGATGCCGTCGGCGAGGCCCTGGGCTGCCTGCTGGCGCCACTGGGGACTCTCGGTGAGGGCGGCGTCGGTCGGATTCTGCATGTTGGCGCACTCGATCAGCACCTTGGGCACCGTCGTCAGGTTGAGTCCTCCGAGGTCGCCCCGCTGATCGATGCCGCCGACGCCGGAATAGTCCGACGGCGCCTCGCCGGTATCGGCGGCGAACGAAGTGCGGACGGACTCAGCGAGCTGAGCCGAAGCCGGTACCACTGCGGTGTTGTTGGCGGCGGCGCTCACGACCGGTGCGGGCTCGATGACGTCGAAGCCGCGACCCGAGATCGGCCCACCGTCGGCGTGGATGGAAACGGCGGCGTCGGCGGCGGCGGCGTTGCCGATGGCGGCGCGGACGTTCACGCACGGTCCCACCCCGGCGTCGCTGTACCGGGTCATCACGACGGTGGCCCCCTCCGCCTGCAGGATGGCCTCCAAGCGAGTGGCGACATCGAAGTTGAAGGCGTGCTCGGGATAGCCCGACGACGTCTCGGTGCCGACGGTGTCACAGGACTCGGTGCCAGTGCCATTCTCGATCGGCTGGGCGATCACCCCGGGAGCTGCCCCGTTCCCGCCGTCGTGACCCGGATCGATCGCCACCACCTCGCCCACCATCGGGGGCACGTAGACAGAGCCGTAGAACGGCGCCGACCCGAAGGCGTAGACCCCGCCGTTCGACGAGACGATCCGGTAGCCCGACCCCGCGGCGGCGATGGCCACGGCGGCCCGGCCCAGGTCTCCGGTGGCCGCGCCTTGGAACGGAGTGCCGAAGCTGAACACCCCGCCGTCCGAGGCCACCAGCCAGTAGCCGCCGTCGGGTGCGGCGGCCATTCCCACCACCGGGCGGTTGAGGCGGATGCCACCGGTCGACCCGAAGAAGACGGCGTCCCCGAAGGTGAACACCCCGCCGTCCGAGGCCACCAACCAGTAGCCGCCGCCGTCGGATGCGGCGGCTATTCCCACCACCGGGCGATTGAGGCGGATGCCACCGGTCGACCCGAAGAAGGGCGCGTCCCCGAAGGCGAAGACCCCGCCATCCGCCGCCACCAACCAGTAGCCGCCGCCGTCGGGCGTGGCCGCCATCCCGACGATGGGCTGGTTGAGGTGGAGGCCGCCCATCGACCCGAAGAATCGGGCGCCGCCGTACGAGAACACGCCTCCGTCCGAAGCCACCAGCCAGTACCCGGAACCGTCGGGTGTGGCTGCAGCCCCGACCACCGGCCGGTTGAGGCTCAGCGTGCCGGCCGAGCCGTAGAACGGGGCATTGAACGAGAAGACCCCACCGTCGGATGCGACCACCCAGTAGCCGCCGGTCGCCGGGTCGACGGCGGTGGCCACGACCACATGCGAGCTGGTGGGTTGACCGGCGGACGGCCCGGGCGCCGCCGGGCTGAGGAGCGGGACGGCGTGGGGGGATTGGCCGGTGTGCCCCACCGAGCCACCCGTCCCGCTCGCCAGGGCGACCAGCATCCCGGCGGCGAGCGTGCACAGGAACGCCCGCGTCATGACCCTGCCCAGCCACCCCTGTGACCTCGTCCCCACACCGCAATTGTTCCACAACGCGCCGCCGCGTTCGGGGGCGGATCGACGGCTTCGATGGCCTCGGGCGGGCTGACTAGGATGGCCCGGCCATGACCAGCCTCTCCTCCGTCTTCAAGGCGTACGACATCCGGGGCGTGGTCCCTGACGAGCTGAACGCCGACCAATTCCGTGCCATCGGCGTGGCGGTCGCCCGCTATACCGGTGCTCCGAAGATCCTGGTGGCGAGGGACATGCGGGAGTCGGGCGTCGAGCTCTCGAAGGCTTTTGCCGATGGGGTTCGGTCCGAAGGGGCGACCGTGGTCGACCTGGGTCTCGCTTCCACGGACCTCCTCTACTTCGCCGCCGGCAGCCTCGACGCCCCGGGCGCGATGTTCACCGCCTCGCACAATCCGGCCAAGTACAACGGGCTGAAGCTCTGTCAGTCCGGTGCTCGGCCCATCGGGAAGGACACCGGGCTCACCGAGATCCAGGCCACCGCCGAGGCCTTGCTCGACGCGTGGGGGACGGCCGGGCCACCGCCGGTCGACGCCGAGCAGCTGGCGCCGCTGGAGGAGCGCTCGGTGCTCGACGCCTACGCGGACCACGTCAGGTCGTTCGTCGACCTCGGTGCCCTCCGTCCCCTTCGGGTGGTGGCCGACACGGCCAACGGCATGGGGGGGCTGGTGGCCCCCAAGGTGTTCGAAGGGCTCCCCTTCGAGGTGGACATCCTCTTTCCCGAGTTGGACGGGAACTTTCCCAACCACCCGGCCGACCCCATCCAACCCGAGAACCTGGTCTCGTTGAAGGCGGCCGTGCTGGCCGCCGGCGCCGATGTCGGTCTGGCCTTCGACGGCGACGCCGACCGGGTCTTTCTCGTCGACGAGCGGGCCGAGCCGGTCTCGGGCTCGCTGACCACCGCCCTCGTGGCCTCCTCGATGCTGGACAAGTATCCGGGGGCCACCATCCTCTACAACTGCATCTGCTCCCGGGTGGTGCCCGAGGTGATCGCCGAGAAGGGTGGCGTCGGAGTCCGCACCAAAGTGGGACACAGCTACATCAAGGCGATCATGGCCGACACGGGTGCCGTCTTCGGTGGCGAGCACTCCGGCCACTACTACTTCCGGGACAACTACCGGGCCGACTCGGGCATCATCGCCGCCATGGTGGTGCTGGAGCTCCTGAGCGTCACCGGCAAGCCCCTGTCCGAACTGCTCCAGCCGTTCCAGCGCTACGCGGCCTCGGGGGAGATCAACACCGTGGTCGACGACCCGGCCCAGGCCGTCGAGCTGATGGCCGCCGAGGTGGAAGCGGCGGGCGGGGCACTCGGCACCGCCGACCGCCTCGACGGACTCACCGTCGATCGAGGGGACTGGTGGTACAACCTGCGGCCCTCCAATACCGAGCCCCTGCTGCGCCTCAACGTGGAGGCACCTGACGCCACAGCGTGCGCTGAGCGGGTGGCCGAGGTCCAGGCGGACATCGCCCGGGTCCTGGGCGCCTGACCGTGGTCCTGTGGCGGCTCGAGCACCGATGCGACCAGGCGGGCCGGCCGTCGGCCCGGTCCGAGCGCACGGTCACGTCGACCCGAGGCCGGCACCGTGACCCGACAGACCAGAGACCACCGACCAGAGAGAATGGCCACATGACACTCGACACACTCTTGATCGACGTGCTGGCGTGCCCGGAGGACAAAGGGCCGCTGCTGTACTTCGCCGACGAGGACCTGCTCTACAACCCCCGCCTCCACCGGAGCTACGAGGTGCGCGACGGCATCCCGGTCATGTTGATCGACGAATCCACTGCGGTCGACGACGCCGAGCACGATCGGCTGACGGCCAAGGCCGAGGCCGGCGGGGCCGTGTCCACCGGTGGCACCTCAGCGTCGTGAGCGACCCTGACGGCGGATCGTCGGCGCGCACCCACGAGTCGCTTCTGGCCCTCGATACCCTCGACATGTGGGCGGCCACCGCCGGGCTGCCCGAGCAGGTCGAAGCGGCGGTGTCGGCAGCTCGCGGCCTGACCGACCTGCCCGAGCACGACCGGGTGGAGAACGTCGTCGTGCTCGGGATGGGTGGCAGTGGGATCGCCGGCGACGTGTTGGTGGCCGCGGCAGCACCGTTCATGGCGGTCCCGGTGACCGTCGTGAAGGGGTACGAGCCCCCCGACTTCGTGGGCACGGGATCCCTGGTGTTCGCCATGTCGTTCTCGGGCAACACCGAAGAGACGCTGGAGGCGGCGGCCGGGGCCTATGAGGCCGGCGCCTCCCTCATCGTGGTCTCGGGCGGGGGCAGCCTGGTCAGCCTGGCCGGCGAGTGGGACGTGCCGGTGGTGCCGGTGCCTTCGGAGATTCCCCAGCCCCGGGCCGCCCTCGGGGCCATGGCCATCCCACCGTTGGTGCTGCTGGAAGAGATCGGGCTGTTCCCCGGGGCCACCCAGTGGGTGGACCAGGCCGTCACCCAGCTGCGTCGCCGGCGGGACGAGTTGGTTCGTCCCGGTAGCCGGGCCGAGGAGCTGGCCCGCCGCATCGGTCGCACCCTCCCGCTCATCCACAGTTCCGGGGACCTGGGCGCGGCTGCGGCACTGCGGTGGAAGGCCCAGATCAACGAGAACGCCAAGTGCCCGGCGTTTTTCAACGTCTATCCCGAGCTGTGCCACAACGAGGTGGCCGGATGGGGCCAGCACGGCGACGCCACCCGCCAGCTGATCACTCTGGTCAACCTGCGACACGATGCTGAACACCCCCAGGTCAGCCGCCGATTCGACCTTGTGGAGGAGGTGCTCCGCGAGGTAGTGGCCGATGTCATCGAGGTCCGGGCCTCGGGAGAGGGCGACCTGGCCCAACTCCTCGACCTGGCCCTGATCGGTGACTTCGTCTCCTTGCATCTGGCCGGGAACGAAGGGATCGATCCCGGTCCCATCCCCGTCCTGGACTCGCTGAAACAGCAGCTCAGGCAGGGTGCCGACTGATCCGGGCCGAAGGTCCACGCCGGGTTTCCCTGTGGTCGGCCGTTGCCGGTGCTCGGGCATCCGGCGGTCGACACGCGGCCCTGACCTGGGAATATCGGCGTTCACCGGCCTCCGAGGGTCCGTTGCGGCTCTATTGCGACTCCGTGACGACCTGGTGAACTGCCCCATCCGACCCCTGGTTTTCGGAGCGGAGAGGCGTACACTTCACAGGTGAGCTGTGTGCGGGTCTGTGGTTGCAAGTCGAAGCCAGTCGCAGGCAAAACGACCCACGTAAGGCAACTTGTGGTTGCTGAGCATGGTGCGGCTTAGGAGTAAGACCTGCCCGTGGCGTCCCCGGCTGTCGGGGGCGGACGGAGAGGGGAGGACGCGGCCAATCAACGTCTCCGAAGGGTTCCCGACCGGTGACGGTCGCTGCCGCCGGAGCCGGGTCGCCACGCCCCCTGCAGGCGAGTGTGGGGTCAAAGACCAGGTCAGCCGCTCGCAGTTCACGCCATTATCCCGACGACCGATCAGGAGGACCGGCCGAGCACCGCAGTAGTTACCGAACACCGCAACCATGGAGGCGAGCAAGTGGACGTTGTCATTGCCTATGGCAGAAGGATTGTGTCGGACGAAGTGAGGGCCCTGACCAAAGAGAAGGTCGGACGGCTGGGTCATCTCTGCCCGGGGCTCGAGCGGGCCGAGGTCCACTTCTCGGAAGAGCACAATCCGCGGATCGCCGATCGGGAGCGGTGTGAGGTGATCATCATCGGGCACGGTCGGACCATCCGGGCCCGCGCCGCTGCCCCGGGACCGTTGGTGGCTGTCGACCTGGTGGTGGAGAAGCTCGAACACCAGCTGGAGAAGACCAAGGGTCGGCTGGTGGCCCGGACCCACCCCCGGCGCCGGCCGGCCAACTCCGTCTTCGTGCTCCGGGAGCGGGTGCGTACCGCCTGAAGGTGCCGCCCCGGCGTTGCCGGGGGCGACACCGGTCGCTTCCGGCGCGCTCCGCTGGGCCGTGGGGTGGTACAACAGGCCATCGGTCGGGGTTCCGTGCAGGCAAACGACCAGTATCGGAGACGTCCGACGGTAGAGTGAGTGACCCATGAGCGTGCTCACGAAAGTCCTCCGCGCCGGTGAAGGAAAGAAAGTCCGTCGCCTGGCCGAGCTGGTGCCGCTGGTCAACGCCCTCGAACCCGAGATGGAGGCACGTTCGGACGACGAGCTGGCCGCGTTGACGCCTGCATTCCGGCAGCGCCTCGAGAACGGCGAGAGCCTCGAGGACCTGCTGGTCGAGTCCTTCGCCCTGGTGAGGGAGGCAGCCTGGCGGGTGCTCGGCCAACGGCACTTCGACGCACAGTTGATGGGTGGGATGGCCCTCCACTTCGGATGGATTGCCGAGATGAAGACGGGGGAGGGCAAGACCCTGGTCTCGACCCTGCCGGTATATCTCAACGCCCTCGGGGGCACCGGGGTCCACGTGGTGACGGTGAACGACTATCTGGCCACCCGGGACTCCGAATGGATGGGTCAGCTTCACCGCTTTCTCGGATTGACCGTCGGGAGGGTGGGCCCGGACATCGACGAGCCCGAGGCCAAGCGCCAGGCGTACGCGGCCGACCTCACCTACGGGACCAACACCGAGTTCGGCTTCGACTACCTCCGGGACAACATGGCGCGCTCCAAAGAAGCCATGGTGCAGCGGGGGCATCACTTCGCCATCGTCGACGAAGTGGACTCCATCCTCATCGACGAGGCCCGGACGCCCCTGATCATCTCCGGTCCCGCCGCCGAGTCGGCCCAGCTCTACTACCAGTTCGCCGGAATCGTTCGGACCCTGCGGGCCGAGGACGACTACGAGGTCGATGAGGAGAAGCGCATCGTGGTCCCGACCGAGTCGGGCATCGAAAAGGTGGAGAAGCAGCTCGGTGTGAGCAACCTCTACGACGCCGTCTCGGTCAACTACGTGCACCATCTCACCCAGGCCTTGTACGCCAAGGAGCTCTACCGACGGGACAAGGACTACCTCGTGGCCCAAGGCGAGGTGAAGATCGTCGATGAGTTCACCGGACGGACCCTCGACGGCAGGCGCTGGTCGGACGGTCTCCACCAGGCCGTGGAGGCCAAAGAGCGTGTGCGCATCAAAGAGGAGAACCACACCTGGGCCACGGTGACCCTGCAGAACTACTTCCGGCTCTACACCAAGTTGTCGGGCATGACCGGTACGGCCGACACCGAGGCATCCGAGTTCGCCAGCACGTACGAACTGCCTGTCGTCCCCATCCCCCCCAACAAGCCGCTCATCCGCGAGGACAATCCCGACCTCATCTACAAGTCGGAAGAGGCGAAGTTCAACGCGGTGGTCGACGACATCAGCGAACGGCACGCCGAGGGCCAGCCGGTGCTCGTGGGCACGGCGTCGGTGTCGAAGTCCGAGCACCTCTCGAGGCTGTTGGAGAAGAAGGGCATTCCCCACGAGGTGCTCAACGCCAAGCAGCACTTCCGGGAGGCCGAGATCGTGGCCCAGGCGGGTCGTGTGGGTGGGGTGACGGTCGCCACCAACATGGCCGGGCGAGGCGTGGACATCATCCTCGGTGGGAACCCCGAGCTGCTGGCCCTGCGAGAGGCCAACGCCCGAGGGCTCGATCTGTCGACCGAGGAGGGTGCAGCCGAACTCCGCACCATCGAGGCGGAGTTCGAGACCATCTGCGCCAGGGAGGCCGAAGAGGTGCGCGCCGCCGGCGGCCTCTACGTGCTGGGCAGCGAGCGCCACGAGTCCCGACGCATCGACAATCAGTTGCGGGGGCGGTCGGGCCGACAGGGCGACCCCGGTGAGAGCCGGTTCTTCCTCTCCCTCGAAGACGATCTGATGCGGCTGTTCGCCACCGGAGCCATGAACTGGGTGATGGGCCGGGCCCTACCCGACGACGTCCCCATCGAGGCCAAGATGGTGACCAAGGCCATCGAACGGGCGCAGAACACGGTGGAGGGACGCAACGCCGAGTCCCGCAAGGACGTCCTCAAGTACGACGACGTGATGAACGAGCAGCGCAAGGTGATCTACCGCCGCCGGTACCAGATCATCGAAGGGGAGGACCTGCGCGACGAGACCGTGGAGCTGCTCGAACAGACGATGACGACGCTGGTGGCGTCGTCGTGCCCGTCGGAGTATCCCGAGGAGTGGGACCTCCCCGGCCTGATCACCGAAGTGACGCAGTACTACCCGACCAAGTTCGTGGCCGACGACCTGGCTGGTGCGACCACGGTGGGCCAGGTCACCGAGAGCATCCTCACCGAGGCCCTGGATCTCTACGCCGAGCGCGACGAGACGATCCCCGGTGGTGAGGAGATCGCCCGCCAGCTCGAGCGGGACATCATGCTCCAGATCATCGACCAACGGTGGCAGGACCACTTGGCCGAGATGGACTATCTCCGCGAGGGGATCAACCTGCGGGCCATGGGGAACCAGGACCCGCTGGTCGCCTACCAGCGCGAGGGCTTCGCCATGTTCGGGAAGCTCATGGACGGCATCGGCGACGACTACCTGCGCTATGTCTTCCATGTGCAGGTCATGGCCGAGCCCGCACCCGAACCCGATCTGGATCGGGCCAACTACCTGGCCGCCGACGATCCCGTTCAGGGTGACGGTGCCATCACCGCAGCCTTTGCTGCCGCCACGCCCGCTGAGTTGGAAGAGGCGGCCGCCGCCGCTGGTCTCCCCGGTGGGAACGGCTCGGTCGGTCTGACCAACCACATGGCCGACGACGGTGAGACCCAGGCGCCCATCGTCAAGTCCGAGCGCGAAAAGATCGGCCGCAACGATCCGTGCTGGTGCGAGAGCGGCAAGAAGTACAAGTTCTGCCACGGCGCCAACTGAGATGACCCCGACGGCGGGCGGCGGGCGGGGTTCGGGGGAACCCGACCGCGTCGACATCCCCACCACCCTGGCTTCCCTCCGCGAGCGGGTGGCCGAGGCGGAGCACTTTCTCGATCGGGACCGCCTGGTCGAGCGTCGCACCGAGCTGGAGAAGGCGGCATCGGAGCCCGGGCTCTGGGACGACGCCGACCATGCCCGAGAGGTCACCACCGAGTTGGGTCGGGTCACCGAAGACCTCGAGGTTCTCGACGCGCTCTCCGAGCAGCTTTCCGATGCCGAGACGTTGCACGAGCTGATCGAAGAGGAGTCCGACGACTCGCTGCGTCCCGAAGTGGAGCAGATCCTCGACGATCTGGACTCCCGACTCGGCGCGCTCGAGTTGCGTTCGCTGTTCGCCGGTCCCTACGACGACGGGGACGCGGTGGCCGAGATCCACGCCGGCGCCGGTGGGACCGATGCCCAGGACTGGGCCGAGATGATGTTGCGGATGTACACCCGGTGGGCCGAGCGCCGCGGCTTCGACCTCGAGGTGGAAGAGGCCACCGAGGGCCAAGAGGCTGGTCTGCTTTCCGCCACCTTCATCGTGAAGGGGCGGTACGCCTTCGGACTGCTCGCCGCGGAGCGCGGCGTGCACCGGCTCGTGCGCATCTCGCCGTTCGACGCCCAGCACCGGCGCCAGACCAGCTTCGCCTCCCTCGACGTGGTGCCCTTCATCGAAGATGTGTCGGACATCGTCGACATCGACGAGAAGGACCTGCGCATCGACACCTACCGCTCGTCGGGGGCCGGCGGCCAGCACGTGAACAAGACCGACTCCGCCGTCCGTCTCACCCACCTGCCGACCGGCATCGTGGTGACCTGCCAGAACCAACGGAGTCAGACCCAGAACAAGGCCAAGGCCATGCAGGTCCTCGGGGCCAAGCTGGCCGAACGCCAGCGGGCCGAACATCAGGCCACCTTGGACCAGCTGTCAGGGGACCGCACCGACAACGCCTGGGGGAACCAGATCCGCTCGTACGTCATGGCCCCGTACCAGTTGGTCAAGGATCTGCGCAGCAACGAGGAGACCGGCAATGTCGAGTCGGTGCTGGACGGCGATCTCGACGCGTTCATCGAGGCCGAGCTGCGCCGAGAGGCCGAGGAGCGTCGGAAGCACCACTGAACCGAAGGCGCGGTATGGGGTCGGCGTCAGCGGAGGTCACGGGGCCTGAACCAAATCGGCGACCGGGGGAGGTAGCATTGAGGCGAATGCGAACTCCACTCTGTACTTGCCGCGCGTCGACTGTGAGGTCCTCCTCATGATCAAGTTCCAGAATGTCACCAAGACGTACAAAGGTTCGACGGTAGCCCTGAACGACTGCACGGTCGAGATCGACAAGGGTGAGTTCGTCTTCTTGGTCGGCCCCTCCGGGTCGGGCAAGACCACCTTCATCCGGCTCCTCCTCCGAGAAGAGGTTCCCGACTCGGGCCGGATCTGGGAGGCGGGCAAGGAGATCGGACACCTGGCCAAGTGGAGGATCCCGTACCTCCGCCGGAACATCGGCTGCGTCTTCCAGGACTTCCGGCTCCTCCCCAACAAGACGGTGTTCGAGAACGTCGCCTTTGCGCTCGAGGTCATCGGCCGGCCGAAGCACGTGATTGCCACCCAGGTACCCCAAGTCCTCGACCTGGTGGGTCTGACCAAGAAGCGGGACAACCTGCCCCACGAGCTCTCCGGTGGCGAGCAGCAGCGGGTGGCCGTGGCCCGAGCCTTCGTGAACCGGCCCCTGATCCTGCTGGCCGACGAGCCGACCGGGAACCTCGACCCGACCACCAGCCTTGGCATCATGAAGCTGCTCGACCGCATCAACCGGACGGGCACGACGGTGATCATCGCCACCCACGACGCCGGCATGGTCGACCAGATGCGGCGCCGGGTCATCGAGCTCGACCGCGGGCTTCTGGTCCGGGACCAGGCCCATGGCGTCTATGGGATCGACAGTGCCACCGCGGCGGCCGGCGCCGGCTCGCCCACCGGGGCCATGGTGGAGCAGGCACCGGCGGCGCTTCCCATCGATGGGCTCCCCGACAGCTTCGCCGCCCGTACCTGATGCCCGTCTCCGCCGGCTACGTCTCGAAGGAAGCCGCCACCAACCTCTGGCGCAACCGTCTCATGACGGTGGCCGCCATCCTGACCGTGGCGGTGTCGTTGGCCCTCGTAGGTTCGTCCCTCCTGCTGAAGCAGGGCGCATCCCAGGCCACCGTCCAGTGGCAGGACGGGGTATCGACGATCGTCTGGGTGAAGCCCACGGCCGGCCCCAGCCTCACCAGCTCCATCGGCTCGGAACTGGGTCAGTCCCCCTACGTGAAGAAGTGCACCTACCGCACCCAGGCCTACGACTACAACGAGGCCAAGTCCATTCTTCCCGCCGACGAGTTGGACGCAACCACCCAGTCGGACTATCCGTCGTCCTACCGGTGCGTGCTCAACGATCCGTCCCAGGCTTCGGCCGTGTACCAGACGTTCATCTCGAAGCCCGGCGTGGCCACGGTGAAGTACCCGGGCCAACAGATCAAGACCATGCAGAGCGTCATCCGTATCCTGCAGTGGGTCTTCTTGTCGGTAGCCGTGGTCCTGCTCCTGTCGGCTTCGGTCCTGATCCTCAATACCATCAGGATGGCCATCTTCGCCCGGCGCCGAGAGGTGTCGGTGATGAAGCTGGTCGGCGCCACCAACTGGTTCATCCGACTGCCGTTCATGGCCGAGGGGCTGATCCAAGGACTGGCCGGGGCCGCGGTGGCCGTCATGGTGGTGCTTGCCCTCTACTACGGCATCGGTCTGGACACGACCAAGACGGCGGCCAATCAGGGCAGCATCATCGCCCAGATGTCCCTCGGTGGTTGGGAGGTGGCGGGCACGTGCATTCTGGTCGCCGTGGTGGGCGTGGTCGTCGGCGTGGTGGGCTCCGCGTTCGCCGTGCGTCGCTTCCTCGACGTCTGACCGCTGCGTCGCCGTAGGGATGCACGCCCTGGAGGCGGTGTCGGCGTGGCCGACCGATCACGCGGCGATCGCCGTCCTCCGGTTCGGCAGCGGCCACGATGCGGCCGGCCGCAGGCCGATCGAGATCGTCGGGCGCACCGGCGAGGGCGACCGGCGATTCTCCTGGGCGTCGGTAACGAAACCGGCGACCGCCCTTGCCGTGCTCATCGCCGTCGAAGAGGGATCCCTCTCCCTCGACGATCCGTGCGGTCCACCGGGAAGCACCGTGCGCCATCTCCTGGCCCACACGTCGGGGCTGAGTCCGGACGGACGTTCCGTGTTGGCCGCACCTGGACGGCGGCGCATCTATTCGAATGCC
The DNA here is from genome assembly GCA_963817985.1 of uncultured Acidimicrobiaceae bacterium. Taxonomy (GTDB): domain Bacteria; phylum Actinomycetota; class Acidimicrobiia; order Acidimicrobiales; family RAAP-2; genus Bog-756. Next base: position 139,317 of record CAWFQI010000007.1, on the reverse strand, counting down.
GGCTACACGGCACTGGGGGAGGCACTGGCCCAACGCTCGGGACTTCCCTTTGCCCAGTACCTGAGACTGGGGGTACTCGACCCCCTGGGCATGGGGGACACCGCGCTCCAGGTGGACGACGAGAGGTCCCCGAGCGCTTCGGCGACAGGCGGCGACCGAGCGGCCGGTCCGGCTGCCGCCGGGCTCGCCGGCCCCTTGGCCGACCTGGTGGCCCTGGCCTCGGAGTGGGCGGTTCCCACCCTCGTCTCGTCGGAGACCCACGGAAACGCCATCTCGGTGCAGTACCGGACGGCTGCGGGGGTGCTTCCGGGCTTCGGGCGATTCGACCCATGCGAGTGGGGACTGGGCGTGGAGATCCGGGGCCACAAAGCGCCCCACTGGACGGGATCGGAAAACTCGCCGGCGACCTACGGACACTTCGGTGCCAGTGGATCCTTCCTGTGGATCGACCCGGTGGCCGGCGTGGTCTGCGCCGGGCTCGCCGATCGCCCGTTCGGACCGTGGGCTTCCGAGGCGTGGCCTGCCCTGGCCGATGCCGTACTGGCCGAGGTGGCCGGCGGGACGGGTGACCCTCGGCCATCAGGACCCGACGGCTGAACTCCGTTAGGCTCCGCGACATGAAGGGCGTCATACTCGCCGGGGGCACCGGCTCAAGGCTCCATCCCCTGACCCGGATCACCAACAAGCACCTGTTGCCGATCTACGACCGTCCCATGATCAACTGGGGGATAGAAGCCCTGGTCAACGCCGGTATTACGGAGATCATGCTGGTCACGGGGGGAACGCACGCCGGGGAATTCCTGCGCCTCTTGGGCAACGGCCAAGAGTTCGGCATCGACCGTCTGAGCTACGGCTACCAGGACCGGCCCGGCGGTATCGCCGAAGCGCTGGGCCTCGCTGCCCGGTTCGTCGACGGCGAGCCTGTGCTCGTCATGTTGGCCGACAACATCGTGGAGCGTTCCATCAAGCCCATGGTCGATGCGTTCAAAGCCGAGCCCCACGGGGCCAGGATCCTGCTCACCCCGGTCGAGGAGGACGAGCACCTCCGCCATCTCGGCGTCCCCACGTTCGACGACGACAAGCGGGTGATCGGGATCGTCGAGAAGCCTGAGGAGCCCGACTCCAAGTTCGGGGTCACCGGGATCTACTGCTACGACGCCGACGTCTTCGACGTGATCCCCACCCTCGTCCCTTCGGGGCGGGGTGAGCTCGAAATCACCGACGTCAACAACTACTACATCGGTCAGGGCACCATGGCCTACGACATCCTCGAGGGCTTCTGGGGTGACGCCGGCGAGTCGATCGACGCCTATTACACGGTCAACGACTTCGTCCGCACCCACGGGGCCAACAAGGGCTGACCCGGAGAACGGTTCAGCCGAGGGCCACGCCGGCCCACTCGGCGGTCTCGGCCCGGTGCCGCGCGTAGTCGACCTTGCCGGCCGGGGAGCGCCCGATAGTCGAAACGAGTCGGACGCGCCGGGGGGCTTTGTACCCGGCGAGCCGGGCCTTCACGTGGTTGATGACCACCTCGGGGCGGAGCGAGTCGGGGTCGGCTCCCTCGGACGGCTCCACCACCGCCACGATCTCCTCGCCGAACCGCTCGTCGGGGATGCCCACGACAACCGCATCGGCCACACCGTCGATGGTCTTGATGGCCTCTTCCACCTCTTCGGGGTAGACCTTCTCGCCTCCCGTGTTGATGACGACCGAGCCCCGGCCGAGCAGATGGATCGACCCGTCCGTGCCGACCTCGGCGTAGTCCCCCGGCACCGAGTAGCGGACACCGTCGATGACCCGGAAGGTGCTGGCCGACTTCGCCTCGTCCTTGTAGTAGCCGAGCGGGATCCGTCCGCCCAGCGCCAGTACCCCGCTCGCCCCCGAACCCGGCTCAACGTCCCGGCCATCGGCGTCGATGACCCGGACCTCGGCGCCGAGCGAGAAGCGCGCCGTGCGGGCGGACGAGTCCCCCGAGGAGACCGATGTGCCCATGCCGAGGGCCTCTGACGACGAGAAGGCGTCGACCAGCAGCATCCCGGGGTAGTGGCCGAGGAGGCCGTGTTTGGTCTCCTCGCTCCACATGACCCCCGACGAGATGATGCCGACCAGACTGGTCAGGTCCCACTGGTCGGGATGGGCGTCGAGGCAGGCGAGAATGGGCTTGGCGAAGACATCGCCCACGATGACCAGGGCATTCACCTGTTCCCGCATCACCGTGTCGAGGAGCTCCACCGGATCGAACTGGCGGGACGTGAGGGTCACCACGCGTCCGCCTTCGCTCAGGCACTCGAGTGCGGTGAACCCACCGGTGCCGTGCATGAGCGGGCAGGCTGGCAGCAGCGTGCTCCCGCGGCCGCTCCGTTCCAGCTCGGCACGCACGGCGTCCGGCCCGGCGTCTTCGGGATAGCGGCGGAACCCCGACCCGTTGAGGCGGGCGAACAGATCATCCTGTCGCCACATCACGCCCTTGGGCATCCCCGTCGTCCCCCCGGTGTACAGCATGTAGACGTCGTCGGGCGTGCGGGCCCAGGGAGGTTGGACACGGGCCACGGGGCCAGGAGTCGCCGGGTCCTCCGTTGACGCTGCGTCCTCGTAGGGAACGGCCCAGTGCGGACAGGGTCCCGTGCCGTCGTCGACCCACAGCCACGAACGGATGCCGGGCACCCGCGGCCGGATCCCCTCGATGCGCTCGACGAATATGCCGTGGAACACCACGGCCACCGTGTCGGCGTTCTCCCACAGGTAGACGAGTTCGTCGTCGGCGTACCGGTAGTTCGTGTTGATGGGCACCAGGCCGAGTTTCAGGCAGGCGAACGTAGCCTCGAGGTACTCGGGGCCGTTGTACAGGTAGAGGGCCACCTTGTCCTGGTGGCCGACCTCGGCACCGAGCAGCCACCGGGCCACGGCGTCGGCCCGTCGATCGAACTCGGACCAGGACAGCGTCCGGTCGCCGTGGGTGAGGGCGGGGGCATCGGGCTGTGCGTCAGCCACGGCCTCCCACACGTCGGCGAAGATCCAGTTGCTCACGTTCCACTCCCCATGTCCGAGTCCGGAACCGGATTGGCTCCGGCTCCGCCGCTGTCGGGATCAGCCGCCCTCGGCTGTCTCCCGGATTCCACGTCAGCCTTCCACCCCAGTCCACGTCCACCACCGGGGTCGTCCCTGGACCCTGGCCCCTCAGGGTCGGTAGCACCGGACGCCGGAGACGCCCGGGACCGGGTTCCCCGGTCCCCGAAGGACCGCCGGGGCAGGTCAGCCTACGCTGGCCTGGATGGACTTCGCACTGCCGACTGAGGACGACCCCCGACGGGTGTCCTTGCGCCGGTGGCTGGACTCCCACCCTTCGCCCAGTGCACGCCAGCTGGCCGAGCACGGTCTGGTGGCGCCCCACTGGCCACCGCCCTGGGGGCTGGGCGCCGATCCGACCCACCAGCTCATCGTGGACGACGAGCTCAGGCGGGCCGGGGTCAGGCGCCCGGACAACACCATCGGCATCGGGTGGGCCGGACCCACCATCGTCCACGCCGGCTCCGACGAGCAGAAGAACCGCTACCTCCTCCCGCTCCTCGCCGGCGAGGAGATCTGGTGCCAGCTGTTCAGTGAACCCGGTGCCGGCTCGGACCTGGCCTCGTTGTCGACCCGGGCCGAGCTGGACGGAGACCAGTGGGTCATCCAGGGCCAGAAGGTGTGGACCTCCTACGCGCACCGGGCCCGGTTCGGCATCCTGTTGGCCCGGACCGAACCGGACGCACCGACCCATGAGGGGATCTCCTATTTCATCTGCCCCATGGATGCGCCCGGGGTGACGGTCCGGCCCCTGGTCGACATGACCGGAACCCACACGTTCAACGAGGTGACCCTGGACGACGTTCGACTCGACGCCGACAGCCTGGTGGGCGAGCGGGGTCGCGGGTGGGCCTTGGCCAAGGTGACCCTGGGCAACGAACGTGTCTCCTTGTCGGGCTCGGGAGCCCTCTGGGGAATGGGCCCGACGGCCGAAGACCTGATCGAGCAGGTGCGCGCCTCCAACGAGCGGGTGGGGCCCCTCGTGCGGCAGCGGTTGGCCGCGCTGTGGATGGAGGGGGAGATCCTGCGGCTGCTGCGCCTGCGCACGGTGTCGGCGGCGGTGGCCGGCCTCGAACCCGGTGCCGAGGCGTCGGTGCGCAAGGCCCTGGCCGACGAGCACGGTCAGCACATCATGACGCTGGCCAACGACCTGGCCGGGGCACGGGGGATGCTCGACGGTGCGCCCCCGGTGCTCCACGCCGGAGCCGACGGGCAAGCGGCGACCGACCCCATCTGGAGCTTCGGCCTGCTCTTCTCGCCCGCCCTGACCATCGGTGGGGGCACGGCCGAGGTGCAGCGGAACATCATCGCCGAGCGCACCCTCGGGCTGCCCCACGATCCCCGGCCTGACCGGGGGACGGGCTACGAGGGGAGGGGCCCTGCGTCCTCGTAGCCCTGGCGCACCCCCTGGCCGGCCTGGCGGACCAGCTGCTCGGGCTCATAGAGCATCCAGTAGGCGTTGCGAGCGTGCTTGCGGGACCGGTTGACGCACACTTTGGCCAGGGCGGAGGGATCCTCCTCCTCGTTCTCGTGCACGAAGACCTCGAGGATGTGGGTGGAGGTCATCAGCTGGGCCTGCATCAGTCCCTGGGATGCCTCGTGGGCGCAGACCTGGTCGATCTCGGCCTTCCCGGGCATCCCGAGGGCCACCACGATCAGGCACCCCTCGTGCTCGATGATCCGCTTGCACTCCACGGCCAGGTCCTTGAACCCCGGGACGGTCCGTCGCACCACCTCGAAGGAGGTCCCATAGCCCGGGCAGTCCTTCAGCTCGTCGAGGGCCTCGCCACCCATGTCGTAGCGGGCGAACATGGTGTCGACGACGCCGATGCGGTCCATGGGCCGAATCCTACCGTCCGGTGTACCAGGGCGAGCCCGTGTCCGTGCCACCGGCCGGTTCGACCGGGACCCCCGCGTGGACAAGAATCACCCCGATGACCAGCCATCAGACCCCGTCGACGCAGAGTTCATCCTGGGCAGCCCGCGATGCCGCCGTGGTCTGGCACGGCTTCACCCAGATGAGCGCCTACCGCGACAACTGGCCCGTGACCGTGGAGCGAGCCGAAGGCCGTGAACTCATCGACGTCGAGGGCCGGCGGTACTTCGATGCCATCTCGTCGCTGTGGGTGACCACCCTGGGCCACCACGTGCCCGAACTGGATGCCGCGGTCATCGACCAGTTGGGCCGAGTCGCCCACGCCACGTTGCTCGGCAACGGCAGCCGCGCCGCAGTCGAGTTCGCCGAGGCGTTGGCCGCCGTGGTCCCGGTGAACGACGCCCATGTCCTGTTCGCCTCCGACGGCGCGGTGGCCGTCGAGCAGGCCCTCAAGATCGCCTTCCAGTACTGGGTCAACCGGGGGGAGTCCGGTCACCGCCAGTTCCTCGCCCTCGGAGACGCCTACCACGGTGACACCGTCGGTGCCCTCTCGGTCGGGGACGGCGGGTTCGGGACCACCATCTTCGACCCGCTGCGCTTTCCCGTCCTGCGCACCCCGGGTTACGCCACCGAGGACTGGGCCACCAAGATGATCGGCTGCATCGAGGCCAACGCCGACTCGTTGGCTGCGGTGGTCATCGAGCCCCTAGTGCAGGGGGCATCGGGCATCCTGGTCGCCGAGCCTTCTGACCTGGCCCGCGTGGGGGAGGCGTGCCGGACCCACGGCGTGCTGCTCATCTGTGACGAGGTGGCCACCGGGTTCGGCCGGACCGGGAAGCTCTTCGCCTCCGAGTGGGCGGGGCCAGAGTTCCGACCGGACCTGGTCTGCCTGGGCAAGGGCATCACGGGCGGGTACCTGCCGCTGTCGGCCACCGTGGCGTCGGGTCGGGTGTTCGAGGCGTTCGACGGTCCCGACCTCAGCGAGTCGACTTTGTACCACGGACACTCCTACGGCGGGAACGCCTTGGCGTGCGCGGTGGCCCTCCGGCACCTCCAGCTGATCGAGGAGTGGGACGTCCTGGCCAACGTGGAGGCGTCGGCGGCCCGGCTGTCGGTGCGCCTCGGTGAGTCGGTCGTGGCGCGCCCGGGCGTCGGGGCGGTCCGCCAACGCGGCCTCATGGCCGGGGTGGCCCTCGATCCGCCCGCCGGCGCCGAGCGCTGGGGGCGTCGGGTCTGTGCCGCGTCGGTCCGTCGGGGTGTGCTCCTCCGGCCACTCGGCGACGTGGTCGTCGTGATGCCCCCGCTCACCACCACGGTCTCCGAGATCGACCGGGTGGTCGACGTCCTGGCCGAGGCCATCGACGAGGTGTGGGCCGAGGACCGACGGTGACGGGTACCGGCCCCGTCGTCGACGGACACACCGGTCCGGTGGTGCCGTCCCCCTCCCCGTGGTCGGCCTGGGTCGACGAGTCGTGCCGGGTGGTGGAGGCGGCCGGCCAGTGGCGCCGACCCCGCTCCTTCGATGCCAAGGGCCCCGCCGGCCTACTGGAAGCGTCGACCGGCGCAGCCGGACGCCCAGCCGACCCGGCGCCCGTGGTCTCGTTCGCCTCCAACGACTACCTCGGTCTGAGCGCCGATCCCGAGGTGATCGAGGCGGCCCACCTGGCTCTCGACCGGTGGGGCTCCGGTTCGGGCGCGTCCCGCTTGGTCACCGGTTCGCGTCCGGTCCACGACGACCTGGAGGAGGCGTTGGCCGCGTGGAAGTCGTGCGAGCGGGCCACGCTCTTCCCCACCGGGTTCGCCGCCAACCTGTCGGTGCTGTCGGTCTTCGGAACCGAGGGCGCCCACGTGTTCTCCGACGAGCTGAACCACGCCTCGATCATCGACGGCTGCCGTCTGGGACGGGCCGGGGTGAGCATCTATCCCCACCGGGACCTGGACCACCTCGACGCCGCCCTGTCCAGCGCATCGGGACGGCCCATCATCGTCTCCGACACCGTGTTCTCCATGGACGGGGACGAGGCCGACCTCGATGGCCTCGTGCGAGTGGCCGGGGTCCACGGGGCACTGTTGATCCTGGACGAGGCCCACGCCGTCCTCGGCCCCGAGATGCCCGGCGACCTCAGGGGTGTGGATGTCCTGCGCATGGGTACCCAGTCGAAGTCGCTCGGGTCCCTCGGTGGCTTCGTGGCCGGCCCGGCCCGCTTCGTGGAGCTTCTGGTGAACCGGGCCCGGCCCTACATCTTCACGACGGCCACCACGCCGGCCGATGCCGCCGCCGCGCTGGCCGCCGTGCGCATCGTGACCGCGACCCGAGGAGCCGACCTGCGCCGACGGCTGTCCGGCCACGTGACCCGGGTGGCGACCGCTGTCGGGCGGAGCGGCCATCGTTCGCCGATCGTCCCCGTGGTCATCGGGGACGAGGCCGATGCGGTGGCGGCCTCGTCGGAGCTATTGGACCGCGGGCTCTGGGTGCCGGCCATCCGGCCCCCAACCGTGCCCCGGGGCACCTCGAGGCTGCGGGTGACCCTGTCGGCCATCCACACCGACGAGCAGGTCGACCGGTTGGTCAGTGCCCTGGTCGACCTGGGTCTGGCGGCGGCAGTGCCCGGCGTCCCGCCGCAAGGATGACCGTGCGTCCTGAGCGTCTGGTCCTGGTGTGCGGAACCGGGACCGAGGTGGGCAAGACCTGGGTGTGCGGTCGACTCCTCGACGAGCTTCGGTCGCGTGGGGTGCGTGTCGGGGCGCGCAAGCCGGCCCAGTCCTTCGACATCGATTCAGCGGGCCGGAGGCTGGGCGGAGCCACCGACGCCGAGCGGCTCGGGCAGGCCTCGGGTGAGCCCCCCGAGGCGGTCTGTGTTCCCCGTCGCTCGTACCACCGGGCCATGGCCCCGCCCATGGCGGCCGAGGCGCTCGGCCTCCCTCCGTTCACGGTGGCCGAGTTGATCGACGAGATCGTCTGGCCGGGCGACGCGCCCACCGTGGGCGTGGTGGAGACGGCCGGAGGTGTCCGCTCCCCGCAGGCCTCCGACGGCGATGCGGTCGACATGGCGGCGTTACTCCATCCCGACGTCGTGGTGCTGGTCTCCGATGCGGGCCTCGGGACCATCAACAGCGTGCGGATGTCGATGGACGCCCTGGCCGCGGCCGGCACCGACGCCACCATGGTCGTCCTACTCAATCGGTATGACGGCCACCACGACATCCACCGGCGCAACAAGGAGTGGTTGACCGAGCGCCAGGGCTACCGGGTGTTGGTGATGCCCGGCGAGGTGTCGGCACTGGCCGACCTGGTGAGCGGCATCGGACACCACCGCACCGCTCCGACCTGACATCGGCGTCAGAACCCGAGGCCTGCCGCCTCCACCACGGCCCGGCTGAACGGACGGGCCAGCGAGCGAAGCTCCGCGCAGCCCTCCTCGCCGAGGGACTCGTAAGCGTAGGCGGCGGCCCGGTCGGTCTCGGTCTCGATCTCCTCGCGTAGCCCGGCCCCCCGATCGGAGAGAGCGACCGTCGCCCGATGGGTGCTCGAGGGCACCACCCGGGTCACGAGGCCCCGTCCCACCAGTCGGTCGATCCCGGCCTCCCACAGCTCGTCGGGCCATCCCCGGCTGCCCTTCAAGAAGGCCTCGGGCAGGTCACCGGTGGCCAGATGCAGCCCCAGGGCCTCCACCGGATCGAGGTCGTGCAGGACGAGGGTGGCGATGTGGCCGTCGCCGCGGTACTCGCGGAGCAGGGTCTGGGCGTGCCAGAGCTGGAGATGGGGAGCGTCCGGCCAGGGCAAGGCGGCATGGGCGGCGAACAGCGGCCGTCCTTCGTAGCGGGCGGTCGCCCGCTCGGCCGCACTCCGGGCCAGAGTGGCGGCCCGGACCATCTCGGGGGCGTCGACGAGGTCACCGAGCATCCGGCGGAGAGAGGCGTCGGCCGCCCCTAGGCGGGCGGCCAGCACGGCTGTCGGTGGGGCGATCTCCCAGGCCTCGGGGATGGCGGAGCGCACGAGTCCGGGGTAGAAGTTGAAGAAGGTGGCCGTCACGGTGGCGGCCCCCACCGCCCCCATCGCCGCCGACCGGGAGGCGAAGTACCCGGCCTCGGAGCGCAGCCCCAGTCGGTCATAGGCCAGCCTGGCTTCTTCGGCGAAGTAGATCATTCCGTGCAGGGGCTCGACCGTCCGACAGGTCTTCCGGGCGGTCAGCGGGTCGAGATGGTGCTCCGACCGGGGAGGAGTGCTGAACGCTGGTTGAGGGACGGGATCGGTGGCCATGGCCCACGGTAACCCGGGTGGCCGTGCCGATCCGGCCCAGGAGTCGGGACGATGACCACGCCGCAGTCGGCGTAGGGAATCTGCTCACTGAACAGGCTCCCGACCCGGCCAAGGAATGTGGGTCAAGATCCCGTACTCGGCCTTGACCAGGTCGTGGATCGTGGCGTACGCCTGCCGTCGACGATCCAGGTGGTGGCCTCGGCGACCAGGATGCCGGCCTTCGCCCCTGCAGTTCCCGTCCGCGACCACCGAGTCGAGGGCAGCCCGTTGGCATGCTCGGGAGGGGCCGGACACCGGGAGGGGACCGACGGGGAAGGCCGTATAGTGCTCATCGGAGGGCAGGTGTGAACGGTGCGGGCGCACGGTCCCGAGGTCGGAACGGAGAGGGCGATGCTGAACGGGGTCTCGGGCATGATCGGCGAGACGGCGGTGGTGCGCAAGCCGGTCTCCGACAGCCATCAGCCGGGATCGGTCTTCTCCCGGGGTGAGGAGTGGTACGCCGTCTCCCTCTTTCCGGGCACCACGATCGCCGTGGGCACCACCGTGGTGGTGGCCGACGTGGAGCGGGGTCTCCTGGTCGTCTACCCGACCGACGACGCCTGATCGGCCTCTTCTGGTCTGGCTCGTCGACCTCGGCGAGGAGCCCCGGGTCCGTCCCGACCGGTGACGCGGTGCAGTTCGGACCGTGGGGTCCTACAGTGGGAACCAGGAGGTGGTCGCCATGATCATCGGTTCAGTAGGAGCTTCCATCGCACTGGCGGTGGTGGCCGTCGCCATCTTCGCCCTCATCGTCGTGTTCCTGAAGTCGTGCTTGAAGGTGGTTCAGCAGGGCTGCGTCGGCGTGGTCAAGCGGTTCGGCGAGTTCAAGAGCATCAAGCAGCCCGGCCTACATGTGCTCATGCCCCTGGCCGACAAGATGGACAAGGTCGACGTCCGGGAGTTCCCCCGGACCGGGGACCAGCAGGCCGTGATCACCAAGGACAACGTCTCGCTGTGGGTCAGTGCCACCATCTTCTGTCAGGTCACCGACGTGAAGCTGGCCCTGTTCGAGGTGAACGACTTCGGACTGGCCATCGACCAGATGGCCCGCACCGCGCTACGCGCCGTCTTCGGCGAGCTGACCCTGGACGAGTCGCTCTCGGAGCGGGAGACCATCAACTCCAAGATGCAGGACCACATGGCCGAGGCCACCCTCAAATGGGGGGTGCGTCTCAACCGCATCGAGATCCTCGACATCACCCCACCGACCAATGTGCTGCAGGCCATGTCGGAGCAGAAAGAGGCCGAGCAGCACAAGCGGGCCGCCATCCTCAAGTCCGAGGGCGAACAGCAGTCGGCCATCAACAGCGCCCAAGGGCGCAAGCAGGCCAACGTGCTCGAGGCCGAGGGCCAGAAGCAGGCATCGATCCTGGCCGCCGAGGCGCAGAAGCAGGTGCTCGAACTGCGCGCCGACGGGGAGAAGCGGGCAGCCCAACTCCGCGGTGAGGGGGAGTCGGCCGCACTGGACGCCATCGACGCCTCGGTGATCCACCCGAACACCTTGGCCATCATGCAGTTGCGCGCCCTCCAGGCCCTGGCCACGTCGCCCAACTCGAAGATCGTGGTGCCCTACGAGGCGGCCGGTCTGGTCGGGGCGGCCCAGGTCCTGGTGGACGCCATGAAGGATGCGGGAACCGGTGCGGAGAGCAACGGCAACGGCAAGGGCAGCGTCGCCGGCACGGGCGGCAACGGTCGGACGCCGTCAGCGGCAGGGTGAGCTGCTCAGACCTCTAGACGGGACCCCCACCGCTCGGCCAGGCGAGGCGAGACGGCGAGCAGGAGCCAGACGAACGGGGCGTACTTCGGGGCCACAACGGCCACCGGGATGGAGAGCACGATCACGAACGCGGCCGCCAGGCCCCGGGCGACCATCCCCTGAATGAGCGGTGGCGTGGCACCGCGGACGAACAGCTCCCTCCGCCGGGCTACCAAGATGACCAGCATGGTGACCACGTTGGCCAACAACAGGTTGAGGGCGAACTCGATCACCGCCAGTGAGTTGTCGGGGAACTCGCCCATCAAGGCGGCGGAGAAGGGGAAGAGCGTGATGGTCAACAAGAAGCCGAAGTTCCACCAGGCAATCACCTCCCGGTGCCCCCGCAACAGCCGGTAGACCCGGTGGTGGATCAGCCAGAACACGGCGATCACGTAGAACGAGATGAGGTAGCTCACCAACTGGGGTGAGCCCTTGGCCAGGTCGTGGTAGAGCGCCACCGAGGAGGTCTTGTTGGCGTCGGTGACCGCCGGCACCTTCAGCTGCAGCACCAACAAGGTGAGGGCGATGGCCACGACCCCGTCGCTCAAGGCCAGCAGCCGCTCGGTCCCCGGCTCTTCCAGCGCATCCTTCTCGGAGGGTGACGGAGTCGCCATGTCGTCGCAGTGTTGCAGACCGGCGCCCACAGGACGCGGAGCGTCGCTTCGGGCTACTTCATCTCCACCTGGTCGAGATAGGCGTCATCCCAATGGGTGAACACCTCGTCGGGCAGCTTGAGACAGTGGGTCGGGGCCAGGGCCTCGACGAAGGCGCGGTCGTGGCTGACCACCACGATGGTCCCGGGCCACTGACTCAGCATGGTGCCCACCGCCTCGATCGAGGAGGGGTCGAGGTTGTTCGTGGGCTCGTCGAGCAGCAGCACGTTGGCCCGGCCGGCGGCCAGCATGGCCAGGCCCAGCTTGGCCCGCTCGCCCCCGGACAACGTGCCGGGCATCTGGTGGGCCGCCTTTCCGGCGATGCCGAACATGCCGAGCAGCGACCGTCGCTCGGTCTCCTGGATCAGGATGGTGTCATCGATGTTCTCGAGCACTGTGCGGTCCATGTCGACCTGCTCGTGCTCCTGGGCGAAGTAGCCGAGGGTGACGTTGGCCCCCAGCTCCACCGAGCCGGACGAGGGCTCCTGCACCCCGGCCAGGCAGCGGAGGAGACTGGACTTTCCCGCCCCGTTCCGCCCGATGATCACGGCCCGATCCCCACGCCGGCAGTGGAAGTCGACGCTCCGCAGGACGGCGTCGGCGTCGTAGCGGACCGATAGCTTGGTGGTCCGGAGGGGGACCTCCCCGGAGCGCTGGGGGGTGGGCAGCCGGAAGGTGCTCTTCTTCTCGCGCTTGTGTACCTCGGTCTTCGACGACTCCAGACGCTCCACCCGCTTGTCGAGGGACTTGGCGATGCGGGCCCGGCGATTGGTGCTGCCCCGCATGGAGTCAGCCAGGGTGGACAGGCGTTTGATCTCCCGGCCCTCGAGGAGGGCGGACCGCTCCCGTTGGCTCTGGTCGGCCTCGAGCTGCACCATGTAGGACGAGTAGGTGCCCTTGAACTCGTGGAGGCGGCCGTCCGACAGGTGGAGCACCTTGTTGATCGACCGGTCCAGGAGCTTCAGGTCGTGGGAGACGACCAAGATGGCTCCGGGGAACCGTTCCAGCTCCTCCATGAGCCAGCGCTTGGCCGGCAGGTCGAGGTGGTTGGTGGGTTCGTCGAGGATCATGGTGTCGGGCCCCTGGAAGAGGATCCGGATCAGGTCGACCCGACGCCGTTGACCGCCCGAGAGACTCTCGATGTCCTCCAAGAGGAGCTCCTGTTTGAGGCCCAATCCGTCGGCCAGCCGGGCCATGGTTGACTCGGCCTCGTAGCCCCCGTTCTCCCGGAACTGCTCTTCGAGGTCGGAGAAGAGCTCGATATTCTCGCTGCTCGGGTCCTTGGCCATCTGGGTGCGGGCCTTGTCGAGGGCGTCGTCGAGGACGTCGAGGCCACGGCCGGACAGGACATGGGAGAAGCCATTGGGCTCGAGTCCCAGTCCGTGGGGCACCGGGACCTGGGGCAGGTAGCTGTAGGTCCCGCGGATGGCCGCGTTGCCCGTCGATCGGACGTTGTGGCCCGGCTCGTCGATGATCACCGAGATGAAGGTGGACTTCCCGGTGCCGTTGCGGCCGACGAGGCCGACCTTCTCACCGGCGCCGACCACGAACGAGGCATCGCGGAGGAGCGAACGGTCGCCGATTTCGATGGTGAGGGAGGAGCCGACGATCATCAGGGGCTGGGGTGACCAGGCGAGGTCCGGAGCACTCGCCCGGACCGACGACGGGGGCTCCCGACGCGATCAACCTCCACCAGTCTCTCACAGCACCGACCGGTCCCCGACGCGCCGTCAGGACCGGTAGGGCTCAGGCGGTGAGGCGGGCGGAGCGTCTGGTGCGTCGCGCCATCCGACGGGCACGGACCACCCGGTGGTGGACCATGGCCCGAAAGGCGATCTGATGGATGGGCCACAGGAGCCACCAGTAGGCCAGACCGACCAGGCCCCGGGTTCGGAGAGCACCGATCTGCTCGATGCGGACGGGGTGGGTGGACGAGACCCGGAATCCCAGCCACGCCTCGCCGCAGAACCAGGTGCGGGTGGCGAGCACCAGGGTCTGGGGCTCCCTCGTCTCGACGGTCCACCAGTCGACGACGGCACCCTCGACCACCTGTTCGGGCCGTCCCAGCCTCAGGTCCTCGTCGAAGACGTGGCCAAGGGCGATCCGGAGCTGCCACGCGTAGGGCCAGCCGTACCAGGTCAGCTGACCTCCGCAGTCGTCGAGGTCCGCCTCCATCCCGGCCACCGCTCCCTCGGTGGTGATGCCGGACAGCCGGACACGGGCCGACGAACGGTCGGTGTAGATGCCGTCTTCGAGACCCTGGTCCCGATCGAACAAGGTGGTGGTGATGCGGCCCTCTTGGGCCTCCAGCGCCACGCGGATGGCTGTCTCCGAGTCGAGGGGCCGCACACCGAAGGCGGCGTCGGTGCGGTCGCGGTGGCGGACGGTGACCTCGTTGGCCAGGCTCTCGATGAGGGCGTGGCTGACCGTCTGGTCGACGGGGGTCACCAGATCGACCCAGTGGGCGGAGAGCGATGGGCTGAGTACCGGCACCTCGACGATCAGTCGCCGTCGCAGGCCCCGCACCCGGGCGTAGGCATCCATCATCTCCCGGTAGGTGGTCACATCGGGACTCCCGATGTCGTAGATCCCCGCCTCGACGTCGACGGCCTCGGCCAGATAGGCCAAGAGATCGCCGAGGGCCAACGGCTGGACCCGGGTGTTGACCCACCGGGGGCACACCATCATCGGCAGTCGTTCGGTGAGGTACCGGACCATCTCAAAGGAGATACTCCCCGCACCCAGAATCACCGCGGCGCGGAGCTCCACGGTGGGGACTCCCGTCGACCCGAGCAGATCACCCACCTCCTGGCGGCTGGTCAGATGCTCGGACAGCTCACCGTGCCCGAGACCTCCCAGGTAGACGATGCGTCCCACGCCGGCTCGGGAGGCGGCCTCGGCGAACGAGCGAGCGAGGTCGCGGTCCCGGTCGGCGAATCCGTCACCACCGGCCATGGCATGGACCAGGTAGTAGGCCACCTCGCAGCCGGTGAGGGCCGAGCTCAACTCGGCGGTGTCGGCGACGTCGACCGTTACGACCTCGACCCCGGGGACGTCGACCACCGCACTGGCCTTCCGCACGAGCGACCGGACATCAAAGCCCAACTCGAGGAGGTAGGGCACCAGCTCCCCGCCGACGAAGCCGCCGGCTCCGGTGACAGCCACTCGACGGCGCCGCGGGCCCGATGGTCCCGTTTCCTCGGGGTCGCCCCCGGCGTCGACCAAGGTCAACCTCCTGAGACCAGGAGATCGCCGCCGACCGGCGGCGTGGGATCGTCCACGTCATCGAGCCATCCCGCGGGCAGGCGCACAGGACGAGGACCATTGGTGTGACCCCGTGCCATCCGTCTGGCTTCATCGGGAAAGGCCAGTGAGCCGTCGAGTCCGGCGAGTAGGCCGTGCAGTTCGGCGAGCGAGGCGGCCAGGCCCAGAGCGCGGCGGACGGCCGAGCCGACCGGGAACCCGGTGAGGTACCACCCGGCGTGCTTGCGGAACTGGCGGACGCCCAGATCCTCACCGAAGGTACCCACCAGCAGCTCAGCATGGGTGCGCATCATGGAGACGATCTCCCCCAGGTCCGGAGGGGCGGGCACGGCCCGGCCGGCGAATGCGGCGGCCAGGTCCCGGAAGAGCCACGGGCGCCCGAGGCATCCCCGACCCACCACCACTCCGTCGCAGCCGGTGGCGGCCACCATGGCCAGCGCGTCGGCGGCTTCCCAGAGGTCGCCGTTGCCGAGCACGGGGATGGTGGTGACCGCACGCTTCAGTTCGGCGATGGCCTGCCACCGGGCGTTCCCGGAGTACAGCTGTTCGGCCGTGCGGGCGTGCAGGGTGACTGCGGCCGCCCCACGGTCCTCGGCAATGGCCCCGGCCTCGAGGAAGGTGACGTGGTCGTCGTCGACGCCGATCCGCAGCTTGACCGAGACCGGCACCGAGCCGGCAGCATCGACCGCGGCGCCCACGATGGAGGCGAACAGGGCCCGGTGGAGGGGGAGGGCGGCACCTGCGCCCTGGCGGGTGACCTTTCCCGCCGGGCATCCGAAGTTGAGGTCGATGTGGTCAACCCCGATCTCGTCCACCAGCCGGGTGACCGCCGCGCTCATCACTTGTGGGTGTACGCCACACAGCTGCACGCTGCGGACCGCCTCGTCGTCCCCAAAGGCGGCCATGCCCAGCGTCTTGGCGTTGCCCTCGACCAGCGCCCGGGCGGTGATCATCTCACTCACGTAGAGCCCGGCGCCGAACGTGCGACAGAGCCGTCGGAAGGCCACGTTGGTCACACCGGCCATGGGGGCCAGCACGACGGGCGGGTCGACGGCGACCGACCCCAGCTTCAGGGCCGGGATCGGGAGACGCGGGGTGGGACTGCTGTCTGCTGTCGTCTCCCTCATCGCCCAGCCTCAGCCCACAGATCGGTGATGGCGATGTCCAGTCGGGCCAGCATGGAACGGAGCAACGGCAGGGACAGTCCGATGACGTTGCCGGGATCGCCGTCCACGCCCTCGACGAAGGGGGCCGACCGCCCGTCGAGGGTGAAGGCCCCGGCCACGGCCAGCGCCTCGCCCGTGGCCAGGTAGGCGTCGAGTTCGGCGTCGGTAGTCATCCCGAATCGGACGGTGGTGCCGGCCACATCACTCACCTGTCTGCCGGTGGGCTCGTCGATGACACAGTGGCCCGTGAACAAGGTGGCCGACTGACCGCGCATCGACTCCAGCCAGGCTCGGGCCTCCCCGGCCGACTTGGGCTTGCCGTGGGGGGTCCCCTGGAACTCGAGGAGGGAGTCACACCCGACGACGACGGCATCTCCGTCGGCCTCGGCCACCGCGGCTGCCTTGAGCTCGGCCAGGGTGGTCACCAGCGCTGCCGTGTCGTGGGCCGCCACCTGGTCCTCGTCGATCCCGCTGACCACGACGGTCGGATCGAATCCGGCGTCCCGGAGTAGGCGCAGGCGGGCCGGGGATCCCGAGGCGAGGACGAGGGTGCGGGCGGCCATGGCCACGAGCGTAGGGGGAGCGGGGGCCGGGGCGGATCGCATCGGCGTACCCCGATGCGCGATCCTGGGGGAATGACCGATACCGGCATCACCCTGGCACCCACCCAGGTCGACCCCGAGCTCGACGGTGACCACGAGCGGATGTCCCACATCGTCCTCGAGGGGTTCAAGCCCGAGAAGGGCGACTTCATCTCGGCCGGCCCGTCGGTGGTGGAGGGCATGGTCAACGGCACGGCGGTCAAGGCGCTGTGCGGGAAGATCTGGGTCCCCGGCCGCAACCCCAAGCGCTATCCCGTGTGCCCTACCTGCAAGGAGATCGCCGAGGCCCGGGGCTGGAAGGTCCCTGCCGGTTGACCGAGCTTCCCGACCTGGTCGAACGGCGGGTTCCTGTGCGGGGCAGCTCGCCCCGCGGTCAGGGTCCGGTCACCTGGCCGTGGTCGCGGCACCGCGCCCGGTAGCCGCCCGGTGTGACCAGCACGGTCAGGCGCCGGCCGCACGCAGCACAGAAGCGGGGTGGGTCGAGATCCCGAGCGCATCCCGCACAGGCTGCGGTCGGCGATCCGCACCCGGTGCAGTACTGCGTAGAGGTGGCAGCGGGCGCCCCCGAAGCCATCAGAGCACTCCGGTCAACGCGCCCACCGGCATGCGGAGGTCGGCGAGCATCTGGAGGTCCTCGTCGGCGGAGCGCCCGAGGGTGGTCAGGTAGTTGCCGACGATGAGAGCGTTGATCCCCGAAGTCATGCCCAGAGCCTGCAGCTCGCGGAGGGTGACCTCCCGTCCCCCGGCGTAACGGAGGATCACCCCGGGGAGGCCCAAGCGGAACAGGGCGATCCACCGGATGGCCTCCCAGGCCGACACCGGCTGTTCGTCTCCCAAGGGCGTACCCGGTCGCGGGTTCAAGAAGTTGAGGGGGACCTCGGTGGGGTCGAGCTCTTGGAGCTGGACCAACAGCTCCACCCGCTGGGCGTCGGATTCGCCCATCCCGATGAGGGCGCCGCAGCACAGCTCCATGCCGTGCTCCCGGACGAGCCTGCAGGTGTCCTGACGCTCCTCCCAGGAATGGGTGGTGACGACTTGGGGAAAGAACGAGCGTGAGGTCTCGAGGTTGTGGTTGTACCGGTGGACGCCACCCTCGGCGAACCGTCGGGCCTGGTCCTCGGTGAGGAGACCGGCGCTGACGGCCACATTCAGCCCGGTCTGCTCACGTACGACGGGCACCAGTTCGAGGATCCGCTGCATGGTCCGCTCGTCGGGACCACGGATGGCCAGCACGATGCAGAACTCCGAGGCCCCGGCGGCCTTGGTCTCCTCGGCGGCCCGGATGACCTCCTCGGTGTCGAGGAACGGTGTGGCCTTGACCGGGGTGTCGAAGCGGGAGGACTGGGAGCAGAAGTGACAGTCTTCAGGGCAGCCGCCCGTCTTGGCCGACAAGATGCCCTCGACCTCGACCTCGGGGCCACACCAGGCCAGTCGCACCTGGTGGGCGAGGGCGGCGAGCGAGGTGACCCATTCGTCGGGCAGGGCGGCGAGGTCGGTGAGCTCGGCCGCGGAGAGCAGCCGACGCTCGTCCAACAGGGCGATCCCGGCCGCGGCCAGGAGATCTCGGGCGGCGGCCGAGTCGATCGGTGGCCGTTCGGGCTCAGGGCGACGGACGGCACGGTTGGGCGCCGAGAGCGTCACGGTGGTACGGATGGGGGTGGCAGCGGTGTCACCAGGCATGCCGTTACGGTAGTTGGCCCGGGGAACCGAACGGAACACGGACAGGAGCACCACCATGGCATGGGATTTCTCGACCGAGCCGGAGTTCGAGCTGCAGCTGGAGTGGATGCGCCAGTTCGTGCGGGACGAGATCTTCCCCCTGGAGACCCTCGACCTCTCCCACGAGGCGATGATGGAGGCGATCAAGCCCCTCCAAGAGGAGGTGAAGTCCCGGGAGCTGTGGGCTTCGCACCTCCCCCCCGAGCTCGGAGGCGGTGGCTTCGGCCAGGTGAAGCTGGGCCTGATGCACGAGATCCTCGGCCAGACGCCCTACGGCCCGGTGGTGTTCGGCAACAACGCGCCGGACTCGGGCAACGCCGAGCTCTTGGCCATCGGCATCGAATCCTCGGGACGGGAGGAGCAGACCGAACAGTGGCTCAAGCCCCTGCTCGAAGGGCGGATGCGCAGCGGGTTCTCCATGACCGAACCGGGAGCGGGGGCGGACCCCACCATGATCTCGACCACTGCGGTGCGTGACGGTGACGAGTGGGTCATCGACGGGCACAAGTGGTTCACGACGAACGGCTCGGTGGCCGACTTCCTGATCGTGATGGCGGTCACCAATCCCGATGTCCACCCCTACTCGGGCTGCTCCATGATCGTGGTCCCGGCCGACACCCCCGGCGTCGAGATCGTGCGCGACGTGGCCACCATGGAAGATCCCGTCCAGCACTTCGGGAAGTTCGGCGGCCACGCCGAGATCATCTACCGCGAGGTGCGGGTCCCCTACGCCAACCTGGTGGGGCTCGAGGGCGAGGGATTCCTGTTGGCCCAGAAGCGTCTCGGGCCCGGCCGCATCCATCACTGCATGCGGTGGTTGGGTCAGTCCAAGCGGGCGTTCGACATGCTGTGCGAGCGGGCCGTATCCCGCACCACCCACAAGTCCCTCCTGGCCGAGAAGCAGACCATCCAGAACTGGGTGGCCGACTCCCTGGCCGAGATGACCGCGGCCCGCCTCATGACTCTGTACGCAGCGTGGAAGATGGACGAGCAGGGCGCATCGGCGGCGCGGGTGGAGATCGCCATGATCAAGTACTACGGCGCCGGCGTCCTCTACAACGTCATCGACCGCGCCATTCAGATCCACGGAGCACTGGGCTTCTCGACCGACCTGCCCCTCGAGTCGATGTACCGCCACGCCCGTGCCGCCCGTATCTACGACGGACCCGACGAGGTGCACAAAGTGACGGTGGCCCGCCAGACGTTGAAGGGGTACAAGCCCGTCGACATTCCCACCGAGCACGTACCCACCCGCCGGGCCGAGGCCGTGCAGCGGTTCGCCCACCTGCTCGACGTGGAGACCGCCGACCGCTGACCGGCGGCGGCCAACGGCCGCGGCTCGCTGACCGGTGGTGGGGGAGGTGCCCCCACCACGACCGGTACCCTGGTCGCCTCGTGGCCGTACTCGTCGATCTCCAGCACGTCTCGGTCAGACGGGTCGACCGGGTCCTGTTCGAGAACCTCTCCCTCACCGTCTCGGACGGAGACCGGATCGGGGTGGTGGGGATCAACGGAACCGGGAAGTCGACCCTGCTCCGGGTGGCCGCCGGCATCGATCTGCCCGGCGAAGGTCGGGTGCTCCGGGGCCGGAACGCTCAGGTCGGCTACCTCGAGCAGGTACCCGAGCTCCCCGAGGGAACAGTGGCCGAGGCCGTCGGGACGGGCTGGGAAGCCGAGTCGGCGCTCGACCGCCTGGGGATGGGGAGCCATTTCGATGCGGACGTCGCCACCCTCTCGGGGGGTCAGGCCAAACGGGTGGCCCTCGCCCGGGTGCTGGCCCGGCCGGCCGATCTCCTGGTGCTGGACGAGCCGACCAACCATCTCGATCTGGCCGCGGTGGCGTGGCTGGAGCGCCGTCTGTCCAGCTGGCGCGGCGGACTGGTGCTTGTCACCCACGACCGCCATCTGCTCGACAACGTGACCACGAGAATGGTGGAGCTCGACCGGGGACGGTCGTTCGTCCATGACGGTGGTTACGGGTCCTACCTCGAGGCCCGGGCCGAGCGCGAGGAGCAGGCGGCCTCGGCCGAAACGTCCCGCCGGAACCTGGCTCGACGGGAGCTGGCCTGGTTGCGACGCGGGGCCCAAGCACGGTCGCGTAAACCGCAGGCGAGAGTGGATGCGGCACGCCGTCTGATCGAAGACCGGCCCGAGCCGCCCGACCGTTCGACCGAGCTGGAGCTGGCCGTGGACACCCCGCGACTCGGCGACAAGGTCGTCGAATGCCACGGAGTGGGCTTCCACTACGGCTCGGGACCGGCCGTGCTGCACGACGTCGATCTCGTACTCGACCGGCATGAGCGCCTGGGAGTGGTCGGGGCCAACGGCTCGGGGAAGTCCACTCTGATCGAGCTCCTGGCCGGGCGCCGGCAGCCCACGGCGGGGCGGATCGAGACCGGGCCCACGGTGGTCATGGGCGTCTACGACCAGCAGGGTACGGAGCTCGACCTCTCGGCCCGGGTGCAAGATGTCGTGGCCGGACCCCACCGGTCGCCGGGATCGTTGGCCGACGTCGCCCTCATGAAGCGGTTCTGGTTCGCCGGGGAGCTGCCGTACTCCCGGGTGGGCACGTTGTCGGGCGGTGAGCGCCGCAGGCTGCAACTTCTGGTGGTGCTGGCCCGTCGGCCCAATGTGCTCCTGCTCGATGAGCCGACCAACGATCTCGATCTCGACACGCTGCGCATTCTCGAGGAGTTCGTCGAAGGCTGGCCGGGCGCACTCGTCGTGGTCAGCCACGACCGCACGTTCCTCGAGCGGACCACCGAGCGACTGGTGTCCGTGGAGGAGGACGGCTCGGTGGCAGCGGTGGCCGGTGGCGTCGGGGCCTGGGTGGCGCGGATGGAAGACGGAGGGGCCGTGGCCCAGCGCACGGGTGGCGGCCTCGGAGGGCCCCGAGCCCTCACGGGGACAGGCGGCTCTTCGGCGAGCGGGCCGGCGGGAGGGTCATCGGGTTCCGTTCGGAGCGCGGCCGAGGCTGCGTCCGTACCGTTGGGTCGGCGGCTGCGAGAAGCCGAAAAGGAGATGACGAGGCGACAGCGGGAGCGGGACAGGATCACCAGGGCGCTGGCGGCGACGGCCGATCATCAGGAGCTGACCCGGCTCGGTGTCGAGTTGGCCGAGGCCCAACTGGCTCTCGACGAGGTGGAGGAGCGTTGGCTGTCCCTAGCCGAGGAGGCCGAGGAGAGGGGCTGAGGACCACGGCCCGGCCGCCCGAAGCCGGTCGGCAACGGCCTCGACGTCGCCCGCGCCGGCGGGAGCCGGACGTCAGGCCAGGCGGGGTCGCCTCGACGGCCCGACGTGACGTTCCGATCGGCGCCGTCCCGAGAGCTCGCTCCCGACGGCCCAGGGCACGTGGGCGAGCGCGTCGACGATCAGGACCGCCCCCACCCCCACGGCCACCCCACCGAGGGCATCGGTGGGGAAGTGCCATCGCAGCACGATGACCGCGGCACAGACCCCCACGATGACGGCCGCCCCGGCCACGGCGGCCAGGGGGCGTAGCACCGCAGGAACTACGAGTACGAGCGCGGTCATCAGCGCGGCCACTGCGGCCACCGTTCCCGACGGGTAGGACGCTGCTCCCGTGATCCCGATGTGGCGACCGACCAACGGCTTAGCCAGGTCTTCGACGATGAGAACGGCGAGCACAGGAGCGACAGCACAGGCAACGGCGCGGACCCAGTCTCGGAACACCCCGACGACGAAGACCACCGACACCCCGATGATCAGGGCCGGCAGCGATCCGAGGACGACCAGATCACTGGCCCAGTGAGCGCCGGACTCGGCGGGCAGCGCTGCGTACCCCCAGAGGTCCAAGCGGTTCGGCCAGGGCCGGTGCACGAAAGCCAGGCCGGCGACGGCTGCCGCGGTGAGGGCAGTGGCGCCCACCACCAGCTGGAGTGCCGTCCCACCCAGGGTGGCGCGGCGGGGCCCACGAAGGCGGTTCGTCGCTCGAGTGGTCATAGCTCGAGGCTACGGGCCACCGGTCACGATGTCAGCGCGCGTCTCCCGGCTGACTGGCTCAACTGCTCGGCTGGTCATCGAGGCTGCGATCAGCCGGGGTGGCATCGACGGCCTGGCCGGCCACCCCGAGCAGCTTCGCCATCTTCAGGTGGTGCTCTTCGAGTCGGCTGTTGATTCGTCTCTCGTGCTCCTCCAACTGCAAGCGTTGGGCCTCCAGCAGGGAGTCGCGGCGGATGTCGGAGACGATGTAGCCGCCGACCAGGGCGATGGGCAGCCAGACGAACGAGACGTAGAGATTCGGCCCGTCGGTTGACTGATCGAGGGGCCACCAGTCCCCGTGCAACCGGTGCCAACCGAACAGCAGTCCGAACACGACGAAGTAGAGCACCAAGAACCCCACCAGGAACAGGACCTTTGTGAGGTGTTTCACCGCGCGCTCCTCATCGGGTGGCGACGCCGTGGTTCGGCACCATGGTCGCCGATCCACAGCCTGGCACCTCGGCTGCCGGCACCGGTGGACGGCTAGGGTTCGGACGGTCCTCGAGGGGCCAGGTCTTCGAACACCGGTGCCCGTTTTTCACGCAGGGCGGCCACGCCTTCGCGGTAGTCCGGACCGGCCATCATGGGATCGATGAGGGCCTCGGCCACCCGGACCGACTCGGCCGCCGTCAGGTGGAACGCTTCATAGACCTGGCGCTTCGAGGCAGCCATCGAGGCCGGCGAGACCGCGGTGGCCAACGTCCGGGCGTACTCGCTGACGGTCTGGCCCAGCTGGTCACCGGGGACCACCGCGGTGACCAGGCCCAGATCGAGCGCCTCCTCGGCGGTGAAGGTTCGGCTGGACAGCACCAGGTCCAGGGCACGGGGTAGCCCGATCAGTTTGGGCAGGAGCCAGGCGAGACCGAAGGCGCACGGCAGTCCCAAGCGCCCGTGCGCCGTGGTCAATTTGGCCCCAGCGGCCGCGAACCGGAGATCGCAGTAGCAGGCGAGGGCGAAGCCGATGCCGGCTGCCGGGCCGTTGACCGCGGCGATGATGGGCTTCTCCACCCCGAAGTGATAGGCGAGCTCGGCGTCGAACTCCGGTCGGACGCCGTAGCCGGGTCGGTCGAGGTGGTCCCCGTCCCAGGAGCGGTACGCGCCCCGCTCGACGTGCCCGGCCAGGTCCTCGGACTCGGCCCCGGCGCAAAAGCCGCGGCCCGAGCCCGTGACCACGATGACCCGTACGCCGGGGTCATCTGCGGCGGCCTGGAGACACGACCGGTACTCGGCGTTCATCTGCGCCGTCCACGCGTTGAGTCGCTCGGGACGATGGAGGGTGATGGTGGCCACCCGGCCCTCGACGTCGTAGCGGGTGACCTCGAGGTCCGAGAGTTTGGCCATCACTGCAGCCGCGCCCGCGCCATCTCCGGAGCCATGATGCCGACCTCGCCTGGCGGGCGGATCCGGCTCAGTAGCGGTAGGTGTCCGGCTTGTACGGACCGTCCACGTCGACGCCGATGTACTCGGCCTGCTCCTTGGTGAGCGTGGTCAACCGCACGCCCAGGGCGTCGAGGTGCAGTCGGGCCACCTTCTCGTCGAGGTGCTTGGGCAGCACGTACACCTTGTTCTCGTACTGGTCGGCGTTGTTGAACAGCTCCATCTGGGCCATCGTCTGGTTGGTGAAGGAGTTGGACATCACGAAGCTCGGGTGCCCGGTGGCATTGCCCAGATTGAGCAGCCGACCCTCGGACAGCACGATGACGGCATGGCCGTCGGGGAAGACCCACTTGTCTACCTGGGGCTTGATGTTCACGCGGGTTACCCCGTCGATCTTCATCAGTCCGGCCATGTCGATCTCGTTGTCGAAGTGACCGATGTTCCCCACGATGGCCTGGTGCTTCATCTTCTCCATGTCGGCAGCGGTGATGACGTCCTTGTTGCCCGTGGTCGTCACAAAGATGTCGGCGGTGTCCACCACGTCTTCGAGCGTGGCCACCTGGTAGCCCTCCATGGCGGCCTGCAGTGCACAGATGGGATCCACCTCGGTGACTACCACCCGGGCCCCTTGGCCCCGCAGCGACTCGGCGCAACCCTTGCCCACGTCGCCGTAGCCGCAGACCACGGCGACCTTGCCGCCGATGAGGACATCGGTGGCCCGGTTGATGCCGTCGATCAGCGAGTGCCGACAGCCGTACTTGTTGTCGAACTTCGATTTGGTCACGGCGTCGTTGACGTTGATGGCAGCGAACAAGAGCTCACCGGCCTGCTCCATCTCGTTCAAGCGGTGCACTCCGGTGGTCGTCTCTTCGGAGACGCCCTTGATCCCGTTGGCGATGGCTGTCCACCGGTTGGGGTCCTCGGTGAGACTGCGGGTGAGTACCTCGAGCACGACGCCGAACTCCTCGGAGTCGGCCGTCGACGGATCGGGCACCGTGCCGAGCTTTTCGTACTCGACACCCTTGTGCACGAGCAGCGTGGCGTCGCCGCCGTCGTCGAGGATCATGGTCGGTCCCTGATCAGGCCACAGCAGGGCCTGCTCGGTGCACCACCAGTACTCCTCCAGGGTCTCGCCCTTCCAGGCGAAGACGGGGACGCCCGAAGGCTTGTCCACGGTGCCGTTCGGGCCCACGGCCACCGCGGCGGCGGCGTGGTCCTGGGTCGAGAAGATGTTGCAGCTCGCCCATCGGACCTCGGCGCCGAGGGCAGTGAGCGTCTCGATCAGTACCGCCGTCTGGATGGTCATGTGGAGGGAGCCGGTGATCCGAGCCCCGGCCAGGGGCTTCTCCGCCCCGTGCTCGGCCCGCATGGCCATCAGGCCGGGCATCTCGTGTTCGGCCAACTCGATCTCCTTGCGGCCGAACTCGGCCAGCGAGAGGTCGGCCACTTTGAAGTCGGAGGTCTGGGTGGGCGTCATGGTGGCTCCTTGGCTGTGGCCTGCCCAGGAGGGCGGCCGGGTGGCTGGCACGGAACGTCGGTCCCCTGCCGGCCGGATCCGGGGCCGACGGAACACCACTACGTGGTGGCCGTGCCCCAGCGCCGACCTGGGCATCGTAGCCGAACAGGTCGCCAGGACCCCAGTGAGACGCTCAGGGGCGCCACGGGTGGGACCGGTACCATCAGGTCGTGGATCGACCATGACCCGGTTCCCGGACGACGACATCGCGCCGGACGAAGGTCCGGGCCCGATCGAGGTGTGGGCCAGTCGGGAGGCGATCGTGGGCGACACCCGCGTGCGTCGAGCCCTTCCCCAACGGGGTCGCCGTACCGTCGGCGCCTGGTGCTTCGCTGACCACATGGGTCCACTCGCACCTGAGGCCACGCCGACCGGCATCGGTCCGCACCCCCATACCGGTCTGCACACCGTGACATGGCTGGTCGACGGGGAGTTGCTCCACCGGGACTCAATCGGCTCGGAGCAGACCATTCGCCCCGGACAGCTCAATGTGATGACTGCGGGCCATGGCGTCAGCCACGCCGAAGAGCCGACCGGGAGGTCCGGTGGCGGTTTGCACGGTATCCAACTCTGGGTGGCACAACCCGAGACGACCCGACTCGGTCCGCCGGCGTTCGAGCACCACCCGTCGCTTCCTCAAGTGGAGATGGGGTCGTCGGCGATCACCGTGCTTCTCGGGACGTTGGCGGGGAGTGAGTCACCAGCACGGCGGGATACCGATCTGGTCGGTGTGGACATCCGGCTCCGACGGGGTCAGGTCGAGCTGCCTCTGTCGACGTCGTTCGAGCACGCCGTCGTGGTGTTGGAAGGGGTCGTGGGAGTCGACGGTCGAGTGGTGACCACCGGCGAGGGGGCCTATGCCGGCCCCGGGCGGCACCAGCTCGACCTCACGTCGAAGGGCGAGGCCCGGCTCCTCGTGCTCGGCGGAGTTCCCTTCGAGTCCCCGGTCGTCATGTGGTGGAACTTCGTCGGACGGTCGCGTGAGGAGGTGGCCGCCGCCGGTGCCCAGTGGAACGCCGGCGACGCCCGGTTCGGCGATGCCGGATCGTCGATGGACCGCATCCCGGCACCACGCCCACCGTGGGCCGAGACGAGCCGCGCTCCGACGGGCTAGCGATCGCGAGCGTGGCGCCCTGGTGGTCGTCGGGCCCGGTCGGACGACCATTCGGGTAGTAGTTGACCGATTTTGTCGGGTTTGAGAGGATGCACAACGGAGAACGCAGACCCGTGCTGGCGAACGACGCCGAGGGACCGTTCCGAGGAGACGCCTGCCATGTCCGAATGGGGATTCGAAACTCGCCAGATCCACGCCGGGGCCGTTCCCGACCCGACCACCGGCGCCCGTGCCGTCCCGATCTATCAGACCACCAGCTACACCTTCCGGGACACCGCCCATGCCGCCGCACTCTTCGGACTAGAAGAGCTCGGCAACATCTACACACGGATCATGAACCCGACGCAGGCCGTGTTCGAAGAGCGAGTGGCCGCCCTCGAGGGCGGGGTGGCGGCACTGGCCGTGGCCAGTGGACAGGCCGCCGAGACCATTGCCCTGCTCAACCTGGCCGAGAACGGGGGCCACGTCGTCTCCTCGGCGTCCCTGTACGGGGGTACGTACAACCTCCTGCACTACACGCTTCCGAAGTTCGGCATCGAGGTGACCTTCATCGAGGACCCCGATGACTTCGACGCCTGGCGGGCCGCCATCCGGCCCAACACGAAGGCCTTCTATGCCGAGACCCTCGGCAACCCGAAAGGTGACGTGCTCGACTTCGCCCAGGTGTCGGCCATCGCCCACGAGCACAAGATCCCCCTGGTCGTGGACAACACCGTGGCATCGCCGTACCTCTGCCAGCCCCTGCGACATGGCGCCGACATCGTCGTCCACTCGGCCACCAAGTTCATCGGTGGCCACGGCACGTCCATCGGGGGCATCATCGTCGACGGTGGCACCTTCGACTACGAGGGCAGTGGCCGCTTCCCCGGCTTCACCGAGCCCGATCCCAGCTACCACGGCCTGGTCTTCGGCCAGCTCCCCGAGAGCCTGTTCCCGGCGCGCTTCGTGCTCAAGGCCCGTCTCCAGTACCTGCGGGACATCGGGGCCTCCATTGCCCCGCTCAACTCGTTCCTCTTCCTCCAGGGCCTGGAAACGCTCAGTCTGCGCATGGAGCGCCATGTGCAGAATGCCACCGCGGTGGCCGAATGGCTGGAGGCACGGGACGACGTTCCCTGGGTGGCCTACCCGGGTCTGGCCTCGAGCCCCTGGCACGAGCGCCAACAGCGGTACCTTCCCAACGGCGGCGGGGCCATCTTGGCCTTCGGCATCTCCGGCGGGGCCGATGCGGGCAGGACCTTCATCGAGGGCCTCGAGCTCTTCAGTCACCTGGCCAACGTCGGCGATGTACGCAGCCTGGCCATCCATCCCGCCTCCACCACCCACTCGCAGCTGACCGAGGCCGAGCAGGTGAGCACCGGGGTGACCCCCGAGCTTGTCCGTCTGTGCATCGGCCTGGAGTCGATCGAGGACATCATCGCCGATCTCGAAGCCGGGTTCCGCTCGATCAAAGGGACGTGACCCCGCGCCCGTACCCGGGAGTGTGGACAACGGGTGACGAGCCGGGTGGGCGCCAGTTCGCCGTGGTGTTCGGCGGCGGCTCGCCCGGGCTCGATCTCGAGGGGGGAGGCCACCTCCCGACGGTCACCGTGGCCTACGAGACGTGGGGCACCCTCGACCCCGACCGGAGCAACGCCGTTCTGGTCCTGCACGCCCTGACCGGCGACTCCCATGCTGCCGGCCCGTCGGGGCCCGGGCACCCCACCGCAGGATGGTGGGAGGGGCTGATCGGTCCCGGCCGTCCCCTCGACACGAGTCGGTACTTCGTGGTGTGTCCCAACGTGCTGGGTGGGTGCCAGGGCACGACCGGACCGGCATCACCGGCACCGAACGGTGTGGCCTGGGGATCACGGTTCCCGCTCGTGACGATCCGAGATCAGGTGACCGCGGAAGCGGCCCTCGCCGATCGTCTGGGCATCGACCAATGGGCCGGCGTTGTCGGGGGGTCGATGGGCGGGATGCGTGTCCTCGAATGGTGCGTGGGCCATCCCGATCGGGTTCGTCGGGCCGTGGTGTTGGCCGTCGGTGCCATGGCCACCGCCGGACAGATTGCCCTCTGCTCGTTGCAGATCCGGGCCATCACCTCGGACCCGGCCTATAGCGGAGGGGACTACTACCGCACCGGGGCCCGACCCAGTGCAGGCCTGGCTCTGGCCCGCGGGATCGGCCAGTACACCTACCGCACCGACCTCGAGTTCGAGAGCCGGTTCGGACGCGCTGCCCACGAGGAGGAGGACCCGCGGAAGGGGGGACGGTTCGCGGTGGAGTCCTATCTCGAGTACCACGGGGACAAGCTCACCCGCCGCTTCGATCCGAACTCGTACGTCGTCCTCAGCGAGGCCATGAACCACCACGACGTAGGTCGGGACCGCAACGGGGTGTCCCGGGCGCTCGCCCGGGTGCGCGCCGAGGTGGCGGTGGCCGGCATCGACTCGGACCGCCTCTACCCGCTCGGACTCCAGTACCAGCTGGCCCGGTTGATTCCCGGCGGCCACCCCGTCACGGTGGTCGAGTCATCGTCGGGCCACGACGGATTCCTCCTGGAGACCGAACAGGTCGGGAGCGTCGTGGCCTCGCTCCTGGCCTGAGAACACCGTCGCTGTCCGCCGCGGCCGTGCTCGCGCACGGGCCGCTCAGGGGGAGGCACACCCGACGGCACCCGGAACCATGAGCGAACGACGATCCCTACCGTTCGAGCCGTGCCCCGGGTCATGTAAGGTATCTAGCAATGTAAGTATGTAATCATCAGGAGGCAGACAATGGAGCAGGTAGAGGGTCGGCGCAGGGCGCGAGGGCGGGCGGGGCGCCCGATGGGCAGTGGAACCGAGGAGAAGCCGTCCGTCGACGGCCTACCGGGATGGTTGGCCGGACGGCTTCCCGACGCCTGGTTTCAGGAGGCTCCGGCAGTGACGGTAGATCGGGATGAGATCCTGATCGTGGGAACGGTCTCACCACCGGAGATTCCCGAAGGTGCCGATGAGGTGACCAGAGCAGCGGCCGAGGCGGGCCGAATCGCACGGTTCCGCGAGGACACCCGAGAAGAGCGCATGGCTGTAGCCCGACAGGCCGAGCACCTGTTCGGGCGGAACATCGCTTGGGGGGCGACGGCTGGGAGCACGACGCAGGTGTTCACCAACGCCTCGGTCCCGGTGATGACCCGTCTGCGCCAACCCGAGCGCGTCGTGCTCGACACCTTGGTGGACAGTGGCGTGGCCCGGAGTCGCTCCGACGCCCTCTTGTGGTGCGTGAAACTGGTGGCCACCAACGCCGACACCTGGCTCGCCGACCTTCGTTCGGCGATGGAGTCGGTGGAGACGGTGCGCCAGCAGGGCCCCACGATCGGCTGAGCCAGGGCCGGCCGAAGCCACAGCGGTCTTCTGGGCCCTGCTTCTCGTCGTGCCATACTCGGACGATGTCCGACGTGGCGGAGCGAGGTCGAAATGCCGGTCGCCCGAAACGCTGACACCGATCTCTACTACGAGGTGACCGGCTCGGGGCCCCGACTCCTCTTCGTGAACGGCTCGGGGTCGACGCTGGAGAGCGCCCAGCTGCTGACCGGTGTGCTCGCCTCGAAATTCGAACTCCTGGCCTTTGACTACCGCGGCCTCGGGCGGAGCGGGACGATCAAGGACAGCTACACCATGGCGGACTGCGCCGCAGACACCGCCTCGGTCATGGACGCCGCCGGCTGGCCGACCGCTCCGGTCGTCGGAATCAGCTTCGGGGGGATGGTGGCGCTGGAGTTGGCCGTCACCCATCCCGATCGCATCGATCGACTGGCCCTTCTCTGCACCTCGGCCGGTGGACCGGGTGGTTCGTCCTTTCCGCTGCACGAGTTGGAGGACCTGGACCCCGAGGACCGCCTGGTCCGTCGTCGTCAGCTGATGGACTCCCGATTCGACGACGAGTGGCTCCGGTCCCATCCCGCGGATCGGGCCTTGGTCGCCGCCATGGAGGCCCGCACCGAGGAACCGGATCCCGCGGCAGGCGGTCGGCATCCACGAACAGCTCCAGGCCCGCAAGGACCACGACACCTGGGCGCGCCTGGGCGCCATCACCTGTCCGACGTTCATCGAGTGCGGAGCGTTCGACGGGATCGCTCCCGAAGCGAACAGCCGGGCCATGGCCGAGCGGATCGCCGGTAGCGAGGTACACGTCTACGAGGGAGGCCACGCCTTCCTGGCCCAGGATCCGAGGGCGTTCGAGGACCTGTTCAGGTTCCTCGATCCCGCCGCCGGCTAACTGGCGGCGGTCAACGCCGGGGTTACCGGCACGGCCGGGGGAGCGGCCACCCAACGCAGCGCGGTGGCGAAGGCCCGAGCTGCCGGTCGTACGGCGAGCCTGTCGCTGGCCGGGAGCTGGCCCAGGTGCAGTTGGCGCCGGGCCCACGTGGGGAGCACGCCTTGTGCCGCGGCCACCAGCAACCCGTATGTGGTGATCTCATGGGGCCACCGACCCACCCCGCGGAGCACGAAGTTCCGGGCCTCGCGGGCCTCGCGGGTCAACCGCAGCTCCGGGCGCACGGCATCGAAGTAGGCGTCGAGTTCGGCCACACTCCGAGGGACCTGGTCGGCACCCAAGGCCAACGCCACGCGAGCCATTTCGTCCACGTAGCGATCCTGCTCGTCCGTGGTGATCCTCCACGGCCCGTAGGCCACTGCCGCGTTCAGGAAGCTCCGGACCTCGGCCGCATGGACCCATGCGATCAAGTCCGGGTCACTCGCCGCATAGGGGCGTCCGTCGGGGGCGGTACCGACAACGAACCCATGCACGGCCCGCACGCGGGCAATGGCCTCTTCGGCCTCTTGGCGCGAGCAGAACGTCGTGGTCCCTAGGAAGGTTGCCGTGCGTTCGAGACGCCCCAGGGGATCCTGTCGATAGTTGGAGAACTCAGCCACACCAGCCATGGCCAGAGGGTGCAGCATCTGGAACAACAGGGCCGCAACGCCACCGATCAACATGGAAGGAAGGTCGGCGTGGATCTGACGGGTTATGGAGTCGGGCTCGAAGTAGGCCAGCTGCGGGTCGTCGCAAGGGATGCGAGGTCCGCCCCTGATGCCGAGGGATCGGCGGACCCGGTGTTGGACGTGACCCCGGACACGACGGATCGAGTCAGCGGTGACCAACTCACCCATGGCCCGGGCGTCGCCGATTGGGGGAATCCCGTACATTGCCCGGGACCCTACCGGTACTGGGGTCGGCATCCGAGCGCGGCCAGCCGATGAGCCAACGGGTCTGGCCGGCCCCTGGAGACGGGTGACGTACGGTCAAGCGACCCCTTCGGCGTCGGTGGGGAGCGTCCGTGGACGTTCGAACCTTGGTCCGGCACCGGCCAACCCCGCCGTCAACCGGAGGCGAGCACCCGATGCTGGGTACAATCCGGAACGCGGCCGGGCGACTGGATCCGGTGGGGCAAAGGGGGCACACCGATGACGGCTGGTCGGAGGGCAGGCGAGAGCGCGGTGGGGATTCGACGGTCGGCACCGGCCGAATCTTCGGAGCCCCTCGGCCGACGTCGTCGAATGTACGGCCTCGCCGCCGTCCTGCTCCTGGCCATGGCGTGGTCCCTCGTGCCGCTGGACACAGCACGAGCGCACGCCGCCTCGGCGGCCCCGACCACCGCGCCGTTTCCCGCCACGGGGTTCTTTTCGATGGGTCGCGAAACGGTCGCTCCTTTTTCGTTACCCCCCAAGGGGAGCCCTTCTACTCGACAGGCATCGATCACGTCTCGTCCGACCCCGATACTGACCAGTCGACAGGCCAGTGTCCCTACTGCGAGACCATCCAGAGCCAATACCCGAGCACGACAGCCTGGGCCTCGGCCACCGTGGCCCAGCTCCGCTCATGGGGCTTCAACAGCCTCGGTCCGTTCACCGACAACAGCACGTTCGCATCCCAGATGCCGTACAGCGTCCAGTTGGGCATGGCCAGCGGCAACGACTGGTTCTCCCCGTCGTTCGCCACCCACGCCGACCAGGTAGCCGCGACCCAGGTGGCGCCCTTGGCCAACGACCCCAATCTGATCGGTTGGTACACCGACAGCGAGCTCCAGTGGGGGCCCGATATCGACTCCAATCAACCCTTGCTCGACAACTATCTGGCCCTGCCGGCCGGGTCCCCGGGGCTGGCCGTGGCCCAGCAGTACGTCGGTAATCCGAACGGGTTCGTCTACGCCCTGGCTACCCGGTACTTCCAGGTGACGACGGCGGCCGTGCGTAGGTACGACCCGAACCACCTCATCCTCGGGGTGAAGGCTGAGGGACAGTACATCCAGCCCGAGTTGCTCGAGGCAGCCAGTCACTACGTCGACGCCTTCAGTATCGACGACTACCAACTGCAACCGGGATTCGCTCAGGGAATCGATGACCTCTGGCCCCAGTACCTCCCCGTAACCCCGACGTTCGCCAACTTCGAGCAGTACCTGGGCAGTACGCCCATCATGGTGGCCGAGTACTCGTTCATCGCCAACACCCCACAGACTCCGGACACCGTCCCTGGCGTCCTCGCCGTCTATCCCGACCAGTCGTCCCGTGCGGCGGCGTATACCGACTACATCGCACCCCTCTACGAAGACGCGCCCTGGGTCGTCGGCGACGAGTGGTTCGAATATGTCGACGAACCTCAAGGAGGCCGGTTCGATGGGGAGAACAACAACTTCGGGGTGGTGAACGTCGAAAACCAGCCTTACCAGGACCTGGTTACGCAGCTGGAGATCATGCACTCGATCGCCCCTGACCGTGCCTACCAGACCGGTCCGACCTGTGACTCGTGGTCCGACGGCTCGTCAGGGGTCACGTGCACGGCGACCATGGCGAAGGCGAGCTATCCGCTGAGCATCTACTCGGCCTCGCCTGCCCGCCGCCACGCAAGGCACGCCGTACTCGAGCTACGTGGTCACGATAGGTGGGTCGCCCGGGTACTCGTTCTCCTTGGGGCCCGGTCAGTCGCTTCCTACCGGCCTCCACCTGGATAGTTCCTCCGGGCTCGTGTCGGGCAATCCTTCCGTGTCGGGGACTTTCACCTTCACGGTCGATGCCTCTGACTCGACCAGCCCAACGTCCCAGACGACGAGTCAGCAGGTGTCACTTGCGATTGCGCCTGAGCCCTTCGCCATCACCAGCCAACCCCAGAATGAGACGGTTACCGTAGGCCAGACCGCTACCTTCTCGGCAGCGGCGTCCGGCACGCCCACACCGACTGTTCAGTGGCAGCTGTCCCTGGACGGTGGGACCACCTGGATCTCGGTGCCGGGACTCACGTCCCCGTCATTCACCGGTGCACCGAATACGGGCCTCGGGAACGGCTGGGAGGTGCGCGCCGTGTTCACCAACTCGGCGGGATCGGTCACCTCCAATCCCGCCACGTTGACGGTGGTCCAACCGACGCCTCCGGTCATTACCTCCCAACCTCAGAATCAGACGGTGACCGTCGGCCAGACGGCCACGTACTCAGCCGCGGCGTCCGGCACCCCCACACCGACCGTGCAGTGGCAGGTCTCCCTGGACGGTGGGACCACCTGGATCTCGGTGCCGGGGCTGACATCCCCATCGTTCACCAGCGGACCGAATACGGGCCTCGGGAACGGCTGGAAGGTGCGCGCCGTGTTCACCAACTCGGCGGGATCGGTCACCTCCAATCCCGCCACGTTGACGGTGGTCCAACCGACGCCTCC
The DNA here is from genome assembly GCA_963817985.1 of uncultured Acidimicrobiaceae bacterium. Lineage (GTDB taxonomy): Bacteria > Actinomycetota > Acidimicrobiia > Acidimicrobiales > RAAP-2 > Bog-756. Next base: position 105,237 of record CAWFQI010000007.1, on the reverse strand, counting down.
GGTCATCACCACCCAACCTCAGAATCAGACGGTGACCGTCGGCCAGACGGCCACGTACTCAGCCGCGGCGTCCGGCACCCCCACGCCGACCGTCCAGTGGCAGGTCTCCCTGGACGGTGGGACCACCTGGATCTCGGTGCCGGGGCTGACATCCCCATCGTTCACCAGCGGACCGAATACGGGCCTCGGGAACGGCTGGAAGGTACGCGCCGTGTTCACCAACTCGGCGGGATCGGTCACCTCGAATCCCGCCACCCTGACGGTGGCTGCACCTGGTTGAACGGGAGGTGCACGCTCCCGGGGAATGGCGTCGACAGCGCCGCTCAGGAGGAGTCGTAGCGAAGCGCCCTGCCTGCGGGCCGTGCGGCTCAGGCGTCAACCGGGAGGCTGAGTATCTCGCTGATGACGGCATCGGCATTCGCCTCGTCCGAGACCCGGAGAGCGGCCAACTCGTCAAAACTCAGTTGCTTGGGGTGGAAGGGAACTGGTTCATTCGCCTTGATCACCCGTTCAGGCGGCATGGCCGCTAAATACCCGCCCCGGCGCCACCGAAACCCAACAATCTGGCCGTCTGCTCCGCTGGCTCAATCGCTCCCCGACCTGCTGTTTTCACCGGCACCGACCCGTAAATCAGACCTACGTAGATGCGCTGGCGGCCCAACCAGGCTTCCCGACGTGACCGAGCCGCCCATCCGGTCCGAGCAACGGAGTGAGGGGTCTGAACGGGTGATTTGCACCCTGATTTTTTCGTGGAGGCGATGGGACTCGAACCCACGAACCTCTTGACTGCCAGTCAAGCGCTCTACCAGCTGAGCTACGCCCCCGAGGGTTGAGTCAGGTTAGCAGCAGGTGAACGGGCAACTGGATCCGATCCCCTGATGCTGCGGCCCCCGGGCCCGGGGGTGCCAGCTACCGTTTGGGTCGCTGGCCGAGCAGCCTCAGAAGGTACGAACCCGCCCGCCCGGGCTTCCCGGGGTGGTGGCCCGCCGAACTGTGCCCCGATCGCCCGAACGAACCGCCGCTGAAGCCCTCGGCCCGATTCGGCTCCTCGTACTTCGGCACTTTTTTCATCCGGTGCTTCTGCTTGCGAGGCTTACTTCCTTCGGATCCCATCGCGCCATCATGGTCGACGATGAGGCGGAAGGTGGGCTCTCGGCGACGCAGACGTCGCGGCGACCCAACAGCCACGGTCGAATGCACCCACCTACGAGGTCGGGTACCTCATCAGCTCGAGCCGTTGGTGAAGCAGCGTGCACCAGGTGGCTTGGACCTCGTCTCCGATCTCGTCATAGTGCCGGGCGACTGACTCCACGCTACGGAGCGCCTCGACGAAGGGCTCGCTCCGTCCCGTAGGGGTGATGACGACCATGCCGTCGTCTCGGGCGAGAATGCTCTCGGCCGCCTGGGTGACGACATTAAGCGCGTCGGCATCTGCACCAACGGCGCTGAGTTGCGCGCACTCGAAAGCAAGATGACGATCCTCTGCTACGACGATGGCAAAGGTAGCGGGGGCCGGACTTCTCGTGACCGAACTCAATCTCATATCGCCGAACACGGCGTCACCTCGTCTCACGCCCCTCGCGAGCACTATGGGTGTTATCGACCAGCCGAGACCGAGCCTTGAGCCTGGGCGCCACCGACAGACACGCCGCGTTCCGCACAGCCCCCTCAACCCAATCGCAACGACCGACGAACCCGTCTGAACAGGGTTCACTCCTCCGTTGAGTAACTGCCCGACAGGTGAGTCGGGGGTGGGATCCCCGTTAGGCTCGCCTCATGGCGCGGCGAGGGAAGAAGGTGGTCCATCTTCAAGCAGCACTGCTTTCCGAAGTGCCCGAACACGCCAAGGATCTCTTCGCCATCCTGGAGATGAGATCGCTGATTCCCGAGTACTTTCAGCGCTACACCGCCTCGATCCGCAGTATCGGATTCGCCGAAGACAGCTCGTGGATGTTCGCCTTGCTCCACGACACGGCCAGTTCCGCCAGCTCCAACGTCGAGGACCCTGGGGTCCTCCTGCCCGTTCTCTTCGTTGCGTCGGATCATGGTGCTGCAGTGGTGAGCGAGGAGTCGGCTGAGGTGCTGTGGCGTGCGTCGTGGGATCGCACGTGCCGCATCGACCTCCGAGCGTTCGACTCGGGCGACTACCAGGTGTTGGCCCTCTCGTACTTCATCGGGCTGGAGTCCGTGTCGGCGAGATTCCCCGATGCATCGGCCGAGCCACTTCGACCGGAGGAGATCGGGATCCTGTACTTCTATACCCACGCGGACCCCTCCGGGTTCAAGGCGATCGATCGGTACTGGACGGCAGGCCACATCCCCCAAGAGCGGCATCAGCTTCCCGATCTCCTCGCATAACCGTCGCGGGAATCCCCTGTGCGCCTGCCGATACATTCGCAGCGTGGCTCACTACGATCGTGGCCAGGGGCAGGAGGAGCGGATAACGAGCCGTCGGGCCGGGGGTACTCGGTGAGCGGCTGGAACCGCCAGCCGGCCGACGAAGCACCGTCGTGGGCGGACCGCGACCGCAGAGAAGGGGCACCTCGAAGTGAGCGACCTAGTCAGGCATGAGACCCACCTACCCGAGTCTCCCACTGAACCACCAGGCCAAGCCCTTGAGCCGCGCCCACAAGGCTCGCTTGTGACGGCTGAGGCGACCCGATCACGCCGCACCGGTGGGGAGCGACGGCGTGACCTCCCGGGGCGGCTGGGCATCGCGGTGATCGCGGCCTCCCTGGTCGCCGCGGTGGCGGTGGGAGCCGCTGCGTTTAGCGGAGGATCGTCCGTCTCGGGCGCATCCGCTTCGGCTTCGTCGGATGCCGACGGACCCGGTGGGGCACGGGGGAGCCTGGCTGCCTCGGCCTCGGACTCAGCTTCGGCATCGAGCGTGGCCTTCAGCGTGTCGGCCACCGCCTCCACGCCCTCGACGACATCCACCGTGGTGACGGGCACCGGTGCGGTCGACCTCGCCAAGGGTGTTGGCCAGATCACCGCCACCGTGCCTGCACTCTCCTCGCTGGCTGGGGCCGCTGGATCGAAGGGTGCGGTCGAGATTGTCTCGGACGGCACCAGTGTCTACGTGAATGCGCCGGCGCTCTCGTCGCTGACCGGGGGTAAGAGCTGGATCGAGACGTCGGCTTCCAGCCTGTCGTCCTTGATGGGCTCCGCCGGGAATTCGCTGCCATTGTCCACCTTGACTGACCCCGCCGGACTGTTTGGCATGCTCGGATCGTTGGGCAGTCCGGTCACCACCGTCGGGCCGGTTCAGCTGCATGGTGAATCGACCACCGAATACCGGACCACGCTCTCGGTCGCCGACATCGTGTCGAAGGAGGGCCAAGGCACTGCCGGTTCATCCGTTTCCGGTGATCTGGCCAAGGCCCTTCAACAGCTCGGGGCGCCCGAAGTGCCCGTGACCGTCTGGGTGGGTTCTGACAGCATGATCCGCCAGCTCTCGGTGGATGTCGATCTGAGTCACGCCTCCCTCACCGGTGCCTTGGGAGCCCTGGCCTCGGGGTCGGGCAGCGGGACCACCCTGAATCTCACCGTCGGGCTGTCCCACTACGGCCAGCCGGTCTCGGTCAGCGTGCCACCGGCCTCCGCCGTCACCAATCTCAACGACCTCGGGTCGTCACTCAAAGGCATGGCCTCCAAGCTGGGCGGCACACTCTCCGCCGTCGCCTCGCACGTCTGAGGGTCCCCTACCCGGAGAAACCGGAGCCGGGTCCACCCACCGGTACGATCGTGACCCATGGCACGGGCCTACGACGTCATCCAGGTGGAGAAGAAGTGGCAACGGCTGTGGGCCGACGAGGGCACCTACGAGGTCGATGCCGACGATCCGAGGCCACCGTGGTACGTGCTCACCATGTATCCCTATCCGTCCGGTCCCGCCCACATGGGCCACGTGCGGAACTACACCTTCGGTGACCTGTTGGTCCGTCACCGGACCATGCTCGGCTACGCCGTGCTCTCCCCGTTCGGATTCGACTCGTTCGGGCTGCCCGCCGAGAATGCAGCCATCCGGACCGGCACCCACCCCCGGATCTTCACCGATGCCCGGATCGATGAGCTGAAGGAGTCGATCACATCGCTAGGCGCCGTCTACGACTGGCGCCGGGAGATCCGCAGCCACGACCCCGAGTACATCAAGTGGAACCAGGTGATCTTCCAGAAGCTCCTGGCCGGCGACCTGGCCTACCGGGCCAACGCCCCCGTCAACTGGTGTCCGGGCTGTCAGACCGTGCTGGCCAACGAACAGGTCCTGGCCGACGGCACCTGTGAGCGGTCGGGCGATCTGGTCGAGAAGCGTGATCTCGAACAGTGGTTCTTCCGAATCACCCGCTATGCCGACGAGCTTCTGGCCTGCCTCGACGACCTGGACTGGCCCGAGCGGGTCAAGACCATGCAGCGCAACTGGATCGGTAGGTCCGACGGGGCGGAGTTCGACCTCGTCGTCGAGGGACGGGACGGCACCGACGGTCGGGCCCGTGTCGCTCTTCGGGTCTTCACCACCCGGCCCGACACCTCCTTCGGGATGACCTACGCGGTGGTGGCACCCGAACACCCCATGGTGGACGAGTTGACCACACCGGACCATCGCGCCGAGGTCGAGGAGCTCCGGACTCGGGCGGCATCGAGCACCGACGTCGAGCGGATGTCCGAGAGCGGCGCCCTGAGTCTGGCCAAGCGGGGTGCCTTCACCGGTTCCTCAGTGATCAACCCGTTCACCGGAACGGCGGTGCCGGTCTACGTGGCTGACTACGTCCTCATGGGTTACGGCACCGGGGCCATCATGGCCGTGCCGGCCGAGGACACCCGGGACTGGGACTTTGCCGAGGCCTACGGACTGCCCTTCGTACGCACGGTGCAGCCTCCGCCCGGGTGGGACGACCCCGACGGCCCCGGCGGTGGCGCCTACACCGGCACGGGGGAGAAGATCAACAGCGCCTGGCTGGACGGGCTGGACATCCCGACGGCCAAGGCTCGGGCCATCGACTGGCTCGAGGCCGAGGGCATCGGGGAGCGCAAGGTCAACTACCGACTCCGGGACTGGCTGGTGTCCCGCCAGCGGTTCTGGGGCTGTCCGATCCCCATCGTCTACTGCCCCGACCACGGCATCGTCCCGGTGCCGGTCGACCAGCTGCCCGTGTTGGCGCCCGACGACGTCGAGTTCCTGCCCACCGGTGAGTCGCCCCTGGCCACCAATCCCGAATTCCTGAACACCACCTGTCCGCTCTGTGGTGGCCCGGCCACGCGTGAGACCGACACCATGGACACCTTCGTCGACTCGTCGTGGTACTTCCTGCGCTTCACCGACCCGTGGACCCCGGACCTCCCCTTCGACCCGGAGATCGCCCGGCACTGGATGCCGGTCGACCAGTACATCGGCGGCATCGAGCACGCCATCTTGCACCTGCTCTACGCCCGGTTCTATACCAAGGCGCTCGTCGATCTGGGCGTGGCCCCCGAGGGCATGCGGGAGCCGTTTGCCCGTCTGTTCACCCAGGGCATGATTCGGATGGACGGCAAGAAGATGTCCAAGTCCAAGGGCAATCTGGTGGCCCCGTCGGCATACCTCACCGGCGTCGGCGCCGATGCCCTGCGGCTGTTCCACCTCTTTGTGGCACCGCCGGCCGATGACGTCGACTGGTCGACGCAGACCGACAGCGTGATCGACGGATGCGGGCGGTACCTCGACCGGGTCTGGCGTCTGGCTGTTCCTGCCGAGGACGAGATGCCCACGCTCCGTGTCGGACCGACCACCGATGCCGACCTGGCCATCCGTCGGGCAACACACCGATTGATCGACCGGGTGAGTAGGGACTACGAGCGATGGTCGTACAACACCGCGGTGGCCGCCTGCATGGAGTTCGTCAACCTCCTGCAGACCTACGTGCGCGGGGACGCCCACGCCGAGGTCGTGGATGAGGCGGTGGACACCCTGCTCCTCCTCCTGGCGCCGATGACCCCGCATCTCACCGCTGAAGCGTGGGAGCGTCGACACGGCGACCACGTCCACGCTCACCCCTGGCCGGTAGCGGACCCAGGGCTCGCCGCCGAGGATCGGACCACCATGGTCGTCCAGATCAACGGCAAGGTCCGCGACAGGATCGAGGTGGCGCCGTCCATCTCCGAGGGTGATGCCGAGGCGTTGGCTCTGGCTTCGTCGGCGGTGGTCGAGGCGCTGGACGGGAGCGCCCCACGTCGGGTGATCGTCCGTCCCCCGAAGCTCGTCAACATCGTCGTCTGAACAACCGCGCGGCGTCCGGCTGCGCTCGTTGTGGTCCGCCGGAATGAAGAGCGCCCTCGTTACTTGAAGCCGGCCAACACCTCGGCCCACCGTTCCGGTTCCATGTCGTAGGGCGTATAGAAGCTGAACCGGTCCACCACACCGTCGAAGCGGCGGAGGATCTCCGGTGCGATGTCGTCAAGCTCGCCGACCACGGCGAACGTCCCGAGTATCTCGTCATCAATGAGCTCGGCCATCTCGTCCCACGACCCGCGCTTGGACAGCGTATTGAGGTCGGTCTGGAGGTCGCCCCAGCCGTGAAGTTCCAGTACAGGCCGGTATGCCGGGGTGGAGCCGTAGAAAGCCAGCTGCGTCTTGACCGCTTTGGCGGCGGCCGCGAACCCGGCCTCGTCGGCTCCGGTAACCACGAACCCCGCGTAGGAGACCTGGACGGCGTCCCGCTTCTTGCCGGCCCGGCTCAGACCCCGCTCGAGGGCGGGCACGGTGATCTCCCGGAGGTAACGCTCGGTCGTGAATCCATGGGCCAGTACACCGTCGGCCACCTCGCCGGCGACCTCGGTCATCTTCTCGCCGACGGCGGCGAGAAAGATCTGTGGATGGCCGAAGGGATTCGGTCCCGGGTCGAACATCGGGGTCATCAAGGTGTGGCGGTAGTACTCGCCGCGGAAGGCGAGACGGGTGCCCTCGGACCAGCTGGTCCAGATGGCCCGAATAGCCGTGATGAGCTCCCGCATCCGTGGCGCCGGGTGGGACCAGGGCATCGAGAACCGCTTCTCGATGTGGGGCTTGATCTGGGAACCGAGTCCGAGCATGAAACGGCCTTCGGACATGGTCTGGAGGTCGTTGGCCACCATGGCCAGGTTCATCGGGTTGCGGGCGAAGGCCACGGCGATTCCCGTCCCCAGTTTGATCCGTTCGGTGTGCTCGGCTGCCAGCATCAGGGGCAGGAAGGGGTCGTGACTGGTCTCCGCCGACCAGATGCCGTCGTAGCCGACCGCCTCGGCCCATCGGGCCGTATCGACCACGTCTCGGGGGTCGAATCCGATGCCTCCGTCCACGTCCATGGGCCAGGGTAACCCGGTCGTCGGCGAGCCTCTGGGAGCGTGGCTCCCGGGTCGCAGTTGCATCATGGCGGCTGGTGACCCACAATTCCCGGGTGACCGACAAACTCGACACCGGTCGCCCTGTCGCGGCCCGACCCGCCGTCGTCCCACCGAGGGTCCTCCCCCCGCTGGATCTGCCGACGGTCCTGGTCTTCCACGACGTGGCCTCACTGGTGGAGTCGTTCCGAACGGTGGACCCGGGCCCGACGTCCCCATCAGCTCTTCTCGATCCACCCGTGGTCACTCCATCGCTCCCCCCCAGTCCGAACTCCGGACCGAACGGCGCCATCCTGGGCGGCTACACCGAAGGGTCGAGAACCGGCGTCAACGGTGCGCACTCGCCGGGCGCCAACGGGAGTGCGCGGGTAAACGGCTCGGGTACCGGTACCGCGGGGGTCGTGGCTCCCGACTATGCCCGGCCGGCGGCACCCGCGGCCCCGACGACCTCGCCCCCGGTCCCGGTCGGGACGGGCACCCCGGTCATCACCGACGAAGAGCGCAGCAGCTACGGGGTGCTGCTGGACCGGGCCGCCGAGCGCGGCCTGTTGGACTCCACCGAGTACGACGTGCGCCTGCGACAGTTGGCCGGTGCCACCACCACCGCCGAGATGGTCGCCATCGTGTCAGAGCTCCCGGCCTTCACCCCGGCGCCCACCCCGACCGCCCCGCACCAGTCCCGGAGCGCCATCCAGTCGGCCTCCCGCACGGCAACCGGAAGTGGGCAGCGACGGCGACTCGTGGTCTGGGTGCTGATGGGCGTGTTGGTGCTGTTGGCCCTGGTCTCCCTCGTCATCCTGGCCCTCTCGGTTGGGCGCCTGTCGCGCAGCCGCAGCTCGGCACCGCCGCAACCACCGGTCGCCGTGCGACCGGTCAGTGCCCTTCGCCTCTGAGGAACTGCTCCAACTCGGCGGCGATCTCGTCACCGGTGGGCACCTCGACGTCGAGAGCGATCGGTGGCACCTCTTCGGAGTCGAGGGCAGCCTCCAACCTCCGCACCATCTCGAGGTGCTCAGGGTTGGCCCCGATGAGTTCGTCCACCTGCCGGCGGGATGCCTCGGCCGCATCGCGTAGCGATGAGGCGTCAAGGACGGTCCCCGTCACGGCACAGAGCCCCTCGATCAGAGCGGCGCTGGCCTCGGGGTAGGGCATGGCCGAGACATAGTGGGGAACTCGGGCCCACAGGCCGATGACAGGTACGCCGGCCCGTCCGAGCGCCACCTCCAGTGCGGCCTGAACCCCCGCGGGGACTTCGAGCGTCCCGTGCACGGTGCCCACCCGCCCGGCCAGTTCAACCGACTCGGGCGGGACCGTTGAGGCCAGCCGCACCGCCCGGGTGTGGGGGGTGGGGGCGGGAAAGGCGCCGAAGCCGACCACCGTCCGGACATCGAGACCCCGGGCCAGCCCGACCACTGCGTCGATGAACGTCGGCCAGCGGAAATCCGGCTCGGGCCCGGTCAGAAAGAGGATGTCGGCTCCCACCCGGTCCTTGCCTGCCACGACCTGGATGGTCGGCCAGGTGAGCTCGGTGGTCACCCCATCCTCCAAACGGGCGATCGGCCGACGGGCCCGCTGGTCGATGAGCATCTCGGTGTCGAAGGACGCCACTACCGTCGTCGGTGACGACTTCAGCAGTACCTCGATGGCCGCCGACGCCCCCATGCCGGCATCGACCCAACCTTCGAGGGCCACCACGAGCACCGGGCGCGACAGCTGGCGGAGCGCTGCTCGATCCCAGTTGGGATCGAACTCATAGAGTGACGACGGATCGCGATCAGTCACAACGACTCCACCTCGGCCAGAGCCCGCTCACCCAGTCGACCGACATGGGCAGCGAACTGATCGACACCGCTCCGGTCGCCGGCGGCAGCTCCTCCGGCATAGCGCACATGGACCCCCTGGAGAATACAGGCCAGCTTCCAGAATCCGAACGCCCGGTAGTAGGGGATCGTCGAGACGTCGAGGCCGGACGCCTCCGCATAGCGGGCCAGGAGCTCCGACCGTGAGGCGAACCCAGGAAGCGTGGTTGGGGTGACGCCCACCAGGGTCTGATCAGCGTCACCAGGCTCCGCCCAGTAGACAAGGAGGAGTCCGAGGTCGGCCAACGGGTCACCGAGAGTGCAGATCTCCCAGTCCAAGATGGCTTGAACGGTGCCTGCGTCGTCGAGCACCGTGTTGTCCAGGCGGTAGTCACCGTGCACGATGCTGACCCCCTGCTGCTCGGGGATGTTCGCGGCCAGGAGCTCGTGGACGCGGTCGATGATGGCCGGGCCGGGAACACCGTCCACGGTCGACTGGGTGAACTGGCTGTGCCACCGCTTCAGCTGGCGCACGATGTAGCCGTCGCGGCGGGCGAAGTCGCCGAGTCCCACGGCGTCGACGTCCACGGCGTGGAGCCCGGCGAGGGTGTCGATCAACGAATCCCCGGCATGGGACCGACTTGCCTCGGAAAGCTCGGCGGCGGCCCGTTCGTCGCGCACGATGTGACCGTCCACGAAGGACATGACATAGAACGGCGCCCCATTGACGGCATCGTCGGTGCACAGTCCGAGGGCACGAGGCACGGGCACCCCGGTTCCCCCGAGGGCACTGATCACCGTGTGCTCCCGCTTCATGTCGTGAGCGGTCGGGAGCACATGGCTCACCGGGGGGCGCCGCAGGGCGAACGCCTGTCCGGCGTCGTCGGTGACCCGGTAGGTCAGGTTGGAGCGGCCGCCGGCGATGAGTTCGAAGGCGAAGGGGGCCTTGGCCCCGGCCACGTTGCTGCTCATCCACTCGGTGACCCGGGAACGGTCGATCCCCTCGACGTCGCCGTTCACGGTCGGTGGCCCTGCTTCCATCCCTACGACGCTACCCGCGCTGGCCTCGACACCCCGGCCAGGACCGGACGGTCCCTGCCGACCTGGCTTCCCGCTCGCCGGCGGTCTGACGGAGTCCCCATTCGGTCCCGGTATCGTCAACGGCATGATCGATGTCACCGATGCCACGTTTGAAGAGGAGGTCCTGCGGCGCTCCTCGGAGGTCCCCGTCGTGGTGGACCTGTGGGCGCCGTGGTGCGGCCCGTGCCAGACCCTCGGACCCATCATCGAAAAAGTGGTCGACGCCACCGAGGGTGCGGTGGCGCTGGCCAAGGTCAACGTGGACGAGAACCCAGCCATCTCGGGGAGTTTCCAGGTGCAGTCGATCCCCGCCGTCTTCGCCTTGAAGGACGGGAAGGTCGTCGACGGATTCATCGGTGCCCTGCCCGAGGCCGCCGTGGCGGAGTTCGTGGCCAAGCTGACGCCTGAGCCCACCGAGGCCGATCGCTTGGTGGCCGAAGGTGTGCTCGACGGTTCCGAGGAGCCCCTCCGCAAGGCCCTCGCCATCCAGCCCGACCACGAGGGGGCCATCGTGGCGCTGGCCGGACTCTTGGTGACCCGAGGTGATGCCGACGAGGCCATCGCCCTGCTCGGACGGATCCCCGAGACTCCCGATACCCGACGGCTTCTGGCCGAGGCCCGCTTGGCCTCCCAAGAGGTCGACGTGGGCCCCGACGGCGTCGAGGCCCTGTTGGACGACCTCCTCGACCGCGTCACCGAGGATCCTGAGGCCCGCCAGGAGTTCTTGGACCTCCTGGAGACCCTCGGACCCGACGACCCCCGGACCGCCGGTTACCGCAAGGCGCTCGCGTCCCGGCTCTTTTGATCCTCGGCCCATCTGGGGCCGAACGCCCTGGGGAATCGTCGGCCGTTCGGGCGGGGGATAGCGTCAGCTCGTGCGAGCAAGCCGCCTGACCCTCGGGGACCGGTCCTATGACATCACCGACCGGGCCCTCGTCATGGGGATCCTCAACCGGACACCGGACTCCTTCTACGACAAGGGCGCCACCTATGCCCTGGACGACCTGGTGCGGCGGGCCGAGGCGCTGGTCGAGGCGGGCGCAGACCTGTTGGACGTGGGCGGCGTGAAGGCGGGTCCCGGACCGGCCGTCGACGAGCCCGAGGAGCTCGACCGGGTCATCCCGGCCCTCGAGGCCCTGCGGGCCCGGTTCGACCTTCCCCTCTCGGTCGACACCTGGCGGGCATCGGTGGCCAAGGAGGCCTACGCCGTCGGTGCAGTGGTGGGCAACGACATCAGTGGGTTCGCCGACCCCGAGTACCTGACCGTGGCTGCGGCGGCCGGTGCCACCGTGGTCGCCACCCACATCCGCCTGGGACCGCGCATCCCCGATCCCGATCCGGTCTACGAGGACGTGGTGGACGCGGTCCGCACCTACCTCCTCGAGCGGGCCGAACGGGCGGCCCAGGCGGGTCTGTCCGCCGACCGCATCGTGCTCGACGCCGGCCTCGATCTGGGCAAGACGGCCGACCAGTCCTTGACCCTGCTGCGAGCTTCTGATCAGCTCGCCGACCTCGGATTCCCGCTGTTGCTGTCGGCGTCCAACAAGACCTTCCTCGGGGTGGTGCTGGATCTCGAGATCGGTGCGCGCCGGGAGGCCTCGCTCGCCGCTACGGCCCTCGGTGCCTCGCTTGGATGTCGAATCATGCGGGTGCACGATGTGGCCGCCCACCGGCAGGCCTGCGATGTGCTCGCCGCGGTGGAGGCGGCCCGCCGCCGTGACCGTGCCGGAGTGCCCTCGTGACCGGGGGGCCGCCGTGAGCGCCACCCGCACCGATGAAGCCGGCACGGCCGGGGGAACCGACGACATCGCCGGGCCGGTGTTCCTGGTCCGGGGCACCGATCCGTCGCTCGTGGCCCAGGCCGCCCACACCCTGACCGAACAGCTCGTCGGTGGGGGGGACCCGTCCCTCATGGTCGAAGAGTTCGGGGGGCCGGGCGTCGAGGCGTTCGACGTGGGTGCGGTCATCGACGCGTGCACCACGCCGCCGTTCCTCGTCGAGCGTCGGGTGGTGGTGCTGCGGGACATCGGTCAGTTGGCCGCTGCGGACGCCAAACGCATCGTCGAGTACCTGTCGGATCCGCTGTCCACCACGGCCTTGGTGCTGGTAGCGGGAGGCGGGACCCTGCCCCAGGCCCTGTCCAAGGCAGTCGGGGCCACCGGTCGGGTGGTGGACACCTCGGTAGGCACGGGACGCGCCCGTTCGCAGTGGTTGGCCGACCATGTGAAAGGTGGGCCGGTTCGCTTGGACGCTGCGGCCACGTCCCTCCTCTCGGGCCACCTGGGAGAGGACATGGGCCGGCTCGAAGGCCTCCTCGACACCCTGGCCTCGGCCTACGGCCGCGGCGCCACCGTGTCGGCCGACGATCTCGAGCCGTTCCTCGGCACGGCCGGGAATCTGGCGCCGTGGGACCTGACCGACGCCATCGACGCCGGCAAGCCGGCCCGAGCCCTCGCCGTACTCCACCGGATGCTCGATGCGCCGGACTCCCATCCCCTGCGGGTCATGTCGGTGCTCCATAGCCACTACCGAAAGATGCTCCAACTGGATGGGTCCGGGGTGACGTCGCCCGAGGAGGCCGCCCAGGTGCTGGGGATGAAGAGCGCCTATCCGGCCAAGAAGGCCCTGGGCGAGTCCCGCCGCCTCGGATCTGAGCGAATCGCCCGGGCCATCCAACTCGTGGCCCGGGCCGACCTCGACCTCCGCGGGGTGACCGCACTGCCGGGCGATGCCGTGCTCGAGGTGTTGGTGGCCCGGCTGTGCCGACTGGCCGGATCGGGCCGGTAGCCCGGACTCAGGAGGCGACGGCGTCCCGGGACTGCTCGCCGGCGTCGGCGACGTTCTCGGTCCAAGCGAAGCCGTCCCAGTAGCGGAACTGATGGCGACCGGTCGGGTCGGCCTTCCATCCCGCCGGCACGGTGGTCACGCCGGCGACCGGGGCCGCAGCCGTCGGGAGGCTGGTGCGCTGCCGGGGGCGGTAGGCACGGGCCAGTCCGACCCCTGACCGGGTCTTGGTGGCGGTGCCGGCACTGAAGAACGTGCCCGACACCTCGAAGGTGGCCGGATCGGAGTCCGGCCCGGTCGAGTGGCCTCCGCCACCGTGGTCGTTCGTCCCCTGGAAGGCGTCGAAGTCCAAGAGGGGGGCGGCGACCCCGCCGATGGGCCAGTGGGCGTCGTACTGCGGCTGGGCCGGCTCCTCGCCGAATCGCTCGAAGGGGAGGCTTGCCGCCCGACCACCCGCAGCGATGGCCGAGACCTTGGGCCGGCCCTTGAAGACGTAGAGGGCCAGGCCGACGATGGGCACCAGGACCACCAAGATGAGATAGGCGGCCTTGCTCTCCTCGGCCCGCTTCCAGGCCCACCCGGGTTGCCGGATGAGGTCGATGGCCCCGGCGATCATGGAGAGTCCCACGATCAGTGCCACCAGTTCGAGCGAGAACGCACTCGGTCCTGCGATCTGTCCAGTCATTTGAGCCACAGCCTCCTAGTTGTTGCCGATTGCACCTACATCGTGGGCAGCGCGGGACGACGCTCCTGGCGGGGTGTCCGGTGGCGCTGCGGATGGATCTCTGGGTCGGGGGCGTTGGCCGCCCCGGTGTGTAGGCGAGTGCGGTATGTGAATCAATCGGCGAAGCTGTGGCACTCGTGAAGCATCACTCTTAGTGTTCAATACAACGCTTATTGTAGTCAAGTCTCTTTTACCGAAAATCTCGGGAGGCGGGCACCGGCCCCAACTCGAGCGGGTCGAACCGCTCGGCCACCAGGGTCATCGACCCCTCCGAGCGCTCGATCCGTCCGCGGACCAGAAGCGCTGGACACGATCGGGCCACCGGCTTCCACCGGATCCAGGCCCCTCGCGAGCAGACGATGTTGACCATGCCCGTCTCGTCCTCGAGGTTCAAAAAGACGGCCCCGTGGGCGCTCTCGGGCTGCTGGCGGTGGGTGACCACGCCGCCGACGGTGACCCGGTCGCCGGTGGGTCTCCCCCGTACCGCCCCCGCGGCCAGCACCCCTCGTCGGTCCAGCCCCTCGCGTGCCAACTCCATGGCCGTGGTGTCGGGGGCCATGCCGAGCGACCACAGGTCGTCGGCCACCCCCTCCCACGAGGTGGGTCGGGGCAGTGACGGGGGGTCCGAGCCGGTGACCACTCCGGGGAGCCGGTCCGCGGTGGCCTGGGATGCCGCCCCCGCCCCCCACACCAGTGACCGCCGGTTGGCCTTTGGCACCGGGGTCGACGTTCGAGTCCGGGGCGGTCCGTTCAGGCCGTCGAGGGCACCTGCGGTGGCCAGGGCCTCCAGCTGGGTGCGGTTGACACCGGCCCGGCGCACCAGGTCCTCCATGCTCGACCAGGGTCCTCCCTCGGCGATCCGGGCGGCGGTCTCGGTGCCGATGCCGCGCACCGAGGACAGTCCGAGTCGCACCGCGGGCCCGGTCCCGTCGTCGTCCCCGAGCTCCTGGAGGGCGGCGTCCGCCCGTCCCTCGTTCACATCGGGTCGACGGACCACCACCCCGTGGCGCTTGGCGTCGGCCACCAGGCTCTGCGGGGACCAGAACCCCATGGGCTGGGCGTTCAGCAGCCCGGCGGTGAACGCGGCGGGGTAGTGCACCTTGCACCAGGCGGTGGAGTACACCAGGTGAGCGAAGGCCACCGAGTGGCTCTCGGGGAATCCGAAGTTGGCGAAGGCGGCCAGTGCAGTGAACACCTGTTCGGCGACGTCGGCCGAGACCTGGCGGGCGGCCATCCCCTCGAACAGCCTGCCGCGGAGTCGGGCCATCCGTTCGCCCGATCGTTTGGCGCTCATGGCCTGGCGCAGCTCGTCGGCCTCGGTGGGCGTGAAGCCGGCCACATCGATGGCGATCTGCATCAGCTGTTCTTGGAAGAGGGGTACACCGAGGGTCCGCTCGAGGGCCGGTTGCAGCAACGGGTGGAGGTAGGTGATCGGCTCGGTGCCGTTTCGCCTCCGGATGTAGGGGTGGACGGCGTGTCCCTGGATGGGCCCGGGACGGATGAGGGCCACCTCGATGGCCAGGTCGTAGAAGCACCGTGGCTGCACCCGGGGGAGGGTGTTCATCTGGGCGCGCGACTCCACCTGGAACACCCCGACGGTGTCGGCCCGGCACAACAGGTCGTAGACGGCCGGGTCCTGCTCGAGGTGGGCCAGGTCGATGGTCACGTGGTGGAACTCGCGCACCAGGTCCACCATGTGGTGGAGCGCGGTGAGCATGCCCAGGCCGAGAAGGTCGAATTTGACCAGTCCGGCCGCCGCACAGTCGTCCTTGTCCCACTGCAGCACGCTGCGGCCGGGCATACGGCCCCACTCCACCGGGCACACCTCGACCACCGGCCGGTCGCAGATGACCATGCCCCCCGAGTGGATGCCGAGATGGCGGGGGAAGTCCACCAGCTCGGCGGCCAGGTCCCTCACCAGCGGGGGCAGGTCGGCCCGGTCACGGAGCGGCTCCCCCCGCTCGACCGACTTCGACCAGACGTCGGCCTCTTCGACCGTGTGGCCGAGGGCCTTGCCCACATCCCGTAGTGCCGACCGTGAGCGGTAGGTGATGACATTGGCCACCTGGGCGGCGTGCAGCCGGCCGTAGCGTTGGTAGACGTACTGGATGACCTCCTCACGCCGACCCGATTCGATGTCGACATCGATGTCCGGCGGCCCGTCGCGGGCCGGGGAGAGGAAGCGCTCGAACAGCAGTCCGAGCGAGACGGCGTCCACGTTGGTGATGCCGAGGGCGTAACAGACCGCTGAGGTGGCCGCCGACCCCCGTCCCTGACAGAAGATGTCCTCCCGTCGGCAGAACGTCACGATGTCCCAGACGGTGAGGAAGTAGCCGGGGAATCCGAGGTCCCCGATGATGGCCAGCTCACGGTCGAGTTGGGCCCAGGCGCCCGGTACCCGTTCGGTCTCCCGCGGCCCGTACCGGTCCACCGCCCCCCGGTGGACCAACTCCACCAACCAGGTCTGCTCGGTGTGTCCCGGGGGCACCGGGAAGTCGGGCAGCCGCGGCGCCACCAGGCGGAGGTCGAAGGCACAGTCCGCGGCCAGCTCGGCCGCCCGGTCGACCACCCCGGGCCACCGGGCGAACCGCCGGCGTTGCTCACCTTCCCCCCGCAGGCAGGCGGTGGCCGAGGAGGGGAGCCACCCCTCGAGGTCGGCCAGGCTGCGTCGGGCCCGGACCGCGGCGAGAGCGGTGCTCAAGGGGAAACGGGAGGGTGTGGCGTAGTGCACGTTATTGGTGGCGACAGGGGCCACTCCGCGCTCGATGGCCAACAGGGCCAGGGCGTCATTGCGGGTGGCATCGATGGGATGGCCGTGGTCCCAGAGCTCGACGGCCAGGTGGTCCCGGCCGAACCGGGCGATCAGGTGATCGAGGGCGTGGGCCGCGGCGGCCGGTCCCTCGGTGGTGAGGGCACTGGCCAGCGCTCCTTTGCGGCATCCGGTGAGTACCTGCCAGTGCCCGCCGTGGTGATCGGACAGGGCGTCGAGGGTGATGACCGGCTTGCCCTTCTCCCCGCCGGCCAGATGGGCTTCGGCGATGACCCGGCTGAGGGAGGCGTAGCCCTCGGGGTCCCGGGCCAGCACCACCAGGTGGGTGCCGTCGGGGTCAGCCACACCGGTCCGCACACCCGCCGGCCCCGTCCCGGTGATGGTGAGCTCGGCACCGAAGACGGTGGGCAGACCGAGAGCCCGGGCCGCCTCGGCGAAGCGGACCACGCCGTAGAGGCCGTTGTGGTCGGTCATGGCCAACGCCGACAGGCCCAACCGGACCGCTTCGGCGGCCAGCTCCTCGGGATGGCTGGCGCCGTCGAGGAAGGAGAAGTTGGAGTGGGTGTGCAGCTCGGCGTAGGGCATGTCGGTCGTGGTCCGCTACCCGTAGGTGGCTTCCACCCACCAGTGGCCGCGTTCGGCCAGCAGCAGATGGGCGGCGGGACCGGCGACCGCCTGCAGGCGGGCGCTCCTCCGTCGGCTCCTCGACCACCACCGCTCGTCCGATGGCCACGGGCCGGCCCAGGCGGTCACGGGCGCCCACGGACCCTGCCCCACCGACAGACGGCACGGAATCCCGGTGAGGAGCCCCCGGCCCGACACCGTGAGCTGCTCCCCACCCTCGCCGACCAGTTCGGCCCGGAGGGGGGAGGGGTAGACGACAGCCGGTGCCGGGGGAGGGATCTGACCGGGCCACGGCTCGCTCGCCGGGCTGTCCCCCCGGGAGGGGGAGGGATCGGGATGGGATCCCTCGCCGTTCCAGGTCACGAAGCGGGCCCGTTGGGCCGGGCCCCGCCCTCCTTGGAGGTGGGCGGTCACCACCCCGTCGGGACCCAGGAGGTCCTGGACGGCGACGAGGGCCCGGGACGCTCGGGCGTCGGTGTCGCTCACGCCGCCCCAGAAGCCGGGCTGACCGGCCGGGGCTGCGCTGGGCAGGCCGTGGCCCCCGACGGTGGGTGGGCGTTGGTTGACCGCAACCCGGTATCGGTCGCCGAGGTCGCCGCTCCGACCCCGGGCCACCCGGTGGCCGGCCGCCCCGTCGGACCCGAACCGGCCCAGCACGTGGGACTCGGGGAGGGCGGCGAAGTCACCGAGGGTACGGACCCCCAACCGGTCGAGTAGCTCGGCCAGGTCGGGCTGGCCGAGGATGCCCACGGGGAACGGGGCCAGGAAGTCGGCGGTCCCACCGGGGGGGACGACGACACCGCTCCGGGCGGCCAGTACCGCCGCGAACAGCCCGTCGGCCACGCCGACCTCGACGGGGGTGAGGGCCGAGGCGCTCTCGGCGACCAGCCGGACGAGCTCGTCCTCGCCGCCGAAGTAGCGGGCCGGCCCCCGGGCCGGTAACGAGCAGATCCCGGGATGGACGACGGTGATCCACGGGCAGTACCGCTCCACGGCCTCGACCACCCGGCCGAACAGCCGGAGGGCGTCACCGTTCTCGTCCTCGTCGAGCAGGTCGGGGCAGCGGACCACCACGAGTCGGTTCATGTCGCTCCCCCCGAGCCGGCCATCGTTCCGGTTGCGGACGGGAGCCACAGATGCTGCTGCCGTGGGCGGGCTGCCGACCGACGGCCGGTGGCGGTCACCGTCAGGCTCCGACGGGAGAGGAACCCCTCGCCGGCCCCCGCCCCGTCCCAGCGTGCCGCACCGACGCTGAGACGCAGATCGGGGGGCTCGGGCCATCCGGCCCGGCCCGGCACCACCACCAGCACGGCCCGGCGATCCCTGGCCCGGGCCACCAACCGACGGGCCATCGCCTGACGAGGTGGGAACAGGGGGCAGAGCACCACGAGGTCCATGCCGTCGATCAGCGCCGCGGTCGCTTCGGCCCAGGCCGCTTCGGGGCGAGGGATCACGGCCAGTCGGGCCAGGTCGATGCCGGCCTCGTGCGCCGCCACGGCACCCAGGCCGTCCAGCCCGACCAGCGCGCACCACGATCCAGCCCCCGATGCCGCCGCGAGGAGTGCCAGCGCCACGCTGATGCTGCCGTCGGCGGCCCGGTCCGCACCGGCGACCGGTCCCGGTCCGTCGACCACGATGGTGGTCCCCCGCCGGAGGCTGCCGTCGGGGAACAGGTCGTCCAAGGGCGGCGCCACCGGGAGCGTGCGGGCCTGGCTCGAGGAGACAGGACGGGTGCGTTCGGCCAGCAAGGACAACGCAGCCAGGTCCCGTGGGCGCTCCAGCATCCGACCCGGGAGGGGTCCATCCGGATCCGGAGTATCCGCGTCCGGGCGGTAGGGAGGTGCTACGAACATATGTTCGATAGTAGTGACATGAGGCCCGGTCTGCCCAGTCCGCCGGGACCGGGGCCGATGACCCCACCCCGTGACCCCATCGGTGACCGCTCCCCGGATCCCTCCCCGACGAACCGATGCCGGACCCGGCGCGCACGACCGATGCGGCCGGGGCCACCGGAAGCGAAATTTCACGCTCGAAACGGGTCCGGGATGGTGGTGGCCGGCGCTACCATGGGCTCACCAGAGAGAGGAGGTGGTCCAACTGAGCAGTCAACGTTTTGGGACCCTGGAGGTGGCTGGCCGCTAAGGCGGCTCGCTGTACCACCTGGCGAATCCCAGCCAGACACCCACCGGGCGACTTAGCCGGACCCAGGTCCCATCCGGCGCCTCACGGGAACCCCGGTGAACACATCAGCATTGTTGTACCTGCAGGGCGTCTCCTTTGGAGGCGCCCTGCAGCGCGTCGGACTGCCGTGCGCAACCGACCGGAGCCGGTGACCCGGTCGGGATCGTCTCAGGGGCGCATGGTCGTCTCGTCGATGTCGAGTGCCGCCCGCACCCCGTCGGCTACCTGCTCGGTGATCTTGTGACGGGTCAACAGCAGCTCGAGCTCGTCCCGCTCCGTGGCGATCATCAGCTTGCGGAGCTCACGTTCGGCCTGGAGGTGGCCGCGCATGTCGGTCGGGCCACCGTCGTCACCCGTCTCACCGGTCTCGCTCCCGGATCCGTCCACCGGGCCACCGGAGCCCAACGCCTCGAGCCGCCGGTCGAGACGGGCCAGCTGTGACTCATACCCGATGCGGATCCGGTCCACGACCTCATCGGGGAACTGCCGCATGTGGGTCAGGTCCTCGAGTCGGTTGAGGGCCAGCACCGTCAAGCGGCGTCTCGCCTCGGTCACCAGCACCGCCTCCTGCTCGTCCCGGGTCACGAGGCCGAGCCGGCTGATGAGAGCCGGAAGTGTGAGTCCCTGCCCGACCAGCGTGGCGACGATCACCGCGAAGGTCAAGAAGACCAGTAGATCCCGGTGGGGGAACGACTGAGGCAGGGCCAGTGAGGCCGCCAGGCTCACCGCACCCCGCATGCCGGCCCATCCGATCACGGTGGACTCCCGCCACGGGTGGGAGGGTCGTGGGCCGGATCCGAGCAGCCGTTGCGCACCGGGTAGGGCCGTGGCCGCGAAGATCCAGGCAATGCGCACCACGATGACCACGCCGACGACGGCCAGCGCCTCCAGCGCCAGCGAGCCCGACTCCCGGTTGGTCAGGCTGTCGAGGATGGGGCGGAGCTCGAGGCCGACCAAGAGGAACGACATGCCGGTCAGGAGGAACACGATGAGGTCCCAGATCTCCCGTTGCTGCAGGCGGGCACCGGCGGTCAGCGACGCCGAACCGTAGCGGCCGAAGTAGAGGCCGGCGGCCACCACAGCCAGGACCCCCGACGCGCCCAGCTTGTCGGCGGGGAGGTAGGCGCCGAAGGGGAGGATGAGCAACAAGGTGTTCTCGATGACCGGTGTCTCGGTGAATCGGAGCACCCGCACCCCGAGCCACCCGACGACTACGCCGATACCCACGCCGACCACGACGGCGAAGGTGAACTTCCAGGCGACGTCGGCCGCCGTGAAGGCGGTGCCCACTGCGGCCACGGCCACCTGGTAGGCGGTCAGGGCGGTGGCGTCGTTCATCATCCCCTCGCCGCCCAGGATGGTGACCAGGCGACGAGGCAGGCCGAGCTTGCCGGCGATCTGGGTGGCCGCCACCGAGTCCGGTGGCGAGACGATGGCGCCGAGGGCGAAGGCCACGGCCCAGCTCATGTCGCCGACGAGGGAATGGATGACGACCGCCACCACCGTCATGGTGGCCAACACCAGTCCCACGGCCAGAAAGAGGATCGGGCGGATCTGGGACCGGAGCTCGCGCGCTGAGGTGTCGAGCGATGCGTCGTAGATCAGCGGCGGCAGGAAGACGAGCAGGACCAGTTCGGGATCGAGTTCGATCCGGTGCTGGACGGGGATGAGGGCCACGCCGATGCCGGCGATGACCAACAGGATCGGATAGGCGATCCGCAGGCGGTCGGCGATGGTGGCGATGACGACGATGCCGATGAGCAGTCCGATCCCGTCGGCCAGGCTGATCATGGGCGCCCTGTCCGACCGTGGTTCCCGGCTCCGCCGCCTTCGGATCCCGGGGCCCCTCACTCGACGAAGGCGGCGCGCGCGGCCTTGCTGCCCTCCGCCGTCTGCTCGAAGAATCCGAAGGTGCCCTCCTCGAGGAGCTCGGTGGCGGCGCGGGACACCGCACCGAGCCCGGCGAAGCAGAGGGCGCCGCCCACCGACACCCGGGCCACCCCGGCCTCGGCCAACTGGCCCACCGTCGGCCCTCCCGGTCGGGCCAGGACGTTGACCGGACGGTCGACCGAGCCCACCACCTGACGGATGTCGTCGAGGTCGACCAGACCCGGTGCGTACAGCACATCGGCCCCTGCCTCCTGGTAGGCCTGGAGCCGGGTGATGGTGTCCCCGAGGTCGGACACCCCGTGCAGGTGGTTCTCCGCCCTCCCCGTGAGGACCAGGTGTACCGGGCCCGCGTGGGCCACCTCGCACGCGGCCTCCAGGCGCTCCGCCGCGACGGCCGGTTCGAAGAGCGGGGCATCGTCCCGCCCCGTGGAGTCCTCGATGGAGCAGCCGGCCAGTCCGCACCCGAGCGCCAGGCGCACCGTCTCGGCCACGTCGTCAGGCTCGTCACCGAACCCGTGCTCGAGATCGGCCGACACGGGAAGTGGGGTGGCGGCAACGATGTTCGTCGCGTTGGCCAGGATCTCGTCCCTGCTCATCGCGCCGTCCAGTCGACCTCGGGTGGCAGCAAAGCCGCTGCTGGTGGTGGCGAGCGCCTCGAAGCCGAGCCAGGCGAAGAGGCGGGCCGAGCCTTCGTCCCAGGGGTTGGGTACGAGGAGGGGAGCCGGTCCGCGATGTAAGGCCAGAAATCTGGCCGCCTTGGCGTGCTGGGACTCCACGGGCAAACCCTAATGGGGCAGCCAGCCGTTGTTCGTGAGCCGGATGGCTTCGGGCCCTCCCCTCGGCGACCGCAACCACCGAGGAGCACCGATCAGCATCAGGATCCGGGCGCGAACTCCTATGCCCCTCATCGACCATTGCGCGCCGCGCCTTGAGGGTCGGCCTCCGGCAGGGGTGTGGCGTGCAGGTCGACACGGCGGCCGAAGCGAGCCGTAGGGTGTTCGGCGTGACCCCGGAGAACCCACCCGACGCGGGCCCGACGCGGGCACTGGTACTCGGCGGCGGAGGCCTCGCCGGCATTGCCTGGCATCTCGGCATGCTGACCGGTATGGCCGATCGTGGCCTCGACGTCACGGACGCCGATCTCATCGTCGGGACCTCGGCCGGGGCGACGGCGGCCGCGCAGGTGGCGAGCGGTACTCCGATCCTCGACTGGTTCCAGCGACAGGTCGATCCCGCCTTGCAGAACGAGGAGCTGCGGCCACCCGGGATGTCCATCGCCGACCTGTGGGAGGCCATGGTCCGGCTGCTCGAGGAGACCAGTGACCCCGACGAACTCCGTCGCCTCACCGGGTCCCTGGCACTCGAGGCCGACACCGTGGCCGAACCGGTCCGCCGCACTGTCGTCGCCGGACGCCTCCCCTCGGACGAGTGGCCGGCCCGAAGGATGGCGACCACCGCTGTCGATGCCGTCACCGGCGAGCGGCGCGTCTTCGAGGCGGGATCGGGGGTGGGGCTGGTGGATGCCGTCGCTGCCAGCAGTGCCGTCCCCGGGATCTGGCCACCGGTCACCATCGGAGGAGCCCGCTACATCGATGGTGGGGTGTACTCGCTGTGCAACGCTGACCTGGCCGTCGGCTTCGACCGGGTCCTCGTGCTGGCGCCTATGGTCGACCCCGCCCTCACCGACCAGCTGGGAGCAGTGGCCGCCTCGGGGCGTTCGGTTGTGGTGTCGCCCGACGCCGACGCCCTCGCCGCCTTTAGTGCCGACGCCCTCGACCCCGCGGTGCGGGCCCCGTCAGCGGAGGCGGGACGTCGCCAGGGCGCCGAGGTGGCTGCTTCGCTCGAGGATCTCTGGAGGCCCTAGGCCGGCGAGTGGCAAACGGCCTCGATGTTGTTGCCGTCGGGATCCCGTACGAAGGCCCCGAAGTAGTTGGGGTGGTACCCGGGCCACACCTGGGGTGCGTGCAGCACCTCGGCACCGTTGGCCACCGCGGTCTCGTAGAAGGCGGTTACCGCCTCCCGGTCGGGGGCAACGAAGGCCAGATGGGATTCACGGAAGCCCTCACCGGTGCGGCGGGGGCCGAGCCAGAACGTGGGTCGGGGCGGGAGGCCAAAGCCCACCGCGGGGCCGTCCTCGAAGAGACGCTGTCCGCCGAGCGGGCCGAGGACCGCTTCGTAGAAGGCGGCACTGGCCGACACATCGGCACACTGGATGGAGACGTGGTCGATCAT
This sequence comes from uncultured Acidimicrobiaceae bacterium, assembly GCA_963817985.1. Taxonomy (GTDB): domain Bacteria; phylum Actinomycetota; class Acidimicrobiia; order Acidimicrobiales; family RAAP-2; genus Bog-756. The sequence goes on along the minus strand of CAWFQI010000007.1, from coordinate 81,800 downwards.
CCATCCATCGTGCCACCATCATCAGCGGCCCGGAATAGCCGCGCCACCGGCCTGGTTGCACCGACCATGGCAATCAAAGTGGTGGCGACGGCGTTCGGTGGGCCCGAGGTCCTGGCCGTGGTGGAGGAGCCGGTCGCTGCGACCGGTCCTGGCGAGGTGTCCGTCGAGGTGAGGGCGGTCGGGACCAACCCAGTCGACTACAAGCTCTTCAGTGGCACCTTCGGTGCTGATGAATCCCTGTTGCCCATGGCCATTGGATCCGAAGCGGCCGGCGTGGTCACCGAAGTGGGGGAGGGTGCTGAGGGTCCGGGCGGCCCGGTCCGGGTCGGGGACCCCGTGATCGTCTACCGGGCTCCGGGGGCCTACGCCTCGCAGGTCGTGGTGCCAGGTGACGCCGTCGTGCCCAAGCCGGCGGACATGTCCTTCGAGGCCGCCGCGGGCCTGATGCTCACGGGATCCACCGCGGTGCATGCCCTACAGGCCACCTCGGTGGGCGCCGGTGACACCGTGGTAGTCCATGGGGCGTCCGGTGGGGTGGGGCTCATGCTCGTGCAGCTGGCGGTGGCCGACGGGGCCCGGGTCATCGCCACCGCAGCCGAGTCCGGCCACGCCTACCTGCGAGAGTTGGGCGCCGAGCCGGTGGCCTACGGTGCCGGACTGCTCCAGCGGATCACCGCGCTCGCCCCCGACGGAGTCACGGCCGCCATCGATACGGTGGGCACCGACGAGGCCATTGACGTGTCCGTGGCCCTGGTGGCCGACCGGAGCCGCATCGCCACCATCGCGGCCTTCCAGCGTGGCTTCGACCTCGGCCTGAAGGTGCTCGGTGGCGCACCCGGCGCCGATCCCGGCACCGAGGTGCGGGCGGCGGCCCGCATGGAGTTGGTCAAGCGGGTCGACGCTGGCACCCTCACCGTGCGCGTCGCTGCCACCTACCCCCTGGTCGAGGCGGCCGATGCCCTGGCCGAACTGGCCTCGGGTCACACCCACGGCAAGATCGTGCTCGTGCCCTGAGCGGACTCATTCGCCGTCGACACGGTCCCATCGGTGCTCCTCTGAGGAACCAATCGGCGGTTGGGTCCACCCGGGCCGGCCGCGACCGGGCCCGGTCGGGCAGAGTCGCCGCACTCGGTGCGAGACTCTGCCCGTGACCCTGTCGGATCCGATCGTCTCCTCGCTGCATCGTCTCCCGGTCCAGCCCGATGGCGTCCCGTGGCCCGCGCGGGAGTGGCCGGTCGGACCCCTGCCCGAAGGCGTCGACCTGTCTGAGGCGATGGAGGAGGCGTTCGACCCCGAGGGACCGCTCCATCAGACCTACGCCGTGGCCATCGTCCACCGCGGCCGCCTGGTCTTCGAGCGCTACGACGGGCTGCTTCCCCAGTGGGACAAGCCGGGCAAGCCGGTAGGGCGGGACACGCCCCTGCTCTCGTGGTCCATGGCCAAGTCCATGCTCCATGCCGTGGTGGGCATGCTCGTAGAGGAGGGCCGTCTGTCCCTCGACGAACCGGCTCCGGTGCCCGGATGGGAGGACCCCGGGGATCCCCGGGGCGCCATCACGCTCCAACAGTTGCTGGAGATGCGAGACGGTCTCCACTTCGTGGAGGAGTACGAGGACGCCGAGACCTCCGATGTCATCCAGATGCTCTTCGGACGGGGACGAGCGGACATGGCAGCGTTTGCCGCCGACCGCCCTCTGGACGCCACCCCGGGCACTCGGTTCAACTACTCGAGCGGGACGAGCAACATCGTCTCGGGGATCGTGGCTCGCACCCTAGGACCGGGTCGACCCTACGAGGAGTTCCTCGCCGACCGGCTGTTCGGCCCGATCGGCATGACGTCGGCCACCGCCACCTTCGACGAGGCGGGGACCTGGGTGGCCGCCTCCTACGCCTATGCCACCGCCGTGGACTATGCCCGGTTCGGCCTCCTCTATCTGCGCGACGGCATCTGGGACGGGCGCCGCCTCCTGCCCGAGGGCTGGGTCGACCACGGACGCCGGCCCCGCTCGGTCGATCCCGACGACGGCGACTACTACGGCTCGCACTGGTGGACGCGCCACGCTCGCCACGGCACGTTCTGGGCCTCCGGCCACGAGGGCCAGTACATCGACATCTGCCCGCGGTTGGATCTCGTGCTCGTGCGCATGGGGCGCACCGGCTCGGCCAGTTCCGAGGCGCTGAAGAGGTGGCGCACTGGGGTCATCGACCTGTTCGACGGCCACTGAGGCGCTCGCCCGACTACCAGCCCTCGGTGCCCGGCTCCCCTTTGAACGGGCCCACCAGATCGGCGGTGATCCAGCCCCCGTAGAAGCCTCCGGGCTGGGCTTCGACCACTTCGTCCTCGACGAGACAGGCGTCCATGCGGCCGGGATAGAAGGCCACGTAGCCGGCGATGGCGGCAAACGCCCGAGTAGGCCGGTCGTAGCCCCAGGCGGCCTGGGTGGCAACTGTCTCGCCGACGCGCACGTCGAAGTAGTGGGCCCGACCCTTCCACTCGCAGAACGACGAGCCGAGGGTCCCGACCAGGCAACCGTCGGCGATGTCGGTGGGGGGCAGGTAGTAGTTGGGGGGATGGCTGGTCTCGAGCACCCGGTAGGCGGCGGTGGTGTCGGCGATTGTCTCGCCGCCGAACAGCACCCGGATGCGTGCGCCGACCGCCTCCAGACGGGGTGGGCGCGGATAGTCCCATACCGACTCCACGGCGGCTACACGCCCTCCCACAGGCCGACGGGAGCCCCGCCCACGCGGTAGTGGCCGGGCTGCCGCTTCCCTGAGGCCCCCTTCTCGAGGCGCTTCTGCATCCCCGGGGTCAGCACGCCGGCGTTGATCATCTCGATGAAGGTGGCGGTGGCGTTGCCCACGTCGAAGAAGTCCCGCTGCCAGCTCCACTGGAAGTTGCCGGCGTAGCGGAACCAACTTCCGCCGAGACCGGCGATCTCGTAGTGGCTCCCGTCGGGTCGGGTGACGTCGGCGATCTGCTTCCAGAGGCCGAGGATCTCACCCTGGACGTCGTCGATCAGCACCCGCTGGTAGGGGTAGGTCCATCCTCCGAGGCCCTCCATCTCGAGCCCGAGGGCGTAGTCACGGATCTCGTCTTTGCCCACGGCCATGAACTCGTCCGTGGGGCCCACGTTCCACCCGTAGGTGGCGTCGTCGGTGTACATCTCGGCCATGGGTAGCCAGTCCAGCTGCTCTTCGCATTTCTGGTTGATGGCCAGCCAGCGCTCCATCATTTCTTCGAGCTCACTGCGGGGAAACGACGGCATGGGTTACTCCTCTTCGACGATTGATAGTGCGGATGTGGGGCAATAGCGGACGGCGGCCTCCACCTCGGAGCGGGCCTCTTCGGGGGGTGAGCTGTCCAGGACCGCCACCTTCTCACGCTTGGCCAGCTCGAACACGGTGGGGGCCTCGGACTCGCACACGCCGTGGCCCTGGCAGAGGTCGAGATCGACGGTGACCCGCATCAGACTGGGGCACCGGCGTCGGCGCGGGAACCCTGGGCACGGGCGCCGGCCTTGCGGCGATAGCGAACCACACAGGGCTGCTGGAGCTGGACGACCATCTTCGAGTGGTCGTTCCGGTAGGAGTCCGACGGTTGGGCGAGCTCGAACTCCCAGTCGAGGAGGAGCACCGAGAAGATGGCTTTCAGCTGCATCATGGCGAACGCCGCCCCGACGCACCGGTGTCGGCCGGCACCGAACGGAATCCAGGTCCAGGGGTTGGAGCGGTCCTCCTCGCGGGGCTCGAGATAGCGGGAGGGCTGGAAGGAGTCCGGATCGGGGAAGTCCTCGGGGATCCGATTGGACACCGAGGGGCTGGCCCCGACCATCTGACCGGTGGTGATGGCGAAGCCGTCGACTTCGAGGTCCTCTTTGGCCACACGGAGCAAGAGGATGAGCGGTGGGTGGAGGCGCAGGGCCTCTTTCACCGCCGACTCCAGATGGGGCATGGCCCGGAGTGCCTGGTAGCTGACCTCGGCCCCGTCGGCGTACAGCTCGGTCAGCTCGTCGTTCACGGCGGTCAACTCGTCGGTGTGGCGCAGGAGTTCGATGAGCGTCCACGCCGCGGTTCCCGAGGTGGTGTGGTGACCGGCGAACATCATGGAGATGAACATCCCGGTCACCTCGTCGGCCAAAAAGCGCGGTGACCCGTCCTCGTTGGTGATGGACATGAGCACGTCGAGCAGATCACGGTCGTCGTCAGCGGCGGGCGGCTCGGCAGCGCGCCGCTGCATGATCCCCTCCACGAGCTGGACCAGACCCACCCGCGCCGCGTCCCGTCGGCGGAAACTCTCGATGGGGGCGTAGGGGTCGACGTAGGCGATGGCGTCGGTACCCTGCTCGAGGTCGTGGTAGAGCTCGGCGAACCGCTTGTCGAGCTCGTTGCGGAAGCGCTTCCCGATGAGGCAGGCCGACGAGGTGTAGATGGTCAGCTCGGCGAACCAGTCCAGCAGGTCGATCTCGCCCTCGTCGGCCCATCCCGCCACCATCTGCTCCACCTCGTCGGCGATGGTGGCGGCGTGGCCCCGCATGAACTTGTCCCGAAGGGCCTGATTGTGGAGCATCTCCCGGCGCCGCTCGGGCGGGGCGTCGAAGACCACGCCTTCGCCGAAGACCGGTGTCATGAAGGGGTAGGCCTCGGCCTGGTCGAGCACCTCTTCGGGGGCCCGGAAGAAGAACTCGTTGGCCCCGGCCCCGGTCAACAGCACCACGTCCCGCTCGGCCAGCCGGAACACCCCGACGTCACCGCATTCGGACCGTACCCGGTTCATGAGGGCGATGGGATCCACGCGGAGCTCTTCGAGGTGGCCGTTGGCCTCCTCGCCACCGGAGACCCGGGGTGGTTCTTTACGGTCAAGTGCAATGGTCATGGTTCTCCCTCGTCATCGGGATCGGTGCGGACGGGTGCTTCGGGCTGGAGTTCGATGACGGTGGCGTGGGTGCCCCGGGGAAGACCGACCACCGCCACGATGGCCTGGGCCACGCCGGCGGGGCGCATGAAGTTGTTGTGCCGGGCGAATCCCCACGCCACCCACTCCTCGATGACCTGACCGGTGACGGCGGGATCCCAGTCCATGCCCATTCCGGTGAGCGTCGGGCCGGGGCGCACGATGGTGGCCCGTACGCCGGTCCCCTCGAGCTCCATCTGGAGCGAGTGGACGTAGCCCTCCAGTCCCCATTTGGAGGTGACGTAGGCAGCCATCGACGGACGGGGCCGCTCGGCGACGTCCGAGGTGACAAAGACGATGTCGCCGCGCCGCCGTTCGGTCATGGCCGGGACCAGGGCGCGCACCAGTCGGTGGGTACCGCTGAGGTTGACAGCCAGGACACCGTCGAACGCCTCGCTGTCGGTGTCGAGCACGGCACCGGCAATGTTGCGAGCGGCGTTGGACACGACGATTTCGACCGACCCGAGGGCATCGACGGCGGCCTTGGCGAACTGGTCGATGGAGTCGCCGTCGGCCAGGTCAAGGTGGATGGCCACGGCCTCCCCGCCCTCGGCCCGGATGGCGGCTGCGGCGTCCTCGCACTCGGACAGGCGGCGGGCGCCCAGCGCCACCGGGTGTCCCGCCGCGGCGAGGGCTATGGCCGTGGCCTGACCGATGCCCGACGAGGCGCCGGTCACGACGGCCGGTCGGCGGTCGGGATTGGCCTCGAAGCCGGGCATCAGCGCAGGGTCACGGTGGTGGGGAGGGCGGCCAGGCCCCGCACGTTGATGGAGTGGACGCGCTCGATTCCCTCGGGGTCCACGTCGTAGCTGGCGACCCGTCGCACCAGTTCGGCGAGGCCGATGCGTGCCTCCAACCGGGCCATGGGGGCACCCATGCAGAAGTGCCGGCCGCTTCCGAAGCTCACCAGTCGGGAGGTGTCCCGGTCGAGGTCGTAGCGGTTGGCGTCGGGGAAGACCGAATCGTCCCGGTTGGCCGACCCGACCAACAAGAGGACCCGGCTGCCTTCGGGGATGGCCACCCCGTGCAACTCCATGGGGGCCCTCGTGACCCGGAGCAGCATCTGGCTCGAGGTGTCGTACCGCAGGGTTTCCTCGATCCAGCTGGTTACCCGGTCGGGGTCACCGAACGGTTTGGACCGCTCGGCGGGGTTGCGCCAGGCCCAGTACCACGCGTTACCCAGCAGCTTGGTGGTGGTTTCGTTGCCGGCCACGACCATCAAGAACAGAAAGGCGATGATCTCGTCGTCCGTCAGCTTGTCACCGTCGATCTCGGCATCGACCAGGGCCGAGGTGAGATCGTCCTGACGGGATCGCCGGCGCTCGTCCACCATGTCCTGGTAGTAGGCCACGAGCGCCATGGCCGCCTCCATGCCCGCCGCCGGCACATCGAGCACGCCGTCTTCCCGATGGACGACGACGTCAGCCAGCCGCCTCACCTCGGCCCGGTCGACCCGGGGCACCCCGACCAGTTCGGAGATCACGTCCATGGGCAGCTTGCCGGCGAAGTCGGCGATGAAGTCGAAGGTCCCCTGCTCCAGCGCCGGCTCGAGGTGCTCGAGGGCGATGGCCCGGATGTGATCTTCCATCTGGGCAACCTTGGACGGGGTGAACCCCTTGCCCACCAGGGAGCGCATCCGGGTGTGGCGAGGGGGGTCGAGGGCCAGGAACGACATGAACTTGTGGGCTTCAGGGCCGAATGCGCTGGGCTCGAGGGACACCCCTTGGGCATTGGAGAACCCGTCGAGGTTGCGGAAGGCGGCGAGGACGTCCTCGTGGCGGGACAGCGCCCAGAAGTCGAGCTCCTCGTTCCGGTAGACCGGCGCCTCGGACCGCATGCGGGCGTACACGGGGTAGGGGTCCTCGTGGATCTCGTAGGCGTACGGGCTGTAGGCGAGCGGCCTGACGTCAGTGGTCATGAGGTCTTCGCTCCTTGGTCGCCTTCGGCCCCACCCATCATCAGTGCGGCCGCGCCGGCGACGAACTCGGGGATGTCCATGGAGGACAGGTGACCCATCCCCGCCGCTAGCAGGGCCCCCGAGAAGGAGGTCTGCAGGACACGCACGACCATTGGATCCGTACCGGGTCCGACCGCGGCGGCCAGGCGGTGGTGGATCTCGCTTCCGATCCGGTCGCGGAGGTGCTTCACGTCGGCCCCGTTGCTCAACAGCGCCTGGTTGGAGGCGTCGACCAGAGCCGGGCTTTCGCTGGTGAGCAGGACCATGGCCCGAACGGCATCGGCCACCCGGTCCGACACCGGGCGATTCCCGTCGGTGTCGACGGGAGGGAGCGCCTGCATGCCGCGCCACAGCACTTCGGCCAGCAGGTGGTCCTTGGAGCTGAAGTAGTTGTAGGCGGTGGCCGGGGCGACCCCGGCGCGACGGGCCACGCTCCGGACGGTGAGCCCGGCGTAGCCCACGATCTCGACCTCTTCCTCGGTGGCCCGCACCAACTGGGCCACCACCTCGGCCTGGCGGGGCGAGAGGCGTCGCCGGGTCGCCTCGAAGCCGACCGAGCCGTCGTCGAGCAGGGCCGCCGGTCCGGTCATCGGTTCGCGCCCGACGTGGCCCGGACACGGTTAGTTGCGCTCGAGCTGTGGACTGTCCCGGGGGCGGTCCCGGAGGTGGTGACGCTCATTGAAATGGACTATAGTCTGGACAGCTGTCCAAGTACAGGGGCACGGGCCCTATCGTCAGCAGTAGCGGCACCGCACCAGGCCGATCGGAGGCCGACGCGGCGTCTGGCGATTGCTCCCACCATGCCATCATCGCCACACGGCGTGCCGACCAGACCGACCAAGCGGACCGCAGCGAACAGGGGGAGTCCAATGCCGAACGACCAACCAGCCGACGGGGGCCGACCACCGACGAATCCCCGGGTAGGGGTCATCGGCCTCGGAGCCATCGGTGATGGGGTGGCCACGAGCGTGTTGCGCGAAGGACTGCCCCTGGTGGTGTGCGACGTCCGCACGGAAGCCACCGACAAGTATGCGGACACGGCCACGGTGGCCTCCTCCCCGGCCGACCTTGTCTCCTCCTCCGATGTGGTGGTCGTGGCCGTGGTCAACGATGAGCAGGTCCATGCCGTCCTGTCCGGGCCCGGCGGTGGTCTGGCCGCAGCCGACGCTGGGACCACCTTCATCGTCGTGAGCACCATCTCGACGCCGTGCATCCAGGCGATCGGAGCCGAGGCCGACGCCCTCGGTATTGCCGTCCTCGACTGCGGGGTGACCGGCGGGCCCGATGCCGCGGCATCGGGGGACCTGGTGTGCATGGTGGGGGGCGATCCCGAGGTGATCGATCGAGTCGGGCCCGTGTTCGACGCCGTCAGCTCACTGGCCGTCGTCATGGGGCCCTTCGGTACGGGGCTGGCCGCCAAACTCGCTCGCAACCTGATCACATACGGCTCGTGGCTCGCCGCCTACGAGGGCCAGGAGCTGGCCGAGGCCGCCGGCATCGACCTGGCCAAGTTGGCCGAGGTGGTCAAAGCCAGCGACGTGCATATCGGCGGTGCCTCCCGACTGATGTTCCGGCCCACCGTGGCCCCGTTCACCGAGGACGACCATCCGATGATCGTGGACGCCATGCGGGCGGGTGCCTCCCTTGCCCACAAGGACCTGGCCGCCGCCCTCGAACTGGCCGAGACGCTCGACGTCGAGCTGCCCCTGGCGACGATGACCGAGCATCGTGTCGACGAGATCTTCGGACTGGGAGGTACCGCATCATGACGACGAGCCCGCTGGCCGGTGAGGAGCGGATGCTCATCGACGGTGCACTGCGCCCCGCTCGGTCAGGCCGCACCTTCGATGTGGTCAACCCGGCCACCGAGGAGACCATCGGTGTCGTGGCCGACGCCGGACCCGACGATCTCGACGATGCCGTCACGGCGGCCCGTCGGGCCTTCGACGAGACGGGGTGGTCCACCGACGTCGCACTGCGGGTACGGGGGCTGCGTCAGCTGCAGGCCGCATTCACCGCCCACGCCGAGGAACTGCGGGCCCTGACGGTGGCCGAGACCGGTTCGCCCGTCTCGTTCACCTACTCAGCTCAGCTGGACACGCCTGTCGAGGGCCTGGGTTGGGTGGCCGACTTGGCCGAGAGCTACCAGTGGGAGACGGATCTCGGAGACGCGTCGCCGATGGGGATTCCGTCCCACCGGTGGGTACGCCGGGAGGCCACCGGTGTGGTGGGCGCCATCACCCCGTGGAACGTGCCCCACCAGATCAACTTGGCCAAGCTGGGACCGGCGCTGGCCGCCGGCAACACCGTGGTCCTCAAGCCGGCCCCGGATACGCCGTGGTGCGCCACGGTGCTCGGTCGCCTGATCGCCGAGGAGACCGACATCCCCGCGGGTGTGGTCAACATCGTGCCGTCCTCGGAGCACACGGTCGGGGCGTTGCTCTCGGCCGACCCGCGGGTGGACCAGATCAGCTTCACCGGCTCGACCGCTACGGGAAAACGGGTGATGACCTCTGCTGCCGACTCGCTGAAGAAGGTCTTTTTGGAGCTCGGTGGGAAGTCGGCCTTCGTGATCCTGGACGATGCCGATCTACGGGGGGCGTGTGCCACTGCCGCCTTCACCGTCTGCACCCATGCCGGCCAGGGCTGTGCCATCACCACCCGTCTGCTCGTCCCCCGCAAGCAGTTCGACGAGGCCGTCGAATCGACCGCGAAGGTGCTGAGCAAGCTTCCTGCCGGCGACCCGCTCGACCCGGGGACCATCTGCGGTCCCCTGATCAGCGCACGCCAGCGGGACCGGGTGGAGGGCTATCTCAAACTGGCCGTCGAGGAGGGTGGGAGCTTCGTCACCGGTGGGGGTCGTCCCGAGGGCTTCGACCGAGGCTTCTTCGTGGAGCCGAGCCTGATCGTCGGGGTGCCCAACACGGCCCGGGTGGCCCGAGAGGAGATCTTCGGACCCGTCCTCGTCGTCATCCCCCATGACGGCGACGACGATGCGGTGGCCCTGGCTAACGACTCCGCCTACGGCCTCTCCGGCTCGGTGTGGTCGGCCGATCGTGACCGCGCCGTAGGGGTGGCCAACCGGATCCGCACCGGCACCGTGGGTGTCAACGGAGGGCTGTGGTTCAGCCCTGACATGCCCTTTGGGGGCTATAAGCAGTCCGGCGTCGGACGGGAGTCCGGTGTCGCCGGTTTCGAGGAGTACCTCGAGACCAAGTCGATCGCCGAGCCGGCCTGATTCGGCGCCGGGGGAGAGGAAGCAAGCCGTGAGCGAGAAGGAAACGGTCGAGGAGGGCGAGGGCGGTAGCGGACTGGATCCGCAGTCGGCCCGGGCCCTCGGTATGGCCAAGATGCAAGAGGTCTACGGCTTCACCGTCGATCCCGACGACATGGAGGGGCCTTACGCGGCGTTCACCGTCGACCACCTCTTCGGCTCGGTGTGGACCCGCTCAGCCCTCGACCTGCGCGATCGCCGGCTGATGACCATCGGTGTCCTGGCCGCCCTGGGCCTGGAGCCGCTCATCGAGATCCAGTTCCAGTCGGCACTGGAGCGTGGCGAGCTGACCGTAGAGCAGGTGCGCGAGACGGTGCTCCACCTGACCCACTACATCGGCTGGCCGCTGTCGACCGGGCTCAGCGGCTCCGCCGAGCGGGTCATCGCCCGACGCCAGGCATCGGAGGAGTCATGAGCGCCGAGGACAACGCTGGGGATCCGCCCCCGACGGTCCGCTTCGATTTCACCGGAAAGGTGGCCATCGTGACCGGCTCGGCCGGTGGCATCGGCCAGGCCTATGCCGAGGCGCTGGCCGCAGCGGGCGCTTCGGTGGTCGTGGCCGACATCACCGAGGACAAGGCCGGCGAGGTGGCCCAAGGCATCCGTGCCGCAGGCGGGCGAGCCACGTCGGTGCGCGTCGACGTGTCTGATCCCGATTCGGCCCGGGCCATGGCCGAGGCCGCCGTCACCGAGTTCGGTGGGATCGACTACCTGGTGAACAACGCCGCCATCTTCGGAGGCATGCAGCTCGACCTGCTCCTTACCGTCGACTGGGAGTATCTCAACCGGTTCCTGTCGGTCAACCTGCTCGGCGCGCTCAACTGCGTACGAGCGTGCTACCCGGCCATGCACGAGCGCGGGGCCGGTGCCATCGTCAACCAGTCGTCGACCGCCGCCTATCTGTACGCGGGCTTCTACGGACTGGCCAAGGCTGGGGTCAACTCCCTCACCCAGCAGATGGCCCATGAACTCGGAGGCCAGCACATCCGCATCAACGCCATCGCCCCAGGGCCCATCGACACCGAGGCGTCCCGGACCGTCGTGCCCGACGCGTTCATGAAGCCGATCCTGGCCGGGCTCGCCATCAAACGTCAGGGCGTGCCGTCCGACCTGGTGGGCATGTGCCTGTTCCTCCTGTCCGACGAGGCCTCGTGGATCACCGGTCACGTGTTCAACGTCGACGGCGGCCAGGTAGTCCGTCCGTGACCGGCCTGCTCGTGCCGCGGTGAGCGAGCACCGGGTCGAACTCGACGATGACGCGGGAGTGCGGCTGATCGCCTTCGACCGCGATCAGGCCCGCAACGCCTTTGACGCGGCGATGTACCACGCCGTCAACGACGCCCTCGTCGGTGCTCTCGCCGACGGGGACATCCATGCCGTCGTGCTCACCGGGCGGGGCCGGGCCTTCACTGCCGGCCAGGACCTCCGCGAGATGGTGGCCATCGCCGCCGGTGAGGGCGGACCGGACGCCGGTTCGGGATTCCGATCGCTGTTGGACACCGTGGTGTCCTTCGACAAACCCCTACTGGCGGCCGTGCACGGCGTCGGCATGGGTCTCGGCTGCACGCTGCTCGGCCACGTGGATCTGGTCCTCATGGAACGCGGCGCCCGCCTCCGGGCCCCGTTCGCCGAGATGGGTGTGCCCCCCGAGGCGGCCAGCAGCTGGCTGCTCCCCGAGCGCTTGGGCTGGCAACGGGCTTCCGCACTCTTGCTGGCCTCGGAGTGGATCGACGCCGATCAGGCCGTTGCCGCCGGTCTCGCCCTGCGGGTGTGCGAGGAGGGGACGGTGCTCGACGAGACCCTCGCCCTGGCCCGCACCATCGCCTCGTTCCCCGGCGGGGCGACCAGGCGAATCAAGCAGCTGATGATGGAAGCCCGCCGCCCCGACATCGAAGCGGCCCGGGCCCGGGAGGAGGCGGCATTCGCGGCGCTCTTCGCCGACCCCGACACCAATCCGGGCGACCGCCTCGCCGCCGGCCTGGATCGCTGAGCCCCCGATGCGCCTCGGGATCACCGCCTTTCTCACCGACCGGGACATGGCTCCGGCCGATCTGGCCCGGGCGGCCGAAGAGCGCGGCTTCCACTCGCTCTACGTTCCCGAGCACACCCACCTGCCCGTGCGGGACGATGCCCCGCCCGCCCTCGTCGAGGGCGTCCACCTGGACGACTACCGACGGAGCCTCGACCCCTTCGTGGCGCTGGCCACCGCGGCATCGGTCACCGATCGGATCCGCCTCGGCACCGGTGTCGTGCTGGCCGCCCAGCACGACCCCATCGTGCTGGCCAAGCAGATCGCCACACTCGACCACCTGAGCGGAGGGCGGGTCGACTTCGGCACCGGCTTCGGCTGGAACCGTGCCGAGGCGGCCGACCACGGGGTCGACTTCGGCCGCCGCCGCCAGGTGGCTCGCGAGCATGTCCTGTGCATGCAGGCCCTCTGGAGTCAGGAGCAGGCCGAGTTCCACGGGGAGTTCGTCTCCCTGGATCCCTGTTGGAGTTGGCCCAAGCCCGTCCAGCAGCCCCGGGTCCCGACCCTGGTCGGGGGAGGGGCGACCCCGAAGGTCTTCGAGGCCATCGCCGAGTACGCCGACGGATGGATGCCCATCGGCGGGTCGGGGCTGGCCGAGGCCCTTCCCGCCCTGCGTCGGGCCGTCGAGGCGCATGACCGTGATCCGGACCGGATCCGGGTGGTGCCCTTCGGCACCGTTCCCACCGAGGAGAAGCTGGCCCACTTCGAGCGGCTGGGGATCGACGAGGTGGTCCTCCGGGTGCCGTCGGGGGACGCCGATCACATGCTCGCCACCCTCGACGCCCACGCCGTCCATCTGGAGCGATTCAGGGGGGACGATGCCTGAGCCGGCTTCGGGGTCCGCCCCCGATGACGCTGTGCCCGCCACCAAGCCCTGGAGCGGTGGCGGCCGCGAGGAGCTGGCCGCTGCCGTCCGACGGCTCATGGCCCTGACGGTGACCGCCGCGGCGCCGCCCGAGGTGGTGCGGGAGGTGGCCCGACGTGCCGGCGAGCTGGCCGACGAGCTCGAGCCCCATGTCCCGGCGGCCGGGACCGAGCCCGTACCGCGCTTCGCCGACCGATCGGTTGCCCCGGCCGAGGCCCACACCCTGGCCGGGGCCATGCCCTTCGACGTGGTCATCGGCTCCTGCAACCCGGTGGCCCTCCCGGTCAGCGTCGAGTTCGAGCCGCCGAAGGCCATCGGTCGGGCCACGTTCACCGCCGTGTACGAGGGGGCGCCCGGGTGTGTGCACGGGGCCGTGCTGGCCGGCGCGTTCGACATCATGCTGACGGCGGCCAACATCATCGCCAACGGTGCCGGGCCCACGGTGAACCTGGCCATCCGCTACCTGAAGCCGACGCTCATCGGCCAACCGGTGGTGTTCGAGTCCTGGGTGACCGAGCGCACCGAGCGACGCACCTACAGCGAAGGTCGGTTGGTCCAAGGCGGGGTGGTCACCGTCGAAGCCACCGGTGAGTTCGTCAACATGAACCGATCTCGGATCCGGGCGATGCACCGGCGGGACGAGGCAGCCGACCGTTGACCGTGACCAGCTTCACGATGGCCGACCGCCGGCCATCCGCCCGTCGGGCGACGCAAATTCAGATGCACAACTATCTAGAGTCAGTGCCGGTCGGGGCACGGGGGGCCAACCCTGTAGCGACGACCGCTGGCCGCGAGCAGGGGGGAGACCGTCCATGAGGTCCACGCGAGTACAACAGGAACCGACGTCACGCCGAGGTCGTCGACTGATGGTGGCGGGTGCGGTGGCCCTGGCCGCCTCGTTGTTCGTCTGCTCGTCGATCACGACCGTGGCGTCGGCGTCGACCACGAAATCAACCATTCCGGCCTCCGCGTTCAGCGACCACACCGGCATTACGGCCAAGTCCATCTCGATCGGGAACGTCTCCACCCTGGTAGCCGGCCTGTTCAAGGGAGCCGCGGTGGGCACCGAGGCCTACGCCGACTACGTCAACTCCATCGGGGGAATCTACGGGCGCAAGATCCTGGTGGACAGCAGCGACGACGGCTACTCGGGCGGTCCCAACAAGCAGCAGACCCAGGCCGCCGTGAGCAAGGACGCCGCCATGGTCGGGAGTTTCTCGTTGGAGGACAACTTCGGGGGGGCGGTGCTGAAGGCCAATCCCGATGTGCCCAACGTAAGCGTCTCCCTCGATCTTGGTACCAACGACCTGCCCAACACCTTCAGCGTGGCCCCGACGGCCAACGGGTGGATCCTCGGGCCCTTGGCCTACTTCAAGCAGAAGTTCCCAAAGACCATCACCCACGCCGCCGCCATGGTGGCCGGCGAACCGTCGGCCATCTCCAAGTGGAACGCCGAGAAGCAGGCCATGGAGTCCATCGGCTACAAGGTGGTCTACTCACCGACCTTCGAGATCAGCCAGACCGACTTCAACCAGAACGTCATCACCATGAAGAACGACGGGGTCAAGATCCTCTTTCTCGAACAGATGCCCTACAACTACGCCGCCGCCGTGGTCCAGGCGCTCAACCAGCAGGACTTCCACCCGGTGCTGGTGCTGGGCGGGTCCACCTACAGCGAGGGGCTGGTCCCGGCAGCCGGCGGCGCCTCGGCCGTCAACGGCGCCTACATGGAGCAGAACACGTCGCTCTATCTCGGTGAGGACAAGGCGGCCCTTCCGGCCATCGCCGCCTTCCAGACCTGGATCCAGAAGGTCTCGCCTGGCTTCAAGGCCGACCTCTACACCCTCTATGGATGGCTGTCGGCCGAGCTGTTCACCCAGGCTCTGAAGGCGGCCGGCCCCCACCCGAGCCGCGGCTCCATCCTGCAGGCGCTGCGGGGCATCCACTCGTTCTCGGGTGGCTCGCTGGTGGGCACGGCCAACCCGGCGGGCAAGGTGCCGACCAACTGCTACATCATCGCCACCATCGTCCATGGCAAGTACCAGCGGCTGGACGACCCCCCGGCCAACGGTTCGGCCCACGGCTACCGCTGTGACAAGCCGTTCTACTACGCCACCACCTGAGTCCGACGAGGATCACCCCGACGGGGGTCTGGACTATCCGGGCGCTTATGGACGCGAGGACGCAGCGGTCAGTGCTGGAGGCGCGGGGTTCCCGACCAGCGGGCCGCCCGCACCGAGCGCGCTGGAGGGGAGGACGAGATGCGCTCGAGCTCTCGCGTCCGAGAGGACTCCCGTCGAACTCCGAGATCGAACGAGGCGGTGCCGACCGCACCGATGGGCATCGCCGTCAGTGGCCAGCGTGAAGGGGGCAAGGAAACCGATAGGTGGCCGCTGGGGCCCACCATGGTGGTCATGCCGGCCGGACTAACCGGCGACAGACAGGCTCAGGCGTCTGCTCCGACGGCGTCGTCACTGCTCACGGCAGCCCGCTTCATCAGTCGTGACTTGCGGTTGGCCGCCTGGTTCTTGTGGATGACGCCCTTGGCGGCGGCCTTGTCGATCCGCTTGATGGCCAGCCGGAGGGCCTCGTCGGCGTTCTCGGCGTCCTCTTCGATGGCGCTGATGGCCCGCTTGGTCCGGGTCCGCAGCTCGGAGCGGACCGCCTTGTTCCGGGCTTGGCGCTTGATGGTCTGCCGGTTGCGCTTGATCTGGCTCTTGATGTTTGCCACTGCGGTTCCTCTGCGTGCTGGTCGGTGCTGGATTGAGGTCGGCTCGGCGCTGCGGGACGTGCTCGCCGCTCGGCCGAGGAAGGTTCTCACCCCGGGCGGCCCGCTCAGGCCAAGTCCGGGAACAGAACACGATAGCAGCCCGGCCCCGCTCCATCCCACCGGCTGGGATCCGACCGTCGCCACCTCCCTCGACGGCCCCGGTCGGGTGATCTCCCTAGGGTGGCCGGCGGCCCCGGGGTCGGGGTCCTGGTCGGCTTGGGTACGCTGGCCTCCCCGTGCTTCCCGTCGACCGCATCCGAAACTTCTCCATCATCAGCCACGTCGACCACGGCAAGTCGACCCTGTCCGATCGCATCCTGGAGCTGACCGGGGCCGTCGACCCCCGCCTGATGCGTGAGCAGTACCTCGACTCGATGGACATCGAGCGGGAGCGGGGCATCACCATCAAGGCCCAGAACGTCCGGGTCCCGTGGAAGGACCACACCCTCCACCTGATCGACACCCCCGGCCATGTCGACTTCGGGTACGAGGTGAGCCGGTCGCTCGCCGCCTGCGAAGGCGCGGTGCTCCTGGTCGACGCCTCCCAGGGGATCCAGGCCCAGACGCTGGCCAACTGCTACCAGGCCCTGGAGCACGATCTCGAGATCGTGGCCGTGCTCAACAAGATCGACCTGCCGGCGGCTGACCCGGACCGCTGTGCCGCCGAGATCGAGCAGGTCCTCGGGATCGATGCCGCCGGCATCATGCACATCTCGGCCAAGACCGGAGCCGGGGTCGCCGAACTGCTCGACGCCATCGTGGAGCGGATCCCCCCACCCACCGGCGACCCGGACGCGCCATTGCAGGCGCTGATCTTCGACTCGGCCTACGACCAGTACCGGGGGGTGGTCAGCTCGATCAGGGTGATGGCCGGCACCCTGGTGGGCACGGATCGCCTCCGGTTCATGCAGGCCGCCAGCAACCACGAGATCGAAGAGATCGGCATCCGGACCCCGATCACCGTGCCGGTGGACGAGCTCGGCCCGGGCGAGGTCGGCTATCTGATCGCCGGCATCAAGGACGTGGGCAGCGCCCGCTCCGGCGAGACGGTGACCACCGCCACCCACCCTGCTCCGGCCGCGCTGGCCGGCTACCGGGATCCCAAGCCCATGGTGTTCTGTGGGCTCTTCCCCATCGACGGCGATGAGCTCCCCGACCTGCGTGATGCCCTGGAGAAGCTCCGGCTGAACGACGCCAGCTTCACCTACGAGCCCGAGTCGTCCCGGGCCCTCGGCTTCGGGTTCCGGTGCGGCTTCCTCGGCCTGCTGCACATGGAGATCGTGCGGGAGCGTTTGGAACGGGAGTTCAACCTGTCGCTCATCGCCACGGCTCCCTCGGTGGCCTACCGGGCCTTTCTCGTCAACGGCACCGAGGTCGACGTGGACAACCCGAGCGAGCTCCCCGAACCCACCCACCTCGATCACGTCGACGAACCCATGCTGCGGGCCACCATCCTCACCCCGGCCGAGTACACCGGCACGGTCATGGACCTCTGCCAGGGCCACCGCGCCGAGATGGTCAAGATGGAGTACCTCTCCCCGGAACGGGTCGAGTTCGTCTACGCCATCCCGCTGGGCGAAGTGGTGGTCAACTTCTTCGACCAGTTGAAGAGCCGCACCAAGGGCTATGCCAGCCTCGACTACGAGCCCGAGGGGTACGCCACGGCCGACCTGGTCAAGGTGGACCTGCTCATCAACCACACCCCGGTGGACGCCTTTTCGACCATCGTCCACCGGTCCCAGGCCGACTTCTACGGCCGGCGGATGACCGAGAAGCTGCGGGAGCTGATTCCCCGCCAGATGTTCGACGTGCCCATCCAGGCCGCCATCGGCGGCCGGGTCCTGTCCCGTGAGACGGTGAAGGCCCGCCGCAAGGATGTCCTGGCCAAGTGCTACGGGGGGGATATCACCCGGAAGCGCAAGCTGCTGGAGAAGCAGAAGGAGGGGAAGAAGAAGATGAAGAACATCGGCCGGGTCGAGGTCCCCCAGGAGGCGTTCGTCTCCGCACTCAAGCTGGACGACTGATATGTCGATCACAACATGGGGTTCCACACAGAGCAGCCGGGCCGTCCGCACCTGAACCCCGGGCTCGAGCAGATGAAAGGGAGCGCACTCCCGTGGGAGCCGGTCGGATCAGGTCGTCGAACGCAGGGCCAGACGTAGCTCCCCCCGTTCCCGACGACGACGGGTCGGCCGAACCTCCCGAAGGTGGCCACCTGATGACCGGCGGGCCCGGGCCGGACGACCCGCCGTCGGCCAACGCCAGCGGGTCACAGCTGGCCCGCAACGTCGTCAACTCCTACGCCAGCTACTTCATCGGCATCGCCATGAGCCTGGTGCTGACCCGCGCGCTCCTCGGGCACCTGGGTGCCGCCACCTACGGCCTCTGGGTCGTGCTCCTGGCCCTGACCGCGTACCTGGGCCTGCTCGACGTGGGCGTCGGGACGGCGGCGGTGCAACGGGTGGCCCGCCTCCGGGCCACCGGTGACAAGGAGGCCCTGGCCGACCTGATCCGAACCTGCTGGATCTTCTTCGCCGTGTCCGCCGTGCTGGCCATCGTCATCACCGCCGGCCTGGCTCCGTTCGTGGCGTCGTTCCTGAACATCGGTCCGATCAGCCCCACCCTGGTCGGGACCACCCTGATCATCCTCGGCGTGGTCTCGGCCCTCTCGTTCCTCGGTACCGTCCCCGGCGCGGTCCTCTTCGGCTCGGGGCGCAACGACCGCCAGGCCCAGATCGGCATAGCCACCCTGCTGTTGATGGAGCTCGCCCAGATCATCGCGGTGGTGGCGGGCGCCGGGCTTCTCGCCCTCGCCCTCTTGCAACTGGCCGGCACCGCCGTGTCCCTCGTGGTGGGGCTGACGGTGGTCAAGCGGATCACCGGGGCGTCGCTGCGGGCGGGCCGGTTCCGTCGCGCCGTGCTCACCGACCTCCTGCGCTTCGGCGGCGTCCAGTCCCTGGTGGCCCTGAGCAGCGTGGTGGCGTACCAGGTCGACTCCCTGGTCATCGGCATCATCCTCCCGGTCGCCCAGGTCGCCCCCTACAGCGTGGCCCTCAACACGGCCAACTTCACCGGCAGTCTGAGCTCCCAGGCCACCGGCCTGCTCGTCCCCACCTACGCCCACGACGAGGAGGTGGGGAATCGCCGACGACAGGCCACCTACTTTCTCGGTGCGGTGATCGCCTGTCTGGGGATCTCGGTGCCCATCGTCATCGCCTTGGCCGCCTTCGGCGATCCGATCCTCAAGTTCTGGCTCGGCCACGTACCTCCCCAGACCTACAAGGTCATGATCGTGCTCGGCATCGTCACCGTCCTCCAGCGACCGGGCAACCAGTGCTTCCTCTTCCTCACCGGGATCGGACGCAACAAGCAGCTGGCCGTGTTGGCGCTGATCGGCTCCGTGCTCAACCTGGCCGGCAGCATCGGCGCCACCTTCTGGCTGGGGCCGGTGGGCCCGGCCGTCGGATCCCTGCCCGTCGTCCTCGTCATCGACTTCGTGGTGCTCCCGGGCATCGTCTGTCGGCACCTGGGCATACCCATCGCCCGATACCTGCGTACGTCCTTGGCGCCGGTGGTGCCGACCGCGGCGGTGGCGGGCATCGTGGCCCTGGCCCTGATCCACCTGGAACCGGCACCGGGCGCACTGGCCGCCGTGGTCGGTGCGGTCGTCATCGTGGCCGCCGCCTGGATCACCCTGATCGGCGTGGTGTCGCGGCTGGAGCCCGAGCTTCGCTCGACCGTCATGCAGCGGCTGCGCCGGCGCCGGCGCCGGTGACCGCCGCCCTTCGGGTCAGGCCGAGGGTGCGCTACCCGTTCGGTCGATGACCGGCTGACTCACCAGCCTGAGCACCTCTCGGTCGCTGCGGGTGAAGGCGGCTCGCACCGTGCCACGGGCCCTGATGGCCCGGGGGAGGCGGCGGAGGGCGGACACGAAACCGAGGAGTGTCCCCTTGTCCCACCGGACGAGGGCGACGAGCAGTCGTGGCACCATCCACGCCACGTGTTCGGCGAGCATGGAGGCGTCGGTGATGTTCTTCCAGACCATGAGAAGCTCGTTCTGGCGCACGAAGGAGCGCAGCTCCGTCGCCGTGAACACCTTGCGACTGGTCTTGCCCCCCAGGTGGTGACAGACCGAGTTTGGCGCGTACACGATCCGGTAGCCGTCCTTCCAGGCCCGGTAGGACAGCTCGATGTCCTCGTGGTACATGGGCCAGAGCAGCTCGTCGATGGAGCCGACTTCGAGGAGGAGCCGCCTCCGGAAGAAGGACTGGCCCCCGACGGCAAAGAAACAGTCGGTCGAGACGTCGGCGTGGGGCAGGGGCTGATAGAAGAGCAGCCCGTGTTCCCAGAAGCCGGCCGTGCGGGTGCCCTGTTCGTCGCCGTTCTTGTCGAGCACCCGTGAGCAGACGGCAAAGATGTCGTCAGCCACGAAACAGGCGAGCGCCTCTTCGACGAAGTTGTCCTCGACCCGCATGTCGTTGTTGCAGAAGGCTACGAACTCGCCTCGGGCTGCGGCCAGGCCGTCATTCAGGGAGAAGATGTACCGGTTCTCGGGCAGGCGGAGGAGCACGACTCCCGGAAACGCCTCGGCCACCGCATCGGCACTCCCGTCCGACGAGCCGTTGTCGACGACGATGATCTCGTCGTTCGGGCCGACGGCCTCGATCATGCTCGCCACACAATCGATCAGGAGCTCCCGCTCGTTGTAGTTGAGTACGACCAACGAGCAGCGAACGTCGTCCCCGCTCCGGGCTTCCGGCGTCATCGGGGTGGCCGGCCGGCGGTCAGGACCCGCGCTGGCGTGGCGTGTCTGAGCGACCGGCCCGGTGTCGTTCGCGGAGGCGCCATGGCGGGCACGATACTGCAGCACCCGTCGATCTCGGCGCGTCGGCGCTTCCGAGGAGGCCCGTCCGGGCCGCGTGGTCAGCCTCGGTAGAGGGCCGGTGGTGGACGGCGCGGGGAGTACTCGGTGACGGCGTCCTTCACGTTGCGGGCGACGCCTCGAAGGTCTCCGTGCCGCAGCGCTTCCCCGGCTGCGGTCAGGCGACGGTAGGGGATGAACCGGTGGCGGCGGAACCATTCGGCATCGGCCACCAGCGACGTCCCCGGCCCGGCGGCGGCGGCGATCCTCTGGTGCACCTTGGCATACTGGGAGGCAAAGAGGTCTGCCTTCTCGACGGTGGCCTGGGTGGGGTGTTGGCGGTACCCGACCAGCACCCGGGACAGGAAGTGGATCATGCCGTCGAGACGGAGCCGCAAGAAGAAGTCGGTGTCCTCGCAGATCTGACCGAACTCCTCGTCCCATCGACCGATCCGATCGAAGGCGTCACGACGGACCACGGCGATGCTCGGGATGATGGCCGCGACGAGGTAGATGGACTCGAAGGGGACAGTGGGGTCCGAGTCGGGCATCATGGCCACCCAGAACCGGGTGGCCACGCACCGGGCCCAGGGCCACCGGCCCGGTTCGTCACCCAGGTGGGTTCCCGAGGCATCGAGGTAGGACTGCCGGACGTAAACCCCGTTGACCGAAGGGTTCCGGTCGAGGTGGTCGCTCGTGGCCAGCAGCATGTCGGGGTGGAGCACGTCATCCGCGTCGAGGAACAGGAGGTACTCCGACTGGCTGTGCTCCGCACCGGTGTTCCGGGCCGCCGCTGCGCCGCGGTTGCGGGGGTGGACGACGAGGGAGATCCGGGGGTCCTGCTCGGTGAACGCTCCGACGATGCCGCAGGTGCGGTCGCTGCTGCCGTCGTCCACGACGACGGCGGTCCACTGGCGGAACGACTGGGCGAGGAGGCTCCGGAGGGTCTCGCCGATGTACGCCTCGGCGTTGTAGCTCGGGATGACGACGGACACCCTTCCTGGTCCGGGACGTCCGTCCGCGGACACCTCCGCCGCTGGGTCCATCGAGTCGAGTGTAGTGATCCACCGCTCAGCCGGCGGGTTCCTGTGGCGGTTCCTCGTGGTCGGTCGGTACCCGACGACGTCGGCGTGTCCCGATCGGGTGGCCGGTGATGAATTACGCTCTAGTCGTTGCCTCCGGCAGCCAACGGTGACGCAGTCCACCGCACTGCATGGTCCCCCGCAAAGGAAATGGAGGCATGGCTTGACAGAATCGGAGTCCTTTGACGTCATCTGCCTGTCGCTGGAACCCTGGGACGACGTCTGGCGCCGGAACCAGCACATGGCCGCGGCCATGCTCGAGCTGCGACCGACCATGCGGTTGCTCTTCGCCGAGACGCCGATCGACGTGACGTGGATGCTTCGACACGGCCACTGGCCCACCCTGTCCCCGCTGCGGTCCATCGGCTCGACCGGGCGACTGTGGGCTCAAGCACCCCGCAAGTGGCTGCCCCGGAAGCTCCGACCCTCGGGCGACGGCGCGCTGGGCCGGCAGGTGGAGAAGACGGCCCGGTCCCTCGGATTCCACCGCCCGGTGCTGTGGATCAACGACAGCACCTACGCGCCGCTCGTCGACTCGACCGGCTGGCCCACGGTCTACGACGTCACCGACGACTGGCTCCTCGCCACCGGGGCCAGTCGCGAGCTCGCCCGCCAGCACCGCAACGACGCCGCCCTGCTCCGTCAAGCCACCGAGGTCGTGGTGTGCTCGCCCGCCCTGGTCGAGAGCCGCGGTCAGACCCGACCGGTGCATCTCATCACCAACGGGGTGGAGGTGGACCACCTTCGGAGTCCCACCGAGCGACCGGCGGATCTCCCGGCTGGCCGCATCGTCATGTACCAGGGCACGCTGAGCTCAGGCCGTCTGGACCTGCCGCTGTGCGTGGCGCTCTGCCGCGACCTGCCTGCGGACACCTCGATGGTCTTCGTCGGACCCAACAGCTTGGCCAAAGAGGAGGAGGCGCCGCTCCTCGAGGCCGGGGCGGTCATCCTTGGCGGTCGCCCCTACGCCACGGTTCCCGCCTACCTGCAGCACGCCGACGTGCTCATCGTGCCCCATCGGGTGACGCCGTTCACCGAGAGCCTCGATCCCATCAAGGCCCGGGAGTTCACGGCCGTGGGTCGGCCGGTCGTCGCCACCCCCGTGGCTGGTTTCCGCGACCTCGGGGCCCCGGTGACCGTGGCCGACGCCGACCAGTTCGTTGGCGCGGTGCGGACGGTCCTCGCCGGCCCTCCGCTGCCGGCTGGGCCGGGTCCGCTCACTGTGCAGCCCGAGACGTGGGTGAACCAGGCCGCGGCATTCCTGAAGGTCCTCGAGTCCGCGGCGGCAGAAGACCCCCGCTCCTGACCGAGGCGGGCCGACCAGCGAAGTGGCCCGGTCGGCCGGGGTCAGGTCAGCCGGCCGTGGCCACCGGCCGCTGGTCGCCTGGGGCAGGCACCGTCCCGTAGGTGGCGATGAGGTCGGCTGCCACCACGTCGACCAGGCTGCGGCGCTGGGACATCACCCACGCCGCGTGATCCAGTTCGTCCATCTCTTCGAGATGGACGTCCGGCCGGGAGGTCAGGTACGCCATGCGTCGTTCCGCACCGAGCGAGAGCGAGGTGAGATCCCCGGGACCGACGATCAGGAAGGTCTCGACCCCCTGGGCGGCTACGGCTTCGAGCGAGGTGATTCCGGTGTTCGTGACGAGTGTCCGGTGGATGAGGGCCCAGGCCGAAGACGGCACCCGGGGAAGTCGCCGAGCGACGGCGACGGTCCAGCTGCCGTCGGCCAGGGCGCGCTCCCAGCGGGCCGACCCCGTCGAACCCCGCGCCCTTCCGTACCACTGCAGCGCGGGACCGAGCGTGCGCACCAACCACGGCCGGGTTGCCTGGCGGGCTCGTCGCCGCGACGAACCCGCCGGCTCGGGGGGGATGAAGGTGAACACCGGGTTGATCAGGCACACGGCTCGGGGCGGTCGAACCATCGCCTGCTCGACAGCTTGATAGGCCCCCGCGCAGAAGCCGACCAGGACCACGTTGGTCGGGTCGTCGGGAGCGATGGCCGTGATGGCCTGGTCGATGTCGTCGATGGCTTCAGGCGCCCGGGCCACGTGGGCCTCTTGACCCGGCCGCACCCCGCTGTCGCCGTTGCCACTCAGATCGAAGCGGAGCACCCGGAGCCCGGCCGGGGCCAGGGCGCGGGCGAGATCCACCCAGATCCGGGCCTGTCCGATGTGGTGCGTGTTGCCTTCGTTCACCAGCACGACCGTCGGCCCGTGAGCGGCGGTGGGTGGTTCCGTCACGATCCCGAACAACCCCAGCGGGCCCAACGAGACGGTGTGCTCCTCCAGCGGACTCCCCGTTCCGGTGTGACCCACGACTGCGGTCGGTCTCCGTGGCGGTTCGACCGCCACCGGATTGCCGTCCAGTACCGAGGCGAACCAGTCGGCCAGCCGACCGATCGTTTCTACGGGCGGTTCCTGGACGTTCGAGTCGAGGAGCCGGTCCTGGCCGGTGGCCTCCCCCCACTCGACCGTCGTGCCGGCCAGGCGGCGGACCAGCGCAGGCGGCCGGGAGAGATCGGGCGGCACGAGCACCAGCGTCCGTTCGGCCAGTGGGCCGGGGATGGTCTTGATGGCCAGATCGGCGAGCGCCTTGACCGTCTCGGGCTCGAAGCGGAGCCCTGGGGCTTCGACACCCTCACCGGTCGGATCGCCACCGGTCCCGCTCAGGAGTCGAAGGAATCGCTGCTCTCGGAGGAACGCCTTGCCGGAGAGGCACGGATCCCACAGGGCCAGGGCATCGACCCCGCCCCGGCGGGCTGCTTCATGGGCGGCGAACAGGCCGCCCATCCGTGTCCCGGCGAGTCCGATGGCCTCCACGCCCGTGTCGGCCAGCGCATCGACGGCCTGGGACAGACTGTCCAGCCAGGCATCGAGACGGTCGGGATCGGTCTCCGCACCGGCCGAGTCGCCGGTGCCGTCGTAGTCGAACCGAAGGACGGCGATGCCTCGGTCGGCCAACTGCTCGGCCAGGAGTCGGTAGGTGAAGTAGGTGCAGATGGCTTCGATGCCGAGGGGTTGGGCCAGCACGACCCCGCCCCGGGCCCGGCCGTCCGCCGGCAGGTGGAGCCAGCCGAAGAGCGGTCGGTCGTCGGGGCCGAACCACAGCGGTGTCGCACGTTGCCGCGTGCTCTGGGCTGGTGCCGTCACCGCATCTCCTTGCCCGTCGCTCGGGATGCGACACCTCACCGCGGTGCCGTATCCACCTCGTGTCCGGCGGCACTGCCTCCTCGGGCACGGAGACGGACCGCAGTCGGGACCGGCCATCAAGGACCGTGGTCCAGGGTGTGCCGACCCGATGAGTTCATCGTCCAGAAGGCGGCGTTCCTTTAGGTCGCCAGTCCTGGTCAGAGCGGTGAATTACCCGCTCCCAGGCTCAGCGGGCCGTGTCGGCTCGGGGAGGAAGGGTGCGGTAGGCAGCCACGGTGGCTTCGGCCACGTGCCGCCAGGTGTAGTGCTCGAGGACGTGCTGACGGAGGGCGGGATCCGGCGGGCTGTCCCAGGCCGACCGGACTGCGGCGAGCACTGACCCGCTGTCGGCCGGGTCGCAGTACCACGCCCACTCGTCGAGGTACTCGTGGGCAAAGCCCCGGGAGGTGGTGACGACGCTGCACCCGCTCAGGGCGGCCTCGAGGGAGACGAGCCCGGTGGTCTCGAACCAACTGGGCAGTACGTGCACCCGGGCATGGCGGTAGAGATCGGCCAGCTCCGACTCGTCGAGCGAGACGTGGAAGGTCACCCAACCCGAGCCCGCCCTCCGACACTTGCGGACGTAACGGGCATGATCGGGGTGCTCGTGGCCGGCGATGACGAGCGGTAGGCCCGATCCCCGGAGCGCCTCGATCAGCCCCAGTTGGTTCTTGTGTGGCTCGATCCGACCGACGTAGAGGACGTAGGTGCGCTGGTCGAACCGGTCGACCGGAAGACTGAAGCGGTCGGGGTCGACGCCGTTCGGGATGGGGACGATCGGCGTCGCCACACCGAAGTCACGGCGGATGCTGTCGCCCTCGCCGACGGCGTTGGGCAAGAGGAGGTCGGCCGCCTCGAAGAGGGTCAGTTGGTGGACGTCGGCGGGGATCCAGTGCAGGCAGGCTTCGGTCAGGGCGCCGCGCCCTTGCAGCGCGCTGCGGGAGAACCGGGCCGCCCGCACCACCCGCCCGGCCAGGTCGCGAGCCGACACCCGACGGCCCGGTCCACCGTCCTGGCGGTACGAGCGCTCCCAGTAGATGGTCGAGAGGGCGACCGGGACCCCCCGGCGGTGCCAATGCCGGACGTGATCGGTGGAGAGCCCGAACCCGTGGACCAAGTCCACCTCGGTCGTGGGTGGCGTGTCGGTGAACTCGGTGATCACGTCCAGTCCGGCCTCGGAGAGGGCCCGGGCGGTCTTCTCGAGCTGCACCACGTGGCCCCCGAGGACCCGCCGGCCCCCGGGCATCCACAAGAGCACCCGGGTCACGGGGAAAGGCGGATCGGAGGCCACGGGCTCTGGCGGCGTGGGTATGGCCGTCAAATGGTTGCGCGCCAAATCGGGACCGGTGGTCCGAGCGGGCTTGCGGCCCGGCCCGGCCCGGTCGACCGGTGAGCAGGCCAGCGAGTGGGGAGGACGGGCACGGCGTCATGCTAACGCCGGGTCACTTCGATGTTGGGACTTCGCCTGCCCGTGCGTCGGGAAGGCGCAGGGTGGCCGGTAGCCTTATCCAGATGCTCGAGGCGGACCGTTCCGAGGCCGCACGGAGCGATTCGGGTCCCGAGAGGCCCGGGGGGCTCCGGGGTCGGTCGGGTCAGGTGGATCGGTGGGAGGAGTCCCGACGTCACCTGGTGTGGGGCGCCGTGCTCATCGCCGCGGTGGCGGCGGGTGGCCTCTACTTCTTCTTCCTGCCCCACCCGATAGTCGCTGACCGTTGGGCCCTCGACCTCGTGCGCCCCTCCGGCAACGACATCCTCACGGGCGTGGTGGCCCTTCGCTACCCCGAGGTCGTTGTGGCCGGCTCGGTGGTCATCGCCCTGGTGGCCCTTCCGACCGACCGGCTCCACGCCCTGGCGTGCCTCGTGGGGCCGCCCGTGGCTCTCGCCACCTGCGAGTTGGTGGTCAAGCCCCTGGTCGGACGACATCTCGGGGGCGGGCTCTCGTACCCCTCGGGCTCGACCGTGGGCGCCGCCGCCCTGGCCACGGCGGCCGTCCTTGCCGTCCCGCGCCGTTGGCGTTCGGTGACCGTCGTGATCGGTGCCGTCTACACGCTGTGGATGGCCTTGGCCGTCGTGGCCCTGCAGTGGCATTTCCCGACCGATGCGGTGGCCGGAGTGGCCTACGGCGCCGGTGTCGTGCTGGTGGTCGACGGATCGGTCATCCGGGCGGCCCTCGCCCTCGCCAGGCCACGTAGGCCACAGGCGGTGCCCTCAAGCCGGGGGTGAGGGCTCCTCGGTGGGCGTGGCTGGTTTCGGTCTGCGGATGACGGCCACGGTATCGGCGGGATTGTCGGGGTCGAAGTGCAGGTCGATGGGGTGGTTGGGGTCGTGGGGCTCGCCCGAGGCCTCGATCACGAAGGCGGGCTCCTGGCGGGGTAGCTGGAGTGCCTGTTGGAGGCCGACGGCGATGCCGGTCATGACCGCGCCGGTGGCCGAGCGCTTCATCCAGTTGTTGAAGCGCAGCGGGTCTCGGACTTCGCCGTCCTCAGGATCGTGGCCCGGCTCCGCGTTGGCATCGTTCCCATCGGCGCCAACCTCGGTCTCGCCGGACCTCGCCTGTTCGCCCGGGCCGGCCTTGTCGCTCGGCCCGTCTCGGTCTTCGTCCCCGGTGCTTGGGTCCTCGGCCGGCACCGGCCCAGCATCGTCCTCCACGGGGTCCACGGTACTCCCGAGGGCCCGCCCGCCGGTCGGGAGCTCGGGGCCCGGCCGGACGTTCACTGCCGGCCGAGATCCCGGGCGAACCCACGTCGGCGCCGTTGCCTTAGGATCCACTACGTGCTTGACCGATTCCATCCACCGGTCGAGGAGTACCTCGAAACCATCTTCGCCCTGCAAGAAGAGGGTATTCCCGTGATCCAGGCCCGTCTGGCCGAGCGGTTGGACAAGGCTGCCCCCTCGGTCTCGGAGATGCTGGACCGGTTGGAGGCGGACGACCTCATCGTGCGTACCGCCCGGCAGATCGCCATGACTTCGAAAGGTGCGGCCCTGGCCGAGGGCGTAGTGCGCAAGCATCGGCTGGCCGAGCGCCTGCTCGTCGACATCATCGGCCTCGACTGGGACAAGGCCCACATCGAGGCGGGGCGATGGGAGCACGTCATCTCCGACGACGTCGAGGAACGCCTCGTCGTGTTGCTCGGGAACCCGACGACCTGCCCCCACGGCAACCCCATACCCGGCGTGGACCCGGTAGGTCCGAAGCAGCAGCGTCTGGCCGAGGCGCAGCCGGGTGACCGGGTCCGGCTCGAGCGCATCACCGAGAGTGTGGAGCACGAGTCCGACTCCCTCACCTACCTCGGTGACCACGGCCTGACCCCCGGCACGACCGCCCTCATCGGGGCGAGGGCCCCCGACGGGACCTTGACCCTGGTCATGGGGGACGACACCATCGCCCTCGGCCCGGCGATGACCGAGCGGATGTTCGTGGCCCCGGCCTGAGCCCGGAGGTGGCCCGGGGTTGTCCCGGGGGCGCTCGGACGGCCCAGGGGCGAGCATGAACGGCGGCTACCGGTCAGCACTCACTAGAGTGGAGTGCTAACACGAAGCGAATCTGTTCTCGGCCGCTACCCGTGGCCACCGGGTTCCGACGTGGAAGCGAACACCCATGCCGACCACCGAAGACAGTCGCACCGACGAGCGCACTCCTGACCCCGGGCCCCTCGACGCCCGCAAGTCGGCGATCTTGAACGCCGTGGTCACCGAGTACATCGCCTCGGCCCAGCCCGTGGGATCCCAGCACGTGGTGGAGTCGGCCGGGGTCAGCGTGTCGTCGGCCACCGTGCGTTCGGACATGGCCGCCTTGGAGCGCGAGGGCTTCTTGGCCCAGCCCCACACCAGCGCCGGCCGCATCCCGACGGACAAGGGGTACCGCTTCTTCGTCGACCACCTGGCCGGACCGGGATCCCTCGATCCGGTCGGGCGCCAGCAGGTACGTCAGTTCTTCGATCACGCCCATGGCGAGATCGAGCTGATGCTCGAACAGACCTCGGGCCTGTTGGCCGACCTCACCGACTGCACGGCCATGGTGGTGGGTCCGTCACACGAGTCGGCCGCCATCCGGGGCGTCCAGCTGGTGGGTCTCGGTCCCCGTCTCGCCCTGGTGGTGGTGGTCTTGGCCGACGGGGCCGTCCAGAAGCAGTCGGTGGAGTTCGACGAGGACGTCGACGAGGCCCGCCTGGCCGATGCTGCGGCCCGCCTGGCCGCCCACTCGCTCGGCCTGCCCATCACCCAGGTGGCGGACACCGCCACCAGCACCGGCGACCCCGCCACCGACTCGGTGGTGGCGGCCGGACTGGCCGGGTTGCGCTCCCTCGCCCGGGTGGACGGCGCCGAGCAGCTGTTCGTCGGGGGATCGTCCCGGATGGCCGCGGCCTTCGACGCCGTCGACACGGTGCGGTCGGTCCTGACCATCCTCGAGCAGCAGCTCGTGGTGGTGACCCTGCTCCGTGACATCCTCGACACGGGCCTGTCCGTGGCCATCGGTACCGAGCACGGTGTCGAGCCGTTGGCATCGTGTGCCATCGTGGTGATGCCGGTGTCGGTCGACGGAGCGGCGGCGGGGACCATCGGCCTGCTCGGACCCACCCGGATGAACTACCCCTTGGCGTTGGCCGCGGCTCGCGTGGTGGGGGACCGGCTGGGCGAACGGCTGGGCGAGTCCGGACGATGAGGGCTGTCGCTATGGGGGCCGAGCTGGGGGGCGTAAGGAAGGGAACCAGTTCGTGACCACCGCCGACCTCTACGAGGTGTTGGGTGTCCGTCGTGACGCCTCCGACGATGAACTCAAGCGGGCCTACCGGGCCAAGGCTCGGGAGTTCCACCCCGATGCCAACCAGGGCGACTCCGATACGTCGGAGAAGTTCAAAGAGGTCAGCCTGGCCTACGAGGTCTTGAAAGACCCTGAACGCCGGGCCCGCTACGACCGGTTCGGCCCCGAGGGTGTCTTCGGTCCTGCCGCCGGGGGAGGGGGTGCGCCCGGGGACCCGTTCGGTGGGGGACTGGGCGACCTCTTCGACGCCTTCTTCAATGGCATGGGCGGCACCGGCGGCGGCCGGACCCGGCGGACCGGACCCGTGCCCGGCCCCGACGCCGAAATGGTGCTGCGACTCTCGTTTCGGGAGGCCGTCTTCGGGGTCCAGCGTGAGGTCGACGTCCAGACGCCGGTCCACTGCGACACCTGCGAGGGATCCGGAGCGCGTCCAGGCACGAGCCCGGTGCGCTGTCCCGAGTGCCAGGGCGCCGGCGAGCTACGCCGGGTGCGCCAGTCCATCCTCGGCCAGGTCATCACGGCCGTGCCGTGCACCCGCTGCCAGGGCTCGGGGGAGTTCATCGAGGATCCGTGCCCGGACTGCCGAGGCGAGGGTCGGCGCACCGAGTCGAGGACCCTGACCGTCGACATTCCCGGAGGGGTCGACGAGGGTTCGACCCTCCGACTGGCCGGACACGGACCGGCCGGGTTCCGCGGCGGCCCGAACGGCGCCCTCTTCGTCCACCTGTCGGTGGAGCCCGACGCGGACTTCGAGCGTTCCGGTGTCGACCTACACGCCTCGGTCAATGTGCCGGTCACCCTCGCCGCCCTGGGAGGCAGCGTCACCTTCGACACCCTGGACGACGCTCGGGAGCTGACCATCGAGGCCGGCACCCAGTCGGGGACGGTGCTCCCGCTGAAGGGCCTGGGCGTTCCGAAGATCCGCGGCCGCGGCCGCGGTGACCTCTACGTCCACGTACAGGTGGACACGCCCACCGGTCTCGATGACGGCCAGCGGGAGCTGCTCGCCGCTCTGGCCGAGGCCCGCGGTGAGGAGCTCGGGCACGCCCCGCAGGGTGAGGGACTCTTCTCGAAGCTGCGCTCCGCCCTGAGCTGAGCATGGCGTCCGGCGCGGGCGAACCGACCGGTCCGACCGCGGGCCCGCCGTCCGGACCGGAGACCATCTTGGTGTCGGCGGCCGCCATGGTGTTCGTCGCCGATCCGCAAGCGCCGATCCTCACGCAGGGTGATGCTCACCATCTCTTCGACGTGTTGCGCCTCCGGCCCGGTGAGTCGGTCATCGTCGGTGACGGAGTCGGTGGATGGGCGCCGTGTCGGACCGCTCCGGGTACCGGTGGGCGAGGATGGCGACAGCGCGAGCTCGACTCGTTGGTCGTACCGGATGGACCGGTCGTGCGGCGGGCGCGGGTGGCCCCCGAGATCACGGTGGCGTTCGCTCCGACCAAAGGCGACCGTCCCGAGTGGGTGGTCCAGAAGCTGACCGAACTCGGGGTCGATCGCATCGTGCCCATTCGGACCGCTCGCTCGGTGGTGCGCTGGGAGGGAGACGAACGGGGCCAGCGGGCCGCGGCCAAGCTGACCCGGGTGGCGCGGGAGGCAGCGGCCCAGTGCCGGCGCACCTGGCTCCCCCGCGTGGAGGCGGTCACCCCCCTCGATGGGCTGGCCGCCGGCGTGGGTCCCGGACCCCGTTTGGCCTGTCCAGGAGGCGAGGCCCCGAGCCTCACGCACCCCTTCGTAGCCGTCGGTCCCGAAGGGGGCTGGGACCCCACCGAGCTGGACCTCTTCGGCCCTGGCGTGGGTCTGGGCCCCACGGTGCTTCGGGCCGAGACTGCCGCCGTCGCTGTGGGTACCCTCCTGTGCGCTCTCCGCGGCGGCGTGATTGCGCCGCTTGCGTAACCACGCTCCGTGAGGGAAACTACGTAGGGAGGCAGGGACTCCTGTTAGGGAGAACGATCGTAGGGTACCGCGTGGCGGCTCTGTGGTCCTTTGACAGACATGCACCTGCGTCACATTGGCAGAACCGGAGCTCGGGGGGCGATCGGTGGAGAGGAGCGGAGGTGCAGATGTCGGTGATTGACAAGAGTATCGATGTACTCGATGAGGACGAGCAGGAGGAAGTGGCCCGGGTGGCCTACGCCCGAGCTGTCGGGGCCCGCCTGCGGACCATGCGCAAGCAGATGCGCCTGTCCCTGCAAGCCGTCGAAGCCATGTCCGAGCAGGAGTTCAAGGCCTCGGTGCTGGGCGCCTACGAGCGCGGCGAGCGGGCCATCTCGGTGCCCCGGCTCCAACGGTTGGCCAAGCTCTATGACGTCCCGGTCGATCAGCTGCTGCCGCCCGACGATGCCACCATGACCCGCTGGAGCAACCAGGGGACCACCGACGAGATCGTCACCACCTCGGCCCGACGGGCCAGTCTCACCTCGTCGGGCACCGAGAAGGTGGCCATCGACCTCACCAAGCTGCACACGGTCAGCGGACCCGAGCGGGATCTCCTGCGCCGGTTCCTGAGCATGATCCAGGTGCACCGTCAGGACTTCAACGGACGGATGATCACGATCCGGGCCGAGGACGTCCGGGCCATCGCCTGCCTGTTCGGCGTGACCCCCGATTCCATGGGCACGCGGCTGGACGAGCTCGGACTTCTCGTCAGTATCTGATGTCCGGGGGTGGGGCGCATGACTGAGCAGATCCGCTGGCTGAGCACCAAAGAGGCATCGGAGCTGTTGGGGGTGACCCTCCGCAGTCTCTACCGCTTCATCGACGAAGGTGATCTGGTGGCCTACAAGTTCGGCCGGGTCATCCGAGTCCAGCAGGCCGACGTGGAGAACTTCATCCGGGCCAGCCGTATCGCCCCGGGCAGCCTGGAGCACCTGTACCCCGAGATCAAGGGCAACGGGAACGGGCATGCCAACGGGAACGGAAACGGGAACGGCCGGGCCCACGTGACGCCGGACGGGCTCACTGCCGCCGAGAACTGAGCACGCGTTGGCTGAGTGTCTCTTCTGCCGGATCGTGGCCGGCGAGGTCCCAGCCGAGGTGGTCCGCAGCGACGAACGCACCGTCGCCTTCCGGGACCTCAACCCCCAGGCGCCGACCCACGTACTCGTCGTCCCGAGACGCCACCTGGTCAACGCCTCGACGGTGACCGCCGAGGACGCCGAAGACGTGGGCGCGCTGCTGGTGGCGGCCAAGGCCGTGGCCGATGCCGAGGGGTTCGGCGGGCCGGACCGGGGCTACCGCCTCGTCTTCAACGTCGGACCCGACGCCCTCAACTCCGTCGACCACCTCCACCTCCACGTGCTCGGGGGCCGCACCTTCGAGTGGCCGCCGGGCTGACCCGGTCGCTGTCACCCGTGGTGCCGTCCGGATCCGGACGGTCCGAAGCACCATCATCGGGTCGGGTCAGGTGACCCGCTGGTAGGGTCGGGACCAGAGCGCACGTGGCAGGCACCCAGGTCAAAATTCTCGTTCCCGGCAACCACCTCATGGCCGGCCTGCTGGGCCAGCGTGATGAACTGCTGCGGCTCGTCGAAGGCGCGTTCGGCGATGTGCACATCGCCGTGCGTGGCAACGAGATCTCCATCGAGGGCGAAGGGGCCGAGCGGGTGGGCGCCCTGTTCGAGGAGTTGATCATCCTCCTCGAGTCGGGACAGGGCCTCGACGCCGTCCAGGTGCACCGGACCATCGACATGATGCACGACGACGTCCGGCCCTCCGAGGTCCTGACCTCGGAGCTGTTGCGCTCCTCCCGGGGACGGGCCGTCCGGCCCAAGACCGGCGGCCAGAAGCAGTACGCCGACGCCATCGCCTCCAACATCGTCACCTTCGGTATCGGTCCCGCCGGGACCGGCAAGTCGTACCTGGCCGTGGCCCTGGCCGTGCAGGCCCTCCAGGCCCGCCAGGTCAACCGGATCATCCTCACCCGGCCGGCCGTGGAAGCCGGGGAGCGCCTGGGGTTCCTCCCCGGCGACCTCATGGCCAAGGTCGACCCCTACCTCCGCCCGCTCTACGACGCCTTGCACGACCTGTTGGAGCCCGAGGGCGCCCAACGGCTCATCGATCGCGGGGCCGTCGAGGTGGCCCCACTCGCCTTTATGCGGGGCCGGACCCTCAACAACAGCTTCATCATCCTGGACGAGGCCCAGAACACCAGCCCCGAGCAGATGAAGATGTTCCTCACCCGGATCGGGTTCGGTTCGAAGGCCGTCATCACCGGCGACGTCACCCAGGTCGACGTGCCCGGGGGGCGGTCCGGGCTGGTCGGCTTGGAGTCGGTGCTCACCGGGGTGCCGGACCTCGCCTTTGTGCACCTGAACCAGCGTGACGTGGTGCGCCATCGCATCGTGGCCGACATCGTCGCTGCCTACGAGCGCGGCGACAAGCCGCCGGGAGCCCCGGGGTGAGCCTTGACATCTACGCCGCCGATGAGCAGGCCGACCACCCGGTCAACGTCGAGCGGTGGTCCTCCCTCGCCCGTTCGGTGCTCGAGGCCGAAGGGATCGTGAGCGACACCGAGGTCTCCCTGCTCTTCGTGGACGAGGCCACCATCGCCTCGCTCAACCAACGGTTCCTCGACAAGGAGGGACCGACCGACGTCCTCTCCTTCCCCATCGAGGACGAATCCGACCGCAGCGGCCGCTCGCCGGACGAGGGCGGCACGGGCCCCGGCTCCATCGAAGCCGACACCGGTCGCCTCCTCTTGTTGGGTGACGTGGTCATCTGCCCGGCGGTGGCCGCCATCAATGCGGTGGACCACGGGGTGACCTTCGACGACGAGATCGCCCTGTTGGTGGTGCACGGCATCCTCCACCTGCTCGGCATGGACCACGAGGTCGACGCCGACGCCGAGCGCATGGAGCGACGCGAGCAACAGCTGCTGGCCCGCTTCTACCGCGTGGCCTCGTGATGGCCTCGCTGCCCGGTCCCCGACAACCCGCACCCCGATGGCGGTGAGCGGCGCGGCCGGGCCGTTGGTGGCCGCCTCGTTCACTGCGGTCGACGGGGTCCTGTTGGTGGTGGTCGTCGTCCTCCTCGGCGTGTCGGCGCTCCTGGCCCTGGCCGAGACCAGCCTGGTGCGCACCAGCCGGGCCAAGGCCATGGCGCTGGTCGACGACGGGCGCCGCGGCGCCAAGGTGCTCCTGCGTCTGACCGAGAACCCCCAGGGCTTCCTCAACCCGGTGCTGCTCATGGTGCTCATCTGCCAGCTGGTGGTGGCCACCCTGGTGGGCATCCTGGCCGCCGACTGGTTCGGCGCCTGGGGTGTGGTGGCGGCCACCGTCTTCGAGATCGTGATCATCTTCGTCCTGGGCGAGGCGGTGCCGAAGAACTGGGCCGTCCACCATCCCGAGCGGGCCGCCTTGTTCAGCGCCCCCCTCGTGTCGGCCATCGTCCGGTTCTGGCCGGTCCGGATGGTGTCAGGGGCCCTGATCGGTCTGGCCAACCTCCTCATCGGGGAGAAGGGCCAGTACCTCGGCTCGGACGTCACCGAGTCCGAACTGCTGGCCATGGCCGACGTGGCCCTCGAGGGGGATGTCATCGAAACCGAGGAGCGGGCCCTCATCCACTCCATCATCGAGTTCGGCGACACCGTGGTCCGCGAAGTCATGGTGCCCCGCCCCGACATGGTCACCGTCGGGGCCGACGAGACCGTCGAGGCCGCCCTCGAGCGGGCCCTCGAGGTCGGCTACAGCCGCATCCCCGCCGTCGAGCAGCAGGTCGACGACGTGGTGGGCATCGCCTATACGAAAGACCTGATCCACACCGTCCGCCAGGCGCAGGGCGACGAGGCCGTCCGGGCCCACCTCCGCACGGCGCGGTTCGTGCCCGAGACCAAGCGGGTCTCGGATCTGATGCGTGAGATGCAGGCCGAGAAGTTCCATCAGGCCGTGGTGGTCAACGAGTACGGAGGCATCGCCGGGCTCGTCACCTTGGAGGACCTCATCGAGGAGCTGGTGGGCGAGATCGTCGACGAGTTCGACGTGGAGGAGGCCACCGTCGAGCGACTCGACTCGGGGGAGGTCCGAGTGAGCGCCCGGCTGCCGGTCGACGAGGTGAACGAGCTCATCCACGCCGACCTGCCCGACGGGGCCTGGGACACGGTAGGTGGCCTGGTGTTCGACCTCTTGGGCCACGTACCGGTGGCGGGGGAGTCGGTCGACGTCGGCGGTCTGCGCCTGGTGGCCGACCGGGTGACCGGCCGGCGCATCGAACGGGTGCGGATCGTCCCCATGCCCGCCTCGGTGGCCGAGGAGCCGGCATGACCCCCTTCCGGTCGGGCTTCGCCGCCGTGGTCGGGCGGCCCAACGTGGGCAAGTCGACCTTGGTCAACGCCATGGTCGGGACCAAGGTCTCCATCACCTCACCCCGGCCCAACACCACCCGCGCCCAGGTACGCGGGGTCCTGAACCAGCCCGACGCCCAGGTGGTCTTCGTCGACACCCCGGGTCTGCACAAGCCCCGCACCGCACTCGGGGAACGGATGAACGAGTCGGCGACCTCCTCGCTCGACGATGTGGACGTGGTGGTGGCCATGGTCGAGGCCACCGGGGCGGTCGGCCCCGGTGACCGGATGGTGCTCACGGCATCGGCCCACCGGGTGCGGGCCATGGCCCGGGCCAGCGCCCTCGAGCGTGAGGTGGTGGCCCAAGGCGCCGGGGCGGCCGGGGACCCGACACTGCTCGTGGTGGTCAACAAGATCGACCGGGTGGGCGGCGACGGGGTGCTCACCCATCTGACCGCGGTGTCGGCCGTCATCGACACCATCGACCACGACGGGGGTGGGGGGCCCGTGCCGGTCGAGTACTTCCCGGTCTCGGCCACTACCGGCGAGGGGGTGGCCGCGCTCATCGACGCGGTGGTCTCCCGGATGCCCGAGGGTCCGCGCTACTACCCCGAGGGCATGGTCACCGATGTCGCCGAGGCCTTCTGGGTGGCCGATCTGGTGCGCGAGGAGCTGCTCCACCGGGTCGAGGACGAGCTGCCCCACAGCATCGCCTGTCGGGTCACCGAGTGGGAGTGGCCCCGGGTCCGTTGCGAGATCCTGGTGGAGCGGGACTCCCAGAAGGGGATCGTCATCGGCAAGGGCGGCAGCACCCTGAAAGAGGTGGGGACGGCGGTACGCAAGCAGATGCCGCCCGGTGCCTTCCTCGAGCTGTTCGTCCGGGTGGAGAAGCGCTGGCAGCACCGGGAGGACGCGCTCGACCGGCTGGGGTTCTGAGCCGAGGGACGCATCGGTCCCCGGGCCCGGGGCCACGGGGTCGGTCAGGCCCGGTCCCTGATCGCCTCCAAGAAGGCCACCACCTCGGTGCGGTCCACCGTGCGCTTCATGGGCGGCACCCGGGCCAAGAGGGCCCCCCGGTAGCGGGCGGTGGCCAGCCGGGCGTCGAGGACGGCCACCACCCCCCGATCGCGGTCGGACCGGATGAGCCGTCCGGCCCCCTGGGCGAGCAGGGTCCCGGCCCGGGGCAGGTCGACCAGGCTGAAGGCCCCGGCTCCGGCCCGGTCCCGCCGCGCCTCCAACACGGGCTCGTCGGGGCGGGGGAACGGGATGCGGTCGATGGTGACCAGGCTGAGCGTGGGCCCGGGCACGTCCACCCCCTGCCAGTAGCCGAGCGTGGCGAACAACGAGGCGGACTCGTCGGCCCGGAACGCCTCGACCAGGGCCGGCTTGGGCAGGTCGGACTGGGCCAGGACGGGCAGCTCCAGGCGCTCCCGGAGGGCCTCGACGGCGGCCCGCATGGCCCGCCAGCTCGTGAACAGGGCGAGGGTCCTCCCACCGGCCGCGGTGATCAGCACCTCGAGCTCGTCGTGGAGCGCCGGCTCGGACTCCGGGTTCCGACGATCAGGCAGCGACCGGGCCACGTACAACAAGGCGTTGGTCCGGTAGTCGAAGGGACTCCCGACGTCGAGCTCGTCGTAGCGGCCCTCGGGGAGGCCCAACCGCTCGGCCAGTCCCAAGGGCACCGTCGCCGACGTGAGCACGCCGGTCACCTCGCCCCAGAGCTGTTCGGCCAGCAGGGGGGCCACGTCGATGGGCGACACCCGCAGGCTCGGGGCCCGCGACCCGCCGTCGACCCAGGCCACCTCGTCGTCGCCCAGTGCGGGCAGGCGGGCGAGGTCGGCGGCCAGGTGGCCGGCGGCCAGCTGGGCCCGGTCCCGCCGTGACCGCGACGCCCCCGACTCGTCGTCACCGGCGAGGCGGTCGGCCTCACGCAGGTGGTCGATGAGACGACCCACCCGGCCGGTGGCCAGCGCCACCACCTGGTGGAGCTCGGGATCGCCCGAGGGAACAGCTGCGCGGGGCTCGACCCGCACGGACCGGGCGGGCTCCGCCAACCCGAGCTCGAGGCCGAGGGGCTCGGGCTCGGGGGCGGCATCGACCTCGGGGAGCATCGGCGCTCCGCCGTCGCCTCGGAGGGCCCGGTGGTCGAGGCGCCGCCCGACCAGGGGGCGGAGCACTCGCTGGAGCAGGTCGCCCACCTCGGCCACCCCGTCGGCGGTGTCGAGGGCGGTCGACGAACCGGCGTCGAGGAGCGGGCGGCAGGTGGCGGCCAGGGCCCGGAAGCGACCGGGCCCGATCTCGACGCCCAGGCTGTCGGTCATCACCTCTTCCACCTCGTGGGCCTCGTCGAAGACCACGACCGAGTGCGGGGGCAGGACCGCACCGCCACTGGCCAGGTGGGCGCCGTAGAGATGGGTGTTGACCACCACCACGTCGGCCTCGGCGGCCCGGCTGCGGGCGGCCTCGGCGAAGCACTCGCGGCCCGACGGGCACCGGAAGGCCCCCGGGCACTCGCGGGCGGTGGTCGAGACCATGGCCCAGGCCCGGAAGTGGGGCTCGAAGGCCAGTTCGGCCCGGTCGCCCGTGTCGGTGTCGTCGGCCCAGTCGACCAGTCGACGAACCTGATCACCCAGCCGGCCCACCTCGGTCGGATCGTCGGGGGCCTGGGCGATGTCGCCCGAGTCCGACGAGGCGGTCAACGTGTCATCGGCATCGGGAGGGTCGGCCGAGGCGGGTTGCAGGGTCATCTGGTCGCCCCGACCGCCGATCTCGGCCACCCGCTGGCGGCACAGGTAGTTACTGCGCCCCTTCAGGACGGCAAAGGAGAAGTCGCCGGCGGCCACCCCGGCGACCTGGGGGAGGTCGTTGTGGGCCAGCTGGTCCTGGAGGGCCTTGGTGGCGGTGGCGACCACCACCCGCTCGCCGGAGAGTGCGGCCGGGATGAGATAGGCGAGGGACTTGCCCGTGCCCGTCCCGGCCTGGACGACCAGGTGGCGTCGTTGCGCGACCGACCGGGCCACGGCCTCGGCCATGTCCTGTTGGCCCTGACGCGCCTCGCCGCCGCCGGGGAGCCCGGCGGTGACCGCGGCCAGCGTGCCGGTCACGTCGTCGGGCATCCACCGACCCTACCGGCGCCCCTGACCGGCCCTCGACCGTCCGGGGTACCGTGGCCGGTGGCTCAGTGCCACTCGATGGCCAGGCCGATGGCCACCCCGAGGCCGACCACGACGATGACCCAGCGCAGGAGCTTGGCGGGCAGCCGGCGACCGAAGCGGCCGCCGACCTGGCCACCGATGATCGAGCCTGCGGCGATGAGCCCGGCGACGTCCCAGGCGATGTGGGTGGTGGCGATGAAGAACAGCCCAGCCACCGCGTTGACCACCAGGGCCAGCACGTTCTTCACGCCGTTCAACCGTTGGAGGTCGTCGTCGATGAAGATGGCGAGCAGGGCGATGAGGATGACCCCCTGGGCGGCGCCGAAGTAGCCGCCGTAGACGCCGGTGAGGAAGACCCCGACGAGGAGGCCGGCCCCGCCGTGGAGGCGACGGTTGCCCCGTCGCTCCAGCCCGGCGCTGATCCGGGGCTGGGCGGCCATCAACAGGGCGGCGATGGCGATGAGGACGGGGACGGCCGCCTTGAAGACGCTGTGGGGGAGGGAGAGCAACAAGATGGCACCGGCCAGGCCGCCGAGGAGCGAGGCCGATCCCAACTGGAGGACCCGGGTGCGCTGTCCCACCAGCTCCCGGCGGTAGGCCGTCACCGCGCTGACGCTGCCGGGCACGAGTCCGACGGTGTTGGACACGTTGGCCAACACCGGGGGGTAGCCCAGCGCCAACAGGGTGGGGAAGGTGATCAGCGAGCCCGAGCCGACGATGACGTTGACCGTGCCGGCCGCCAGTCCGGCGGCGAAGATGGCCAGAGCGTCCTGCGGTGACATGGGGAGGGTCTAGTCCCCACAGCGTGTCGACTCAACACTCGCCCAGGTCGGGGAGGTCCGTACGCCGGGCCGGGCCCGAGCAGGCCAGGCACGGGATCGGGCCTGGAGGCGATAGGTTCGCGGCGTGCAATCCGACCAGTCAGGGCCCGAGGGCACGGGCGAGCCCCGGCGGCCCACGGTGACCGCCGCCGAGCTGCTCGGGGGTCCCATCCCTGCCCACGTGGCCTGCGTCATGGACGGCAACGGACGGTGGGCGGCTCGTCGGGGTCTGGCCCGCACCGAGGGTCATGCCGCCGGGGAGGCTGCCCTCCTCGATGCCGTGGAGGGGGCCCTGGACCTGGGTATCCCCTGGATCACCATGTACGCCTTCTCCACCGAGAACTGGCGGCGACCGGCCGACGAGGTGCGCTATCTGATGGGCTTCAACGAGAGCCTGCTGATGCGACGGCGCGACGAGCTCCACGACAAAGGCGTGCGGATCCGCTTCGCCGGGCGACGGGACTGGCGGGTGCCCAAGCGGGTGCTGAAACGCATGGACGAGTCGATCGACCTCACCTCGGGCAATCGTCGCTGCACCTTGACCATGGCGTTCAACTACGGAGGTCGGGCAGAGATCGTCGACGCCGTGCAGCGTTTGGTGGCCGACGGTGTGGCGCCCGACAAGGTCAACGAGAAGGCCATCCGCTCCCGGCTGTACTTCCCCGACCAGCCCGACCCCGACCTGGTCATCCGGACCTCGGGGGAGCACCGGATCTCCAACTTCCTCCTGTGGCAGCTGGCCTACAGCGAGCTGGTCTTCGACGACGTCTTGTGGCCCGACTTCCGTCGGGGCCATCTCTTCGAGGCCGTGCGCGACTTCCAGCAGCGCCAGCGCCGGTTCGGCGGCGTCCAGTGATCCGGCGACGCGACGACGCCGGGGGCGTCTGGATCGTCACCGGCCTCGTGGTCGGGGCCATCGTCTACGCCGGCATGGTCCTCATGATGGTGGCCGGCTTCACCGTCGTCGCCCCCCTCGTGGTCATCCCGCCGGTGCTCGCCGCACTGATCGGGGCCAACAACCTGATCGGCGGCGGACGAACCCATGGCCGGTCCTCGGGCCGACCGGTCGGCCAGGGTCAGGCGCCGCTGTCGTCCAGCGGTCCGAACGGCGCGCGGCCACCGGCACCGTCGTCGGCCGAGGCTGTCCCCGAGGAGGGACGCAGGCCCCGATGACCTTGTTCCGCGACCGGGGCATGGTGCTGCGCACCATCCGGCTGGGCGAGGCCGATCGGATCGTGACCCTGATGACCGAGGAGCACGGCAAGGTGCGGGCCGTGGCCAAAGGGGTGCGGCGCACCACCTCCAAGTTCGGGTCGCGGCTCGAGCCGCTCAGCCACGTGGCCCTGCTGGGATGGCAGGGGCGCGGCGATCTGGACACCATCAACCAGGTCGAGGTCATCGACACCAACCGGGTGGTGCGCGAGGACCTCGACCGGATGGCCGCGGCCATGTCCATGCTGGAGGTGGTCGACCAGATCGGCCAGGAGCGCCACGGCAACCCGCGTCTCTACGGGATGCTGGTCGGGGCCATCGCCGCCCTGGCCGATCAGAACTCCCCCCTGGTGGCCCCGGCCTTCTTCCTCAAGGTGCTGGCCCTCGAGGGCTCCGCCCCCGTGCTCGAGGGCTGCGTCTCGTGTGGCGAGGAGGATCCCGAGCTGCTGGTGGCCTTCGACCTCGTGGAGGGTGGCGTGCTGTGCCGGAACTGCCGGCGGGGCCGACCGCTCTCTCCGGCCGGCCTGGGCCTGTTGCGTCGGACCCTCGGTGGCGGCCTGGCCGGGGTGTTGGCCGAGCCCCGCTCGCCGGTCACCGATGAGATCACCGCGCTGGCCACCGAGGCGATGGAGGGCCACCTCGACCGCCGGCTCCGTTCGGTGCGCTCGAGCCAGGTGTCCTGAGATGCCCACGACGGCCGGAGCGTCGGGCCCGGCCACCGGTCCGACCCATCGCACCACGGTCATCTGGTTCCGGCGCGACCTGCGGATCGCTGACCACCCCGCCCTGCTGGCTGCCGTCGAGGAGGCGTCGTCGGCCGGTGCTGCCGTCGCCCCCCTGTTCGTGGTGGACGACACGCTGCTGGCATCGTCGGGGGCCAACCGGCGCGCCTTCCTCGCCGGCTCGCTGGCCGACCTCGACGCCCAGCTCGAAGGGTCGTTGACGCTCCGGGCCGGTCGACCCGAAGCGGTGGTGCCCTCCTTCGCCGCCGAGGTGGGGGCGAGCACCGTGTTCGCCACCGGGGACACCGCCCCCTACGGTCGGCGACGGGACGCCCGGGTGGCGGCGGGCCTCGAGGCCTCGGGGGCAACACTCGTCCGGCTGGGCTCCCCCTACGCCGTGTCCCCGGGCCGGGTGCGGACGGCGGGCGGAACCCCCTACCGGGTCTTCACCCCTTTTCGCCGGGGCTGGGAGGCCGAGGGCTGGCCCCCGCCGTCGGCGCCCCCGACCGGGGTGCGGTGGTCGGCCGCGGCGTCCGACACCACCGTGGCCCAGGTGGCGGTGACCGCTGATTCACCGGGGCTCCCCACCCCCGGCCTCCGGGCCGCCACCGAGGCCCTCGACCGGTTCCTCGCCGCCCCGGTCGAGCAGTACGGGGACGAGCGGGACCGGCCCGACCACGAGGGGACGTCACGCCTCTCGCCGTACCTGCGCTTCGGCACGGTCCATCCCCGCCAGGTCCTGGCCCGCCTCCCGGTAGGTCAGGGCGCGGGGGTGTTCCGCTCCGAGCTGGCCTGGCGGGAGTTCTACGCCGACGTCCTCTGGCACCATCCCGGTTCGGGGTGGGCGAACTTCCAGGCGGTGGGGGACCACCTCGGGTGGGACGCCGGTCCCGAGGCCGACGAGCGGTTTGCCGCCTGGGCCGCCGGTCGCACCGGGTTCCCTCTGGTCGATGCGGGCATGCGCCAGCTCCGGGCCGAGGGGTGGATGCACAACCGGGTCCGGATGCTGACGGCCTCGTTCCTCGTCAAAGACCTGCACATCGACTGGCGCCGGGGGGCCCGACACTTCCTCGACCTCCTGGTGGACGGGGATCTCGCCTCCAACAACCACGGGTGGCAGTGGGTGGCCGGGACGGGAACCGACGCCGCCCCCTTCCACCGGGTGTTCAACCCGACCCTGCAGGCCGACCGCTTCGACCCCGAGGGCACCTACGTCCGGACCTACGTTCCCGAGGTGGGCAGTGCGGCCTATCCGGCCCCCATCGTCGACCATGCCGCCGAGCGGGTCGAGGCCCTCAGGCGCTGGGAGGACGCCAAGCTGGCCCTGGCCGCCGCCGACGGGCGGTCCCGGTGAGCGCAGCCCCGCCCTTCGGGGTCTACGTCCACATCCCGTTCTGCCGGGCCCGGTGCGACTACTGCGCCTTCGCCACCTACACCGACCGGGACCACCTGATGGAGACCTACGCCGCCGCCTGCACCGTCGAAGTGCAGCGGGCCGTCCGCGAGGGGATGCCCGCGGCCACCTCGGTCTTCTTCGGGG
The DNA here is from genome assembly GCA_963817985.1 of uncultured Acidimicrobiaceae bacterium. Taxonomy (GTDB): domain Bacteria; phylum Actinomycetota; class Acidimicrobiia; order Acidimicrobiales; family RAAP-2; genus Bog-756. Next base: position 38,329 of record CAWFQI010000007.1, on the reverse strand, counting down.
GCGGAACCCCCTCCCGGTTGCCCGCCGACCTCCTGGCCGGAATCCTCGCCGCCGTGCCCCGCCGGTCCGGGGCCGAGGTCACCGTCGAGTGCAATCCCGAGGACGCCGACGCCGACCGGCTGGCCGCCTACCGGGTGGCCGGTGTGAACCGGATCTCCCTCGGCGTGCAGTCGACCGTCCCCCACGTGCTCGCCGGCCTGGGTCGGCGCCACGGCTCGGACCGGGCCGCCGAGGCGGCCGAGGCGGTGGCGGCGGCCGGCTTCGACTCGTGGAACATGGACCTGATCATCGGAGGCTCGGGGGAGCGCGACGCCGACTGGAGACAGAGCCTCGAAGACGTCCTCGCCCTGGCTTCGCCACCCCCGCACCTGAGCGCCTACTCCCTCACCGTCGAGCCGGGCACCCCGCTCGCCGCCGCCCCGGACCGCCACCCCGACGAGGACGCCCAGGCCGGCCGGTACGAGGAGGCCGACGCGGTGCTGACCGCCGCCGGGTACCGGTGGGAGGAGATCTCCAACTGGTCCCTTCCCGGCCACGAGTGCCGTCACAACGGCCTCTACTGGGCCCAGGGCGACTATCGCGGCATCGGGTCGGCGGCCCACTCCCATAGCGGTGGTCGACGGTGGTGGAACGTCCGGACCCCCGATCGCTACGTGGCCGCCATCGACGCCGGCCGCTCCCCGCTCGGCGGGGAGGAGGTGCTCACCGATGAGCAGCGGCGCTTCGAGGCGCTCGCCCTGGCCCTACGCACCCCGGCCGGTGTGCCGATCGACTCCCTTCCCTGCGACCCGGACCTGGACGGCCTGGTGGTCCGATCCGGAGGTCGCGCCGTGCTGACCGTCCGGGGGCGCCTGCTGGCCAACGCGGTGACCACCCGCCTGCTCACCGGGATCGGCGGCGAGGTGGACGGGGCGCCGGTCGCCAAGTCCGTGGTCGCCGCTCCCGGGTCAGCCGGTACCATTCGTCCCTATGCCTGACCCGGAAGTACAGCCCGACGCGCCCGACGACCTGATGGAGAAGATCGTGTCGCTGTGCAAGCGACGCGGGTTCATCTTCCAGTCGGCCGAGATCTACGGCGGCTTCCGGTCCACCTACGACTACGGCCCGTTGGGCGTGAACCTGCTGCGCAACGTCAAGAACGCCTGGTGGGAAGCCATGGTCCAGCGACGAGACGACGTGGTCGGCCTCGACGCCTCGATCCTCTCGCCGCCGGCGGTGTGGGAGGCCTCAGGCCATCTGTCCAACTTCACCGATCCCCTGGTGGACTGCCGGAAGTGTCACCAGCGTTGGCGTCAGGACAAGATCGACGGGGTGTGCCCCAACTGCGGCTCCACCGAGTTCACCGAGGCCCGTGCCTTCAACCTCATGTTCAAGACCCACGCCGGACCGCTGGAGAACGAGGGGGCGGTGGCGTATCTCCGTCCCGAGACCGCCCAGGGCATGTTCATCAACTTCGCCAACGTGCTCCAGACCACCCGGAAGAAGCCGCCCTTCGGCATCGCCCAGGTGGGCAAGTCCTTCCGCAACGAGATCACCCCCCAGAACTTCGTCTTTCGGACCCGTGAGTTCGAGCAGATGGAGATGGAGTACTTCGTGCCCCCGGCCGAGGCCCAGCAGTGGTTCGAGTACTGGTTGGACGAGCGGTTCCGCTGGTACACCGACCTCGGCATCCCCGCCGACCAGCTCCACCTGCGGCACCACGATGCCTCCGAGCTCTCGCACTACTCGGCGGGGACGGCCGACGTGGAGTTCCTCTTTCCCTGGGGCTGGGACGAGCTGGAGGGCATCGCCAATCGGACCGACTTCGACCTCAAGGCCCATGCCGCCGCCTCGGGTGAGCGCCTCGAGTACTTCGACCAGGCCTCGGGCGAGCGCTACGTCCCCTATGTCATCGAACCGGCCGCCGGCGCCACCCGGACCATGATGGCCTTCTTGCTGTCCGCCTACCACGAGGACGTGGTGGGTGGCGAGGCCCGCTCGGTGCTGCGCCTGCACCCGAAGCTGGCCCCCTACCAGGTCGGGGTGCTGCCCCTGTCCAAGAAGGAGACGCTCGAACCCCTGGCCCGCCAGGTGCTGGCGTCCCTGCAGCCCCACTTCATGTGCGACTACGACACCACCCAGTCGATCGGGAAGCGCTACCGCCGCCAGGACGAGGTGGGCACCCCGTGGTGTGTGACCGTCGACTTCGACTCGTTGGAGGACGAGTCCGTAACCGTGCGCGATCGCGACACGACCGAACAGGTCCGGGTCCCGGTGGCCGGACTGGTGGCCGAACTCCGGAGCCGCATGGATCGCGTCTGATCGACGCGACGGCGGAGCGCCCCCCGGCACCGCCCATCACGGGCCGACCGGACAGAGTGTGCGATCATCAGCGCATGCACCGGTGGACTCCGACCACCGCGTCGGCCCGTATCGGGATGGCGCTGGTGGTCCTGGCCGGGCTCACCGGGATCTTCTCGCTGAGCCTCGATGCCGGGACGGCGGCCCAGGCCGCGCCGGTCAATCCGTACCAGGTGACGTTCGTGGCCCGTCAGTGCCCGGAGTACACCGACATCATGGCCAACCTGGCCCGCAACAACATCCAAGAGAGCCAACAAGATCTGGGTGCGGACAGCGTCTACCGATCGGGCCAGCCCATCTCGCCCTCCATCGAGGCGGCCAACGACCCCGCGTGCACTCCCCTCAACGGCTGGCAGTTCACCTTCGGGAACGGCATCAACGGCCAGACACCCGGGACCCACCTGTCCCGAGTGTCCAATCCGGTGTCGCCGCCGATCACCGTGCAGCCCTCGGTGCCCCTGCTCGACGCCCAGGGGAACCCGACCGGGCAGACCCTCGCCGCGGCGACCACCGTCACCTTGACCCAGTCCCAGGTCACCGCGGCCCTCAACCACCAGCTCTGGGTCCAGGGGGGCACGGCCACCGACCCGCTGGGCACGGCCACCTTCGGCAACCGGTATGCCTTCGGCGCGCTCCGCTGCGCCATCGACAACCTGAACGGCGACAACGTGGAGTGGGCCGGGTTCCCCTCGGGCCAGACCAACGTCTTTTGCTACTACTACGCCGTCGACCAGACCCCGGCTCCGGGGACCGTCGTGGTCCAAAAGCAGCTGGCGGTGGGAGAGCCCGTGGCCAACACCTTCCAGTTCCAGGGAAACATCTCGTACAACCCCGGTGCCACCCCGAGCCCCAACGACAATCCCTTCGAGATCACCGTGCCGGCCAGTGGGGCGACGCCGAGTGCCCCGGGCAGCATCTCGTTCGTCCGCTCCTCGGGGGTGTCCTGGCACTTCACCGAACTCCCCAACCCGGGATGGGCGGCACCGGGCGCACCCACCTGCACCGGTGGACCGGTGACCATCAGCGGGTCCCAGGTCACCCTCACCCTGGCCCCGGGGGCCACGGTCACCTGTACCTATACGGACAGCCGGCCGGTGGCCGGCACCCTCTCGGTGCTCAAGCAGACCACGGGGGGGAGCGGCGGTCCGTTCAACCTTTCGGTGACCGACCCGTCGTCGACGGTCACCCCGCTCGTGGCCACCACCACCCAGCCGGACTCGCCGGTGCTCGCCACCCTGGCCAACGGCTCGAGCTTCGCCCCGGCACTGGTGGCGGGTACCTACACCTTCTCCGAGGACGTGACCGCGGCCAACGCCGCCGGTGGCGGGACCTGGGCCATGGCCGCGTTCAACTGTGACGGGGCCCCGGCCACCTCGGCCCCGGGACCGACGACCGAGACGTTCACGGTGACCCCGAGCTTTGTCACCTCGGGCGAGTCGCTCGAGTGCACGTTCACCAACCAGTTCACCCCCGACGGATCGCTCGCCGTCACCAAGACCACCACCGGGGGGGTGGGAACGACCGACTTCGTGGTCACGCCGGTGGCCGATCCCACCGACACCACCGTGCCCGGTGACGTGACCGACCCGGTGCTGTCGGCCACCACCACCGTGGCCGGAGTGCCCGCCACGGCCACCCAGACCGCGGGCAGCCCTCTCAATCCGCTGGCCCTCGGCCAGTACTCGATCGTGGAGGAGGGCCCGGAGAGCTCGGTTCTTGGCGCCTGGTCCCCGGTCTCGATCTCCTGCAACGGTGCGGCCACCGACCCGACGGCATCGGACGTGCTGGTCACCCTCACCGCGTCGGACCCCCATGTGACCTGTGCCTTCACCAACGCCTTCACGGCGGTGGCGGAGGCCAACACGTCCTCGACGACGACCCCGACGACCGCCACCACCACAGCCGTGGGCCCGGCACTGGCCTCGACGGGAACCGACGTCCGGATCCCCCTCGGACTGGCCGTGGTGTTGGCCGTGGTCGGATCGGTGCTCCTGGTCGCCGACCGTGCCCGGCGCCCGCGTCGGACCGACACCTCCGGCCACCCGGACGACGATCTCCTCGGCTGACCCGGTGAGCAGCGCACCGCGGCGGTCGGGCCTGGCCCGGGCCGGGTGGACCCTGTTGGTGCTGGCCGGACTGGTGGTGTTGTTCGTGGGCTACCAGCTGTGGGGGACCGGCCTCGTCCAGGCCCGCCAACAGGACGCCCTACGGGTGCAGTTCCGCCACACCCTGGCCCATCGGCGGGTGCCGGCCTCGACCGGGGGGGCGGCGGCGACCGCCCCACCCACCGCCGACCCCGCCGCCGGCCGGCCCGTCGGGACGTTGGTCATCCCCAAGATCGGCGTGGACCAGGTGGTCGTGGAGGGTACCGGCGCGGAGGAGCTCGCCGCAGGGCCCGGCCACTACCCGGGTACCCCGCTGCCAGGCCAGCCCGGCAACGCCGGGATCGCCGGCCACCGGACGACCCACGGCCGACCCTTCTACGATCTCAACCTGCTGTCGTCGGGGGACGCCATCACGGTGACCACCGTGCAGGGGACCTTCCACTACACCGTCGTCCGCTCCGAGGTGGTGGCGCCCAACGATCTCGGGGTGTTGGCCCCAACGCCGGGACCGGAGCTGACCTTGACCACCTGCACCCCGCGCTACAGCGCCGCCCAGCGGCTGGTGGTGGTGGCCCGGCTGGTCTCCCCGGCGGCCCCGGCATCGACGACGACGGCCGGCCACTCGGGGACCGCTGACCGGGGGGCGGCAGCGGTCGAGGGCGTGGCCCAGACCCCGGCCGAGTGGCTGTGGCTCGGGGTATGGGCTTTAGCCGCCGCGGTCCTGGTGGTGACGGTGGCCCTGGCCCGACGGCGGATCGGCGCCGGGCGGGCGTGGGTGGCTCCGCTGGCCGCCCTTCCGGTGGCCCTCGTGGTGCTGTTCTTTCTCTTCGGGGCGGTCAACGCCCTGTTGCCGACCAGCCTCTGAGGGCACCAACCGAGCGCCGGATCGTCGATGGCCCGGACAGGCGCCAGGTAGGCTCGTGGGTGCGCCGGTGGACGCCGTCCGGTCCGGTGCGCACTCCACAAACCACTCCAAGGAACCCGTACCGATGCGATTCGTCTTCGACTTCGACCACACCCACCGCAAGCCTCCCATGGAGATGAAGGACCTCCTCGGGGGCAAGGGGGCCAACCTGGCCGAGATGACCTCGGTGCTGGGCCTTCCGGTGCCTCCCGGGTTCACGATCGGCACCACCGCCTGTCGCAGCTACATGGAGGGGGGCTGGCCCGAGGGGCTGACCGACGAGGTGGCCAAGGCCCGGGTGCGCCTGGAGAAGAAGATGGGCAAGCGGATCGGCGACCCGAGCGACCCGTTGCTGGTGTCGGTCAGGTCAGGGGCCAAGTTCTCCATGCCCGGGATGATGGACACCGTCCTCAACCTGGGATTGAACGACCAGTCCGTCGAGGGCCTGGCCAAGCAGACCGACGACGAGCGGTTCGCCTTCGACTCCTACCGCCGGTTCATTGCCATGTACGGACGCATCGTGCTCGACATCCCCGGTGAGGAGTTCGACACCCTTCTCGATGCGGCCAAGGAGCTCGCCGGCACCACGTCGGATGCGGGCGTGCCCGTCGAGCTGCTCCGGTACCTGGTCGACGCCTATCAGCAGATCGTGGAGCGACACACCGGAAAGCCCTTCCCTCAGGACCCCGACGAGCAGTTGCGGGGGGCCATCGAGGCCGTGTTCGCCTCGTGGGACGGCCCGCGGGCCGTGGCCTACCGGGTGCGCGAGCGCATCGCCCACGACCTGGGCACCGCCGTCAACGTGCAGGCCATGGTGTTCGGCAATCGCGACGACACCTCGGGCACCGGCGTGGGCTTCACCCGCGACCCGGCCACCGGGGCCACCGGGGAGTACGGCGACTTCCTGGTCAACGCCCAGGGCGAGGACGTCGTGGCCGGCATTCGCAACACCGAGCCCCTGTCCGCCCTGAAGGACGAGTTCCCGGCCATCCACGCCGAGCTCCTGGCCATCTTCGCCCGCCTCGAGGGCCACTACCGGGACATGTGCGACACCGAGTTCACCATCGAACAGGGCAAGCTGTGGATGCTCCAGACCCGGGTGGGCAAGCGCACCGGCCGGGCCGCCCTCACGATGGCCGTCGAGATGGTGGGCGAGAAGGGCATCAAGCTGACCAAGGAAGAGGCGCTCGACCGGATCACCGGTGAGCATCTCGAGCAGGTGCTCCATCCCCAGTTCTCGGGGTCGGGCCATGCCGTGTTGGCCCGCGGGCTCGGGGCCTCCCCTGGAGCTGCGGTCGGTCGGGTCTACCTGACCGCCGACGACGCCCAGGCGGCCGCAGAGCGGGGCGAGCAGGTGGTGCTGGTCCGGAGCGAGACATCGCCCGAGGACGTGCACGGCATGCTGGCCGCGGAGGGCATCCTGACCGCCCGCGGCGGTCTGGTCAGCCATGCCGCCGTGGTGGCCCGGGGATGGGGCAAGCCGGCGGTGGTGGGCGCCGAGGCCCTGCGCATCTCGGGCTCCTCGTTCGCGGTCGGGGACACCGTGGTCAACGAAGGGGACTGGATCTCGGTCGACGGGACCAACGGCACCGTGATGCTGGGCCAGGTCCCGGTCACCGCGGGGGAGACGCCTCCCGAGTTCGAGACCATCTTGGGCTGGGCCGACGAGGTCCGGGCCGGACACCTCGGCGTCCGGGCCAACGCCGACACCGGACCCGACGCTGCCAACGCCCGTCGCCACGGGGCCGAGGGGATCGGTCTCTGCCGGACCGAGCACATGTTCCTGGCCGAGGACCGGCTCCCGGTGGTGCGCAGGATGATCCTGGCTTCGACCCCCGATGAGGAAGAAGAGGCCCTCGAGGCGCTCCGGGTGGCCCAGCGTTCGGACTTCGAGGAGATCCTGGAGGCCATGGACGCCCTGCCCGTGACCATCCGGCTGCTCGATCCGCCACTGCACGAGTTCCTCCCCGACACCCAGGAGCTGGCCATCAAGGAGGCAACGGTCGGACTCTCCGAGGAGGAGAGTCGGCTCTACGAGGCGGCCAAGACCTGGCACGAGTTCAATCCCATGCTGGGAACCCGGGGCGTGCGCCTCGGGGTGATCAAGCCCGGCCTCTACGCCATGCAGGTCCGGGCCCTGATGGAGGCGGCCCTCGACCGGGTGGCCGTCGGAGGCCATCCGATCGTGGAGATCATGATCCCCCTCACCGTGTCCCGAGAGGAGCTGGCCCTGGCCCGCTCGTGGGTGGAAGCGGCCATCGCCGAGGCGCTGGCCGCGACCGGGGCCAGCGGCACCGAGGCGGGCAAGATGGAGGTGCTGATCGGGACCATGATCGAAACCCCCCGGGCGGCCCTGCGGGCCGGCGAGATCGCCGAGGAGGCCGACTTCTTCTCCTTCGGGACCAACGACCTCACCCAGATGACCTTCGGCTTCAGCCGGGATGACGTCGAGGGCCGGATGATGTCGGCCTACCTCGAACAGGGCCTCCTCAAGCGGAATCCCTTCGAGGTGGTGGATCCCGACGGCGTCGGTGAGCTGGTGCGCCTCGGCGTGGAGCGGGGCCGGGCCACCCGTCCCTCGCTCAAGATCGGGGTGTGTGGGGAGCACGGTGGTGATCCCGAGTCCATCGCCACGTTTGCCGCCGCCGGCCTCGACTACGTGAGCTGCTCACCCTTCCGGGTTCCCATCGCCCGGCTGGCTGCGGCCCAGGCCGTGCTGGCCGGCCTCACCGGCCCCCCGAAGGGGTCCAAGGCCAAGTCGGCTGGGAAGAGCGCCGTGAAGTCGAAGTCCAAGTCCAAGTCGTAAGCCAGACGGCTGACGGTCGAGGGCGACCGGCCCTCAGAGCCGAGCAGGCTCGGTCCGGTCGACGATCGTCTGCATCCTTGCGAAGGACGAGGCCCAGCTGAGCTGGAGAGCCCGTTGGCGGGCCCGGGTGGCCTGGGCCTCGAGACGGTCGGAGTCGGTGAGGAGCGACTCGAGCGCGTTGGCCAGACCCTCCACGTCGTCGAAGTAGTCGACGCTGTCCGCCCCGATCTCGGGAATGCCTCCCCGCCGAGAGGTCACCGCGGCCAGCCCCGAGGCCATGCCTTCGAACAGCACCAAGGGACAGGGGTCGTCGAACTGGGAGGGCACGACCAGGATGTCGTGGCTCCGGTAGATGGAAGGCACCTCGGTGTTGGGCACGAACGGGCGGAACGTGACGCTGTCCCCGAGCTCCTCTTGATCCCGGCGCAGGGCTTGCTCGTAGGGGGACAGCGGAAGCCCCTCGGCGTGGGTGGTGCTCCCGAGGAAGGTTGCCCTGAAGGCAACGCCTCGTTGGCGCAGCGTCTGCAGGGCGGCCATCAGCACGTGGGGTCCCTTGATGTCGCGCATCATGCCGACGAAGAGGATTGACGGAACCGCCCCGGACCGGGCTCCACCAGGGTGAAAGCGGTCACTGTCGACACCGTTGTGGACCACCTGGAGCTTCTCGGCCACTGGGTGGTCACCGATCTTGGCGGCGATCAGGTCCCTCGTCGACCGGCTCACGCAGATCACGGCATCGGTCAATGCCAGGAAGCGCCGCAGCTCCTTTCGCGAGTAGCCGCGGGAGAGCGAGTTGTGCACATAGAGGAAGAGTGGGCGCTTGGGGTGCCGATCGTTGATCGTCACCAGGCCGGCGGCGCCGAGCAGCCCGTCGTGGACCACGATGGGCCCCCGGGTGGCGTCGAGCGCCTCGGCGACGGGACGGAAGAGCCGGCCCACATGGCGCCGCCTGCGGCCGAGGTGGCCGACGATGACGTCCTCGCGAGCCTCCCTGGTCGTGAGGTATTCGTTCGACAGGTAGCGGAGAAAGTCGACAGGAAGGAGCTCGGCGTCGGGGAAGATGTTGCCCCGGTTGTTCGAGGCGGCCACGGCCGACCGGATGCCGTGGCGGGCTGCCTCCCTGGTCAGCTCCCGAATGACATTGTTGATGGCACTACCGTCCGTGCAGAGCGCCTGGGTGACGTGGGACCAGCAGGGCCCATCGCCACCTCCAGCCACCGGCGCAACAGGGGTCGGTCCGCCCACGACGGGTCGGTCCTCAGCGGGGACGGCTCGGCCATGGTCAGGCTGTGCGATGACCTTCCTCCTCGTCTCGGCCGGTGCTCAGCCCGGAATTCATCGACCCCGCCGCCCGGGAACTTGAGGTGGGACGGTGTTCGGTACCGGGTGGACGGAGATCCCCGGGGACGCGGTACCGTCGTCACCCATGGGCATCCCTGACGAGGACGTGGCCCGGGTCAGGGTGGAGACCGACATCGTCGCCCTGATCGGGGAGCACGCCGCGCTGAAGAAGGTGGGGCGGCGGTGGCAGGGGCTCTGCCCCTTCCACGGCGAGAAGACGCCCTCGTTCAGCGTGAACGCCGAGGAGGGCTTCTACTACTGCTTCGGATGCCAGGCCAAAGGCGATGCCATCAGCTTCGTGCGGGCCATCGAGCACCTCGACTTCGTCGATGCCGTCCGTCGTCTGGCCGACAAGGCGGGCATCACCATCAGGGAGGACGCCACCTCAGGCCGGGACAGCCAGCGCCGCAAGATCTACCTCGACGCCATGGAACAGGCCACCGAGTGGTACCACCGCCGCCTCCTCACCTCACCCGATGCCGGCCAGGCCCGGGACTACCTCCGCAGCCGGGGCTACGACGGCGAGGTGGTTCGGCGCTTCCGGCTGGGCTGGGCCCCCGACGACTGGGACGCCTTGTGCTCGGGCCTCGGACTGGACGAGGAACTCGCCGTGGGTGCCGGGTTGGGCTTCGTCAACCGCCGACACCGACTGCAAGACGCATTCCGGGCCCGGGTCCTGTTCCCGATCTGTGATCCGTCGGGCCATCCCGTGGCTCTCGGGGGTCGGGTCCTGCCGGGAAGCTCCGATCCGGCCAAGTACAAGAACTCCTCGGAGACCCCGATCTACTCCAAGCGGAAGACCCTCTACGCCCTCAACTGGGCCAAGCAGGACATCATCGCCTCCGACGAGGTGGTGGTGTGCGAGGGCTACACCGACGTCATCGGCCTCTTCGGCGTGGGCGTGGAGCGGGCCGTGGCCACCTGTGGAACGGCCCTGGCCGAGGAGCACGTCAAGCTGCTGCGGGGCTTCGCTTCCCGGGTGGTACTGGCCTTCGATGCGGACGGGGCCGGGCAGGCGGCCGCCGGCCGGTTCTACGAGTGGCAGCGGAAGCTCTCCATCGACGTGGCCGTGGCCGCGCTTCCGGCTGGCTCCGACCCCGGCGAGATGGCCCGAACCGACCCCGAGGCGCTGCGGGCCGCCATCGCCGGAGCCAAGCCGTTCCTGCAGTTCCGGGTGGACCGCATCCTTGACGCCGCGGAGCTCGGCACCCCCGAGGGGCGGGCGCGTGCCGCCGACTCCGCCCTGGGTGCGGTGGCCGAGCACCCCGACAACCTGGTCAGGGACCAGTACCTGATGCAGGTGGCCGAGCGCTGCCGGCTCGAGCCCGCCCTCCTCCGGGACCGCCTCGAGCAGCTGCGTCGAGAGGGTCCGCCTCCTGACCCCGGCGCGTCATCGGCCCGTCGGTCCGGGCCGACGGGCGTTCGCAGCAGTCCCCGTCGGGGGCCGACGCCTTCGGGGCCCGATGACCCCTGGGTGCGCGAGCCCGAAGCCGACGCCGAGTGGGATGCCGACGGCTTCGACGGTGGAGGCACCTGGCCCGAAGACGACCGTCAGGGCCGTTCCGAGGGCAACCGAGCCCGGACACCGCGTCGGCCGGCTCCCGAGTTCCGTCCCGGCCTCGAGGCCCTGCGCCTGGCCATCCACCGGCCCGAGGAGGTGGCAGACCGGCTGGAGTCCGCCTTGTTCCGCGACGACCTCCAACGAGAGGCCTTCGAAGTCCTCGCCTCGGCCGACACCGAGCCACTGCACCAGGTCATCGAGGACGCCCGTCCCGAGGTGCGGGCCCTGCTCGTCCGCCTTACCGTCGAGGAGCCCCGAGGGGCTCCCGACGAGGTGGTCATGCAGCTGGTCAGGGATGCGGCCCGAGCGCAACTCACGGCGATCACCGCCGAGGCCCGCACGTCCTCGACCGCCGTGGCCGAGGCCGCCGAGGTGGCGTCCTGGGTCCAGGAGCTGGACGATCCTGTCGCCTCGGCGGAAGCAACGGCCAGGTTGGTAGCCTGGCTCGTGGTGAGGGCACAGATGACTTTCGCGGAGCCCGGATCGTGATCGCCCGGAACGTCACGACCCAACCCGGGTCCGCGGCCTCCGAGACCATCGCCGCTCCGCCTCCGGGCGGTGTCTTAGATGTCCTGCCCGCCTCCCAGTTCGATGCCCTGATCCGCATGGGACGGGCGCGTGGGGGCCTTACCCAAGACGACGTCATGACGGTGCTCCGTACGGTCGAGCTCAGTGCCGAGCTCATCGTCGAGGTGGTGGAGCGGATCAAAGGCGCGGGGATCGAGTTCACCTACGACACCGGTGAGACGACCGTGCTCCCCATGTCGGTGACCGTGGCCGACGAGCTGTCCGGCCGCCTGCAGCACGACCTCTCGGTGTCACCGGACAGTCCGGTCGGCGGCGAGGAGGAGGACGCAGCGCCGTCGGCCCGCATCGTGTCGCTCGAGCCGGCACGCAGCCCGTCGCCGCCGGCACGGTTCGAAGCTCCGCCTCTGGTCGAGCCCCCACTCCCCGAGGCCACCCCGCCCGTTGCGGATGTGCCGGTCCCACGGCCGACACCCGCGGCGAAGAAGGAACGGGCGCCCCGTCGGCCGGCGGCCAAGGACGGGTATTCCGACGGCGACGGGTTCCGGGGCTCTGCCGCTGACCCCGTACACATGTATCTGAAGGAGATCGGCAAGGTAAAGCTCCTCGACGCCGCCCTCGAGGTGGAGCTGGCTGAGCGCATCGTGGCCGGCAACGAGGCCGTGGCGCGACTCGCTGAGCACGAGGCCAGTGGGGAGCCCTACGGCGGCCGGGCCGCCGACCGGGTCATGATGCGGCGCGGTCAGCTGGCCAAAGAAGCCCTCATCGAGGCCAATCTCCGTCTGGTGGTGTCGATCGCCAAGCGCTACCGAAACCGGGGCCTGGCCTTCCTCGACCTGATCCAGGAGGGCAATCTCGGCCTCATGCGGGCGGTGGAGAAGTTCGACCACACCAAGGGCTTCAAGTTCTCCACGTATGCCACCTGGTGGATCAGGCAGGCCATCACCCGGGCCATCGCCGACCAGGCCCGGACCATCCGCATCCCGGTCCACATGGTGGAGACCATCAACAAGGTGGTCTGGGCCCAGCGCCAGCTCCTCCAAGAGCTGGGTCGCGAACCCAGTGCCGAAGAGGTGGCCGGACGGGTCGACTTCTCCATCGAGCGGGTGCGTGAGATCCAGCGCATCAATCAGGACACCGTCTCGCTCGAGCAGCCCATGGGCGACGAGGATGACTTCAGCCTGTCGGATCTGATCGAGGACCGCGAGGCGGTCGTGCCCGATGACGCCGCCGCCCGCATGATGTTGGACAATGCCGTTCGAGAGGCGCTCGGCCACCTCTCGCCCCGTGAGCAGGACGTGGTCCGGCTCCGGTTCGGCTTGGAGGACGGCAAGATCCGCACCCTCGAAGAAGTGGGCAAGGCCTTCGGCGTGACCCGCGAGCGCATCCGCCAGATCGAAGCTAAGACGTTGGCCAAACTCCGACGACCAGAATCAGCCCAACTGCTACGGGACTACCTCGACGAGGCCTAGAGCAGAGGACGGAGCAGCGTCCCGGGCCAGATCAGCTGTGGCGGCCGGCTGCTGCGGTCGGCCAGGTGCGTTCTGGGATGAGTCGCCGGCTGTTGAGGGCCGTGGCCAGGTCCTCGGCCAGGTCGAGGGCGATGGCGTCGGCGGCCTGGTCACCGTTCCGCCAGCCCAGTCGGACCCCGACCGTGTCCTTCATGCGCTCGACCCCGAGGGCGGCCACGGCCTTGGACTTCTCGGTGACGAGGGCGGTCGTGCCGGTGACCGGGGCTGATCGACCGAGCTGTCCTGCCACGGCGACGATCTGGTGGTACCGCTCCCGGCCTGCCCGGGTGCCCAGGACATAGCCGGCAGCGAAGGCGATGACGGTGCCGGCGCGAAGCTTCACACCCCCATTGTGCCTGTCCCGGCGCGACCGTGCACCTTTGCCCGACCGGGCGGTCGGCACCGGCTAATGTCCTCAGGCACGCCGTGGCACAGGAATGCCTCGGCCGGCGATTCGTTCCGGGGTAGCTCAATCGGCAGAGCGAGCGGCTGTTAACCGCTAGGTTGAGAGTTCGAGTCTCTCCCCCGGAGCTGTCCTGGTCGAGACGGGGCCTTGCCGAACCTCGGGAGGCGGCGTACCCCGTTGGGTTTCCCGGACGTCCGGCGAGCAGCGTCCGGCGCCATCGGTCAGCACCTTCCACGAGGTCGAATCCATGCCCGCTCCTGAGTCGTCGCCCGTCTGCAGCCTCTGTGGCCACTCCGGAGTTCACCGCCGATCCGATCGACCGAGCTCGGGGGGCGCACCGTCCTGTGAGGACTGTGACCGGTGTTGGATGGACCAGCAACGCCACGATCGCCCACCGCATCACAGCTGATCGTCGCGATGGACAGGTCCTGACCACCGGGGACGGGTGACGGGCAGGGTCGAACCGGCGGCCCGAAGGTGGCGGTTCCCCGGGTCAGGGCACCCGAAGCGATGGACGCCCACCACTACAGTGGCCCGGCGTGCGCATCGCCTTCGCCACGACGGGTCCCGAGGTGATCGGGCACGATGACGTCGACCGCCCACTCCACGAGGCAGCGTTCCATCGGACCGACATGGAACTCGACTACTGCGTGTGGTGGGATCCCACCGTCCCCTGGGAGCGCTACGACCTGGTGGTCATCCGATCCACCTGGGACTACGTCCCCCGTGTCGTCGAGTACCGGCAGTGGCTGGCGACGTTGGACCTGCTCGGCACGCTCCGCAATGGCGCGGCCCTCGTGCGGTGGAACCTGGACAAGCGCTACCTCCTCCAACTCGCCTCGGCTGGTGTGCCGGTCATTCCCACACGGATCGCAACAGCCCCCGACCTGTTGGAGGAGATGCTCGACGGTGGGGGTGAAGTCGTGGTCAAGCCGGTCTTGTCGGCGGGGAGCCTCGACACCGGCCGATTCGCCGCCCACGATCCGGGCGCCTTGGACCTCGGTCGCCGTATTCTGGCCGCCGGCGTGCCGGTCATGGTGCAGCCTGCCGTGCCCTCGGTGGCGCACGAGGGCGAGATCAGTGCCGTGCTCTTCAGCGGTCGGTTCTCCCATGCCTTCCGGAAAGGCCCCATGCTGGCCCTCGGGGGTGGGGTGCTGGACGGCTACGAGTTGCTCGAGCCGGTATCCCTCACCCCTGCGCAGGGCCGACTCGTCAGGTCTACCCTCGACGCGGTGGACCGGATCGCCACACGCGAACTCGGGGTGAGCGAACCACCCCTCTACGCCCGGGTGGACCTGGTACGGATGGAGGAGGGTGGAGACGCCCTGCTCGAGGTGGAGCTGAACGAGCCCTCGTTCTTCCTGTCGACGGATCCGGATGCCGCCGATCGGTTCGCCGTGGCGGTGCAGCACGAGGTGATGGTGTCGCGGCAGCAACGAGACCAGACGCAGCCCTGAGAGTGGGTGGGCTGTGCCCAGTCGCAGTCCGTCGCCGGGTGGATATCCCCAGAGCAGGACGGCTGCCGATTAGGAATCGACCCTCCGGGGTATGAGCGGGGGGAGGCCGCAGCCGCGGTCCGAGCAGTGGAAGGAGTCTCCTATGGGAGCGATTGACGAGGCCAAGGGAAAGGCCAAAGAGGCTGTCGGGGATGTCACCGACAACGACCGACTCAAGTCAGAGGGAAAGGTCGATCAAGGAAAAGGAAAGGTGAAGGACGCCGTGGACAAGGTTGCCGACAAGGTGACCGGGAAGTAGCACCTTCCGCTGGAAGTTCAACGCGAACGACCCGCAACTGCAGATGCAGTTGCGGGTCGTTCTGCTTCTCGCCCTATGACATCGAAGTGGTGAACCACTTCGGTCGCTCCAGGTTTCAGGTGGGATCCGATGCCCGGATCCGATCCTCCGACTCTTCGAGGATCGCTTGGGCCTGAGCTTCGGGAGCATCACTCGAGCGCTCCTCCGGTGGCCGGCCTCCTGCTCGACTGGAGATGGTCTCCGTGTCCAGTCGTTCCTCGGGCAGTGCGGGTTCGGGAGGGTTCTCGGTCGTCATGTCTCGACCCTACCCAGCTGGTCGACGCCTACTCATGTCCCGCATCGGGTCCCCCTGCTACTCGATTTCGCCTTCGCCTTTGACCGAGGCGCCGATTTCCATCATCTCTTTCTCGTGCTTGGCCACGTCTTCTCGTTGGCCGGGATCGCTAGCAGCCAACGCGTCGTCGGCTTCCTGCGCCTCTACCTCGCTAGCCGGCCTGTCCGCCTGATGAGCGCTACCGGCTTCGGCCTCGTCGGCGTCGTGGGTCGCCTCGTCGGGTTCGGTTCGGTCTTCCATGGGTCGTCCTCCTGGTGGTCGTATTCAGTCATGTGCGTCTACCCACGCACAGTCGGAGGCAAACACGGACGGGCGAACCGGGCGTCGTGCGACCGGCGAGCGAGTGGGCGTCATGGACGGCACCTGCCCGTAGGGTCCGCTGTCCGGCGCTAGGGAGCCGCCGACGCTGGTGCTTCGATCAGGTGAGCACGGGGGCGTCGAAACAGCCCGTAGGTGGTCCGCAGCCAGGACGAGTACGAGACCTGGCGGGAGCCTTCACCGGCGTCCGCCCAGTCGAGCCAGGAGTGCACAAGGAGGTCGAGTGACTCCAACCGCTCCAACTCCCAAGGGACTTCCTGTCGCAAATACTCGACCACCTGAGCCGCCTCTGTCCCCCCAAGGCGATCCATACCTCCGTCCTACCCTAGATACGGCGCGAGAAACCACTTCTACGTTTCGGTCCGGTTACATCCGCAGTCGAACCGATCCATGTCCGCACCCTGCTGCCCTTGACCGGCACCTCACCGATGGAGAGGCGGCCAGCTGGTGGAACCCGCTACTCCGACAACCGCGTGTGCATCGTCACGGGCGGGGACCCACCATTGGCTCGTGGGCCGGTTCGACCGACGGCTGCGGTTCGGGTGCATCGGGGTCGGTGCTCGGATGGACCGTGTGCCCGAGCGTCTGGTCCGACCTGTCACGTAGGGCACGACGGTCCGCTTCGGTCGGATGACTGCTCTGCAGGGCCCGAGGCCAGAGTCTCCTCGTCATCACGGGATTCAGTTCGGCGCCATAGAGGCTGATGGTGGCCAAGAGGAACAAGAAAGCCACCAAACCAATGACGACTCCGAACTGTCCGTACGTCTCCGAACTGCTCTTCAGCTGGTGCTGGACGAGTCCCGAGCCGACCGTGATGAGCAGTGTGAAGGCAATGCCGGCCAGTGCCGCCCCCGGGGCAAGCGAGCGGGTGGGGATGACGTGGGGGGTCAGGGCACGGAACGCGCCGAGATAGAGCACACCGTTGACCAGGGCCATGCCGGCAAGGACGAGCAGCCGCAGCCACAGGTGGACACCAGTTACCGGTGGCGTAGGTGGTGAGGGCCGCGCTGACCAGGAAGGAGCTTCCGATGATGGCCAAACCGGTGAGACTCCGCCCCAGGCGTTTGAGGAATCCCGGTACCTGGGCGTCCGGGATGTTCCAGACCTGCACCATTGCCTGTTGGACCGTTTGGGTCACCCCCTGCGCTCCGTAGACGAGACCGATCACGCCGATGATGAGGCCGAGGACGCTCCCGTGAAGCCTGCTCGAACCGTGCGCCGGATTGAACTGCGGCCCCACCACCGGGAACTGGTGGAGGGTAGTGGTCAGCTGATGCCCGAGCGAACCGACGCCGATGAAGGCGAAGACGGTGACCAGAGCCAAGAGGAGGGGGTAGATACCTACGAATCCGTACCAGCCGAGGGCCACGACGTAGAGGCGGGCGTTGTCGTCGCCGAACTTCTTGACCACGCCATAGGCGACGGCCACCGGACGGTGGCCACGTTGCCACCGGTCGACCGCTGCCGTGATGTTCTCCGTGGTGCTCATGGCCGATGGTCGCGTGGCCGGACCCACGAGCTGATCCCGTGAGTGAGCGCCGTCCGGAGCTGAGAAGTTTGACGCACCGGGCGGAACTGTCAGCCGTCTGCGGATCTGCGACGGGCCCGGCGGGCCCGTCGTCGGCCGATGGCCAAGATCATCAGCGTTCCGAGCGCAAGCCCGACCAGCCAGCCCTCCTCGAAGCTGAGCACAGGTGAGCCCAACTGCTCGTCGGCCGATAGCCGCTCGTCGATCGGGGGCGCTTCCTCACTCGTCCCAGCTGGGGTCGGGATGCCGATGCTCATGGAGCTGCCCTTCCCCGTTTGGGTCGTCCACCCAACCATCAGCCTGGTGATTTCAGCCGTGGAAGGGATGGAGCCCAGCCGCCCCGACGGTTCCGTTTTGGATTTCTCGAACCAGGGTACAGAGTCATCATGGGAATCCTCCTGGTAGTCCTGCTCGTTGCCGTCGTCTTCGCCGGAGCTGGATTTGCCATGCACGGGCTATGGGTCCTCGCCGCCGTCCTCTTCCTGTTGTGGCTTGTGGCCCTGGTGAGCCGCTCTGGACACAAGTCCCAAGCCTGACCGGACGGGCAGGCTTGTTCTGCTGTTCGGAGTTGCTCGGACCATGCCTTCCTGGGCGGAACTGGACGGGCCAGTCGGCTGGCATTCGGGTCACCTCGCCAACGGTGGATCCCAGCTGAGCCAGAGGATGGTGGCATCGTCGCGAAGTCGGCGATCTTGGTAGTCCAGTATTCCGTTGATGGTGGTGCGCAGGATGACATCGGTAGCCTGGCGAGAGGCACAGGCCGCTTCGATGGTGTCGATGAACCGTGCGAGCCCGAACGGTTCACCGTTGGGACGCCGACCCTCGACAACCCCGTCAGTGTAGAAAACCACAGCGTCCCCGGGATCCAACGCCTCGACGGCATGTTCGGCCAGCTGACCACGTAGTCCCCAGGGGAGCGACGGCCGGCAGGGAAGCTCACCGATCACCTGGCCGTCTCGGACATGGAGCGGTAGGGGGTGTCCGGCGTTGATCCATTCCAGGCGACCAGACTGCACGTCGAGCCGGGCTATCTGGCCGGTAACGAACCGATCTCTTCCAAAGCTGTCGGCAAGGACGCTGTCGAGACGGTCGTGGATCACCGGTAGGGGCTGACCCTCCCGTCGGTCGTGGCGATAGCTTCCAAGGGCAAGGGTCGAAACGATGCTCGAATCAAGGCCGTGGCCCATGGCGTCCATGATGGCGATATCGACAGCGAAGCCGTTGACGGCATGATCGAAGGAGTCCCCTCCGACGTCATAGGCCGGTTCGAGAACGCCGGTGGAGGTGGCTTCAGGGGTAATCAGCTGAAGCGGGGGAAGTAGGTCCCATTGGAGGCTGGCAGGAAGGCTCATCGCCTTGCGTCGCCGGACCAGGTTGAACAAGTCGGTATAGCGGGCGGCGATGGCGATGGCCGCGCCGGCAAACATCCCGAGCTCCTCGCAGTGTCGCTGGCCTGCAGCGTCCGGATCCTCAGTAAGGGTAAAGGCAATGACTCCGGTGCAGTCCGAGCCCTCGAGGACCGGTACGCACACTCGGGTGGCCCCGTTCTCTTGCTGCTTCACGAGGCGCCGTTCCACAAACGCTTGACCCTCCAAGGTTCCGTCAGTGGCAATGCCGATGGGGGAGTCGACGTGGGCACCCCGATCGGGCACGGGGAACAGGGTTGATTGGCCGAAGTCGATCAGAAAGATCGTCGTATCGTGGGCCCCGATCTGGCGAGCCATCTGGGCCACGCTGTCGACGACATCGGACGGCGCGAGTTGGTGGAGCGCCCGCAGGGCCGAAGCGAAGTTCAGGGAGTCCATCACTCGGTAGGGGTCTGGTAGAGATTCGCCAGCGCAGCTCCGAAGGGTGACCGCGCCCGGCTTTCCCAGTCCGATGGCAACTGGATGGCATCGGGTCCGTAGGACCGAGAAAGGCGGCTGGGCATCTCTTGGAGGCTAGTGCCGCGACCGCAAACCTTTATCCCCAGTGTTGCCAGACGCTCCGGCCACGGAGTGGGGTGGTGCCAGACAGGCGAGTTGACCCAGAGGGTCAGACCGGCGAGAAGTGGACCTGGGACCTGGTCAGTCGAGCCGGCCAACGGAGCGCAGGACCCCTAGCGGGCGTGGGTGAGCGCCCGACGCCGGTCGGACAGAGCCGTCCGGCCTTGTTTGGGAGCGTGGTTTCGAGCCGTCGGCTTGTCCGAATGCCCGCGGTCCGGAGTGGATTGGGATCGGGCACGCGGGGCCTGACCCCGAGCGGGGGTAGCACGCTCGTCATTTGCAGCCGGTTCGATATTCTCGGCTGGATCAGTCTCGGCGCCTGGGAACGCCATCTGAAACCAGACGGTCTTGCCGGCGTCAGCCGACGAGCTGGTACCCCAGTCGTCGGAAAGCGCCTCCACGATGCGGAGTCCACGTCCGTGAGGTTCACTCGAACTGGGTGACTGCATCGCCGGGGTTCCGTCACCTCGATCCGTAACGGAGATCGTCACCGCCACCTCCGACCGATCGACGTCCACATCGAATCCGCTCGACGCGTGTACCAAGGCATTCGTCGCCAGCTCGGATACCATCAGGTTGACGGCATCTCGCTGTTCGCTGGGCAGGTCCGATACGAGGCGAGATACGAACCTCCTGGCCTTTCCAACCGATTCCTCTGTTGCTCCGAATGTTCGCCTCACGAGTGTTCGGCCAGACCGAAGTGCTCCAAAAGGCCAGTTGCTTCTAGGACTCGATGCACAATGGGAGGGACGTGAGTCAACGTCACCGTTTCGATGTCGTTCGAGACCTGGACGAGTAGGGCGATGCCCGAGCTGTCCATGAAGGTCAGCTTCTCCAGGTCGAAGGTCACCTGTGCCGGTCGGTGCTCCAGGACCGGTTCGATGCCGGCCCGGGTCGCCTCCACACTGGCGAGATCCAACTCCCCGGCCAGTGCGATCACAGGGGACCCGGGGTCGTCGGCCAGCACCGTGACCACCATGTCCGGCTGATCGGCGATCACCACGCCAACATCTCGTCGCCATGGGAAGTGATCGGCGAACTCGACGGTGCCGACGACGAGCCTTGCTGGTCGTACCTGCGTGAGGAGTCGCCGCCGAGCCGTTGGTCGGCACTCCAGGGTGTCGACGCTGTGGTCACGTCACAGACCTCCTCGTGGCTCGGATCGGCTGACTCCCGCACTCCATGGAAATTTACCTGGTGGTTGGGGGTATGGCTAGCGATAGCCACGCTAGCGGTTCACCCCCGTGTCCCAGGAACGGCCTCGACGCAGAGCGTGACCAGAACGAATGAGGGGGGTTTGGCAGTCCCGACAGCCGGGACATAGCGCCTCTGGAAAGTGGGTGGATCTATGCAATGGTCGGTTGGATCGAAGCGCGTCCTCAGGAGGGATCAACTCGCCCTGGTGGCCGAGTCGTCGGCCTTTCTGACCGGGCACGCCACGAGGACCATGCACTGGAAGGTTGGAGGTGTGCCGGCCTGGGCACACATGAACTTCCTCGCCCACGGCCGACCGCAGATCCTGCTCCGAGAGCATGAATCCGAGCTGAGGCTCGGAAGGTATCGACCCCGGGACCCGTGGTCACTTCTCCGCTACCAGGTGCTCCGTGAGCTGATTGGCCTCTCCGGGGGGCGGTTCGTTTGGATCGAACAGCTCCAGCGGGAGTGTCTGATCCCCTTGGAGCTCCAGCTCATGGGCTCGGTCTCGAGCCCGCGTGCTGGAGAGGTCCTTCATGCCGCCCTGACCAGTCTTTGGGCCCATCCCCTCGCCATTCGACAGAGAATCGCGACGCACCCGGAGTGATAGCCGGCGGTTCCCGCCTGTCGAACTGGCGTTCGCGCCCGCCGTCGTCTGGGGAAACAGAAGCAACTCCGGTACGCAAGTTCTGAAGCCTCAGCTCCAAGGTTCAGTTCGGAGGCGCCCAGCGAAAGGCCAGAATGGCGATGTCGTCGTCGGAACCGCCTCCGTGGGCCGGGTCGGTGATTGCGCTCAGGAGTTGGTCGAGGGGGCCAGGAGTGTCAGCTATGGCCCGCGCCAGTCGTTCCAGGCCGGCGTCGATGGTCTCGCCTCGCCGTTCCACCAGCCCGTCGGTGTAGATGACGAGCGCCGACCCTGGTTCAAGCGGGATGGTGCTCGAGGTATACGACGTGGCGGCCACCCCGAGGGGAAGTCCGACGACGGTTCGCGTGAAGTCCGCACCACCGGTGGACACGACGAGTGGATTGAGATGTCCGGCGTTGGCCACGGTGATCACGCCGGAATCCACGTCGCCGACACCTACCAACACGGTGGCGAGGTGCCCGTCCCTGTTGACACTGAGCTGTCGGGAACACATGCCGAGAACCACCTCGGGGGGATGCCCCTCGGTGAGGTAGGCCCGAACCGTGAAGCGGAGTCGGGCCATGATCGCTGCTGCGCCCACTCCCTTGCCGGACACGTCGCCAACGGCAAAGGCGAAGCGGCGCTGCCCAAGATCGATGATGCTGAACCAGTCCCCGCCAATCTCTACGCCGTTGGCCCCAGCCAGATACCGCGAAGCGATCTCTAAATTGGGGATTGGGGGATTCTGCTGGGGTAGCAGCGCCTGTTGAAGCGTCTCCGAGATCGATCGCTGCTCACCGTAGAGTTCGTCGAGCTGGAGGTACAGGTCGGCAATGGTGCTCGAGTCCCGCCAGGCCTTGCGGCGCCGGCTGACCAGCAGATAAGTCACGAATGCTGTAGCCCCGGTCAGTGCAGCACCGCCTATGAGGAAGATCCATGGGAGTGCTCCCCCCAAGGTGCCGCCGAGCGCACCTCGTGGGGAAGTCACGAGGGTTACCGAGGAGTTGCCGAACGGGATAGAGACGCGAACCGTGTCGCCGGAAACAGGCAGGTCGCTGAGCGGAAGGTCGGTGGTGGCCAGGGCGGCGAGGTTGGTGGTGGGTCCAAGATACGTTGCGTAGTTCAGGTCGGAGAACGCCGAGCCGTTCTCTACCGGTACCTCTCGATTGGCCGGAATGGCCCGTTCGGCGTAGATGGCAAGTGTTGGGTCGTCGCCGCTGGCGATGGTGTAGCTGATTCTCTGCACACCTTCTCCGTGTATGGACTTCACCACGAAGGTTGGGCTGTCGACGGACTTGTCGAGTAAGGCACGTACTTCGGCAGATGCAGGCGACAGTAGGGGTTGTTGTCCAACTGTAGAGAGTGGGATCCACGAGGTTCCCACTCGCTTCCAGAGGATGGCCGATGCAAAGGGCCGACCGGCTCCCACGCTGCTGGCACCGAACTGTTCGAACTGCTGGGTGCCGCCGCCGGTTGCCGACGCCACCTGGAGCTCAGTCTCCAGCGGGTCGCGAAGCGTGAGAATCGTTGAACTGAGCACCTCGGCCGCCTGGCGGGTCTGAACCTCGAGAAGCCTGTGCTCGTTGTGCCGGTTGAGCGTCCATGCCGTCCAGGAGACGGACACGGTGATGAGCACTCCGATCAGAGTGACGATCAGGGTGGCCCGTCGCGGACTCATGCCCTCCCCGGCTGTCGGGCCATCGCCACCCTCAGTTGTCGGCCCAGGCGATGGAGATGCCTCGCGGGAGGTGTGCGCGGGGGTTGATGGCGTCACGCAGGACCCTCGCCGTGTGCTTCAGGTCTTTGCGGCATGGCCGCCAATAGTGGCAGGCAAGGGTCGTCACGGCAACCGAAGCCCCTGGTCACATGACCGACACGGCGCCCCGGGGTACACATCGTCTGGGTGTCACCGCCGCCGATCACGGCTGGCCCGCATCCAGGCGGCATCGGGAGCGTCTGCTGCCGGGCCTGAAGAGTGGCGGGCCTGATGTTTGGACAGCCATCTCGGGGGTATCGACCGACCATGGACGACTCGAATGGTCCGCTGGGTGCGTTGTCGGACGAACGAGGTCTGCTGATCCGTTGCCTGGATGCACTCGAGCGAGCCACCGTTGCCGTCGAGCGAGCCGATCTAGCCCTCGCCACCGCCCTCGTGGCCGCACGCTACGAAAATGTGTTAGCTGACGCGTTCTATCCACAGATTGTGGACTCGTTGGGGATGCAGAGCCGCGGTGGAGCACGGTCTCGATCTGCTGGCCGAGACGCGAAAAGCGATTGCTGCAGTCCGTAGTGACATGCGAGGCGTTGAGCCAATAAACGCGCACGTGAGTGATGCCGGGGGATTGGAAGCAGACATCGATTCGATGACGCAGTCGTTGCGAACGCTCCTTGCTCACGAAGATAGTGAACTCTTCAATCTGGTGGCACGGTTGAAGCCGGAGGACGCCGCTGCCCTCCGGTCGAGCATCGAGGAGGTAAGCACTCACCAGACCACTCTGCCGGATCCGCCGTCTAACACCGTCGTACGCAAGCTGGCCGAATTCTCTGAGAGCCTCAGCACCTCGATCCACGATCGTTCGACGAGATGGAATCCGGGAATTGATGGAGTGCTCGATGGGTCAGATTGAGCCAGGTCCAGGCCCGAAGCCGTCCGCGTCTAGCATGATGCCAGGAGACCTGGTCTCCCATAAACGGTGAATCTGGCGCAGCAAGCACGTGACATGCCGAGAGCACGAGCGGGACCACTGATTCTCCGAGTGCACTTGCTAGCTGGCAAACCATGACCATCACCTTGCAAAATTCCGGTGGGTTCGGACGAGAGAGGGCTGCTGTGGACGAGGCGTTTGGAGTAACCAGACATGATGTGGACGGAGTCGTCCGTATTGCCGTCTCTGGTGAGGTCGACGTGGCCACCGCTCCCGTGCTCCGTGAGCAGTTGTACGAAGCCGTAGACGGCAGCGACGGGACAGTCATCGTGGACCTCCTCGCCGTCACCTTTCTCGATTCCACGGCCCTCGGCGTGTTGATCGGTGCTCGGGAGCGCGGTGAGGCTCTCGGTCGCAGTCTTCGGCTGGTCCTGAAAGAACCTCGGCTGGTCAAGATCTTCGAGATCACCGGGCTCACCGAGCTCTTCGAAATCTTTCCCACCGTGGATGAGGCGGTCGGCCAATGACCCAGGTCTCCGCCCCACACGAAGCGAGCTCCTGATGAGTGAGCCCGTTGAGCTGACCATTCCCGTGCAGTCGGACCTCGTGGTCCTAGCTCGGCTTACTGCCGCCACCGTGGCGTCAAGGGCTGGGTTCAATGTCGAAGAGGTCGAAGACCTTCGACTGGCGGTGGACGAACTGTGCATCTCCATCGTCAACGGTTCCGAGGTCGGCCGACTGAACCTGACCTTCACAAGCGAGGATGGCCACGTTGAGGTGGTCTGTGTCTTGGATGAGCCTGGCGAAGCACCAGCCGTGAACGGGGCTGAGTACGGGGAGCGTGATCTGTCGATCCTCATACTTGATGCACTCGTTGACGAGCACGGTGAGGAGAATGGCAACGGACAACGTCGAGTGTGGTTGCGTAAACGGAGCCTTCGGCACGAAGGCTCATGACGCCGGCGTCTCGCAATCCTGCGGCAGTGCGGCAAACGTTCGCGGAGTTCGCCGACAGCCGCGATGAGCGTCTCCGGAACAAGCTGGTAGAAGAACACCTCGGGCTGGCACACCAACTCGCCCGGCGCTTCACCAACAGAGGTGAGCCCTACGACGATCTCGTGCAGGTGGCATCCATGGGCCTGGTCAAATCGGTCGATCGGTTTGATGCCGAACGTGGTGTTGAGTTCAGCACCTTTGCCACGCGGACGATCATCGGTGAGCTGAAGCGCCATTTTCGGGACAAGGGTTGGGCCATTCGTGCCCCCCGGCGAATTCAAGAGCTGTACTTGGCCCTCGGTCCCTCGATCGAAACGTTGACACAGCGCTTGGGAAGACCGCCGACAGTTGCCGAGATTGCGGAGATTGTCGACGCGAGCGAAGAATCTGTCCTTGAGGCAATGGAGGCCGGTCAGCACTATCGGACCACGTCGATCGATGCGCCCGATCGCCAGGAAGGCACGTTGTCGAATCGACTCGGTGAGGTCGATTCCGGCTACGCAGGCACGGATGACCGCCTCCTCCTCGCCCTCTCGCTCGCCGATCTGTCCGAGCGTGACCGGACCATCATCAACCTCCGTTTTGTCGACGGCTTGACCCAGTCGGAGATCGCCGACCGGGTGGGGCTGAGCCAGATGCACGTCTCCCGATTGCTGGCGTCGAGCTTGGCCAAGCTCCGGGCCTCGTTCGAGGACGATTCCTAAGGCCGGACCCTCTGTGATGGGGCCTCAAGTGAGCTTTGTACTCACTGAGGCGCACCGTGGGTCACGCATGGTCACGCATTCCCTTCCCGTCAAGATTCTGCCTACGCTGTACGCTCACCGTCGGGATCAGAGCGGGTGTCCTGACTCAGCTCGTTCTTCTCAACGGCGGCGTGGCATGTCGCTTCGGTCGGGACACGCGGGGCAGTAGCTCAGTGGTCAGAGCAGGGGACTCATAATCCCTCGGTCGCAGGTTCGATCCCTGCCTGCCCCACGAACTGAAATTCGTGTATCAAAAATCATGTGAACCGTTCGCTCCTTCGCACAGGGCCGATCGTGTCAGGGGTAAGTGACCCTTGAGCTCTTGGCGCCGATGCCTTCCGCTTGGCCGCCGTCGAAGATCGCAGAGGTTGCACCTCAATGGCGGCACCCGCGATCCGGGGTGTCGTGGGGTAGGTTTCGCCCAGTGGTGAGCGCGCATGCCAACGTCAACGCCGAGTCAGTGATTCGTCGCTACCTCGACTGCATGGTTGCGCACGACTGGGAGACCATGGCCGAGTGTTTGGACCCTGACGTCGTTCGCGTCGGGCCCTTCGGCGACACCTATTCGCAACGTGCTCCGTATGTCGACTTTCTGGCTTCGCTGCTTCCCACACTGATCAGCTACAACCTGACCGTTTCTCGGGTGCTTTCGTCCGGTTCGTTAGTGATCGTGGAGCTAACAGAGTCCATGGAACTGAACGGATCCATGGATGTGACGCGCGAGGTTCTGCTCTTCGAGACCAACGACGGCAATTTGATCACGCGGATTGACATCTTCA
The DNA here is from genome assembly GCA_963817985.1 of uncultured Acidimicrobiaceae bacterium. Lineage (GTDB taxonomy): Bacteria > Actinomycetota > Acidimicrobiia > Acidimicrobiales > RAAP-2 > Bog-756. The sequence continues at coordinate 11,928 of CAWFQI010000007.1, read as the reverse complement.
TTCAGCGCCGTCCCTAACTCGAGGCCCTTGGGTGACGAGCGGGGCCTGACCTCCAACGTGACCAGATGTGGGCCTTTGGTCAATCAACGGTTCGAGCGGCAAACGGTGCCATCTCTGCCGCCACTGCGGCCTCGCTGGCCGTGCCGCCGTCCCGATTCAGGCCGGCGATGACGCCAGCCAGATCTGCCGGCGACCGGTTCTGGGACAGTTTCCATTTGCCTGCCAAGGACGTGAGCTGCACCTCGAGTCCCACGATGGCCTTGATCATGCCGGCGATGTAATCGTCGGGAGCGTCAGCGACCGACCAAGACGATGCGTGCCCGCCTTCGTGCACGGTAGTGAGGGACTCGACGTGCCGCCGCTTCCACTCGTCGTCCTCATGGAGGATGAGCGTGCCCTTTGCTTCTACGGCGATGTAGTTCCAGGTCGGCACCACGCGTCCCCCTTCGTCCTTTGAGGGGTAGTAGCGGGGAGAGACGTAGGCAGACGGACCCACCCAGCTGACCAACGCCGACACGGAAAGATCCGCCCTCCTCCACTGGCCATTGGCCTTGGCCAGATGACCAGTGACGAGCGTGGCGTCATCGGAGATGAGCAGGGGAAGATAGGACGCCTCGATGCCGTCAGAACCGTAAGTGATCAGCTCTCCTGCCCGGATCTGGCGTACCGTATCCCGGAGCACAGACGGATCGGTCTCGGCGAAGTGCTGCGGTGTGTACATCGAACCAGGAAACACAGTTGATCTCGCGGCGTCAAGGGCCGGCCCGAGCGTTTTGGTCCACCCCAGGCGATGAAATTCCGATGGTCGAACCGTCAAAGGGAGAGACGGTCGCTCCCAGTCTCAGGTTCGGTCGACCGTCATCTGTGGATCTGCACCACTATGTGGCGGACACCTCGCCCCAACGAAAGGACACACCATGCTCCGAGTCAGCACCTATCTGAATTTCATGGGTCAGACCGAAGAGGCGTTCCTCTTCTACCAAACCGTGTTCGGGACCGAGTTCTTGGCACCGATCTCTCGGATTCGGGACATGCCCACCGATCCGAACATGCCGTCGTTGCCCGAAGCCGAACTCGACCTGGTCATGCACGTCGAACTTCCGATTCTCGGTGGTCATGTCCTCATGGGGACCGACATGTTGGAGTCCCAGGGACATCAGCTGCGCACCGGGAACAACGTGACGATCAACCTCGAATTGGAGGACAGGAACGAGACGGAGCGCCTGTTCCAAGAACTCTCCGAGGGCGGGAGCGATCTTTTCGGACTCCAGGACATGCCCTGGGGTGCGTACTGGGGCACCTGCGCGGACCGGTTCGGCGTTCGCTGGATGTTCAACTGCTACAACCCCACCTGAGTGCCTGCGATACTGTGCCTCGACCAGACCGTGGTCGAATGCGGCTCGGGCCGTCCGGTGCCAGGAGGCCGCCCGGGCCTTCGTTGCTTCCACGGCCGCCGGGGTCCCCGCTCCGCCGGCGAACGGTTCACGGTCGACCATCCCCTACGAGGAGAGCCATGGATATCGAGGAGTTCTACAGCAGCGACGAACGCCGCCGACAGTCGGCCGAGGTCGAGCTGGGTACAAACTGGTTCGATGCCAAGGGAAGCCGCTACGAGCTGAGCTGGGTGGAGGACACCGGTGAGTTGTACATCATGTTGGAGCTCGTTCCCGAGGCCGACTCATGGACACCCTTCGGCGACACCGAGGTAGAAGAGATGCCCCTGGACCGGGTCCTTGTGATGGTGGTGGGCTACGTCGCCACCCTCGACGAGGTCGAAGCCGTCCTGGCGGGGTGGCCTGACCAGATGGCCAAACCCGACGGCATTTCGTGGGTCGCCGAGCGTCTGAAGGCACATGGGGTTCCGGCCACCGCACCTAGCTGACGTGCGTTTCCGGGGTGGTTGAACTTGGTAGGGTCCGGAGCAGTGTCGGCACGAGCGAGGAGCAGGGGTGCGGATGGAGTTAGTGGTCGATCTTTCTACCGGTGACGTCGTGCTTCGTCAGCACGAGGACCTGGAGCGATTCTCGGTGCAGGCGCTGCTAGTGAGCCCTGAGGACGGCCCTGCCGAAGGGGCGCTCGGCGCCCTCAGCGCAGCTCTGCGGGTCCACGAGGTGGGAACGGTCGGACCCGACGGCGACGTGCTGGTCCCCACAGCCGCCGTGCGACGGCTGGCGGTCGATGCCGCCAAGGTGGATGGGTCACCGCTCGACCCATCCTGGGACGACGGGTTCAGCGGGATGGTCCAATATGCCGCCACCAAGGGCTGGACATCCGAGGATGGGGCATTGCGGGCCCACGTGGAGTGGGAGGCCTGACCGATGCGGTTCTCCTATGCCGAATCCATGGTGGACCCATCGTTCTACGTGCCCCTGGCCCAGGCTGCAGAGGAAGCCGGCTATGACGGCATGGTCATACCTGACAGTCTCTGCTATCCGGAGGAGTCGGACTCGACGTACCCCTTCTCACCCGACCACACCCGGGAGTTCTTAGAGGACAAGCCCTTCATCGAGCCGTTCTCGCTCATTCCCGCCCTCGGCGTCGTCACCGAACGGCTTCGTTTCATTACCTTCGTCCTGAAGCTCCCCATGCGCCACCCACTTCTCGTGGCCAAGCAGGCCAGTTCGGTGGCGGTCATGACCAACAACCGGCTGTCGCTCGGGGTGGGCTCCAGCCCGTGGCCCGAGGACTACGAGTTGGTGGATGTCCCCTGGGAGGGCCGGGGCCGCCGCATGGACGAAGCCATGGCCATCGTGCAGGGTCTCGCGGCCGGTGGCTACTTCGAGTACCACGGGGAGGTCTACGACCTGCCGTCGGTCAAGATCAGTCCTACCCCTACCGAGCCCCTCCCCATCCTGGTGGGAGGGCACGCCACACCGGCCCTGCGCCGGGCGGCGCGCTCGGACGGCTGGCTGCATGGGGGTGGTGACCCCGAGGACCTTCCGGGACTGTTGGAGCGTCTCGGGCAGCTACGCGAGGAGGAGGGGACGGCCGACCGGCCCTTCGAGGTCCACGTCATCTCTCTCGACGCCTACACGGTCGACGGTATCCGCCGTCTGGAGGAGCAGGGCGTGACCGACGTCATCGTGGGTTTCCGATGGCCCTATGCGGTGGGGCCGGACACCGAAGTACTCCAGACCAAGCTGGACAACCTGCGCCGCTTTGCCGACGACGTCATTGCCAAGGCCGCCTCGTGACCACGGCCCGGGAGCTGGGCCAGGCCTCGATGGCCGCAGTCGAGGCACGCGACCGCGAGGGGTGGTTGGCGTTGTTCGCCGAGGACGGGACGGTGGAGGATCCCATCGGTCCGTCGGCCTTCGATCCCGAAGGTCGGGGCCACCGGGGCCGGGAGGCCATCGCCGCCTTCTACGACACCGTGATCGCAGCCAACGAGTCGATCACATTCGCCATCCGGCAGTCCTTCCTGTGTGGTGAGGAAGCGGCCAACGTGGGGGTGATCCGGATCACCTTCGCCGGTGGGACCGCGGTCGAGGTGGACGGCATCTACATCTACCGGCGCTCCTCGGACGACAAGATCGCCTCGTTGCGGGCCTTCTGGGAGCCCGATTCCATTCGCACAGTCTCCTAGAGCAGGGCGGCGGCCCGGTGCCGCTACGTGCGGACCGCCATGGGGGCGGCCCAGTCCGGCATGGCCATCACCATCTGGACATCGCTGATATGGCGCTCAGCGAATGCCCCGGCGCAGTAGCAGAGGTACAGGTCCCAGAGGCGCTGGAACCGGGCATCGAGCCCCAGTGCGCCGATCTCGACACGGTGACGGTCCACGTTTTCGTACCAGCGCTGCAGCGTCTCCACGTAGTGGCGGCCAATGTCCTCGAGATCGACCACGGTCATCGGCGTGGCCCGGCGTAACGAGCGGGTGATGGCCTCGACGGAGGGGATGCAGCCACCAGGAAAGATCAGCTCACTGATGAAGTCGGTCCCGTTCTTGGCTCGCTCGTAGCTCCTGTCGTCCACCGTGATGGCCTGGAGGGCCATCAGGCCTCCATCGTGCAACAAGGAGGCACACGTACGGAAGAACGTGTCGTGATGGCGCCAGTCGACCGCCTCGATCATCTCGATCGAAACCAGCTTGTCGAAGGTGCCGGTGAGGTCCCGGTAGTCCCGGTCGAGGACGGTCACCCGATCGCTCAGGCCGGCGCCTGCCACCCGTTTGGAGGCGAACTGGAACTGGGCTTCGGAGATGGTCGTGGTGGTGACCCGGCACCCGTAGTTCGATGCGGCGTGGACGGCGAATCCACCCCACCCGGTACCGATCTCCACGACGTGGTCCGACGGGGTCAGGCCCAGCTTGGTGCACAGCCGGTCCAACTTGCACCGCTGGGCATCGCCCAGGCTCATCTCCGGGTCCACGAAGATGGCCGACGAATACATCATGGTCTCATCGAGCATGAGCGCGAAAAACTCGTTCGAGAGGTCGTAGTGAGAGTGGATGTTGTCCCGATCGTCCTGGGGGCCCGGAGGGCTCAGGCGTCGGAACCAGTCCGTGGCCGATCCCCACCATTGGCCAACGCGGTCCTGGACCGCCGTCACCGGTCGGAGCCCGACCGAGAGGACTCTCACCAACGAGACGAGGTCGTCGCAGTCCCACAGGCCATCGGCGTAGGTTCGGCCGAACCCCACCGATCCTTCGGACAGGACGATCGGATAGACGGACGGATCGTGGATGACCATCGCCGCCTGGGGCAGGCCCGACCCGAATCGGTGGGTGCCGTGATCGTCGACGATCGTGAGTGACCCGCCCTGCAGATGTGAGGCCATGTACCGGAGGAAGGCGGCGGCCAACGGTTCGCGCAGGGCCCTCATCGGTTGCCTTGTGCGGCGACGACCCCGGCGTCTCCCGTCTCGGCGGCCGCCGGATGGGCATGGAACGGTACGCCTTTACGGCGCAGGGCCAGGGCCTGGCGGTAGATGCCCCACGATACCCGCATGGTCATCAACGGGTAGCGCCACAGGACCCGGCTGAGTGACCGCCGGTCGGCGGGCCGACGGTGGAGCACCATGGACGCGGCGAACACCCGGCTGCCGTCTTTCAGGTCGTCGACGCCGAGCACGAGACGCTCGCCCGGAGCTCCGATGATGAATCGGTGGGTGAGGTCCATGGGGAGGAAGGGTGACACATGGAGCTGCTTGGCCACCAGATGGGTACCGGGCGCAGGCAGCACGTAGGTGGTCCGCTCGTGCCACGGGGTGTTGGTGACCTCGACCACTGTGGTCTCCACCTCCGCTCCGTCCGGGGTGAAGCAGTAGTAGACGCTGATGGGGTTGAACAGCCAGCCCCAGGTGCGCACCTGGGTCAACAGGGCCACCGGTCCGCTCGGTCGGTGCCCCGTCTTCGATTCCACCAGGTCCCTCACCGACTGGTCGAGAGGCATGGCCGGATCACCCAGGTAGTCGGCCCGTCGGAACGACACCACGTTGGCCCGTTCGTCAGACCAGAGGGGATGGCGTCTGCAGACCGCTGACACCTCGGCGAGGTCGAGCATGGTCATGGTGATGGGGTATGAAAATCGGTGCTCGACGGGCTGGTAGCGGTGGTGGACGACGGTACCTTCGTAGATCCCGCTGCGGAGGGTGGGACCGGTGCTGCCGGTGGGAGCGAACGGAAGCACCGGGCGTCGTGGCCCTGCTCCCCGAGCCGCTGGGTCACAGGTCTTCGCCGGCCAAGCGTCGACAGACAGTGAGGGCACTCTGGACGCCGTCCTCGTGGAAGCCGTAGCCCCAGTAGGCGCCACAGAACCAGGTGCCGCGGTAGCCGTTCAGCTCCTCATGGCGGCGCTGTGCGACGATGGCCTGGACGTCGAGCACCGGGTGGGCGTAGTCGAAGGTGGCCACCACCTTGTCCTCACGGATGGCATCGTCCCGGTTCAGGGTGACCAGGATCTCGTGGGCCGACTCGATTCCCTGCAGGCTGGCCAGTCGGTAGGTGAGGGTGGCCAGCCTGGGCTGATCGGCCAGACGGTGGTAGTTCCAGCTGGCCCAAGCCCGCCGGCACTTCGGGAGCAACCGTTCGTCGGTATGGAGCGTGGCTCGGTTGGGCTGGTAGCGGATGGCACCGAGCACCTCCCGCTCAGGGACGGACGGGTCGGAGAGTATCCGGAGCGCCTGGTCGCTGTGCGTGGCCAGCACCACATGGTCGAAGCGTTCTGGACCCATGTCGGTGTGGAGCTCCACGCCATCATCTCGCCGGGTGACCTTGGCCACGGGCGAGGACAGGCGAACGGCGCCACCCAGGGGCGCGAGTATGGCCTCGACGTAGCGCCGCGAGCCACCGTCCACTGTCCGCCACGAGGGCTGGTCGCCGTAGTTGAGGAGCCCGTGGTTGTCGAAGAAGCGGGCAAAGGTGACTGCGGGCATGTCGAGGAGGGACTGGGGGTCGGCCGACCAGATGGACGAACCCATCGGTATCAGATACCACTCGATGAACCGGGAAGACCAGTGCCCGGCGGCCAGCAGTTCGGCCAGTGACTGGTCGGTGGGATGGTCGTCAGTGAGGAGTGCTCGGGCCACCCGGTTGAACCGAACGACATCGGAGAGCATGCGTAGGAATGCCGGGCGCAGGGCGTTGCGTCGTTGGGCGAACAGCGTGGTGAGCGAGGTACCCCGCCATTCGACACCGCTCAAGTCATCCGAGACGCTGAAACTCATGTCGCTGGACTTGGTGGCTACTCCGAGCTGGTCGAACAGCCGCACGAGGCCCGGATAGTTCCGTTCGTTGTAGACCAGGAACCCGGTATCCACCTCGTGGGTCTCGTCGGCCAAGTCGATGCGCACGGTGTGGGCGTGGCCCCCGGGCCGACCATCCGCCTCGAACACCGTGACGTCATGACGCCTGCTCAGCAGATGGGCACAGACCAGGCCGGAAACGCCTGTTCCCACGATGGCGATCCTCATGGATGTGGACAGCTCCTCAGTTGTTCGTCGACCCGACAGTAGGTGTTCGGAGCAACGCCCGGGCTTGGATGAGCTCGGTATGGCGTGGGAGAACTCCCAGTATATTGGCCCTAAGGGGTCGTGCAGCCGGGTGAGTCGGCGCAGACGGAAGGACCAGCGATGTCCCGCTACCGCGGAACCGTCGTCTCTGAACGATCGGCCGAGGAGACATTCGACTATCTGGCCGAGTTTTCCAACGCAGGCCACTGGGATCCCGGTGTGGCCGGGGCTGAGCGGTTGGACGGGGGCCCGGTGGGTCTCGGCAGCTCGTTCCGATTGCAGGTGAAGTTCTCGTCGAGGACCTTTCCGCTCGACTACCGCGTGGTCTCCTACGAACGTCCGCACCGGGTCGTCCTGTTGGCCGAAAGCGCCTCGGTGCGCTCCGAGGACACCGTCACCGTGGTCCCGAGACCCGGTGGCGGGTCCATCCTCACCTACGACGCCGACCTCACGCTGCTCGGCCCGCTCGCTCACTGCAACGTTTGTTAAGCCCGGTGTTCCGCGGCATCGGGGACCGGGGCCTCGGCGGGCTCCGGGAGGTGCTCGGTGCCCCGGCCAGACCTTAACCGGCGTCTGGTCCGTTCGGTGGGCTGCCGGCCCGATTGGTCGATGAGGCCCTGGAAGCGACCGTAGTGGGCAGCTTCTCCTCCATCGGACCCGAGGTGCGCAGCCGTCTGGCTCGATGGACCCAACCTCCGGCGATGGACGGGGCAGTGGTGCTCGTCACCGGTGCGACTTCGGGTCTGGGCCTCGCCACGGCGATCGGCGTGGCCCGTCGAGGTGCCACCGTCCGATTCACGGCCCGGAGTCGGGACCGGGCCCTTCAAGCCAAGGCAGCCATTACCGACGCTGCGCCCGGAAGCGACGTGGACTTCCTGTTGGCCGACATGAGCAGACTCGATGACGTCCGAGCCCTGGCCGACCAGTTCATCGCCCACCATGACCACCTGGACGTGCTGGTCCACAACGCCGGGGCACTCACCGGTCGGTACACGGTGACCGACGAGGGTACCGAGGTCACCGTGGCCACCCAGTTGGTAGCCCCGTTCCTCCTCACCGGGCTGCTGCTCGAGCGGCTGCGCGCCGCCATCCCCTCACGGGTCATCCAGGTCTCGTCGGAGGGATGTACACCCAGAGGTTCGACCTCGCCACCCTCGAGATGGGCCCGGACGAGTACGACGGCACCGTGGCCTATGCCAAGGTCAAGCGGGCTCAGTTGGTGCTCATGCACGAGTGGGTCGCCGCCTCGACGGCACGGGCGTGGTGTTCAATGCCATGCATCCAGGCTGGGCCCATACCCCCGGGATCCGCAGTGGGCTGCCGGGCTTCGCCAAGGTATGGGCCCGATCCTGCGCACGCCGGACCAGGGGGCCGACACGGCCGTGTGGCTGGCCTCGGCCCCCGAGGCGGCCACGGCCACTGGTCGGTTCTGGTTGGACCGCCGGCCCCGTGGGAGCACAAGGTCCCGTGGACCACCTGAGTGGGGACGCCTTCGCCGTGGCCGCGCCGACCTGTGGGCATGGTGCGCAGCGCGGTGCCACTGGGACGGTATCGACCGGCGCCTCACTCCCAGCCGCTGAACCCGTACTGCTCGTGGGGGCCCATCACGGCGTTCTCGAACATGCCGTAGCCGACCTGGCCGTCATAGGAGAATGTGGCCGGGTACTCCGTCAAGGCCCAGGTCGAATAGGACGGGTCGGCCGGGGGCACGCTCTGGCCCTGGACCACGAGCTCCCCTTGGTACATCCCGTGCTTCCAATCGGGCTGGAGCCCGTAGCCACTGCCGAGCAGCAGCGGAAAGGCCAGTTGCGTCTCGACCTCGATCTCGGCCGTCTTCTTGCCCCGGGCTCCGTAGTAGGTGAGGGTGGCGCCGGTCACCGACCGTGAGCCGGGGGCAAAGCGGAGCTCGTGCTCGGGACGGCCGAGCCACTCGGCCTCGCGTCCCGACCCGATGGGGAACACCCGGTGGGCGTCCTGCATGATGCGCTCGCCGTTCGAACGTTCCTGAATGATGGTGACGATGGCGTGGTCCTCGAACCGGACGGGCGCATAGATCCAGAAGAAGCCAGCCCCAGTCTCGGTGGCCCGAATACCGGGGGGCTCGGGCTCACCCACCGGGCGTACGCCCCACGAGCGGTCACGGCAGCCCCAGAAGCGGTCCGGGGTCAACGACAGCTGGCGGTCGCCGACGGTCAGGGTCCCTGTCCAGGAGCCCAGCTGGGCGAACCGGGTCGAGTCGAAGGTCACCCTGGAGAACTGACGGTCGAAGTGACGAGACTCGAGGTGGGCTTGGGAGAATCCGTCGTAGACGGCGTCCAACTCGATTCCCCACTCGTTGGGCCCCACAATGACCGGACCTGCCGAGGCCCTTCACCACCTCGACACGAATCGGGCCCACCGAGGCGTCCATCCGATCGGCCCCGAGGGTCTTGGACGACCGGACGACCCGGTGGTCGCCTCCCCACATCACCGAAACAAAGGCGTCTGCCACGCTGAGGTTCGGGTACTGGCCCACTCCGATCACGGCAAACAGCTCGTCCTCGGTTCCGTGTACGTCGGCCGCGCCGTGGATGTTGAAGTAGTAGCGGTCGTAGAAATTGCGGTCGACGGCCCGACGAACCGCATCGGTTCGGATATCTGGTGGACCGGATAGTCATCCAGCGGTGAGAGCATTTGGCAGCCTCCTGGTCGCAAACGTCACGGGTGTTCAGCCATCACCGCCCGTCGTCGTCAGCGACAGTCGGTCGCGGGCCGATCCGCGTCCGCACCGGGGTGCCTGGCGAGCGTAGCCAGGTTCGAGGTGACGGTGCGTCAGATGTTCGATCCGGCTACGATTTTCCTCGTCAGCGTGGTCGGCCGTCGACGTGCACCGTCAGGTTTCGGCCGCCTAACCCGTTTCTGTCTCGAGCCTGGGAGGACGCAATGAAGTCGTACGATCGCCTGTTCATCGGGGGGGAGTGGGTCGAGCCGTCGTCGACCGCCGTGTTCGACGGGTGTCGCCCACCACCGAGGAGGTGGTCGGACGGGTCCCCGAGGCCCAGGTGGCCGACGTGGACCGGGCCGTGGCCGCCGCCCGGGAAGCTTTCGAGCACGGCCCCTGGCCGCGCCTGATCCCGGCGGAGCGTGGGGCCGTGCTGACCAAGGTGGCCGACGCCATCCGCAACGACATGCAAGGCATCTCCGAACTGATCTCGAACGAGATGGGCTCACCGATCTCGTGGGGAACCTTGGCCCAGGTGTTCATGCCCACCATGATCCTTGACTACTACGTGGGCCTCAGCTCGACCTTTGCCTTCGACACGGTGAAGGACGGGCTGATGGGACCGGTGCTGGTGTCCAAGGAGCCCGTCGGCGTCGTGGCCGCCATCACCCCCTGGAACGTCCCGCTCTTCCTGGCCTGCGCCAGGCTGGCCCCGGCTCTTTGTCGGGGAGCACCGTGGTGTTCAAGCCGGCCCCGGAGACTCCGCTGGACGCCAACGTGTTGGCCCAGTACTTCGCCAGGCCGGTCTTCCCGCTGGCGTGCTCAACGTGGTGCCCGCCGGGCGTGAGGTCGGAGCTCACCTGGTGAGCCATCCCGGTGTCGACAAGGTGTCGTTCACCGGCTCCACCGTGGCCTGGGCGGGCCATCGGTGCGGCCTGTGGACAGAACCTCAAGCGGGTCAGCTTGGAGCTCGGAGGAAAGTCAGCCGCCATCCTGCTCGATGACGTGGACCTGGCCGAGTCGATCCCGCTGTTGCTTCCCAACGCCATCATGAACAACGGCGAGGCCTGTATCTCCCTCACCAGGATCCTCGCCCCACGGGACCGCTACAGCGAGGTCACCGAGGCCCTGGTCGAGCAGGTCCGCGCCATGAAGGTGGGCGATGCCCTCGACCCCGCCACCGAAGTGGGTCCCCTGGTGGCCGAGCGGCAGCGTGACCGGGTCGAGAACTACATCCGTATCGGGCAGGATGAAGGGGCCAAGGTCGCGGTCGGCGGTGGTCGTCCCGAGGGGATCGACAAGGGCTGGTTCGTCGAGCCCACCGTGTTCGTGGACGTCGACAACTCGATGCGTATCGCCCAAGAGGAGATCTTCGGGCCGGTGCTCTCGGTCATTCCCTACGACGATGAGGCCGACGCCGTGCGCATCGCCAACGACTCGGAGTACGGACTGTGCGGAGGGGTCTACACCGGGGACAACGACGGGGCCTCGCGGTGGCCCGCCAGGTGCGAACCGGCACGTACATGGTCAACTCGAACGTACCCATCGATTTCTCCTCGCCCTTCGGCGGCTACAAGGCCTCCGGGGTCGGGCGCGATTCGGCGAGGACGGCCTTGAGCTGTTCTTGGAGAAGAAGTCGATCAGCCTGCCGGCGGGCTACACCCCGAGCCTGTAGCCGCACCCGTCCGGGGGACCTCGGCCCCACTCGAGGTCATCCCAGGCGGGTCCTAGGCGTGGCTGGACGGTTTGCCGGGCCTTTTTGGGCCGCTGGCGTGTGCGTAAAGACCCCTGGACCTGCGAAGATGGTAGTGACGTGCCGGGCCCTGGGGCCAGGCCGCACCGGTCCGGCGTGCGTGGAGGCAGGCAACCCGATGAGTACTGGCGTCCACACCGCTCCCAGGCGGGAGCGCAGGTCACCGTTCAACTCCGGCCACGGCCGGGGTCGTCCCATCGTGTTCAGCTATGTCCCGGCTCTGGACGGGCTCCGCGCCGTGGCCGTGCTCGGCGTGATGCTCTACCACGGTGGCGCGCCGGTGGCCGCCGGGGGGTTCCTCGGCGTGGATGTCTTCTTCGTGCTCTCTGGGTTCCTCATCACCTCACTCCTCCTCGGGGAGTGGGCGAGGAGCCTCACTGTCCGCCTGGGACAGTTCTGGGCCCGCCGAGCCCGCCGCCTCCTGCCCGCCCTCTTGGTGATGCTGGTGGGGGTGGCCTTGATCGTGAAGGTCTTCTCGGGACCGGGGGGGGGGGGAGTTCGCCGGCCTCCGCCTCGACTCGCT